>NZ_JAUOSB010000138.1 GCF_030548295.1 Wenyingzhuangia sp. 2_MG-2023
CGATCGCAGAACCCACTCGTCTATCCCTGCAGTAGGTCGGATTTAGAGATCGATCTTGTGGTGTGGTTGGGTATGATTTTTGTTTTAGATAGTGTTTTGATGCTTAAGTTACTGGTTCTAATTTAATTAATTTTACAAATTTGTATTTGTATTTAAATTTTTTGCTAATTTATTGTAATTAAACAAAGTTTGCGTTTTTTTGAAAAAAGTGTAAACTATCAATAAAATTAAAAAGAAATTAAATCTAAAATCC
>NZ_JAUOSB010000139.1 GCF_030548295.1 Wenyingzhuangia sp. 2_MG-2023
GTTTGCAACATCTATACAGTTATCTATATCATCAATGATTCCATCTCCATCTGTATCAGCTTCACAAACATCTCCAATCCCATCATTATCAGCATCTTCCTGATTTGGATTCGCTGTATTTACACAATTGTCTACATCATCAGTAATTCCATCGTTATCTGCATCGTCGTCACAAGCATCTCCAATTCCATCATTATCAGCATCTTCTTGATTTGGATTCGCTGTATTCACACAGTTGTCTACGTCATCAGT
>NZ_JAUOSB010000140.1 GCF_030548295.1 Wenyingzhuangia sp. 2_MG-2023
GGCGTTAGAAATCTAGAATTCTTCCTTTTTAGATTAACCAATATTTTTGCGTAAACACAACAATTTGTCTTGATCCGTAATATTTAAGTTTCTTCAGTGATCCACTTTTGATTTCCCCTCTATTTTCTAAATGGATTATTTTTAAGGTCTTTCTGATTGCAAAAAGTAAAGCACAAAAAAAACCTCATTCAACTTAATGAATGAGGTTTTATAAATACTGAATTTATTTCAGTACAAAAAAAGGCGATGACA
>NZ_JAUOSB010000141.1 GCF_030548295.1 Wenyingzhuangia sp. 2_MG-2023
GTTTTACTCCCTCCAACGTTTGTCTTCAGTTGAAATTTGGACTAAACTGAACTAAAGCCCCGACACTCATTACGGATCAGAAGGAGTAGATGAAATGAGCAGATTTTCCTCCTCTGTCTCCTTCATTACTTTGTGGTATCATGGCATGACCAACGGGTGGCTTCAAGTGACTGCCCCGCAGGCCATCTCGGTTCGGGTGTCAGGGGATAGGCTCGGATGCAGCCCTGAAGTTGTCAATAGTCTCTCCTGCAG
>NZ_JAUOSB010000142.1 GCF_030548295.1 Wenyingzhuangia sp. 2_MG-2023
ATGTTAAGACGCCTGTTGCATAAATTGTTGTTTTAAAGTTTCTTTAATACGACCGATTCGAGTTGCTACATTGGATTTACTGAGACCTAAACTGTCCGCTATATCGTTATGGCTTTGGTTTTCCAAATACAGCAACATGATTGCTCGGTTCAGTCTGTCCAATTGGTTAATGAAAAAATAAAGCTGCTTGATATCTTCATTTTTTGAATTATCGTCCTTCATATCGACAATGTTAAAAATACAATTTTCTTC
>NZ_JAUOSB010000143.1 GCF_030548295.1 Wenyingzhuangia sp. 2_MG-2023
GTCTTTAAATTTAAACTAGAACTCTATTTCATATTCTTTTCAGATCATGTTTAAAAAGATTCTCGAATACTCCTAAAAGTTCTAATGACTTTTCACTGCAATTTTTCCCAAACAATAACTTCTTAAAATCCCATAGTTGCACCTAAAGACGTTTTATATCTTTTTTGCAAATTAGTTTCTGGGTTAATGTATTGATTTAACAATTAGAATATTCAACCTATAGCAAATGTGTTTTGATTAGCTGTTAGTTTT
>NZ_JAUOSB010000144.1 GCF_030548295.1 Wenyingzhuangia sp. 2_MG-2023
GATGTAAGACCTAAAGAAACTCCAATTGGTATAGCAATTGCTAAAAATATTATTAGTACGATGAAGATTACACCTGCACTCATAATGTCGTTTCCTCCCTTTCCACTTCAATCCCTTTGAATCGCTTTATATTATTCTGGATTAATCGAACCATCGTGAAAGCAAAGCCTACTGGTACAGATAAATACACAATAGCTAAAGGAATGGAAAGACTTGGACTAGTTTGCATTGTGCCCAGGAAAGTATTAAAT
>NZ_JAUOSB010000145.1 GCF_030548295.1 Wenyingzhuangia sp. 2_MG-2023
GGCCTAGACGACGTCTTTTGCGACCAGAAACTTTCGTGCTAGCACCAGCCCCACGAGTGTTAATAAATTCCCCCCTCGTGTTAAAAATACCGCAGTCGGAAAAACACAAGTGTGGCGAGACCTAACTTTTCGAGAGATTCCCGGCGACACCGGAATCGCCTCTATCGGAGCTCGCATCCAAAAGTTGCGGCTCACGAAAAAGTACATAAAATATCAGGACACACACGCGGACGAAATGTAATGTCTCCTGG
>NZ_JAUOSB010000146.1 GCF_030548295.1 Wenyingzhuangia sp. 2_MG-2023
AATAAATACAACAAATACAAAACCTAAAAAATAAACACGTGATCTAATACACATCTCATATACAACAAAAGCAAAAGTACAATATATTAAAAACAATCAATATAAACCAACTGCTTTGCATCAGGTACCTTGACATTCTCACGCATTTTTTATTACAGAAGCCTTAAGAGGTGAAGTTGGAATTCTTAGAAATGTATACGTATATCTTTTTATGGAAAATTACGACGATCGTTTGGTATTAGCTCTAATAG
>NZ_JAUOSB010000015.1 GCF_030548295.1 Wenyingzhuangia sp. 2_MG-2023
ATTTCTTGTATTTCATATCTCAAATTTATCTATTTGAAATTTAAAATATCACTCCGAATTTATTGGGGGCTAAAATACACACAATTAGATAATTGTGACTTTATATTTTAAAATATCAAAACTAGAAATCACTACATTCACAGAGCAAACCGTATGTAATTCATATTTGAATAGAATAATTCTCTTGAACATCTAGACTCTTGAATACTTTTAGGATTTTGTCGTAATTTACTTGAAAGCTGTGCATAGGTATTGATTGTATTTACAGCTATTTAACCGGAAGCACGACTTTTTTATAAATCCACAACTGATGAGTTTATAGTATTATAAACTAGTATACTGAACTTATTAAAAAAAATTAAGCATCAACATTGCTCACGAATGAAAAAAAGTTTTCAATAGAATCAAAATTATTTGATGTCAATTTCTTCTTTAACCTCATTTTGCCTACCCTTACACTCTGGGGAGAAATTCCCAATATACTCCCCATTTCAGTACTTGTGATTTTTAATTTTAATAACACCATTAGACGAATTTCTCCTTCGGTAAATTGAATTTTATTTTCATTAATATATGAAAAAAAAACAGGATAAATAGTTTTGAATTTTTCTTTAAATATGACCCAATCTTGAAATGTTAATATTCTTTTTTGGGATAATTTTTTTATTTCCATATTTTTTTTCGAAACACTCAAATTACTATTATTAATAACATGTTGGAGGTTTGATATGACCTCATTTTTTTTTGTTAAGTCTAATATGTAAGATTTTAGTTCTTGCTCCTTTATGTCTAGTATTTCATTTGAAGCTTTTAACTCTAAAGTAACTTCTTTGTTTTTTAATTTTATCTTCGATGTATATCTCAAAATAAATATTAACCCCAATAAGAAGACTATATATAGAGAGATACTAATAATTATAAATCTATTTTGGATAAGCTCTTTATTCTTTTCAAGATTATGAATTTGTAAATCTTTGATTTCAGCAGACATTTCAGCTTGCGATTTGGCTAAAATTTTAGATTGATTTGTAATTAGTATTTTATTGTTTAGGTCATTAAATTTTTTAAAATAAAAAATAGTAGAATCTAATTTATTTAATTGCTCATATATTTCTGATAGTTTGATATATGCATCCTTTACTCTTACATCGCTATTTATTTCTTTAGCAATTTTCAGACTTAAATACCCATATTTTATAGCATCGTTCTCATTGTTCTTTTTTGCATGAATGTCTGCTAAATTATAAAAGGTTGCTGCTAAACCATTTTTATATTCTTGTTTTTCATAACTGTCGATTGCTTTAAAATAATTTTGTTCAGCTTTATTTATTTTTCCTTGATTCTTATATATTTGTCCGTGGTTATTATATGAAATACCAAGTTCTCTATAAAGTTTATTCTTATTAAAGATATCGATTGCCTTTTTATTAAATAAAAGAGCTTTGGTATATTGCCCTTGTTCTTTTAGTATTAACGCTTGATTGGTATAAGTTAATCCTAATAGTTTATGCAAGTTTAATTCATTTGCTAATTTAGCTGATTCTATATAGGCCTCCATAGCATCTTTATTATTTTCTAACCGCCAATAAATGAGCCCAAGAATATTAAGATTCTTAGCAAGTTCAATTCGATTTTCTTCAAGCAAAGCCCTTCTATAAGCACATTTCCCAATAGATAATGCTAATTCGTAATTCCCTTGTTCCCACTCACTTATTGCTAAATTATTAATTGCATCAACATCGTAATTAATAAACTTTTGACAATCATCCTCATTTTTTTCTTTAAATTTTAATTTGGTATCATACTCTTTTATAGATGAAAAAAAGGCACTATCTCCATCATTGTTTAGTATTATAAAAACGATTACGGGAAATAGAACAAATAGGCCTATTATGATTATTTTGATTCTATTGTTATGTAACATTTTTAAATATTAATATTCTCTATACTATGAAGCATTATTTTACAATCATTTTTCTCGTAGATATAAAGTTATCTGTTTCAATACTATAAAAATACAAACCAGATTGAAGATTTGAAATATTTACATCCATAACATTATTACCAACTGGGTAAAATTGATCATCAATAGTCATTATTCTTCGACCTTGACAATCATAAATTTTAAAATTGACATTACTACTATCTGTTAAATAAAAAGGAATTGAGGTATTAGTGTTCACAGGATTAGGATAGTTTTGTCCTAGCCAATTACTCTTAAAAACTGGAGATGTCACTTCATCAATACCTAAAACGTCATGTTGCGTTTCAAAAAAATACAATCCTTCAAACACATTCATCTCATGCGATACGCTACCTCCAATTATTAATCGACCATCATTCATTGGGTTTAAGCTATTAGGGTTATATGATGATAACTCGGGTCCTACAAAAAACTCCTCTGAACTATTTCCAAACTCATCTAATTGCAATAGACTAGCTGCTGTAAATGAACCTGTGGAATAAAAAATTCTTTTAGGAATTGTGGTTTCATACATTTGATTAAGAATGTAAATAGTATCAGAATCATCTATATGCATATCTCTGTAAAAACGATTTACCTCTGAATTTGCAAACCATACTTGGTTACCTTCATTATCAAAATTTACGATAGCAAGACGATTACTACCATCAAAAGATGATAAACTATAACTAGTCATTATAATATTACCGGAAGATAATTGCTTAATTGTATATGGGTTAACTGTTCGATCTGCTTCAGAATAAGAAGAAAGCCATTGATTTGAACCATCAGAATTAAACTTAAGCACTATGGCTTCTCTTAAAAATGAGCTTCCAACACTATATCCAGTAACATAGATATCATCTGTGTCACTCAATATAACTTCTACACCAGATGTATTATTATTTTCGATAGACATAGGAGAAAGCCATTGAAATGAACCATCATCAGAAAGTTTCATTAAAACTAAGTTAAAATTTTTATCAAACCAATCACCTGCACCTATATGACCAGTAACATATATATTTCCATTGGTATCTGCATTACCTGAATTTAATGAATATAAATTATCACTTATTTCTGATGATTCGTAAAATGTTGTCCATTCCTCATTACCAGAGGATGAGAATTTTGAAATTGTAAATATTGAGTTTGAATCTGTTTGCTCTTGTAATGAAGTTCCAGCTATATATATATTCTCTGAATCGTCAAAAAACATTTCATATAAATTAGGATTGAAATAATCTTTTTCTGTTTCCCAAAGTAAATTACCCTGTGGGTCATATTTTTTAAGTCGAATAGATTGATCCTCAAAACCATTTGGTAATAAGTACACAATTATGTTACCCGAAGTATCAACATCTGCTATAATACCGCTACTTGGGTTTCCATTATCCTGATTAAAAGTTTTTTGCCATTCAACATCCCTTGTTTCATTATATTTAACTATTTGAAAGTTTTCAAAATATTCATTATTAACAATTGTAGCATATTGACCAGATACATAAATATTATTGTTGCTATCGTTAACTGTTGATAAAATTTGCATTTTAGTGGTAGTAGTAGCAAATATTTCTGACCACTCTGGAGTATCGGCATCTAATGGTAATTTACTAACCTCAAATACATCTCCATTATTTGAATAAAAGGATCTTGATACTAAATTTGCATTATCAATAGTTATATCAATATTAATTAAATTTACAATACCTCCAAAAGGTGAGTAAGGAATTATATAGTTTGTTTCTCCAATTAAAGCACCAGTATCATTAAGCTTGTAAATATCTATTCTTTGTTCAAAAGTTGTTTGATCCATACCAATTGAGGAAATGAAAATTTCTGAATCTGAAGTAAACTCAAAATAAATTTTTTGCGGATCTACAATGGCCTCTGATGTGTAATCCCAATTATTCACACCATTTTCATCATATGAAACCAAGACCACTCCATCTTCAGAAAAGCCTCCAAAATGTCTTCCCGAAACATACAAATCACCATCTGAATTAGCATAAATATGATAGGCATCAGTAAAATCACCATCATATTCAAAGGTTTCTGCCCAAACAAGATCACCATTTAAATCGTATTTTATTGTCCCCATTTTATTATTAAGTGTATTGAAAGTTCCTGTAACATAACTATTCCCATTTGCGTCAATGGTATTACCGCGAGCAATAGAATTAGTTGGGGTACTTTGATCATTATATATATATAAATGACGCCAGTTTTCAATACCCATAGAATTATAACTGATTGAATAATAACCTTGCATAGAATTGGAATCATAACCAAATCCTGAAATTAGAATGTTATTATTAGAGTCTATAGCAATATCTAGAGGCTCATTCCATGTATTGGGTGTGTAATTAGCATCTGTAGCTGTCCATAATAAATCACCATCGTTATTATATTTTAAAGTTAAAAAACTCACACCTTGGCCAGTATAGCTCACTCCTGTCACAACTATATTTTGTGCATTATCTAAACTTATTGCAGTCGGGGTATCTAATCCGTTAGCTACCCCGTTAAAAGTATGTTGCCAAATTATGTTTCCGCTAGAAGCATCATATTTTATGGTTTTAATATCCATATTATCCCCATTCCAATTTACGCCACTTACAATTGGGTTTCCTAATGCGTCTAATGTGATTACTGTTCCAAATTCTACACTATATAAGTCAGTTTCTTCCTTTGCTTCCCACAGGATATTTCCAGTTTCATCCACTTTAATTGTAACAAAATCCCCTTTTGGCTTATTTGGATTAGAACTCGTACCCGTTACATATACATTTGACGCATCGTTTATACTTGCAAATGGAATATTGACTCCGTTATTGGTATTAGAAAAGTATTCATACTTAGAATCGGTCATCACATTATTCTTGTTCAAATTAGGACGTTGTGAATTGTTTACATTTGACACCTTTGAAAGTATACCCTCTCTCAAAGATGTTTCATATCCTAGATAATTATTAGTCTGAAATTCTTGTGCATTTGAAAAATAACTAATAAAGCATAGAAGAAAGCAAAGTAATTTATAATACATAATATATAGTTTTGTTTATGGCAATTATAGTATTATAAGTTATTCCATTAGTTAAAACTATATATACAACAGTGTTGACATTAATGTTTTTCAACTCAAAATAAAGCTGATTTTCAATAATTTAATTATCAAACACTACGTTCCTTACAAAGCATATTAAAATTTAATAGAGTATATAGGTTTGTATTATAATCCATTTGCTGCTGCTTCTTTTTCTTGAGACGAATTTAATCTATTTTCAATTTAACAATTTTTACGGACGGTATTTTTTCTAATCTTTTTGCAAATTTACTTGTCCCATTTGATGTCTTCTGTTATATTTTACACTAAATCATCTGCCAATGTAAACAAAGATTTAGTTTGATTTTAAACTCCTCTAACAATTACCTAAACAATGAAACTCTTGTTTAAGAAATATATAATTAAACTATTAAACACTATATTCACTTATCAATTCATTTTTCGGATAAATATTTTCTAATTCTATTAAGCATACCGAGGATTCAGAAAATATCGGACATAAAAAAACCTCTGTAAAAACAGAGGTTTTTTGTTAAAATGCAGTGAGAAAGGGATTCGAACCCTTGGGCCGATTTCTCGACCACAGCTTTCCAGGCTGCTCCATTACCACTCTGGCACCTCACTGTTTGAAGGATTGCAAATAAACAAAATTGTTTTGTTTTTTTCCAACAAAAGTAAAATTAATTGTTTTGTTTATTCTGTGCATAAAATTCTGTGCAAACTGATCAACTATTCCGTTTTTTTTTTTTTAAGAACCTTAACAACTTCAAAAGCCTGTTGTTAAAAAATAACCAAAGCAAACCACGACATATAGTTCCAACAGGTAATTCTAATTCCTCTTTTTTTAGAACGATTAAAATCTTATTTTTAACTATCAATTTTAGCAAATCATGAAACAAGTCAATTGGGGAGTTATAGGTGTGGGAAACGTATGCGAAGTAAAAAGCGTACCTGCAATGTATAAAATTTCAAACTCTAAAGTCATTGCGGTTATGCGTAGAGATGTAGACAAAGCAAAAGATTACGCAAAAAGACACAAAATAGAAATGTGGACTACAGATGCTGATGAAGTTATCAATCACCCAGAAATAAATGCGATTTACATTGCTACTCCTCCTAAATATCACAAAGCCTATGCGCTAAAAGTTGCAGAAGCTGGAAAAGCTTGTTACATAGAAAAGCCCATGGCCATTACGCATGATGAGTGTGTAGAAATTGAAAAAGCATTTAAATCCAAAAATTTACCACTTTACATTGCCTATTATCGTACTTGTTTGCCCAATTTTTTAAAAGCTAAAGAATTGATTGACTATGGAACTTTGGGAACAGTTCTGAACATTCAAATGAACACTAGCAAACCTTTAGATGTTTTAGATCCTGATTACCATAAACGCAATTGGAGAGTGGATCCAAAAATAGCTGGAGACGGTTATTTTTACGATTTAGGTTCTCATCAATTAAATATTTTAGAATTTTTAATTGGTGATATTGATCATATACAAGGACTCGCTGCCAATCAATCTAAAATTTACAAATCCAACGATGTTGTAGTGGCAAATATGTTGTTTAAAAACAATGTGGTGGGTACTTGTTTTTGGGCTTTCAATCATGGAATTCCTGGACGACAAGATGAACTGACCATCAACGGAAGCAAAGCAACCCTAAAAATGGCCTGTTTTAAAGACACTCCACTCCTACTTATTCATGCAGATGGTAGCAAAGAAACGTTTGACATTCCCTACCCAGAACACGTACAACAACCAATGATTCAATCTATTGTAAATGATTTGATTCACAAAACAAAAAAAACATACAGTACAGGTAAAATTGGTGCTAAAACCAATTATTGGCTAGAACAAATTAGTGGTTTAGTCTCTTAAATCCTTATATAAAAGGTTCTTTGTTTCTAAAAACAAAGAACCTTTTTATTCAGAATCATCCTATTATTCTACCATAATTTTTTTAACAATCTTTTGGCTTTCATTAACGGCTTTCACAAAGTACAAACCACTTTTTTTCAGAATTTCTTTGGAAATAACAGTAGTTCCCGTTACTGTATTATTAAAAACAATACTTCCTTTAACATCAGAAATAACAAGGGTATAGCTGGTGGTATCCTCATTCCCCATACGAATGGTTAAATCTTCTTCTTTTAATGGATTAGGATATATTTGCATGCTTGCTTGAGCTTGCTTTTCCACAACAAAGTTTTGCTCTAACATTACCGAACTGTTATTTCCTGTAGGAATCAGTGCCCATTGTGTCCAAGTACCGTTAGAGGCCGTGCTTTTTTGAATGATATTACTGTAATTATCGCTTGTTTCGGGTCTAAAATAATCCCCTGTTTCTCTGTTTTGTAAGTAAAAATAACCTCCTGAACTCTCTACCATTTTCCATTGGGTATAACTCCCATTGTAAGAGGTAGGTTTTTGTACAAGCACACTGTTTTCTGTATCGTCGGTAGGACGGAAATACATTCCATTTGCTATATTTTTTAAATAAAACCATCCATTGTCTGTGGCTACTTTTTCCCATTGTGTAGGAGCTCCTGACCACGAAGACGGAACCAATTCTAAAGGTGTGTTTTCACTGATCCCATTCGTTCTAACCTTACTTCCCGTCTCTCTATTCATCAAAAAATAGTTCACAGAATTAGGATCATCTGCCAAAGTCCAAGTTCTTACCCAGTCTACATACATGGTATTTATTGCATTGTTGTTTAAATCGCTTTGAGCAGGCAAACCTCCTATCCAATTTGCATCCTTAGCCCATAAGTCCCATAATATGTTTAAGTCTCTAGTATAATCAAAATCAGAAACCAAACTTCCTACTTTTACTCCATTTAAATAAAAATCCATGTTGCGGGCATCTTTCCAGTAAACACCAAAAACATGGTAGTCGGCATCCCACTTTACCCCTTTACCAGGAGTTCCTGCAGGTAGGTTTCTATTATCAAAATCACTAGCTTCATCATATTCTGTTCCGTTTCTTGCTTGCCAATAATGCGATTTCATCAACCAAGGATAATCAGGTTTACAATCACACGTTGGAGCCGCATTGTTTTCTATCACATCAATTTCATCTCTATTATTACTATCTCCGTTGTTTAACCAAAAGGTGTTAAAAGCAGAAATGCTTGATGCTTTGATTCGACTTTCCGTATACATTGGATAACTAATTTGTTCTTTAGACATAATTCTAGCCGTTCTAAACCAACGTTCTGCTCCCTGATCCAAAGTAGCTCTAATCCATAAATAGCCACCCCACACTCCAGAATTAGTGTTGTCTGCCACCATTTCTACAGGAACATCGTAATTCCACGTGGACTTTGACCATTTGCTCGTATCCAAACCGTTTACATTAAACTCATCGGTTAAACCATCCTCTTTTACCCATACTTTTCCACTGGGTTTAGGATCCAAACCGGAACCAAACGTAGGCACTGTTTGAGAAAACATAATTTTAGCACTTAAAGCTAAGAGTAACATTGTAATTCTTTTCATAATATGTTATTTAAAATTATCGTTCCTCAAGCTACCTTTTTTGATAAAAAAACAACAAAACAGAGATTCTATTTCATAATTCATATGACAAAACCCTAAATAAAGAACATAACAAAAAAAACATCCCTAATCGATATCAACTATAGAACACAACAATTGAACAAAAAATCCGTTTAGTTTTTTGAATTTAAATAATTCCATTTCAAAAAAGTTAATACCTTTAATACCTTATACAACACCTATATTTCAATGAAAATAACATCTAACTTAATTGTTCTTATCGCATTATTCTTAAACTATTCTGCCTTTTCTCAAAGTGATCAAAAAGCTGTTAAAATTGCCAATAAGGTTATGGAAAACATGGGTGGAGAAACCAATTGGAACAACGTACACTATATTCAGTGGGATTTTGGAAAACGAAAATTGTATTGGAACAAGTGGACTGGTGATGTACGAGTAGAAGCTCCCAAAGATGGACTTACTGTTTTGGTAAACATCAACACAAATCTTGGAAAAGCGTTCAAAAACAAAGAACTTATTACCGATGAAAAACAAACTAAAAAGCTTGTGAATCAAGCCAAAAAATGGTGGATTAATGATTCTTATTGGTTAACAATGCCTTGGAAATTGTTAGATCCTGGTGTGACTTTAAAATACATTCGCAAAGACAAATTGCCTGACGGACATTCTGCTGATGTTTTGCAAATGACTTTTGAAAATGTAGGAGTTACACCACAAAATAAATACGAAATTTACGTAGACAAAAAAGAACACTTGATCAAACAATGGTCTTTTTTCAGCAATTTTAACGATGAAAAACCAAAGTTTACAAAGCCTTGGGACAATTATCAACCCATAGAAAACGTTCTACTTTCATTCAACAGAAGTGATTTCGGTCCAAAGAATGTAGTGGTCAAAAAAAAGTTTGATCCCCTATTATTTACAGCATTGTAAAAAGTTTAAACCAATTCTTAATAATTGCATTTCTTTACGACTAAAGATACATCTGTAGAATTTGATTTAACTTAGTAACAAGTTTTACCACTCAAAAACATGTACCTATGAACAAAAGAGATAGCACTTATACAGGATTTGTATTTAAAAAATACGAAACCCCAGAACTGAGTATTTTCGACAAGCTCTTAGATATTTTTAAAGAACTAATTACACATACTTCTGGTGATGTTGATGAAGCTTTAAATTGGTTAGCGCAATTGGATAAAACTTACGAACTAACCACTCCAGAATATACTTTAGAAGATTTTAAACATGATTTGTTTGACCGAGGGTTTATTCAAGAACGCGTACAGCCTGATGGGAATTCAGGTATGGGAATTACTGCCAAAACAGAACGTGCCATTCGTCAACGTGCGCTGAATCAAATATTTGGTAAACTCAAAAAATCGGCATCAGGAAATCACAGCACTAAAAAAATGGGAGTTGGTGATGAATCCACGGGAGAAACCAGAGCTTATCAATTTGGTGATGGTTTGGACAATGTTTCTATGACCGAAAGCATCAAAAATGCACAAATAAACAACGGTATTTCTGATGGATTTCAATTGCATGAAGAAGATTTGATTGTGAACGAAACCAGTCATAAATCTCAAATGAGTACGGTCTTGATGATTGACATTAGCCACAGTATGATTTTGTACGGAGAAGACAGAATTACGCCAGCAAAAAAAGTAGCCATGGCTTTGGCAGAACTCATTACCACACGTTATCCAAAAGATACGTTGGATATTTTGGTGTTTGGAAACGATGCTTGGCGAATTTCAATTCAAGATTTGCCTTATTTAAATGTAGGGCCTTATCACACCAATACAGTAGCCGGATTGGAATTGGCAATGGATTTGTTACGACGTAAAAAAAACACCAACAAACAAATTTTTATGATAACCGATGGAAAACCAAGTTGTTTGCGTTTGCCAGACGGTCGTTATTACAAAAACAGCAACGGTTTGGACCAACACATTGTGAACAAGTGCTATGACAAAGCGAGTCAAGCACGTAAATTACACATTCCAATCACCACCTTTATGATTGCACAAGATCCTTATTTAATGCAATTTGTAAAAGCGTTTACACAGGCCAACCAAGGAAAAGCTTTTTATACCGGATTGCAAAGACTCGGAGAAATGATTTTTGAAGATTACGAACAAAACAGAAAAAAACGAATTAGAGGATAATCACCTTTAAATCTTCTCTACAAGAAGACAACTTAAATTGAAAACATGGACATACAAAATACCAACACTTTGGGAGCTTTAAAAGCTGCTGGATATACATACAAAGGAATCAAAGAAGAATTAAGAAGCAATTTGATTCAACTAAAAAAAGAGAATCAAGAAACCTTTACAGGAGTACACGGATACGAAAAAACGGTAATTCCTCAATTAGAACGTGCTATTTTATCCAAACACAACATCAATTTGTTAGGATTAAGAGGACAAGCAAAAACACGTTTGGCTCGTCAGATGATCAACTTACTGGACGAGTACATTCCTGTGGTAGCAGGTTCTGAAATTAACGACGATCCCTTAAAACCTATTTCTCGTTTTGCCAAAGAACTGATTGCTGAACAAGGAGACAAAACACCTATTACTTGGTTGCATCGTTCAGAACGTTTTGCCGAAAAACTGGCTACTCCAGATGTTACAGTTGCTGATATTATAGGTGACATTGATCCCATCAAAGCAGCCAATTTAAAATTGTCTTATGCAGATGATAGAGTGATTCATTACGGAATGATTCCACGTGCCAACCGTTGTATATTTGTCATCAACGAATTGCCAGATTTACAAGCAAGAATTCAAGTTGCGTTGTTTAATATCCTACAAGAAGGAGACATTCAGATTCGTGGTTTTAAATTGCGTTTTGATTTGGACATGCAGTTTGTTTTTACTGCCAACCCTGAAGACTACACCAATAGAGGAAGTATTATTACTCCTTTAAAAGATAGAATTGGTTCACAAATATTGACACATTATCCAGACAGTATTGAGATAGCCAAAACTATTACTCAACAAGAAGCTAAATTAGAAGCAGCACAGTCCGAAACTATTTACGTGCCAGAATTGGCAAAAAACTTGTTAGAACAAATTGGTTTTGAAGCTCGTGAGAGTGAATATGTAGACGTAAAAAGTGGGGTTAGTGCTCGTTTGAGTATTTCTGCCTATGAAAATTTGATGAGTACTGCTGAATTAAGAATGTTGACCTCTGGAGAATCTTCTACTGCTATCCGTTTGAGCGATTTTATGGGAATCATTCCTGCCATCAATGGAAAAATAGAATTGGTGTACGAAGGAGAACAAGAAGGAGCCGCAACGGTAGCAGAAATTTTGCTGAAAGATGCTGTAAAAACTTTGTTTGATGACTATTTTCCTACCATAGAAAAATTGACTCGTAAAACAGACACCACTCCTTACGATGATATTGTCAAATGGTTTTTACAAGGAACAGACTTTGAATTGGCAAATGATTTGACCAACAAAGAATACGAACAGCAACTGAATTATATAGAACCACTTGCTGCGTTATTGACAGAATACCAACCCGATTTGAACCCGAAAGATGTACCGTTTTTTAAAGAATTTGTACTTTGGGCATTGGCCGAATACAAAAAACTGAGCAAAGTAGAATTGTCCGAAGGTTATGGTTTTAAAGACACGTTTGAAAGTTTTATTGATGGAATTTAAATTTGTAGCAGTCAATAAAACATCAATATAAAAGCAGGTATTTGCGCACCAATCAACACTAAAACCCAATTAGAAAAGACAAATAAAACAATCACAAAAACCATACTAACGGAAATTTGCAATAAATTTAACTCTGCGATATCTAACTTTCTAGATATCGCTTTTTTCATGTTTTCTCTTTTCACAAAACAATCTTATCTTAACTTTCTATTCATCTTTTTAAAAAATAAAACTGTTAATTTTATGTGTTCAAATTGACCATAAAAAATTGAGTTGGACAGAAGACAACGGTACTACATGGTCTACAACCAGAGCTAGAAACGATAACACTACTGCAAGTCTAAACTTTCTTTCGTTGGTGGAAGACCTATCTATTTCGCTTTTGAAAAATCAGTAAAAAACAAAAACACAAAGCTTTATTATGGTCTGATTTTTGAACTTATTAGGCTTCAATAATTGCAAACAAAAAAAATGTAATTTGGTGAATCCTAAAAACAAAAAAATGGACAAAAATCAACAATCTCTTAAATCTATTTTGAATGAAAAAAAAGAAGATTTCAATCAGAAAGCAGATGAAACTAGAAAGGAAATATACCAAGAAGGAATAAAAGCTGTTGAAAATAGCGGAATCTTAAGTAAGGCTAAAAATGTGGGAGATACTGCACCTAATTTCATATTAAACAATGCATTAGGAGAAGCTGTTGAATTGTACGACTTTTTAAAAAAAGGAAGCGTTATTTTAACTTGGTACAGAGGTGGTTGGTGTCCTTATTGCAATTTAACACTGCATCAAATGCAATTAGAATTGCCAAATTTTGAAGCTTACGGAGCTACTTTAATCGCATTGACTCCTGAATTGCCCGACAAATCATTGAGTACTATAGAAAAAAATGAATTGAAATTTGAAGTTCTGAGCGATCTTGGAAATGAAGTGGCAAAAGAGTACGGTACGGTATTCAAATTGACCGATGACGTTGCAGAAATTTACAACAATGCTTTTGACATGAACGCTTACAATGGTGATGATTCTAACGAGCTTCCTTTGGCTGCAACTTATATCATAAATCAAAAAGGAAGAATTGTTTATGCCTTTTTAGATACTGATTACAGAAACCGAGCAGAGCCTTCTGAAATCACAAAAAATCTAAAAAAATTGTAATCAGAAAGGTTCTTTGCAGACCAATACATTCAACATAAAAACTGAAATTAGAATTGACTTATGAAAACTAAAAACATCTCTTTTAAAAATTCAAAAGGAATTCTTCTTTCAGCAAAACTTGAATTGCCCGCAGATCAACATCCTGATGCTTATGCAATTTTTGCTCATTGTTTTACCTGTAACAAAAATTTAACCGCAGTGAGAAATATTTCAAAAGCATTGACTCAAAATGGTTTTGGTGTTTTACTTTTTGATTTTACAGGATTGGGACAAAGTGAAGGAGATTTTTCTGAAACTAATTTTACTTCTAACATTCAAGACTTAGAAGATGTTTCTGAATACATGACCCAAGAACTACAAGCTCCTAAACTGATTGTTGGACATTCATTAGGTGGAGCTGCTGCAATTTTTGCAGGTAAAAATATTTCTTCTATTCAAGCCATTGCCACTATTGGTGCTCCATCATCTCCTCAGCACATTCAACATCTTTTTAAAAATGATATTGAAAAAATTGAAGCAAACGGAAAAGCCATTGTAACTATTGGAGGAAGATCTTTTCCTATCTCTAAGCAACTCATCGATGATATTTCCAAAACCAACATGCATGAAGTTGTAAAAACACTAAGAAAACCGCTTCTACTATTGCACTCTCCACAAGATACTGTTGTTGGCATTCACAATGCTTCTGAAATTTATGCTCAAGCCATGCATCCAAAGAGTTTTGTGTCCTTAGATGGTGCCGATCATTTGCTTTCTAACAAAGAAGATTCTTTGTATGCAGGTCAAATTATAGCTCACTGGGGTTCAAGATATATTGATAAATCTACAGAAAAAAAGCTCAAAACTTCCGAACAAGTAGTTGCTAGAATTGGAAATAATGGTTTTACAACGGACATTATTGCTGCTGGGCATTCCCTAACTGCTGATGAACCTGAAAATGTTGGTGGAAACAATTTTGGTCCTTCTCCTTATAATTTGTTACTCTCGTCTCTAGGGGCTTGTACTGCCATGACTTTGCGCATGTATGCCGATCGTAAACAATGGGATCTAGAAGAGGTTATTGTTCATCTTTCTCACAACAAAGATTATGCACAAGATTGCAAGGAATGTGACCAGCCCAAATCAAAAATAGATCTTATTGAAAAAAGAATTGAATTGATTGGAAATTTAGATGAAACTCAGAAAAAGCGATTGTTAGAAATTGCAGACAAATGTCCTGTACACAAAACACTTCATCAGCCAGTTTCTGTAACAACTACATTAATTTCCTAAAAACGTATATAAACTTCTCAAAAGAAATTAAGTAATCTACTCTCTTTCAATTCTTCAATGCATTTTGAATCATTTCTTGAATGTTGGTTCTAATATCGTTTCTACCCAATTCATTATTGGTCATTGTTGGATAAGTTCTGTTAGATAAAAACACGTAAATCAGTTCCGTTTCAGGATCTGCCCAGGTAAAAGTTCCTGTAAAACCACTGTGTCCAAAACTAGCTTCAGATGTACAATTACAACTATTTGATATGTTTTTATCACCAGAAGGTTTGTCCAACACCAATGCCCTTCTATTGTCTCTGTTTCTAAAATACGATTTGTTAAACACTTCAAACGTATGAGACCTAAAGTATCTTTTCCCTCCATACAGACCTTTGTTCAAGTACAATTGCATCATTTTAGCAACATCATTTGCATTTCCAAACAAGCCCGCATTTCCACTCACACCACCCAACATAGCCGCAGCCATATCATGCACCGTTCCTTGTACTTTCTGAAAACGATAATAGTTGTCCAATTCTGAAGGCACAATGCTGTCTTTTATAAATTTTCGCAAAGGGTTGTATGTTAATTTTGAAGCTCCTAAAGTGTTTGTAAACGTTTCATAGTACAAGGAATCCATTTGCTTTTTGTACTTATTTTCAAATATTTTTCTAGATAATATAAAGGTCAAATCAGAATATTTGTAATCTTGTTTCTCTCTTAAAGGAGTTGTTTTTATAACTTGAAAAAGACTATCAACATACTCGTTTTTCAGAAACAAACTATCCGCTACTTTTACGCTAAAATTTTTATTTTTTTGATTGGAGTACCATTTTTTTTCAGGTCGATGAGAAACACTGTCCAATGTTTTTAAATAAAAAGGAATCCATGCTTGCAAACCTGATTGATGTGTTAGCATGTCTATCATTAACAAATTCTCTATTGGAGAATCTTTAAACTCAGGAATGAGCTCTCCCAAAGTACTATCCAATCGAATATCTCCTTTTTCAAAACCTTGTAAAAAAAGAGGCATTGCACCTAAAATCTTAGTCAAAGACGCCAAATCGTACATAGAATTTACGGTGACTTTCTGAACAGAATCATAGGTATAAAAACCAAATGCTTTTTCGTAAATCACTTTTCCTTTTCTAGCCACCAAAACCTGAAGTCCAGGTGTCATTTTTTTTTTTATAATGGAATACGCTACAGAGTCAATTTTAGATAATTTGTCAGCATCCATTCCTACTTCATTAGGATGACCGTATTGCAAACGTTTTAACACTCCTGTTGGCACTCCGCTACCAACTTTGTAGGTATCTGAAACCGAAACGGGTAGTTTTCCCAAAAATGGAAGTGCTCCAAAAATTTGTTGAGCAGCTACGGATTGAAAAATTGCATTGTTTTGATAGGCCACTACCACATTAGAACTGTTCTTAAATCCATTCAACTTTAACAAAGCATATGGGCTTGCAAAAACAGTTAAAATCACTTTCTTTTTTGCCGAAATTTTCTGAATAAGTTGAATTTCACTAGAAGACAATTCATACGGTTTCCAAGGATGTTCATCCGATTTGTGAAAACCAATAACTATTGTGTTAAAATCTTTCAACTTGGCTTGGTAATTGGCAACAGTCAAATCTTTTACGGCAATCACCTCTGTATATTTTTGAAGCGTAGTTACAAATGTGTTTGCTTGGCTATCTCCCAAACTAACCGAAGCAATTTTTAAGGTATCTAACCTTGTTAAGGGCAAAAAATCTTGTGTGTTTTTAACCAACGTGATTGCATTTTCAGCAACATTCTTAAACAACAAATCGTCTTTTTCTGTATGTATTCTTTGCTGAACCTTATCCGATGATAATATTTTTAAGTGATTTAAACCCACCAAATATTTTGCTTGCAGTATCTTTTTAACAGAATTGTCCAATCTATCTTCTGTCAATTCTTTTTTCATAATTGCTTGTTTGATCATTGCCACTCCATTTGGTACATCTACAGGAATCAGCAACATGTCATTTCCAGCCTTAAAAGCCTCTAAAGAAACTCGATCTGCTTGTGCGTAATTGGCAACACCTTTCATGTTTAGAGCATCTGTAAAAACCAAACCACCAAAGCCTATTTTGTTTTTCAACAAATCTGTAACTACTTTTTTAGAAATAGAGGTTGGTTTTCCATTCTCTGTTTTTAATGATGGTACGTCTAAATGTGCCACCATCACACTAGCCAATTTAGAATTCACCAATTGCTGGTAAGGATACAATTCCAAACTATCCAATCGTTCCCAACTAAAATTGACAACAGGCAACGTTTTGTGAGAATCTGAAGCAGTATCTCCATGCCCTGGAAAATGTTTTGCATTTGCCAACACTCCCGCACTCTGCATTCCCTCTATAAAAGCTCTAGATTTTTGAGTAACATTGTGTTTGTCTTCACCAAAAGAACGATTTCCTATAATAGGATTCTTAGGATTTGTATTGATATCTATCACAGGAGCAAAATTGATATGCACCCCAACTTGCTTGCAATGCTCCCCTATTTGTTGTCCTACTTTATAAATCAACGAATTGTCTTGAACAGCTCCTAAAGTCATGTTCCAAGGATATGCAAAAGAGGGTTTTATGCGCATGGAAAGCCCCCATTCACCATCAAACCCAACAAGCAATGGAACTCTACTTTTAGATTGATATTGATTGTACAATTCAATCTGTTTTTCTGGAGTTCCTTGCATAAAAATCAATCCTCCAATATGATGTTTTTCAATCAAATCGTTTATTTCTTGTTCGTGCTTTGCATCTTTGTTAGAATATGCTTGCACCATAAACAATTGACCAATTTTCTCATCCAAAGTCATGGATTTCAGAACACTGTCTACCCATATTTCTTGTACAAATTGATCTTTAGAAATCAATGGATTGTTTACAGAGAACAACTGTTGAGCAAAAGAATTTATCGATAAAAAAAAGCAAAAAAACACAGCCGTAGCATACCTCATCATAAGCACTTCACTAAAAAGATTAGACTAATTAAAAAAACGAGCGTGCCAGCTGTACTTTGCCGGAACTTCCCAATTTTTAGCAACACCTTCTTTGGTATCAATCATATTATTGAACACCGTTGTGTCCTCTGTTACTTCTTTGTTTTTTACCAAATCCATAAATTCAGACATCGTAACTACGTTCAACCCTTGCTCTTTTTTATAACCTACTGCCAATTTATTCAGCATGTCTATTTTAAATTGATCTTGAATCAATTGCACCAATTTGACCGAAGCATCTATAGAACAACCTGAAACTTCAACAAAATTCTGATCTACAGCAATGATTAAGAATTGATCGTATTTTATCTCAAAACTTCCTCTTACATTTTCTCCATGTCTTGTCCATTTTTCTACAAAGTCTGTTGTCATGGTTACAATTTGCTCTTGCTCTGCTTCTGTTAATTTTCTATTGGACTGATAGATCCAAACTCTTGAATCATCGGGTAAAGTGGTATAAGGTACGTACATGTTATTTCAATTTTGTGCTTAAACTTTTCAATCGAATGCTGGTCAATACTTTTTTGGTGTACAATGGAAAATCTGCATTGATGATCCAATTGTAATATCCAGGATTTTCTGCTAACACAGCTAAAACGGTTCTATTTTTGTATTTTCCAAAAGTAAAGATTTCTTCATCTTTGTCGTTAAATTGGATAAACCCTGCAAAATCTGCTCTTTTCTGATGTGATGAATACTCACTTAATGCCGCAACATCTGTTCCAATATCTTCATACTTCTCTAACTGAGCCAATAAAATTTCATAAGTTGCATTGGTATCTGCTTCTGCAGAGTGTGCTCCTTCTAAATCTTTTCCACAATAAAATTTATATCCTGCACTTAAAGTTCGTTGTTCTTTCTTGTGAAAAATAGTTTGAACATCTACAAATTTTATGTTTGTCAAATCAAAATCTACTTCAGCTCTTAGCATTTCTTCTGCTAACAATGGAATGTCAAAACGATTGGAATTGAAACCTGCCAAATCACATCCTTTGATCAGTTGATAAACATCGTTAGACAATTTTTTAAACGTAGGTTCATCTTTTACTTTATCATCTGTAATTCCATGAATATCAGAAGATTCTTTAGGAATTTTCATTTCTGGATTTACCAACCATGTTTTGCTCTCTTTGTTTCCGTTTGGAAATACTTTTAAAATAGAAATTTCTACAATTCTGTCTTTTGCTATATTGATACCTGTCGTTTCTAAATCAAAGAAAGCCATTGGTCTTGTTAATTCTAACTTCATTTTGTGAATTTGTATTGTTCTCGTAAATTTAAATAAATCAAAACAAACCTATAAATTTATCACAACTAAAAACAAAGAGTTATCAACTATGCAAAAAGTATTTACATACGGTACGTTACAAAACAAAGAGATTCAAATGGAGTTGTTCGGACGAATCTTACCAGGAAAATTAGACCAACTAACAGGTTTTAAAAAAGAAATTATCATTCTAGGAACAAATAGCTATCCAATCTTAAAACTCGGTGATGAGACTTCTATTATTGACGGTATTTGCTACGAAATGACCGATGAAGATTTAAAAAATTGTGATATTTATGAAGGAAAAGAATACCAAAGAATTTTAATCACTTTAGCATCCAAACAAAAAGCTTGGGTTTATATTGAAGCATAAAAAAAACGCTCTAAAAATTAGAGCGTTTTTTATTTGTATTTGAAAAAATCTTAAATATTAGCTTCTCCTAATTCTTTTAATTTTTCTGTATTTTCTGTCAACTTTAATTCATCAATAATTTTATGAATGTCTCCGTTTACAATATTTCCTAAATCGTACAATGTCAATCCAATTCTGTGTTCAGTAACACGTCCTTGTGGATAGTTGTAAGTTCTAATTTTAGCAGATCTATCTCCAGAACTCACCATAGTTTTACGCTGTGCAGCATCTAATTCCAACTTTTTAGCCAACTCCATTTCGTAAATACGAGAACGTAATACTTTCATGGCTTTGTCTTTGTTTTTGTGTTGAGATTTTTGATCCTGACATTGAGCTACAATTCCTGTAGGAATGTGTGTCAAACGTACCGCAGAATACGTTGTGTTTACCGATTGTCCTCCAGGTCCTGAAGAACAGAAATAATCTACACGCACATCTGCATTGTTAATTTGCACATCAAACTCTTCTGCTTCTGGCAATACCATAACGGTTGCTGCAGACGTGTGTACACGACCTTGTGTTTCTGTTTGCGGTACACGTTGTACACGGTGCACACCAGATTCAAACTTTAAATCTCCATACACATCTTCACCCGTAACACTAAAAATAATTTCTTTAAAACCTCCAGAAGTTCCGTCTGCAATGTCTTCAACTTCGGTTTTCCAACCTCTGGTAGCACAATACTTGGTATACATTCTGTACAAATCTCCTGCAAAAATACTTGCTTCATCACCTCCTGTACCCGCTCTAATTTCTACAATTACGTTTTTAGCATCTTCTGGATCTTTAGGAATCAACATAAATTTGATCTCCTCTTCTAGTTCTGGAATTCTTTCATTTGCTTCTTCCAATTCCATTTTTGCCATTTCCACCATTTCAGCATCAGAACCATCGGCAATAATTTCTTTCGCTTCGTCAATATTACTCATCAAGGTTTGGTACTCATTTCCTTTCTCAACAACCTTACTTAAATCTTTATATTCTTTATTAAGTTTTGCATAACGTTTTTGATCTGTAATAATGTCGGGCTGAATAATCAAATCCGATACTTCATCAAAACGCTGCTTCACTATCTTTATCTTATCTAACATACTGTATTTTTTGTAGAATGCAAAATTACAATTAAAAATTGAAATCCAATATTTAATTCACAATGGGTCTTTTAAATTAAAAAAATCCCAAAACCTAAGTTTTGGGATTTCAGTCGCACTAAATAAACTAAGATGTTAAGTTTATCGTAATCTATCTACTGATTTTACAAGATCTTCATCTTTCTTAATTGCCTTGTTTGCCATGACTAACAAAACGATGATGACAATCGGAAAATAAATCAAAATACCCTTCTCCGAAATTTTCATTTCTCCAGGTAGAGTTAGAGATAAATATATCAATACACCTAATAAATAGAAGTTGATCAGAACATTTAACCTATTTACAACAAATTGATTTTGTCTTTTTTTGTAACTAAAAATAGCTACTAAAGACAATATTGCTGATAAAATAGTAAATATTCCTACGGATTTTAAAAGAACTGAATCATTGGACAATGTATTGACTAAAAACATATTGATGTTTTCTTCAATCACAAAAAAGGGAATAAAATTTGTCAACACTCCCGCTATAATAAAAGCGATTGATAAATAAACGGTCTGTATTCTTTGAATCATATTTTTCCAATAACAGTCACAAATTTACATATTCTTTTTATTTATAAAAGACTTTGCCAGATAAAAAAAAAAACTATATTTGTGACAGCGAATTTAAGCTACTATAGCACAAATACTTACAAGCTATATAAATTTTCAACAAACAAACAAACATAACAATTCTCTCATACTTTAAACGATTCATTTTCAAATTAGAGGATTTTTAATATTTATTTACCATACACATTTTTACATGTTCGAAATTTCTCAATTAAAAGCAAAAACACTTGCAGACTTGCATGAAATTGCAAAAACTATTGGATTGAAGAAAACAAGTCAATTGAAAAAACAAGATTTGATTTATAAGATTCTAGATGAGCAAGCCGCTTTAGAAGCTTCAAAAAAAGAAGAAAAAGCACCTCCAAAAACAGAAACTCCAGTTGAAAGACCGGTAAACAAACCTGTTAGGAAAACTAGATCAAGAGTTGTGAAGAAAGCAACTCCCAATGTCAAATCAGAGGAATTGAACACTGTTGACAAAGCAGAAACTATTGTTAAAGAGGCCACGAAAACTTCTGACAAGCCCACTCCACCAGAACCTACAGCTCGTCCTGTGGTTGAAAAGAAAGTGATTCCTAAGAGAAATCCTAGAAAGCAACAAGAAGATGCTACGAACAACAATGGTTCAGAGCCAAAACCAAATCATCCTGCTCAGAACAACAATCACAGAAAACCACCTAGAAACAATAAAAACAACAAAGGAAAGAGTCTAAGAGACCCTAACTACGAGTTTGATGGGATTATTGAAAGTGAAGGAGTTTTAGAAATGATGCCTGACGGTTATGGTTTTTTAAGGTCTTCTGATTACAATTACTTGTCTTCTCCTGATGATATTTATGTATCTCAATCTCAAATTAAATTATTTGGATTAAAAACAGGTGATACCGTTAAAGGTGTTGTTAGACCTCCTAAAGAAGGTGAAAAATATTTCCCTTTAATTAGAGTTTCTAAAATTAACGGATTAAACCCTAAAGAAGTTAGAGATCGTGTTTCTTTTGAGCACCTTACTCCGCTTTTTCCAGAAGAAAAATTCAACTTGTCTGGAGGAAGAAGTTCCTTATCTACAAGAATTATAGATCTGTTTGCTCCTATTGGTAAAGGGCAACGTGCAATGATTGTGGCTCAACCTAAAACAGGTAAAACAATGTTGTTAAAAGACATTGCCAATGCCATTGCGACCAACCATCCTGAAGTTTATCAACTAGTCTTACTAATAGATGAAAGACCCGAAGAGGTTACTGACATGCAACGTAATGTTCGTGGTGAAGTTGTTGCCTCTACTTTTGATGAGCCCGCTGAAAAACACGTAAAAGTAGCCAACATTGTTTTGGAAAAAGCAAAACGTTTGGTAGAATGTGGTCATGATGTTGTTATTTTACTAGACTCTATTACACGTTTGGCTAGAGCTTACAACACAGTAGCTCCTGCTTCTGGTAAAATATTATCTGGAGGTATTGATGCCAACGCATTACACAAACCAAAACGTTTCTTTGGTGCTGCACGTAATATAGAAAACGGCGGATCTTTGACCATTATTGCTACAGCATTGACTGAAACAGGTTCTAAAATGGACGAAGTTATTTTTGAAGAATTCAAAGGTACTGGTAACATGGAACTCCAACTAGAAAGAAACATTGCCAACAGACGTATCTATCCTGCTATTGATTTGATCAAATCTAGTACACGTAGAGATGATTTGTTGTTAGACGAAAAAACAGTACAACGTATGTGGGTGTTGCGTAAATACCTTGCAGACATGAATCCTGTAGAAGCAATGGAGTTTATAAAAGACCGCATCAAAGGTTCTAAAAACAATGATGAGTTCTTGATTTCTATGAACGGTTAATTACATCAAAATTTATAGCATAAAAAAACCTTTGTAATTGTTACAAAGGTTTTTTTATTTATGACAGCAGCTTAATTTATTTGATGTATAACTTTTTACTTACAAGTCCTACTCTTGTTTTAATGTTTAAAATAAATTAAGAATACCTAAGCTCTCTTCTTTTTGGGTATTTTATTCATTGATTCCATACCCCACACTTTTATTTCGGATTATTATACGTTTTTGAAGTAAACTCTTTTGTCTTCTTATTATAAATTAATACTACTGGTGTTATAGGTTTGTTTCCATACATTTTAAACGAATGTCCTTTACCTGAAACTTCAATATCACATACTATAATTTCATTTTCAGAATTCCTTATTACATTATAAGTTAAGTCTTTATCAAACATTTTTTTTAGACTTTTTTTATACACTTCTAACTTATCGTTAGAAGTTCTTTTATCTAAAATCATGGTAAATATTTCTTTCATTGTAATTTCTACTGCACCAAATTTTGCTCTCTCTCCGTATACCTCCATAGCTTTTTTACGTTTTAAAACATTCATTGATTGAATGTGATTTATGTTTATGTTTTTAAACTTTTCCACTGAAGCTATATTTCCATCAATAATATATAATGGAATTGCTTCTATATATATGACTTCTACCTCTATTTCATTTTTTCTTATATCTAAAGATTCCGATTCTTCATCATTAGTAGAGGATACTACTTTTATATCTGGATAAGATTTTGAAACTGGAGGTACTGAATCCTTTTCTTTTTTCATAGCAATCAACATCTCCTCTTTCCCTCCATATTCCTCAATAGTTTTTTCATCCTTTAAAACATTCATTGATTGAATATTATCCGGGCTTAAACTTTCCTTTCCTGTTCTTGTCATCTCTTTTCCACCCACAATATTGCCATCCTGACCTAAAACCTCAAACGTCCATTTCGATGTAATTTCAACAACCCCCTCTTTTCCTTTTTCCCCGTATTTCTCTATAGCTTTTTTATCCTTTAAAACATTAATTAATTTTATATTATTGCGGTTCATAGAATCAAAGTCTTCTTTGGTTGCTTCTTTACCATTTACAATATATAAAGGATGGGATTCTTTAATAATACTAGTTTTACTTTTCAATTCAATTCCTATAGAATCGTTTCCTTTTATTATTCCATTTATTTGTTTATCCAGATAAACCTCTTCAATATTAAAGCTCATTAAAAACAAAGCCAACACAGGAACAACTAGTGCATACTTTAATAAATTGATTTTTTTTGATTTTGATTTTTGTATCATAGCGATTCTTTTTTTGATTAATGAATTGTAAAAGTGATTGCTCAAAGCCATTTGAGGATTCGGAATACTCGCTTTTAACAAAGTATATTGATAACTTTTTGTATCATTACATTGATTTAAAGCATACTTATCGGCCAAAAACTCTAAGTTTTGTTTTAGACTTTTGTTATAAAGCCATACAAATGGATAAAACCAAAGAAACACACAACAAATTTCCATGAGTAAAATATCTATGGAATGATATTGTTTGGCATGTACTTTTTCATGCGTTATAATTTGTGCTAATTCTGTTGGATTAAGTTGATTTGGATTGTAAACAATCCATTTAAAAAATGAAAAAGGAGAAAGTTTAGCTGTGGTTTCTATAAAAATGTATCCATCTTTTTTATGACTTTCATTTTTCTTAATTACCCTAGCCAGAGAAATCAATCTAAGAAAAAATCGAATAGAAAAAACGATTAGACCTAAGACATACAACCATGGTAAATAATCTAATAAATTAAAAGATTCCTCAACACTAGTTTCCATTGTCACTGGAATTTCATCAAACTGAACATTTGAAAAAACTTCGGTAGTGTTTTCGTGATACACGGGAATAACAATTAATGGAAATGTAAAAGACATCAAAATTCCTAAAAATAAAAAAAATCTATTTGCTCCAAAAAATGTGACTTTTTGCAAAAACACTTTATAGATCAAATAAAAAACAACAATAAGCCCACTTACTTTTAATAGATACTCCATAACTATTTTTTGTTTTCTATTAAGGCAATAATATCTTTCAACTCTTCTACACTTATCTTTTCTTCTTTGGCAAAAAAGGACACCATGCTTTTATAAGAATTGTTAAAATAATTATCAATAGCCTGATTCATAAACTGCTTTCTATACTCCTCTTTTTTTACCACAGGATAATATTGATGTGTTTTACCATAAGCATGGTAACTTACATATCCTTTTTCTTCTAAATTTCTAACAATAGTAGACAAAGTATTGTAATGAGGTTTGTTTCCCTTAATTTCTGCCAACACATCTTTTACAAAAGCTTTTTCTAGCGTCCATATCACATGCATTACTTCTTCTTCTTTGTTTGTTAATTTTTCCATACTTATTCCTTTTTATTTAAAATATAAACCTATGAATCACTCACTTACACAAATATAAACTATTTATACAGTTACACAACTAAAAAAATAGTTTTAAAACTATTTTTTTAGTTGTGTAATAAAAATCAACCGTAATCGTACCTTCAACCAACCCCAAAAAGACATCTAAATTGGTATTATAAGAATAAGTAGTTGCGAACAAGTTCCTAGCACACTGCTACTTAATGGTGTTAAAATTCTTTGTTCTCTAATGTTTATTTTTACAGGAGTACCTACTTCAGAAGTGTTCTCAATAAGCACACTCGCAATTTGCCCTTTTATCATTTTATCTACACTTTCTAACGCCTGTTCTACTTGAATATCTTTACTCTGTAGGGTAATTAGACTTTCTACAAGTTCTTTAGATTCGATTTTTCTACTTTGATAGCACCTGAGAAATATTGATTAGACAAAATTTTGTTATGATTGACAATGGTTACATCAAAGGATCTTTCTAATTTTTTCACGATTTCTTCAAAAGGAGCTTTGTTAAATATCAACTCTCCATCAAACCAAGCAATGTGTTCTAAAACCGCTATATCTTTAAATACTTCTATCTTTTCTTTAAGAAATTTAGAAGTACTGGTAACGTGAGCCTCTACCGTTTTAATACTAATTCCTAGCTCGTCAGCTATTTCTTTATTTTTTGACGTTTTTTTAACGTTTTTAAAACTGACAAACGTCACTTAAAAAACATTTACCGAATAAAACAAACATGAAATATTCCTAATAAAAACCACCAAACAATAAACATATACTAAAGAAATAAGTAAACAATAACTATATAGACAACTCTTGAATAAAACATATCATGTAGTTTTTGAGTAATACGTTCTAACACCACACTATTTTCATAACTAATTTTACCACAACTAACATTTAAAACTATTATTCATGAAAAAAATTACATTCTTTTTTGCATCATTATTTACTTGTCTTTTTGTCAATGCACAAACATCGGTAAGTATCACTGATATTAATGGATCTACTCCCGCAGATTACATCACTGCCAATTCTCCATTTGCTCATAGTACTGTATTAACTGTTACCGTTCAATACACTAACGTAGAACAAAACGGAGGAAACCCAAACCTTGTTCTTAGATTCTTGAATAACTATTCTGAAATCTCCGGAGCATTAGTAGATAAAACCGTTACAACCAGCGCTAGCCCCCAAACAACTACGTTTGATATTACAGTACCGTCTGTAAAACCTGGTATCGATCCTGCGAGACTTCAGGTACGTGGTTATGATACAACATCAGGAGGAAATTACGTGAACGCTTATGCACCTCAATTTGTAATTGCAGAAGACCCTAGTGTAGAAATAAATACAACACTTGCCATTACAACAATAGAAGGACAAACTGTAGCAGACTATCACACTTCGGTTGGTGGAGAATTAACAGAAGGAGATGTACTAACTATAGGTATAGACTATACAGCGGTTAAAAAAGATCCTACAAGAGATAATTTAGACCTTAGAGTACGTTTCTTAACGAGTGGTTATGGTTCAATTCCAGAAGGAGTAATTTCCACAAAAATAGTAACCAACAGCGCAAGCTCTCAATCAACAACTGTTGATATTACTGTACCCAATATAGAAACTAGTCTAACTGACGTAAGGCTTCAAGTTTTAGCATACGGTCACGCTGCTGGAACTGATAAAACCTTGAATGCTTATGCTAGCAGTCTATTTAATATTGATGCAACAACACTATCTATAAACAAGACAACCTTAAAAGGTGTAGAAGTAAACAATAACAGCATTATTTTTGGAGCACAATACACTGGAATTTCTTACAAAATTTACAATGTTACAGGACAAACTGTACAGAAAGGTATTGTACAAAACAATATTAACATTAATACGTTAGCCTCTGGTGTATACATCTTAACTACAGAAAAAGGTCTTTTAAAATTCATGAAATAACAAAACCAATTTCAAACATCTTATTTTATTAAAAAAGAGGCTACTAAAATAATTCTAGTAGCCTCTTTTGTGAAAAAAAAACTAAAAAACAGATAAATAATACATGTTTAAAAACAAAATTATTCCTATCAAAGAACAGGCTAAGACCTTTCAAAACAATACATACTCATTCTAAATAAACTAACACGCTATTCCACAACAACTTAAGCAAAACACCTTTAAAATATTGTTAATGAGATATTTTGTAGTCACAAAAATCACCTAGTTAATTTTATCAAATTCACAATAAAAACAACAATAGATAATCATTTTTTCAACATACACCACAAAAACACTAAACAAAATTATACAAGTCTATAGTTAGTTTGATATTCATATATAATTGCTTAATTTTGTGGTCTACATTTTTTTATATATGATACAGAAACAAGGACTATACTTACCAGAATTCGAACATGAAAACTGTGGTGCAGGTTTTATATGCAACCTGAAAGGTGAAAAAACCAATCAAATCATTCATGATGCCCTAGAGATTTTAGTAAAGCTTGAACACCGTGGAGGTGTTAGTGCTGACGGAAAAACGGGAGATGGAGCAGGTTTATTGATTGATATCCCTCATGATTATTTTAAACGAGTTTGTGATTTTGAAATTCCTGAGCAACGAAAGTATGCTGTAGGTATGGTGTTTTTACCTAAAAACTCAAATCAACACAAGTTTTGCAAAGATATTTTTGAAAAAGAAATCACAAAACAAGGTTTGACTGTTTTAGGTTGGAGACAAGTACCTGTGGATTCTTCTCAATTGGGAGAAATTGCATTGGCTTCAGAACCTAACATTGAGCAGTTATTTATTGCTCAAGGAGATTTGGAAGAAAACATTTTTAGAGCAAAATTATATGCTGCTCGTAAAATTACAGAACATGCAATTGCAGGTTCTAAAATGTCTGAATCTAGTTATTTCTACGTTCCTAGTTTGTCTAATACGACCCTTATCTATAAGGGTATTATCATGCCAGAAGATATAGGTCCTTATTATACTGATTTACAACAACCAGATTTGGTAACAAGATTGGCTTTGGTACACCAACGTTTTTCTACCAACACAATGCCTGCTTGGGAATTGGCTCAACCATTTAGATTCTTATGTCAAAATGGTGAAATCAATACTTTAAGAGGAAACGTGTCTAGAATGCGTGTACGTGAAGAAATTATGGCCTCTGGAATTTTTGGAGATCAGATGGAAAAATTATTCCCAATCATATTGCCAGGAAAATCTGATTCTGCTTCTATGGATATGTCTGTTGAGTTGTTGACACTTACAGGTCGTTCTTTACCAGAAGTAATGATGATGACCATTCCTGAAGCTTGGGAAAAACATGCTACCATGTCTGAAGAGCGTAAAGCTTTTTATGAATACAACTCTTGTATTATGGAGCCTTGGGACGGTCCTGCATCTGTTCCTTTTACAGATGGTGACTACGTAGGTGCATTGTTAGATCGTAACGGTTTAAGGCCTTCTCGTTATACCGTAACTAAGAGTGGAAAATTGATCATGTCATCTGAAGTAGGTGTGGTAAACATTGAACCAGAAGATATTGAAAGCCATGGACGTTTAGAACCAGGAAAAATGTTCTTAGTGGACATGAACGAAGGTAAAATTATTGGTGATGAAGAAATTAAAAACAAAATAGTTTCTGAAAGACCTTATAAAGAATGGTTGAATAAAAATAGCTTACGATTAAAAGACGTACCAAACGACAATAAAAATTGTCCAATCGAAACTTTAGACGTAAGAACTCGTCAGCGTTTGTACAATTATACTATTGAAGACATTCAAGAAGTAATTGTTCCTATGGCTCAAGAAGGCAAAGAAGCTTTAGGATCTATGGGAATAGATACACCAATTGCTGTTTTGTCTGACAAACCTCAATTGTTACCAAACTATTTTAAACAATTGTTTGCGCAAGTTACCAACCCACCTTTGGATGGTATACGTGAAGAAGTGGTTACAGATATTAGTTTGGCTTTAGGAAATGACAAAAATATTTTTGACATTACTCCAGAACAATGTAACAAACTAAGAATTCAGAATCCTGTTATTTCTAACAACGATTTAGAAAAAATTAGAAACATCAATATTGATGGTTTTAAAGCGGCAACTATTGAAATGTTGTACGACAAAATAAAAGGAATGAATGGTTTAGAGGATGGTTTGGATGAAATCATTACTCAAATCACTAAAGCACTAGATACAGGTGTTAACATCATCATCTTGTCTGATAGAGGTGCTTCTAAAGAACGTGCTCCTATTCCTTCTTTGTTAGCTTGTTCATTCGTTCATCACCAAATGAACCGTTTGCGTAAGCGTTCTTATTTTGATATTGTGATTGAATCTGCGGAACCTCGTGAACCGCATCACTTTGCTACTTTATTTGGATACGGTGCTTCTGCCGTAAACCCATATATGGTAAATGAAATCATTCGCATGCAAGTACAAGAAGGTTTTATTAAACTAGACGAGCAAAAAGCTGTAGATAACTTTAACAAAGCTATTGGTAAAGGAATCTTAAAAGTAATGAACAAGATTGGTATCTCAACATTACATTCATACAGAGGTTCTCAAATTTTTGAAATTGTAGGTTTCAACTCAGAGTTCGTAAACAAATACTTCCCTTATACTGCTTCAAGAATTGAAGGTATTGGATTGTACGAAATTGAAAAAGAAATCAACGAGAGATATAAATACGCATATCCAGATACTTACATTGACAAACGTTTAGGTTTGAATATTGGAGGTGATTACAGATGGAGACGTAACGGAGAAAGACACATTTTTAATCCGACCACAGTAGCTAAATTACAGCAAGCAGTGCGTTTGAGCGATCAAGATTCTTACAACGTATACAAAACAGCAATCAACGAGCAAGCTAAAAACTTGTTAACCATTCGTGGATTGTTTGAGTTCACCAATTTTGATCCTATTCCATTGGATGAAGTTGAACCATGGACAGAAATCGTAAAACGTTTCAAAACAGGAGCGATGTCATATGGATCTATTTCTCGTGAAGCTCATGAGAATTTAGCCATTGCTATGAACCGTTTGGGTGCAAAATCCAACTCTGGTGAAGGTGGTGAAGACAGAAGACGTTTTCAACCAGATGCAAATGGTGACAATAAAAACTCTGCCATTAAGCAAGTAGCATCAGGACGTTTTGGTGTAACTTCTCACTATTTAAGTTCTGCAAAAGAAATTCAAATTAAAATGGCTCAAGGAGCCAAACCAGGTGAAGGTGGACAATTACCAGGGCACAAAGTATTGCCTTGGATTGCTGAAACTCGTAACTCTACACCATTTGTAGGTTTAATTTCTCCTCCCCCACACCACGATATTTATTCTATTGAGGATTTAGCTCAATTGATTTACGATTTGAAAAATGCAAATCGTGATGCTCGTATCAACGTAAAATTAGTATCAGAAGTAGGAGTTGGAACTATTGCTGCTGGAGTTGCAAAAGCAAAAGCAGATGTAGTATTAATTTCTGGTTATGATGGTGGTACTGGAGCTTCTCCATTAACCTCTTTAAAGCACGCAGGTTTGCCATGGGAACTTGGTTTGGCTGAAGCACAGCAAACTTTAGTATTAAACAACTTGCGTTCTCGTATTGTTGTAGAATGTGATGGTCAATTAAAAACAGGTCGTGATGTTGCTATTGCTGCATTGTTAGGAGCTGAAGAATTTGGTTTTGCAACAGCACCGTTAGTAGCTTCAGGATGTATTATGATGCGTAAGTGTCACTTAAATACTTGTCCTGTTGGTATTGCTACTCAAGACAAAGAATTGCGTAAAAACTTTAAAGGTACACCAGAACACGTAATTAACTTTTTCTATTACGTAGCAAACGAATTGAGAGAAATTATGGCTCAACTAGGATTCCGTACAATGGATGAAATGGTTGGTCAAACACAAAAAATTAATCCTAACAACGCAATTGATCATTACAAAGCTAAAGGATTAGACTTGTCTGCAATCTTACACCAGCCTGCTGGATACAGTCAATTGCCTGTTAAAAATATAGAAGTACAAGATCATAATTTAGACAATGTGATTGACTTTACTATTCTAAAAGATGCACACGCTGCTATTTTCAGAAAAGAAGTAACAACATTAAATTATCCTATTCACAACACAGATCGTTCAGTTGGTGCCATAACATCTCATGAAATATCTAAGATTTACGGACATTTAGGATTGCCAGAAGATACCTTAAACTTAAACTTCACTGGTTCTGCTGGACAAAGTTTGGGAGTGTTTGGAGCTCATGGTATTACTTATACCGTAGAAGGAAATACAAATGATTACCTAGGAAAAGGATTGTCTGGAGGTAAGATTATTGTAAAAAAACCTGCCAAAGCTGACTTTATAGCTGAAGAAAACATTATTGTAGGTAACGTTTGTTTGTTTGGAGCAGTTCAAGGACAAGCTTATATCAATGGTATTGCAGGAGAACGTTTTGCTGTTCGTAACTCTGGAGCTACTGCAGTAGTAGAAGGTGTTGGAGATCACGGATGTGAATACATGACCGGAGGTAGAGTTGTTGTATTAGGAAAAACAGGACGTAACTTTGCTGCTGGTATGAGTGGTGGTTATGCTTATATTTATGACCTTAAGGGTAAATTTGTAAACGGTTTGTGTAACGAAGAAACAGTTGATTTTGATCCAATTACGGCAGAAGATGCAGCTGAATTGAAAGGATTGATTGAAAGACACGTTACTTACACGGATAGTAATAGAGGAAAAGAAATTTTAGCAGACTGGGAAAACACCTTAGCTAAATTTGTAAAAGTAATGCCTAAAGAATACAAAGTAGCTTTAGAACGTATTGCTAACGAAGAACCAATGTTTGAAGAATTAACAGTATCATAATATGGGAAAAGTAACTGGATTTAAAGAATTCGAAAGAAAAGACGAATCGTACAAAGCTGTTGAAGAGCGTGTACATAATTATAATGAATTTACAGTCCCGTTAAGTGAGGCTGAAATTACTGAGCAAGGATCACGTTGTATGGATTGTGGTATTCCTTTTTGTCACAGTGGTTGTCCATTAGGAAACTTAATTCCTGATTTTAACCACATGGTACACCAAGGAGAATGGCAAAAAGCTTCTTTGATATTACACTCTACTAACAATTTTCCTGAGTTTACTGGACGTTTGTGTCCAGCACCTTGTGAAAAATCTTGTGTATTAGGTATCATAGAAGATCCTATCTCTATTGAGAATATTGAAAAAAACATTGTGGAACGTGCTTTTAAAGAAGGATGGATCAAACCACAAGAGCCTAAAAATAGAACAGGAAAGACGATTGCTGTTGTAGGTTCTGGACCTTCTGGATTGGCAACTGCTCAACAATTGAACAGAGCTGGACATTTGGTAACTGTTTTTGAAAGAGATGATGAAGTTGGAGGGTTGTTACGTTACGGTATTCCTAACTTTAAAATGGAGAAAGGAATTATTGACCGTCGTGTAGCTATCTTAAAAGCCGAAGGAATTACTTTTAAAGTAAATGCCAACGTAGGTGTCAATGTTTCTGTTGATGAATTGAAAGCTTTTGATGCTATTGTATTGTGTGGTGGTGCTACACAACGTAGAAGTTTACCAACACCTGGTGCAGATGCTGATGGTGTAGTACAAGCAATGGATTTCTTAACACAACAAACAAAAGTTGTCTTTGGAAAAGAAGTAAAAGATCAAGTTTTAGCAACAGGAAAGGATGTGATTGTTATTGGTGGTGGAGATACTGGTTCTGACTGTGTGGGTACCTCTAACCGTCAAGGAGCTAAATCTGTGGCTAACTTTGAAATTATGCCTAAACCACCAGGACATAGATCTCCTTCTACTCCTTGGCCTTACTGGCCTTTACAATTGAAAACATCTACTTCTCACAAAGAAGGATGTGATCGTAATTGGCTAATCAATACAAAGGAATTTATAAAAGACGAAAACGGTAAACTAATTGCTTTAAAAACAGTAAATGTTGAATGGAAAATGGTTCCAGGTCAACGTCCTCAATTGATAGAAATTGAAGGTACTGAAAAAACTTGGCCTTGTGATTTGGCTTTGTTAGCATTAGGATTTACAGGTCCTGAAGCAACTATTGCTGAACAATTAGGTATAGAATTAGATGCTCGCTCTAACTACAAAGCAGAATATGGTAACTACCAAACAAACATTCCGAATGTATTTACTGCTGGAGATATGCGTAGAGGACAGTCTTTGATTGTTTGGGCTATTTCTGAAGGTAGAGAAGCTGCTCGTCAAGTTGATATTTTCTTAATGGGAAAATCTGATTTACCATCTAAAAATGAAGCTGGAGATTTAGTTGCATTGCACTAAACTTTCTGTTACTTAAATATAAAAACCCCAACAAATTAAAATATTTGTTGGGGTTTTTGTTTAGGTCTTTTGCAACAAAGCTTAATAACCACCACCCTCTTTTTTAATTTCTATTTTTTTTCTTAGTATGTGGTAAGCATTAGTTATGTGAGCTTCTACTGATTTTATAGAAACATCTAAATACGAAGCGATTTCAACATTAGTCAACCCTTCTTCTTTACTTAATAAAAAGATTTGTTTGCACTTGTTAGGTAAACTTTCAATTTCCTTTTTTAGCAATTCAATTTTAGATGCTGTTTCCTGAAAATATTCTTCATCTGTCATTTCGTTTATTGTTTCCCAATATATTTTATCCAACAGTAATGAAGATTGTTTTTTTCTAAAACTGTTGACAAAATCATTATAAACAGCTTTGTATAAAAAACTCTTTAGAGACTCTTTGATGTTTAATTTTTTTCTGTTCTCCCATATTTTCATAAAAACATTTTGAACAATGTCTTCAGCTAAAGCATAATCATTTGTTAGACTGTAAGCATATACATAAAGTTTTTTATAATAAATCTCTATCAAAGACAAGTATGCCTTTTCATCTCCATCAATAAGCTTTTCAATTAAAGTTGTAGTATCCTTATCAATATTAATCATTTATACAGGGGTTATACAGTATGCAAATTTGCTTTATAAATAATAAAAAACAATAGAATATTAATTACCATATTATTAACATATCTGTATGAATAGGTAAAATAGTTTCTCTCTTATCTTGTAAACATAAAGACTTAAAAAATAGCTTCGTCATATTTTTATTTTGAAATTTGGGATCTCCTTGAAAATCAATCAATTTGTATTCTTTAAAACAATATACAGTTCTTATTATTTTAATTTACAAAATAAAGAACTTTGGGATTTAAACCCACATAAATACGTGAAAATTCACACTTTGTAAGCTATGTAAAATAGTTTGTAATTGTTACATTTGCTTATATTATAAATAACAATCAATAGATTTAAAAATATACACATGAAATACGACATTATTGTTATCGGAAGTGGACCTGGAGGTTATGTTACTGCTATTAGAGCTTCACAATTAGGTTTTAAAACCGCTGTTGTTGAAAGAGAATCTTTAGGTGGTATCTGCTTGAACTGGGGATGTATTCCGACCAAAGCTTTGTTAAAAAGTGCTCAAGTATATGATTACTTAAAACATGTAGATGATTACGGTTTGAAAGCAGAAGCTATCGATAAAGATTTTGAAGCAGTAATCAAACGTTCTCGTGGTGTAGCAGAAGGAATGAGCAAGGGAGTTCAATTCTTAATGAAAAAGAACAAGATTGATATCATTAATGGTTCTGGAAAAATTAAAACTGGAAAAAAAGTTGATGTAACAGATGCTGATGGAAATGTAACTGAATACAGTGCAGATCACATTATTATAGCTACAGGTGCTCGTTCTAGAGAATTGCCAAATTTACCTCAAGATGGTAAAAAGGTAATTGGATACAGACAAGCAATGACTTTGCCTGAGCAACCTAAAAAAATGATTGTTGTTGGTTCTGGTGCTATTGGAGTTGAATTTGCACATTTTTACAACTCAATGGGTACGGATGTAACTATTGTAGAATTTATGCCAAACGTAGTTCCTGTAGAAGACGAAGATGTTTCTAAAGCTTTTGGAAACGCTCTAAAAAAATCTGGAATAAAAGTAATGTTAAATTCTGCTGTAGAATCTGTAGATACTTCTGGTGATGGAGTTGTTGCTACTGTAAAAACAGCTAAGGGAGAAGAAAAATTAGAAGCAGACGTTTTATTATCTGCTGTTGGAATTAAAACCAACATTGAAAATATTGGTTTGGAAGAGGTTGGAATTGTAGTGGATAGAGATAAAATCATCGTAAATGATTTTTACCAAACAAATATTCCTGGTTATTATGCAATTGGAGATGTAGTTCCTGGTCAAGCATTGGCTCACGTTGCTTCTGCTGAAGGAATTACTTGTGTTGAAAAAATTGCTGGTCTACATACTGAACCTATCGATTACGGAAACATTCCTGGATGTACCTATGCGTCTCCTGAAATTGCTTCTGTTGGTATGACAGAGAAAGCTGCTAAAGAAGCTGGTTACGAATTAAAAATTGGGAAATTCCCTTTCTCTGCTTCTGGAAAAGCATCTGCTGCAGGAAACAAAGAAGGATTTGTAAAAGTGATTTTTGATGCTAAATATGGTGAATGGTTAGGATGTCATATGATTGGTGCAGGTGTTACTGATATGATTGCTGAAGCTGTTTTAGGTCGTAAATTAGAAACTACTGGTCACGAAGTTTTAAAAACAGTTCATCCTCACCCTACAATGTCTGAGGCTGTAATGGAAGCTGTTGCTGCTGCTTATGATGAGGTGATACATTTGTAAAATACTTTCTATTATCTAAAAAAAAGAGACTGTCTTAAAAGACAGTCTCTTTTTTTTGTGCTCATTTTTCAAAAATTTATTCTTTTCATTTACTTCAACAGTCTAACATTATCACAAACTCATTTCTTTAATATAAAAATTAAACTGATTTTTATTAAAATATTCACATAATAAATAGCTAAACATTAAAAAAATCTCTTTTTTTACACACCAATTCAAACTATCAAGCGTTTTGAGTGTCTAACATTTTATTACCACAACAACTGAACTTCTATGAAAAAATTGCTGCCATTTTTACTCTGTGCTTTCTTATGTTTAGCATCTTTTACCGTGATTTCTCAAACAGACTTTATGAACGTACTGGAGAAAAAATTAGAAAATTACACCAATAATTATCCTGAAAAAATATTTGTACACACAGACAAACCCTTTTATTCTACAGAAGATAATTTATGGTACACTGCTTACTTGGTCAACGGTATTTCTCATCAAAAAAGTGAAAAAAGTAAAATAGTTCATGTAGAACTTATAGATAATAAAGATAGTATTGTTGCTAATAGAAAATTATATGTTCAGAACACAAGTGTTGCTGGAGATTTTAAAATTGGAAAGGATTGGAAATCGGGAACCTATACCTTAAGAGCTTATACAAAATACATGAAAAATCATGAAAATGATTATTTTTTCCAACAACAAATACCAATATATGCTGTAGCAATTCAAGATAGTATTTCAGAAACCTTACCTCAACAACCCGTAAAAACACCTGAGATTTATGAAAAACCTAAAAAGTTAGCAAAACCAACTCTAAACTTTTATCCTGAAGGAGGTTATTTGATCAACGATACCCAAAACAAAGTTGCTTTTGAAATAAAGGACAATGAACATGAAATTAGTTTGACTGGAACTATAAAAGACAATACTGGTCAAGAAATATTGACTTTTAAAACCTTAGAAATGGGGTTGGGTAGCTTCTTATTAATTCCTGAAAAAGGAAAAACATATTATGCAAGTATTCAAATAGATGGTAATGAAGTACGTTACCCCCTGCCTAAAACTTTAGACAAAGGGTATGTTTTAAATACAACGAATACCGGACAACACATCATTATCAATATTGGTTCTACTATGGAAACAGGTCTGCAAGGAACGTATCTTATTGCACACGAAAGAGGTAGATTGTTACACAACTATTATGAAGAAACAACAAAAAGCAACCATATAATTAAAATTGCAACCAAAGAATTGAACAATGGAATCATCAACATTACTTTGTTTGATAAAAATGCTAAACCTGTAGCCCAAAGGCTTGTTTTTATAGACAATCCTGAAAAAAACTTGAACGTTACCGTTTCTAAACCATCTAATAAATTCAACAGTCGTAAACAAGTAACTCTTAAATTAAAAGTACAAGACAACAACGGAATAAGCGTTCCTAGTAGTTTGTCTATGGCAATTAGAGATTTAAAAGCGTACCCATACAATCATCGGACTGGTAACATTGAATCATGGTTGTTACTAAACTCTGATCTGAAAGGAACCATCAAAAACCCTGGCTACTTTTTTGAAAAGAAAGAAGAGTTAAAAAGAAGATACCTGTTAGACTTGGTGATGATGACCAAAGGATGGAGACGTTTTACTTGGCAGGAACTTATGGAATCAAACACCGATACTCTAGAATTTTCACCTGAAAAAGGATTGTACATTTCTGGTGTTACCAAAGAATTGAAAAAACCATACGCAGAGCATTCCTCTCCTACTCGATTGACATTTTTTGGAAAAACGATTATACAAGAACCTATTCAACAATCTGACTCTTTAGGTAAATTTAAATTTGGCCCATATATTTTCTTTGATTCCATTCCTGTATTATTAGAAGCCCGAATGGATCATTTTAAATCTACAAAAAGAAAATCCAGAAACATTGTTATTTTAGTAGACAAAGAACGAAGAAAATCTACTTTAAAAAGTGATGTTTTCTTTAATCCTGCCAATAATACTATTGAAAAAGAGAGAAGAATTGAAAACTTTATCAAAGTTACCAAATACATCAAAGAAGAACAATTCAAATACGATCAAGAAATTCTTCAATTGAGCGAAGTTACACTGGTTGCCAAAAGAAAAACTGAGCAAGAAAAAAGAGAAGATGAAATGAATAGTCTTACTGATTATGGAGAACCCGTAATGGGACAACGTTTAGATGTTTTAAACGACTATATAGCTCCAGGAAGTTACTCAGCCTTTGATATTGTAAGTAGAATGAACGGTATTTCTGCATATGGAGATAGTATTTACATGAGAAGAGGTAACAATCCTGCCAAAATAGTTTTGGATGGCTTGGAAGTAGACGGTAGTTTTTTAAGAGTCATTAATGGTGATGAAATTTCGTTTATTGATATTTTATCAGGTTCTGATGCTGCTACTTTTTCCAATGCAGGTGGTGGTGTAGTTGCCTTATATTCCAACTCAGGAAATGTAGGAAGTAGAAATATCAAAAGAAAACCTGGAATTATAGATTTTCAAGCTGAAGGATTTTATACTGCCAGACAGTTTTACAAACCCGACCATATCAACGGTTTTGAAGAAATGAATAGAATAGATTTAAGAACCACACTACACTGGGAACCAACTATCCGAATTACAGAGAAAGGTGATGCTGAAATATCATTTTTTACCAGTGACATAAAAAGTGATTATTTGATAGAAATTCAGGGAATTTCAGATTCTGGAATTCCGATACATGCCACTGATACTTTTGTAGTAGAATAACTAAAAAGCTTAATTTAATAGAGAAAGGGGAATTGTTTTTAATGATTCCCCTTTCTTATATAAGCTACTGAAAATTAAAATAACAATTTAAAAATTAAGGCAGCTGTATACTTTGAGTGATTTATTAATTCTTATGTTTGTACCTTTAATTTAAAAAAAAGAGAGATGTCTCAAGCAAAACAAGGAAGTACTGTAAAGGTACATTACACAGGGAAATTAACAAACGATCAAATATTTGATAGCTCAAGAGAAAGAGAACCTTTAGAATTTACAGTTGGAGCTGGACAAATGATTCCAGGATTCGACAAAGCTGTAGACGGAATGGTAATTGGTGACAACAAACAAATTACAATTCCTGCTGAAGAAGCATATGGGCCTAGAAACGAAGAAGCAGTTTTTAAAATTCCAAAAACGCAACTTCCAGAAGAATTAGAGCCACAAGTAGGAATGCAACTAGAAGCAAACCGTGAAGACGGACAAAAACAAATGTTATTGATTGTAGGTATAGAAGAAGAAGAAGTTGTCTTAGATGCTAACCATCCATTGGCTGGTCAAGATTTAATTTTTGATATTGAATTGGTAGCGTTGAACTAATATTTCTCACCAAATATTCACAACTTTAACAATATTAAAACTGCCCTAAATGGGCAGTTTTTTGCTTTTAAGAATCGTATATCTATTCAGAGTTATACAAGTATTATTATAAATATTAACTCTCCCTCCTTTTGGTAAATTGCCATTCAACCTTCTTATAGACATTTGCTACAAGTTCCCTGAACTTCTATTTCTACATTGTCAATCTCCACATTGGGAATATCTATTACAATTGTATTTTTTGCCTCAACACAAGATACTTCCAAACACTCTTTACATTTGAGATGAACGTGTTTGTGATGGTGCCCCTCTGATGAACAATAATGTTTACACATAGCATAATACACTTCTTCATTACTAACCGAAGCCTTATGTACAATTCCTCCATCTAGCAACGCATTTAAGGTTCTGTACAAAGTAACTCTATCAAAATGATGCAATGATTTTTGTAATTCACTATACGGAATAGCTGAATTGTATTTTGCAACTACACTAAGCAATTCCAATCTTTTAGGAGTTGCTTTTAAGTTTCTATCTCTAAGTAATTCTGCAAATTCTGTATCCATCCTTTAAAATTTAAAATGAAAACTTAACACCAATAGTGATACTTCTACCATTTTCGTCAGCAAAATAACGCAATCTATTAAGATAATCTCTGTAACTTATATTCAATACATTTGTTGCTTTGGAATAAATATCAATTTTTGTGTTTTTCCATTTTGTAGTTGTACCAATTTTTAACCCCATCAATTGATACGCATTAGGAGGATCTATAAAATCCTGACCATCCTTATAATGTGTCTGTTGCCAAACATATTTATAATCTACACCAACATAATTGTTTGTAAAATAACCAAATTTTGGAAGGTTATAATCTATGTTGGCAAGTAAATTATTTGCGGGCATGTTAATTAATGGTATGTTTTCTGAAAGATTGTTTCCTCTTAAAAAACTATACTTCATTTTTGTTTTTATATTATCTGTAAACTGATAGGTTACCGCTACATCCAAACCGAAAATTTCTGCATTTGTCTGGTCGTATTCATAAACTCTATAAACTCCCCTTGTTGTACTATCTATTCCATCATCACCCGTTAATGGGTTTAAAAAAATATAATCGTTTATATATTGATAGTAAACCAAACTCTCAAAAAATAATTTTTGAGCTACATCTCCCTCCAAACCTAAGGTTGCTTTTGCTCCAGTCTCTTGTTTCAACTCTGAATTCCCTATCTCTATAGCAGCAACTCCTTGATGTAAACCGTTACTATACAGCTCATTGATAGCTGGATTTCTAGAGGTTATCCCTACATTAAAAGCCCAATGCAAATCTTTTTGTGTTCTATAACGAATACCAGATGATAAGCCTATTGTATGAAAATAATTATTGTATTTAGAAATAGTATCTTGCAAATATTCATTACCTGTTGTGGCACTAGTTTTTAAAATCTGTTTGATAACTGCCGAATTCTGATAGGTGAAATTATACCTAGCACCTAGTTCATACATCCAGCTATTCTTTTTTAATGTAGCCAATCCAAAAACACCTAACTGATGAGACAAATAATCTGGAATCAATGGTTTTAAACCTGTCTCTCCATTAGAATTGGTATTGTTTGTAAATGTATATTGTACTCCTTGTTTTAGTTTCCATTGATCAACAATGTGCTGGTGTTTTACTTCTACATTATGAGTGTTCTGATTGATTTTCATAGCAGGTACATCCGACTTGCCTTGTGTTCTTATATCAAACTCTTGTCTTAAATTTAACTGCCCTGAATAGATAAATTCATAAGTTTCGTTTGCTGATACTCTGTATTGGTTAAAAACTTTTAACAAATGGTGATTGACCAATTGTCTAGGTGATTCTATTTCATAAGAAAAAGTACCTTTTGTATTAAAAGGTATATCTTGAATTAAAGCACTTTCCAAATCACTTTCTGTACTTATATGAGAACCTTTTAACACTCCTAATTCGGTATTAAAAGAACTTAAGTATGCTTTTGTCAACCAATCTGAATTCCATTGTTTTTTTAACTGTAGTGCCAAATTAGCCTCTCCAGATCCGGTATTGGTTAAATAGTAATTTGAAGCACTTCTGTCTCCAAACTTTTTTAACGTTCCCACCAATCTCCAATCAAAATACTTGTCAGATTTTTCTAACGTAAAGTTTAGTCCTACTCCATTTCCATTACTCTCATAAAAAGAATTTGAAGCTCCATGTAAATGAGGATCATCACTTATTTCTTTGGGCTCAACAGACACAAAGCTTCCCAAAGAACTTCCTTGATATTCTAATGCTCCTACCCCCTTAATTACTTTGATGTTACTTGCCACCATGGGATCAATTTCAGGACTATGATCATTTCCCCATTGTTGACCACTTTGTACCACTCCGTTATTCAAAACCATCACCCTATTCCCGTACATACCATGTACTACAGGTTTGGCTATACCACTACCATTTTTTAAAGTACTTACACCTGTCAATCCTTCTAAAAGATTTCCTAAGTTTTCGTTGGCATTTTTTTGGATGTTTTGATAACCTATACTTTGTACAGACTGTGTGGTAACCTCTGATTTATGACCTAACAAATGAACACCATCCAACATTTGTACATAGTGTTCTATAACAACATCTATTTGTTCAGAAGCTGTAAAATGCAGAAATACATGTTTAGTTTCACAACCAACATGGTCAATATTTAAGTGATAATCTCCAGCACAAAGAAAAGGAAATTTAAATTCTCCCTTCTCATTAGTCATCACTCCAATTGATAATTCTTCAATGTATACATAAGTATTGGGTACAACTTCTCCCTTAGATTTTTCTACAACAATACCACTAAGTGCAAAATTGCATTTCTGACCGAAAAGATTCGTACACAGAAATGCAATTGTGATAAAAAATAAATATTTCGGCATTAATTCATTTCAAAAGTTACTTCAATATCTGTTTCTCCCCCCGCATTGGTTGCATCATATATTGTTATATCCTCAGCAAATTTATTAGGTTCGTGCTTTAAAATAATTGTTAGATCCCCCCCTACATAAGTATCTTTAGTTTCTACTATTGTACTCAATCCTATTGGGTTTCCATCACTATCACTATCATCATATCTTATTGTAAAACCTGTTGGAATATCTATAAAGAAAAATTGGTGATCATTTGCTTCTTCCTCCACTTCTTCTGTCATATTTTCTGCAGGGTCTTCAGATTCATTTGACAAAGTAATCACACCACTGTATGTTTTGTTTGCTTCTAAAGTACCGTTTGTAATTTCAGCATCGAAACTTGTTCCTTCTGCATCTAAGTCTTTATATATCAAAACAACATCATCTCCACCATCTGTTGGTGTTAAAGTGTATGTTAAAGTCGTAATCAACTCTTCCTCATTAGGAATGATAGGATCGTTTTTACTACAAGAAACTCCTAATACAAGTACAAATGCAATAATTAGTTTTTCTAATTTCATTTTGGTTGATTTTGTTGTTAAATTCATTTTTGATTGTTTTATGTCTACAAATATAGGACATTTTAACAAACGCAACATTGTTGCGTTTGTTAAAAGATATTTTTTTAATAATTCTTATGAATCTTACGTATCTTCACACACAAATAACATAGAATGAAAAAAGAATTTATCTTGATAAGTTGCTTAACTTTATTATTAATGTCTTGCAAAACGACCAATTTTAACAAGCATAAAGAAATTTCTAGTTTTTATATTGGGACGATGCCTAGTAAAGAAGCCCCTACGAGCGAAGGTATTTATCAATCTTCCATAGATTCTGATGGAAAATTTGGAGAGGTTACACTCATTGCTAAAACGGACAGTCCGACTTTTTTAACAAAAACTGAAAATCAAAAATATTTAATTGCTACCAATTCAACGAGTCAAGGAGCATTAAAAAGTTACAAAATAGACTCAAAAAACATTACTGAAATTAGTAGTACTACTACAGATGCTGGTCCTTGCTATGTAAATACTCAAAATGGATTTGTGCTATCTGCCAACTACAGTTCAGGAAGTATCAACTTATTTAAAATTGATGATTCTGGAAATTTAAGTTCACTTTTAGATCGTCAAAAACACCAAATATCTACACCTAGCAAACACAAAAGACAAAAAAAACCTTTTGCACATTCTTGTTATTTTGAACCAAGTTCAGACAATATTATTGCAATTGATTTGGGAGCAAACAAACTTTTATTTTCTCACATAAAAAACAATCACTTAGTTCCTAATGTTTTTAGCGAACTAGAAATGCCTGCCAATAGCGGTCCTAGGCACTTAGCTTTTCATCCTAAAAAAGCAATTCTATATGTGGTAAATGAGTTGAGTGCAACAGTAACCGTAATTCAAAAAAACACCAAGAATAACACCTATCAAATTGTAGAAACAATCCCTACACTTCCAGCCAATTTTAAGGGGCAAAATACAGCTGCTCATATACTAATTAGCCAAGATGCACAATTTTTATACATGACCAATCGCGGTCATGAGAGCATTACCGTATTTCATATTAAAGAAGATGGAACTTTAGAATTTGTAGAACAAGTTGGTGTGCACGGAGAGCATCCTAGAAACTTTACTCTAAGTCCAGACAATCGTTTTTTAATTGTTGCCAATAGAGATACTAACAATTTGGTTTCTTTTCAACGAAATACAAAAACAGGAAAACTAACATATATAGAACAAATAAAAACTCCAAGACCCGTGTGTCTATTGTTTTAAGTAAGTTCTAAATTTTATTTATCTGCAAATTTTAAGGTACTCATTTCCGTAGTTTCGTGCTTTTCTTTTGCATAGTGATACCCTTGTTGCCACCACTCTGTCATCAATTCTTTGTCAAAAACTAAAGAATTAGAGGTAAGAATTGTGGGCGTATAGTACAAATTTAATTGTACATTTTTGTATTGAGCTGCAAGTTTACCAATAGTCACATTGTGTTTAGAAACCTGTTCTAAAGTAAAATCTATCACATCCGAAATCAATGAAAAAGGGTTTTTAGCAGCAATGTTAGCAATCATTCTTACCTCGGTATCTAAAATAATAACATCCACTTCTGAAGCTCCTCTGTTTATAGCTTCTTTGATGGGTACCAAAGCTCCAAAGCCTCCATCTGCATACTGAAAACTATCTTTTTCATACAAACTCATAAATGGCACATAATTGCAAGATGCCCAAATCCAATCACAATATTGTTTTCTATCACATTCTTTGATGGATTTGTATTCAATTTTTCCTAATGTCAAGTTAGAAACGGCCACTACCAATTCTTTTTCCGTTGCTTGTAATTCTGCAAAAAACTCATCGTCAATTGTTGTGTAGAGTAATTTTCTTAAGTTTTTACTTTCTCCAAATGTTTTTCGTTTTCTAATCAAATTCCACAAGACCTTTAAGTGATTTATAGAAACTGTTTTGGCACCTCTCTTACCTTTTACCACAAATGGGCAATTGCTAAAAATAGTATTCTGATCTACAGAAGTATACAAATCTTTTAAACGCTTAATTCTACCCAAAGCCAAATGAGAAATCATCAAACTACCTGTTGAAGTTCCCAAAAGCATATCGTACTCTTTGCTTTTTTGAGTCATTAAAAACTCTGCTACACCTCCTGCAAAAGCTCCTTTGCTTCCTCCTCCTGAAATGACCAATGCTCGCATAAAAAATAAATAGGTATGATTGAAATATTAAACTTATTTTCGTTTTCAGATTAAATATACATATTTAAACGCTATAAAATGAAAAAAGGAATTCGATGTGCCTTACTGTTAGCAATCACAATCGTACTTGTGGCTTGTCAACAAAAATTGACACTTAAAGATATTGTTGAATGTGATGGTAATGTAGTGTTTCAGCACGATAAAATCATTCGAGATGCTAAAAATTATTACGAAATATCCATTGGTAAAGATTGGAAAAGAGAATTGTTTGTAGATCAACAGCAATCTAGAATATACGCTGCAGACACCACTAAAAATTATAGCGCATCCTTTCTTATAGATGTCACTCGTTTTGATGGTAGAATTGTTTTGGATTCTACTTTTCAAAAAAACATAATTTCACAAATAAAATCGCTTCCAAGATCTTATGTTATCAAAGAAGGATTTATTGAGTTTCAAGAGCAACCCGCCTACAGCGTCTTCAGTTTTCAAAAAACAGACACTGCGGTATTGTACCAAATTCAATGCTATGTAGCCGCTCAAGATCATTACTTTCTACTTAGTTCTAACATTCATGGCAATCAAAACTTAAGCAACAATCTATGTGAAAGTATATCTATTTTCAATTCATTAAACTTGATTCCTTAAACAATAGCTAATAAATCGGTTTATTTTCTCTATTGATACTGTTTCGTTGGAAACACTTGATTATTTTTGCTTCAAAATGTAAAAATACCATGCAAAACATTTTAGATAGATTTATCAGCTACATAACTGTAGATACTCAATCAGATCCAAACAATCCTGCTTTTCCGAGTACAGAAAAGCAATGGGTACTAGCACGTTTATTAGAACAAGAATTACAAGAAATAGGACTAAGTGATGTGATGTTAGACAACAACTGTTACCTAACCGCCACCTTACCAAGCAATGTAATGCACAAAGTTCCTACCATTGGATTTGTAGCCCATATAGATACCAGTCCTGATTTTAGCGGAAAAAATGTCAACCCACAAATTCATTACAATTACAATGGTGGTGATATTGTACTAAACAAAGAGTTAAACATTCTTTTGGATGCAACTTATTTTGATGACATTCAACAATACAAAGGGCAAACCATTATTACCACAGACGGGACTACGTTATTAGGTGCCGATGACAAAGCTGGTGTAACAGAGATTGTAACCGCTATGGAATATTTGATCCAGCATCCGGAAATAGAACACGGAGAAATTCGTATCTGTTTTACACCCGATGAGGAAGTAGGTAAAGGAGCTCATAAATTTGATGTGGCTGCTTTTGGTGCGGAATGGGCTTATACGTTGGACGGAAGTCAGATAGGAGAATTGGAATATGAAAATTTTAACGCTGCCAGTGCAGTAGTTACCGTTCAGGGAAAAAACGTACATCCTGGATATGCTAAAAATAAAATGGTGAATGCTATTTTATTGGCTCAAGATTTTATAAAAGGATTGCCTGCAGATGAAATCCCTGAAAAAACAACAGACTATCAAGGATTCTACCATTTGCATGACATTCATGGAGATGTAGAAAAAACAACGCTTGAATACATTGTAAGAGATCATGATTTAGAAAAATTTGAAGATCGAAAAAAATGTATGGAGTCTTTAGTCTCTTCACTCAACCAAAATTATAAGGAAACTGTTTTTTCTATTGAAATCAAAGATCAGTATTTTAATATGAAAGAAAAAATAGCTCCTGTTATGCACATTGTAGACATTGCTGCAGAAGCTATGAAAAAAGAAAACATAAAACCTCTGATCAAAGCCATTCGTGGTGGTACCGATGGTTCTCAATTGTCATATATGGGATTGCCTTGTCCAAATATTTTTGCAGGGGGACACAACTTCCACGGTAAATATGAATACGTTCCTTTGGAATCTATGAAACGAGCAACAAAAGTAATTGTAAACATTGCTGAAATTACAGCTAATAAGTATAAACAAGTTTAAACGAATCTGTAAATTCATTTAAGACAAGAAGTTCTCGACTCCGCTCGAACACCGTAGGTTATCGAGCAGAGTCGAGATGTAGTTACCAGACAATGGTCATTAAGATGACTTTGAATATTAATAAAAGTAGATTTAAAAATAAAAAATAATGGACAATCAATTTTTAATTTCGTTAACCGAAAAATACGGAGCACCGTTGTATGTATACAATGCTGATGTAATAGAACGTCAATACACACGTATGATGAATGCATTTTCATCCGTTAAAAACGTAAAATTGAATTATGCTGTAAAGTCTAACACCAATATCAATGTTCTTAAATTTTTGAAGAACTTAGGTTCTGGTGGAGATTGTGTGTCTGTACAAGAAATTAAATTATGTTTAGCCGCAGGATTCAAAGTTGCTGATATTTCTTACACTCCTAACGGTGTGTCTTTTGAAGAAATTACGGAAGCACACAAGCTAGGTGTAAAAATCACTTTAGACAACTTGTCTAGTTTAGATAAATTTGGAAAAACATTTCCAAATGCTCCCGTTTCTTTACGTATCAACCCACATATTATGGCGGGTGGAAACGCTAAAATTTCTGTTGGACACGTAGATTCTAAATTTGGAATTTCTCACACACAAATAGAAGAAATAAAAACCATTATAAAAGCAAATGGAACTCCTGTAAATGGAGTACACATGCATACAGGTTCTGACATTTACAATCCTGATGCTTTTGTAGAAGCAATGGAAGTATTGTTAGGAATTGCAGAACATTTTGACACTATTGAGTTTGTAGATTTGGGTAGTGGATTTAAAGTTCCTTACAAAGACAATGATCACGAAACCAATTTAGAAGAATTAGGACCTATTTTGGGTGCTAGTTTCAATGCTTTCTGCAAAAAATATGGTAAAGAATTGAAATTGATTTTTGAACCTGGAAAATTCTTAGTGAGTGAATCTGGAAAATTCTTAGCCAAAGTAAACGTGATCAAACAAACACCTAACATCAACTTTGTAGGAGTTGATAGTGGATTGAATCACTTAATGAGACCTATGATGTACGATGCATACCACAGAGTAACTAATATTTCTAATCCAAACGGAATAGAAAAAGAATACAATGTAGTAGGATATATTTGTGAAACAGATACGTTTGCAAGTAGCAGAACCTTGGGAGAAGTAAATGAAGGAGATATTATTTGTATGGACAATGCTGGAGCATACTGTTTCTCTATGGCATCCAACTACAACTCACGTTTTAGACCCGCAGAAGTTTTGGTTGTGAAAGGAAAAGACTATTTGATTAGACAGCGAGAAACCTTTGAAGATATTTTAAAAAATCAAATTGAAATTGATTTATCATAATTCTATAAAACAAAAAACGCTAACCTCATCGTTAGCGTTTTTTTTATTTAAATCAGAATAAGGTGAAAAATCATTTTTTTTTAAGTTTAACCTATTCTTAAAATATTTTCATGATTTTACTTTTCAGTCTAACACTTATCGGAATCACGTAATCGTTAATTATAATTTGATTTTCGATAATTTTATCTACTTTATATTTTGAAACAACATATGATTTATGTGTTTGAATAAAATCATTTTCAGGTAATAGTTCTATGAAACTTTTTAATGACATATGTGCAATTATTGGTTTATGAACGGTAACTACTTTTACATAATTTTGCATAGCTTCCACAAATAAAATATCATTCACATTTATTTTATTTAGTTGTTTTTCACTTTTTAAGAATACTACTTTTTTCTCTTCTTCATCTAAAAAATAGCCGTTTACTTTATTCACTGCTTTCTGAAAACGTTGAAATGAAATTGGTTTCACTAAATAATCTAAAACGTTATAAGTAAAGCTTTCCAAAGCATATTCTTCATAAGCTGTTGTCATAATCACAGAAGGTGAGTTTTTTAATTCTTTTAACCAATCTATACCCGATTTTAGAGGCATATTGATATCTAAAAAGATCAAATCAATTTGATGAGTCTTTAAATATTGATTTGCTTGTAAAGCGTTTTTACAGGTTGCTATCACTTCTAAAAAAGAGACTTTAGCACAATAATCTGCAATACCTTGTCTGGCAATAGGTTCGTCATCAACAATTAAACAATTTAACTTTTTCATCACAGGTTATTGTAAATTTATAGAAAGGTTTATGATATGCTTATTTTCTTTTTTTTGAATCTCCAGTTGGTATAAATCTTTGTACAATATGGATAGTCTTTTTTTCACATTTTTCAACCCTATCCCTCCTGCTTTAATGCTAGTATCGTCGCTATCAAAATCATTAATAATGTTTAGAGTTACTACTTTTTCTACTTCTTTAAGTATAATACAAATTTTATTATCTGCACTATCCATATGATTACTACAATGCTTAAAAGCATTTTCTACAAAAGGGATCAATAGCAATGGAGCTATTTTTAATTTTGGGTTTTCTAATTTTATTTCATAATCTAATTGAATGTCAGCTCCTCTTCTTGTTTCTTCAATTTTAATATACTTTGATATATAATCCAATTCCTTTTCCAAGAATGTATGCGCATTACTTTCGTATAATTGATAACGTAGCAAATCTGAAAATTGATGTAAAGTCTCTTTTGCCAAATCATCATCTTTGCCAATTAAATGATATACATTATTAATACCGTTAAACAAAAAATGAGGGTTTAGTTGTGCTTTTAAATATTTTAATTCCGTTTTGTACGTTTCTTCAATCAATTTTCGTTTTAATATTTCAGATTTTTTAAATGCAATTTTAAGAGCATAATAAAAACCTGCTGTGGTGTACGTTATATGAACTAAGAAACTACTGATTAAGCCACACGAAAAAGGTTTGTCAATGGAAAAATATTTATAAGCAATCGTATCTACATAAGACTCTAAAAAACTGATACCAATTATACTTGTAATGGTTAACACATAAAATACGCGTTTCTTTTTAGGTTTATAAAACTTAGGATACAACCAAAATACTTGAATGTAAAACATGAAAGCATTGAAAAAAAGACCATATATATAGGCATAAGTTAAACTGCCATCAGCAACAGTAAAACCGTTCCAATTAAAATCAGAACCTATAGCAACAAGCCAATAATTAAAAAGCCAGAATAAGGTGTGCCCAAGAATAGTAATCGCTTTATTTTCCATTCATTTTAAAATTATAACACAAAGAAACATATATTTTTTTGGACAAATATTTTTATAAACGTTCATCAACAGATATTCGACACTTGTCAAAAAACAACTTTTTTATTCTTTACTTTACTTTTATTTTGCTCCAGAAAACAGATGCTTATTACATAATTTGAATATAATAGCTTCTATATAAATCACATCTTATTTGTTACGAAACATTAAATAATTCTATTAAAAACAGCTCAAAAAATTAGATGAATTTCTTACCAAAAATCAATGACCTGACCATTCTTTATCTAGTACTTTTACCCTATCAAAAATCAACGCAACAAAAATAGAAATCACACGTCTTTATTTAAAATGAAAATTCATACGTCCTAAATTATAACAAAAATACTTCTATCAGAACACTCATTTGTAACTTTGTAATCACAATCTAAACGTTGCCTCAATTTAAATATCTATAAATACCATCAAATTATATCAAAACAAGTAACAAAAAACAACATGAAAAAAATTTATCTAATTATTTTTCTTCTGACTACTCTTGGAAGTTTTTCCCAAGAAAAGTTTACCATTACAGGAACTGTTAAAGATGCCAACTCTGGAGAAACTCTGATTGGAGTGAGCATCATTGAAAAAAACTCCAGTCAAGGAACTGTTACCAACGAATACGGTTTTTATTCGTTTACATTAACAAAAGGAGTACACACTATTGAAATTTCTTACATGGGATACGATCTTTACAAAACGAAAGTTCAGTTGACCGAAAACAAAGAATTGAATATAGATTTGCAAGAAAGTACAGAAAGCTTGGAAGAAGTTGTTATTTCTGCATATACTGAAAAAATCAGTATAAAAAAGGCAGAAATGAGTGTCAACAAAATGAAAGTGCAAACTATTAAAGAAATTCCAGCAGTATTAGGAGAAGTAGATGTTTTAAAATCTATTGTAACCTTACCTGGAGTTACCAATGCAGGAGAAGGACAATCTGGATTCAACGTTCGTGGAGGAGCTGCCGATCAGAACTTGGTTTTGCTAGATGAAGCTACGCTATTCAATTCCTCTCACCTATTTGGTTTCTTTTCTGTAATCAATGCAGATGCTATCAAAGATTTAAAGCTATACAAAGGTGGAATTCCTTCTAAGTTTGGAGGTAGAATTTCTTCGGTGTTAGACATCCATCAAAAAGACGGAAACAAATATGAATTTCACGGAAATGGAGGAATTGGACTGTTGTCTTCTCGATTGACTTTAGAGGGACCTATTCAAAAGAAAAAAGCTTCTTTCTTTGTTAGTGGACGTAGATCTTATGCAGATTTGTTCTTACCTATTGTTCAACCAGACAACAAAAGTAAAGCTTATTTTTACGATTTAAACACCAAAGTAAACTGGGAAGTAGATTCTAAAAACAAATTGTATTTGTCAGGATATTTTGGTCGTGATATTTTTTCTTTGGGAACTACTTTTGTAAACGAATATGGAAATGCTGTAGCCAATCTACGTTGGAATCACATTTTTAACAGTCAATTATTTTCCAACCTATCTCTTATTTATAGCAACTATTATTACGGATTGGAAATTAGTGTTGCTGGTTTTCAATGGGATTCTGGATTGGAGAACTACAATCTTAAGTACGATTTAAAACAATATTTTAATGATGACATTGCCATCAACTATGGAGTTCAAGCCATCAATTACGTTTTCAATCCTGGAAAAATACAACCTAGTGAACCTGGAACTGGAATTGAAACCAACCAAATAGCTAAAAAATATGCTATAGAAAACGCTATTTATGTAGATGTAGAGCATCAGCTAAACGAAAACATAGACTTAAGATACGGTGTCCGTTGGAGTAACTTTCTAAGATTGGGTGAATCTGAAATCAACGTTTATAACGGTTCTCCTGTCTTATATAATGAAGATACAAAACTTTACGAACAAGCAACACCTATTGGTCAAGTAGATATGGATAAAAGTAAAGTCAGAAAAACATTCAACAATTTAGAGCCTAGATTCTCCATTGCTTACGCTCTAAACAACAAAAGTTCTTTCAAAGCTAGTTACCAAAGAATGGCACAATACATTCATATTTTATCCAACACACAATCTCCTACCCCTTTAGACATTTGGACTCCTAGTGGAGAGTACATCAAACCTCAATTGTCAGATCAAATTGCCTTTGGATACAGTAGAGATTTTAACAACATGTATAGTTTGACTGCTGAAATTTTTGGAAAAACCGTTAAAAACAGAATCGATTATATAGATGGTGCCGAATTGGTTGCACAAGAGGCTATAGAATCTGTGATCTTAAACGGTAAAGCTAGAGCTTATGGTTTGGAATTAATGTTTAAAAAAGAAGAAGGAAAATTTAACGGATGGATTAGTTATACTTTGTCTAGATCTGAGCAACAAACCACAGGAAGAACTGCGGATGAAGTGGGAATTAACAACGGAAACTGGTATGCAACAGGTTACGATAAAACACATGATTTAACCGTGATTGCCAACTACAAAGCATCTAAAAAATGGAAGTTCAACTCTAGTTTCAACCTACAAACAGGACAGCCTGTTACCTATGCAGATGGTAGTTATGGTTATTTAGGTCTAAACATTCCTAATTACGGTCCTAGAAACTCAAAAAGATTGCCATTGTATCACAGAGTAGATGTTTCTGCAACTTATGTTCCTGAAAAATACGAATCTAAAAAATGGAAAGGAGAATGGGTCTTTAGTGTTTACAACTTGTACAACAGACAAAATGCTTCTTCTATCAGCTTTGGTCAAGATGAAAATAACGAAACTGGAACCACAAGAAACATCACAGAACGTTTGACCATGTTCGGAATAATTCCTTCAGTAACTTTCAACTTTAAATTCTAACAATCATGAAAAAATACATATACATTATATTCTTTGCTTTTTGTACAATCTCATGTACCAAAGAAGTTGTTCTAGACGACATTTTAGACGCTACTCCTAGATTGGTGGTAGAAGCTAGTATTGATTGGAACAAAAATGATGACGAAGCTTCCAAAACGCAAACCATCAAGTTGACTAAATCAACTCCATATTACAGTCAAGATTACCCAATAGTAACAGATGCTATCATCACAGTAACCAATAGCAGCAATGAATCTATGGGAACATTTGCCTACAACACCAACCAACAACTTTATGTTGCTACAGATTTTAACAAACCTACTGTAGGAGAAACTTATACTCTAAAAATAGAAGTTGAAGGACAAACATATACTGCCCAAGACACCTATACTTCTATTGAAAACCCAAATTACATAAAACAAGGATTGAACAGAGATATAGATTCAGAAGGAATTATTCAAGTTGATTTGAATATTGACAATGAAATTGGTGTAGACAATTTCTTTTTGCTAAAAGTAGAGCCACCAACAATTGTAAGCGTTTTACCAGAATATTCTAATGCTGATGATTCTTTGTTTAGTGAAGTTCCAGGAGAAAACAACTATGATTTTACTTATTTTGAGGAAGAACTTGAACCTGGAGACTTGCTAAAAATTAGTACTTATGGTATCAGCAGTCGTTACAATGATTTTTTGAATAAAATATTGTTAACAGCAGGTGGTAGCAACGGTCCTTTTTCTACCGCTCCTGCAACTATCAGAGGAAATCTACTGAATGAAACTGAGGAAGAAAATAGAGCTTTTGGTTATTTTTCTATGAACGAATATATTTACATTGAATACATTGTAAAAGAAAAATCAGATGAAGAAATTATCACAGAATTGTAAATTTGGACTTCATTTTTATTTATTTTAGGAAAAAATAAATGAAAATGAAAAAGTCAGTACTAGTCTATAGTATATTATCAATTGTCACGCTTTTTTTCTTCTCTAGTTGTTCTGAAAAAAAGTCGTCCGTAAAAAACGATGCGAGCTTTAACTACAGTACCTATATATTTCATCACACCAATGGAATAAAATCTGTAAAATCAGACATTAGCGTTGTGCTTGCGCAAATCAGTGAAATTGATACATCATCTTTAGAAAAAGTACTGACTTTTTCTCCTAAAATAGATGGAGAATTACAATTGCTCAATCAGAAAGAGTTGGTCTTTTCTCCAAAAGAAAAACTAAAAAGCAATACTACTTACACCGTTACGGTTCATTTGAATCAACTTTTCCCAAATCAAAAAGAAAACGTAAAAGACTACGGATTTACCTTTAAAACCAAAAAGCAAGACTTTGAAATAAAAACACAAGCCTTGCAATCTTACAGTCAAGATTGGCAATATGTAGAAGGAGTTGTTAAAACCAACGATATAACTTCTTTGGATAGAATCAAACAGGTTTTAAGCGCTACTCAAAACAAAAAAGAACTCTCCATAAAGTTTGAAGAAATCAACATAGAAACCAATACGTTCTTATTTAAAATAGACAGTATTTACAGAGAATTAGACGATTCTAAAATTCACCTAAATTACAATGGAGCTGCATTAAACATTGACAAAAAAGAAACCAGAACAATCGACATAATTGGTAAAAACAACTTTAAAGTTATTGATGTAAAAGTTGTAAATGATGCCGATCAGTATGTAGAAATCAACTTTTCAGATCCTCTTGCTAGCAATCAAAATTTAAAAGGATTGATTAGCATTCAAAACCAACCCAAACTCACCTACACCATTGCAGGAAATGTGGTGAAAGTATATCCTCCAAATACGCTAAAAGGAGAGTACAACGTGTCTATCTATAGAGGAATTAAAAATACGTACGGTTATAAATTTGACAATACCATAAGTAGAACTTTATCTTTTGACGAACCCAAACCTTTGGTGAAATTCTCTAAATCTGGAAATATTTTACCCAACTCACAAGGACTAAACATTCAGTTTGAAGCTATTAGCCTAAAGGCAGTAGACGTTACCATTTATAAAATATTTGAATCCAACGTATTGCAGTTTTTACAACAAAACAATTTGCAAGGAGACCAAAATATTAAAATGGTGGCAAGACCTGTGGTAAAAAAGACGATTCCCTTACACCCTATCAATAACGAAACATCCAAATGGCAAACCTACGGAGTTGCTTTGGACAAACTCATCAATGTAGAAAAAGGAGCCATTTATAAAATAAAAATCAACTTTAACAAAAGCTATGCAACCTATAAATGCGAAAACAACACTGCCACAAACAGTACTCCTATAGAAGAAGAAACTTTTGATGATGCTATAGAAGACAGCAATTGGGACGGTTATGAAAATTACTACAACGAATACAATTATTACGGAAATTACAACTGGCGTGAAAGAGACGATCCTTGTACCGATTCCTACTACAGAAACAAAACAGTAAGCAAAAACATATTAGCTACAGACATTGGATTGACCGTTAAAAAAGGAAATGACAATTCTTATTTTGTTGCCACGAGCAATTTGGTAAGTTCAGAACCCATGGCTAATGTAAACATTCAGTTTTACAACTTTCAACAACAACTTTTAACCAGCACCACTACCAATGAAGAAGGAATTTGTCTTTTGGAATTAAAAAGTGTTCCGTTTTTTGTTACCGCTAAAAAAGAAGGACAAACCACGTACACCAAAGTTAACGATGGAAATGTACTTTCTATGAGTAATTTTAACACCAACGGAGTACAACCTCTGAAAGGTATCAAAGGATTTATATACAACGAAAGAGGAGTTTGGAGACCTGGAGATACTATTTTTACAGGTTTTATGTTGAATGATTTGAAAAACAAATTACCAGAAAATCACCCTATTACCTTAGAAGTAAAAGATCCTAACGGTGTGCTAAAATACCGAAAAGTAGAAAATCAACACCTCAACCACCTCTACACTTTTAAAATTCCAACACAAGATACCGATCCTACTGGTAGATGGAATGCAACCATCCAGATTGGTGGGGCTAGTTTTCTAAAAAGCTTGAAAGTAGAAACCATCAAACCCAACCGATTAAAAATAAACGTAACAACCGAAAACGAGGTTTTGAGCAATCACAATCAAATTTACATTGCTGCCAAATGGTTGCACGGAGCAATTGCCAAAGAATTGAAAGTGGAAACAGATTTGACTCTAAAACCACAAGACACACATTTTGAAACATATCCAAGCTATGTTTTTGACGATCCAAGCAAAAAATTTGAATCAGAACAAATCAATGTATTGACTGGTAAATTGAATGCAGATGGAAAAATAAACTTTGCCTTAAAACCGACCACAAACAACAATGCTCCAGGAATGTTAAAAGCGTATTTGACCACCCGAGTCTATGAAAATGGTGGAGATTTTAGCACCGATGTATACAGTAAAACCTACGCTCCTTTTGATACATATGTTGGAGTAAAAAGACCAGAAGGAGACAAGGCAAGAAACATGTTGTTGACAGACAAACAACATAATTTTGAAGTAGTTTGTGTTGATGTTGACGGAAAACCTGTTGCCAATCAAACGGTAGCAGTAACCATTTATAAAATGCAAAATAGTTGGTGGTGGAACAACAATAATAACTATTCCCAATTCAGTTCATCCAACTTTAAAACTCCCGTTTTTAACAAAATATTAAAAACACAGAACAATGGAAAAACCAATTTTAATTTTGAAATCAAATATCCAGAATGGGGACGTTATTTTGTGAAAATCACCCATCAAAAATCAGGACATAGTACGGGTGAAACTGTATTTATAGATTGGCCAGGATGGGCTGGAAAAGCAAAAAAAGGAAATCAGAAAGAAGCCGCTATGTTGGTTTTTACAACTGACAAAGAAACTTATCAAGTAAACGATGAGGTTGTAGTTAATTTTCCTTCTTCTGAAAATGGAAATGCGTTGATCACCATTGAAAACAATGCAAAAGTATTGAAATACCATCGAATTAAAACCAGCAAAGGAAGTACTCAATTTAAATTTTCTGTAGACAAAAGCATGACTCCCAATGTGTACATTAGCATTACTACATTGCAACCTCATCACAATACTAAAAATGATTTACCTATTAGAATGTATGGCGTTAAAAACATTTCTGTAGAAGATGCTAGCACTCACCTAACTCCTATTTTAACCGCTCCTAAAGAAGTAGAACCGGAAAAGGAATTCACTTTAAAAGTAGCCGAACAAAACGGAAAACCGTTTACCTATACGGTAGCAATTGTAGATGAAGGTTTGTTAGATTTGACCCGATTCAAAACCCCTAACCCTTGGAATTATTTCAATGCCAAAGAAGCGTTGGGTGTAAAGACTTGGGATATGTATGATGATGTAATTGGTGCTTTTGGAGGAAAATTAAATCAAGTATTTAGCATTGGTGGAGATCAAGATTTAGGAGCTGCCAAAACTCAAAAAGCCAATCGTTTCAAACCCGTCGTCATTTTTAAAGGGCCTTTTAGTTTGGATGCCAACAAAAGCAACACACATAAAATAACTTTACCAAAATACATTGGTGCTGTAAAAGCTATGGTAGTGGCACATCATTTAGATCATGAAGCTTATGGAGAAACTGATGCCTCTATATTGGTAAAAAAACCATTGATGTTGTTAGCGAGTGCTCCTAGAAAAGTAAGCACAAACGAAAAAATAAAAATTCCAGTTACCGTGTTCAATGCACTTGGAGGAAATCAAAAAGTAAACGTTCATGTGCAATCGAACGAGGTTTTTTCTGTAGAAGGAAATGCTACCAAAACAGTTGCCTTTGATGCTAGTGGAGATGAAATTACTTATTTTGATTTGAAAGTATTAAAATCTGGATTTGGAAAAATCAACATAACTGCCTCCAACAAATCTCACAAAGCAAGTTATGAGATAGAAATGAATGCGTTCAATCCTATTTCAAAAGTAACAAAAACCTTAGAGTTGATTGTTAAAAATAATGAATCTGAAAAAATTGAATTGGATGGTTTTGGTGTAGACGACTCCAACAAAGGGACGTTGGAGGTTTCCTCTTTTCCTCAAATCAATTTCACCAACAGATTGAAATATTTGATTCGTTATCCTCATGGATGTTTGGAACAAACCGTTTCTGCTGCCTTTCCTCAATTGTATATCAATCATTTGTTTGAAACCACTCCCTCAGAAAAAAATAACATTGCACAAAACATCAATGGAGCCATTCAAAAATTAAAAGATTTTCAATTGTTATCTGGCGGATTTTCTTATTGGCCAGGTAGTTTTAAAACCAATGATTGGGTCAGTAATTATGCAGGACATTTTTTAATAGAAGCTGAAAAACAGGGTTATTTATTGCCTTATAATTTTAAAAATAATTGGATTGCTTATCAGAAAGATGTTTCTAGAACTTGGAAAAAGACAAAGTACAATTCCTATTTAGAACAAGCTTATAGACTGTACACTTTGGCTTTGGCTCAGAGTCCAGAACTGTCTATCATGAACCGTTTGAGAGAGGATAGAGAATTGTCTAACATTGCCAAATTAAGATTGGCTTTGGCTTATGCTATCATTGGTCAAAAAGATGCTGCTATGGAATTGATGCACAATGCTAGTCTAGTGGATTACCAACAAGTTTATCAAGTAAATCATGGCTCAACGTTGATCAATAAATCCATCGCATTGCAAACCTATCAAGCTTTAGATCAAAAAAGCAAAGCAATTGCCTTGTTACAAGATATTAGCAAGGAGTTGAATTCTGAAACATATTTAAGTACACAAACTACAGCAAAAAGTTTGTTGGCTGTTGCCAATTATTATCAATCTGTAAAAGGAAACGACATCAAAGCGGTGCTAAAAAGCAATGGTAAAAAAACAAAAATTAAAACCAATAGCAACTTTTACCAGCAAGATCTTGCGCTTAACAAAGGAGAAAACACGTTGCAATTTGAAAATGATGGTCAAAATACATTGTACTTAAAGATTACGCATGAAGGAATTCCTGAAATCAATAAAGAAGAAGAACTTTCTAAAAATTTAGTTTCTAAAGTAACCTATGTAGATGGAACTGGAAAAAAAATAGAGATTCAAAACTTGCCACAAGGAACTAGTTTTACGGCTCAAATAGAACTAAAAAACACTTACAATAAAGATGTAAAAGACATTGCCTTAACGTATCAAATTCCATCTGGTTGGGAAATCATCAATACACGATATGCTATGGATGATACTTCTAAAGAAAACAATGTAGAGTACACTGACATTCGTGACAATTTGGTGCATTACTATTTTGATTTGAAACAAAACGAAAGAAAATTATTCAAAATTAAAATCAACACAACCTATTTGGGATCTTATTATTTGCCTGGAGTACATGCAGAAGCCATGTATGACAATGAGTTTTTAAGCCACACCAAAGGTCAATGGATCAATGTTATACCATAATTTAAAAGTATTATTATCTAGAGACTTAAACAAGATTTTTAAGTCTCTAGACCAATAACAAACACATTAATTTTATCACCATTTTTATCTCCTAAAAAATTGTATAATTTATTTTTAATTACCTAAATATACTTAATCTCTATCCTTTACAATTAGCTTATTAAGACATATCTTTAATCAAGATATGAACATTAATGTAAAGACAATTTTCACTATGGGTATATTAAAATTGAAAGAAAAAAATAATCCAATATAACAGTTCTCGACTCCGCTCGAACACCCTAAGACAGGTCATCGAGCGGAGTCGAGATGTATTAACAAATACATTTATCAGTAACTCTATCTTGTATCAATTCACTATCAAAAAATTAATAAAAACATACAAAATCATCCTTAGCATCGTGATGATTCTGTGTTTTTGGTATGCGTTCTGTTTGCCTTCAAAACTTTTTGAAGAAGATTATTCTACGGTACTTTTTTCTTCCAACCATCAGCTTTTAGGAGCTACTATTGCTACTGATGAACAATGGAGGTTCCCTCCTTCTGAGCTTATTCCCAAAAAATTTAAAATCTGTTTGTTAAATTTTGAAGATGAATATTTTTACAAACATCCAGGATTCAATCCTATTTCTATGGGAAAAGCCATTCTTTTAAATCTAAGAAAAAAACACACCGTTAGAGGTGGAAGCACGTTGACACAACAAGTAATAAGACTAAGTAGAAAACAACACAGAACCTATCTAGAAAAATTTATCGAACTTATTTGGGCTACACGCTTAGAATTGAAAACAAGCAAAGATGACATTTTAAAACTATATATGCACCACGCTCCTTACGGAGGAAATGTGGTAGGTCTGGAAATGGCTTCTTGGCGATACTTTGGAACGTCTCCAGATAAATTATCTTGGGCAGAAAGTGCAACATTGGCTGTGTTACCTAATGCTCCAAGCCTTATTTTCCCTGGAAAAAATAAAAGTTTACTCAAAAAGAAACGAAATTTTTTATTGACCAAATTAAAAGACAAAGGACTTATTGATGACATTACTTATCAATTGTCTCTTCAAGAATCCATCCCAAGAAAACCTGTAGCAATTCCCATCAAAAACATTCATTTATTGTCTTTGTTAGATCAACGAGAAAAAGGAAAAAGATGGATCACAAGTATTGATTCTGAATTGCAAGACCAAGCCCTAGAAACCGCAAAAAAATACTATCAGCAATATCAAAAAAACAACATTCACAACTTAGCTATTTTAGTATTAGACAATGTATCTAAAAAAATATTGGCCTATGTAGGAAACAGTCCTACTTTGGACGAACATCACAAATATGTGGACATGATTCAAGCCCAAAGAAGCACTGGTAGTACGCTAAAACCTATTTTGTACATGGCAATGTTGAATCGTGGAGAATTGATGCCCAACCAATTGATTGCTGATATTCCTACACAAATTCAAGAATACAATCCTCAAAATTTTGACTACAGTTTTTCAGGAGCTGTCTCTGCAAGCAAGGTCATTTCAAGGTCCTTAAACGTTCCCTCTGTTAGAATGTTAAGAGATTATGGATTGCAACGTTTTTATGACGATTTACAACGGTTGAAACTAAAGACAGTCAACAAATCCATAGATTATTACGGTTTGACTTTAATTTTAGGAGGAGCCGAAAGTACACTATGGGACTTGACCAACATGTATGCTAGTTTGGCCAGCACACTGACACATTACAATCAAAACGAAAGCAACTATTTCACCAACGAACACCAAACTGCTCATTTTTTAAAAAACACAAATCTTAAATTAGGAACCACTACTTACAATCCTACTATTTTTGATGCAGGAAGTATTTTTTTAGGTTTTAAAGCCATGACAGAAGTTACCAGACCTGAAGACAGTCAAGAATGGAAACACTATACATCTTCTCAAAAAATAGCATGGAAAACAGGAACCAGTTTTGGAAACAAAGATGCATGGAGTATAGGAGTCAATAAAAATTACACTGTAGGAGTTTGGGTTGGAAATGCCGATGGAGAAGGAATTGCCAACATGACGGGTGTACAATATGCAGCTCCTATTATGTTTGATATTTTTGAAATGTTGCCTAAAAATGAGTGGTTTGAAACTCCTTTGGATGGATTGCAAAAAACAACTGTTTGCAAAATAAGCGGACACAAACCCAATCCTTATTGCCCAACCAAGACTCAATACATTCCTTTGGTAGCAAACTCTACCTTGCCATGTCCTTACCATCAAACTATTTATTTGGATAAAAAAAGCAATTACCGAGTTTATAAAAATTGTGTTGAGTCAAATCAAATCACCTCAAAAACGTTTTTTGTTCTTCCTCCTAATCAGGCTTGGTATTACAAAAAATTCAATCCAGATTATGTGTCCTTACCTCCTATTCAAAAAGAATGTTTGAACAGCAACACACCTATGATGGATTTTTTGAGTCCAAATGAGAATACTAGTTTTATCTTAGCCAAAGATTTTGATGAAAAAACCAATCCAATTGTTATTAAAGTAACGCATCAAAGAAATGACGAAAAATTATTTTGGTATATAGACGATGCATACATCAAAACTACAAAGCATTTTCACGAAATTGCCATTGCACCAACAATAGGAAAACACAAAATTACGGTTGTAGACCAAAACGGAAATCAAATTAGCAGAACCCTCAACATAGAATAAGTATGGATTTTATCAAAACCACCGAGCAAGATTCGTTGTATAGCAACTTGGAAAACATGTCTACTTTAGACTTGCTACAAAACATCAACAAAGAAGATCAGAAAGTAGCCCTGGCAGTAGAAAAAGCAATTCCACAAATTGAAACCTTGGTTACTGTTATTGTGGAAAAACTAAAAAACGGAGGACGTTTGTTTTATATGGGAGCTGGAACCAGTGGTCGTTTGGGAGTTTTAGATGCTTCTGAATGCCCGCCTACATTTGGAGTTTCTCACAACTTGGTTTTGGGTTTGATTGCTGGTGGAGATACTGCCATTAGAAAAGCAGTTGAAAATGCAGAAGACCATACGGAGCAAGGTTGGAAGGATTTGCAAGAACACCAAATTAGCATTAAAGATGTTGTTATTGGAATTGCCGCTTCTGGAACCACTCCCTATGTAATTGCTGCCCTGGAAACCTGCAACAAAAACAACATTGTAACAGGCTGTATTACCATGAATGAAAACAGTCCGTTAGACAACGTAGCTCAATTTCCTATTGTGGTTACCGTAGGACCTGAATTTGTAACAGGTAGCTCAAGAATGAAAGCTGGGACTGCTCAAAAATTGGTTTTGAACATGATTAGCACGAGTACTATGATTCTTTTAGGAAAAGTAAAAGGAAACAAAATGGTAGACATGCAATTGTCCAATGACAAATTGGTAGACAGAGGAACCAAAATGATTTTAAAAGAAATTGACATGCCTTACCAACAGGCAAAAGAGCTACTTTTACAACACGGAAGTGTAAGAAACGTATTCAAATATTTGAACCATGAGACAAAGTAAATATTTAAAGAAAGGCATCAATTTAATGGTGGTTACCTTATTTCTATTGATCCTTAGCCCTATTGTAATTACTATGGGTTACAAAGCTATACAGAAATTAGATACCTATATAGTTTTGGTTGTTGGTATTTTACTAGCCATTACCACCATTATTTTATTTGCTATGGGAATTAGACAACTTTTGAAACATTTGTTTGGGGATGAATAGATAATACTAACTTTTAAAAGGTCGCTGTTTGAATATAATGGATAAAAAACATCGTATAAAACGCAACCTAAACATCAAGCAAACATCTAGTAGTAAAGAAGGGTTATGAAAAAAGTATTTCACATATTTATTTGTATCATTACGATAGGTTGTTCTAAGGAAAGTTTTCAAGAAGAATATCAATTTATAAAAGAATATTCAGGCACCGTAACAGTTGGTGGATTTGTAGGTTTGACTGAACGATATTTTAAAATAGGAGAAACTTACGAAGGAACAAATCTAGAAGAAGGAATGGTAACTATAAGAATTGCTGAGCATTCAAAACTAAACGAAGATTGCCCCAACAGCTGGTGTTATCAGGAATTTTTAAATGTTCCCATAGAATTCTTAAAATTAGTAGATTGACCCGTTTATCAAACTCCACAACATTCATGATCCTTAAAATCAAGACTCCCCAAAACCGCATACACAGACAGTAATCTTTCTGTATTCACAAAACTCCGTTCTAAAATTTAATCACAAAATAAAAACATTAATTCCTTTCATTCCTTCTGTAAATTTATTTCTTTTGTTATCTTCATACACTCATCAAAACCACACAAATTCCTACAGGAATAATGAAATCTGATCAACTTCTTACCGACAACATTTTAGCAGCTAAAAAAGGAGATCAGACCGCATATAGATACTTACTCAACCTGTATTGGAACGATGTTTATTATTTTTTACAATCCAAAATTAGTGACGATAGTATTGATGCAGAAGACATTACCATCATTACATTTTCTAAAGCTTTTGACAAAATAAACTCTTATAAGGAAACTTTTGGATTTAAAACTTGGCTATTTACCATTGCTAAAAATTTATTGATTGATGAATTGCGTAAACAAAAAAACGTTACAGTTTCTATAGAACAAGAAAACAAAAAACTTTACAATTTGTCTGATGAAAATCCAACTCCCGAAGACAAAATCATTATAGAACAAAACTTAGCACAACTAAAAAAGAACATCAAACGATTGAAGCCCAAATATCAAGAAGTCATCAATCTACGTTATTTTCAAGATTTGTCTTATACTGAAATTGCCAAAGAACTAAACGAACCCATCAACAACGTAAAAGTAAAATTACTACGAGCTAAAAAATTATTGGCAGAAATTATTACCAATTACAAACACGAAGATTAGAAATTAATCAATTCTTTTTATTCATTTTTCTACAATATACAACTGCGTTAAACATCCTGTCAAATATTGTTTAGATATTCCATTATTCCAATAGATCGTACCTCATACAGTTCTCTTTTTGTATCTTTGTTGGTCAAAGAAATAAGCATATGAGTACGGAAACATCTACATTTAAATCTGTATTACCCAATAAAGCACAAGCTACAACCAATCCTGGAACTATTCCTGTAGGAAACAAAAAGCCGGATTGGTTACGTGTAAAATTACCCGTGGGTAAAAAATACACAGAATTGCGTGGTTTGGTAGACAAATACAAACTGAATACTATTTGTGCTAGTGGAAGTTGTCCTAACATGGGAGAATGTTGGGGAGATGGTACTGCTACATTCATGATTTTAGGAAATATTTGTACCCGATCTTGTGGTTTTTGTGGTGTTAAAACCGGAAAACCCGAAACTGTGGAATGGGATGAACCTGAAAAAGTAGCACGTTCTATTAAAATTATGAATATAGAACATGCTGTTATTACTTCTGTAGATAGAGACGACCTTAAAGACGGTGGTTCTATTATTTGGGCAGAAACTATTGCTGCCATTCGTAGAGCAAACCCAAACACAACTATGGAAACTTTGATTCCTGACTTTCAGGGAATGACAAAAAACATAGATCGATTGATTGAAGCCGCTCCAGAAGTGATTTCTCATAACTTAGAAACTGTAAGAAGATTGACAAGAGAAGTTAGAATCCAGGCACAGTATGATAGAAGTTTAGAAGTTTTAAGATATATAAAAGCACAAGGACAACGCAGAACAAAATCTGGAATTATGCTAGGTTTAGGAGAAACCAAAGATGAAGTCTTTGAAAGCTTGAGAGATTTGGCAAACGTAAATGTGGATGTAGTTACTTTAGGTCAGTACTTACAACCTAGTAAAAAACATTTACCTGTAAAAGAATACATTACGCCAGAATTATTTAAAGAATACGAAATATTCGCCAAATCACTTGGTTTCAAACATGTAGAAAGCTCCGCTTTGGTAAGGTCTTCTTATCATGCAAAAAAACATATAAACTAAAGTTGTGGCATAATACTTGTAAAACACATTACAGAGATAAGTTTCATAGTTTAGTTTTAGTTAGTACAAAAACCTTCAGTAGGCAAACCCTACTGAAGGTTTTTATTTTTTCACAGATAAATCCAACGTGGCACGATACTTGAAATAATTAATTTGAAAATAATTTTTTCATAGTTTAGTTTAGTTAGTACAGAAACCTTCAGCTTCCCTCGCTGAAGGTTTTTGTTTTTTTTCAGATAAATCTAACGTGGCACGGTACTTGAAATAATTAATTTGAAAATAATTTTTCATTTCATAGTTTAGTTTAGTTAGTACAGAAACCTTCAGCCTCCCTCGCTGAAGGTTTTTGTTTTTTTACAGATAAATCCAACGTGGCACGGTACTTGAAATAATTAATTTGAAAATAATTTTTCATTTCATAGTTTAGTTTAGTTAGTACAGAAAC
>NZ_JAUOSB010000147.1 GCF_030548295.1 Wenyingzhuangia sp. 2_MG-2023
AAACACGTAAGGACAAAAAACTACCGAATAAAAACCAAAATAGCGTTGAAAAATTGGAAAACTAAAGTCAAAGCGAACTCTATGTTTACTAAAAAAACAGTAACGAATGACATCAGCAGTAATTAACACATAAAAATAAAAAAAAATCAAAAAATAAAAAAACATTAATTATAAAAACAAAAAACAATAAACTAAAATAATTAATAATTAAAATAATGAAACTTAATTTTATTATTATTTAGTATCTGAAG
>NZ_JAUOSB010000148.1 GCF_030548295.1 Wenyingzhuangia sp. 2_MG-2023
AGGTTCTCGACTCTACTTCGACTCCGCTCTGCAACCAAACTCAAACACCGTGTAGATATTATATAACTTCGTATTGTAGGGTCTTCGAGCGAAGTCGAGAAGCAAAGTGCCAAAGGAGAATGACAATACAAAGAAACATTAAAGGTTCTCGACTCTACTTCGACTGCGCTCTGCAACCACGCTCGAACACCGTGTAGATATTATATAACTTCGTATTGTAGGGTCTTCGAGCGAAGTCGAGAAGCAAAGT
>NZ_JAUOSB010000149.1 GCF_030548295.1 Wenyingzhuangia sp. 2_MG-2023
CCCCCCCCAATTTTCACCCAGAAGACGTATTTCGAGATCTCTCTTTTTTTCTAGTGGGCTCTTAGTTTTTTTTTTGATAGTTGATTTTTATAATATTTAGCTTTTTTAATTTTTTTTGAAATTTTACTTATTTACTTTATGTATCAAAATCAAACTAAAAAAGTTATTTACTCGCTACTGGGATAATTTTTTGTTAAGAATTTGTTTTTGTTGTTTTGTTTTTATTTTTTTTTTTTCCTTTTTATACAGT
>NZ_JAUOSB010000150.1 GCF_030548295.1 Wenyingzhuangia sp. 2_MG-2023
TCGTAAACTAGCAGGGAGGGGAAAGTGATTGAACAGGTAGTGCAAGCAATAGAGAATCTTACAGCCGTTGTATTCTTTGTAGGCTTAATTATAGCATGTAGCGCTAAGTCATGAAGCCGCTCTACATTCTCGCAGCCCTTGCCCTTCTTGCCTCATGCGCTCACGAGAGACGCATCAAGTGGGAGAGCATAGACTACGGGGTAATCAGAGCAGCCGACAGCTACAGAGAAGAAACCCACAAATAGAAC
>NZ_JAUOSB010000151.1 GCF_030548295.1 Wenyingzhuangia sp. 2_MG-2023
GTGCTTTGATGAGACGCAAGCAATGGGGATAAAACCTTGCAATCATCGATTCGCCAGGTGACGTTCACTGTACTTCCGGCAATTGGCAGGCAATGTTCCCGACTATTGGGGAGCTTACACAGTAGTCGATCCGACTCACTCAGACGCAGATGAACACGATGGTGATCACCGCAGTAGACGATATCTTCCACCAGTCCTTGCACGCGGTTGCCGAGATTGAGGTCGCCATCCGCGATGCGAACTTGCTC
>NZ_JAUOSB010000152.1 GCF_030548295.1 Wenyingzhuangia sp. 2_MG-2023
TGACCGTTCACCTCAACGAATCCGGGCGTTTTACTTGGGCCGATTGGACCACGCGTTTCGGGGAAACCTTGGCGCGGCACGGCCTGAACCGCGAGCTGGATGGTGGGGACGACTATTTCAACGCGTGGCTCGAAACGCTCGAAACTCTGCTGGCCGAAGACGGCAGCGCAGAACGCACAGAGGCGGAACAGATGCGTGCAGCCTGGGAACAGGCCTATCTGAGCACGCCGCATGGCGCGCCTGTACGC
>NZ_JAUOSB010000153.1 GCF_030548295.1 Wenyingzhuangia sp. 2_MG-2023
GCTTGTTCCATCATAACTTCCGGTGTACCAAGCATACTTAGAAACTGTTCTGAAAAAAAGTATCCTATGGCACCTAACACAATCGCTATCGTTGTTAGAATTACGACAAATGCATTTAAGTATCGTTTTAATCCTGTTTCATTATCCTTTCCTTTCTGCTGTGACAGAATGGTAAGTGCTGCATTATTCAAACCAATTATAAATGAAAGTACCGTAAACAAAATGGTTCCCGATACTGCTACTGCTC
>NZ_JAUOSB010000154.1 GCF_030548295.1 Wenyingzhuangia sp. 2_MG-2023
CTTCATGTCCATACCTTCCATCGGCGTGGCCGCAAAGGCGGCTGGAGTCGACGCCAGCGTCAGGGCGAATACAACAGCGGAAACGTAGTTCATCGTGAGACCTTGTCATGAGAGGGTGGTTGGGGAATGGATTGCCCGCTGCCACGCCTGCGCAGCAGCAGGTAGACAGCAGGAACGACAAACAGGGACAGCAACGGCGCGGTGATCATGCCGCCGACCATCGGCGCGGCAATGCGCTGCATGACTT
>NZ_JAUOSB010000155.1 GCF_030548295.1 Wenyingzhuangia sp. 2_MG-2023
TAATTCCAATATAAGTCAGTTTAAAAACTCCTAAATTAATGCTATCCTAATTCACACACAACTTTTGGGCTTGATCCGAATTGGATCAAGACAAATTGTTGTGTTTACGCAAAAATATTGGTTAATCTAAAAAGAAAGAATTCTAGATTTCTAACGCCTCTAAATTGCACTCTAAAAGCTTTAATTTTAGCATTGAAAGATTCAGCCGCAGCATTGGTACTTCTATTTATAAAGTAATTTAGGATT
>NZ_JAUOSB010000156.1 GCF_030548295.1 Wenyingzhuangia sp. 2_MG-2023
GAACAAGACTTATGCCAATTAATAAAAACAAGCTTAACAAAGGAAGGGTTTTCTGAAATCAATTTGGCAGGCACGATAGAAGAGGGATGGAAAAGATTTCAAGCTTTCGAACCAAACCTAGTAATATTAGATGTTATGCTTCCTGATGGTGAAGGTTATGATTTGTGTAAAAGAATAAGAGAAGTTTCACGTATCCCTATTCTCTTCTTGTCTGCTAAGTCCGATGAAGTGGATAAAATATTAGGT
>NZ_JAUOSB010000016.1 GCF_030548295.1 Wenyingzhuangia sp. 2_MG-2023
TTTTAACTAAAAATAAAGCAGCTTAATTAATAATCCGAAATTTAAAAGATTACTCTTGTTTTATAGGGGTCAAAACAAGCATTAAAAAATCTATTTTTGAAGTTGAAAAAGATTACTTGCTTAGATGAACAAGCTAGAAATGTCAATTATTTAATCAAATGGAATTATCAATTTTTACAGGTTCTACAAATTTTTTAGCCATTATTAGTATTTCTATTTTTATGGCCATTAGTCCAGGTCCTGATTTTTTTATGGTCTCTAGAAACAGCATTCTGTACAATAAAATTGCTGGAATTTATTCTGCACTAGGGATCAGTCTTTCGATCTGGATACATGTTGCTTATTCTATTGCTGGATTGGCAATTTTAATTGCAAAATCTATATTTGTATTTACCCTAATCAAATACATTGGAGCTGCGTATTTGATATTTATGGGTTTCAAAACCATTTTTTCTAAATCAAACACCAAACGTTTTACCAACCAAAAAACAACCAGTACAAATATTAGCAAATTAAAAGCGTTTAAAATAGGGTTTATCACCAATGCTCTTAACCCAAAAGCCACTATTTTTTTTCTGAGTATTTTTACACAGATCGTTACTGTAGATACCACACTAACCGTTCAAATTATCTATGGTGTAATAATTTCTGTAACACATTTTGTTTGGTTTTATGGGGTTGCTTCTTTCTTTTCTCATCCGAAAATCCTAGACAAGTTTCAAAAATTTCAAAAAAGAATAGAAACTGTTGTTGGAATAGCATTGATCCTTTTTGGGCTAAAAGTTGCTTTTACCAAATCTAATTAATACTACATCCTCTTCTATAAAAACTATTTATCGTTCAGAAAAACAATATCATATGAATTGGATTCTTTTAATTATTGCAGGTTTGTTTGAAGTTGCTTTTGCCTCTTGCTTAGGAAAAGCAAAAGAAGTTACAGGCAATGAGGTTTATTGGTGGTATGGTGGCTTTTTAGTTTCATTAATTATTAGCATGTCTTTGCTTATAAAATCCACGCAAAATTTGCCTATAGGTACGGCATATGCAGTTTGGACAGGTGTGGGAGCTGTAGGAACTGTATTGATGGGAATTTTTATATTTAAAGAACCTGCTACTTTTTGGAGAGTTTTTTTTATAGCTACTTTGATAGGTTCTATAATTGGGTTAAAATTTGTTTCTCATTGATAAAAACAAACGCGATAGTTAAAGAACGCTTTTTCATTGAAAAAAATTCACAACAACACAGCTCAATAGTATTAATAAGCCTTCTTAATTTCATCAATAAAAACTTAATCTACTATATTCCCTTTTATTTTTAATGCTGCTTTTGTGTAACCAATATCATTCACATAAGCTCCTGTAATATCATCGTAAACTATATATCCTAAATTTTCATTAAAATACAAATCAAACAATGCTGTAGTACCATATGCACCTACAACTGAAGCATTTGATGTAAATATGTTTATAGCACCCATATCATTAGGATTTACATTAGTCTCACTTGTTAATGTAGTGCTAAAAATATTGTTGATGTTCTCATTAGGAGTTATAATATCAATATAATTTTCTGTTCTCATGGTAACTCTAATAGGATGATTTCCTACATTTTTCCATGTACCTATTTCTATACCAGAATAATTAGTATTTACTTGTGAATCTGGTATTGTTATTTCCTCGTTTGTAAATAAAATAGGATTTTCTGTATCAACAATAATCCTATAAATTTTTGACGATGAGTTATCTACATTAGACACTTTAAAATCTACAATATTGGGGTAACTAAAATCTATATTTTCCTCAACATCATATACTTTAAAATCATCATTATTTATTCTATACTCCATACGAGTACCAAGATATTCAACTGTTGGGGTTAAATTAGCATAATCTACAGGTGATGTAAACAAGCAAATAACTAAAGAGTCTGCAGATTGTATACTAGCATTTATAACAGAAAAAGAATGAATCTCTGATGAAATTTTAAAATCTGTAATTGCTAGTATTTCTTTCTTATCTTCCTCTTCAACAGGTAGTTCAGTATTGTTTTCTGAGCTACAAGATCCAACCATAATTAAAGCAATTATGATAACGTTTATCTGAAAGTATTTTTTTAAATGTTTCATTTTATAAAAATACCTTAATTAAATCTATCTCAAAAAGTTAAATAGATATTTAACGTTAATTTATAATTAGAAAATTAATGTCGATATTTGGGCTCTATAAAAAGATAAAATATGTTTACCTTTTCATTCAATCACGTAGCCATTTCTGTAAAAGACGTAAATAAGTCTGTAAATTTTTATCAAAAAGTATTAAAACTTAAAGAGATTAAAAACACCGCTTCTTCTTCTGAAACCAGGTGGTTGTCTTTAGGAGATGAAAAACAACTTCATTTAATCCCTAGACCTCATTTAGAGGTTACAACCAATAAAGCCGTTCATTTTGCTTTGGCAACAGCTGATATAAATGCCATTGTAAATCATTTAAAAGCTTTAGAAATTAATTATACAGACTGGCTTGGAACTCCCAACAAAGACTACGTTCGTGATGATGGAATTCAACAGTTTTATTTTCAAGATCCAGATGGATATTGGGTAGAAATTAACAATGATATTTAAAATAAAAAAGTCGAAAGCATGTGCTTTCGACTTTTTTATAATTATAAATTAAATAATGGCTACACCAAAGAACTTAAACTTGCTTTAATTGTTTCTATTTTAGACAAAGAATCTGCTTCTTTTTTACGTTCAGCCGCAATTACTTGTTCTGGAGCATTGCTCACAAAACGTTCGTTAGACAATTTCTTTTGAACTGATTTCAAGAACCCTTCTGTATATTTTAACTCCTCGTTTAACTTCGCAATCTCAGCTTCTACATCAATAGCCCCAGCCATTGGCACAAAATATTCATTAGATTTTACACGGAAGCTTAAGGATCCATCAACAGCAGCATCTACATAAGACAACTCTGCGATGTTACACATCTTAACAATCACTGCATCAAAATCTTTAGAAATATGATCATTGTTTAAAACAGATAAATCAATGGTCTCTTTAAAAGAAATGTTTTTATCTTTTCTAATGGTTCTAATTCCAGAAATTACTTCTGATGCCATTTCAAAATTGGCAATGATTTCTTGGTTATAAGAAGTTGCTTTTGGATATTCTGCAATAATCAACGCATCTTCAGGAGTTCTATCTGCTATCAATTGCCAAACTTCTTCTGTTAAGTGAGGCATAAATGGATGTAAAATCTTTAAATTATCTTCTAACAATCCTATGATTTCTTTAAAAGTAACCGCATCCATTGGATATCCAAAAGCAGGTTTCACCATTTCTAGGAACCAAGATGAAAAATCATCCCAAACCAATTTGTAAATACTCATTAAAGAATCACTCAAACGGTAGACCTCAAAATTAGCATCAATTTCAGCCAATGTTTTTTGGAACTTCGCTTTGTACCACTCAATCGCAATTTTAGAAGCTTCTGGTTGTGCTTCCGTTTCAGAAACTACCCATCCTTTAATTAATTTAAATGAGTTCCATATTTTGTTAGAAAAGTTACGTCCTTGTGCACATAAATCTTCATCAAACATTAAGTCGTTTCCTGCTGCTGCAGATAACAACAATCCTACACGAACACCATCGGCTCCGTATTGTTGCATCAATTCAATAGGATCTGGAGAGTTTCCTAAAGATTTAGACATTTTACGTCTTTGTTTATCTCTTACAATTCCCGTAAAATAAACATTGCTAAACGGTTTTTCTTGTCGAAATTCATATCCTGCAAATACCATTCTAGCTACCCAAAAGAAAATAATATCTGGACCGGTAACCAAATCATTAGTTGGGTAATAATAATTAATTTCTTCATTCTCTGGCTCGTTAATTCCGTTGAACACAGAAATTGGCCACAACCAAGAAGAGAACCATGTGTCTAAAGCATCTTCATCTTGCTTTAAGTCAGCAACCGTTAAAGCATTATTTCCTGATTTTTCTTTAGCCAATGGCAATGCTTCTTCAATAGAAGTTGCTACTACAAACTCCTCTACTCCTTCTCCGTAGAAAAAAGCTGGAATTTGATGTCCCCACCACAATTGACGAGAAATATTCCAATCGCGAATATTTTCTAACCAGTGGCGATATGTATTGTTATATCGCTTAGGATACAACTTAATTTCTTCATCTTTTAAAACCGCATCTAAAGCTGGCTTTACTATTTCTTCCATGCGTAAAAACCACTGAGCAGAAATTTTAGGCTCTATAACTGCCTTTGTTCTTTCTGAGGTTCCTACTTTATGCATGTGCTGTTCTACCTTTACCAAAGCTCCAATCTCCTCAAGCTCTTTGGTAATTTCTTTACGAACCACAAAACGGTCTTTTCCGTTGTAATGCAATCCATTTTCGTTTAAGGTAGCATCATCGTTTAAAATATCAATAACTTCTAAACCGTGCTTTTCTCCTAACACTTTATCATTTTGATCATGAGCAGGAGTAATTTTTAAACAACCTGTTCCAAAATCAATATCTACATATTCATCTTCTATAATAGAAATTACTCTATTCGCAATAGGCACAATCGCTTTCTTTCCTTTTAAATGAGCATATCTTTCATCATTTGGATTGATACAAATAGCAGTATCTCCTAACAAGGTTTCTGGACGAGTAGTTGCAATGGTTACCACCTCCTCAGTTCCTTCAATTTTATAATTGATATGGTAAAAGTTTCCTTGTTTTTCTTCAAAAATCACTTCTTCATCAGACAACGTTGTTTTTGCTTCAGGATCCCAGTTCACCATACGGTACCCTCTATAGATATCTCCTTTTTTGTATAAATCCACAAAAACCTTAGTTACTGCTTCACTTAAATCAGCATCCATGGTAAACTTAGTACGTTCCCAATCGCAAGAAGCTCCAAGTTTCTTTAACTGATCTAAAATAATTCCCCCATGTTTGTCTGTCCATTCCCAAGCATGCTTTAAGAATTCATCACGAGTTAAATCTTCTTTGTTAATTCCTTCTGCTTTTAACTTCGCTACTACTTTTGCTTCGGTAGCAATAGAAGCATGGTCGGTTCCAGGAACCCAACAAGCATTGTAACCTCTCAAACGAGCTCTACGAATCAATACGTCTTGAATGGTATTGTTCAACATGTGTCCCATATGTAAAACTCCAGTCACGTTTGGTGGTGGAATGACAATGGTATAAGGTGTTTTATCGTTAGGTGTGGAATGAAAATAATTATTTTTCATCCAGTAATCGTACCATTTTTCTTCTACCGCAGTAGCATTGTATGTATTTGGAATACTCATTCTTTATTTTTTGTTAAATAACAGGTGGTCAAAAATACAAATATCCTTAGGAGAAAAAAAAAATACGGTATAGTTATTGAATGTTTCAATATTAAAATATAATTTTACTTAAAATTTAATCGACATGAAAAAATTAATTTTTATACTATGCATGGCTTTAATGCCAGCTTTAAGTTTCGCTCAATATGCAAATACAGACAATGACACTAGCTTAAAACCTAAAATGGAATTTGAAACGGAAGTTATTGACTACGGAACCATCAAGCACAATGCAGATGGTGTTCGTTTTTTTAAATTTGAAAACACAGGTAGTGCCCCTTTAATCATTAAAAGTGTAAAGGGAAGTTGTGGATGTACTGTACCAACCAAGCCTGAAAAACCAATCATGCCTGGAGAAGTAGGAGAAATAAAAGTAAAATATGCCACCAACCGCGTAGGTAGATTTACAAAAACGGTAACTATCGTATCTAACGCAAGTGAACATCCTAAAGTAGTAAAAATTAAAGGAGAAGTTTTAAAAGACTAAACTTTATCTTATCATAATTACAACTGCTTATATTTTATAAGCAGTTTTTTTTTACCCAATATCAAAGTAAAGTACAACTATTCTTTAAGACGATTAGATTTTTGTACTTTTGTTCCCCTAATTTTAAAACATAAAAACACAATGCTTAGAGTTTCTAACAAAGGACGTGCTATTCCAGAGTCTCCAATTCGTAAATTGGTTCCTTATGCAGAAGCCGCCAAGAAACGAGGTATTGAAATTTTTCATTTAAACATTGGTCAGCCTGATATTAAAACACCTAAAATTGCTTTAGATGCTGTTCGTAATATAGATATGGAAGTTTTAGAATATTCTACCTCTAATGGTTCTGAACAATACAGAGACAAGTTAGTAGGGTATTACCAAAAACACAATATTAAATTAACCAACGAACAAATATTAGTAACCACTGGTGGTTCAGAAGCTTTGTATTTTACCATTGCTAGTATTACTGATCCTCAGGATGAAATTATTATTCCAGAACCTTTTTATGCCAATTACACCAGTTTCTCTATAGCTGCTGGGGTGCATGTGGTACCTATTAATACAAGTATAGACAATGGTTTTGCTTTGCCTAAAATAGATGAGTTTGAAGCTTTGATTACTCCAAGAACTCGTGCTATTTTAATTTGCAATCCTGGAAATCCAACTGGAACTTTATACAGCAAAGAAGAAATTAAACAATTAAAGAAGTTAGTCGTAAAATACAACTTGTTCTTAATTGCTGATGAAGTGTATCGTGAATTTGTATATACAGATGATGGTCACTACTCTATTATGGAAGAAAAAGGAATGGATATGAATGCCATCATGATTGACTCTACCTCTAAACGTTATAGTATGTGTGGAGCAAGAGTCGGATGTGTAGTATCTCGTAATCCTGAGTTGATTAGTACGGTCATGAAAATGGCACAATCTAGATTGTGTCCTCCTACCATTGCACAAATTGCTGCAGAAGCTGCCATAGACACTCCTCAAAGTTATTTTGATGAAGTTCGAGAAGAATACATTGGACGTAGAAATATTTTAATTGAAGAATTGTCTAAAATAGAAGGTGTTCAGGTAGTAAAACCAAAAGGAGCTTTTTATTGTTTGGTAGATTTGCCTGTAGACAATGCCGATACATTTTCTAAATGGTTGTTAGAAAGTTACAGTAATAACGGAGAAACAGTCATGTTAGCTCCAGGAAGTGGATTTTATTCCACTCCAAATATTGCGCTTAGCCAAGTAAGAATTGCTTATGTGCTAAAAAAAGAAAAATTAATTCGTGCCGTTGCTATTCTTAAAGACGCTATTGAGAAATACAACGCACAATAACCTTATTAAACCAAACAAAATATTATGAAAAAAATAGTTGTGATTGGTGGTGGAAACATGGGTTTCACCTACGCAGAAGGAATTTACAATGCAAAAATTGCTAACATTGAAATTATTGACAAGTCTGAAGACAGAGTTGCGGAAATCAATGGAATGAACAAGATGAAAGCTTCTACAAGTTATGATGCTTTATCTAATGCAGATATTATTTTCTTAGCCGTAAAACCTCAAATAGCTCCTTTGGTATTTGGAGACATTAAATCTATTGTAAACAAAGATCAATTGTTTGTTTCTGTAATGGCAGGAATGACCATTGAAACCATTCAACAAGGATTAGATATTGACAAGGTAATTAGATGTATGCCTAACTTACCAGCTTCTATTCAATTAGGAATGACTACTTATGTTGGATCTAAAGAAGTTGCTAAAGAAAATTTAGATTTAGTTGGAAGTATTTTAAAGTCTACAGGAAAAGCTTTTGAAGTACAAAGTGAAGATATGATTGACAATACTACTGGAATTTCAGGTAGTGGTTCTGCTTATATTTTTTACTTTATGAATGCGATGGCCGAAGCTGCAGAAAACTTTGGCTTTTCTAGAGAAGAAGCTAAAACTTTAACCGCTCAAACTTTTGAAGGTGCTGTGGAATTGTACAAACAAAACGACATTTCTTTAGAAGAATGGATGAACCGTGTGGCTTCTAAAGGAGGAACTACTCGTGCTGCTTTGAACAATTTTGACAGCAATAATGTACACAATTTAATTAAAGAAGGTACGGTAGCTTGTGTAAACAGAGCTAAAGAATTGGCTGCAGACAAATAATCTACAACCTTTTATAAAAAACAACCCCTTTGTAATTGAATTGCAAAGGGGGTTTTGTCTTTAGTTGGCTACGTCACTTATAAATTTAATTCGCATCAATCGAAGTTCCTCATCATCATAATCACCATCAAATTCATCAATAGCAGATTTGATATCGTCTGTTTCTGCTTCCATAAAATAATCATGAATTTCTTCTTGTTGATCTTCATCCAAAATATCCTCCAAATAATAATCAATATTCAATTTTGTTCCTGAATACACAATTGATTCAATTTCTTTGATCAATTCAGACATTTCCAATCCCTTTGCTTTTGCAATATCTTCTAAAGGTAATTTTCTATCTGTATTTTGAATAATATACAATTTCAAACCTGATTTTTCTCCAGTCGTTTTCACTACCAAATCATCTGGCTTGTCAATATTATTTTCCTCAACATATTTGGCAATCAACTCAATAAATTCTTTACCAAATTTTTTCGCCTTTCCATCTCCTACTCCATGAATGTTTGACAACTCTTCTATTGTTGTAGGGTACTTTAACGTCATATCTTCCAACGATGGATCTTGAAAAATAGCATAAGGGGGAATGCTTTTTTTCTTACCAACATTTTTACGCAAAGACTTTAAAAGCCCCATCAATTGCTCATCTATAGCAATACTTGCTTTATTCTTAGCATTGGCAATAATCACAGCTTTATCATCTTCGTCTACATATATATGATCTTCTGTCATTAAGAACGTTTCTGGCTTTTCAATAAAAGACAAACCTTTGTCTGTAATTTTCACAATTCCATATTGCTCAATTTCCTTTCTTAAATATCCAGCCACCAAGGTTTGACGAATCAATGCTGTCCAATATTGGTTGTCTTTATCTTTTCCTATTCCAAAAAAATCTCGCTCATGTGTTTTGTGAGAAATCAACATCGCATTTGTTTTTCCTAACAAAGTAGCTACAATGTCTTTTGATTTGTATTTTTCTTTAGAATCTCTAACTACAGTCAGAAGCTTTACTACATTTTCTTTCGCTTCTGTTTGTTTTTTAGGGTTTTTGGTATTGTCATCCATTTTTGCTCCCAAACCATTCACAGGATCAAAACTTTCTCCAAAATAATGCAATAAATACTGTCTTCTACTCATAGACGTTTCAGCATACCCTACAACTTCTTGCAACAAAGCATGACCTAATTCCTGTTCAGAAACAGGCTTATTTGCCATAAACTTTTCTAATTTCTCTATATCCTTATAAGCATAGAAAGCCAAACAATATCCTTCTCCATCATCTCTTCCTGCTCTACCCGTTTCTTGGTAATAACTTTCCAAACTCTTAGGAATGTCATGATGAATTACAAAACGAACATCGGGCTTGTCAATTCCCATTCCAAAAGCAATGGTTGCAACAATCACATCCACATCTTCCATCAAAAACATATCTTGATGTCTTGCTCTGCTTTTTGCATCCAAACCAGCATGATAAGGCAATGCTGAAATTCCATTTACTTGTAATGTTTGCGCTAATTCTTCTACCTTCTTTCTACTCAAACAATAAATAACTCCTGATTTCCCAGACCTTTGTTTGATGAATCGAATGATGTCTGAAGCTACATTTTTGGTTTTGGGTTTTACTTCGTAAAAAAGATTAGGACGGTTGAAAGAAGCTTTGAACGTATTTGCGTTGTTCATCGCAAGTGTCTTTATAATATCTTCTTGAACTTTTGGAGTAGCGGTTGCCGTTAGTCCTATAATAGGAACATCTCCAATTCTAGTAATAATTTTTCGTAAGTTCCTGTATTCGGGTCTAAAATCATGTCCCCACTCAGAAATACAATGCGCTTCATCAATAGCAAAAAAGGAAATGTCTTGTTCTTTTAAAAAGTCAACATATTCATCTTTTGTCAATGACTCTGGAGCTACGTACAATAGTTTGGTAACTCCGTCTGTAATGTCAGATTTAACTCTTGCAATTTCAGACTTGTTAAGTGATGAATTTAATACGTGTGCTATTCCAGAATTGTCAGAAATACCACGAATAGCATCCACTTGATTTTTCATCAAAGCAATTAACGGAGAAACCACAATAGCAGTTCCGCTTTTCATCAATGCTGGCAGCTGATAACAGAGTGACTTTCCTCCTCCAGTAGGCATGATGACAAATGTGTCATTTCCTTCTACAATACTTCTGATGACTTCTTCTTGTAAACCCTTAAATTTATTGAATCCAAAATACTTTTTTAAAGGGGAGTACAAATCAATTTTATCTTGATTCATAATAATCGTATGCTAATTTTAAATACATTTGTAGCTTAAAGATATAACTTTTTTTAACAAAAATTACAACCTTGAATAACGATATACTTTCTATAGCTAGAAAAACTATTGAGCTAGAAAGCAATGCTATTGCTAATTTAACCAATTTAATTGATTCAAATTTTGAAAATGCTATAAAATGCATTCTTAAAAGCAAAGGAAGAGTAATCATTACTGGAATAGGGAAAAGTGCAGCCATTGCTACCAAAATAGTTGCAACTCTAAACTCTACAGGAACACCGTCTATTTTTATGCATGCTGCAGATGCCATTCATGGAGATTTAGGAATTGTACAAGAAGATGACGTTGTGATTTGTATTTCTAAAAGTGGAAATACTCCAGAAATTAAAGTTTTGATTCCACTCATCAAAAGAAACAACAATCCGATCATTGCTATTACAGGTAATAAAGATTCTTTTTTAGGTACTCAGGCTACTTATGTACTCAATACCTATGTAGAAAAAGAAGCTTGTCCAAACAACTTAGCTCCTACCACTAGTACAACTGCACAATTGGTTATGGGAGATGCCATTGCAGTAACTTTGTTAGAACTCAACCAATTTACTAGTAAAGATTTTGCAAAATACCATCCTGGAGGTGCGTTGGGTAAAAAATTATACCTACGTGTAAGTGATTTGGTCTCCAAAAACGAAATGCCAAAAGTAGAAATACTCACCAATATGAAAGATACTTTGTTAGAAATATCTAACAAAAGATTGGGAGCTACTGCGGTGTTAGAAAACAATACTTTGGTAGGGATTATTACTGATGGTGATATTAGACGAATGTTAAATGTAAACGAAGATTTTATTGCGTTGACCGCCAAAGATATCATGTCTAAATCACCCAAAACAATTCATATAGATGCAATGGCTGTTGAAGCTATGTATACTATGGAAAACAACAATATTTCTCAGTTGATAGCCATAGATGATGCTAAAAATTACAAAGGAATTATTCACATACACGACTTAATTAAAGAAGGAATTTTTTAGAGATGGGAGAACAGAACAAAGAGATGTCTTTTTTAGATCATCTTGAAGAATTAAGGTGGCATTTGGTAAGGTCTACAGTGTGTATTCTTGTGTTTACTATTGTACTATTTGTATATCAAAAAGAGGTCTACAATCAATTTTTATTAGCACATTTAAATCCAGAATTTAGTACTTACAAATGGTTTTGTGAAGCTTTTACTAAAATTGGAATTGACAGTAGTTTTTGCAACCTTAGTTTTAGTTCAAAACTGCAAAGTTTGGCTCCTACCAATCAATTAATGAATGCTGTCTGGTCTAGTTTTATCTTAGGTGCCATCCTCTCTTTTCCTTATATAATATGGGAAATGATGAAATTTATCATGCCTGGTTTGACTCCAAAAGAAAGACAAAAAAGTAGAGGATTTATTATTATTTCTACATTGTTGCTTATCATAGGTTTGCTATTTAGTTATTACGTTATTGCTCCTATGTCTGTCTATTTCTTTTACAATTATCAAATTACAGATGTTATTGTAAACAACTTTCAATTTGATAGTTATATAGGATTGATTACCAATACTCTTTTAGGAGTTTCTATTGTTTTTGAGTTGCCATTAGTGGTTTATTTCTTAACCAAATTGGGATTGATTACTCCAGAATTCTTAAAAAAATACAGAAAACACTCTTTGGTATTGGTTTTGATAGTTGCTGCTGTAATTACACCACCAGATGTTGCTAGTCAAATTATTGTGGCTATTCCAATTTTAATTCTGTACGAAATCAGCATCGTTGTATCTAAAGTAATTGTCAAAAAACAAAAAAAACAAGAATTGTAATTCATGATTTTAAGAGCTGATAACATTCAAAAAATATACGGAAGCAGAAAAGTTGTAAAAGGAATTTCTCTTCAAGTAGAACAAGGTGAAATTATTGGATTGCTAGGACCAAACGGTGCTGGTAAAACAACTTCTTTTTACATGATTGTAGGAATGGTAAAACCCAACGAAGGAAAAATCTATTTAGACAATCAAGAAATCACCAATTTTGCCATGTACAAACGTGCACAAAACGGAATTGGTTATTTGGCTCAAGAAGCTTCGGTTTTTAGAAAATTGACCGTGGAAGAAAATATATTATCAGTATTGCAATTTACAGACAGAACCAAAGAACAACAAAAGCAAAAACTTGAAGAATTGATTGATGAGTTTAGTTTGGGACATGTAAGAACCAACAGAGGTGATTTGTTATCTGGTGGAGAAAGACGTAGAACAGAAATTGCACGTTGTTTGGCTTCAGATCCTAAATTTATTTTATTAGATGAGCCTTTTGCGGGTGTAGATCCTATTGCTGTTGAAGACATTCAGTCTATTGTAGCCACATTAAAAGACAAAAACATTGGTATTTTAATCACCGATCATGATGTACAGGCTACTTTAGCTATTACTGACAAAACTTATTTAATGTATCAAGGAAGCATTCTAAAAAGTGGAACTCCACAAGAATTAGCAGACGACGAAATGGTACGTCGTGTCTATTTAGGTGAAAGTTTTGTTTTGAAAGAAAATAGATTTAAAAAATAAATCTTACTTTTTTCTACTCAACATAGAAAGTAGCAAATACGTAAATATAATAGCTGGAATAGCTGCCAATTTTAACACTAAAATCATTAAGATGGACAGTGATAAAAATATGTATTTCAATTTATTCTCTGCAAACCCAAAGGTTTTAAATTTCAAAGCAAACAACTCAATATTTGCATTTAGCATATAACAACTCAATATTGTTAACAATATCAACACATATTGATTGTCTACAATATAACTAATATAATGGTATTCAGGATACGCGTGCATTAGCGGTAAAGAGACAATTAATAACGTATTTGCAGGTGTTGGCAAGCCTACAAAGTTTTCTTTTTGATTTTCATCAATATTAAAATTTGCCAAACGATAACACGATGCCAATGTAATTGCAAACCCCAACATCGCTAAAAACGGAAAATTTTCAAAACCTTCTAAATAATTTATCGGTTCTTGATTTCCTGACTTCAACAACATTTGAACCATGACCACTCCAGGAACCACTCCACTTGTTACCATATCTGCCAAAGAGTCTAATTGTTTTCCTATTTCGCTTTGAACTTTAAAAATTCTAGCTGCAAAACCATCAAAAAAGTCAAAGAAAATCCCCAACAACACAAACAAAACAGCAAATTGAATTTGATTATTGACTGCATATACTACCGCAAAACAACCTGATAATAAATTTAACAAAGTCAACAAATTGGGAATCCATTTCAGAATTTTCATAAGAGATTATACTTTTTGACAAATCTAATGATAGTTTTGTGTAGCTGTATAAATAAGTTAAATTAAATTTCACATCTATTATTAATTTGAAACAATATATTTGTAGTGTATAGGTTATAAACTCTGAAACAAAATAGTACGTTGAAAAAACATTTTATATTTCTTTATCTACTTATAGGTTCTTTTGCCTGTCAAGCACAACTGGTGAGTAGTTATTCTAATGAATTTCTGAACATTGGTGTGGGTGCAAGAGCTATGGGTATGAGCAAATCTGTAAGTTCTTTTATTACTGGTGTAGAAGCAGGATATTGGAATCCTGCGGGAGTAATTAGCGTACAAGATTATGAATTTGCAGCCATGCACAATTCACTATACTCAGGAATTGGTAGTTACGATTATTTTGGAGCTGCTTTGCCTATTGAACGAGACGATATAGCAATGAGTGTTTCTGTCATCCGCTTAGGAGTAGACAATATTCTAAACACCACCAATTTGATTGACAATAACGGAAATATAAATTACAACAATATCACCACTTTTTCTAGTGCAGATATTGCCGCCGTTTTAAGCATTGCCAAATCGTTTCCAAATCTACATTTGAACGTGGGGGTAAATGGAAAAATTATCCGAAGAAATATTGGAGATTTTGCTACTGGGCATGGTTTTGGTTTTGATATTGGAGCACAGTACCAATATCAGAATATAAAAATGGGATTAATGTTAAGAGATGTAACCACAACATTTACGGCTTGGAATGTAGACGATGCTATTTTTCAAGACATTGCAAATGCACAAACAACTGCAGATGGACAAAACCAAGAAGAGCCAGAAAAATACGAAGTCACGTTGCCTAAATTCCAATTGGGATTTTCATATTTTAAACAATTTAACGAAAAATATTCTTTATTATCTGCTTTGGATTTGATCGGTAGATTTACGGAAACCAATGATATTGTTTCTACTAGCTTTATGAGTTTTAGTCCTAATTTAGGTTTTGAACTAGCTTATAAAGACCGTACTTATTTTAGAGCTGGAGTAGGAAATATTCAAAAAGAAATTGATTTTGACAACACAGAATCTACTTCTGTTGAGCCTAGTATAGGGATTGGAATCCGTTTGAAAAAAGTATACATAGATTATGCTTTGACCAATGTTGGAGCAAGTTCTGGAATCAATTATTCCAATGTATTTTCAATTAGAGTTCAACTTAATGAAATGAGGTAATGAAATCAATTTCTGTTCTATTTTTCTTTTTTACACTTTCTTTTTTTAGTCAAACCAACATACAATTGTCTAAAAACGCAGAAATAAGCATTCTTACCTGTGCTCCTGGGCAGAACGAATTGTATTCTCATTTTGGACACAGTGCCATGCGAGTAAAAGACAAAGAAAACCATTTGGATAGAGTCTATAATTACGGAACTTTTGATTTTAACACTCCAAATTTTTACTTAAAATTTTGTCGTGGAGAGTTGCTTTACCAAGTTTCTAGCTACGATTACAAATATTTTCCTTACACTTATTACAACGAAAATAGATGGGTAAAATCGCAAATCATCAATTTAACTCCAGAAGAAAATCAAAAGGTTTTTGATTTTTTAGAATGGAATGCTTTGCCTGAAAACAAAAAATATTACTACGATTTTTTCTACGACAACTGTGCCAATAAAATGTACGAAGTCATTGAAAAAAGCGTTGGAAACATTGATTTTGATTATTCTAATTTTCCCAAAAACCTAAGTCACCGTGATTTGATTCACCGTTATTTGGCTAAAAACACTTGGGGTAAATTTGGAATTGACCTTGCGCTTGGAGCTGTTATTGATAAAAAAGCGACGTTAAAACAATACATGTTTTTGCCAGATTTTGTAAATATCGCAATGCATACAAGTACATTAAATGGTAAAAAAGTTGTACGTAAAGAAACCTACATTTTACCAGATTATCAACTCAAAATTCCAACAACTAATTTCTTTATCAGCCCCTTATTTCTAGGGCTTTTACTGCTTTCAATTAGTCTGTTTTTGATTTTAAAAAATAAAAACATCAATCGTTGGTTTCATACTTTGACCTTTATTTATGGTATTACTGGATTGATTATTTTTTCTCTGTGGTTTTTAACAGAACACAGTACAACCAAACTGAATTTTAACATTCTATGGGCAAACCCATTGTTTTTAGCTTATCCTTTCTTAAAAGCAGAATGGAAACAAAAACTATCAATGCTAGGATTGGTTTTTATAGGAATATTTTTAGTGATTGCTGCTACAGGATTTCAAGTATTCAATCTTCCTATTTATGTATTTGTAGCAGGTTTATTCGTTTTATTTCTTAAATCTTCTATTCAGAAATAAAACTCTCTACTCCTAACTCATAACTTTTCAAGCCAAAACCTAATATCACTCCTTTACAAACAGGTGATAAAAAAGATTTGTGTCTAAAAGCTTCTCTTTTGTGCACATTAGAAATATGAACTTCTACCACAGGTGTGGTAACTCCACTAATCGCATCTGCAATAGCAACCGAAGTATGCGTATAAGCTCCAGCATTCATTACAATTCCATCGTAAGAAAAACCAACTTCGTGAATTTTATCTACCAGAGAACCTTCACTATTTGATTGAAAATAAGTCAACTCCACATTCAGAAACTTTTCTTTCAACGTTTCAAAATACTGTTCAAAAGTCTGAGTTCCATAAATTTCTGGCTCACGTTTTCCTAATAAATTTAAATTAGGACCATTTAGAATTAAAATTTTCATAGTTGAAGAGGATTGTAATGCTCCAAATTTAGCAAAAAAACAGAGGACACAAAGCAATAGTTTGTTTTATCAACCAACTACACACTACTTGCTATCTCATTTATTTCTATTTTTGTTGTTGATGAAATGGAAAACCTACATAAGTGATTTTACCAACTATCTTTTGATAGAAAAAGGGTTGTCACAAAATACAATTGTCAACTATCAAAATGATTGCAACCAATTGGCCTCTTTTTTAGAAACATCCGAAAAAAATCCTTTGACGGTTTCTACATCTGACATTCAGAATTTTTTATACGATTATTCCAAAACACACAAAGCAAGATCTCAAGCAAGATTGATTTCTGGACTGTCTGCCTTTTTTGATTATTTAAACATTGAAAATTATCGAGAAGACAATCCTATGCAAGTTATAGAGTCTCCTAAAATAGGATTGAAACTTCCAGACACTCTCAACGAAGACGAAATCAATCAAATTATAGATGCTATAGATTTGTCTCACCCTCAGGGAGAAAGAAACAGAGCAATTTTAGAAACGCTTTACGGGTGTGGTTTGCGTGTTTCAGAATTGGTGACCCTAAAAATATCCGATTTGTATTTTGATGAAGGATTTATCAAAATTACAGGAAAAGGAAACAAGCAACGTTTGGTGCCCATCAATCCTTATACAGAGAGTATTATTAGTGATTATATTGCCACACAAAGAAGATTAACTCCTCCTAACAAAGGAAAAGAAGACATTGTGTTTTTAAACCGACGAGGCAACCAATTGACCCGAGTCATGATTTTTACTATCATTAAACAATTGGCAGAAAAAGCAAACATAAAAAAAGCCATTAGCCCACATACTTTTCGTCATTCCTTTGCTTCTCATCTGTTAAACGGAGGAGCTGATTTGACCGTTATACAAGCCTTGTTGGGACATGAAAGTATTACTACCACAGAAATTTATTTACATGTAGACAAAACCAAATTGATAGAAATTGTGCATCAATTTCATCCAAGAGCTAAAAACAAATAAAGTCCAATTTAAAGGTTGTTCTGAGAAAATTTCTCAAAATATTCCATTACTTTGGATTGGTATCCGGTTCGAGACACAAAATAGAACCACCTTTCTATAGTTAAATCTTCTATTTCTATAATTTTCAATCTATTATTTATCAAATCTTCACGAACTGCATTGATAGAGATCAAAGCAAAATCATTAGAGTAATTTAGATAATTTTTTATGGCCTCTACACTATTTAAGGTAACCACTGTATTCAATTTTTCAATACCATAAGCATTCAAAAATTGATAAATAATTTTTCTAGTACCTGAACCCAATTCCCTTTCTACCATGGGAATTTCTTGCAATGTTTTTTTATCTATGGTATCGCTTTTCAAAATTGAATTGTTCACATTGGTAACCAATACAATTTCATCTTTTATGAATTTTTTAAATTGTAATTTTTTATGAGTATTTCTACCCTCTGTTATTCCATAATTCAATTGCTGGTTCAGAATAAGATTTTCGATGCCTTCAGAATTCCCACTTTTGATGTTGAAATTTACGTCTGGATATTGTGTTCTAAACTTCACAATAATTTTAGGCATAATATTGTTGACTAACGTGGTGCTTACACCAAAACAAATCTCCTTAGGTAAGTTCTCTTTTAAATCTGAAAATTCATTATCTAACTCTGCATGAATACTTAAAATTCTATCTACATAAGTTAAAAAAATAGCACCATCTCTTGTCAGTTCTATAGAATTTTTATTCCTCAAAAAAAAAGTGCAATAGTAAGAATCTTCTAAACTTCTAATTGTTTTAGAAACTGCAGGCTGAGAAATGAACAACTCCTCAGCTGCTTTGGTAAAACTTAAATGATTGGCAACTACTTTAAAAATATGAAATTTGGTTTTCATGTATTTTTCATAGATTTTAGAACAAAGAAAGATACAAACTTTCTAGAAAAAATAACAAGAGTACGTGTCTTTAAATAAATTACATTTGCGACATTATCAATCAAAACAATGCAAAAAGAAAGTCAAAGAATCATACAAATCAGCAATGCGTTACACAAAGCATCTGATAGCATTAGTATTTTAAAAAATATTACTTGGGACGATTCCATCAAGGAAACATTTTTTAAAAACAATGCACAAAAATTACCTGTCGTTAGTTACAATCCATACAACCCAGAGCCTGTTTTAACTCAAATTAAAGAGGTACGTAAACTATTAGAATCTGACACACCTATTGACAAATGGGCACGTAGAATAGCCAACAAATTAGAAAGCAGTGCTTTGTTATTAAACAGTAGAGGAACCTCTGATTTTTTCAAACATTCTTCAGATTTATTTGGAAAGCCACACAACACCATTCACAATGGTATGTGTACTACCTATGATTTGGCCATTCATTTTGATCAACTTTTTGAGAACATCAAGCATTTGGATTTAGGGGCACCTACTACTCCATCTGTAACTGCGCAAGAATTAGCACAGCATATGGGGGTTGCTGTCAAAGAAATTTTTGGTGATTTGGCTCCTGCTGTTGTATTTGACAGCTCTTTGGCATCAAATGTATTGGCAGGAAGAAGTAAAATATCCATTCGTCCTAATGCTAGATTTACAGACAAAGACATTGATCAATTAATTCACCACGAAGCACATGTGCATGTGGCTACTGCTCTAAATGGTGAAGCTCAACAACACTTAAAAATATTAGGAGTAGAACACGCTGGAACCACAATTACACAAGAAGGTTTGGCTATTTTTGCCGAATTCATTACTGGAAATTCAGACTTAGATAGAATTCAACGTTTGTCTGACAGAGTTTTGGCCATACAAATGGCTATTGATGGAGCAGATTTCATTGAAATTTATCGTTATTTTCTAGACAAAACAGACAATAAAGAACAATCTTTTCAGAATGCAAAAAGAGTTTGTAGAGGTGGTTTGGTTAATGGAAAAGCACCATTTACCAAAGACATTGTTTATTTAGAAGGATTGATAGACGTGCATAGTTTTTTACGAGTAGCCATGACAAGTGGTAAACTAGAGCATTTAGATTTGTTGTTTTGTGGAAAACTAGATATTAGAGATTTGCCTGCACTGAAACAATTATCTGACATGGGATTGATTACCAAACCTAAGTTTTTACCACCTTGGATTCAAGACAAACGTTATTTGTTTTCCTATTTAAGCTATTCTACCTTTTTAAATAAAATCAACTTAGAAAACACCAAAGATTTTTACAAAAATATTTTAATTTAAAAACCACTACATATCAACACTTTACACATCTAAAACACTATAAAAACACACTAAAAATTATATTAAAAAGCACCTTGTTAAAGAACTTAGGATTGTATCTTTAAATAGATGAAAACGGTTATTTATTTGTTACAAAATGTACCATTCTAGCTTTTTTTATAAATAATATCAATTTGATGGATTGCCAGAAATTGATGTAAATACTGGAGATTCACTATACTTAAAAACAAATGGAAATCTGGTAAGCAAACACTAAAATTCCCCAAACTAAAACAAATATTATTTTCTGAACTGTCCTGAAAGGGCAGTTTTTTTATTTCAAACATTTCCTCCGTTTATTCCTACAAAAAATGAACATTTAAATACAATCTAAAACAGTAAATTAGACCGTTATACACCTTTCTTTTCCTCAAATAAAAATCAAAAGATATATGTCTGGAACAACAAACTTGGATGAATTGATAAAAGGAATGACTCCCAATCTAAAAAAAGGTGAGTATGTATTTACAACTGTAACAAAATTTCATACAATAGACCGAAAACTAATTTTTTGCGAATTTAAAGAAGAAGAAGGAACGACACTGGTTCTTGAGAAAAAAACAGCAGACAATCTTCATTTAAAATATGACTACGTTGCATCTTGGATTACACTCATGATTCATTCATCACTTGATGCCGTAGGGTTGACTGCCATTTTTTCAACAGAATTGGCCAAGTACAACATTAGCTGCAACGTGATAGCAGCATACTATCATGACCATATTTTTGTGAATAAAAATGATGCTATCAAAGCTATCGATGTTTTAAATCTACTCGCTAAAAATCATAAATAATCTCCTTTTTTAGACACTCAAAGACACAAATAAAGTGAAATTTGATTCTAAAAATATTTAAGAACGGAATTTTAGCTCCAAAATAATACTGAAGTTCTTTTTTACAACGCAACCTTTTTATAAAATGTGCTCTTATAAATAGAAACGCATCCATATGAAAAAAAATTATAAAATTGTTGCTGTTATTATTATAGGAATCTTGGCTAGTTGTAAAAATGATTCTAAAGAAATTATAACAATATGTGAAGTATCAAACCCTATTGAAGATTTAACTTGGTTAAAAACACAAGTTGAACATGCTAATACCTATCATTATTATATGATGACAACTTACAACAATCAAACAGTGTTTTACAATGGAAACTGTAATCCTGCAGTCAACTATCAGTCTTCTGTATACAATTGCGAAGGAGCACTTATAGGCTACACAAATGATTTGCAAAACGAATTGAAAAACGCAACGCTTTTATGGAAACATACAAAATCCGATTGTGATTTTGAGAATTAGAAAAAGTAATAAAAAAAGCACTTGTTTTAAAACAAGTGCTTTTACAAAAACTAACGAAACTTAAACAATGCTATTAGAATTCTTTTTTACCAAATTCACTTTCAATAAATTTAGATTTGTTTCTTAATTTGTTAAATGTGTATGTTAAATTCAGCGAAACAATATCAACCTCGTACACATAATTGGTTGTGGTGTAAAATACATTAGGTCTAGAGGTAGTGATACGTTGTTCATTAGATTTTAATAAGCCCATATCTATATTTTGCCATTGCAAAGTTGCCGTCAAATTATCATCCATAAAAGACTTTTTAAACGTTAAATTTGGTGAGTAAAATCTAGAATCTTCACCCATTGCTGTATTTCTGTCTGATATATAATTAAAAGCAAACTGAACAGAAGCATTTTCCCAGAACGAATAAGTAGAATTTAGATTAATAGAATAAATGGTTGATTTACTATCTATTCCATAAACTTGTTCTCCTTTTCCGTTTCTGTGGTTGAATGTCAACGCTCCATCAATAGCATAATTGTAAATATTTGCTCCAATAAAGTTGGTCCAATTTTTACTTGGTTTTATGGTTGCTCCTATTTCCAAACCAATTGCATCACTCTTTCCAACGTTGGAGTAAACTCTATTTAAAATACTATCATTTACAACAGGATTTGGGGCATTGTTAGGATCGTTGTCATTGTCATCATATGCCAAAGTATTTACACGGTTGATCACATTTTTTGTATGTCTGTAATATGCCGTAGCGTACACAGAATTCCCTCCTTTAAATCTTTTGTTTACACCCAATTCTACCAAATCAATAAACTCAGGTTTTAATTTATTATCTCCTTGTTCGTATACTTCAGAATGCTCACGCTCAGCAAAACTATTCATTTTAAACGTAGTAGTACGCTCAACTCTTTTACTATAAGCTGCTTTTATATTTGTTTTGTCATTTACTTTGTACTGCAAAGAGGCAGAAGGAAACAACTTAAAATAATCGTATTTGTATACATTTTGCTCAGTATCAGAAACCAATTTTTCTTTGTACTCTCTATTCATAGACTCTGAACGCAACCCTGCTGCATAATCCCATTTTTCTTTACTTCCTGAAAGTTGTGCATAAGCAGAATGAATAATTCTTTTCAATGCAATATTACTAGAGAATTCTGGCACTTGGTTGAATTGAGTATCTCCCAATGTTACATCTTTACGTTGGTAATCAAAATCTCCTGTATGGTCTAAATGTCTAAACTGATATCCAGTTTCAATCGTACCAAAAGTCATAGGTTTCCATTTGTAATCCAAGTTGTAACGCACACCATTCAACGGGTTGTCATTAGTATTACGTTCTTGTTGATAAATAGTCGCATAATCCGTACCACTAACATTATCGTTTTCCGTTGGTCCACCTAAAAAAGTATACTCATATAAGAAAGAAGTACTTAATTTAGATTCGTCCGAAAATTTGTGAGCGTAATCAAAACTTGCCAACGCAAAATCTCCTTTACGCGTTCTTAAGTTGTGGTTGTAGTAAGAAAACTTATTTTCTACGTTTGCACTACCAATAGGACTAACTGTATAATTGTTATAATAAATATCCGCCAATCTGTCTTTTTTCTTTTTACCAGCATACATACCTAAAGAAAACTCATCGGCATCATTTGGAGTATAATCAACGGTAAATCTACCATTGTAACTTACATCGTCAAAACTACGTTCACCATCCGAAGGTAAAAACCTATGTGTGTTGTTAGCAGCGTTAACAATATCCAAACCACCTTCTCTTCTACCCGAAATATCATTACGTTGATAACTAGCTCCCATAGAAAAATTCCATTTGTCTGTTCTAGTATTGTAGGTCGCATCCACTCCATAACGATGTGGATATTCTTTGGTATTGTAATCTTGAATTGCAGGAAATCCACCACGTACATTTACTTGCGCATAGTCTCCATTTATAGCTCCTTTTTTGGTGATAATGTTTAAAATTCCAGCAGAACCTTCTGGATCATATTTTGCTGATGGTGCTGTAATCAACTCTACTTTTTCTAAAGCATTTGCTGGCAATTGTGCCAAAATAGAAGCAGCATCTCCTTGTGTAGGTTTTCCGTTTAACAAAACAGCAAAACTACTGCTACCTCTTACACTAATATCTCCTTCTCCATTTACAGTTACCGATGGTAAATTTTTAATTACATCTACAGCACTTCCTCCTTGACTATTTTGAAACTTATTCGCTTCAAACACTTGTCTATCTATTTTATGAACTACTGTTGCTGCTTCACCTTTTAAAATAACTGCATCCAATTCATTTCCACTAATAGCCAAATTGATGTTTCCTAAGTCTACAAATGCATTGTTTTTTACAACTGTTACATTAGGAATGGTTTGAGTTTTGTACCCCATAAACGTAGCTTCTACTTTGTAAGTACCAGCTTTTATTCCTTTTAATAAGAACACACCATTTTCTTCGGTTACAACTCCCGTGGTTAATTTTCCTGTTTCACTATTATATATAGTTACGGTTGCATACTCCAATCCTTCCTTACTGGTTTTGTCAAGAATTTTTCCTGTAATTTGAGCAGAAGCAAAATTTGACAACATTACAACCATAAAAAAAGTCAACACATTTTTTATGCTATTCATTTTCCTTTGTTTTAATTTATTCATATTTCTATTAATTTTATAGTACAATATTACAACTACAAACTCTCTAATACGTGGTGTATTTGTAAAAGATAAGGTATATTATTATAAAGTATTTTTAAATTGCAAAGGAGTCATTTGGGTGTGTCTTTTAAAATACTTCACAAAATGAGATACATCTTTAAAGTTCAGTTCATATGCTATTTCTCCAACTGATTTGTCTGTATACATCAACATTCTTTTGGCCTCTTGCACCATGTGGGTAGCAATAATTTGTGATGCTGTTTTATCTTGCTTCTTTTTACAAAGTTGATTTAAATTCTGAGAACTAATATTAAGGCAATTGGCATAAAATGAAACATTATTTTTCAATGTTTCATTTAACAAAGCTACAAACTGAGTTACTTTGTCTGTAGATTCTAACTTTTTTTCCTGATGTGTGTATGATATAATCTTAGACAACAAAGCTTTCAACATTCCCTCAATCAATTCCACAGAAGTCTTACTGTTTTTGGTTTCTTGAGACAACATTTCAAAAAGATTGTCAATTACATTATCTGTAGAATCTAAATCTATTTTTTGACTCTTTCCCAATTTCAATAATTGTGTATTGATGTGTTTGTCTAATGTTTTTTCTAAAAAATCCTCTTTGATAATGATTACATATCCTTTCGGAATTGTATTAATTTCCCAATGATGAACTTCTTCTTTTTTGACAATAAACACAACAGGAGGCTGAATTTTATAACTAATTAAATCCATGTGATGAAAACCTTCTCCTTCTGTAAAATAAACCAATTCCAGATATTTACGATGTCTGTGAGGTTTTGTGTAACGCTTGTTCACGTCAAAAGGTTCTATTTTTATATCTACAACAGCAGAAATTTTATTGTACGTATTAATTTTTAAATCCAATAGCTTTTTTATTTACTCTAGGTTACAAAAATAACCTGTCTTAGGTTAATCCAATCTTTTTTTTGGACTTAAAAAACAATAAATAGTTTAAATATTCATTGAAAATAATCCTATTTATCCTTCTTGTTTTTCTCTTTTTCTCATAAAACACACATTTTTATAAACAAACTATTAATTATTGATAATAAGTCTAAATAAATTTTGATGAATCAGCTATAGAGAATACATTTGCCTTGTTTTAAATAAATCTAAATAATAATTAAAATGAAAAAAATAGTATTATTGTCATTTCTAGTAATTACATCCTTTAGCATCTATGCACAAAAAGGAGGTATACAAGGAAAAGTAAGTTCTAAAAATGGGGGTTCATTGGCCTATGCCAACATTAGTATCTCCAATACAAACTACAAAACATTGAGCAATGCATCCGGAGACTATAATTTTAATGAAATTATTCCAGGAGAATATACCATTGTAGCTAAGTTTATAGGGTATAAATCAAAAAACATAAGAGTAAAAGTTATAGCCAATCAAATTACCGAAGTACCTCAGTTTGTTTTGATAGAAAATCAAGAGAAATTAAAAGAAGTAGTTTTAGAAGGACACAAAAAAAATATTTATGTGGCAAAAAATCCTTCAGAAAGTTTACGATTGAAAACACCTTTAATCAAAATACCTCAGAACATTCAAGTTGTAGAAAAGGAATTGATTAGCGACCAGGCTTCTTTTACAATGATGGATGGAATAACCCGTAATGTAAGTGGTGCTCAAATGATTGAACATTGGGGAAGTTTTGCTCGCATAAATATGCGTGGTTTTAGAATTGCTCCTATGAGAAACGGAATGAACCTTACCACTTCTTGGGGACCACTAGCTGAAGATATGAGTATTGTTGAGCGTGTAGAGTTTGTAAAGGGACCAGCTGCGTATATGCTTGCTTCGGGTGAACCTGGAGGTTTTTTTAATGTAGTAACTAAAAAACCTAGTAGCAACAGAGTGGCAGAAGTTAATTTTTCAGCAGGTAGTTTTAATACTTTTAGAGGGGCTATAGATTATGGAAATACACTTGTAGATGGTAAACTACAATATAGAGTAAATTTCATGAAAAGCACTCAAGGTTCTCATCGTGATTTTGAAACAACAGACAGAACTTCTTTTGCTCCAACCTTAAAATATTTATTTACAGATAAGACCTCTTTATCTGCAGAATATATTTATCAAAAAGTAAAAATGCCTTATGGAGGTGCCTATGTTTTTGGGCCAGCATCGGCAGGATTTGCAAGTTTAGACAGAGATTTTTCAGCTCTTGAAGAAGATTTTCAAGAAACAGACATGAAAGAAAAACAAGTATTCACAAACTTTACTCATAAGTTTAATGACAATTGGGAATTTCAAGCACAGTATTCAAATTTAAATTACGAACAAGAAGGAATGTCTCCTTGGGCAGTGTGGGGTAGTGTAAAAGAAAATGGTGATATCACAAGATATGTAAGTAGTGCAGATGCTATCATAGAAATTAATGCTACACAAATATTTGTAAATGGAAATTTTAATACAGGTAAAATAAGTCATAAAATATTAGCCGGTTTTGATTACAACAATAAAAATTCTTGGCACGATTGGAGTCAATCTGCAGTCATTGATGTAACGCCTTTCAACGTCTACAATCCTGTTTATGGAAATGCTGTTTTTCCTGATTTTGACAGAAGTAAAAGTGTAAAAAATAGAGATGGTTTGGTAAAATATAAAACACTTACAAAAGGATATTATTTACAAGATGAAATTGGTTTCTTTAAAGATAGATTAAGAGTTTCTTTAGCAGGTAGATATACAGATGCAGATATAATCCGAGATGCTACAGAAGATAAAGGTTCTCTATTTACTCCAAGAGTTGGTCTTAGCTTTGATATTTTATCAAATTTTACAGTTTATGGGTTGTATGACCAAGCTTTTACACCACAAACTGGTGCTAGTAAAACCAATGAAACGTTTGATCCAGAAATTGCAACAGATATTGAAGGAGGTCTTAAAAAAACTTGGTTTGATGGAAAATTAAATACGTCTTTAACTGTATTTCAAATCACAAAAGATAACATTTTAGTGACCGATCCAGAAGATGCTAATTTCTCTGTTCAAATAGGTCAAGTACAATCTAAAGGATTAGAATTTGATTTGCAAGGACAAATTACTCCAGAATTAAACATGGTATTAAATTACTCAAACACCAATGTAGAAGTTACTAAAGATTCAGACCCTACAATTGTAGGTACTAAAGTTGCCGGACATTCTAAGCATATTACAAATGGTTGGTTGAATTATAATTTTAATACAGCATCAAAATTAAAAGGTTTTGGACTGTCTTTAGGGTATCAATATTTAATAGATCGTTCTTCATGGGCATGGGCAACAGATGGAAAGGACCCAATATTACCAGATTACTTTAGATTAGATGGTGGGGTTTCTTGGAAAAACAACAAAGTTAGTGTTCGACTAAATGTAAATAACATTCTGAATGAATATTTATATTCTGGAGCTGGATATGGAGATTATTTATACTGGCAAACTGAACCTGGAACAAATGCAAGGTTCACAGTTGCTTATAAATTTTAATAAGAATCAGTCCTTAGTCTCTTTAATCATAGAATTCATAAATACTAAAAACATGAAAAATATATTTTTAACATTAAGCATAGTACTGTTTGCGTGTACTAACAGTTTTGCACATTATATGTGGATAGAAAGTAATCCTAATGGAAAAATTGGACAATCTCAAGAAGTAAAAGTTTTCTTTGGTGAATATACCTACGGAGAAATTGAAGAAACTGAAAGTAATGCTTTTAAAAGTGTAGAAAAATTCACTCTTTGGGCCATAGATGCTAACGGAACTAAAGCTGAATTAAAAACAACCGCTAAAGACAATTACTATTTAGCCGAGTTTACTCCTAAAAACAACGGAACTTATACACTAGTTTTAGACAACAACGCTATTGATGTAATTGATTACACTAAATATGATTTTGGAATTTTTAAAACACACTATCACGCTGTGGAAAAAGTACAAGTTGGTATCAAAAATAACCCTACAGCAGCTGTAAACACCAATGGAATTACAGTAAAAGATGTCTCAGAAAAAGAAAATACCATCAAACTACAAGTGTTATTCAAAGACAAAGCTTTGGCTAAAAATGAAGTAAAAATATATGTAGCAGATATGTGGACTAAAACATTAACTACGGATGAAAATGGTTTTGTAACCTTTAATTTGCCTTGGAAAACAAAGTACATTGTAGAAACTACTTATAAAGAAGAAGTTCCTGGTCAATACAATCACAAAGATTATCAATTTAATTGGCATTGTGTAACCTACTCAATATTATAAATTTAAACCCCTAAAAGAATATCCCTAAGCTAGATTTGTTGCTTAGGGGTATTTCAAATTTTAAGAATTAAGATGATTACGATATTACTTACCATCATATTTTTCACTTTTTACATTTTCTACGCTACCACAGAAAGAATAAAAGTAATTCATAGTTTAGGGTTTGAAAAAAACATTCAAACTCATAAAAAACAAACCAAAATAATAGGATTTTTACTATTCATGATCAGCATTTTTTTATCAATCTATACTTTAGGGATTTGTGTCGGAATTTTATTTCTAGTGATAAGTTTTATGACTCTTGGAGGATTTGTTGTTTTACTGAGTCCATTACAAATCATCAACTATAAAAACATTAGTATTCTGATTTTTTTGTTCTTCTTCATCGAATTGTTTCAACAACTAACTTCTATTTAATATGCCAGCAAATCCAAAATATTTAAATGCCTCTAATTGGCAACGTTTTTCTAAAATATCTGCTGGAATTCTAGGAGGCTATTTTGTTAGCATTACTTTTCATATGGCTTTGTGCTATTTTTTTCATCATGTAAACGTTATTATTACAGCTACTTTTACAGGATTCATTCTTTGGGCTATTTTATTAGTCTTGGCTTTTTTAGCTAAAAACGGATGGAAAATTTGGGGACTCTATCTTTTAATTTCTCTCTTTTTTTCTGGCATTATTTACATCAGCAAACTTTACTTTCCTATTCAATAAAATTATGGACAACAGAAAACACAATATTTTATTTCACACACATACGGTTAGTGGTATTGTTATCAGTGTGGTTTTATTTATCATTTTTTTTGCGGGTTCTTTCTCCTTTTTTAGAGACGATATCATCAACTGGGAAAGAAATGAAAGCGCAAAATTTTCCGAAAATATTTCGTTTGATATCAATCAAGCTATTGATACCATTAAAAAAAACAAAGAATTATTTGGGAGTGATGTTACCATAGAAAAACTTGGGTACGAAAGAAGAGTAAATGTTTCTATTTCTGCGACCAAAGATACTTTAGGCAGCCAAGAAGCTAAAACACGAAGTTTCTTTTATTTAGATATTCAAAATTTTAGTCAACATAACTATGTAAGCTCTTATTCTTTAGGAGAATTTTTATATCGATTGCATTTTTTAGCACAAATTAAATACCCAATTGGTTATTATACAGCTGGTTTTACAGCTTTCTTTTTCTTATTTGCCATTATTACAGGGGTATTGATTCATTGGAAAAAAATTGTTTCTAACTTTTATGTATTTAGACCCATGGCAAAATTAAAAGCCATGTGGACTGATGCACATACTGCTTTGGGAATGATTGGATTGCCTTTTCAGTTTGTATATGCTGTAACGGGTACTTTTTTTATGATAAAACTACTATTGGTAGCTCCTAACGTAATGGTTATTTACAATGGAAATCAAAAAGAGTTGTATAAGGATTTAGGCTATACTCCTACTAACTATGAATTTCATCAACAAAAAACAGAAAAAAATGTAGATTACAATAGTTACCTAAAGAAAGTGCAAAAGCAATGGCCTCAATTTAACACGACCAAAATATTGATTCAAAATTTTGGAGATACCAATGAACATATGACACTTGAAGGCCACTCAGATAGAAATATAAAGTTTAATGGTTTTGGGAAAATAACCTACAAAACCTCTAACCAACAAATAGTTTTTCAGAAAAAACCTAGCGAAACAACATCGTATTTAGAAAGTGTTAAAAATATACTTTACAGAATTCATTATGGAGATTATGGTGGTTATTTGTTAAAAATTATTAGTTTTTTATTAGGAATCACTTCTTGTTTTGTAATTATTTCTGGAGTAATGATTTGGTTGGTTGCTAGAGATAAAAAGAATGTTCCCGAAAAAAGAAAACGTTTTAATCAAAAAGTCGTTTTAATTTATTTGGCTATTTGTTTAAGCATGTACCCCATAACTGCTTTGTCTTTTATTGCCGTTAAAGTATTTTCTGCACAAATGAGTCAGACTTTTATTTACAGTTTCTATTTTATAGGTTGGTTGCTTTTTACCGTGTTTTTTATCTTGAAAAAAGATATCTATTTTATCAACAAATGGACGTTAAGATTAGGAAGTTATATTGGCTTGTGCATTCCTATCGTCAATGGAATCATCACTGAAAATTGGATTTGGACTTCATTTCAACACCAACAATATCAGCTCTTTTTTATAGATGCTTTTTGGATTTGTTTGGCTTTAACAACCTTGTGGATTTGTAGTAAAAATAAAAAATAGACTCTTTTTATTTTTTATTATAATTCACTATTATTTTCTTTAATAACCTCTTTGTAATCAATTGTATCATCTACTTTATTTTTAAAAGCCTTGATCCATGCATTGGTTACAATGTTTCTTACTGTTATCCAAACATTAGTATTTACATTACTTAAATCTCCTTCTAAAGGTATTTTGGAAGCTACAACCTCATTCTTTTGATTTCTAAAAATAAATTGAAAAAAACCGACAAATCCTTCCCAAATAGATTGCAAAAAAGAATCCTCTTCTCCAATCAACTGGGTGTTTTTAATTAAAGGTTTAAAATAACCTTTTAAGTAACTATCTGCAATTACTATCTCACTATATAAATTTAAATTTCCTTTTTCAAAATCAATCTGTGCATACTGTTTGGTAAAATCATTCAACGCTGTTATGTCAATATCCGTAAATTCCATCGAAATGTCCATATCAGGAATTTCTTTTATCAAATCTAAACCTCCGTTTATGTTTAAATTTCCGTTACCAATAGAAGTACCTGTTACATTTAATGTAGAAGGTAGTTTGCCATTGTTACTAGTTACATTTCTTAAATTGGTAGCTAGTAGTTTAATATTATCAATATTTAAATCAATTTTAGGTTTTGAGGTAAGCTCTGCAAAAGTTATTTTTCCATTAGTTATTTCTAATCTATTGATGTCTATGGGAATAATACTGGTTAATGTTTTGGTCCAATCTTCTTCTTCAACATTGGTTGCAGGTTGTTTTTCTTGATCTTCTTTTACAATATTAATTTTTGGTCCATCCATAATCACTTCGGCCACAATTTTCCCATGCAATAAAGATTTCCAATGGATAGAAATATCATTTTTTGGCAAGTCTAAAAAAGGAATATCAGAATTAGCTTTGTTACTTTTTAAAATAAAACCATCTAATTGATAGGCTCCTCTGTAAAGAGAAATACCCACATTTTGTACAAAACCTGTATAGCCTGTAACGCTGGTTGCTAATACTTTATTGATATAATCTTTAACTAAATATGGTAGTGCAATTCTTATCCCTATAAATAATACAATAATTAGAGATGGAATAAGAATTCTTTTCTTTTTGTAAAAAGGTGGATTAGACATGAGCTCAAATTTAGTACGTAAAATTACTTATTGTTTGCTATATGATTAAAATATACCTGTCAATCACTTTTTTGATTCACATCAACTTTATAAAAAAAAGACCAGCTGATTAAAGCTGGTCTTTTTGTTTAGATTCTAAGTAATGGAATATCTCTTAAGCCTCTGCAACCGTAGTTAATTTTTTAACTTTTTGCTTGGTCAAAGCTATTTCTAACACTTGATTCATTTCAGTAACATAATGAAACTTCAAACCTTTTAAATAAGATTCTTTAATTTCTTCGATGTCTTTTCTATTGGCTTCACACAAAATAATCTCTTTGATATTTGCCCTTTTAGCTGCTAATATTTTTTCTTTTATTCCTCCTACAGGCAGTACTTTTCCTCTCAAAGTAATTTCTCCTGTCATGGCTAATTTTGCTTTTACTTTTCGTTTGGTAAACACAGAAACCAGTGATGTCAACATGGTAATTCCAGCGCTTGGTCCATCCTTAGGAGTAGCACCTTCTGGCACGTGAATGTGTACTTTGTTTTCATCCAATACCTTTTGTTTCACACCCAATTCTTCTGCATGTGCTTTTATGTATTCCAAAGCAATTGTTGCTGACTCTTTCATTACCGTACCTAAATTTCCTGTAATAGAAAGCCCTTTTCCTTTAGATAAAATAGATTCAATAAACAAAATATCTCCTCCAACACTTGTCCAAGCTAACCCTGTAACTACTCCAGCAACATCGTTATTTTCGTACTTGTCTCGTTCCATTCTTGCAGGCCCTAAAACCTGTTGAATGATTTCTGTTGTTAAATTCACCTCATACTCTTCTTCCATTGCAATAGACTTGGCTGCATAACGCACCAATTTGGCTATTACTTTTTCCAAATTACGAACTCCAGACTCTCTTGTATATCCAGTCACTACAAACTCTAATTCTTGTTTGTTTATTTTTAGGTGACTTGATTTCAGTCCGTGTTCTTTTAATTGTTTTGGCAACAAATGTCTTTTGGCTATTTCCATTTTTTCTTCAATGGTATAACCAGACACGTTGATCATTTCCATACGATCTCTCAATGCCCACGGAATGTCTCCAATACTGTTTGCAGTTGCAATAAACATTATTTTAGACAAATCATAACCAACTTCTAAAAAGTTATCGTAGAAAGCTGAATTTTGCTCAGGATCTAATACTTCTAACATCGCAGAAGCAGGATCACCTTGCATTCCAGAAGCCATTTTGTCAATTTCATCCAACACAAAAACAGGATTGCTTGTTCCCGCTTTTTTAATGTTCTGAATCAATCTACCTGGCATAGCTCCAATATAAGTTTTACGGTGTCCTCTAATTTCAGATTCATCTCTCAAACCTCCCAAAGCCATTCTGATGTATTTTCTACCCAAAGCTTCGGCAACAGATTTTCCTAAAGATGTTTTTCCTACTCCCGGAGGTCCGTACAAACAGATGATTGGTGATTTCATATCTCCTTTCAACTTTAACACAGCCAAATGTTCTATAATACGATCTTTCACTTTTTCCAATCCAAAATGATCACGTTCTAAAACTTTTTGCGCTTGTTTCAAATCAAATTTATCTTCTGAATAAGTGTCCCAAGGCAATTCCAACATCAACTCTAAATAATTACGTTGAATAGAGTATTCTGGCATTTGCGGATTCAAACGTTTCATTCTAGCCACTTCCTTTTCAAAAGTTTCTTTGATGTCTTTAGACCATTTTTTAGTCAATGATTTTGTAATCAACTCTTGAACTTCTGCTTCATGAGAGTTTCCTCCCAATTCTTCTTGAATAGTTTTTAACTGCTGATGTAAGTAATATTCACGCTGTTGCTGATCCAAATCAACACGTGTTTTGTTTTGAATGTCGTTGCGCAACTCCAAACGTTGCAATTCTACATTCAATTTTTTCAACGTTGCAATAGCTCTGTCTTGCAAATTGTTTATTTCTAACAATTCTTGTTTTTCTTCTACAGACAAATCAATATTAGAAGAAATAAAATTGATCAGAAACGAATTGCTTTGTATGTTTTTAATGGCAAAAGTTCCTTCAGTAGGAATATTTGGATTCTCTTGAATCACATTCAAGGCTGTTTCTTTTACCGTTTCTATTATTTCTTTAAACTCATCTGTATCTTGTACAAATAAATCATCTATAATCTCAACAGCAGTTGCAGTCAAATAAGGTTCCTGTTGCACCGCTTCCTTAATTTGCATGCGTTTTTTACCTTGAATAATAACGGTTGTATTTCCATCAGGCATTTTTAAAACTCTCAAAATTTGAGCAACTACTCCAGTGTGGTAAATATCGTCAAAAGTTGGATTTTTACTAGCTGGATCTTTTTGAGCTACAATTCCTAAAATTTTATCTCCTTTGTTCACTTCCTTAATCAAAGCAATAGCCTTATCTCTAGTTGCTGTTATTGGAATAACCACTCCTGGAAACAAAACCGTGTTTCTTAAAGGTAAAATTGGCAATGTTGCTGGCACCAATTCTTTGTTCATTTCCTCTTCATCCTCTGGGGTTAATAATGGAATTAAATCTGAATCTTCATCCATCATATCCTGCATAGACAAAGTGTCTATTTTTATGTTTGTGTATTTACTCATAGGTTTCATGTGATGTCAATGTGACATTCTGCAAGTTTGATTACTTGTTTAAAGACTGTAAATGTACAGAAAAACAAGCATGTATATTTATCTAGAAAGTAATAAGTCAAGGATGATGCCATAACTTTAAAACTGACAAAATGTAAATAGTTACTTTTCTTTTAAACAGATAACCTTATTTTTGTCACTATGAAAAAAGTTTATTTGGACAATGCTGCCACTACCCCATTACTGCCAGAGGTAATTTCCTCTTTTGTTTCTTCTTTAGAAACTACATACGGAAACCCATCCTCTACCCATTCTTTTGGAAGAAGCTCTAGAGCCTTGATAGAAAATGCACGTAAAAGTATTGCAAAACAATTACATTGTACCACTTCTGAGCTAGTCTTTACCTCTGGTGGAACCGAAGCTGATAATTTGATTCTTAAAAATGCCGTATATCATTTAAATGTTACACACATCATTAGTTCTAAATTAGAACACCATGCGGTTTTACACACTATTGATTTTTTGGCTTCTAAGAATACGACTATTTCTTATGTAAAAACATTGCCAGACGGAACGCTTGATTATGATGATTTAGAAAAATTACTACAAAACAGTACTACAGAGAAAACACTTATTTCTTTACTACATGTAAACAATGAGATTGGAACTATTTTAGATCTTGACAAAGTGATTGCTCTCAAACAGAAATACAAAGCTCTCTTTCACACCGATACTGTACAATCTATTGGTCATTTTGACATCAATTTGGTTGATTTAGATATTGATTTTTTAGCTGCTTCTGCACATAAATTTCATGGGCCAAAAGGAATTGGTTTTGCTTTCTTTAGGAAAGGAACTGGAATTCAGCCTGAAATTTTAGGAGGAGAACAAGAACGAGGTTCCCGAGCTGGAACAGAAAACACTCCTGCCATTGTGGGGATGGAAAAGGCATTGACAGTGTGTTTATCTAACTTGGAAAAAGACCTACATTACCTAAAGGAATTGAAACATTATTTTATGTCTGAATTAAAAAATAAAATTCCGTCCGTAAAATTCAACGGAGTTTCTGGAGATTTGAACAAAAGTACACATACTGTTCTTAGCGTTCAGTTTTCCAAAGATTTGCCTATGTTGTTGTTTCAATTAGATTTGAAAGGAATTGCTGTTTCTGGAGGTTCCGCCTGTCAAAGTGGTGCCAACAAGGGTTCTCACGTATTGCAAAGTTTTTTAAACGACGAGGAACAACAAAATACTTCGGTACGTTTTTCTTTTTCTAAATTAAACACCCAAGATGAAATTGATTATGTAATTGCTCAGCTTTTAAATGTTGTTTAGAAATACATCCATTATAGAATATTGAATCAAAAACATTTTATAAAAAAAGCGATGTGTTTTTAACCACATCGCTTTTTTATTGATTAGAAGTACAGTTACTCTTTAAACACTCCTTTGGCAAAACCACTTCCGTGACTTGTTGACCAATATACATTTTTATCAAAAGGATCAAAATCAAAAGCTTCAATTTTATCTGCTTGTCCTAAACCATAATTACATTTATTCCAAGTTTTACCACCATCTCTAGAAATATAAATTCCAGCATTCAGGTATTTTATTTTTTTGTTAGGTGCTACCACAACTCCAATATAATCTGTATCTAAATCAGAAACAATTACTCTATTGGTGTTTGGCATGTCAAAAATTTTCTCCCAAGTTTTTCCTTTGTTCTTACTTTTAAACACACCACCGTCTCCTGGTTTGGTGTTTCCATCACCTGTGGCAATGTATACAGTTCCTTTTTTATCAAACTCTACATACTTAACACTAGAAGCTCCTTTTGGTAATTTCATTTGCTCCCAAGAATCTCCATTATTACTACTTTTGTACAAACCACCTGGAGTATTATTGATTGAAGTTGCTAACGCTGCGTACAAATTTTTATAATTTTCATCGTAAGCCATTTTAGTTACATTGGGTTTGTTAGGCAATCCGTTATTATTGTTTACCCAAGTTTTACCCCCGTCTTTACTTTGATAAATTCCATGAGCCTCAAAGTCTGGATACTTTCTATTATTTTTTACCCACATAGATGGATGCCAACCTCTTTCTGTTTGTGAAGGAACACAAAATAGAATATTATCTGGAGCATTTTTGTCTACCACAATACTAAACAAATACAATAAGTTGTTTGGTTTCATGTTTTTAATAGGCTTCGATAAGGTTTTCCAAGTTTTACCTCCATCTGTAGATTTTCTAAATGTTCCTGCGTTGCGTTGCCTGTTGGTTAACGTATAGTAGGTTTTAGAATCGTTAGGATCTACTGTTAAAGCAGTAATACTTACCGAATTTGTGTTATGGTCTACAGATTGTCCTTCTATTTGTTTCAATGCTGTAGCACCTTTGTAAACCTTATCTCCATCTAGAGTACTTTTCCAGATTCCGTGTTCTTCTGTATAAAACAAATATTGACCTTTTTCTTGAGTATCTAAATTCAACCCAAAACCTGGTAAATTACTGTCACCACGTCCTACCCAATTTCCACTGCCTGGGCTAGTTTCGTCATCATCTATTTGTGTCCAAGTATCTCCGTGATCTTTAGATATTAAATGTTGTTGTTCATAACAAATAATCATTTCACCATCAGCATTGGCATGCATCAAACGAACTCCTATGGTTCCATCTTCATGATTTACACTATTCAAATGTGCTAATTTTGTGTTGATTCCTAAAGAATTCTCCATAGACTTCCAGAATGCTTTGTCAGTTTCTTCTCCCCAATATTTACCTGCTCTTAAAGCTACTGTCCATGTTTTTCCGCCATCTAAGGTTCTCATCAACTCTCCAGGTCCAAAACTAAAATCATGTTTTAAATTGTTAGAAATATATACTTCATTTGGATTTTTAGGATTTACAGAAATTCTATTAAATACCGGTAATGTTTTTTCTGGAAAGTCTGGAGCTATTTTTTTAATTTGTCCAGAATTTTTTCCAAACCAATAATCAATTGCTCTAAAATACAACCAATTGATAGATTTGTGCGTTAGAACTTTAAGATTGTAATTATCACTTAAATTCCCTGACATATTTGTCCAATGCTCACCACCATCTTTACTGATGTAAACCCCACCATTGGCAACAGTTGTTTTTCCATCAACCTGGTAATGGGTTTGTAATACACTGTACAAAAAGAATTCTCCTGATTTTTTATTGTAGTACGATGTTAAGTCTCTTACATCATTATATGGAAGTCCGTTTTTAATTTCTTTCCAAGATTCACCTCCGTTAGTTGATTTGTACAAACCTACATTAGACAATACATATAGATTTTTAGAATTTCTAGGATCTACAATAATTCTCCCCACATCTAAGTCTTTAGAAATATTATCCATAATTACCTCCCAAGATTTACCTCCATTAGTCGTTTTTAAAACATATCCGTATTCTGTATAATTTACTTTAGTTCCGTAAGGATCTTTTAAGCTGCGATGTACATTTTTCACCTTCCAATACTGTCCACCACCTACATACCATGTTTTTTTATCATTAGGATCTATGGTAGCTACTGAAAACTTTTTCTTTCCTGGAAAATTTGGAACTTCAGACCAAGTAATACCTTTATCGGTAGTTAATTGAACGGCACTTTTTTCTAGCATAATACCGTAATCTTCATCTTGTTCGGAAAATGCAATCCAGTTTGGACGAATATCACTTCCTTTACCATCAAAATCATTTAAAGTTACCCAAGACTTGCTTTTGTTTTCTGTTCTATAAGCATTCCCCATGTCATAGTTTAAGAACATCACATTTGCATCGGTAGGATGAATAAACAAATCTTCACTATACCCAGAATTCCCAGGTCCGATAAGTGTCCATTTTAGACGCTCGTCACTACTAACTTTTTCTGTTTGTAATTTTTTAAAATACGATGAGTTTTGTGCAAAGGAAGTAGCCTGTGCCATTACCAAAAGTGCAACTATTACTTTTTTCATTTTATATTGGTTTAATAGCTCCAAAACTAACTAGTAAGTTTTTCTGCAAAGAAAACAAATGGTTTATTAAGAGATTCCTATCGCTTAATTGGTGGGGTTTAATTTTTTCCCAAATACAAATCAACACTATATTACTGTTTTTGACTTTGAACAATCACATATTGACATCAATATTGAGGTATTCTCAAAAGAACATATATTTGATTGTACAATTCAAAAAAACAAAACATGAATATTAAAAAAATCATAATCGCATTCACGCTACTTATTTCTACAAGTGTATTTTCTCAAAAATGGGCAGAAGATCAAGGTTTAAAATTAACAGATAAATTAAACACAACTTTGGTAAAGGCTAATGATGACTTAAAATTAACAGAAGATCAATCCACTAAAATTCAAGTTATTTATAAAGACTTAATGTTGGAAAAATCTAAAGTAAATGCACAAATGAAGAAAGAAGGGACTTTTAACAAAGAAGCGTTTTGGAAAGCTACTTTTCCACAACAAAAAGTTGCTAACGAAAAAATTAGAGGACTTTTATCTATGTCTCAAAAACAAGCTTTTAATGCTAGTTTACAGAAAAAATAATTAAGATAATTCTTGGTTTTAAACACAATAAGCCGTCTAATTTAGTTTTAGACGGCTTATTTTCATATAATTAAGGGTAGCTATTATCTTTTTAACAATCCATCTAAAGAGTATCTACCAGAACCCGTAATAAACAATACTACATAACCTGTTAAATACAATATTGACTTTTCTTGAGTTCCAAAACTGTCTGAAATATGTACTAAAAATAGCGCTACAGACATGGTCACTATTAATGGAATTAATGCCAAACGAGTCAACAATCCTAAGATTAATAATATCGAACAAATTACTTCTGCAAAAACAGCCAAACCTAAAGCAGCTGTGCTTCCAAGTCCTATAGGATCAAAAAATTTAATCTCTCCTCCTGAAAATAATTTGTTCCATTTTCCTAAACCATGACCCCAAAACATGGATATACCTAAAGAGACACGAAATATCAAAAGTGCAAAATTAACACCCAAAGCTTTGTTACTTAAAATTATCTTTTTCATTGTACCTATTTTATTATGATTTGTATTTTGGTTTAAATTTAAAGTTATTTTAAAAATAATTCTTCTTTTATTTTTAAACAGAGTTTGATATAGTTATTCTTTTTATTACAAAATTATCTTCTTCTTCCTCCAGAATAGGTCATGGCTTCTCCTTTACCAAAGCCATAACTAAAACCTAATGTAAAGAAACGTCCTCTCTGCCCAAAACTATATTGATAAGTGGTATCGTTATCTATAACACTTTCACTAATTCTAGAAGCAAAGACATCTCTTACAGCAATATTAACCACTGCTTTTCCATTAAGTATTTTCTTACGAACTCCAAAATCAGCAAATGCATAACCTGAAACTTCACTTTGTACAGTTTGATAAGGAGAACGGTAATTCCCCGTAATTTCTACATCAACATCGGCAGGCAATCCTATTTTTGATGACAAACGAGAACTCCAATTGTCTCCATCAAAATCAAAAACTTGAGTATCATACACCCCTTTTCTATTGAAATAATTCCAATTAAAATCACCATTAAACGTTAACCATTTTAAAGGACTGTATTTTCCGTTTACTTCTATCCCTGTAGTTCTTCTACTTCCTACATTAAAAGGAGTTGTGGTAGTTACATTATCATCAAAAAGTGCAATACGCTCCATTACATCTGTAGTAAAACGATGGTAAACTGAAGTGTTTAAGTTGGCTTTTCCAATACTATAAATTGCGGTCAGCTCATAAGAATCGGTAAATTCTGGCAATAAATTAGGATTTCCGGCTCTAATATTATAGTTGTCACTAATGGTAAAAAATGGATTCAAATCCCACAAACGAGGTCTGTAAATACGCTTAGAATAACCTGCTTGTACTGAAACATCGTCTGTTAATTTATAAGACGTGTGCATACTCGGAAACCAGTTGGTGTATTTTTGATTGTTAGATTGGTTGGTATTGGTTAACAACGTAGCCAAACCTGTATTTTCAACTCTCAATCCTAACTTTACTCCCCATTGTTCACCTTCATAAGCACCTGTTCCGTAAATACCTAATACTTTTTGGTTGTATTCAAAATTATTCGTCAAATTAGGATCCGCAACAAATTCTGAACCATTGTCATTTCTTACCTCATAATCATTTCCTACATCGTTGATCAAATACTGAGCTCCTGTTTCTATAGTAACATGTTCTGTTAGTGGATTGGTATAATCTAATTTAAACGTATAATCTGCTTGTTTAAAATCTGTTTCTGTTTGCTGATTTTCTTGTGAACTCGTTCCAAAAGTATCTGTATTTGTAAATTCCGAAGACAAATCTTTTCCAAAAAAACGTCCTAAGGCACTGAACAACAAAGTATGTTCTTTATTGTTTTTAAACTCTTTTTTATAATTCAATTCGTATTGCCATTTAGGATTGGTTGCTTCTGTTTTTTCGGTTCTATACCATTCACTATCCAACACATCGTTTTCAAAAGAACTGTAATCTGTTCTTGAGGGTTGATCTTCTAACTCATAAGAAAAATTACCAGAAAGCGTTAACACATTGTAGTCATCAATATGATAATCTGTTCCTAAAATAAAATTGAAAAACGTTTCATTTCTATATTCCTTTCCTGTACTTTCTACTGTTTTATTGGTTACTTTACTAGTATTGATATTTTCATTTTCTCTAGGCATAGATCGGTATCCTCCTCCTAACTGTGTAAACAAGTTGAATTTTTCAGTTCTACGATTCAAACTTACTCCAACACTATGATTGTCTGGACTTCCTGTGTTCAAAGAAACAGAACCATTCAAACCTCTTTTTTCCTCTTTTTTAAGAATAATGTTTAAAACTCCCGCAGTACCTTCTGCATCATATTTGGCAGATGGATTAGTAATAACTTCTACACTTTCTATCATATCAGCCGTAATCGTTCCTAAAGCATTGCTCCCAGATTCTGCTAAAACAGAAGGTTTTCCATCTATTAAAATTTGTACTCCAGAACTACCTCTTAAGCTTACTTCCCCTTCTATATTTACATTTACAGAAGGTACATTGTTCAACACTTCTAATGCACTAACCCCTGTACTCGCAATGTCTTTTCCTACGTTAAAAACTTTTCTATCTAACTTAAATACCGTTTTAGAAACTTCTGCTCTTAACTCTACTGTTTCCAAAGACTGACTATCTTCTTCTAAAAAAACAGTTCCTAAATTGATACGGCTTTTAACAATATCTAAATCCCTAAAAGACTTCGTTTTATAACCCATAAAACGAATTTCTACATCAAAATCTGTAGCATTGGTTTTTAAACTAAATGTACCATTGTCATTAGTAGTCGTTCCAGAAACAACTTGTTTTGAGTTTTTGTCTATCACCACAACAGTTGCATATGGAATTTCAGCTTGGGCAATAGCATCCTTTATTTCTCCTATAATTATGTGCGAGTTTTTTTGTTGTGCATGTACAGTTTCTATTCCTGCAATTAGTAAAAAAACGACACTTATCTTAGCGATGATATCTTTCATTTTTATTTTTTTGTTGCTTAATTTAAAAGCAAAAAAAACAAGAAATAGTCAATTTGAAAAATATAATCTATCAACAACGGAATTAATCATACAAACGACAATCTTATACATACGGTATTAGTTTTTGTCGTTTGCCCCATCTATTTTGATGTTTGTAGATTTTTAACTTCATAAAACTGTTATTTTTATAGATTTGTTATTATGATGAATACAAAGACCGACTACATTCAAAAAACAAAAGAATTCTTCTTTCAAATAACGTTGGGTTCGTTGGTTTTTATTTTGTATTCCTATGGAAGACATGATAGAAATATAACTTTTCAAGAGTTTATTTTTTTCACCAATCAATCCTTAGGAGCATTTGTGATTGGTTTTTTCTTATTGCCTAACTTTTTTTATCAAAACAAATATTGGCATTTTACCATTTACTCAGCCGTGGTTTTAAGCGTGGTGGTTTTTATAGAAGAGGGAATTCTAGAACGTATTTATTTCCCTACAACAAGAGGCCGTAATTTGGCGGCTCAAATTTATGACTTGTTAGATGTATTGCCAACCATTTTAATTTTACTAGGTGCTAAATTTGCTTGGGATGCCATTACAGAACGCAAAAGAGCAAATCAACTAGAATTGTTAGCCAAAGAAAGCGAATTACAGTTTTTAAAAACACAAATAAATCCCCACTTTTTATTCAACAACCTGAATAATTTATATGCATTGGCAATAGAAGAGTCTCCACAAACTCCTGATTTCATATTAGAACTTTCTGCTATGTTGCGTTATATGTTGTACGAATGCAAAGCACAATATGTAGCTTTGCCTAAAGAAATAGAACAGTTAGAAAATTTTATCAGGCTAAACGAATTGCAAATTGAAGGAAGAGGAAAAGCAACTTACACACAGACAATAAATGCAACTCACTTTAACATTGCTCCTCTTATTTTTATGGTTTTTGTAGAAAATGCTTTTAAGCACAGTGCTTCTAGTCAAACAAAAAACATAAAAATTGACATTGATTTGAAAGTTTCTGAAAATGGAACTTTAGAATTTATATGTAACAACAATTATTTGTCGCAATCCAACACTCAAAATTTGTCTAAAGGAATAGGTTTAGAGAACGTAAAAAAACGATTAGAAATGTTATATCCAAATGCACATTCTCTACAAATAAACTCTAAAAATCATATATTTCAAGTACATTTAAAAATGATGTTAACCTAATACGCTTATGAACTGTATTGTTATTGAAGATCAATTGCCAGCACAACGTATTCTCAAAAAATACATTCAAGACATGGGTACTCTTACCCTACAAGCAGCTTTTACAGATGCTTTAGAAGCTATTCAGTTTTTAACAACGCAAGATATTGATGTCATTTTTTTAGACATTCACTTGCCCAAGTTGTCTGGAATAGATTTTTTAAAAACACTTAAAAATCCACCTCAAATAATTTTCACCACCGCTTTTTCTGAGTATGCTTTAGAAGGTTACGATTTAAATGTGGTTGATTACTTATTAAAACCCTTTTCTTTTCAGCGCTTTGTGCAAGCCGTACAAAAAGTAAAACAAACTAATACTTCCGAAAATGTAGCTCAAACACCTGCTGAATTATTTATAAAATCAGGTTACGAACACATTAAAATAAAAATAACTGATATTCTACACATAAAATCTGATACTGATTATACCGAGTTTGTATTAGAGAACAAAAAAATACTATCTACAGAACCTTTGCGTTATTGGGAACAAACCTTAAAAAACAGTGCTTTTGTTAGGGTTCACAAATCGTACTTGATCAATACTTCTAAAATTGAAAAAGTGAGCAGTAACCAGATTTATCTTGGAACAGCTACTATTATTCCTATTGGTAGAGCTTATAAAGATGATTTTTTTAAGTGGTTGTCTTAATTTATAAACATCACATTTTACTGTTTTATTTTCTAAATCATAAAAGCGTTATGACAAAAAATGAATTTTGATACTTATAAAAGAATCTTTTATAATTCACGGTCACACACATTTTATGTACACTGAGGACAACAATTTTTATGCTTCTCTGTTAATTTTGATTTTGTTAACTAAAAAACATATTAAAAATGAATTTAAAAAAAATGTTGTTAGGATTCGCTCTTGTGATTTCTACAAGTGTATTCTCACAAAAATGGATTGACAATCAAGTAAAACATGAAGTTGCAAAAACCAACAAACAACTGGCTCAAACAAATGAAAGTTTAACCTTAAACGAAGAACAATCAACTAAAGTTTCTGAAATCTACAGAGAATTTATTTTAGTAAAAGAGGAAAAGGCCAAAGAGATTAAAGATAAAAAAGAACTATGGACTGCCTTAAAGCCTCAGCTTAAAGAAAAAAACTCAAAAGTAAAAGCTCTTTTGTCTGATGAGCAAAATAATGCTTTAAAAGCTGCTTGGATGAAAAGCAAGAAATAATAACTTACCATATCCCTAGTGCTTAATTAGGGATATGGTTTCATAATTGTCTAAGCTAGCTTGAATTCTACTTCTTATTTTTGCTACAAAATTTGGTGGAGAAAGTACTTTTAATGCTTCTCCAAAGGATAATATTTGCTGTTCCAATTCATAATTTGGAATAACATCCAAAGTGAAAGTCAACCCATCTTTTTTCAATTCTCCATTTTTTTGACTTCCATGCATTGGCTGAGTCAACATATATGCAGCCAAACCTTTATTTGCATGTAGCGTAACAGTTATTACTTCTTCATCCAAACCTCGGGTAACGCCAATAATATCTTCATAACGTTCTATAAAATCAATATCTGCTACTTCATAAACCTCATTTACTTCTTCAATAGACACAATACGATCAATTGCCAAAGTAGTAACAGGCTGGTATTTAGAATGTGTTCCCAAAACAAACCAACGGTTGTTATATTGTTTTAAATATTGTGGGTGCATTGAAAAAATTTCTACTTCCTGTTTTCTAAATGTTTGATACCCTATGTGCAACACTTTTTGATACAAAACAGCATTGAACAACGTATTCAAATGCTCCAACCCTTTGAGATAAGGATTGTTGTCAAAACCTAAAATTTCTCTAGGAGTTTGGTGCATGTCAAAATCTTTTTCCAATTTCAGTGTCAACTCCTCTACCCAACCAAACTGTGGCATTCCTTTGATACGATTTAACGTTAACAAAGCCTCTTTCAATTGCATGGCTTCGGTTTCATTTATCGGTTGATTGTTAATAGAAAATGTAGGATCAGCATAACGATAATACGCAATTCTACCTACTTTGCTAATTTCTAGTTCTACCCCGTAACCTTGATCACTTTTCATAAAACTGATATCATCATACACCTGTCTGCGCTTAATTCCGTCACTTTCACCATTAAAATCATACAATGCTTGGTTACATACTTCTATCAAATCTTTCATACAATATCGTTTCCCTGTATTTCTAAAGCATTTGTCTAAAGCTTGGTAACGAATGATTGCATTTTTATTGGTTGCCATTTTGTTGATTTTTTTAGTAGAAAAATCAAAAATAATCAATTGTGCAGAAACACAACACACAATCATCACATATTTGTATCAAATTTAAAAACAAAAAATAATATGCAACATACATTGACTTTACACCAACAAAGAAAAAGATTGAATCAAATTTTTGATGCCATAATTAACAATTCTGATTTGTCCGAAAAAGAATTTGATAAAGCGATGCAAGAGTGGATTGGTGCCAACCAAAAACTAGAAGTAAAAGAGGAATTGTATTTATTAAATATTCATTCCCGTTTTCAGACACCTGCTTTTTCTGCAACTATGTCTTAATTTTTTTTTAGGTTATTTTAATACAAATTGTACGGTTCCTCCTGGAGGAATTTGTGCCAAAGTATGGCAAGCGTGCTGAGTTAAATTTACAATTCGCAAATAACCTCCTGTAGTAGGAGCGTCAGCCATCATCACTATGGGTTGACCTCCTTTGGTAATTTGTACGGTACCTTTTACAATTCCAGAAGAAATAATCTCATCTCTCTTGGGCATTTTTAAGAGTGTTCCTTCCAAACGAATTCCGATACGATTGCTGTGCTGATGAATTTTAAAAGTGGTTTCTAAAAAAGCTGTTTTACTCTCTTCAGAAAACCAATCCCATTCAGGACCTTTAAGGCAATACAACTGAGCGTTTTGTTTGTAATCAATAGCCTTTACTCTAGCTAGTTTTTGTGTGATTTTCTTGTTTGGTACAGGCAACACATCACCTTTTTCTAATTTACGTCCGTAAAAACCACCTAATTTGGCAGGTGTGTAAGTTGATTTGCTTCCAAATTCATCCTGAATATTAAAACCTCCTAAAACAGCAATATAAGAATATACTCCATTTTTAGCCCCAGAAAAAGACACCACTGCATCTTTGGGAATAGTCAAAGCTTTGTACATCGTCAACGCTTCACCATTCAACTTGGGTTGCATATCTGCTCCTGTAATAGCAATCACAAGCTCTTGGATTGCCTTAAATTTGATGCCAACCATGGTCATTTCAATCATCACTGCATTTGGCGGATTGTTTAACAACAAATTGGCTATATGAGCTGCATCTCCATCCATAAATCCACTTACAGGAATCCCTTGATCTTGATACCCAAACCTACCGCCATCTTGCAAAGTAGTTGCTAAACCCGAAGAAATGATTTCTATTGCCATGTGCATTCCATTTTTAGATATTCTTCTGCTGTAATGGAAACAAATTTAACCCTATCTCCCATACTTACCAATGCTGATTTTTTTTTAGAAAACAATGGAATTGGTGTTTTTCCTATAATTTGCCAACCTCCTGGTGTTTCCAAAGGGTAAACTCCTGTTTGTTGGTCTGCCAACCCCACAGAACCCGCAGCTACTTTTAACCGAGGTGTGTCTTTTCTTGGAATAAACAAACGAGTGTCTAAACCTCCTAAATACATAAATCCAGGGGCAAAACCCAACATGTATACCAAATATGTTTTGGAAGTGTGCAAGGCTATAATTTCTGAAGGAGTTAGGTTTAATTTTTCAGAAACCTCTTGTAAATCTAACGCATACGGTTTTTCATAACAAACAGGTATTTCAATTGTTTTTTCAGCCATTTCTACTCCCTCTTTTTTGAATTTTGTTTTTTCTAGAAAAAGTTTTAGAAATGTGCCATCAATCAATTGATCATCAAAAATAACAGTTAGTGAATTGTAAGCGGGAATTAAAGAAATGACTCCCACTAAATGGATGTTCTTTAACTGTAAATACAACGACTTTACTTGCAGATGAATTTCCACCGAAATTTCATTCTCAAACTTTATTAGAAAAGCAGATTCTCCGTAAGTAAGTACTTCATATTGCATTTTGAATAGTTATTTTTTGGTTGCTGAGTTGTTCGTGCACATAAGAAAGCAACTCCAAAGCTTTAGGAGTATCTCCATGAAAACAAATACTATCTACTTTTATTGATAACGGTTGTTCTTCTATGCTTAGTATTTCATTTTTTAATAAAATTCCTTGAATCTGTTTCCAAACAACTTCCTTATCATGAATAACAGCCAAAGGGTGATTTCTAGACACCAACGTTCCATCTTGATGATACCTTCTATCTGCAAAACTTTCTTTTAAAAACATAAGGTAATTTTTTTTAGCAATCGGCTCTAAAACAGAACCTGCCAATCCCATTAAACCTACACTTGGCTCTATTTGTTTTACAATATCTACCAACATGTTTGCTGTGTTTACATCTACAGCAGCCTTGTTATACAAAGCTCCATGTGGTTTTACATAACGTACCACAGCTCCTTCTTCTCTAGCAATCTTAATCAACAATAAAATTTGATCTCGGATAGATTTTCGTAATAATTCTGGTGAAATTTCCATTTCCTTTCTTCCAAAATACTCAGGATTTGGGTACGACGGATGTGCTCCAATAGTAACTCCATACTTTTTTGCCAAACGAATGGTAGCTCTCATAGAATTTTCTGTTCCCGTATGCCCACCACAAGCAATATTGCAAGAAGATACTTTTTCTAAAATATCTTCATCAAACAAAAAACCTTCTCCTAAATCGGCATTTATGTCTATTTTCATTGTTTATTTTGTGCTTAATTTTCGTTAAAATATTCGTTTCCAAAACCAATCAAATACACCTTTTCTTTGGCTCTGGTAATAGCAGTATACAACCAACGCATACTATCTTTATTCAACCCTTCTGGCATGTATGGCTGTTCTATAAAAATGGTATTCCATTGTCCCCCTTGAGATTTGTGACACGTCATAGCGTAAGCAAATTTAATTTGCAAAGCATTGAAATAATGATTGTTTTTTACAGACAACATTTGTTTGTATTTAGATTTCTCATCTGCATAATCTTGCAACACTTCTTGGTACAATCTATTTGACTCTTCATATGTCAACGATGGACTTTCCGAAGTTACAGTATCCAATAACAATACCGTGTCTATTGGCTTTAAATCTACATAATCAATCAATCTCAATCGAACTTCGGCAAATCTAAAGCCATACAACTCTTTAATGTTGTAAATTTCTTGAACTTCGGCAATATCTCCATTCGCAATAAAATCTGCCTCTGTGGTATCTTTCAACCAAAAGTAGTTGTTCTTAACAATCATTACGTAATCTCCTGCAGAAATTTCATTTTCTTGTCCTCCAATCTTAGTTCTTATTTGTTGATTGTATTGGTTGGCTCTTTTGTTAGAACGAACTATAAAGGCTGTATCTTCTATCCCTGCTCTATCATAAGCGTTTGTAATGGCTTCTTCTATATCGTAACCATCTTGCAAACGAACAATATCTGGAAAGTTGACATCAAACTGAAAATCATAAAAACCATCACGCTCCAATTGTGCTCTCAACTCTGTTGCATTGGATAAGATTCCTGATCCTTCATGTTGACGCATTACTTGATCCAATTCTAACAAATAAGGATTTTTTTGATAATTAATGGCCAAAGTATCTACAGACAAAGCAGGACTCAATTCTGATTTTACTGGGGGTAACTGTGCAGTATCTCCAATAAAAATCAGTTTGCAATTCAAACCATTGTACACATATTCCATCAAATCATCTAACAAAGAATTTTTATCAAACAGAGTAACATCACCAGAACCGTCTGCAATCATAGAAGATTCATCTACAATAAAAAATGTATTGATGTGTTTGTTGGGTTGTTTTACAAAAGCTACGTTTCCGTTAGATTGTTTTTTAGGATGGTATATTTTTTTGTGAATGGTGTATGCTTTTTTCTTTGAGTAATTGGAAATTACTTTTGCAGCCCTACCTGTAGGAGCCAACAGCACAGCTTTTTTGCCCACTTCCCACAAATGATTTACAAAAGTACTCATGGAAGTTGTTTTTCCCGTTCCCGCATATCCCTTTAAAATAAAGATAGCATCGTCATCTGTATCAAAAGAAAACTCCGATAATTGTCTTAATAATTCTTCTTGAACTTGGGTAGGTTCAAATGGAAATTTTTGATGTAATTTTTTGTAAAATTCGGAAGCAGATTTTATCATGTAAAAAGTTTACACAAATATAAAGATTGAAAATGTCTTAAAAATTTTTATGAATAAAAAAAAATTGTAGATTTGTCTTCGTTCATTATAAAATTAATCCAAAAACAATGATTTTATTTATCCTTTTAGGTGTAGTGGTAACAGTTGCGATAGCTATACTTATTGTCAAATTTTTACCTATCAAATTAACTCCAATTATTTCGTTAGTGCTTTTAGTCGCAGCAGGTTATTTTTCTTATTTAATTTACAATGGTATCATGGAACCAATTAAATTTAACGAAGAGAAAAAAGTACGTTATACAAAAGTAATTAAGCAATTGAAATTAATTGCCGATGCACAAGATGCACACAATACTATTTTAGGTAAATTTACTAGTGATGGTGAAGGTTTGGTTAAGTTTATAGACTCGGCTAAATTCCCTATTACAAGTACACATATCGAAATTGTTAAAGAAAACAGAGGTACTACTTGGTCTCCTTTAATGGTAGAAGTAGAAAAGAAAGTAACCGATACGATTGGTTATGAAATGGTTAAAGACAAGGTTTTTAAAGGACGTAACTATAAAGATATGCTTAACATTCCTGGTACTGATAAGCAATTTAAAATTGAAACTTCTGCTATTTTAAGAGCTAACAAACTCTTAGCTTCTGTTTTTGAAGTTAAAATTGACAAAGCTGAAGTCTTAGAAGGAATGAGTAAATCTTTGATCAAACAAGAGAAAGAAGCTTTAGGAGGAGATGATATTCCTGGAGGATACATTGCTATTGGTTCTTTGGATGAAGTGAGTGTTAGTGGAAACTGGCCTCCATTGTATGATGCAATGGCTGAAAATGAATAGAGAAAACCTTACATACAATCCCAAAAGATTATCCATCCAACTTAGTTCGGATGGATTTTCTTTTTGTACTTATAATACAGCATTACAGCAATACCAAGATTTTACAAACCATTTATATGCAGAAAAAATTGCCAACCCTGCACTTTATTTGGAAAAGGTAAAATCCATCTTTGAAAATCAAGAACTGTTGCACCAAACCTATGATGAGATTATTTTGATCCATCATAATGATCTTTTTACACCTGTTCCTAGACCTTTGTTTGATGAAAGTTTGCTAAAAGACTATTTAAAAAACACCGTAAAAACGTTTGACAACGACTTTATAAGTTATGATGAACTTGACAAAATAGAAGTAAACAATGTCTATATTCCCTATGTAAATATCAATAATTATATTTTTGATTCGTTTGGTGAATTTACATACCTACACTCTTCTACTGTTTTTTTACAGAATATTTTAAAAAACTACTCTGTTGGTGCCAAAACAATGTTTGTAAACGTATACCAAGAAGATTTTCAAGTTTTGGTGTTAGAAAATAATGAATTGCAATTACTCAATCATTTTAGTTTTGAAACCAAAGAAGATTTTGTGTACTATATTTTATTTGTTGCAGAACAATTAAAAATGAACACCAATGAGTTTGAAATACATCTGTTTGGAAATATTAAAGAAAGTGATGAAACCTATCAGCTATTGTATAAATATGTGAGATATGTAAGTATCTTTAACAAGCTAAACACGAACCTAAGCAGCAAAATTCTTTGTTTACCGCAAGAGAATTACAATTTATTACAACTACACCTATGAGAATCGTTTCTGGAAAATACAAGTCAAGAAGACTAACCGCACCTAAAAATTTGCCCGTTCGTCCTACGACTGACATGGCTAAAGAAAGTTTGTTTAACATTATCAACAATTGGTATCATTTTCACGAAGTTCGTGTTTTGGATTTGTTTTCTGGTACCGGAAACATTAGTTATGAATTTGCTTCTAGAGGTGCCACAAATATTATAGCTGTAGAACAACACAGTGGTTGTATTTATTACATCAATCAAACAGCTAAGGAATTGGATTTTGACATTCAGACCATCAAAGCAGATGTTTTTTCTTTTTTAGGTAAGCATCAAGGAAGTTACGATGTGATTTTTGCAGACCCTCCTTATGATTTTTCCGACGAACAATTTGGTAAAATTCCCGCCTTGGTTTTTGAAAACAATCTTTTGAGCGAGAATGGAACTTTAATAGTAGAACATTCGCAACAAACAGATTTGAGCAATCTTCCAAATTTCACACAATCCAAACGTTACGGAGGTTGCATGTTTAGTTTTTTTGAGCATTAACCTATTCCTATACTAGAAACATGAAAACACTAAAAAAAGGTGACAAAATTGGTTTGGCTTTAGGCGGTGGAGCTGTTTTAGGAGCAGCACATGTTGGTGTTTTAAAGGCTATTGAAGAAATTGGTTTGGATATACAGTGGATTGCAGGTACGAGTATTGGTGCTATGGTAGCTGGCTTGTATGCTTTTGACAACAATTGTGATCGTGTAAAAGACATTGCCTTAGAAATTAGTTGGCGAGACATTACTGCTTTATCAATTTCTAAATACGGATTGCTTAGCAACACCAAAATAGCCGAATTTATGGAACAAAACATCGGAAAAGTAAACATTGAAGATGCCCGAATTCCACTAGCGATACTTGCCACCGATATTTCTACTGGTGAAAAAGTTATCATACAAAAAGGAAGTGTATCAAAGGCTGTAATGGCAAGTTCTTGTATTCCTGGAATTTTTAATCCAATCATTATAAACGATCTTATGTTGGTGGATGGGGCTGTTTCTGAAAACGTTCCCATTTCTGCACTTGAAGCAATGAACGCTACCAATATTGTAGCTGTAGATTTAAACGCAAAACATTTATACGGAAAACCTCAAAACATGATTGAAGTTCTTCAGAATAGTTTTCATTTTACGCTAGAAGCCGCTGCAAAAGCTCAAACCCAAAGAGCGGATGTGTTGATTACCCCCGACTTGTCTTCTTTTGACAGAATTCACACCTCACAAACAGAACGTTTGATTCACAAAGGTTACTTAGAAACTTTAAAAAGTTTTGCCCCTTACCTATCTTAATTTTTACCTGCCAAAAAAGATGCTATCATGTTTTTTGGATGTACTGTTTTAGGTACTTTAAAATCAAAATAGTTGTGTAGTGGAATGTCAAATCCCTTATGATTTAGATAATTGTTTAATGCAACATTCAATCCATCTCCATACAAATGATGCTTTGCTCCTTTGGGATCTTCATGGTACAAATCATTCTCTGCAAAACCTTTAAACTCTGGACCAATAATATTTATTTCAAACTCCTCAGGATTTTTTCCTACAGGACTATGAGCTGTACACGCAAACTGATGCCAAAATGCAGATTGAATACAGTTACTTTGGAACAACTGACGAACCACCTCTAAGGAATCAATAGTTTCTTGAGCTGTTTCTGTGGGAAAACCGTACATTAAATACGCATGCACCATAATGTCTTCGTTAGAAAAAGCTTTGGTTACTCTGGCTACTTGTCCAATATCCACCCCTTTTTTCATTTTAGCCAACAATCTATCAGATGCCACTTCTAAACCACCTGTAACAGCAATACAACCTGATTTGGATAACAAGGCACACAATTCTACTGTAAATGTTTTTTCAAAACGAATGTTGGTCCACCAAGTAATGTATACTTTTCTTTCTAAAAGTTTATTAGCCAAGGCTCTTAACATTTTTGGAGGAGCAGCTTCATCAACAAAATGAAAACCAGTCACTCCAGTTTCTGAAATTATTTTTACTATTTTATTGACCAAATCATCGGCTGTTGTGTTCTCATAATTCCCAATATAATCTAAGGTAACATCACAAAAAGAACATTGTTTCCAATAACATCCGTGAGATATGGTTAGTTTGTTCCACTTACCATCAGACCACATTCTATGCATAGGATTCATCACATCTAGAAACGACAAATACTTATCATGCGGCAATCCTACATAACTTGGAGCGGGCAAGTTTTTATGATGAAAAATAGTGTTTGGAAGTTTGTTTGCATACACAACTTTTCCACTTTGTACTATATAAGTCCTTTCTAAATTTTTGGCATTTATTTTTCCTGCAATGTACTCTGTAATTCTCAACAACGGAGCTTCACCATCATCTAAAGAAATAAAATCTACGTATTCAAAAATTCTAGGATCAGACAAACGTCTTAATTCAGTATTGCAATATCCTCCACCCATGGCTATTTGGACTTGTGGATATTCTTGTTTGATAAATTGAGCACATCGCAAAGCTGAAAACAAATTTCCAGGAAATGGTACCGTAAAACAAATCAAATCGTACTTCTTGTTTTGTAATTCTTGATCTAACAAATACAACATTTCATCTTCTATCAATGTAGTTTCGTACTGTAAAAACTCATAAATTGTATCAAAACTTGAAGCAGCTCTGGCAATACTTTCCGCATAACGTGTAAAGGAAAAAAACTCATCTACATTGGCATGAATAAAATCTCCCAGCTCTTCTACAAACAAGGTAGCAATATGTTTGGCTTTGTCTAAAACACCTAGTTTTCCAAACTCAGCACTCAAATCTTTTTCCAATTTAACTCGTCTATGACCGTGAGGTAAAAAATCTTTATGATTGATTTGATATGCAGCCGTTACCTCTTGCTGTCTTAAATAATTCATCACCATTTCTACTTTAGCAATGTAATCTTCCTTTTGTTTCCACACCAAAGGAAACTCATAATTCTCAAGCATTTCTGCTTGTTTAAAAATAGCATCTATAAATTCCGTAGTAAAAACAGCCGTAAAAAGTTCAATACTCAAATCTAACTGACTCACTTTTAAATCATTAGAATCTAAAAAACCTTTGATATATGCAGTAGCAGGATATGCAGTATTTAACTGTGTAAAAGGAGGGGTAATTAATAAAACACGAACAGACATAGGCGATTGATAATATGCAAAGATAGTTTATTCTCTACCTAATTATATAACTTTAATGCGAAAGCCTTCTGTATGTCAATAAAATTTTCACTTAGTTTTGATTCCATGATTTTTAAGCTTTTTATTTAGCACTTTTAATTTTAATACTTAGCAAAAGACAGTTTTTTTATCTATTTTTAGAACTGATAAAAACACCTAATAAGTAATGTTATCCAAATAACGCATCATGATAACATTACCTTTGGTGAGTATATAACGAGTTAGCTAAAATATTATGAAAGAATGTTTTATAATAATGCCTATTAGTAATAATGAAAATTACGACAAAGGTCATTTTGATAGAGTTTATAACCATTTAATTAAACCTGCATGCGAAATTGCTGGTTTTAAACCAACTAGAGCGGATGAAATTATTAATACAAATTATATAGCTATTGATATAATAAAAAGAATAATAAAATCAGATATGGCTATATGTGATTTAAGTTCACAAAATCCTAATGTACTATATGAGTTAGGAATTAGGCAAGCTTTTAATAAACCTGTTACCTTAATCAAGGATAAAGCAACTAAAAGAATTTTTGATATTCAAGGGTTTAGAGATTTTGAGTATGATGAAAACCTCAGAATTGATAACGTTGAATGTGAAATAGAATCACTTTCTGAATTAATTCAAAACACTTATGAAAGCCAAGGTACTGAGATTAATTCATTAACTACATTACTAAGCTTATCACCTGCTAAACTAGATAAAAACAAACAGATTTCTGCTGAAAGTGAATTAATTTTAAACACTTTATCTGTACTTGAAAAAAAGATTTCTAATATTGAAAATTCTAACAGACACAATAAAATTTCATCTAATGTAGAAGAATCACAATTACAAATTCCAGATAATGTTAGTGAAATTTTAACAAGACAAGAAATCCTAAAATTAAAAATTGGAGATAGAATTTTTCATCCAAAATTTGGTGAAGGACAAATTCTTAACACTGAATTAATTGGAAGTAAAAAACAAGCTTTAAAAGGAGATATACAATTTAATGTAGGGATAAAAAGGATAATTTTATCACTAATTAAAGTTCGTAAAATACTTTAGCTAACACCGGCTAAACTTCATGCGGGTTTTGTGCTAACTTCAAAGTTTTGTGTATATTTACTAAGTCGCCAAATCTTGTTGATTTGGCTTAGTTAAAAACAAAGAAACAAAACCAAACAAAAAGCTTCGGCTTAGTCCGTGTCTGAAAATCTTGGCGATTTTCACCCGCACAAAGCCTAGCCAAAACCGTTGTAGTGCATTTGAAAAACGAACTTTACGTAGAAAAATGGAAGTCGAAAACGATTTTATAAAACGAGAAATTCAAAGAATAAACTTATTGCTGACAAGTTTAATCGAGAAAATTAGCGGAATAAATTTAAATAGTGCAAAAAGTGGAATTGAGGAAACCAATGAAGCTTTGAAAAGTGAATTTGACTTAACTCTAACGGATTTCACTCAAATGGAAAATTCTGAATTTGTAAAACGAATAAAGAAATTGCACGAATCGCATACTGAAAAACTCTTGGAATTAATTTATGAGATTGTTATTAAAACAGAATTGCCAGATTTAAGCGGTGATTATAATAAAATGAAAATTGCACAGAAAGGAATTTTAATAATTGACTTTTTAAATGAAGAAACAAATACTTTCTCAATAAACAGAATGAATATAAAAAACGCACTACAACAATGTGTATAAGCAATGGCTTGTCCTTACCTACTTGGAAAATCCTGCGGATTTTCCTCTGGCAAGTACCTGTTTACAATTGTCCGTGACGTCCCACGCCACTACTCATACACGAAACGTTGTAAGCAATTAAAACGAACATCCTGCTAACCGAATATTCCATATCAGAAATAATAACTTCTAACCCAAAGGAACAACCTTTTTATGTTGGAACATTTGAAAATACAGAGAACCCAAATGTGGATTGGCCACACAGACACGATTTTTATTCACTTGTTTGGTTTACCAAAAGTTCAGGAATAAATGTTATCGACTTTGAGGAATATGAAATCAAACCGAACCGACTTTTTTTTATGCATCCCAAACAGGTTCATAATTGGTCATATTCAAAAGAATCTAAAGGTTACATTTTAGTTTTCGCTAAACATTTTACAAAGGAATTACCTTTAGAGTTAATGAATATTGCATTTTTTGACCTGAAACAAAAAAACATCCTACTTCTAAAACCATTATTTGAAAATTTAATAGAGGAATCGAAACTGAATGACAATTTGGGAGAGAAATCGATTATTTCCGGAATCAATTATTTACTTCTTCACTTAACCAGAATGGCAAGTGATTTAGAGTTCAACAAAAAGACAAAACCAACAACCATATTAGAATTCTCAAAATTGGTTGCTGACACAATTTCAAAAAACCTTACCGTAAAAGACTATGCTGACCACCTTCATTTAACAGTGGATAAACTTAATGAAATCTGCAAAGATAGTTATGGACAAAATCCGAAGAACATTATTTTGGAGAAAAAGATAACCGAGGCAAAACGACTTTTGTATTTCACAAATTTGTCAATAAAGGAAATCGCATTTGGTTTAGGGTTTAAAGACAGTTCTTATTTTTCACGTATTTTTAAACAAAAGACTAATCTTTCGCCTTCCGAATTTAAAAGTACCTGATTACTCGTAAAAAGTCCTATAATTACCTTGTCCATTTCGTCTAATTTTGTATTAAAACAAAATGAAACATATAATATTTTTAACCATCCTATTTATTGCAACTAAAGGATTTGGACAAATTGAAAAACAAACTAAAATGGACACTATAAAAACTGAAAGATTTAAAAAAGGTTGGGAAAAACTGAAAGAAATTGACGGAGAAGCAGGAGAAAAAGTAATTGAAAGTCTGAAAGATATTTCGCCCGAATTAGGAACTTTTATTATTGAATATGCTTTTGGAGATATTTATATAAGAGAAGGACTTGACCTAAAATCAAAGGAAATTGCAGTTGTATCTGCTCTTACAGCAATGGGAAACGCGCAACCACAATTGAAAGTTCATATAAATGGAGCCTTAAACACAGGAAGTACTATAAATGAATTAAAAGAAGTAATTCTTCAAATGTCAGTTTACTCTGGTTTTCCAAGTTGTATAAACGCAATGAATTCATTAAAAGAAGTTTTGAACGAGAGAGCAAAGCAAGGAATTAAAGACACTGTTGGAGATTTTTCAAATACACCAATTGCAGACAGACTTAAAACTGGAGAATTGGAATTATCTAAATTGGACAGCACACAAGTCGAAAAACTTAAAATCGCCTATAACGAATTTTCGCCTGAATTGGTTCAATTCGTACTTGAATATGGATATGCGGACATTTTTTCAAGAGACAATTTAGACAACAAATACAGACAAATCGCAACAATTTCTGCATTAACCGCTTTAGGAACAGCAGAATCACAACTAAAATTTCATATAAATGCAGGATTTAACATTGGACTTACCGAAACTGAAATCAAAGAAATAATGTTGCTTATGACTGTTTATTCGGGTTTCCCTTCCGCAATAAACGGAATGAATGTTTTGAAAGAAGTTGTAAACGACAGAACATCGGATAAATAACTACTTACAACAACGTATATAGCTCATAGATAAGTAGTTGCTTAACCAAAGTTAGTGCTTATTTGCGAAATCGCCAAATTTTCAAATTTGGCTTGTGCCTAACCTAAAAACCTGTACCTTTTTACACGCTACGAGCCATATACAAAACCGTTAGCAACAATTTTGGTGGTGATTTATTCATTTTGAAAGATTTTAAAATTATTTTTATTTTTTCTGCCCCTTTTTATTGTAGCTATGTTATATTTGAAATTAAAAATTGAAATATTGTGAATGGGGATAAGTTTTTAGAGGAAGTTTTAAAAAAGGTTGATAAATATGAGTCCGATTCAAGAAAAAGTGATGAAAAGTTTTTCGCTCTTTTTAAAACTATAGCTACACTGTCTATCACTTTGATAGGTCTATTAATCTCATTAAAAGCCTCTTACTTTCCAAATCTAACTTCCAAATATCTTTTTTTGGCATCAATAATTCTACTTTCACTGACCGTTTCTTTTTCTTTAGCTGTTCTATTTTTTGAACACACTCATATAAATCATTCGCTTGAACATCGAAAGTTGGAATTAAAAAAGTTAGTTGAATCTCAGGACTTAAGTAATATTCGAGTCTTTCAAAACAATAAATCACCTTCTTTAAAAATTTTTGAAATAGTTGTTTATATTTCAATGATACTTTCTCTATTTTCTTTAATATTATATACATATCACTTAATTTTTTAAATGTCGAGAAATGTGAGAGGTCTCTCGATGTTTTATAAAAGACCTCTCGGTTTGTTTAATTTTTTAATTTCAACTTAATGAAGATTGAATTGTGGAGTTTAAGAGTAGAGATTTCTCTTGTAGAATTAGCGACAGCTATTTATCTACTCTTAATGTAGTTAAAATTAAAACGTCATTATGAAAACCAAACCATTGGTCGATGTTAACGCATCGACCTTTTCTCTGTGTTACGTAACCTTGCCTCCTATCGTCACCAAATAGCCAACGCTAAAAAATAAAAATAGGAAGATTGATTACTGTTAATTAAATTTGTTTTTTAAATCACCAAAAAAGTAGCTAACAACGGCTAAAAAACATAGCTATGTTTGTGCTCACTATATGGTTATTTCTTTTTTATTTGTTTATTTTTATTTACTAATTAGTGCTATTTAATTCGCTACGATTTCTTAGCCAAGACCGTTGTGTGTAACTACGAAAAAAATGAAAAATAAACATATACTAATCTTTTTCCTTTCTTTAAATCTATTTTCTC
>NZ_JAUOSB010000157.1 GCF_030548295.1 Wenyingzhuangia sp. 2_MG-2023
GGTATAGAGAGTATTTGTATATGTCCACACACATCATAATTAATTAACTCATCATATATAAAACCAAAATCAACGTCTGTTGCATTGTTGTGGATGTAAATATTTTCAAAAACTCCACCACTTAGTGATTTGACACATAATGATATATGTTCTTTGGTAATTGTATTATGATTCATCAATAAAAGATTCATCAAATTCTCCCACAAAATATTTTTTCAACATATCTTTTATCATACACATCTGACT
>NZ_JAUOSB010000158.1 GCF_030548295.1 Wenyingzhuangia sp. 2_MG-2023
GGTTCTACCTGTTTGCTTCGTGTATCCAGTTTTCCCTCCTGTACAATATTCATAAAACTGTGTAAGCAGACGATTTTTATTTTTCCAGCTATATGATCTATTTTCAGAGATATAATTTTCCGAACCGCTTATTTCTTGAAATGTATTGTTTTCCATCGCATAGCGCGTAAGTATTGCCATATCGTATGCCGTTGAATAATGGGTTTCTGAATCAAGACCATGAGGGTTATCGAAATGTGTATTTG
>NZ_JAUOSB010000159.1 GCF_030548295.1 Wenyingzhuangia sp. 2_MG-2023
TTGTTTTGCTGGGCTTCACCGGTCTGTTTGTTTTGTTCGGCCGCAGTTTCATCGCGCCCTATCTGGGGAAAAGCTTCAATTCGAACCTGTTGATCTGGTCAAAGTTCGTTCACAACAACGTCGCCTGGGCCTTTATTCTGGGGCTCGTGATGGTCTTTGTGATGTGGGTCGTACACAATATCCCCAATAAGACCGATATCACCTGGTTGCGTCAGTTCGGCGGCATCATCGGCAAAGCCCACCCT
>NZ_JAUOSB010000160.1 GCF_030548295.1 Wenyingzhuangia sp. 2_MG-2023
GGCGGAGTTCGATCTTTACCACACGGACATTTTTCTTTGGTTCTTGAAGCATTAAAAGACAGAGCTCTTTTAAAAAGAAATGCTCCCCACATGGTTCACGATTTAAAATTTGTAGTCCCTACTTACGATTGGTGGGATAGTCCTTTTTATGGTATTGGCTTAAAACTATACGATTGGTTGGCTGGTAAAGATGGTTTTGGTGATTCTGAATTTTTATCTAAAGAAGAAACTGTAAAATACATTCC
>NZ_JAUOSB010000161.1 GCF_030548295.1 Wenyingzhuangia sp. 2_MG-2023
GGTCCAGATCGAGACAGCGATCAAGGCCGCGAACCTGCCGGAGTTGGTTCACAAGACGAACACCATGTACGCGAGCCACAAGGATATCAAGGGCTATAAGAAGATCGTTGTCGGCACGATACTCGCAGGTCTGGCAACGGCTGCGGTAGGTGCTGGACTGGCGATCGCTAGCGGGCGTAACGAGAGCGTGAAGGGGAAACCGTGAGCGAGACGGAAGCCTTCACAATGCCGGACGACGAAGACT
>NZ_JAUOSB010000162.1 GCF_030548295.1 Wenyingzhuangia sp. 2_MG-2023
CCCCCACCCCCTCTTCCAAGAAATTCTTAAGTCAACAAGAAATTATTGCCTATATCAAGAAACGATGATGCAAATGGCGGTAGTTATCGGGTTTAATTTAGATGAGGCTGAGCAATTAAGAAAAATTGTTGGTAAAAAATTAATTGACAAAGTAAAAGAGTGGAAAGACAAAATTTATAAAAAATGCGAAGAGAATAAATTCCCAAAAGAAATTGGGGATATTCTTTGGAAGATATTAGAGGAT
>NZ_JAUOSB010000163.1 GCF_030548295.1 Wenyingzhuangia sp. 2_MG-2023
TTTATATTTTTTTTTTATATTTTTTTTTTTTTTTTTTTTTTTTTTGATATTTAATTTTTTTTTTGTTTTTATTTTAAATATGTTTTTTTTTTTTTTTTTTTTTTTTAATTTTTTTTTTTTTTTTTTTTAATTATTAAATTATTTTTTTTTTTTTTTTTTATTAATACAATATTTATAATAATATTTTGCAACATCCTAAATTTATTTTATTAATCTTGCAGCTCTTTTTTATAAACAATATCT
>NZ_JAUOSB010000164.1 GCF_030548295.1 Wenyingzhuangia sp. 2_MG-2023
CTATATAACTGAGAACTTAATAATATACATGAAAAAACAAAAAAAATAAACAAAAAACGAATTAGAAACAAAAGAAATATGGATAGACAATTCTATCCAACTAAAATTACACTACCTACCCGAAAAGTCGTAAACACCAAACCTCTCACTTATACACATCAAAGAGCCCAATAGACAATTAGAACCAACTCGTAATCAGTATTCAGAGGGAAAATATTCCGTCGGGCTGTTGGCGGGGGCGGGG
>NZ_JAUOSB010000165.1 GCF_030548295.1 Wenyingzhuangia sp. 2_MG-2023
TTTGTGTCTCGGTTATCTCGTCTATCACTATTGATTAAGCAGGTTATTTTCCAGATTTTCAAACAGAATACGGAAACTGTTCTGATCTGGGAGAAAGTGAGTTTTCTATGTGGGAATTAACATCTGATATGACCAACGATGGTATAGCTGTACCTAGGCATTATTCTCGTTAGTCATTTGGAGATTTGTTTGTTGAAAAGTTATTAGGTTACTTGTATGCCTCTTTAGTTTGGGTTACAGGTG
>NZ_JAUOSB010000166.1 GCF_030548295.1 Wenyingzhuangia sp. 2_MG-2023
GTCCTAATACCGTCTCTCGGCTTTCGGAGGTTTTCAGCAACAAAAATCTTGTTATGTATATCATTATCCTATAAGCCTTTTCTTAAAGGAGGTTTGTATACCGAGCCAACTTATTTGTCTTTTATTTTATCTTCCTTCGCTGTTATCATAAATTCGGAAACTTTAAAAGAAGTGCTTTTGAACTGGCTCTGATAGCCAATGACAAAAACAACTTAATCCAGAGAAACATCTAATTTTATAAAA
>NZ_JAUOSB010000017.1 GCF_030548295.1 Wenyingzhuangia sp. 2_MG-2023
TTGAAAATAATTTTTTCATAGTTTAGTTTAGTTAGTACAGAAACCTTCAGCTTCCCTCGCTGAAGGTTTTTGTTTTTATGAGAACTTTACCGATTTGGCTGGAGTAATTTTGGTAATAATAATTGACGGAATCAGCATCATCGCAACACAGAGTAACAACGTTCCTATATTTAAAAACAATACATGATAAAAAGTAAGATATACAGGTGCTACATGTACATAATAACTGTTAGGGTCTAAGGTTATCCACTCAAATTGATACTGTAAAAACAATAACAAAAGCCCCACTGCATTTCCAATCAACAAGCCTCTACCTACAATATAAGAAGCATTGTACAAAAATATTTTACGAATAGACCAACTGTTAGCTCCCAAAGTTTTCAACACCCCAATCAACTGTGTTCTCTCTAAAATCAAGACGAGTAAAGCCGTAATCATATTAATTCCCGCTACCACAATCATAATAATTACAATAATTGCAATGTTTCCATCAAACAAGCTCAGCCATTCAAAAATCTGAGGAAACTGCTCAAACAAGCTTCTACTATCTAAAGTAGAATCAATTTTTTGATAAATCTCTTTTGATTTAACATCTATCTGATCAAAATCTTCTATAAATACTTCAAAACCTCCTACCGCATCTGCTTCCCATTTGTTCAATCTTCTTACTTGATTGATATCTCCAATTATCAAACTTTTATCAAACTCATCAAAACCTGTATCAAAAACACCTACAACTTTAAAAATTCTTCTACTTGGCAACGCATTGCTATTTTCTTGCACAAAAAAAGTATCAAACTTATCTCCCAAGGTCAATTGCATTCTGTCCGAAATCTTTTTTGATATCAACACTTCACTAGACAATTCATTCCCATAAACAGGCAAATTTCCTATTTTTAAATATTCTTTAAAAAAAGACCAATCGTAATCTGTTCCAACTCCTTTTAAAATCACACCTTCAAAATCACTCTCTGTTCTAATGATTCCTGGTCTTGTTGCAAAAACCTGTATATGTTTAATTCCAGAAACGTCCTTAAATTCAGGATAAAAATTTTGTTGTAAATTTATTGGTGATTGTGTTGTCTTGGATTGGTTGTTGTCATAATTGCTAATAACCACATGTCCGTTGAAGCCTGCTACTTTTTCTCGAATTTTTTTTTGCAGCCCTACACCTGTTGCTATAGAAATCAACATCATAATCAACCCCAACGCAATAGCGCTAATTGCTATTTTTATTATTGGAGATGAAATACTATTTTTATACTCTTGAGACTTGGTTAATCTGGTCGCTATAAATAATTCAAAATTCAATTGCTTATGCACTTTAAATGGATGTTCAAAAATACATTTTTAATTCATGTATTTTTCTTATTGGCTGTTTTATCCTCGTGCAAGGCTCAAAATAACCCACAAACAAAAAATATTATAGTTGCTGCCAATAGAACCGAACTGTATTTACCTCTTTTACAAGCTAAAAAAGTGGGAATTGTGGCCAATCAAACTTCTGTGATATTTAAAAATACGGGATACACACATCTTATAGATTCCCTTTTGCAACGAAACATTTCCATTCAAAAAGTTTTTTCTCCAGAACACGGATTTAGAGGGACTGCTGATGCGGCCGAAAAAGTTAACAACAGTGTGGATGTAACAACTCAACTACCTATTGTATCTTTGTATGGAAAACACAAAAAACCTACTACTGAAGATTTGAAAGGCATTGACTTAATGATTTTTGACATTCAAGACGTTGGAGTTCGTTTTTACACCTATATTTCTACATTGCATTATGTGATGGAAGCTTGTGCTGAGAACCAAATTCCATTATTAGTTTTAGACAGACCAAACCCTAACGGACACTATGTAGATGGTCCTATGCTCAATCCAAAATACAGTTCTTTTGTAGGAAAACACCCTGTTCCTTTAGTCTACGGAATGACTATTGGTGAATACGCAACTATGATTAACGGTGAAAAATGGCTAGCAAATCAAATTCAGTGTGATTTGACTCTGATTCCTTTGTCTAATTACAATCACAACAGTAGCTACCACTTGCCTATTAGACCCTCTCCAAATTTGCCAAATGACAAAGCTATCAACCTATACCCGAGTCTAGGTTTTTTTGAAGGAACTCCTATAAATGCTGGTAGAGGAACAACGTATCAATTTCAACGTTACGGAAGTTCTTCTTTTCCAAAAACAAATTTTTACTACACACCCAAACCCAATTACGGTAGCAAATACCCTAAAGATGACGCTAAAATTTGTTATGGAGTAAATTTGACAAACACCCAAAAACTATCTAAAGTATCTATGGATTGGTTGGTAGATGCGTATCATAAATATCCTGACAAAACTGCTTTTTTTGGAAAAACCTTTACCATACATGCTGGAGATACTATTTTAGAATACCAATTAAAAAATGGGTTTACGGCAAAAGAAATAGAACAGAGTTGGCAAAGTAAAACCCAGATTTTTAAAAAGTTAAGAAAAAAATACTTGGTTTATTAAAACTCAAAGCTAAAAAAGTGTGTTTTTTGTACCAAAATCCAACTTTATTTATAACTTTAAACAAAAACAATCACCCCAGATTGTATGCTATACCCAAAACCCCATGAGTTCTAAAACGTCTATTTATACGTGCATCACTATTTTAGATGCTTATCATTTAAAAAATGCAATTCAAAGAGTGTCAGCTATTTCTGTTGTTATTGATAAAACAAATAATCAATATAAACTCTATGTAAGCAGTAGTAACTACACAAAAGCAACAGTTATTGTCCAGAACAATCTTAGAACCTTACCAAGCTTAAGATCCGTAACATTCTCTAGATAATTATAAATAATCACTTATATTTCAGTAGCTTAAAAAAGTAATTTTCAAAATTAACATTTGACACACACTAATTATACCAATCTAAGCACAAAACCCTTATAGGTTAGTTTTAGGTGTTTTACTGGATAAGAATGATTATTAACGCATAAGGTAATTTTAGTTACTTGTGAAAAATTTTGAATGGTAGCACTCAATTTTTTCTGTAAATACAAATCTTCAATTTCATAAAAAGTGAATTGAGTTGTTTTGTCTTCAATTTCATCCTTATCTAAGCCCTTCATCAACTCAAAAGACAATGTTAAAATATTTTGATGTATTTCTGCTTGAAACCTTTTTCCAAAGAACTGCAATTCAGAAACATCATCGGAATAACATGTCCCAAAAAATTTAGACAATTTTAGAATCATAATAAATTTTATAATTACCTAGACTTTCCTGCTAACGGAATTGCGGTTTTCAATGCTTCAATAATATGGTATGCAGCTGGACATATTTCAGCATTTTTCATGGTCAAATCAGTCAACTGAAAAAACTTTTTTCTATTGGTATGAGGATATTCAGAACACGCTTTAGGTCTAACGTCATAAATAACACAAGTATTATCTCTTTCGTCTAAAAAAGTACAGGGTGCTGATTTTAGCACATAGCAATCATCTGAATCTCTTTCTAGATACGTATCCATAAACTTTTGCTCTTTCATTTTTAAATGTTTTGCAATACGTTCTATATCTTTTTGAAAAAACATTGGACTTGTAGTTTTACAACAATTGGCACAAGTTAAGCAGTCTGTTCTCTCAAATTCTTGATCGTGTAAATCTTGCATTACATAATCTAAATTTTTAGGAATTCTTTTTTTCAACCTCTTAAAATAAGCAACATTTTCTTTCTTATCTTCAAAAGCTTTTTGAGGCAACGACTTTATTAATTCTTCCATTTTATCATTCATATTACAAAAGTAAGCATTCAAAATTTCATACTCTCATTTTATTTATCCCACTTCTATTCACCTAAAGCACTTATTATTTAAAAAAAACAGAAAACACATATGTATTCTTAAAATACTCATATGTTCAATCATAAAAGCTAAGATCCTCGTTGTTTTGTTCTATAACTTAAAACAATTTATTATGATAAAAAAAATACTTTTTTCTATTGCTTTTATAGCAACTACATTGACTTTTGGTCAAGTAAACACTATTACAATTTCAACATCTGCAGGTGCTGGGTTGACTGAATTAGTTGTCTCTGAAAATGGTTTCTTTTTAGATAGAACCGCACCAGATACATACGCTCAAGTAGACGTAATAATTACATCTACTGTGGTTTTTACAGGGTTAACAGAACCTGTTACTTACGATGATATTTATTTTCCTTTAAAGACAAAAGAAGATGATATTACCAACCCTAACAAACACGTATTTAGACCTGCTATAGGAAATTTAACCGACGAACTTAAAAGCTCTTCTGTACTAGTAGATGAAGTAAGAACTAGAACCTGGGTAATAGATCAACTAGAACTCAACCCTGTAGCTAGTGCGGTTCCTCCTGTTGTTGGAGAAACAATTGAATATTTAACTTCTGGAGGTGGTGTTGGAACCATTCAAGTACCTAGAACTCCTATTGTTATTGTTCCATCTTACACCATTCCATCCGACGAAAAACACGTGTATGAATTTAATAACGATGGTGATTTTGAAGACTTTACAAACAATACAGACTGTACAACTTCAGTATCAGGGGGATTCTTAACCATATCAAACACTACAGCAGACGTTTCTTCTTACGTTATCAAAAATTCTTTGACAACCTATGTAGATGCAGACACCTATAAATATGCTCACGTTTTTTACAGAAATACTTCAAAAAACACACAGTTTAGACTTGAATTTACATCTCCAACTGGAGCTAGTGGAAACCAAAACGCAATTATCGCAGAAATGGGAATATCAGATGCTTTAGAGGTTGTAAAAATTAATTTAGGAGCTAAAACAGAATGGGCAGGAAACGTAACAACATTAAAATTAATTCCAAGAGTAAATAATACAACTTCTTTTGCTGGTGATTTTTTTATTGATAGAATTGAATTTTCCGCTACAACAACCTTAAGTAGCTCTTCTCCTAGTTTTAAAAACATAACAGTGTATCCTAATCCAACCACTGGAATTATCAATATTTCAGACATTTCTAATATCAACGGAGACATCATGGTTTCTAATGTTTTAGGTCAAGTTGTAAAAACAATAGAAGCTAGCACAACTATAGACATTTCCGATTTGCCACAAGGAATTTATTTCTTACAAACAGAAAACTCATTGATTAAAAAAATAATCAAAAAATAAGCTATGGTATAACATACTATCAGTTTACTAATTTCTCAAAAGCCGTTAAATTCAATTTTAACGGCTTTTTTATGTCCGCTTGTGACAATTATCATTTTTCTATAGAGGGTTAGCTAATAATTTTGTTCTTAATCAATACCCAATCATACACATGGAAAAACATACCTTTCATATACCCGTTATGGGAATAGGTTATACAGCAGATAGCCCTTTAAAAGTTGCTCCTTATGGAATAGATTCTGTCATTTCATTGGTTGATGATATTTTATTAGAAAAACTTAGAAAATATTACACACAGTTAAACAATCTTAAATACACAGAAATCACCGATAAAACTATTGATTATAGAGCCATCAGAATTACTGCTTATCTAAATTTAGTGCACGATTTGGTTCAAGAAAAAATCAATAAGTTAAAAAACGTAACCACGTTAAAATGTCACACCCTGGCAGACTATATCAACCACCTACCTACTCCTTCCTATTTAAAACAGCAACTTCAAAACAGTAAAAATGTAGCAGAAGTACAACAATTGATTCGAGAAAATTTATATCAAGGAGCTATTGACGTTAATATTATGACCAAAGTAGACAAAACCAATTATGAAAACAGAGAGGTTTTGCCAATTGAGTTCAACGATGCACATGCTGCATTGAGAGGTTTTGCCAATTCCAAACTCAACTCATCTGTTGTTTTTTCCGCAGGAATGAATCCAAGACTGTACAATTACCTAGCTACACTTGAAGGTTTTTTCCCTGATGATTTTGGAAACTTTCCAAAGAAAATTATTTTAAAAGTGAGCGATTATCGTTCCGCAATTATTCAAGGTAAATATTTGGCTAAAAAAGGGTTGTGGGTTTCTGAATACAGAGTAGAATCTGGTTTGAATTGTGGAGGTCATGCCTTTGCTACCGATGGTTTTTTAATGGGACCTGTGTTAGAAGAATTTAAAGAAAATAGAGAACAGCTTTACAACGATACTTACGAGCTATTTTCCAATGCGCTTCGTTCTAAAAACAAAGAGGTCAGTCTTAACAAACCTGTTTTAAAAATATCAGCTCAAGGTGGTGTGGGTACTGCAGAAGAACATCAATTTTTATTAGAAACTTATCAATTGGATTCTATTGGTTGGGGATCTCCTTTTTTATTGGTTCCAGAAGCAACTACAGTAGATGACAACACACTACAACAATTAGCAACTGCCAAAGAAAAAGATGTTTATCTAAGTAATATTTCTCCGCTAGGTGTACGCTTTAACAACCTAATAGGAAACACCAAAGACGAAAAAAAACAAGAAAACATTTTAAAAAACAGACCTGGAAGCGCTTGTCCCAAAAGACATGTTGCTCTTAATCAAGAATTTAAGAAAGAAGGTCTTTGCATTGCTTCTAGGGAATATCAATATTTAAAAATAAAGCAACTTCAAGAAAATGAATCTTTAAGTCCTATTCAACTAAACAAAGAAATTAACAAAGTAACCGAAAAATCATGTATTTGTGTTGGTTTGGGAACTTCTGCCCTACTGGCTTACGGAATTTCAACCAAAATAGAAGGTACAGGAGTATCGGTATGTCCGGGTCCTAACATAGCTTATTTTGATAAAAAAGTAAGTCTATTAGAAATGATGAATCATATTTATGGAAAGAAGAATCTTTTACAAAATACCCAAAGACCTCATCTATTTGTCAAAGAATTGAACCTGTATTTAAACTATTTAGACGAGCAACTTGAATTGGCTAAAGAGGATCTAACGTTGCAACAAAACAAATACTTAAACCGATTTACAGAAAATTTACAAAAAGGGATTGTTTATTATCAGCAAATTTTTCAAGATCAATTCAACAATCTATTTCAATCGGCAACATTAAACAGGTTGAAAGCACAATTTGAAGAATTAAAAAAAATACAACAATTGCAATTACAAGAAATCTAAAAACTATTAGTTATGGACATCGATCTTATCAACAAATACAACGTACCTGGACCAAGATACACTAGTTACCCTACGGTACCTCATTGGAATGTACAAGACTTTAGATTGACAAAATGGAAAAAAAATCTTTTGGAATCTTATCATAAAAGCAACAAATCACAAGGAATCAGCTTATACATACATCTTCCTTTCTGTGATAGTATGTGTACTTTTTGTGGCTGTAACAAGAGGATTACTAAAAGACACGATGTAGAATCTCCTTATATAGATGCTGTATTAAAAGAATGGTCTATGTATTTGAATCTATTGGATGAAAAACCCGTTATTAAAGAATTACATATTGGAGGGGGAACTCCCACCTTTTTTAGCCCTGAAAATTTAAAAAGTTTGCTAAGTTGTATTATCAATACCTCAACACTTGCAGAAAATTATGAATTTAGTTTTGAAGGGCACCCAAACAACACTACCAAAGAACATTTACAGACCTTGTTTGATTTGGGTTTTAAAAGAGTTTCTTTTGGAGTACAAGACTACAACAAAACAGTACAAGCAGCCATCCATAGAATTCAACCTTTTGAAAACGTAAAAAAAGTAACAGAATGGGCAAGAGAAATAGGTTACACTTCTGTAGGTCATGATATTATTTATGGATTGCCATTTCAAACGCTTACAGATGTAGAAAACACACTAGAAAAAACCAAGAGTTTGGCTCCAGACAGAATTGCATTTTACAGTTACGCACATGTGCCTTGGTTAAAAGGAAATGGGCAAAGAGGTTACTCTGAAGAAAACTTGCCTCAAGGAATAGAAAAACTAATGATGTACGAAACTGGGAAAAAAATATTGAAAAACTACGGGTATTACAATATTGGTATGGATCACTTTTCATTACCTACCAACAGTCTGTACCAAGCCTTAAAAAATCATAAACTGCATAGAAACTTTATGGGGTATACACACGCAAAAACAGAGGTGATGATTGGTTTGGGTGTTTCCTCTATTGGAGATAGCTGGAATAGTTTCTATCAAAACGTAAAAAACATTGAAGAATATCAGGAATTGGTTAAAAACAATATTTTTCCAATTGCCAAAGGACATATTTCCTCTAAAGAAGACCTTATTATAAGACAGCATATTTTAAACCTAATGTGCCATTACGAAACCAAATGGGATGAAGAAACCTTAAAAAGTAAAACTCTAGAAAAAGCTCCATTAAAAATGTTTCCTTTACTAAATGATGGATTGATTTCTATTTCTAAGTCTCAAATTAAAGTAACTGATAAAGGAAAACCATTTATTCGAAACATTTGCATGGCTATAGACCAATATCTGGGAGATCAACCTCAGAATAAATTTTCAAAAACAGTATAAAAAAACTCCCTAAGTATAGGGAGTTTTTTTATATGCCATTTTCTTTTTTCTTATAAAAAACTACAACACCAACAACAACGTAAAAAACATTGATTTTATAAGGAGGCTTATTTGTCAAATAAAAGAATCCTTTTTTCAAAATCTTCCCTAAATAAACATTGTACTATGTAAATAAAAAATAAATGCATTTTTTAAACAAAAATCACAAAACAACAAACATTTACAACTTAAAAACAACATTCTGTTACATAGATTATCTTTTACTATAGTTTTTAGTTATTGCTATTTTAAAAAAAGGCAACAAAAAACTATACTTCATCTTTTCACACATCCAAAACCTATTAAAAGTCAATTTAGTTTGTGTAAAAACACGTTAACGCATAACTCTTCAAAATTATAATTTGGCGTTGTCTTAATTAAGTAATAATTAAGTTTCTATTAAGTCATCTATTTATTAACCCCAAAAACATACAACATCAATTTAAAACATTACTTATTTATCTCAAAAAAACATCAAAAACATTAAACTAAATTTAAACATCCAAGAGTATGAAATTAAAAACAATAAGAATTTTGTTACTATTAATTGTAACAACAGTGCAATTCTCATTTGCACAGGAAAAAATCATGGGAGTCGTAACTGATGACTCTGGACCAATACCCGGAGCAACAATTACTATTAAAGGTACTTCAAAGTCTACAATAACAGATTTTGATGGTAATTATTCCATTACTGCCAATCCAGGAGATATTCTTGCATTTAGTTATTTTGGAATGAAAACTGAAGAAAAAACGGTTGGAATAGATAAAACAATAAACGTAACCTTGTCCGAAGATGTAGAGTCTTTAAATGAAGTTGTAGTAACCGCAATGGGAATTTCCAAAAGAAAAAGAGCTGTTGGATACTCCATTGCAGAATTTAGTGGAGAAGACATCTCTAAAACACAAGCCATTAATCCTGTAACAGCTGTACAAGGTAAAGTAGCTGGTTTAGATATTTCCTCTCCTCCAACACCAGGAGGTACACAAAACGTAATTATTAGAGGGGTTTCTTCTTTTGGTAACGTACAACCCATGTATATAGTAGATGGAGTAGTACTTACTAACATACAAGAACGTGGTGGTAGTAGTTTAAACAACCAAGCAGACTTTGGTTCTGGATTAAATGCTGTTAACCCTGACGATATTGAAAACTTTACTATCTTAAAAGGTGCTGCTGCAACTGCATTGTATGGTTCTAGAGCTGCTAACGGTGTTGTATTAATTACAACAAAAAGTGGTAAAGACGGTAAATTAAAAGTAAACTTTAACAGTTCTGTTTCTGTAAACGTAGTAGGCTTTTTACCCGAAAGACAATCTCAATTTGGTCAAGGTTGGAGTGGAGATCGTGCTTTAGACGAAAACGGAAACTGGGGTGCTGCATATGATGGTGTGGACAGAGTTTGGGGTAATATTGTAGACAATAGTCAAAAAATTAAACCTTACGTATACTTAGAAAATAGTTTGAGAGATTTTTACGACGTAGGAGAAAGTTATAAAAACTCTATCTCTTTATCTGGAGGAGATGAAAAGAACACTTACTTCTTATCCGCATCTCAAAACAGTGTAGATGGTGTGATACCAACAGATAATGATTCTTATAAAAGATATACTTTATCTACCAAAGCATCTCACAAAACAAAAAAATTAAAATTAAGTTCAGCAATGAACTTTAGTAAGCAAACTATTAATGTTGTACCTTCAGGACAAGGGACATCTTTAAGTAGATCTTTAAATGAAATTGCTAATGATATATCTATTGTTGATTTAGAGGATTATAATGATAAATTTAACAACTTAGACAACTACTTTACTCCTTACGGTGTTAATCCATACTATATTTTAAACAACAACACTGCAAGCCAAGATAAATATAAGTTCTATGGTAAGTTTGAAGTTGAATATAACATACTAGACAACTTAAAATTGGATTACCGTTTTTCTGGAGATTATGAATCATCTACTGCTGAAGAAAAAACAGGAATTATTTCTTTTTCTGAAGACGCTATTAACGCAGGATCTAGTACTGCTACACCTGGAGCATATACACAAACAAAAAGAGAAAGAGTACAGTTAAGTCACGATGCAATGTTATTATACAACCAAGACTTTACCAAAGATTTATCTTTCAGTGCTATTTTAGGTTTAAATGTTAACGAAAGATCTAACAATTGGTTAGAAGGTAATATTTCTTCTATTGATGTTCCTGGATTTTACGATTTAGGAAATACTTTAACTCCTGCAACAGCAGACCAAGACAGAGACAAAAGAAGATTAATTGGTACATATGCTAGTGTAGATTTAGGGTTTAAAGATTATTTATTCTTAAATGCTACTATCAGAAATGACTGGTCTTCTACGCTACCTAAAGAAAATAATTCATATATGTATGGAGGAGTTACAGGTAGTTTTATCTTAAGTGAGTTATTAAAAAGCTTAGACTCTAAACCAGATTATTTAAGTTTCTCTAAATTTAGAGTAGCATACGGTTCTACAGGTAAAGATGCTGAACCTTATAAAGTTTATGACAGATATGTAGTAGGAACATCTGCTAATCCTGGTTTTCCAGATGTTGATGATTTAAGTTTTCCATTAGGAGGTGTTAATTCTTATACTGTATCAGATTTATTAGGAAACCAAGAATTAAAGCCAGAAATTACAAGAGAATTTGAAGTTGGTTTGGAAAACAGATTCTTTAGAAGTAGAATTGGTTTTGAATTGTCTTACTACAATAGATTTACAGAAGGTTTAATTGATACACTACCTATTGATTATTCATCTGGATATACTCAAGTTACTTCTAATTTAGGAGATGTTAGAAATAGTGGTATAGAATTAAACCTAAATTTTGTTCCAGTAAAAACCAAAGATTTTAGATGGGATATGGACTGGGCATACACTAAAAACAAAAACAAAATTGAAAAATTAGATGTAAGCGAAATCTACTTATCAGGTTTTAGTACTGTTAGTATTTATGCTGTAGAAGGAATGGCAATAGGTCAATTTAAATCTACTAAACCAAAAACAGTTATTGTTGATGGTGTAGAAAGTATTGTTGTAGATGGAGCAGGTAATCCTCAAGCAACTACTGATGCTGAATTGTTAGGAAAAGACGTTAACGAAAAATTCCGTTTAGGTTTAACAAACTCTTTCACTTACAAAGGATTTAGCTTAGCAGGTACATTAGACTTAAGGTATGGTGGTTACATCTACTCTGGTACTAAAGATTACATGCACTGGACAGGTAGTTCTCCTGAAAGTGTTTTAAATGATAGAAATACATTTATCATTCCTAACTCAGTAGTTGCAAATGCAGATGGTAGTTATTCTGAAAACTCTACACCAGTAGATCCTACAGCTTTACATACTTTTTATAGTACAGGTGGTATGGAAGGAGAATCTTATGCAGTAATCGATAAATCTTATTTAAAATTAAGAAATGTTACTTTAGGATATACAATTCCTAAATCATTCTGTGATAAAATCAATGTATCTAAAATTAACTTGTCATTAACAGCAACAAACTTCTTGTTATGGAAACACAAAGACAATCCTTATATAGATCCGGAGACTACTACTTTTGGTAACAATGTAGATGCAAAATTTGGAGAATACAACACTAATCCAACTCAACAAACATATACATTTGGAGTAAACATTCAATTATAAAAACAACCTAATATGAAGAAACATATATTAAATATAACAACTGTTTTCCTATTGATTTTCGCATCGAGTTGTGATAATTATTTAGACGTAAACAACGACCCAAATGTTTTGGGAGACACTGATGAACCTAAAATTCTTTTACCAACTACAGAAGTAGGCTTAGCCAATACTTTAATGGGATGGGATTTAGGTTTTGCTGGAGGATATTGGTCAGAATACTGGACACAAAGCTATACAGCATCTCAATTTAAAGTTTTGTGTGAATATGAAGATGGTTCTGTTACAAGTTTTGAAAACGCTTATGAAGAATTAACTTCTGGAGTATTAATAGATGCTAAAAGAATTAGTGAATTAGCAAGTGAAAATGGAGAAATAGGATATGCATACATCAGTGAAGCCATATCTATTTTTACATGGCAAGTAATGACAGATTTATGGGGTAATATTCCTTACACTGAAGCATTAAGTGGTAATGATGGTGTTAAATCTCCAAATTTTGATAATGCAGAAGATATTTATGCTGATTTAGAAGCTAGAATTGATGCTTTATTAGCTACGGATATTTCTACATTACCAGCAATAGATGTAGATTTTGATTTTATTTTTAATGGTGATTTAGAAAAATGGGAACAGTTTGCAAACTCATTAAAATTAAAATTAATGATGAGACAATCTGAAACTTCTAATTTTGATATTAATGAAGTAATTACTTTTATTGAAAGTGCAACTTTTTTAACAGAATCTGCTAAAATTGAAGGTTCAGAATACTGGAATGATTCTCAAGAAGGAGGAAGACATCCAATGAGAGAATTTGAAGCAGGTGGTGCTGGGTTTTTATCTACAAATGTAATTGGTTGTAAAACTTTTATTGATTATTTAAATAAAAATGATGACCCTAGAATAGATGTTTTATTTACAGCTACAGGAGACGATCATGAAGGTGCTTTCTTTGGAGATTTTGACTCAAAAGACGATTCTGATGCAGATGGAACAGATGATGAAGATGAAGATTATAGTGAAGCTCTATTTGCTGGAGATACTGACATAGTAATAATATCTTCTTGGGAAGTTAACTTTTTTATAGCCGAAGCTTATGCTAGAAATGGAGATCCTAACACTGCCAAAACATACTACGATTTAGGAGTAACTGCCTCTTTAGCACAAAATGACATCGTTGATACTTCTATTGTCACTACAGGTTATGCTACATGGGTTACCGGTACTCAAGAAGAAAACATCAAACAAATTGCTATGCAAAAATGGGTAGCCAATGCTAACTATCAACATATAGAATCATTTATTGATAGAAACAGAACTAAGTACCCAGCTGTCTCAGAAATCGATATCAAAGCAGACAGACAAGCTGCTGATCAAAACTTTCCGTTAGGTGACCTTACCATTTCTGTAAACGGTAGAGAAAAAACTAACGGTTACTTACCAGTCTCTCCTATTTACCCAACAGATGTTTTAAACAGAAATATTAATTCTCCAGGACAAAAAACTAATTTATTAGAGAAAATTTGGTGGGATCAAAAAACAGGTAAATAATTAGTTAGAACCTTAAAAACGTAAAAAAATGAAAAAAATTATAAATTATATAATTCCCATGATCACAGTACTTTTTCTAAGTTCATGTGAGCAAGATTTAGATACAGAGGATATCTCTAGAATTACCTATTACAATGAAATAGAATTAGTAGGAGATGAAATCTACGTAATTGAGCAAGGTTCAACATATGTAGAACCAGGAGCAATTGCTTTCGAAGATGAAGCAGATGTAACTGAAAACATTATTATTTCAGGGGATGTTGATACATCAACCCCAGGGCATTATCTTGTTAGTTACAATATTGTAAATGTTGATGGTTTTGCAAAAACTATTACTAGAAATGTATTTGTATTACCTACAGATAGAAAAATATCTGACGAGTATAGTGGTAGTTACACTGGTGAAAATTCTGCTGGATCTTTTACAGAAGCCTGTACAATATCTCATTTAGGAGATGGATTGTATTATTGTGATGATTTGATAGGAGGTAGATATAATATTGGTTATGATTACGGAGCTGCTTATAAAATACCTGGATACTTTTATATTACATCTGATGGTACTAGCTATGAAGCCTTACTAACAAGCTCTCCTTGGGGTCCATGGGGTGTTATCGATCCAATACTAGACGGTACTAAATTTAGCCATTATATGCAAAGTGGTACTTTTCAAACACCTAGTACTTTAATAAAAGAATAACTCAAATATAATAAATATGAAAAAAATTAATATTAAAAAATTATTAGGGTTGTTTACAATGGCAACCATTATGTCTCTTACATCTTGTAGTGAAGATGTAGATGTTTGGGATAGTGAAACTTTAGACTATTCTGGTACTTATTTCTTTGAACTATATGACGAAGACATGACCACTAAATACGAAAGCTATGACCATAGCGTTCAGTTAATGATTTACAATACTGCCGATAATATAGAAAACACTGTTTGGTTAGACGATGCAGAATCAATGTTTCCTTTAAAAAGTAAATTTTCATTTGCAGGTACTTCTGAATCATTTATGAGTGAAAATACAGATTTTGATGATTTAGATAATGATGTGCTAGCGATAGCAGCTCCTGAATCAAAACCTACAGGGTTAGGAGAAGAAATAACTGAAGAAAGATATAATATCAGAAACTTAGTTTTAGATGGTAAAATATTACCGAATGCAGGTACAACAGTAAGTGGTAATCCTGTAGACAGTATTTATATTAAAATTAAATTATTAAGTGGTAATGTTAAATTTACAAGCTACGAAGTAGATGAATCTTTAAGAGCCAACCCTGAAGTTGCTGAGTATGATTGGGAATATGATAGTGCTACTTACGATGACACATTAGATGAAACTTACGTAATTTCTGGTCACAGAAAAACTGGTTTTGAAGAAGATGATCATTAATAAAAAAGGATAGTATTTTGTAATAAGTTTATTTATAAGGTTCGCTTTCTCATTAGAGTTAGCGGACCTTTTTTATGAAATTTAATACAAGTACACCTCTACAATCTTATTGTAAAATTCCCATAATTTTATCTTGATATCTGCTTGTATAATTGTTACAGCTACAGTAATACTATCTGAGATATTTGCAAAACAGTAGAAAGGGAAATTAAATATACTAAAAACGGAAAGTGATTATCTAGCTCTAATAAAAAGTAGAACATTCTAAGGCTAACCTAAGAAAGCTTAATAGTTTAACAAATGTGTTGTAACAGTAGTAGTATTCGTAAACTTATATCAGAGAAAAGTTAATTTAGATAACTCTTAGAAAATTGTTAGAGTTTTTTAATGACAACCTACAGGAACCAAATGTATTTGCAAACTCAAGTCTGAAGGAGATACAAAAGCAATTCCTAAGCCCAAACCCCGTAAAACAAACATAACTCCAACAACCAACAACATTACAGGAACTGCTTTGTTAAAAACCGCTTTGAATTTAGCTGTGCTGATTAATTTGATTCCCATAAACAAAAACATTAATGGCAATGTACCCAAACCAAAAATAAACAAATACAAGCCTCCCTCCCATGCTGTTCCTAAAGCAATGGCTCCTATTAATGCCACGTATAAAGTTCCACATGGCAACAAACCATTGAGCATTCCCAAACTAAAAAAATTTAGTAAAGATTTAGATTTTGCCAATCTTTGGTAACCATTCTTAAACAAACTCAATACTTTAAATGTAGATTTTTGTTCCAAATAGCGTAAAACCTTTTTTTGAAATAAAGCAATAACAATCAATATAGCACCTGCTACAATAGACAATGTTTGTTGCAATCCTGCCAACACAAATGCTCTTCCAAACAAACCAAACACAACTCCAATAGTTGCATAAGTAAACAACCTTCCCAAATGATAGGCAGAAATTTTAAACCATTTTTCACGAGCAGTTCCCTTGTGTACTGGCAAAGCAAAAGCAATGGGTCCGCACATACCAACGCAGTGCAGACTACTTAACAAACCAAAAATAAAAGCGGAAGCAAACATTAAAAATAAAATTGTTCTTTTTGATAATAAGTCTTTTTAGGCTCTTTTGCATAATGCCAGGTAATAACAGCATTCCACCTCCCTTTGACCAATTCATTATCCGTTATTTTAATCTCATCGTTGTAAATTGCTTTGACAAAATCTAATTTGTCGTTAGAAGGTCTATAAAACTGAATTTCACCAACAATTCCATCCTCATTTAAATTCGGAATTTTTACAGTCAATACATCATTCACTAATTCAAAAATTACTTTTTGAGACAAATCTTTTGCATTGATAGATTGATTGATGGTGCTCTGAAAATTCAACTCCTCTTGGTAATATTCTTCAGAAACCAAATTGTAATCGTATTCTTTTTGCGTAAACGTTTTAACTACAAAATACAGTATAAATGTTATAAAAGCGACAAATGTAATGACGATACTTGTTCCCCAATTGATTTTCATATTCTTGTTTCTTTAGACTTTTGCAACTGACGGTTGTCTATGCAGATTTAATTATTTTTTGGTAACTAGTTTAAATAGAGAGTACTTAAAGATACAATCTCCCTAACACAAAAACATAGATTACCATTTATTTTTAGGGCTTAAAAAATGTGTTTTAGTACTTGTAATTTCTTTATCACTCTGGTAAATTCCAAGTTCAACCGTTTCATTACTGTCCGTCAAATCTGACTCTGGAATTTCTATAAATACCGTTCCTTCGTAAATTGCTTGTTCTTTTAATAGCAAATGATCTGTTCCTACCAATTTTACTTTTCCATTAGGATGAGACAACAACTGAAAGGATAATGAATCTATTTCTTCACTAGTTTTGTTCACCAATTTGTAGGTGTACACATTGCTAATCACTCTATTTTCCTTTACCTGATACAATTCCCCTGGCACTCTAAAAAAGTTAGCCTGTACATGACTTCTCACCGTTAATAAACTTATCAAAACAACAACCAATACAGTTAAAATAGCAGTGTAAGCTTTAATTCTAACAGTAAATTCAAAAGGTTCGTTTTTCTCAATATTTTCTTCTGAAGCATAACGAATCAGTCCTTGAGGTTGGTTTGTTTTGAGCATCATAAAATCACAAGCATCCATACAAGCGGTACAGTTTACACACTCCAACTGCGTTCCATTTCTAATGTCAATTCCTGTTGGACAAACTTCTACACACTGATCACAATCAATACAATTTCCTTTTCCTACATCTTCTCTATTTTCATTTTTTCTGAACTTTGCTCTTCCTTTTTTTCCTTCTCCTCTAATGTAATCGTAAGCTACAATAATAGATTTATTGTCTAACAAAACTCCTTGTAAACGTCCGTAAGGACAAGCAATAATACATACTTGTTCTCTAAACCACGAAAAAATAAAGTAAAATACTCCAGTAAAAATCCAAATACTAACAAAACCACCTATGTGTTCGGACACTGGTTCTGTGATGATTTTTAACAAACGATCACTACTAATAATATAAGCCAAAAACACATTAGAAATCACAAAAGAAATGAGCAAATACAATGCGTGCTTAAAAACTCTTTTCTTTATTTTTTCAGCATTCCAATCTTGTTTTGCCAACCTTATTTGTGCTCCTTTATCTCCTTCTATCCAATAATCTATTTTGCGAAACACCATTTCTAAAAAAATAGTTTGAGGACAAATCCATCCGCAAAAAACACGTCCATAAATCACTGTAAATAAAATGATAAATACCACACCGACCAACATAGACAGTACTAACAAATAAAAATCTTGTGGCCAAAAAGGGAATCCTAAAATGTGAAACTTTCTTTCTACAACATTGAACAAAAAAAGCTGATTCCCATTGATTTTTAAAAATGGAGCAGACAATAAAAATGCCAACAAAGCCATACTAACCCACGTTCTATATCTGTAAAACCTCCCCTTTGGTTTTTTAGGATATATCCACGAACGCTTTCCTTTCTCATCTATTGTTGAAATAGAATCTCTAAAGACTTCTTTATTATCTGCATCCATCATAACAAAACAACTACTTTTTTTCTACTTTGTATATTTCTCCTTGTGGTTCTTTAGGAGCTTCTGGAGTGGTTCCTTGCAAACTAACTACGTATGCAGCAAGTTGTTGTAATTTTTGTGGACTGAAACTATTTTTCCAAGCAATCATTCCTTTTCCAGGTCTTCCTCCTTCGGCAATGGTATTGTATACATTCTCAATACCTCCTCCTAAAATCCAATAATCATCTGTTAAATTAGGTCCTATTTTTCCACCTCCATCAACAGCATGACACACAGCACAGTTACGTTTGAACAATTTTTTTCCTTCTTCATTACTTCCTGTATCCAAAGCGGTCAAATCCACCTTTTCTTGTGTAGCTTCATAAGCTGCTATTTCTTTTTTTGCCTGAGCTACTTCTGCCAAATATTCATCTTTTTGAGTATCTCCATCCAACACGTGGTAATACACAATGTATCCAAATGCAAATACAATCGTCATGTAAAAACCGTACAACCACCATGGTGGTAAATTGTTGTCCAATTCACGAATTCCATCGTAATCGTGGTTCAAAATAATTTCTTCTTCTTCTTCAATAGGTTTTGCATCAGACAAACTTTTTACAATGCTTTTCCAATCTGACCAATCTATTTTTTTAGCTTCTTGTTTTTCCAAAAAGGCTTCTTTCTCTTCTTCTGTAGACAAAGACAAATACAAGTTGTTCATTTTGTTTACCACATACCTTGCGCTAAACAACGCACCTACAAAAATTAAGTACAAGGTAATTTTTAAAGGAAGTAAAGCGCTGTATCCATTTCCAGATGGCAACATCCATTCTATGATAAGACCCACCACCACACTTAAGATGACAAAGCCGACTATTTGTTTGTTTTTTTGATTCATATTTTTGTCTTTTTATTCAAAAGGTAAATTGCTAACTTTCTTTAAATACTCTTTTTTTGCTTTGAACACCCAAAAAAATAAGAGCGTAAAAAACACAAAGAATATTGACAATGAGATGATAGGATAAATTTCAATCCCATCAATGGTAACCATGTGATTTTTAATAAATTTCAGCATCTTATTTTGTTTTTATATCGGTTCCTAATCTTTGTAAATAAGCTATCAAGGCTACTATTTCTCTTTCTTGAATAGGTACAAATTCCTTTCCTGAAGCTTTTGCTTCTGTTTGAGCACTTTCGTAACTTTCTACAAAAGAAGGATCTTGTCTTAAATTCTCTGCAATAATATCTGCCTGAGCACTCATACTTTTCTGAGCATTGTCTATTTCATATTCGGTATAAGGAACTCCTAAAGAAACCATTGTTTTTAATTTGTCTTCTGTAGCACTCTTATCCAAGGTATTTTTTAACAACCAAGCGTAAGGTGGCATGATAGAACCTGGAGACGTACTTTGTGGATCTAACATATGGTTGAAATGCCAACTGTCTGAATATTTCATCCCCACTCTGTGCAAGTCTGGCCCAGTACGTTTGGATCCCCACAAAAATGGATGATCATACACAAACTCTCCTGCTTTAGAATATTCTCCATAACGCTCAACTTCTGAACGGAACGGACGAACCATTTGAGAGTGACAGCCCACACAACCTTCACGTATGTACAAATCTCTACCTTCTAATTCTAAAGGAGTATAAGGTTTAACACTGCTAATGGTTGGTATGTTAGATTCTACCATCAACGTGGGAACAATTTGCACAATTCCCCCTATCAAAATAGCAATGGTTGCAAAAATGGTCAACTGCACAGGTCTTCTTTCCAATTGCTGGTGCCAAGTTTCTCCTGCCAATCTTCCTTTTCTAATTCTTTGCAATGGAGCTGCTTCTGCCAAAGTATCCTCTACTTCAGATCCTTTTTTGATGGTTGCTACCATGTTGAACAACATAACAATTGCCCCAGAAATATACATAGTCCCTCCAATAGCACGCATCCAATACATAGGTATAATTTGTGTTACTGTTTCTAAAAAGTTACCGTATACCAATGTTCCATCTGGGTTGAATTGTTTCCACATAGATGCTTGTACAAACCCTGCAATGTACATTGGAAACGCGTATAAAATTATCCCTAGAGTCCCCAACCAAAAGTGGACGTTTGCCATTTTGGTAGAATGCAATTTGGTTTTAAACATAATTGGAACCAACCAATAAATCATCCCAAAAGTCATAAAACCATTCCATGCCAAAGCTCCTACGTGTACATGAGCAATAATCCAATCTGAGAAGTGTGCAATAGCATTTACACTCTTTAAAGACAACATAGGTCCTTCAAACGTAGCCATACCATATCCTGTAATGGCAACCACCATAAATTTTAAAACAGGATCTGTTCTTACCTTGTCCCAAGCACCTCTTAAGGTCAACAATCCATTGATCATTCCTCCCCAAGATGGAGCAATTAACATTACAGAAAAAGCAACTCCTAAATTCTGAGCCCAATCTGGCAACGCAGTATACAATAAGTGGTGAGGTCCTGCCCAGATGTAGATAAAAATCAACGACCAAAAGTGAACAATAGACAATCTGTAAGAATACACAGGTCTGTTTGCTGCTTTAGGCACGTAATAATACATCAACCCTAAAAACGGAGTGGTTAAGAAAAAAGCCACCGCATTGTGTCCGTACCACCATTGCACCAAAGCATCTTGCACTCCTGCATATACTGAATAACTTTTGGTAAAAGACACCGGCAATGCCAAACTGTTAAAAATGTGCAATACCGCTACCGTAACAAATGTTCCTAAATAAAACCAAATAGCTACGTACAAATGACGTTCTCTACGTTTTAAAATAGTTCCAATCATGTTGATACCAAACACTACCCAAATCAGTGCAATTGCAATATCTATTGGCCATTCCAACTCAGCATATTCTTTACTTGTAGAATATCCTAAAGGCAACGTTATAGCTGCTGCAACTATAATAGCTTGCCAACCCCAGAAGTTGATATTACTTAACAAATCATTAAACATTCTCGCTTTTAGCAATCGTTGTAATGAGTAATACACCCCAGCAAAAATTGCGTTACCTACAAAAGCAAAAATAACCGCATTGGTGTGTAAGGGTCTCAATCTACCAAAACTCAACCAAGAAATACCTTGTGTAAGCTCTGGAAAGATGAACATAAAAGCTAATAATAGTCCCACGGACATCCCTATGAGTCCCCAAAACATTGTTGCGTAAATAAATTTCTTTACGACCTTATTATCGTAATAAAATTGCTCTTTTTCCATAAATTAATTATTCGATTATTGTTTCTGTTTTATTCTCTTTTTTCTGAACACTCAACGTATCGTTAAACAAAATTCTCATGGCTGGAGTTTCATGATCTTCAAACTGACCATTTTTAACCGCAAGAAAAAATACCGCCAAAAAAATGATGGCCACAAAAAGACTTACAATGATTAAAATATAAATAACTCCCATGCTGAATTGTTTACAACAAAAGTATTGGGAAGGCTTTCTCTAAAAAATGACTATTATCATAGTTTGATTTTTTATGCCTTGAAAGGTTGTAAAACCTATTAAAAGAAGCGTTTTAGTCTGAAAAACGCCACTCTCTAGGTTTCAAAAAAAGGGAGATTCTAAAGGATTGAAACTTATAAAAATGACATCTAAATAAAAACTAACAATTCTTAGTTTTATTCTAAAACAGCGTTAAAGCTCAATAAAAAACAATACTTTTAGATTTGATAAAAAAGCTAAAATGATGTCGTCCGTGAATGTTGATGGGATGACATTAAGTAACGATGTAAGGGGTTGGCTGTAAAATAAAAAAATGAAACTGAATTTTGATTCTATATTAAAGGGAATAATTAGCAATGTGATAAATGCACAAGAATTAATAGATGAATCGGAATTACTTTTTAAAAATGACAAATTTGCAAGAGCATATTTATTAAGTCATTTTGCAATTGAAGAAGCTTCTAAATGTGCAATGCTACTAAAATTATTATCATTTATTGTCTGGGAAGAAAAAATTGACGAGGTAGTTGTTCGTAAAAGATATCACAACCATAAAGAAAAAATTCAAAACTTTAAACTATTAAACATATTCAACACTGATAAAGAAATTGATGTGAATATAATGAACAACCTAAAAAATCAATCAACATACGTTACTTGGAATAATGAAAATAACTTTAAGTTACCATCTGAATGTATTAATGAAGAGGATGCTAAAGAATTATTTGAAATGACTTTAAAGTATGTGAAAATTTTCACAAAAATTACCATTCAATTTTCTAATGATAAAGAGAAAAGTATTGATTATATTAAAAACAATAAGGATAATCCTTTTATAAAAGACATTATAGATTACGAAAAAAATAGAACTAGCAGAAAAATTAAATTTGGGTAAAAAATTCTACAGCTAACACTGGCTAAAATTAATACGGGTTTGGTTTCTTGCTCAAATTTTGTATATGTTTACTAAGTTGCCAAATACTTGATATCATTCCAATAACTACTTTTAAAATATTGTAACAACATTAGATTTAATATGTAAACGTTGAGTTTTGAATTCTTGAGATCTTCTGAAGGAATTTCACATAGCTGAAACACAATCAATCGACCAATAAATTAGCAGTCCTTTTAATTAAAAAACTGTAGTTACTTTACTAGAATGAGTTAATAGGTTTGTGACTTATAGTAATAAAAATCAGTTAACTATAACTTTTAGTCGTCTGGTTATTTTTTCTTTTTCAAACTCAATAAAATAAAAACCTGATTTGACATTTATAGCTAAATGGTCATTAAAAAAGTTTTGGGATGTAGATATAACTTTCCCATTAACATCTATTATTCTTATTGCATCTAGCTTGATTGTTTGGTTAAATTTTAGAACATTGTCTATAACTGGATTTGTGATTCTAATATTATTGATCTCGTATTGTACAATGCTTAATGTTGCACAAGCACTAGAAATGGAATTTTCATTTTCAATAATACCTTTAGGAGTTAAGTCTTTTCCAGAAAAACCAATATAATTGCTAGGGTATTTTTCAGCTCTAAAAATAGAATTAGAATAGGGTGAAAAAGTTTCAAATTGATTAAATATGCTATTTCCTGAAGGATTTTTATAAGTCCATAGGTGCTCACCCATTTTTGTAATTTCAGAAACTTGTCCTAAAGAACTTTCGCATATTATAAAGTTACCATTAGGAAGACTATGTGTTCCAGATTTTATTTCTTCATACATGGTTTTTTCTAATATAGAGCCACCCCAAGACCAGTTAAAATTTAATGGTTTAAATGTATTGTTCTCTTTAATATAAGTATTACCAGAAATCTCAGGATCTAATAAATGAACCGTGCTGTAGGCTCTAGTTTCAGTACTTCCATTGTTAAAAACAGAAATTTTACCTTCATCTAAATATCCTGATTCTACCCATTTTACATCATGCTGTGAAAATAATTTTTGGTTTTCAACCCCTCCTTGCTTATAAACTCGGGGATTTCCCCATCTCCATAAAACATCTCCTCCAAGATTTGAATTACCTCCTGTATGACCTAAAGCTTCAGCAGTTGTGGTACTGTGATCAATAATATAAATTTCATTTAAGTTTCTTGCAGAGATCATAATTTGGTCAAGATTTGCATTATAATCAATACCATTTACATGCGTATAACCTCTTTCGAGATTTTCAATATCAGAATCTATATAGTTTATATCCATAAGTTCAGGGTGATTTTCAACAATACCAAAATTTGGTTTTGTATTGTCATAATCTTGAATTATATGGTCTATAAATTTCCATTCCCAAACAATTTCTGCATCGTTCGTTCCAATCGGTTTCAATTCAACTATTTTATCAAGGTCAATAACTTGATCAACTGTAAGTGGGTTCTTACCTTGAGCAATAATCTCTGTATTGGTATAACTATCTCTAACTATGCATAAAATATTTCCATTTGGAAGCGGCTCAATATCATGGTGTTGATTTAATTCATTAGCATTCATTTCATAGTTCCAAAGTACTGTATTGTCCCAATCTCTAATTTCTAACATATTTCTTCCTGCCCTTAGTAAAGTTCCATTTTCTAAAAGATAGCAGGTTGCTCCTGGCAACTCCGTAAAAGTCCATTCATTTACTTTTTCACCACAATTGTTAATTAAATATACGCTATTGTTTACCTCTGGAGTAAATAGCGTGTATCCTTCCGAAACGTTGTCATCTGAAAAAATCAATCCAACTGTTGGAGTTTGTGACCTAACGATAGAAACAGTTAAAATAAGTATGAATGTTATGTTTTTAATCAAAATTTTTTTCAGTATTAGTTCAATAAACAAACTCAAAAATAGAGAATTAAAAACAAAAATACAAACGTTTGCATAACCGATTGACTTATCTATGCAATAGCTAAAATTTTATCCATCATTCAAATATTCCTACTCAACAAAAGCTTACATGACTACATCGTGTGAGGATCCTAGCTTATCATATAAATCGGGAGTTTATTTATTTTAAAGAACTAAATATCAGATAAATAACTGATAAAATAAAAAACCTAAATCTATAAAAATTATTAGTTTTAAAATTCAAAAACAAATCTTTGTAAATGAACTCAAATTTGTAGCTTAGAGTCAACTTAAAATTCAGAAAACAATATTACGTTTTAACATTGATTACCGATCTATAAATGAATTATCAAACATTTCAGCCTCATCCAGATTTAAAATTAATTATTAGCTGTTATTGGACTTTAGAAGTTCCTGCTGATCATGATTCTAAAAAACAACGAATTGTTCCTGACGGTTGTATTGAAATGGCTTTTATTCTTGGAGACAATATAAAACGATACACATCAGAAGATGAATTTATCTTACAACCTCGTGCAATGGTAATTGGGCACATCAGTAAACCTTTTTATATAGAACCAACGGGGGATGTAAATACGTTTGCCGTTCGATTTTATCCATACGGGTTTTCAAATTTCATAAAAAAACCTCTAAAAAACCTAGCAAATACTGAAACCCCAATAGAATTGTTGTTTGAAAAAAAAATGGCTAAGGAATTAGAAGAAAAAATAATATTAGCCAAAAACGTGAAACAACGAATAGAAATTATTGAAAAATTTTTTCTAGAAAGGTTAAACGAAAAAGTAACTATTGAGAATATTGTAAAAACAACCATTGACTCTCTTTTATCAACAAATGGCAACGCATCCATAAAAACGATTCTTAAAGGTGATTTATCCAAAAGAAGACAACTTGAGAGAAAATTTGCCAAACAAATTGGAGTGAGCCCAAAGCAATTGGGTAAATTAATTCGACTTCAAACCGCATTAAAAATGTTGCTCAACAATGAGACCGAAAGCCTAACAAATATTGCTTACAAAAGTGACTATTATGATCAAGCACACTTTATAAAAGACTTTAAGGAGTTTACAGGAACCAATCCAAAAGAATTTTTAGGAAATGAAAACATGACCATTTCTACTCTTTTTTACAAGTAGATGGAGTGTCGCATTTTTACAATTTTAACACTATAATATCTGCTAATTTTAGATTGTTAATTAAACGTATAACCATGAAAAGAATTTTACTAAACATTACTACAATTTTTATTTTTAGCCTTGTGGCATGTAACAATCAAAATAAATCTAAGTCAGAAGTTCAAAAAACAGATTTGAATCAGAAGCAAACAACCAATGATATGAACAGTTTTATTTCACTTTTTGAAATTCCAGCAACAGATCTTTCAAGAGCAGTCAGTTTTTATCAAGCAATTTTAGAGATTAATATTGAAGAAATGAAAATACCTGGAATGGAAATGGGAATTTTTCCTTATAAAAACCAAGCAGTTACAGGAGTTATAGTAAAAGGAGAAGGATACAAACCTAGTTCCAATGGAGTAACTATTTATTTAAACGGTGGTAACAATCTTCAGACTATTCTAGATAAGGTAGAAAAAAATGGAGGAAAAATTATTGTTCCAAAAACAGCTCATGCTGATGAAAGTGGATTTTTTGCTTTGTTTTTAGATACAGAAGGAAATAAACTTGGTCTAAATTCACCAAACTAAAGCACAAATACAAGATTCCCTCCTTGCTCAAAGTTTTATACTTCTTTACGATGTTCGCTTAAACTTATTTGATTATTTTTAAGTCAATTAAGATTTATACGAAATGTCAATAACAAAAGAATCCGAATTGATCGGAATGAAAAAAATTAGTGAGATTGTTGGAACAACTCTTAAACTAATGAGTGCGTATGCCAAAGTTGGAATGTCTACTAAAGAATTAGATGATTACGGAAGTGAAATTCTAAAAAGTTACGGAGCCAAATCAGCACCCTATGAAACTTATGGATTTCCTGGTTATGCGTGTATAAGCGTAAATGAAGAAGTTGCACATGGAATTCCGTCTGAAAATAAAATACTCAAAGAAGGTGATTTAATTAATATTGATGTTTCGGCGGAATTGAATGGTTTCTGGTCTGACAACGGAAATTCTTTTGTAATTGGTAAAGATATTCACAACCATCAACCTCTTGTAAATGCTTCTAAACATATTTTACACAAAGCCATTAACAATATAAAAGGAGGTGTAAAAATAGCAGATATAGGACTCCTAATAGAAACCGAAGCTAAAAAGCAGGGATTTAAAGTCATTAAAAATTTAGCTGGGCACGGGGTTGGAAAAAGCTTGCACGAAGAACCTGAAAATATTTTGAATTATAGAGTAAAAACAAATCGAGAACGATTTAAAAAAAATACAACCGTTGCTATTGAGACTTTTATCTCAACAAAGTCAACCATTGCTGTTGAATTAAATGACGGTTGGACTCTAGTAGGAAATAAAGGTGGATATGTTACTCAGCATGAGCAAACAATATTGGTAACAGATAATTCTCCTGTCATTCTAACAGAATCTAATGGTATTTGGAATTAAAAAATCTAGCTAACAAAGATTCAATCTAATAAATACTGTTTTTAAGATTCATAAAACAACTTATTCAGAAAGTGATGTTATTCACAAACGTTGACTGAAGAATATTTTGTTTGTGTGGTACAGACATCTAAAAAAGGTGACAATCCAAGATAAAGAATTTGATCATAGAAATATAAACTCCATCTAAATCAAAAAATGAAAATTTGCATTGCACAAACAAAATCTTTAAAAGGAAAGGTTCAAGAAAACATTCAAAATCACTTGAGAATGGTTGAATCTGCAATCCAAATAAATTCAGATTTGATCATATTTCCTGAATTGTCTATAACCAATTACGAACCAGATTTAGCTAAAAAACTTGCAACTGACATAAAAAACAGCATTTTCACCCCATTTCAAGAACTGTCTGATAAAAATGAAATTACAATTGGAATAGGAATGCCTACAAAAACAACCAGCGGAATACAGATTAGTATGCTCATTTTTCAGCCAAAAGAAAAAAGCATCGTGTATTCCAAACAAATGCTACATTCAGACGAATTGCCTTATTTTGTTTGTGGAAATAAACAAACAATTTTAACCATTAAAAAGAAAAAAATTGCCTTAGGAATTTGTTATGAAACTTTACAACGAGAACATTTTCTAAATGCCTCTCAAAACAATATCGATTTTTATATTGCAAGTGTTGCAAAATCAAAAGATGGTGTGGAAAAAGCATACAAACACTTTTCAAAAACTGCAAAAGAATTTAAAACTCCCGTTTTAATGTCTAACTGTATAGGTTTTTGCGACAACTTTATGAGTGCTGGACAAAGTGCAATTTGGAACAAACATGGAGTCTTAATTGAACACCTTAACAGTAAAGATCAAGGAATTTTAATTTATGACACCGAATTAAAAACCACAGAAATCAATCAATTAAAAATAACAAAAGGACAACTAGGCGATTTAAAAGAAATATTTCAAATTTATCTAAACGGTAAAATTAATTTAGAAAAAAGTAAAATCTATCAATGGACAGCTACCTATCCAACAATCTCAATTATTGAAAATGATTTAAGAAAACATCTTCTTTATACACTAAAAAACAATACCGAAATAATTGGAGCCATACATATAAGTGAAGAACAGGAAAGCGAATATGAATTGATTCCTTGGGAATTTGATCCTACAAAAGTATTAGTCATTCATAGACTTATAATTGAGCCAAAACATCAGAGAAATGGCTATGCTAAAAAATTGATGGATTATGCAGAAAACTATGCAAAAGAAAACAACTACACTTCTATCAGATTAGATGCTTACAGCAAAAATAAAAGCGTTGTTGAATTTTATAAAAAACGAAATTATTGTATACGTGGTAACGTACATTTTCCCGAAAGAGAATACCCATTTTATTGCATGGAAAAAGAAATAATAGCTATCAAAAGCTAACAATTCTTAATTTTACTCTAAAACCAATGTATAAACTCACTAAAAAACAATACTTTTAGAACTGATAAAATCTATACAAAGTCATGCTGTCTATGAATGTTGGTAGGGTGACATGAACTTTTAATAGGTGTGTAAAGAAGCTGTAGATAATTGAAAAACTGTCGTTCAAGTATATTATGACTAAGAAAAAAAAGACCTTAATAATCAGAATTATTTTGTTCGTTGGAACGGCAATTTCCATGTTGTTTGTTCCATGGATTTTGGTTAAAGCCTGGATTTTACCTCTACCTGACACTATTCAAGAACAAGTAGATGAAGCTATTGGACATGATTTTGACGGCATGATTGTTTATGTGGACCAAGCAGGAAAACCTCCAGAATATTACACTGGTGGTTGGAAAGATAGAAAAAATAAAATACCAACAGACCCAAAATCATTGTTCAAAATTGGCAGTATTAGTAAATTATACTCCGCTCTAGCAGCTACTAAACTGGTCAAAGAGAAGCTTTTGTCTTTTGATAAAACGCTCGCTGATTATCTTCCCGAACTTAGAGGTAGGATTGAAAATGCTGAAGAAATTACCGTGAGGATGATGATTCAGCACCGTTCTGGTATTCCAAATTTCACAGATAATCCAGCGTATTGGGAAAACGAACAGAAAAATGGCAAAAATGCCTTGAATTATGCTCTGGACCTGCCCGCCAGTTTTGAACCGAATAAAGGATATCAATATTCAAACACAAATTACTTATTGCTTCGCAGCATTATGGACAGTGTTTTAGGGTATAATCACAATCAGTATATCAAAGAGAAAATATTGATTCCACTAGAGCTAGAAAACACTTTTTTTTCGATTACTGAAGTCGATTTAGATAATGTCATGAGTGGATATTATGTGGGATATGAGGAAGACTTTAAAGCACGTGAATATGGAATGTTGGCTACAGCAGAAGATGTGGGTATATTTTTGCGAGCTTTAAACGATGGTTCGGTATTTGACGAAGGAGAAAAGGAAATCTATCCTTATGAATACAATCATGGAGGTTTGGTTGTCGGCTATCAAAGTCTTGCCGAATACCACGAAGATCTAGATGCGGTAGTGGTTCAATTCATCAATACCACAGATTTTAATGGTTATGAATGGAATTTATCGGAAATCACAATTAACCGAATTGTAAAAATCTTAAAAAATAAAAACTAGCCACAACAATTTGCATAAATAATATGCAGTTTAATTGATCAAAAGACCATATACACAACTTTGCTCAAAGTTGTGTATATAATGACTACTAAATCGTAAAATTTAATTGACTATTAGTAAACTAACACACGATACTCTTAAATTTTCCCTTGATAAGTATATAATTGATGATAACGACCTTCCGCAGCAATCAATTCATCATGATTTCCTCTTTCAGCTATTTTCCCTCCTTCTATCACTAAAATTTGATCTGCTTTGCGAATGGTACTCAAACGGTGGGCAATCACAATCGTAGTTCGGTTTTCTGTCAACTGTGCCAAACTTTTCTGAATCAATACCTCACTTTCGGTATCTAAATTAGAAGTTGCTTCGTCTAAAATAATAATTTTGGGATCTGCCAAAATAGCTCTTGCAATGGCTATTCGCTGTCTCTGACCTCCAGACAACTTTACCCCTCTTTCTCCTATCAAAGTATCCAAACCTTCTTCAAAACGATCTGTAAATTCATTAACATAAGCAGCATCCACTGCATTTTGCAATTGTTCTTCCGTAGCATTGGGTCTAGGAAAAAGAATGTTTTCTCTAATGGTTCCTTCAAACAAAAACTCATCTTGCAACACCACTCCCAAATGTTTTCTAAAACTGTTTAATTTTACTTTAGACAAATCTTGATTGTCAATCGTTATGGTTCCAGATTTTGGATTTAAAAACGTGGCAGACAAGCCCGCAATGGTAGATTTTCCTGAACCAGAACTTCCCACCAACGCAATTACAGAGCCAGAAGGAGCACTAAAACTAATATCGTGCAATACCTCTTTATCTTCTTCATAAGCAAACGAAACCTGGTTGAACTCCAAATCTCCTTTCAAAGTTTCTAGCTCAATATTTCTATTTTCATCCTCATCTTCTGCTTTCATATTCATCAATTCTTCGGTACGATCCAATCCTGCCAAAGCTTCTGTCAACTGACTTCCAATATTACTCATTTGTACAATGGGTGCAATCATAAATCCTAAAAGCAATGTAAACGACAAGAAATCTCCCGTTGTCAATTCTCCTACCATAATTTTATAACCACCAATCCCCATAATTCCCGTAGAAGCTATTCCTAATAAAAAAGTAGATGTACTGGTCATTAAAGCAGTAGCTGTCAAACTTTTTTTCACGTTCTGAAACAACAAATCCACTCCTTTTTCAAACGTTTTGTTTTCTTGTTCCTCTGCATTAAAAGCTTTTATAACGCGCACACCTGCCAAGGTTTCTGTCAATCGCCCCGTAACATCAGCATTTATTTTTCCACGAACTCTAAAAATCGGACGGATGTAGGCAAAAGCTTTTAGAGCAACTACTCCAAAAATTCCTACTGGCAACAACACAAACAATGTCATAGACCAACTTATTTTGATCAATAAAATCAATGAAATTACAGCAGTAATGGTTCCTCCAACCAATTGTACCAAGCCCGTTCCAATCAAATTTCGGACTCCTTCTACATCGGTCATAATTCTAGACACCAAAACTCCAGATTTGGTATTGTCAAAAAAGCTAATTGGCAGTGATAACACTTTTTTTTGTACTTGTGCTCTCAATTCAGAAATTAAATATTGAGCTTGAACACTTAAAATTTTAGTCAATAAAAAAGACGTTACTGCCTGTATTAAAATGGCTCCTGCTACCAGTATCAACAAATTGTACAATTCGTCAAAGTTTTTGTTCGGAATCACATCGTCTAACAACACTTTGGTTTTCCATGGCAATACAAGACTTGACAAACGACTGAAAACAATCAAGATCAATCCGATAAACACCAAATTTCGTCTCGGCCAAATAATACTCTTAAAAGCCGAAGCTAATGTAATCTTAGACTTTTTATTTTTTTTATCCTTAGGGTTATTTTGGTACGATTGCATGTTGATTTATTTTGTACCCAAAGATAGGGTACTGATTGTTTATAATTGACATTGTACAATTAGAATTGGTGAACTGAAATATGATGATACATCCATCTCTGTAATTTGTTAACGAATGGTTAGTCTGGTAAATCTTGCAACAAAACGCCATTACTGTCCAACAGATTTTTAAAAGACGTTGCTGTTAGACTTTCAGTCGTTTCTACCCTAAGTACGCAATCTATATCTTCCAAATCTACAGACCAATCCAAAATACCTTCTAAATTGTTCAAAAGAGGTTCTACTCTTTTTACATGTGCTTGTGATTTGATATCAGATTTAAATATCAACAATTCCATATTTTCTAAAATTATTCGGTTGCTTATTCTCTGTTAAGTGTTTCTTTTTGCTCTGTTTGTTTTGCTACAAATTCTTGAAAATGAGCATCTCCTTCTTCTTTCCAAAACTGATCGTAGTATTTCCATTTAGAAAATTCTGTTTTTGAATTATTTTTACAATCCCAATCGTGTTTTTTGGATCTTTTTTTGGAACCTCCACCTCCACCACACATGCCTCCTAACAAGCATTTAGACAAAGCGAACAGTCCCACTGCTTGCCAATAAGACAACATAGGCAAACCAAAAATAGTTGGCATTAGCCAGTTCCACAACCACATAATTACAAAGCCAAATAAGATCATCAATCCTACAACAGCTATTATTCCTAAAATTACCATTCCCACAATTTGCACAGGAGATTTTCCTCTAAACTTGTGCTTTAAAGATTTTTTCATCATCAACCTTATTTTAAATTATTAATTTCTATTTCTACCTTTTTACTCAAAATCCCGATGGCTCTATGCCTTCTAGACATCAATGTTCCTTGAGAAATTCCTGTTTGTTTGGAAATTTCTTTGTATGAGTATCCTTCAATATCTACTGCTATAATGATGTCTTTGTATGCTGGCTTTAGTTCATCAATACATTTTTTTAGCAGTGTTATTTCTTCTGCTAGAAAACCTGAATCTTCTGTATTGACCAAACTCTCAGACAATTTTACCCAACCTTCATCATGCACAATATTTGTAGGGGCTTGAACACGCATAACGTCTATAATTTTATTTTTGATAGAACGATACACAAAACCTGCAACATTATTTATAGGAGCATACCTATCAGCACCTGAAAACAAACTCAAAGCAACGTCCTGAAGAATATCTTCAGCATCTCTGCTAGCAGTATCCCTAATTTTACTACTTATATAAGCCCGAAGTGACTGGTATTCTTTACCAAAAAACTCCTGTAGCTTTTTATTATTTTCTGATTCTGATTTCATTCTGAGACCTTTTTCAAGAGGCTTTGTTATAAAAGACGTAGATTTTAAAATCTATTGCATTTTTTTGAAAAAATTGTTAAAAATATTTCTTCTGATTTTTTAAATATTTTAATTCTTACAAACAGTTTCATTTATTAATTTTTATATTTTAGTGACAAACCTTGAAACAATACTGACATGATAACAAATTATAAATAAGCAAGATAAACAAAGTACTAATTGGGGTTGTATTCATAATTATTATTGGAGTATATTTTTTAGCATTTCCCAAAATAGCAAATACTATATTATCTTCGGAACCTAGAAAACCTAAACTTGAGATTGCAGAAATAAGTAATATTAGATAGTAATCTTACCAAGAGTCTGTAAAAAAACACAAATAAAAAGAAGCTTGAAATGAATTTATATACCGATTGTAAATCTTGTAAAAAAGAAGTCCGAATAAAATCATATGCAGTAACCAGACCTGATTTACAAATGGAAAAAGGAGATGATTTTAACATCAATTGCAAAAATTGTGGAACATTTGAAAAAAAACACGTTAACGATATCAAAGCAAAACCAAACAACTTTGTTATTCTTATTGGAATTGTAATTGGTATAGTAGTAACCTTTTTTTTATGGACTATCTTTGGAGCTATCGGTACCATAGGTGCTGTAATTCCTATTCTGTTTTGGCAACAAGAGATGAAAGCAACTAAATCTTTTAATTCCTACACAATTAAAAGAAAATAGATATTGACTAAAAAACAAGATGTAAAAAAATACACATAAAAAAAACTCGAAATAGTAATTTACTATTTCGAGTTTTTTTGAATTTTCAGCACCTTAAGCACCTAAATTTATTTCCTTATTTGGCTACATTCACAGCTCTTGTCTCACGGATTACCGTAATTTTTACTTGACCTGGATACGTCATTTCTGTTTGAATTTTTTGAGAGATGTTGAATGACAAATCTACTGCTGCTTCATCAGAAACTTTTTCGCTTTCTACCAAAACTCTTAATTCACGTCCTGCTTGAATTGCATATGCTTTTTGAACTCCTTTAAAACCAAAAGCCAAATCTTCTAAATCTTTCAAACGTTGAATATATGAATCCAATACTTGACGTCTTGCTCCTGGTCTTGCCCCAGAAATAGCATCACAAACTTGCACAATAGGTGCAATCATTGTTTTCATTTCTATTTCGTCGTGGTGTGCTCCAATAGCATTACACACATCTGGTTTTTCTCCATATTTCTCAGCCCACTGCATTCCTAAAATAGCGTGAGGCAATTCGCTTTCTGTATCTGGTACTTTTCCAATATCATGTAACAAACCAGCTCTCTTAGCCGTTTTCACATTCAATCCTAATTCTGCAGCCATCAATCCACACAAATTGGCAACTTCTCTAGAGTGTTGTAACAAGTTTTGTCCGTAAGAAGAACGGAACTTCATACGTCCAATTGTTTTGATCAATTCTGGATGCAATCCATGAATTCCCAAATCTATAACTGTACGCTTACCAACCTCAATAATTTCTTGATTGATTTGTTTCTCTGTCTTTTCTACAACTTCTTCAATTCTTGCTGGGTGAATACGACCATCTGTTACTAATTTGTGTAAAGACAAACGAGCAATTTCTCTACGAACAGGATCAAAACAAGATAAAATAATAGCTTCTGGAGTATCATCTACAATAATTTCAACTCCTGTAGCAGCCTCAATCGCTCTAATATTTCTTCCTTCACGACCAATGATACGACCTTTTACATCGTCAGATTCAATATTAAACACAGACACACAGTTTTCTATAGATTGCTCTACTCCTACTCTTTGAATGGTGTTTAAAATAACCTTTCTAGCATCTTGTTCTGCTGTCAATTTAGCTTCTTCTAATGTATCACGAATATACCCCATGGCATCCGTTTTAGCTTCTGCTTTTAAAGAATCTATCAACTGAACCTTTGCATCATCCGCAGACAAACCAGAAATAGACTCTAACATGTCTACCTGTTTTTTGTGCATTTTGTCAAGTTCAGACTGTTTCTTTTCTAAAATTTCTAAACGATAGGTATAATCTGCTTCTTTTTCTTCCAAAGATTTTGACAACTTTCGTTCTTTTTCAATCTCTTTGTTCAACTGAGTCTCTTTATCTTTGACTCTTTTTTCAGCATCCGATATTTTTTTATCTCTTGCCAAAATCACTTTCTCGTGTTCTGCTTTTAGCTCAATAAATTTCTCTTTTGCTTGTAATATTTTGTCCTTTTTTAAGGCTTCTGCAGTAAGTTTAGCTTCTTTTATGATAGAGTTAGACTCTTTTTCAACGTCTTTCAATATTTTTGAAGCTTTGAACTTCTCCAATATTTTAGCCAAAATATAGCCTAATAAAATTGCTCCTGCAGCAATCAGTATAATTGTAGTGTTATTCATTAGTATTGATAAAATTTGATATATAAAAAAACCTACTAAGGTTAGTTTTATAAACTCCAAAAAAAACATTTTTTAGGACTAACAGTGTGATCAAGTATCTGTTCTAAGACAGCTCGCTTTAGCACACTAGACTTATCCTTTTTAAAGATATAGTGTTGAGTTTATCAAACGAAAACCAAAGTAGGCAGTGTTTTTATTTCTATGTAAAGAACTTCTAAGTATCTAAATACGACTCTAATTTAGCATTTAATTTTGATATTTTAGTCATCATTGCTTCATTTTCTTCCTGTTTGATTACTTTATTTACTTCTATAAAAGAAGCAAATTGCAACGCACACATCGCCAACACATCTTGTTTATCGTTTACTGCATAATTACTTTCGTAATCTGAAATCAACTTATTGATGTTATTTGCAGCTGCTCTTACCCCTTGTTCTTCTTCTGTAGATTTTACAGAAACAGGGTAATTTCTCCCTCCAATAACAACATTAATTTTATATGTATCAGCCATAAAGAACCTATGTATTTAATTCTTTAATACAATGATCTATTTCTGCAATTAAAAAATCAATTTTAGCCCTCGTATCTCTCTTATATCCTTCACTGCCTTCTAATGTTTTAGCAATTTTTAACGTTTGGAGCTGTTCATGATAAAAAGAAATTTCATCTTTTTGCGATTTGTTTTCTTGTTGTAACAAGAAATTTCTATTCGCCAAAATATCATTCTCCTTTTGTAAAAACTCATAACGTTCAAGAAGCTTTTCAATATTAGCCTCTAAACTGGCTATCATTTTTTGTTCACTTCCCATAATTACCATCGCTAAAACAATACTTACAAAAATAGCATTGTTATTTTTAAATGCAATTTTTTGAGCCTCTAATTATTAAATTCATTATTAAGTTTGTTTATCAGACTTTTATAGGTTCGTTTTTAAGATATTGTATATTTTTGTAAGCCTATTAAATTCTATTTTCTTGAAAAAATCAATCATTTTCTTACTTTTCATCAATATTTGCTCCTCTTTTGCGCAAAAAAACTATCCTCAAAATCAATTTAGAAATCCTTTGGACATTCCTATTGTTCTTGCAGGGACATTTGGAGAATTAAGAACCAATCATTTTCATTCAGGAATTGACATCAAAACAAATGGAGTTTCGGGTAAAAAAGTATATGCAGCCCATCAGGGTTATGTTTCTAGAATTAAAATTTCTTTGTGGGGTTATGGAAAAGCAATTTATGTAACCCACCCTAATGGTTACACCACCGTATATGCGCATTTGAAAAAATTTAGTGATAAGATTGAAAATTATATCAAAGCAAAACAATACCAAAAAAAATCGTTTGAAATTCAACTCTTTCCAGGAAAGGGAGAACTGCCAATTGAAACAGATGAAATAATAGCCTATTCTGGAAACACAGGAGGCTCTACAGCTCCACATTTGCATTTTGAAATTAGAGATACTAAAACAGAAAAAATCATCAACCCTCTACTTTTTGGTTACGATGTAAAAGACAACATACATCCAACGGTTTTAGGTTTGAGAATAAGCCCTTTGGGTAAAAAATCAGCCATCAATAATTTGCCTGTAGCACAAGAAATTCCTTTGACAAAAATCAATGCTAAAACCTACGTATCTAAAACCATAAAAGCTACAGGGAAAATTGGAATTTCCATAAGAACACATGATTTACTCAACTACGCACCTAATAAAAATGGAGTTTACAGCATTGAAACTTATGTGAACGATACACTAAAATACCATCATGATTTAGAAACATTTTCTTTTGATGAAAGCAAATACATCAATTTGTTGATTGATTATGCTTACTATGCTACAAAGTCTAGAAAATTTCAGAAAACATATGTTGAACCTTTTAACAAATTGTCTATTTATAAAAACACTGTTAAGAAAGGGTATCTCAACATTTCAGATCAAAAACAATACACTGTACTCATCAAAATAAGCGACTTTGCCAAAAATGTGACAACAGTAAAAATTCCAATCCAAAGAGACTCTATCATCACTCCTGTTTTAAAAGAAGCAACTAAAACACCTTATTACATTCCCACAAATCAGTATTGTGTGTTTAAAAACAAAAACGTGGAATTACGATTTCCAAAAGCTACTTTTTACGAAAACATGTATTTAGATTTTAATGTAGAAGACGATCATATTCACGTTCACAAACCAACACTTCCTTTGTCTAAAAACTATACCATTGCCTATTTTATGGACAGTATTAGTCCTAAACAACAAAAACATGCTTATTTAGCTCTTAAATATAGAAACAATTACAATTATGTTTCCAGCGATAAGAAAGGCAATAAGCTGTATGCAAACACAAAAAGTCTGGGTGATTTTACTGTAAAATATGATAGTATAGCACCAAAAATTGAACATTTAAGTTTTTATAAAAATCAAAATTTAGCAAACCATAAAAGTATTAGTGTTGTAATTAAGGATTTGCAAACCGACATCAAAAGCTATTATGCAACCATAGACAATGAATGGATTTTGATGGAGTACGAACCTAAAAAAAATCTCCTTACTTTTGACTTAAATGACCTGAAAACCCAAAATAAAAAACATATATTTCAGCTAAAGATTGAAGACCTTCTAGGGAATACAAATTCTTTAACGATTGATTTTACAAAATAAACCTTTCTATTGAAAACACTTATCTATCTCTTTAGCTTTTTACACTGCCTGATTGTTTTTTCTCAAAAAACATACTTAAAAGGTAAGGTTACCAATAAGGACAAAGAACCTATTGTAGGTGTGAGCATTAGCTACTTAGAAAAAGGGACTGTTACCAATAAAGACGGAAATTATCTTTTGGAAATTCCTGAAAATGAAAAAATTCTTGTAAAATTCTCTTATTTAGGCTACGGATCTGTGATCAAATCTATCAAAGGACGAAAAAACAAAACCATCAACTATTCTCCAATTTTGCAAGTACAAACAGAAGAGATAGAAACAGTTACGCTTAAAAGTTATCAAGCTGCACAAGAAGGTTTGGTAAAAATGAAAGCAGAAAAATACAAACGAATTCCGGGTGCCAATGCAGGAATAGAAAACCTGTTAATGACACAACCTGGAGTAAACAACAGCAACGAATTGAGCACACAATACAGCGTGCGTGGTGGTAATTTTGATGAAAACTTGGTTTATGTAAATGGAATTGAAATTTACAGACCTTTTCTGATTCGTTCTGGACAACAAGAAGGGTTGAGCTTTTTAAACACAGACATGACGGAAAATATCAATTTTTCTGCTGGGGGATTTGAAGCCAAGTATGGAGATAGGCTTTCTTCCGTTTTAAACATTCACTACAAAAAACCTACTCAAGAGCAAACAACTTTTAACGCTAGTTTGTTGGGAGCAAGTTTAACGTATGAAAATCTTTTTCTCAACAAAAAATTATCTACATTGATTGGAGCCCGTTATCGAAACAATCAACTGTTGGTAAACTCTAAAGACACACAAACCAATTTCAAACCGATATTTGCAGACATTCAATCTTATCTTTCATATCAAATCAATACCAAAAGTAGTTTAGATTTTTTAGGAAATATTTCTGTCAACAACTATAATTTCACACCTATTTCTAGAGTCACCAAATTTGGAGGATTGGTACAACCTAGAGAGTTGACTGTTTTTTATGAAGGGAACGAACAAGATGATTTTAAAACTTATTTTGGAGCTTTGAGCTACAAATACAAAATCAATCCAAAAACTTCTTTAGACCTTACCACTTCTATGTTCAACACACAAGAACAAGAATATTACGATATTTTTGGAGCGTATAGCATTGCTGAAATAGATCCTGTAAGTGGAGAAGATTTGTATGTTTCTGGTGTAGGAAGTGAATTGAATCACGCAAGAAATGATTTGGATATTCTCATTCAAAATATAAAAATTTCTGTACAACACCGGGTTAATAAACATCATTTTGATATAGGAGCCAAATTTCAAAAAGAAAATATTCGAGACCGAATCAACCAATGGACAACGGTTGATGACAATGGTATTACATTAAGAGCCCCTGATGATAATGTAGAAAACAACCAACCCGAAACTCCATTTGTAGCAGCCATCACCCCCTTTTACAGTGTTAAAAGTCAGAACGATGCCGATATTTATCGATTTTCTGGATATTTTCAATGGAACAAAAAATGGCACGTAGGAAATCATATCCTTTGGCACCATGTGGGGGTAAGGACTCAAACCTGGTGGTTAAAAAATAATTTCAATTCTTTCAAATCAGAAACCAAACAAGTCATTAGTCCTAGGTTTAGACTTTCTCTAAAACCAGATTGGGAAGATACAGACATGGTGTTCCGTTTGGCTGCTGGTTATTACCACCAACCACCATCTTACAAGGAACTGAGAAATCCGCAAGGGAATTTGGTTTACAACCTAGATGCACAAGAAGCTATTCACTATGTTTTTTCTAACGAATACAGTTTTGAACTATGGAAACGTCCTTTTAAAATGACTTCGGAAATCTATTTCAAACAACTAAACAACGTAAACGCTTATAGTTTAGACAATGTTAGAATTCGTTACGACGCCAACAACCAAACACAAGCCTACGCTACAGGATTGGATTTAAGAATGAGCGGTGAATTTGTTCCAGGAAAAGAAAGCTGGATCAGTTTGGGGTTTCTAAAAACTGAAGAAAACACCAACAACAGAGGCTACATAGCCAGACCTACCGATCAACGTTTTAAATTTGCGATGTTGTTTCAAGACTATGTACCTAGTAACCCAAATTTTAAAGTCTATTTAAACTTGGTACTAAACGCTCCACTACCAGGAGGTTCTCCAATCAATGCAAGTGCAGATTCAAATGCTGCTGTTGATCGATACGATTTTCAAACACGTTTAAGACCTTACCGAAGAGCAGATTTAGGAGCTTCATATATTGTTGTTGATAAAAGTAAACAATACACTTCTGGATTTTTTAGCCTTTTTAAAGAATTGGATTTAGGTGTAGAGCTTTTCAATATTTTTGACATACAAAATACCACAACCAATACTTGGATTTACGATGTAGACAGCAAACGTTACAACAGTGTACCCAATATTTTAACAGGGAGAATTTTAAACTTTAAACTAGGAATGGTCTTTTAATAGCAACTGTACTTCGCTACTTTTTATCAACCATTTATCTTTCTAAAAAACGAATTGTTTTGCCTTTCTTGTTTCTTAAAACACTAGTCTCCTATTCTATATTATTTTTCCTAAAAAAATAATCTTCAAAAAAGTGACAGAGAGTAAACCTCTAGCAATTACACGTTTTAAAAAAAATAAATGTTTCATGTAAGACATTTGTTACAGGCTAAAAATCATTTGTTTTTAACTAGCTCAGTCTAAATTAAGACATTTACTCTAGTTAAATAACATATCAATTCATGAAACATTTCTATTACATTTTAGCTTTACTTTTCTTTTCCATAAGTTGTACAAATGCTACAACAAACAAAAAAAACAAACCAAACGTAATATTGGTAATGACAGACGATCAAGGTTACGGAGATGTTGGTGCTTTGGGAAATCAAATCATCAAAACACCTAATATTGACTCTTTTTACAAAGAAAGCGTTCATTTAACAGATTTTCATGTTGGACCTACTTGTGCTCCAACACGTTCTGCTTTAATGACTGGAAGGTACGCTAATAGCGTTGGTGTGTGGCATACCGTTGGAGGTTGGTCTTTATTAAGGGAAAGAGAAAAAACTTTGGCAGATATGTTTAGTGAGAACGGTTACAAAACTGGAGGATTTGGAAAATGGCACTTGGGTGACAACCATTCTTTTAGACCCGAAAACAGAGGTTTTCAAGAAACCGTAATGCACGGTGGTGGTGGTGTACAACAAACACCTGACTATTGGGGAAACACATATTTTAACGATACTTACTTCAAAAATGGAAAGCCTCAAAAATACGAAGGTTATTGTACTGACATCTTTTTTGGAGAAGCTCTAAATTTTATAAAAGAGCACAAAGATGAGCCGTTTTTTTGCTACTTAGCTCCCAATGCTCCTCATGGTCCTTACAACGTACCTCCTGAATACTACAATATGTACAAAGACGTTAGCAAAGACAAACTAACGGACAAACAAAAAAGATTTTACGGAATGATTACCAATATTGATGATAATTTTGGAAAATTAAGAAAAACTTTAGAAGACTTAAAAATTGCAGACAACACCATTTTGATTTTTATGACCGACAATGGTACTGCTGCTGGAGTTGCTTACAAAAACGGAAAAGTATTAGGAAATACTGCCGGAATGAAAGGCCACAAAGGAAGTCATTACGAAGGTGGACATAGAGTTCCTTTCTTTATTCACTGGAAAAACGGAAAGTTATCCAAAGCAAAAGACATTCAACAATTGACTGCTCAAATAGATATCATGCCTACTTTGGCTGAACTGTGTCAAATCAATTTACCCAAAAACCACATGCCTTTAGATGGTAAAAGTATTGTGCCTTTCTTAAAAGATACATCTAAAAAAGATGATAGAATGGTGGTTACGGATTCTCAACGTATTCAGCATCCTGAAAAGTGGAGAGGTTCTGCTGTTATGCAAAACACATGGAGATTGATCAACGGAAAGGAATTATACAACATAGAAAATGACAAAGGTCAAAAAAATGACATAGCAAGTAGTCATCCAGAAAAAGTAGCTGAAATGCGTGTTTTTTATGAAAAATGGTGGACAAAAGTATCTGCTGATTTTGACAAAGAAGTATACATTAAAGTTGGAATTCCACAAGAAAATCCCGTAACATTAACGGCACATGATGTTCATGCACCTAATGGAAATCAACCATGGAACCAAGTATACATCCGAAAAGGAAGCAAAGGTTATGGTTATTGGACTTTGGATATTACCGAAAATGCTAAATACAAAGTTTCTTTAAGAAGATATCCTATAGAATCTGGTTTAAAAATCAACACAACAACTCCTGCTATTACAAAACAAGAAGTTCCTGGCTTGGAAGAAAACATTCCAGCAGGTGTCAACTTACACTACCAAAAAGCAATCATTCAATTTGGAGACAATTCCGCAGTAGAGACTCGTATTGAAAACAATGCAATGTCTGCTGATTTCACCCTTAACTTGGCAAAAGGAAAAACAAATCTAACAGCTAAATTTATAGATGATAAAGGAGAAGAAAATGTAGCATACTACGTTTACATTCAAAAACTTAATTAGAGATTTTATCGCCTTTTGTTATTCCCCATTAAGAACTAAGGTGATTTTTTAAAACAATAGATTATGACAACAACCTACACCAAACTTGTGAAAAAAAGCATTCTTTTTCTTGCTACGCTTGCCCTTTTTTCATGCAATTCTTCTATAGAAAAAAACACTTCTATAGCCGATTTAGATTTTAACAAAAACTGGTTGTTCATAAAAGACACTTTAAACGGTGAGAAAATAGACTTAGACGAAAGTCAATGGAGAAAACTAGACCTACCTCATGATTGGGCGATAGAAGGTCCTTTTAGCAATACAAACAATGCTCGAACCGGAGGTTTGCCTGTTACAGGAGAAGCTTGGTATAGAAAACATTTTACGATTGATAAAAAACATCAAAATAAAGTTATTTCTATTGAATTTGATGGAGCCATGAACAATGCAAAAGTCTGGTTAAATGGAGATTATATTGGTGAAAGACCTTACGGATATATTGGTTTTGAATTCAATTTAAGCCATTATATAAATTTTGGAAAAGACAATGTTATAGCTGTACAATTGTCTCCAAAAGACTTGTCTGCAAGATGGTATCCTGGAGCTGGAATTTATAGAAATGTTCGTTTAAAAATCAACGATGGCATACACATTCCACAATGGGGGACTTATGTTACCACTCCAAAAATCAACAAAGAAAAAGCTAAAATCAACATAGAGACTAAAATCATTAATAGCTACAACACCACTTCTTCTGTTGTATTAAAAACAAACATCATTGCTCCAAATGGAAACATTGTTCATCAACAAGAACAAGATGTCACTATTAACAAAAAAACGGTTTCTAAAGTAAACGTGACTGCTGAAATTGAAAATCCATCATTATGGGATTTAAAAACACCACAAATGTACACTGCTGAAAGTACACTTATTGTGGACGGAAATATTACTGATGTTTACGAGACTTCTTTTGGTATTAGAACTATTAAAGTAGATAAAGAAACTGGTTTTACCCTAAACGGAAAACATATCAAATTTCAAGGAGTTTGTATGCATCATGATCAAGGTCCTTTAGGAGCCGCTATTAATTTTAGAGCCAAGCAAAGACAATTAGAAATTATGAAATCTATGGGAGTTAATGCCCTTAGAACAAGTCACAACCCTCCTTCTCCAGAAATTTTAAAAGTTTGTGATGAATTAGGAATTGTAGTTATTGTAGAAGCTTTTGACGAATGGAAATTAGGTAAAGTAGAAAATGGATATCACTTATATTTTGACAAATGGCACGAAAAAGATTTACGTGACATGATCAAAAGAGATCGTAATCACCCTTCTGTAATTATGTGGAGTATTGGAAATGAAATTTTAGAACAATCTAGAAAAGATGGGTGGAAAATTACCAAAGAACTAAATGATATTTGCCACGATGAAGATCCTACAAGACCCACAACTATTGGTTTTAATTACTTCCCTGCCCCTTTTAAAAACAAATTAGCTAATTATGTTGATGTAGTGGGAATGAATTACTGGCCAGAAGAATACGGTAATATTTTAAGAGACCATCCTGATATGATTGTGTATGGATCAGAAACATCATCATTAACAAGTAGTAGAGGTGTTTATCATTTACCTATCGATTATCATCAACAACACCATACCAATCATGTGTCTAGCTACGATGTTATTGTAGGGCCACCTTGGGCTTATGCTCCTGATGTTGAATTTGATGCTTTAGCAAAAGAACCTCGTGCCTTAGGTGAATTTATCTGGACAGGTTTTGATTATTTAGGAGAGCCTACTCCTTATGGAGGTAGAGACAATTCTACCAATGGATATTGGAATGACGATTGGCCATCACGCTCATCATATTTTGCTCCTGTTGATTTGTGTGGTTTTCCAAAAGACAGGTATTATTTATACCAAAGTCAATGGACTACAGAACCAATGGTACACGTATTACCACATTGGAATTGGAAAGGACAAGAAGGTGAAAACATTCCTGTAATTGCTTATACCAATTGTGATGAAGTAGAATTGTTTGTAAATGGTAAATCTTTTGGTAAAAAAATTAAAGGAAAAGATGTAACAGAAATTCCGTCGGAATATCATGGGTTTAAAAAAGGAATGTATAAATCTAAATATAGATTAAGTTGGAATGTTCCTTACCAACCAGGAAACATTAAAGTAGTTGCTTATAAAAACGGTAAAGAAGCTGCTAGCAAACAACTATTTACAGCTGGTAAACCTGCTAAAATTGGATTAATTGCAGATAGAAGTCAAATCAAAGCCAACGGAGTAGACTTGTCTTATGTTACGGTAAGAGTAGAAGATAAAGATGGAAATTTATGTCCTAATGCAAACAACACAATCAATTTTAGTGTAGAAGGAGCAGCTACATTGGCAGCTGTTGGAAATGGAGATCAAACTTCTTTGGCTTCTTTTCAGGCTAATCAAAGAAAAGCATTTAATGGATTGTGCTTGGCGGTGTTAAAATCAACTGAAAAATCAGGTAAAATTACACTAACAGCTACCTCTAAAGAATTAGAATCAGCCACAATAACGATTAGTACAAAATAAAAAACATGTCTATTAAAAAAACATTATTTATACTCTCTTTTTTAGCCATTGCTAATTTTAGTACAGCACAAGAAAAATACAGCCCCAACTGGGAAAGTTTAAAAAAACACAAAGCTGTACCCGATTGGTTTGCTGATGCTAAACTAGGAATTTACTTTCATTGGGGAGTTTATTCCGTTCCTGCACACGGAGGAGAGTGGTACGGACGTTGGATGTATACACCTGACAGAATTGGTTGGGGAAGCACCATTTACAAACAACACAAAAAGGATTATGGAGAAAATTTTGAGTATCACGATTTTATTCCAATGTGGAAAGCTCCAAAATTTGATGCCAAAGAATGGGTCGATCTATTCCAAGGAATGGGAGCTAAATTTATTGGTTCTATTGCAGAACACCACGATGGATTTTCTTTATGGGACAGTAAGGTAAACCAATGGAACTCTGTAAACATGGGACCCGGTGTAAACGTGGTAAAGGCCATTGCAGAGGAAACAAAAAAAAGAGATTTAAAGTTTATGGCTACTTTTCATCATGGTTTCCACAACTTGTTTTTCGCAAAACAAGAAGGTTCCGTGTTACGTCCTGCTAGTAGACATTTGTTGAGTTATGAAAGTGTAGAAACACCACAAGAAGAACGTTTAAAAAAACTATATGGAAATTTATCTTACGAAGCCGAAAACAACATTTGGTTAGCTAAATTAAATGAAGTAGTAGATGAGTTTTTACCCGATTATATTTGGATGGATTTTGGACAGCGTTATATTGATGAAGCTCACAGAAAACAATTCTTAGCTCACTATTTTAACAAGGCACAACAAAACAACAAAGAAGTCGTGGTAAATACCAAAGGAGACTTCTTCCCTACCGAGCTATCCGTAGTAAATGTAGAAAGAGCTACCATGGAAGATATTACTCCAGAAGTTTGGATTACCGATTTTATTCTAGGAAGCGCATGGTGTTATGACAAAACCAAACGTACAGCTATAGACCCTAAAAAAGCCATTAGAATGTTAGCTGAAGTAGTTAGTAAAAATGGAGTTATGTTATTGTCTGCGGGTCCTATGGCTGATGGAACCATGCCTATAGAACAAGTACAAGCCATGGAAAAAATTGGAGCTTGGATGAAACTTTATGGTGAAGCTATTTATAACACTCGCCCATTTATTAAATTTGGAGAAGGACCTACCGTTTTAAAAAGAGATGAAAGTGATGCCTGGAATGCTTACGGAGCCATTAAAAAAGGATTAGGAAATTTAAACAGTAAAGACATTAGATATACAACCAAAGGAAAAACTGTATATGCTTTACAATTAGGTTGGGATGCTAAAGATGGAGAACGTACTTTATCTGTTTTTACTAAAAAAAACCAAGTAAAGGTAAAATCTGTAACAGTTTTAGGAAGTACCGAAAAAATAAAATGGAAACAAAACTCTAAGGGGTTAACAGTCCATCAACCTAACAAAAAACCACTAGAAGCTGATGCTGCTTTGGTTTATAAAATAACATTAAAATAAATTTATAATCACAAAATGAGAAATACATTCAAAGCAATTGCTGTATGTTGTAGTCTATTTTTTATAGCTGCCAAAGCACAAGAACAACCTAATATTGTTTTTGTTCTTACAGATGATCAATCTTACAACTTATTAGGTTGTACAGGAAATGAAATTGTAGAAACTCCTAACATAGACAAACTTGCCAAAGAAGGAGTTCTATTTACCAACGCACACGTATCTAGTGCTATTTGCACACCTAGTAGAGTTTCTATCTTACTAGGTCAATACGAACGTAAACACGGTGTAAATTTTAACTCTGGTACATCTGTATCAGACAAAGCCTGGGAAAAATCATACCCAATGGTAATGCGTAAAGCAGGGTACTATACAGGTTGGATAGGTAAAAATCACGCTCCCATAGGTGAAGGAGGTTATGAAAGTGGTCTTATGGAAAAAAGTTTTGACTATTGGTATGCAGGTCACGGACATTTAGGATTTTATCCAAAAGCAAGGCACAAAATTTTTAACGATGCTATTGCCAATACACAACCAGAAGTAATTAATGAGGGGGTTGATGAATTTTTAGATCCTAATGCTCGTAAATTAAAAGGAGCTATTAAGTTTTTAGAATCAAGACCTTTAGACAAGCCTTTTATGTTGTCTATCAACTTTAACTTACCACATAGTGCTAGTACAAGTACTATGAAATTAAAACCTACAGATGATGCTTTGTACAGAACCAAATACAGAGACATAGACATTCCGTTACCAGATAATTTTATTGCTAAAAAAGACATTAAAACTCCTAAATTACCAGCAGATTTATTAAGAGCTGAAGATAGACAAGCCGGATACAATTACTCTGATACTCCAGAAGGCTTTAAAGAAAGATACATTCGTCAGTTAGAGGCTATGACTGGGATTGACAGATTGGTTGGTAATTTAAGACAAAAATTAAAAGACTTAAAAATCAATAAAAAAACCATCATCATCTTTACTTCTGATCATGGATTATTTATGGGAGAACAAGGTTTAGGTGGTAAAGCATTGTGTTATGAAAAAACAACTCATGTACCTATTATAGTCTTAGATCCTAATGCGAAAAGAAAAACTAGAGGAATAAAAAGTGATGCCTTAGTACAAACTATAGACATTGCTCCTACTATGTTAGCGTTGGCTGGAATTGATATTCCTAAAGAAATGCAAGGAAAAGATATTTCTAACCTAATTAAAGGAGGAAACAAAGAAGTAAGAGACTATACCTACACAGAAAATTTATGGTCTACTCATTTTGGAAATCCTAAATGTGAAGCAGTGCAAGATAAAGAGTGGAAGTACATTCGTTATTACAAAAATACCAACAGATCTGCAACACAAGAAATTAAAACAGCTAAAGCTATGGGAATTCCTGTAAACAAAATGTTATATGCTGTTCACGATCCAGATATTGCTTACTACAGACATTTAGTAGAGTCTTCTTTACAAGGGGAACAACCTGTTTATGAAGAATTATACAATCTCAAAAAAGACCCTAATGAATTGCATAATTTAATCAATAATAGAGAACATAGTGCTGTTCTTACAAGATTAAAAGCAGCTTGGAAAACAGAAATAAAAAACGCAAGAGGAACAGAAAAACCAGCTGTGTTTAGATATACAAATGATAGTCATCCTGATGGAGGGCATTAAGAACAGTTATTTTAAAGACTTTCAACATCATTACCCCTATATTAACACATATGTATTCTTTTATGTCTATATATATTGATAATGTAATGAAAGTGTTTTTATATTTTTGATAACATCAAATATTTATTAAAGCTATGTTTATAAAACAAATTCTATTCATCTCTTTAAGTTTAGCTTTGGCTAGCTGTGGTGGTAAAGACAACAAAAAGAAAGAACAAAAAGAGAAACCAAATATTGTTTTCATTTTTACAGATGATCAAACCTACACTTCTATTCACGCATTAGGGAATAATGAAATTATTACCCCTAACATGGATAAACTAGTACATAATGGAACCACACTAACCCATACCTACAACATGGGTTCTTGGAGTGGAGCTGTTTGTTTAGCTTCTAGAGCCATGATGAATACAGGTAGATCTGTTTGGAATGCAGAAAAATTCACTCACAAAATTAATAAAGAAGACAATCCAAATAAAACTTGGTCTAAGTTATTACAATCTGGAGGATATGAAACTTACATGACAGGTAAATGGCACGTACATGTAAATGCAGAAAAAGTATTTAACCATACGGCACATGTAAGAGGTGGAATGCCTAAAGACAATTGGGATCACTTTAAAATGGTGACTAAATTTGACTCTATTTCAAAAATAAAAGGAGCCAACCCTGATGATATTATGCCTATTGGATATAATAGACCTCAAAATGAAAATGACCATTCTTGGGATCCTACCGATCCTAAATTTGGAGGATTCTGGCAAGGAGGTAAACACTGGAGTGATGTTGTAAAAGATGATGCACTTTCTTTTATAGACCAAGCAAAATCATCAGAAAAACCATTCTTTATGTACTTGGCTTTTAACGCACCTCATGATCCTAGACAAGCTCCACAAGAATATCAAGATTTATACGATGTGAATAAAATTTCTGTTCCAAAAAGTTACCTTCCTGAATACCCTTTTAGAAAATCTATTGGTAACGGAAATAATTTAAGAGACGAAGCTTTAGCTCCATTCCCAAGAACAGAATATGCTATTAAAACACATACAAAAGAATACTACGCTAGTATTACATATGCAGATAAGCAAATAGGGTTGATTTTAGATGCTTTAAAAAAGTCTGGAAAAATGGACAATACTTACATTATTTTTACTGCAGATCATGGTTTGGCTATGGGGAGACATGGTTTGTTAGGAAAACAAAACTTATTTGATCATAGTATGAGACCTCCAATGGTTATTGTTGGACCAGAAATTCCAAAAAACAAAAAAGTAGATACAGATGTTTATTTACAAGATGCTATGGCTACTGCTTTAGACATTGCTGGAGTAGAAAAACCAACTTATATAGACTTTAATAGCTTCTTAAACATAGCTAAAGGAAAAGAAACCAAAAGCTACTACCCTGCCATATATGGTGCTTATTTAGATGTACAACGTGCCATTAGAAAAAATGGATATAAATTATTGGTGTATCCAGAAATAAAAAAAGTGTTGTTGTTTGATTTAAATAATGATCCTGAAGAAATGCACGATATTGCAACAAAACCCGAACAAAAAGAAAGGGTACAAAAATTATTCAAAGATTTATTACAATTGCAAAAAGACATGAACGATCCTTTGGATATATCTGCTATATATCAGCAACTATAATTTAGCTCATATTTAGTTTTAAAAATCCCTAAGTGCATTACTTAGGGATTTTTTATTATGTATACACTGTTCCAATCAAAATAACATTACAAAAACATTATTTTGGTTTGTTATTTGCACCAATATTATAAGCACGATATTGTGTCTATACAATTGTGATGAGAATTTGATAGCCGTAGTCGCTAATTTTATTCTTCAAAGAAATCTCATCTTAAAAACAAATCACTTTATGAAAGTATTAATCATAGGAGCTAACGGAAACATTGGAACTATACTTGCTAAGAAATTAAAAAAATCGAATCACCAGCCTGTTGCTATGCTAAGAAAAACATCTCAACAACCAACTTTTCACAACAAAGGCATCAAGACTGTTATAGCAGATTTAGAAGAAAATTTTGAACACGCTTACCAAGGTATAGATGCTGTTGTTTTTACAGCAGGTAGTGGTGGAAACACAAGTGATGAAAAAACGCATTTGATAGATAGACAAGGAGCCAAAAAAGCGATTGATTTAGCCATTAAAAATAAAGTCAATCGTTTTGTAATGGTAAGTTCTATGGGATCCGGAAAAACACAAGATCAATGGCCTAAAGAATTAGTTCCTTATTTACAAGCCAAAACAGATGCTGATGAACATTTACTACAAAGTGGTTTAAATTATACCATTTTAATGCCTGGAACGCTAACCAATAATTTGGGAACCAATAATATTACTATAGATACTCAATTAAACGGGGCTACTATCCCTCGTACCGATGTAGCTACCGTAATAGAGAAAGTTTTGGATCACCCCAATGCTTATGAAAAAAGTTTTGAATTTGTGGGTGGAACAACTCCTGTTGACACAGCTATTGAGTCACTTTCTTAATCCCTACTGATATCCCCGTATAAATACGGAGAAAACAACCACATTACGGTTGTTTTTATCAAAACTTTCAACATTTGAAGTACAATAAAAAACAACCGTAACAAGCTTTAATTTAAATATCAACTATATTCGTCTGCAGAAATTCATCCTACAGATATAATGAAAAAAATTTTAGTTCTTATTTGTGCTGTATTAAGTTTACACACCGCTCAAGCACAACAAAATGATTGGGAAAACCCACATGTAAATCAAATTAACAAATTACCTGCTCGTAGTACGTTTTCTGTGTACGACAATGAACAACAAGCTTTACAAGGAAATAGAGAAACTTCTTCTCTGTTTACTTCTTTAAACGGAGATTGGAAATTTAATTGGGTAGCTAAATCTGCTGATGAAATTAAAAACTTTGAAAAAACAGATTTTAGCACCAAAAACTGGAAAACTATTGATGTACCCTCTAACTGGGAAATGAGAGGCTACGGAACTCCAATTTACACCAACTCTACGTATCCTTTTTTTAGTGATTACCCTCACATCAATCATAATGACAACCCTGTTGGGCATTATGTAAAAAACATCAATTTTAATCCTTCTTGGGCAGATAAAGACATCATTCTACATTTTGGAGGAGTATCTTCTGCATTTTATGTATGGGTAAATGGTGAATTTGTTGGATACAGTGAAGACACTCGTTTACCTTCTGAATTTGACATTACAAAACACCTTAAAAAAGGGAACAACAAAATTGCTGTAAAAGTATACCGTTGGGCAGATGGTAGCTATTTAGAAGCACAAGACCATTGGAGAATGAGCGGAATTGAACGTGAAGTATACATACAAGCAGTTCCTAAAGTTCGTTTGTCAGATTTTACCATTCGTACTGATTTTGATGAAAATTATGAAAATGCTCTGTTACAAGTTAGACCTAAGTTTGTCATTAACAAAGCAGATAAATATATTGAAAAAGTAGGTCACTTTGGAAATGCTCCTTTAAAAACTAATTACGACAACTGGACATTAACGACCACGTTGGTAGATACTGATGGAAATACAGTAGATACACAAAATATGAAATTAGGAAAGTACTTTGGAGAATTTTATCCACAAAGAGACAATGTTTATTTTGGAATGATAGAGTCTGAAATTAAACAACCTAAACAATGGTCTTCAGACAATCCTTACTTATATACTTTATTATTTACCGTAAAAGATGAAAAAGGAAATACAACACAATTTTCTAGCACTAAAGTTGGTTTTAGAGAAGTAGAAATAGATACTAAAGGAAGATTTTTAGTCAACGGAAATTCTGTAAAAATGATTGGAGTTAACAGACACGATCATAGCATGACTAACGGAAAAGCAGTGTCTAGAGCCGATATGGAAGCTGATGTTAAACTGTTAAAGCAATTTAATTTTAATGCTGTTAGAACATCTCACTACCCTAACGACCCTTATTTTTATGAATTATGTGATCGTTACGGAATTTATGTAATGGATGAAGCAAATTTAGAATCTCACGGAGTTAGAGGGCAGTTGTCTAACGAAGCTGAATGGGGAAGTGCTTATTTAGAAAGAGCCATTAGAATGGTACAAAGAGATAAAAATCACCCATCTGTAGTAATGTGGTCTTTGGGTAACGAATCTGGAATGGGACCTAACCATGCTGGAATGGCAGGTTGGATTAAAGAATTTGATCCTACTCGTTACATTCATTACGAAGGTGCACAAGGACAACCTGCACACCCAGACTACAAAAAGAAATATTTTAATATTGGAAAAGGAAACCCTACAGATCCTAAATGGGTAGACATGATTAGTAGAATGTATCCTAACCCAGCAGCTTTACAGAGTTTAATAGATGATACTGCTCCTATTGATAATAGACCCGTAATTATGTGTGAATATGCACACGCAATGGGAAATTCTGTAGGAAACATGCAAGAATACTGGGATGTTATTTACAAAAACGACAGAGCTATTGGAGGTTATATTTGGGATTGGATTGATCAGGGAATTTTAACCAAAACTAAAAACGGAACGGAGTATTTAGCTTATGGTGGAGATTTTGGAGACATTCCTAATGATGGTACTTTTTGTGTAAACGGAATTATTGCTGCTGATAGAACTCCAAAACCAGAGATTTATGAATGTAAAAAAGTAAATCAGCCTGTTGTTATTACTGCTGTAAATGCGTTAAAAGGTGAATTTAAAATTTTAAATCGTCATCATGCAGTAAGTTTATCTAAGTATAATTTAACTTGGGAATTGTTGAAAAACGGAAAAATCATCAAAACAGGTACTTTAGAAAGTTTAACCACTGCTCCTACTCAATCAGAGAATATCCACATCAACTTTAAAAAGCCAAAAGCAAAGGCTGTTGATGAATTTTTCATCAACATTAAAGGTCATTTAAAAGAAGATACACTTTGGGAACAAAAAGGATATACTGTTTTTATGGAACAATTTAAATTGGACTACACTGCTAAAACGGTAAAAAACATTAAAGTACCTTCAAAAGAACTAAACGTTTCTCAAGATAATCATCAGATTAAAATTACCGCTAAAAACAATACTGTTATTGTTAATAAAACAACAGGATTGATTAAAAATTATACAGCAAATGGAACTTCTTTATTAGCATCGCCATTAGCCTTAAACTTTTGGAGAGCGCAAACAGAAAATGATCAAGCTTACAGACGTGCTAAAAAACAACAAAATGAGTTGGATTGGATGCAAGCAGGACAACGTATGATAGTTCAAAACACCATTGTAAACAGTACCAAAGGGAAAGTAATAGTAGAAGTTAACGGAACCATTGCCAATCCTAAAACCGATGTGAATTTAACTTATACCATCCTAGCTAACGGATATGTGAAGGTAGATTACAAAGTAGTGATTGATAAAAATGCTCCTAACGTACCAAGAATAGGAATGTCTTTTGATATTGCTAAAAAATATGAACAAGTGGCATATTATGGTAAAGGACCTCAAGCTAATTATGCAGACAGAAATACAGGTGCCTTTGTAGGTTTGTACAAAACCAATGCTAACAACATGAACTACGAATACATTTATCCGGAAGAAAACGGAAACCGTATGGATACTCGTTGGTTTACATTAAGTAACAAAGCCAATAAAGGAATTTTAGTAACAGGTGCGCAGCCTATCAACTTTAGTGTATCTCCTTACAGCTTAGAAAACTTAGAAAGGGCAAAACATACCTACGAGCTAAAACAACGAGACGTATTTACTGTAAATGTAGATTTAAAACAAATGGGTGTAGGTGGAGACAATACTTGGTCTGCTATTGCCGAACCACACAAAGAGTATTTAATTACACCTGGAACTTATGAGTATAGTTTTTATATTACACCATTGACAGGTAAAAAAGTAAATGCAAAAGAAATCAAGTTTTAATATTTAAATCATTTTATTTTAAAAAGTCTCACTAACTTCTTTTGTTAGTGAGCTTTTTTAAAATAAAAGTATCTAATTAAATTTCCCCACATTCTTTCAAGAATTTCTTCTTTATACAATTTAAACTCTAATCTAAGTCGAAATAACTACTTATCTTATACCTAAACACTTAACATAATAAAACAAACATTGATAGTTTATACATAAGTGCTATTATACAATCTAACAATAATACATCCCTAAAAGTCTAAGTCAAGTACTATACTCATAATAAGATGTAGTCTCCATTTTAATAAATTTCACCCTCAAAATGTTGAAATAAATAACAAGCACAAATCTTATCCAACACAACTCATCCAGCAGTTTGTACTGAACCTAGTCGAAGTAAATTCGGGATGGATTTCAGTAAAGGCATTTTATATACCGCTAATGATTTCTATAAAAGTTGAGAGGTAATATTGGATCAAGCCCAAAAGTTGTGTGTGAATTAGGATAGCATTAATTTAGGAGTTTTTAAACTGACTTATATTGGAATT
>NZ_JAUOSB010000167.1 GCF_030548295.1 Wenyingzhuangia sp. 2_MG-2023
GTCTATAAAACGAATAGTTCAAGTAGTATTATTTACTTGATAACTTACTTATGTTCTATTGGTAGTGGATTTGTTTATATGACTCAGTCTGTTGTTTTTTATTTTGTGAATTTTATAAATGTTTTTTATGTTTTAGTTTTTTAAAATATCCCATTCATTATAATAAATTATAACAAAATTAACTTCTTCGTTTTTTCTTTCAAAGTCATAACTTTGAATTTAACTATAAATGTGGTTTTTTTC
>NZ_JAUOSB010000168.1 GCF_030548295.1 Wenyingzhuangia sp. 2_MG-2023
GTAATTCCGTCGTTGTCTGCATCGTCGTCACAAGCATCTCCAATTCCATCATTATCAGCATCTTCCTGATTTGGGTTTGCTGTGTTCACACAGTTGTCTACGTCATCAGTAATTCCGTCGTTGTCTGCATCGTCATCACAAGCATCTCCAATTCCATCATTATCAGCATCTTCCTGATTTGGGTTCTCTGTGTTCACACAGTTGTCTACATCATCAGTAATTCCGTCGTTGTCTGCATCGTC
>NZ_JAUOSB010000169.1 GCF_030548295.1 Wenyingzhuangia sp. 2_MG-2023
CCCATAACCGTAAAAGGGGATGAATAGATGAAAAAACAAATCGTTAAGTGGCTTTTGACTATTGAGGTTTTATTTTGTTTTTATCTTACAAATGACTTTACTGTAAACGCGAATACGGCACCTTTAGAAGATTCTTCGCAGCAAGTAGATGTGAAAGATAAACCAGCAGGAGATCTCACCGACCTTCGAGGAGGTCCTGAAAATTCCGAGCGAGAACGTCAGACTCCTGTTGATCTAAGGAT
>NZ_JAUOSB010000170.1 GCF_030548295.1 Wenyingzhuangia sp. 2_MG-2023
GCATAGGTCCTTCCTAATTCATTTGGAAATCTAGGATAATTGGTATTTTTATCTCGGAATCCTCATAGTTTTTAACTAAAGACTATCTTAGCAGGAGGATTCCGATGTATAAAAACAGCTTTCTTGTATGGGAACATATTAAAAATCATGCTACTATCTATCTATTTATGATTATTTTATTTTTAACAGGAATTATTTTTGGAGCAGTAATTGTCAACAGTATGGGTTTCATACAGAAACAG
>NZ_JAUOSB010000171.1 GCF_030548295.1 Wenyingzhuangia sp. 2_MG-2023
GGTATTTATCCTTATTCTGTTATGACGAGTAGTTTTATGCCTGTTTCTAGTCCTAATGCTTCTTTTAAAATAAGTACTTCTACCCAAGAATGGTGTGGGCAAGTGTATATAGAGTTGAAAAATGATGAAGGTGTTTTTAAAATTAACTAGTCATCTTATTTTCAAGGAGCTACATTTAAAGATATTATATTAGCTAAGAATGTTGTTTTAGAAAATGATATTTGGTCTAAAATAAGGTTAAC
>NZ_JAUOSB010000172.1 GCF_030548295.1 Wenyingzhuangia sp. 2_MG-2023
GGGTTATCTATAATTTTACAGATAAACCAATAATACCAACACACAGTAATGAAAAAACTATTTTCCGCATTAAAATCATGCTTTATTCTTACTTTTTTATTTGCTTGTTCAGATGATGACACCATTACATCTAATCCAAACAATAACTATATTGTAAATAATATTTCCATCAATAAACAAAATGCTTTTAACGATGAAGAAATTACACTTACATTTGATGCTAGTAATTATGATGCTTTTAC
>NZ_JAUOSB010000173.1 GCF_030548295.1 Wenyingzhuangia sp. 2_MG-2023
AAACACGTTTTATACGAGAACCGTCTAACGATATATTTAGAGGAGAAAAAACAAATACCATCTAAATACAAGGATTGTAAATACAAAGCTAGTGGCTTTATGGAGCCTCGTATCATCGAGGATTATCCCGTTAGAGACAATCTACTTTCATTAAGTCTTAAGCAAAGGAGATGGGACGTTTTACAAGATGAAAAGTGGATTAAAGTAAGTCGTGAATGGGATGAATTTATAGCACAGGGAA
>NZ_JAUOSB010000174.1 GCF_030548295.1 Wenyingzhuangia sp. 2_MG-2023
GAAGAAGGAGAAATCACAGAAGTATATACAATCAACAAAATACTTCAATAGAATGAAAGCTCCTAATAGGAGGTGGGTATGATTAATGGATGAAGTTCTCTCACAAAATGAAATAGATGCACTATTATCTGCGATAACCTCAGGTGAAATGGATGCTGAAGAACTAAAAAAAGAAGAGCAAGAGAAAAAAGTACGCGTGTATGATTTTAAACGCGCATTGCGTTTCTCTAAAGATCAGATA
>NZ_JAUOSB010000175.1 GCF_030548295.1 Wenyingzhuangia sp. 2_MG-2023
CATTAGAATTGAATGATTTTGGAACTGCTGCAGCGAAATTTCAATTGCCTATGAACGGGTTGACAGGAGTTTACCGCTTTAGAGTTTTTATGGGTAATAAAAGTCTGAATGTGTATTCTGGGACTATATTTGTAGAAGAATACAAACGACCTAAGTTTGAAACTAGTTTTGAGTATGTAAAAGGAGTGTGTAAAATAAATGATAGTGTTTCTGTAAAAGGAACAGCAAAGGCTTTGGCAGG
>NZ_JAUOSB010000176.1 GCF_030548295.1 Wenyingzhuangia sp. 2_MG-2023
AGAGACATTTCTTTACTTCATCCACTAGTTTTTCATAAAATATCGGAAATATAGATGTTTGTATTTCTATTACCAACCCTAACGACACCAATGCTACAACTTTTGATTTGAATTTAAACGTAACAAGTACAGCTGTTAATGGAACATATTATTCTACTGTAACTGTTCCTCAATCAATTACTTTTACTGCAGGAAGTAGTACCAATCAGTGTTTTACTTTCACTATTACCTATGATGAGAT
>NZ_JAUOSB010000018.1 GCF_030548295.1 Wenyingzhuangia sp. 2_MG-2023
GCATCTCCAATTCCATCATTATCAGCATCTTCTTGATTTGGATTCGCTGTATTCACACAGTTGTCTACGTCATCAGTAATTCCGTCGTTATCTGCATCGTCATCACAAGCATCTCCAATTCCATCATTATCAGCATCTTCTTGATTTGGGTTTACAGTATCAATACAATTATCTACGTCATCACCAATACCATCAGCATCCATGTCATTTTCTGGTATAGGTGCTGGTGCATTTGCACATCTTGCTCCATCATTTGAGCTAGCAGCCGGTCCGTGAGCAAATAAGAAAGAAATCATATTACTTCCCGCACTCAATTGATCGGTATATTTTATTCTGTATATCTCACCATCATTTGAAGCCACATAAAAATCTCCAGCTACATCAAAATATACAGCTCCATAAGCTTCATTTTTTCCAGAAAGAATTGGCACCTGTCCAATGTTCTCAACAATCCCTGTACCCGGATCTATTCTATACAATTTGTTTGTACCTCTTTCTACAGTATACAACATATTATCATTAGAATTGAAAGCCCAATCATGATGGGTTATATCTACTGAAAGATTAAAACTTCCTAAATAATCTAGATACGTAGCAGAACTTGGATTCAAGTCTACTTTATAAACTGTAGTACTATTCCCTCTTTTAAAGTAATATATACCATTCGCATCCACATCCCCTACATAACTATTACTTGCTGCATTGGGCAAACCTGAAATTGTATATTCTGTAGCTTGATAATCAGATGTAATTTTAACAATCTTTGTAGTTTCATCTGTTAAAATTCCCCAAGTATTTCCATCAATCATATTGAAACCAGTAGCATTAATAGAACTATTAGTAATATTTTCTGCAACTAACTCATAATCACCCGAAGCTAGATCTACAACATAAATATCATTGTACTGAAATAAGTACCCATCAGGACCACAAACTACTACTGAGTCATCCTTATCATCACAAACATCTCCAATTCCATCATTATCTGCATCTTCTTGATTTGGATTCGCTGTATTCACACAGTTGTCTACGCTATCTACGATTCCATCGTTGTCTGCATCGTCATCACAAGCATCTCCAATTCCATCATTATCTGCATCTTCCTGATTTGGGTTTGCTGTATTCACACAGTTGTCTACGTCATCAGTAATTCCGTCGTTATCGGCATCATCGTCACAAGCATCTCCAATCCCGTCATTATCGGCATCTTCCTGATTTGGATTCGCTGTATTCACACAGTTGTCTACGTCATCAGTGATTCCGTCGTTGTCTGCATCGTTACTAACAGCTCCACCACAATTTAAAACTGTTGTAAATTCAGCAACCGTGAATGTAGCTATTTGTGTATAGTTATTCCCTGCTTTAGCTAAAAAGTCTTGATCTTGTAGAGATTGTAATGTATAAGTCATTGTAAAAGAACCTGCTTTACCATTTCCTATACCTCCTACATTGTCTAATTTAAATCCATCAAATGGATCATTGTTTCCTAAAGACAATTCAACATCACCTGTTGTACTTCCTGAAACAGAATTCCAACTTACGTTTGAAAATGAATTCGAGTTATCTACTTCGACAGAAAAATGACTTAAATCTTTACAATTTTTACCACTACAACCATCATGAGAAACTTCAATCTGAATTGTATATGTATTATCTGAATTTTTCACTACCGAATTAACTCTAGTAGAAAAACCTCCTCCGTTTTCTTTATAATCAGTCTCACAATCTTCACCGTCTCCAGAACCTCCAGTGCTTTCAGTTACCACATCATTTTCAAATGTATGATGATGTAATTCACCACCTTTCATATAGAAAGATTTCACAATTACCTGACCGTCTATGTTACTAGATGATTTTTTTTCAAAATCAGCAAAAGGAGCATAAACAGTTCCTTTTACCGTACGTGCACTGCTATTAAACTCTAAAGAAGTAGTATTATAAAAGTTAAACAAGATATATTCTCCTTCACTATCTCCAATTCCATTAAAGTTAAACATCTGCGTACTAAAAGATCCAGAAGCATCTACATTGATAATTACCGGCTTGCTGCTTGATGGCGTTCCTCCTTCAAATTGCAAAGCACTCAAACTATTAAGAACAGTTCCTGTAGTATTGATAACATTGACACCATCTTGTAGCGTAATTTTACCCGTCCCGTAAGAATCATTGATTGTTCCTGTGGCAGTCATTTGACTCATTTGAGTTGAGTATGACTCAAACTTTGTAAAAGCATCATCAAAATCTATCAACCCACTTTGGTTCACAGAACTCGCTGATTGCTTTACATTTAAAATAATCTTTGGATTGGTATCAATACTATTTGGGTCTTGATTAACTCTAGTGTTAATTGTTTGGGAAGGATTCCCAGGCATTGACTCATGAATAGTTACATTAGAAGCATCACCAACTTTTAAATAAGTATTACTATTGATATTGATATCTCCATTTACAGAACCAAAGATGATCTCTCCATCTACATACAAACCTACTTGAGTAGTCTCAGCATTTGCGGAATCAGAAAAACCTCCATCCACATCGTGAGCGAAGCTGTAATTGTAATCAAAAGTTGCATTCCCTCCTATAGCTCCAGTTCCTTGAGAATGACCTCCTCCAAGAAGAGCATCACCTTTCACAAATAGATCAAATCCTTGCGCAGGTTCTGTTGGGCTAATTTGGCTAATTCCAGCTTTTGTTACAAAAACACTTAGTAGCAAAAACAAAAACAGGGTAGTTTTAGTAATTTTAGTCATAGTTTAACACAGTTTTAGTGTGAGCGCACAAAGTTAGATTTTTTAATCAAGACCCGCAACAATAAGACACTGTATTAAAGACACTTACGTGCTTTTCTAAATATTTGTTAACGGGGCAGGGTATTGACTAAACCATCTAAAGTGAGGTAGCACTCATCGGTTTCTTTAAATTTACAAAAAAATCTAATCAAACAACGCATTCGCATATGGTATTCTCAAAAAAAAGCCTTTTGTTGTGAATTTTTCATTTTATCCCCTACTATTTTATTTATTTTGATTAAAATCAACTATAAAGTTTTTATCAATTAGTAATTTAATAAATTTGTGAATCCTATTTTACACACAAAACATGTCCAAAAAAGATATTAGAGCACTTACAAAAGACCAACTAAGAGATTTTTTTGTTTCTCAAGGAGACAAAGCATTCCGTGGAAACCAAGTTTACGAATGGTTATGGAGTAAATCTGCTCATTCTTTTGCAGACATGACAAACATCTCTAAACAAACAAGAGAAATGTTGGAGGCAAATTTTGTCATCAATCATATCAAAGTTGACAACATGCAACGCAGTAACGATGGTACTGTAAAGAATGCTGTAAAATTACACGACGGACTTATTGTAGAATCCGTATTGATTCCTACAGACTCTAGAACCACTGCTTGTGTATCTAGTCAGGTAGGCTGTAGTTTGGATTGTGAGTTTTGTGCAACCGCTCGTTTGAAACGCATGAGGAATTTAAATGCGGATGAAATTTACGACCAAGTAGCTGCGATCAATCAAGAAAGCTTGCACTACTACAATCACAAACTCTCTAACATTGTATATATGGGAATGGGAGAACCTTTGATGAATTACAATAACGTAATCAAATCTATAGAAATGATTACCTCGGAAGAAGGCTTAGGAATGTCTCCAAAAAGAATTACCGTTTCTACTTCTGGTTTACCAAAAATGATTAAAAAACTTGCAGATGATGAAGTGAAATTCAATTTGGCAGTTTCTCTACACTCCGCTATTGAAGAAACCAGAAACAAAATAATGCCTTTTTCAAAAAACTTCCCACTTACTGATTTAAAAGAAGCTCTAGAATATTGGTACGCAAAAACAGAGAGAAGAATCACTTATGAATATGTAATATGGAAAGGCATTAATGACAAACAAGAAGACATTAATGCATTGGTGAAATTCTGTTCTTACGTTCCATGTAAAATAAATATTATAGAATACAACCCTATTGATGATGGTGAATACCAACAAGCAAGTTCAAAAGCAACAGATGCTTATATGTATACCTTAGAACAAAATGGTATTGTAGCAAACGTTCGTCGCTCAAGAGGTAAAGATATTGATGCTGCTTGCGGACAATTAGCTAATAAAAGTTAAAACTACTTATACTTCACCTTTAACATTAACAACAACAAAGCCCCGAGTGTAAAAAAACTATTGGTCACATAAATAATAGGATCATCTTTAAAGACTCCATACATCAACCAAAAAAAACCATTTAAAGCTCCTACGCATAGTCCAATCCAAGACAAACTACTAGTATCCTTTTGCTTATAAGATTTCCATACTTGCGGAAAAAACATACTACTAGAAGTAATTCCTCCCAATACTCCAAAAACAGAAGCTATAGTAATCATTTTATTTTTATTTAAGTTGCAAAGATAACTAGTTCCTAGTTTACTTATTGAATTTCATATAGCAATTCAACACATTTAAATTCCATCCTTACATTTTATCATATCCACATAATTATTGTACATTAGTACCCGATAAGCTTTAGGGGTGTTTTGTAATAGTCAAATCCACAAAACTGAGAGTTACCCTTTGAACCTGAATAAGTTAGAACTTACGTAGGGAAAAGTGAGGTCATAGACCTCTTTTGTTATTAGCATAGCAACGCAATTCTTAGCGTACTATTTTAATCAAGTTTAAGTAGACATCTGTCTGCAAAGGTTATCACCAAAATATTTTGAATAATGATAACCATAAAAGTAAACAATCAACCCAAAGAAATTTCAGAAAATAATTCTGTTGCTAATTTGTTACATCAATTAGAGCAACCAGAACATGGAATTGCTGTGGCTATTAATCAACAAATTGTTACCAAAACAGCTTGGTCTACTAAAACCATCAACAATGGAGATGATATTTTGATTATTCAAGCTACACAGGGAGGATAGTTTTAAAGTACAAAGTAGTCAGTACAGAGTACTGAGCTATTTTTTAAAGATAAAAACAACGAACATCACTGTACTTTGTACTCAGTACTCAGTACTTAATACTTTCAAAAAAATGAAAAACAAAGACACTGCACCAAAACAGGACGGAATCACAAGAAATCCATTTCCTAATTCTAAAAAGATTTACGTAGAAGGAAAAATCCACCCACAGATTAAAGTAGCAATGCGTGAAATTTCTTTAGCAGACACTACAGATTCTATGACGAAAAAGAAAACTCCAAATGAACCTGTTACTGTGTACGATACTTCTGGACCTTATACAGATCCTAACAAAGATATTGACATCCATGCTGGAATTGAAAGAATTAGAGAACAGTGGATTTTAGATCGTGGAGATGTAGAAGAATTAGACGGTTTTTCTTCTAAATATTGTAACGAACGTTTAAACGATAAAAGTTTAGACCACATGCGTTTTAACTTAAAGCACAAACCAAAACGTGCTAAAAAAGGACAAAACGTTACCCAATTGCATTACGCTAAAAAAGGAATTATTACTCCAGAAATGGAATACATCGCTATTCGTGAAAACCAACGAATTGACGAAATGACTGAAATTAGAAAGCAACACAAAGGAGAACACTTTGGAGCTTCTATTCCAGATAAAATTACTGCTGAATTTGTACGTTCAGAAGTTGCTAGAGGTCGTGCGGTAATACCATCAAACATCAATCACCCAGAAGCAGAGCCTATGATTTTAGGTCGTAACTTCTTGGTAAAAATCAATGCAAACATTGGTAACTCAGCGGTTACTTCCTCTATTGAAGAGGAAGTAGAAAAAGCAGTTTGGGCTTGTCGTTGGGGAGCAGATAACATTATGGATTTATCTACAGGAGAAAACATTCACGAAACTCGTGAATGGATTGTTCGTAATTCTCCAGTACCCATTGGTACCGTGCCAATTTACCAAGCTTTGGAAAAAGTAAATGGTGTTGCAGAAGATTTAACATGGGAAATTTTCCGTGATACTTTAATAGAACAAGCAGAACAAGGAGTAGATTACTTTACCATTCATGCTGGAGTATTGTTACGTTATGTACCAATGACTGCAAATCGTGTTACAGGAATTGTATCACGTGGAGGATCTATTATGGCAAAATGGTGTTTAGCGCATCACAAAGAAAGCTTCTTATACACACACTTTGAAGAGATTTGTGAAATCTTAAAATCTTATGATGTTGCTTTTTCTTTAGGAGATGGATTACGTCCAGGATCGGTTGCTGATGCTAATGATGAAGCACAATTTGCTGAATTAGAAACATTAGGAGAGTTAACACAAATTGCTCGTAAGCACGAGGTTCAGTGTTTTATAGAAGGACCAGGTCACGTGCCAATGCACATGATTAAAGAAAATATGGAAAAGCAAATTGACGTTTGTGACGAAGCTCCTTTTTACACATTAGGGCCTTTAACAACTGATATTGCTCCAGGATACGATCACATTACTTCAGGTATTGGTGCTGCTATGATTGGTTGGTTTGGTTGTGCTATGTTGTGTTATGTAACACCAAAAGAACACTTAGGATTGCCTAACAAAGAAGACGTTCGTGTAGGTGTGGTTACTTACAAATTAGCTGCTCATGCTGCCGATTTGGCCAAAGGTCATCCAGGTTCACAACACAGAGACAATGCCTTGAGTATGGCTCGTTTTGAATTCCGTTGGGAAGATCAGTTTAATTTAGGATTAGATCCAGAACGTGCTTTGGAATATCACGATGAAACTTTACCTGCAGACGGTGCAAAAGTGGCACATTTCTGTTCTATGTGTGGACCAAAGTTTTGTTCTATGAAAATTTCTCAGGAAGTGCGTGATTTTGCAGCTGAAAATGAAATTACTGACGATAACGAAGTTCTTCAAAAAGGAATGGAAGAAAAATCTCAAGAATTTAAAGAAAAAGGATCAGAAGTTTATCTATAGTATAAGTCGGGAGTTTCTTTAGATGGACATCGATCGGTGGTTACAGAGCGTAGTCGAAGTAAGTCGAGATGTCCATCTAAAGCCGGGCTTTCGGTACTCGCTTTTTAAAACTACAATCTCGACTACGCTCGATCACCATTTTAAAAGAGCTCAAACAAAATGGCAATCCCTAACTCAATAGTAATTAACAATATGATCATTTTAATCTCACCTGAAAACGATGTTCCTAACGAAATTGAAATTCTACATCAACTATTTCAACAAGGTTTAGAATATTATCATTTTAGAAAACCACAAAAAAACTACCAAGAACATTGTGAGTATTTAAATCAGATCGATAAACAATATCATAACCGAATTGTAGTGCATTATTTTCATGAGTTGGTGAATGAATATTCTTTAAAAGGAATTCATTTTCAGGAACAAAAAAGAAAAGATCATTTGGACACTCCTACCGATTATTTTGTCAAACTCAATAATATGTACGGAAAAACCATTAGCTCTTCTTTTCATGAACCTGAAGATTTAGAAAAATGCACGTTTGAATTTGATTATCATTTACTAAGTCCTGTTTTCTCCTCTATTTCAAAAGAAGGATACAATGGTAGAGGTTTTGATGTCAATCACATTGACAAAACCATTGTGGGTATGGGAGGTGTTACTACAGAAAATTTAACCAAATTTGATAAATTAGGTTTTAAAGGAGTGGGTGTTTTAGGAGGTATTTGGAATAGTGAAAACCCTGTGGAAGATTTTAAAAAAATGCAACGTCATTTCGAGTAATTTTGAGGAACGAAAAATCGTATCGAGAAGTACTTAGTTTCTCGATACAAATTTCACTCATTTACAATCATAAAATTCACTCGAACTGATAACAAATAACACATAATGCAAAAAAATAAAAAGTACATATTAAGTATTGCTGGATTTGATCCAAGTTCTGGAGCAGGAATTACTTCAGATATCAAAACATTTGAGGCACATAACTTTTATGGTTTATCTGTATGTACAGCGGTTACGGTTCAAAATGACATCGATTTTAAAAACTGTCATTGGATTCCTACTGATCTTATTTTGCAACAAATAGAAACTTTGTTTGAGCGTTTTGAAATCAACACCGTTAAAATAGGAATCATCCAATCTTGGAGAACATTATTACTTATTTTAGATAAATTACACTCGTTAAATTCGGAAATAAAAATCGTTTTAGATCCCATCATCAAAGCAACTGCCGGTTTTGACTTTCACACAGATGAGAACCAAGATTTGTTAGATAAAATTTGGGAGCAGTGTTATATCATCACTCCTAATTATGATGAAATTCAACTCCTATATCCAAACTTAGACATTGATGACACCCTAGAACATATTTCTAGCAAAACAAACATCTATTTAAAAGGTGGACACAGAAAAGATAAAAAAGGTTGGGACGAATTGTATCATAGCGGAATTGTAATGGTAAACATTCCGCCAAACGTAGATTCAGTTTCAGAAAAACACGGAAGTGGTTGTGTGTTATCATCGTCTTTAGCCTGTCATATTTCTTTAGAACAAGAATTAGAAGATGCTTGTAAATTAGCTAAATATTATGTGGAAAGTTTTTTAAACAGTAATGAATCTTTATTGGGAACGCATAAATATAGTAGTCAAGAATTAGATAAGTTAAGTGGTGAAAAAGCTATGTAACTATGGATAAAAGCAAAAGTTTTGAAGATTTATTGGTTTGGCAAAAGGGACATGAATTTGTTTTAGAAGTCTATAAAATCACCAAACAATTCCCAAAAGAAGAAATCTATGGACTAACATCACAATTTAGGAGAGCCGCAGTTTCTATTACAGCGAACATAGCCGAAGGTTACAAAAGATTAAGCTCAAAAGAGAAATTACGATTCTACAACATTGCACAAGCATCATTGGAAGAGTGTAAATATTTTCTGATACTCGCTAGAGATTTACAATACACAAATCAATTTCAAAAATTGAATAATTTAATAAATGAGGTGAGTAAAATGTTAAACGCGTATTGTAGAAGTATCGCTAATAAGAACAATTATTCTTAACTCCTTAAATTCTCAACTTCTAAAATTCATTAAAATGATCATCAACAAACTACATTATATTTCACAGGGAGCTACACCTAAAGAACATTTAGAAAATATTCAGAATGCTTGTCAATCGGGTGCTGAATTGGTACAACTTCGTTTGAAAGACTTATCTGATAAAAAAATGTTAAAAACAGCTTTAGAAGCTAGAGAAATTACCAATCATTTTCAGACTCGTTTAATTATCAACGATCATTATAAAATAGCCAAAGAAGTAAAAGCTGACGGGGTTCATTTGGGAAAGTCTGATGCTTGTCCTACCGAAGCCAGAAAACATTTATACACTTGGCAAATTATTGGAGGTACGGCAAACACTTTAGAAGATTGTAAAAATTTAATCAATAAAGAGGTTGATTATATTGGTTTGGGACCTTTTAGATTCACTACTACCAAAGAAAATTTAAGTCCTGTTTTAGGATTAGATGGATATTCTTTAATTATAGAAGAATTAAAAACAGAAACTCCCGTTATTGCCATTGGAGGAATTACAGAAAATGACATCGATGACCTTTTAAAATCAGGAGTTTCGGGGATTGCCATGTCTGGAGAAATTACTCGTGATTTTAATAAAATTAGAACCTTTAATAAACTATTACAAGCAGGAAATAGCGAAGAACAAAAGTATGAGTTTTAGATATTCAGAATTTAAAGAGAGTGAGTAGAATACTCAACACAACTACTTAAATTATTGACTTCTTAACTCCTAAAAAATAAATAATGAACGATATCTTAAAAATAGCAGACAAAGAATTCAATTCTAGACTGTTCACCGGAACAGGAAAATTTAGCTCGAACCATTTAATGTCTGAAGCCTTAATTGCTAGTGATAGTGAATTAATTACTGTTGCTTTAAAACGTGTAGATGTAGATAACGAACAGGATAAAATGCTACAAAGCATTCTACGTCCAAACGTGAATTTATTACCTAACACCTCTGGAGTAAGAGATGCTAAAGAAGCTGTTTTTGCAGCACAATTGGCCAGAGAAGCTTTGGAAACCAATTGGATTAAATTAGAAATTCACCCAGATCCTAGGTATTTATTACCAGATCCTATAGAAACCTTAAAAGCCGCCGAAGAATTGGTAAAACTAGGTTTTGTAGTAATGCCATACATTCATGCTGATCCAGTTTTATGTAAAAGATTGGAAGATGTAGGAGTGCAATGCGTAATGCCTTTAGGAGCACCAATTGGAACCAACAAAGGAATTAAAACAGTTGATTTTTTAGAAATTATTATAGAACAAAGTAATGTTCCTGTAATTGTAGATGCTGGAATTGGAAGTCCATCTCATGCAGCTTATGCTATGGAATTAGGTGCTGATGCTGTTTTGGTAAATACAGCCATTGCCGTTTCTCAAAATCCAGTACAAATGGCCAAAGCTTTTAAAATGGCTGTGGAAGCAGGTAGAATGGCTTACAATGCAAAGTTAGCTAGTGTTAAAAAACATGCAGAAGCGAGCAGTCCGTTAACGAGTTTTTTACAGTAGTAATGTATATAGTAGTTCAGAATTTAAGGAGTTAGAACTCACAAGTGAGCAGGAGTTAAGGAGCAGGTTACTAAAGTAATACTCAAAATTCTTAACTCCTCATATTCTTAACTACTAAAAATAAAAAAATATGAACAACACATTTCAAAATCAATTTGACACCTACAACTGGGATGAAACTTTAGCAAACATCAATGCAAAAACGACTCAAGATGTTGAATATGCGCTTTCTAAAAACAAGCGAGATTTAGAAGATTTTAAAGCATTAATCTCTCCTGCTGCTGCTCCTTATCTAGAGCAAATGGCACAATTGAGTATGGCAAGTACTAAAAAACGTTTTGGAAACACCATTCAAATGTATGTGCCTATGTATTTGTCTAACGAATGTCAGAACATTTGTACGTATTGTGGTTTTAGTATGACGAATAAAATTCCTCGTAGAACATTAACGGATGACGAAATATTAAAAGAAATTGCCTTTATAAAATCTAAAGGATACGATCATATTTTATTAGTTACAGGTGAAGCTAATAAAACGGTTGGGGTTCCGTACATCAAACATGCCATGGAATTGATTAAAGATCAATTTTCTAACATTACCATTGAAGTTCAGCCACTAGATCAACATGAATACGAAGAGTTGATTGAAGCCAATTTATATGCGGTTTTGGTGTATCAAGAAACGTATCATAGAGATGAGTACAAAAAACATCACCCTAAAGGTAAAAAATCTAATTTTGATTATCGATTAGATACTGCTGATAGATTGGGAAAAGCTGGAGTTCATAAAATAGGATTAGGAGCTTTATTTGGATTAGAAGATTGGAGAGCCGATAGCTTTTTTACTGCTTTGCATTTAAAGTATTTACAAAAGACCTATTGGAAAACAAAATACTCTATCTCCTTCCCTAGATTACGTCCACACAGTGGCGGATTGGAACCTAAAGTAGAAATGACGGACAAACATTTGGTACAAACCATTTGTGCGTTTAGATTGTTAGATGAAGATGTAGAATTGTCAATGAGTACTCGTGAAAGCGAAGTTTTTAGAAACAACATTGTACATTTGGGAATTACTTCTTTAAGTGCCGAATCTAAAACAAATCCTGGAGGTTATGTGGTAGAACCACAATCTTTAGAACAATTCGAAATTTCTGACGAAAGACCTACCGAAGAAATAGCTTTGATGTTAGAAAACCAAGGCTTAGAACCTGTTTGGAAAGATTGGGAAGCGTTTAAATAAAAAACATATTAATGAAAATATCCGTAGAACTTACCTTAACTCCTTTACAAAACGAGTTTGAACAACCTATTATTGATTTTATCATCAAACTAAGAGCCTCAGGATTAACCGTTCTTGAAAATCCGTTAAGTACTCAGGTGTATGGAGATTATGACAAGGTGATGAACTTAATAACTTCTGAACTTAAGAATACCTTTGATTTAATTGACAATGGAATTTTATTCATGAAAATTGTAAAATCAGATCGTAGTGACTATGAGCCATTTTTTTAACCTCTTATTTGGTCAATACGCTGCTTACGAAACTTTAGACATTAGCTTAGAAATTATTGCCGTTTTTTTTGGATTGATTTCCGTTTTGTACTCTAAAAAAAACAGCATTTTAGTATTTCCTACAGGAATTATCAGTACTTCAATTTTTGTTTATCTTTTATACAAATGGCAGTTATTAGGAGATATGATGATCAATGCATATTATTTTATCATGAGTATTTATGGTTGGTATTTATGGACCCGAAAAAGCAATGACAAACCCGAAAATCCAATATCTAAAACAACATCAAAAGAAAAGAAGCAAAGTGTATTTATCTTTGTTTCCACATTAATATTTGTGTACGCTGTTTACACCTTTTTTGACAAATGGACACACTGGACAGCGTATGTAGACACCATTACTACGGCTATCTTTTTTGTTGGAATGTGGTTAATGGCAAAAAGAAAAATTGAAAATTGGATTTATTGGATTGTTGGAGACATTATTTCTATTCCTCTTTATTTTTACAAAGGATTTACGTTTACTAGTTTTCAGTATCTAGTATTTACATTAATAGCCATTTCAGGATATTTAGCATGGAAAAAACACTTGAACAACACCCCTCGAACATCATTAAAATAGTTTTATTTGGTCCCGAAAGCACAGGTAAAACTACGTTGTCTAGAGAATTAGCAAAACACTACAAAACAAATTGGGTTCCAGAATTCGCCAGAAATTATTTACAAGATAAATGGAAGACTCAAAAATTAATTTGTGAACTTAAAGATATTGTACCAATAGCAATAGGACAAATACAACTAGAAAACAAACTAGCTTTAACAGCCAACAAAGTGTTAATTTGCGATACCGATTTGTTAGAAACAAAAGTATACAGCCAACAATACTACAATGGAGTGGTACCTAAAGAACTTGAAAAAGCCATCAGCCAAAACGCTTACGATTTATATTTCTTAACCTATATTGATACTCCTTGGGAAGCGGATGATCTACGTGACAAACCCGAAGAAAGAGAAGAAATGTTTAATGCTTTTGAAGAAGCTTTAATTACCCACAACAAACCTTATCTACTCTTAAAAGGAGACAAAGAAACTCGTTTACAAACCGCTATTCATACTATTGATAAACTTCTAACAACAAAGTCTTTAAAATAAAACAGAGCGGTTTGGTTTATTTATCCAACTTTACGCTCTAACTTTGCAGTGTTCTCATAAAGGGGTGCCTATTATCGGCTGAGATCATACCCAACGAACCTAGAACAGGCAATGCTGTTTAGGGAAATAAATGTTACAAAACTATAACTATTCAAAACAACCGAATAATTACCTCTTTTTATTCATTTTATTTAAAAAAATGAAACTAAACTTAGCCTTTACAAAAGGAGCATCAATAACCTTTTTCTTTTTATTGATGAGCTTAGCTATACAAGCGCAAACTGTTTTAACAGGAAAAGTAACAAATCAAAACTTAGAGCCTTTATCTGGTGCTACTGTTTTTATTAAAGAATTAAACAAAACAACAATTACAGATCTAGATGGTTTGTTTGAAATCCGTTTAAAGGAAGGAAGCTATACTTTACAGGCATCTTACATTGGATATTCTAGTGTTACCAAACAAGCAAACTCATCAAAAAACAACCTTACGTTTGTATTAAAAAACCAAACTCATCAACTAGATGAAGTATTGGTTTCTGCAGTTAGAGTACAAGAAAACTCACCTGTAACCCACTCTAATTTAAACAAAGAAGAAATTGCCAAACGTAATTTAGGACAAGACATTCCTATTTTAATGAACTACATGCCGTCTGTAGTAACAACATCTGATGCTGGTGCTGGAATAGGATATACAGGAATTCGTGTTCGTGGTTCAGATGCTTCTCGTACCAACGTCACCATTAACGGAATCCCTTACAACGACTCTGAAAGTCAAGGAGTTTACTGGGTAAATGTAAATGATATTGCATCGTCTACACAAAGTATTCAATTGCAACGTGGTGTGGGTACTTCTACCAACGGAGCAGGAGCTTTTGGAGCTAGCCTAAACTTATTAACAGACAACGGTGCTAACCAAGCTTTTGGTGAAGTTTCTACCTCAGCCGGTTCTTTTAACACTAAAAAAATAACTACAAAATTAGGAACAGGTTTGTTAAATAATCACATCAATTTAATTGGTAGAGTTTCTAAAACTACTTCTGATGGATATGTAGATAGAGCTTCTTCTGATTTGACTTCTTATTTTTTACAAGGAAGTTATAAAGATGACAACACTTTAATTAAAGCTTTAATTTTTGGAGGTCATGAAATTACTTATCAATCTTGGAATGGTGTTGATGCGGCTACGTTAGCTAGCGATCGTACTTTTAATTCCGCTGGAGCAAAATATGATAATGCTTGGAATGTAACAGGATATTATGACAACGAGGTGGATGATTATGAACAAGATCATTTACAACTACACTGGAACCAGAAGTATGACAACCACTTCTCATCAAATATAGCATTACACTATACTTTTGGTCGTGGATTTTATGAACAATACAAGCAAGGTGCTAATTTTTCTGACTACAATTTAACTCCTATTACTATAGAAAGCACAACTATTAATACTACGGATTTAGTCCGAAGAAAATGGTTAAGTAATGATTTTTATGGGGTTACTTACAATTTAAACTATAAAACAAAACAATTAGACTTTTTAATTGGAGGAGCTTTAAACAAGTACGAAGGAGATCATTTTGGAGAAGTAGTATGGGCTAGAAATGCATCTGATAGTGAAATTAGAAATCGTTATTACGACAATTATGGAAACAAAACAGATGGAAACATTTATGCAAAAGCTACTTATAAACTAAACAATCAACTTTCTTTATTTGGAGATTTGCAATACAGAGTTGTAAATTATGAGGCAAATGGTGCACAAACCAACCTTGTTGATGATACTTTTAAATTCTTAAATCCTAAAGCAGGAATTACTTATTTAGTAAACACTAGCAATAGTGTATACGCATCTTATGCTCGTGCCAACAAAGAACCTAACCGCACAGATTACGAAAACGGAAATCCAAAACCAGAACAATTAGACGATTTTGAACTAGGGTGGCGTTACAAAACAAACAAATCTAAAATTAACACCAACATTTATTACATGTTCTACACAGATCAGCTTACTTTAACTGGGCAGGTAGATAATATTGGATCTCCTATTAAAACCAATTCAGGTGAAAGTTATCGTTTAGGACTAGAGGTAGATGCTAGTTTTTACATCAATAAATATGTAACAATTTCTCCAAATGTAACTTTTAGTCAAAACAAAAATGTAGACTATAAAGAAACGGATGGAACCACTATAACGGATTTAGGAAATACAGAAATTTCTTATTCACCAAGTATTGTAGCGGGTAACATGATTACAGTAACTCCTATAGACCAATTATACATTAGTCTTTTATCAAAATTTGTAGATACTCAATACATGAGTAATACCGAATTAAAAGCATCAAAATTAAAAAGCTATTTTGTTAGTGATTTAAACTTAAACTATAGTTTTCACCCTAAATCAACCTTTAAAGAAATTACACTAACAGGTTTGGTAAACAACATATTTAACAAAGAATACGTTTCTAATGGTTATATGTGGGGAACAACTCCGTACTATTTTCCACAAGCAGGAACTAACTTTTTAGTAGGAGTTACTTTTAAATTGTAGTTTCAAAATTCAACTCACACAAAAGCAGTCATTAGGCTGCTTTTTTTAGCAATCGTATTCTCTAAAATTACAAATGGTTGTAATTTTGCACTATAATTCATGAACACTTAATTAGAAAATATGGCTTTAAACAACAACGAAAAAATACTTTACAGTCGTCATTTGCTATTAAGTGAGATAGGGTTAGAAGGTCAAGAAAAAATAAAATCAGCTAAAGTATTGATTATTGGTGCTGGTGGTTTGGGCTGCCCTATCCTCCAGTATTTAACTGCTGCTGGTGTTGGAACCATAGGTATTGTAGATGGAGACACCGTGGATGTTACCAACTTACAACGTCAAGTTTTATTTTCTATTGATGATGTAGGAAAATCAAAAGCTAGGGCAGCAACAAACAGAATGAAGCTATTGAATCCTTATGTGAAATTTAATGTGATTGATTCTTTTTTGACTGTTGACAATGCTATTGATTTGTTTGAAAAATATGATATTATTGTAGATGGTTCTGACAATTTTCAAACAAGGTATTTATGCAACGATGCTGCTGTACTAGCGAACAAACCTTTGGTGTTTGGATCTATTTTTAAGTTTGAAGGACAAATCTCTGTATTCAATTACAACAACGGCCCCACATATCGTTGTTTATATCCTACTCCGCCAAAAGAAGGTTCTGTTCCATCTTGTTCAGAAATTGGAGTTTTAGGTGTTTTACCAGGAATTGTAGGATGTTATCAAGCAAATGAAGTAATTAAAGTTATTTGTGAGATTGGTGAAGTTTTATCAGGAAAACTATTGACCATCAATACACTTAACAATCAAAATTTTGTGTTGAGTTTTCAAAAAAATGAAGCTATCAAAATAACTAAATTAATAGATTATGATTTCTTTTGCAATGTCATGAATCAAGCAAACATTCCTACTATAGAATATAAGGAATTGATGCTCTTATTAGAAAAAAATGAAGTAGAATTGATTGATATTAGAACATCCGAAGAAAGAGAAATATTTGATATTGGAGGGAAACACATTCCAGAAAAAGAAATCCGAAACAACCCTTTATTGCTACATGATAAAAAACAAATAGTCTTGTATTGCCAAACAGGAAATCGAAGTGCACAATTGATTCAGGAATTAAATTTACCTGTAAAATCTCTAAAAGGAGGAATTCGTCAATAAAAATAATAATGCATAAAAAAAGCATCACAAACGTGATGCTTTTTTTATATCGAAAATATATGATTAAATCCGTCTGCTCTTGTGGCCTTATGGATTTTATCGTCTGTTAAGAATCTTTTTAAATTCTTAATCTGACCTTCTTTCTTACTTTTTTTATAGTGCAACGCATATAAATTTTTCCCGCCTTCTGGTGTCCTATATTCTATAAACACAACATCATATATACATGTAGTCCCAAACTTCGTTGTAAAAGATTCACTTGTGTTTTTTTTTACAATTGGAGAACCTCCAGTACGAATTTTAACCATGTTTTGACTACAGTTGATCTCTATATTTTCGTACAAAGCTTTAGACTTGTAATCATTTGTCAAAAAATATCCACTATACTCTTCAAAATAGCCAACAAAAACAACCTTAAGGATGTCATTCCATTCTATGACATCTTTCTGACCTTTAACATCTAACACCTCAAGTCCATGGGGATCAAACGTTAAAAAATTTCTAAAACCAAATCTGGCTAATAACTTTTTCATAGTGCAAATATAAATAACACGATTAACGTAATGAGTCTATTTACCTTAAAATAAACCTTCTATTTAACAAAAATCATTATTCTAACTTATATGAAATTGTATTGATGTTCGTTTTTATTTCATACTATTTTTTCATAATTACTCTCACATTCATTTCTTCTACTTTTTTAGTAGACAATTTAGAAGGAGATTTAAATAATAAATCTTCAGAACTTCCTGTTTTAGGGAAAGCCATCACCTCTCTAATAGAAGCTTTTTTCTCTAAAATCATCATCAATCTATCTACTCCCCAAGCAATTCCACCATGTGGTGGTGCTCCATAATGAAACGCTTCATACATCGTGCCAACACTCTTTAACATCTCTTCTTTATTGTAACCCATATTTTTATAGGTTGCTTCTAAAATTTCTGGTTTATGAGCACGAACAGATCCTCCACCTATTTCATAACCATTTAAGATTAGGTCATATTGTTGAGCGATAATCGTTCCTATTTCCTCACCTTCTCCATTCATGTGTTTATCCAAATCATAAATAGCTGGCATTGAGAATGGATTGTGTGTAAACGTCCATCTTCCTTCATCCGTTTTCTCAAACATTGGGAAATCTACTACCCAAGCAGGTCTCAATTCCTTAGGATTGATTAATCTTAACATAGCTCCCAATTCCTGACGAACAGCATCTAAAGCTTTATTAGCTGTAGAATAATCTGCTGCAGAGAAATAAACAATATCTCCCACTTGAGCATCTGTTACATTAATAATGTTCTGAGCAATTTCTTCACCTAAGAATTTGATAATTGGTGATTGTAAATCATTTTCATTAACAATAATATAGGCCAATCCACCTAATCCATGTTGTTGTGCAATAGAAGTTAACTTTTCAATCTGTCCTTTAGACATACGTTTTCCTCCTTGTTCCTCAGCAGAAACCTTGATACATTTTACAATTCCACCATCTTCTATAGGCTTAGAGAACACCTGGAACGTAGTATCTTTTACAATATCTGTAATGTCTTGCATTTGCAATCCAAAGCGTAAATCTGGTCTATCACAACCATATTTATCCATCGCATCTTTATAGGTAATCACTTCAAACGGACGTAGAATCCATTTGTTACCATATATTTTCTTTACAATAGTATTAAACATCTCTGTATTCAAATCAATGATTTGTTGCATAGATGCATAAGCCATTTCTATATCTAACTGTGTAAATTCTGGCTGACGATCTCCACGAGAATCCTCATCACGGAAACAACGAGCTATTTGGAAATACTTTTCAAAACCACCTACCATCAACATTTGCTTGAACTGTTGTGGTGCTTGTGGCAACGTATAAAATGCTCCGGGCTCTTTACGAGAAGGCACAATAAATTCTCTTGCTCCTTCATCTGTTCCTGCAGTTAAAATAGGTGTTTCTACCTCTAAGAAACCATCTTCATCTAATAGGTCACGAAGTAATTTAATTACTTTATGACGGTTGACAACTGCCTTACGAACGTCTTGATTTCTATGATCTAAAAATTTGTATTCAAAACGAACCGCTTCGTTAGAGCGTGTGGCTTTTTTAATTTCAAAAGGTAAGGTTCTAGATAAATTTAAAATATCTAAATCCGTAGCTTCTAATTCAATTTTACCGGTTCTCAAACCTGCATTGTAATCACTCTCACTACGTTGTACTATTTTACCCGAAACGGCAATCACAGATTCTGGTTTTAACCTCACCAACTCATCTAAGTTAGGGAAAGATTCTCTAGACAAACGTACTTGAATTACTTCGTAAGAAGAATCTCGTAAATCAATAAACATCAACTCTCCATGATCTCTTACTGAACTCACCCAACCTGACAAACCAACGGTTCCATCAATATTATCCTCAGTAATCTGAGTAATCACATGAGTTCTATATTCTTCTTTAATGATGATTGGAATTTTCGGAAGTTCTTCTTTTTCCTTAGTATTAAGTACTGAGTCTTGAGTATTAAGTTCTCCCTCTGACTTTGTACTTTGTACTTTAGACTCTGTACTCGCTGAAAGCGTAGCCAAAATCATTTCACGAACTATATTTCCTGGAGCTCCTTTTCCAATCTTTCCAATTACTTTTCCTACTAAAACTCCTGCTTTTCCTTTGTTACCTGCTTTGATATCATTAGCAATCGCTTCGTTTTCAGTAATAGCAGCATTTACCGCATCTTGAATTTGATTTTCAGAAATGCTATTGTCTGCAAAGTATTTTTTATAATCAAATTTAGCATCTGCTAATAAAGATTCAATCGCTTTTTGAACCAATACATTGGTTACTTTTCCATCTTTGAAAGATTTAAATATAGAGCTTAAATCTTCTATATTTTCAATCTTATCGTAATCTTCTGCTTTTAAATTATTGGTTAATGTTTTAGCAACAAAAGCAACATCTCCAATGGCATCAATTAAAGTCATTACGGTTTTAGAACGCAAAGCATCTGCCGTAAAAAACTTAGCATCTTGAGGTAAAACTCCACCTTCAATCAACTTAGATTCTACAAAATAAGGCAATACTTTAGGATCTACTGAAATACTATCTACCACATCTTTAATGGCTACAAAAGGTAAGTCTGGCTCAGAAATATAACGATAATCTGCATCGTATTCTTTCTTACGCATCACCTTGGTTTGCTTTAAAGCTTCATCCCATAAAACTGTAGTTTGATCTGGTCTAAATTCTTTATGCTCTAAAAAGTAGTTTAATTGCTTTTCTATTTCTTCTTTTAAAGCCTCTACCATAAACTTAAACGAGTTTAAGTTTTTAATCTCGGTACGAGGGTTTAAAACATCTGTTCCTTTGATACGTAAAGAGACAGATACATCAGATTTAAACTGACCTTTATCTAAGTTAGCTTCAGAAATCCCTAAGTTTTGTACAATACGTTGAATATATTGTGCATAAGTAGATGCATCTTCTATATTACGAATACACGGCTTGGTAACAATTTCAATTAATGGAACTCCTCCTTTGTTAAAATCTACCAAAGAAATGTTTTTCTCGTGCACCAATTTTGCAGCATCTTCTTCAACATGCACCTGCTCAATTTGTACGGTAAATTGAGAACCATCATTACGATAACAAGCCACTTCTCCGTCTGGAATGATAGGATTGTGAAACTGTGTAATCTGAATATTTTTTGGATTGTCTGGGTATTCATAATGTTTACGATCCCAAGAAATTACTTCGTTAGAAAACGTAGAATTTACCGCTTTACCAAAATAAATAGCCTTTGTGATTGCTTCTTTATTAATAGCTGGCAACACTCCCATTTGACCTGTACATACCGGACAAATATTTACGTTTGCTTCTTCACTTTCTTCGTTAGCACATCCACAAAATAATTTTGATTTTGTGTTTAATCGTACGTGCGTTTCTATCCCTGCAACTAACTCTATGTTGTTTTCTTCTAATAGAGCATTTAATCTATCTAATTCCATTATTGCACTTGGTTTAAGAAGTTAGCAAACTGTAAAATAGTTTGTTCTTTGTTTTTAGCTCCTGTTACTTGAATTCCAGTTTCTGTTCCAAACGGACATGTTAACGTTGGTAACTGTCCTAAACTGAAACCAACCGTATAAGCATCCGACAAATACATGGCATGTGGATTGCTTAATACTTCTCCTATTTTAGGAACAGGTCCTGGTGTTACAGGTGATAAAATAATATCTACATTGTTAAAGTCTGCTTCAAAAGCAGCTTCAATCTCTTTTCTTAATTCTTGACCTTTTAAATAAATAGCATCGGAGAATCCTTGAGACAATACTTGGTTACCTCCTACAATTCTACGTTTGGTTTCTTCTGTAAAGTTTTCCGAACGAGTCACCATGTAAGTTTCTTTCAAGTTTTTACCCTCAATACGATCTCCGTAATTGGTACCATCTAATCTTGATAAGTTAGAAGCCGTTTCTGCCATCGCTAACGTATAGTAAGTAGAAACTAAGGTATCTGCATCAAAGAAATCTAATTCTTGAACTTCGTATCCTGCTGTTTTTATTTTTTCGATGGTTGCTAAAAAGTCAGCTTTTATAGTTGGATCAATTGCATCGTTCTCTATAAAGTTTTTAAAGTAACCTACTTTAATTCCTTCTGGTTTAGATGCCACTACCTCAGCATTGATTTCTTCAGAAACAATAGATGTTTGATCTTTTCCATCTTTTCCACTGATGACATTCATCACAATAGCCACATCTTCTATAGATTTTGCCAAAGGCCCTACGGTATCTGTAGACGATGCATAAGCCATCAGACCAAAACGAGAAACTCGTCCATAAGTAGGTTTTAATCCGTAAATTTTATTGTATCCTGCTGGCTGACGAATAGAACCTCCTGTATCTCCACCAATAGAAAACACCGTATAATCAGCAGCTACGTTTACTGCAGAACCTCCGGAAGAACCTCCTGCAACTAAACTTGTGTCGATGGCATTTTTAACACTTCCAAAAACCGTATTTTCAGAAGAAGAACCGTGACCAAAACTATCGCAATTTTCTTTAGCCATGGGAATAGCTCCCGCATCTAACAACTTTTGAATAGCTGTGGCTGTGTAAGCTGATTTGTAATTTTTTAACAAATCTGAACTTGCAGATGTATAAGTTCCCTGAACCATGTACACATCTTTAATTCCAAAAGGAATTCCTTCTAACAAACCTATTTCTTCTCCGTTGGCAATTTTAGCATCTACTTTTGCAGCAGCTTCTAAAGCCAATTCTTCTAAAACAGTATTTACCGAATTGTATTTATTTTCTTTTAGTAAGTCCAATTTTTCTTGTACAAAAGCAGTACAAGTGTATTTTTTCGCTACTAAATCTTGATGTATTCTTTTTATTTCGCTCATTATTCGCGCTTTTGGCTTTTAGCTCTTGGCCATTAGCTAAATGCTAACCGCTAAAGACTAAAGGCTAGGTTTACCCCTCAATTACTTTAGACACCACTAAATACCCATCTTTCTCTTTTGGAAAGTTTTCTCTAATGATTTGTTTGGTGATTTCTGAACTATTTTCTACAACATCAGCACGTAAGTCATCAATAGACATGGCATTCTTTGCATTTTGATTTGATGAATTTTGATTGATTTCTGCATTTCTAATTACATCAAACAATTGATCCACCGCCTCAGAAGACTTTGCTCCTTTGATACTAGACAAAATGTCTACAGGCATTATTTTACTCATTTCTTCTTTGTTTTAAGTCAGACTTCAAGTCCGCGAAATTACAAAAGTTTTGACGGAGTAAAAAGGTTTGAAACTTTAAAGTTTAACTCAACATCTAATCAAATAGAAAACAGCCAAATTCCACTTAGGAATCCGGCTGTTTTCACGAACAACTATAAAAAAAACAACTACTATTTTATGGTAATCTGATACTGTAGTACCGCCATACCTTTTCTATCTTTTTCTTTCAAACTTACCTCATCAAAAACAGGTCTGTATTGATACCCTAAACTCAACTTATTTCCATGTCCGTTTAAAAAGCAATTCAATGTAAAATCATACAAAGTCATTGACTCATTTAAAGCATCCCAATTGGAATGTTGTATTGCTATATTTGGCTGAAAAATTAGTTCTTTTCCTAAAACTTTTGCTCTAGAAAACGCATATCCAAACTGGGTGTAAAATGTATCTCCCGTACCAATCATTGGAAAAGCAACTCCTGCTCCATTAAAATCATCTCCGCCAGAAAAACCAGGATTGTTAGCCCCCACATTTCGAATATAATCTTTCCCAAATCCGTAGTGATAATATCCTAGATAAGCTGTAATACCATCATCTTTGTTCAAAGGTAAGCTCAAAAAAGAATCTACTGCCCAATGTTTTAAATCGTAATAATTTGTTGAGGAGTCTGATACATCTCCATCACTCATCGCTTTTTTCTGATACTGAAATCCTGCCCCAATATTCCATACTTTTTTTGTATTGATATAAGTCCCAGTCTGATATGACGACTTGTTTGACTCTTCTTCCCAAAACTGATATTTTACGTAAGACGACGTTTTAACTCTAGGTCTATTATTGGCAAAATCCGTAGCTCCAGATGGTGCTGTAGTTACCATAATAGGGTTGTTAAACACCAAACGATAATCAAACTTAGCCACTTGCCCTTTAAACCAAACTCCTACATTACGACCTAAATCATCCGTTTTATTCACTTCATTCAAGGTAAACAATGGAGAATCTAACCCCATTAAACTCTTACTTGATCTAACATTCCAACGATTCAATCCTTGCCATCCTGATTTCCCCACCCCAGCTTCAAAAGCTTTACTAAAACCATACTCTGCATACAAATCTAAAACCTGTAAAGGAAAATCTTTAGATGATGAAACTCCTATATTGTAATTGTTTCCGCCCAACAATGCATAGGCATATATTTTGGGTGTAATTTGAGAAGAAACAGGAATTCTTAATCTACGAATAGACACATCCGCAAAACTTTTTGTGCTTTCTCCATTCATAGTTGTTCCTTCATTCAACTCTGAATATCGCAACCAAATTTGCGTGGTTAGTGACCAATTCACTTTAGGTTTGAATTCTTTTTCTTGGGCATTAACAGCAGTTAAAACCAATACAGAAATCAACATTATGTATTTAAATTCTTTCATTTAATTTTTCTTTATGTCATTAAATCAATCCAAAAAACTGAAAACCTAACACTACCAATACCACTATTACAGGACCTAATAAACCAGCTATCAAACCTCCAAATCGGAAATCTTTTTGCTCTATGAGCCCCGTACTAAAAGCAATTGCATTCGGCGGAGTAGAAATAGGGAAAAACAAAGCTGTAGAAGCACTAAACCCAATGACCAATGGTAGAATAATAGGGTTGTCTGTTGCCAAAATAATTGCTATTGGAATTAAAATAGTAGTGGTTGCAGTGTTACTCATAAAATTAGACAAAACCACCGTTATGAATGCAAAGACTCCTATCATCATGTAAGGATTCAAATTAAAATCATTCAACAATCCTACATAGTAAGCTGCAAGTCCCGTTTCTTTAATTGCCAAACCTAAAGACAAACCTCCTGCAACCAGCATTAGCGTATCCCAAGGCAATTTTCTTACATCTTCAGAATCTACAATTCTAAACATAGTTAACAACATAATAGGTAACATGGAAACCGTAGAAGCCGAAATCCCATGCAATTTACTTGTCAGCCACAATAACATAGTTACTGCCAAGACCCCCAAAACAAATTTCTTTTTCATCATAAAAATCTCTTCGTTTGATCCTTCTTCTGGTTCTCCTTCACTTAAAAATCCTAAATCGATAGAAGATATTCTAGGAATGTATTTCGTTATCAAAATTTTCCAAAAAATCATCACCAAAATAATTGCAACAGGAAAACCTATCATCATCCATTCTAAAAAACCGAATTTAATCCCGTTCTGCAACAAACCATCAACCGCCACAGCATTGGGTGGAGAACCAATAATAGTTCCCATACCTCCAAGTGATGCTGCTGCAGGAATTCCAATCAACAATGCTTTGGTAATTTTTGCTTCTTTTGGTAATGTTTTTAAAAAAGGCAATACGGATGCAATCATCATTGCTGTAGTAGCCGTATTACTCATAATCATAGAGAAAATAGCCGTTACTAACATAATTCCCAACAAAACAAACCTTGGTTTGGCTCCAAATCTTTTAATGGTTAATTTAAAAATTGTTTTATCCAAACCTACTTTCTGCATGGCTTCTGCCATAAAAAAACCACCTAACATTAACCATATTACTGAGTTAGACCACGTTTGCACATATTTTTGTACTATTTTATTAGACGTTGTAGGATCTATATCGTGGTAATGTTTCCCCAGAGCAAAGACCAAGAAACCAAAAATAAAAAGCCCCACCGTAAAAGGTGGAATAGCCTCTGTAACCCATAAACAAACTGATAATATTAGTAAAAACAACACATAGATTTGTGGTGTATCTAATGCAGGAGATTGTAATAAATAGGTTCCTCCAAAAGCTACAATAACACTTAATAATAAATTGATGATTCTTCCTTGAAAGCTCACCATATGTTGAATTCTGGAGTATTTTCGGATTGAGGCGGACCTTGAATCTGACATAATTTAGTTGTTTTAGTTCGATGTTGTAAAATTCCGTAGAAAGCATTCATAATTCTATGACTTAGGTCATATCTACTCATTTTTACAAATAACACAATATTTTATAATTTCACTATCTTTTACCTAACACTACATCGTTTTCATTAAAAAATTATTCAAAAACCAACCATTTTATCTCGAAAATCAACATTTAAGCTGCCTAAGAATATAAGTATTACACTTACAAAATCTCTAAATTAAAGTTGATGGAACCTTAAAAAATCTACATCAACCAGTTTTTAAAAATCCTTTTTCAAGGCTTGAAGGAATATTTTTGAAAAATAAAATCACAAAAAATCACAAAATTCAAAATAAACGCATTTTTAAGCGATTTAAGACACTTTATTCAATTGACTAATTCCCCAATTTCTCACTACAATCCCTTTAAAAACGCCCTTATTTATTTATATTTGTTAGGTTGGATTATAAAAACAATAAAATAGAATGAGTAATAATATAGAAGACAAGCAACAATATTCTGCGGATAGTATTCAGGCCCTGGAGGGAATGGAACACGTTAGAATGCGACCGTCCATGTATATTGGAGATGTTGGAATTAGAGGTTTGCATCACTTGGTATATGAGGTAATTGACAACTCTATTGATGAAGCTTTGGCTGGACATTGTAACAGCATCAATGTTTTTATCAACGAGGGAAACTCAATAACCGTAAACGATGATGGTCGTGGTATTCCCGTTGACATGCACAAAAAAGAGGGAGTTTCTGCTTTAGAAGTAGTAATGACTAAAATTGGTGCTGGTGGTAAATTTGATAAAGATTCTTATAAAGTGTCTGGAGGACTACACGGTGTTGGAGTCTCTTGTGTGAACGCACTGTCAGATCATTTAAAAGCTACCGTTTACAGAAACGGACAAATATACGAGCAAGAATACGAAAGAGGTAAAGCTTTGTATCCCGTAAAACAAGTAGGGGTTACTGAAAAAAGAGGGACTGAAGTTACTTTTACTCCAGACAGATCTATATTTCAACAAACTACAGAATACAACTACGACACTTTAGCTGCTCGTTTAAGAGAATTGTCTTTCCTTAACAAAGGGATTGTCATCACCTTAACAGACAAAAGAGTTACCAATGACGAGGGAAATCATCCTACCGAAACCTTTACAAGTACCGAAGGATTGAGTGAGTTTGTAAAATACTTAGACGGAACACGTGAGCAATTAACCGCAGGTGTTATTGCAATGGAAGGTGAAAAAAACGGAATCCCTGTTGAAGTTGCTATGGTATACAACACTTCGTATTCCGAAAACTTGCATTCTTATGTAAACAACATCAACACACACGAAGGTGGTACACACTTGTCTGGTTTCCGTAGAGGATTGACCACTACTTTAAAAAAATACGCAGATGCTTCTGGAATGCTGAGCAAATTAAAGTTTGACATTTCTGGAGATGATTTCCGTGAAGGACTGACCGCTATTGTATCTGTAAAAGTTCAAGAACCACAATTTGAAGGACAAACAAAAACAAAATTAGGTAACCGTGAAGTTTCTGCCGCTGTAAGTCAAGCCGTATCAGAAATGCTGACAGATTACCTAGAGGAACATCCAGACGATGCAAAAGTCATTGTTCAAAAAGTAATTTTAGCAGCACAAGCCCGTCACGCAGCTACCAAAGCTCGTGAAATGGTACAACGTAAAACCGTAATGTCCATTGGAGGTTTGCCAGGTAAACTGTCTGACTGTTCTGAAACAGATCCTGAAAAATGTGAAATTTTCTTAGTTGAGGGAGATTCTGCAGGAGGAACTGCAAAACAAGGTCGTGACCGTGAATTTCAAGCTATTTTACCTTTAAGAGGAAAAATCTTAAACGTAGAAAAAGCTATGAATCACAAAGTTTTTGAAAATGAAGAAATCAAAAACATGTTTACCGCTTTAGGTGTTACCATTGGTACAGAAGAAGATAGCAAAGCATTGAATTTATCAAAATTACGTTACCATAAAGTAGTAATTATGTGTGATGCCGATGTTGATGGTTCTCACATTGCTACTTTAATTCTTACCTTCTTTTTTAGATACATGAGAGAGATGGTTGAGCAGGGTTATGTATACATTGCCACTCCTCCTTTATATTTAGTTAAAAAAGGAGCAAAAAAAGAATACGCTTGGTCAGATGATCAACGAGACATGATCAACCTTAAACTAGGAGGATCGGCTGGTATTCAGCGCTACAAAGGTTTGGGAGAAATGAATGCAGAACAATTATGGGACACAACCATGAATCCTGAATTTAGAACATTACGTAAAGTAGTTATTGATAGCGAAATAGAAGCAGATCGTGTTTTTTCTATGTTGATGGGTGATGAAGTTCCACCACGTAGAGAATTTATTGAGAAAAATGCAAAATACGCAAATATTGATGCTTAATTGAATAAGCTCTATTTTTCACATCTATAAAGAGATGAGCTATGTAGCTCATCTCTTTTTTTTCGCCTTTAAATAATTGAACAAAAAAGACTATGTATTTTTTGTAACTTCGTAACAACTATAGATTAAAACTAGACTTATGAAAAAACTAATTTTATCCATCGCTCTGATTAGTTGCGCATTCACCTCTAAAGCTCAAGACATAGAAGACTTTTTGGTTCTTGGAGAAGATGCAGGAACCATGCTGCAATCTTATATGGATCCAGCTTTTAAAGGAACCATGTACAACCTTAACAACGGCTGGTACAGAACCGCCAAACCTCATAAACTTTTAGGTTTTGATATCACTTTAAACGCCACGCTATCTTCTGTCCCTAATAAGGATAAAAATTTTACATTTAGAAACGGAGACTACAACAACGTATACATAAAAGGAACCGATGCCAGCGATGCAAACGCAAGCACTGTTTTACCAACCTCTTTTGGAGGAAGCACAAACCAAACACTCGTATACGAAGAAGAAGTTAGCTTTCTTGGATTGTCAGAAACTAGAAAATACGAATTTGATGCTTTGAATGGACTCACAGAAGAATCAGGATTTGACCAAGTGCCTTTGGCCATGATTCAAGCAGGAATTGGATTGCCATTCAAAACGGATGTAACTTTTAGATTTGTACCCGAAGTAGGAAGCGACAGCTTTAAAACAGACTTATTTGGTATCGGTATCAAACACAATATCTTACAATATTTACCAATCGCAAAACGTATCCCTTTGGTAGACATCTCTTTATTTGGAGGATACACCAAACTAAACTCTCAATACTTACCAGGAGAAGAAGGACAAAGCATTGATATGGAAGTAAAAACATTTACAGGTCAACTATTAGGATCCGTAGATTTAAAAATTGTCAACTTTTTTGTGGGTGTTGGATATTCCACAGGAGAATCTTCTTTGGTTGTAAAAGGAGACTATGAATTTGAGTATGAAATTGAAGGAATTGGAGTTCAATCAAGAGAAATAGACCCAGAGACATTACCACACTTAAAAAATGACGTGAGTAATTTTATGACTACCGCTGGTATGAGTTTAAATCTAGCTTTCTTTAAAATATATGGTAGTTACACACTTCAAGAATACAATGCCGTAAACGCAGGAATCTCTTTTAGCTTTAGATAATCTATCCAATTACAGTCAACCAATTAAAAAGTCTATTGTGAACAATCACAATAGACTTTTTTGTTTTGTTTCATTATCTTTAGCAGAGCTTTTTAAAAACCATGAAAAAAATCATCTACTTATTGTTATGTACCATGCTATATAGCAACGCTTATGCTCAGACATCTAAGGAAAAAGTCTTAGAAATGATCAAAATAATGCAAGCAGACCAAATCATCAATCAAATGATGGATCAAATGATTCCAATGATGCAGCAACAAATAAAATCTAGTTTAAAAACAGAAGATCAAAAACAAAAACTAGAAAAAATAAATGCTATTATTATAGAAGAATCTAAACAATACACCAAAGACATCATTAACGGTTCTATGGTTACTATTTACGCTAAATATTTTAACACTGAAGACATTGATGCGCTAATTGCATTTTACAAAACTGATGTAGGACAAAAGTTCATCAAACTCACCCCTACCATCACCACAGAATTGATGCAAAAAATAATGCAAGATGAAGTACCCAAATTTCAACAAAGAATAGTCAATAGAATGAAAGAAATAGGAATATAAACTCCTTTAAAATCGATCTTTTTAACAAAGAAACAAAGGTTAATGACCTATATCATGTTTCTGTTAAATACAAATCACTACTTTTAAAGTATCAAAAAAGGATTAAACTCACATAAAAATAATACAACATGAAAGTAACTGTAGTTGGAGCTGGTGCCGTTGGTGCATCTTGCGCAGAATACATCGCTATTAAAAACTTTGCCTCAGAAGTAGTCATTGTAGATATTAAAGAAAACTTTGCTGAAGGTAAAGCTATGGACTTAATGCAAACTGCTTCTTTGAACGATTTTGATACTAAAATTATTGGAGCTACAAATGATTATACTAAAACCAAAGGTTCTGATGTAGCTGTTATCACATCTGGAATTCCAAGAAAACCAGGAATGACTCGTGAAGAATTGATTGGAATTAATGCTGGAATTGTTAAACAAGTTTCTGAGAACTTAATCAAACATTCTCCAAACGTTATTATTATTGTCGTATCCAACCCAATGGATACCATGACTTATTTAGCATACAAAGCTACAGGTTTACCAAAAAACAAGATTATTGGAATGGGAGGTGCTTTAGACTCTGGACGCTTTAAATACCGTTTGGCAGAAGCTTTAGAAGCTCCTTTATCAGACATAGACGGAATGGTAATTGGTGGACACTCTGACTCAGGAATGATTCCTTTGACAAGATACGCAACCCGAAACTCCATCCCTGTTTCTCAATTTATTTCAGAAGAAAGACTAGAAGAAGTTGCTCAAGCTACCATGGTAGGAGGTGCAACATTAACTAAAATGCTAGGAACATCTGCATGGTACGCACCAGGTGCTGCTGTATCTGCCATGGTACAAGCAATAGCTACTGACTCTAAAAAAATATTTCCTTGCTCTGCTTACCTAGAGGGTGAATACGGACAATCAGACATCTGTATTGGTGTTCCTTGTATATTAGGAGCTAATGGTATTGAGAAAATTGTCAACATCGAATTGAATGAAGCAGAAGCAACTAAATTCAAAGGCTCTGCAGACGCTGTTAGAAAAACGAATGGTTTGTTAGAAGTCTAAGAGCCACCATAGAAGACTCCTTTATAGAAACCTAGTAATTCTATAGAAAAAGAAAAAAACCAGAGAAGAAACTTTCCCTGGTTTTTTTTACCAACTATTTATTTTATTTTGAAAAACATCTCTAAAAAAATTTCAAAAACAAAAAATCCTTACTAAGCTAATAGTAAGGATTTATGTGATGGCAGAAGGATCTGTACCTTTACATAAACTAAAACAAGCCACAACACAAAACCCCTATAAACAAAGGGATTATAGAAATACAAATCCTAAACAGATTGTATAATATTGCATGAAAGTGAGAAAAAGTGAGAAAATAGTGAGAAACTTAATATATTTGAAGTGTTCAATGTTTACACTTTTACTATGGCAACAATTAGTTTTTCTTTAAAGGGAAAAAACACCCTTAAATCTATTTACCTAAAATTATACTTCAAAGATGAAGTTGGAACAAAACACAATCTTTATAAAAATACTGGTACACAAATAATCGATAGTGATTGGAATGCTAAAACAAAAAGACCTAAAGCAAATACCGATCACAACAAAGTATTAAGGAATCAACTAAACAACTTAGAAGATTTTATAATAGATAATTTTACAAAGGACATTGCTAACAATACAATTATCGATAAGGATTGGCTACAACTTCAAATCGATCTGTTTTTTAAAAGAGTTCATTTAACCTCAACTAGTACCGATTTATTAATTGATTGCATTCAGGAGGTTATTAACACAGCACCTCAACGTCCTAATGGGAAAAACGGTATAGGACTTTCAAAAGATAGAATTAAACACTACAAACGTCTTAAATCGCTTGTTCAAGAATTTCAAACAGAAACTAAAAAGCAATACAGAGTAAAAGACGTAAATAAACGTTTTGCAGTTGAGTTTTTAAGTTACCTAACTGAACGTATGTACGCCACCAGTTACCAACAAAAAAAACTATCTGACATTAAAGTAGTTTGCAACAACGCAAGATCAAACGGTATTGAAATAAGTCCACAATTGCCTGATATTAAAATCACAAGTGTTTCCAATGAATTTATTAATTATTACGATGAAAAAGAAATTGCATTAATTGAAAACCTCAATACCAAAAACAAAGCAATGAACAATGCGATAAAATGGGTGTTACTGGGATGTTACACAGGGCAAAGAGGTAACGACCTTGTAAACCTTACTGAAAAAAACATAGTTGCTAAGAACGGACGTAAATACATTGAAGTGAAACAGGAAAAAACAGGTAAGCCAGTATTTATACCTGTACACACTAAGATTGAAAAAATTATAAAAGATGGTTTTCCTTATCATTTAAACATAAACGGAGAACGTGGGTTAAACAAACGCCTTAAAGAAATTGGTAAACTTGCTGGACTTGATGAGGTTATTAAGGGAAAAAAATACGATAACAGTCTTGAACGTCTTGTACAGGGTAAATATCCTAAATACGAATTAATGAGAACACATGATTTAAGACGCTCCTTTGCTACCAACCTTTACGGAAAACTACCTACAACTGTGATACGTGCCATTACTGGACACAGCACAGAGCAAATGTTATTAAAATACATAGGTAAAACGAATATCGATATGGCTCAACAACTTTCAGAGTACTACGAAAAAGAAGAACTAAAAGCCAATAACAAAGCACCAATGACGGTATTAAAAAAAGCGTCAAACAATTAATAAATAAAAAGCAAAACCTTATTAAAAAAAATAGCTTTAACAAAACATTACCAACAATTATATAATTATGTTAATAACGTTTAAGCTTTTTTTATTCAACTATGTTTAGTTAGTATTAAATTTGTTTAAACGAAAAAAGGCACTGTCCTTACCTAAGTAAATCTAATGCCCTTTAATTTGTACTTCGCACCTACAAAGTTAAGATATTTTAGAAACTAGCAGTAAGGATTTGCCAAATATTATTAATTCAAATCTTTGCCTATGCAAACAGTACAATTTATTCAGGTAACACCTGAGCAATTACAAAACGCTATTTTAGAGGGTGTTAAAACTCAACTTTTAGAGTTTAAAAAACAATTTCAACAACCCGAAGAACTTCTTACTCGAGAAGAAACCGCCAAACTTTTAAAAGTAAACCTCTCAACGTTACATAACTGGCAGAAGCAAAAAAAACTTATTCCTTTTGGTTTACAAGGTCGTGTTTATTACAAGCGTTCGGATATTATGAAAGCTATTATAAAGCTTAATTAACCAACATAATAAACCCAACAAAACTTAACATCTAGTTGCAATAAGCGACCTTTTTAAGCACGTCTTATTGTAACTAGTATTTAAACAGATTAAAGAACCCTTAAAAAAGGTTTTTTAATATCTGAGAGAACAAACACGCTTTAATTTCATCAATTTTTACAATAATTAAAACACTAGTAATCATTGATTAAACTTATAAATTAAGCAAATACACCTAGTACATAGTTTCATTATTAATCCTAATTTATTTGATAGACTTCGTTAAAATAAAAATAAACAATCCTAACATTAAAAAAATAAAAAGTAATCTTTCACTAGATTTTAGACTTGATGTTTCTGAAAAAAATGGGGATTGCACACCCAAAGCAGTAGCAACCTATCATTTTTGCAAGATTACTGTTTATGACAATGGTAATGTTTTGTTTACAGGTAGCATACACAAGCTATTTAACTCTTTAAAAGGAATAAAAGCACCAAACTACCATCCAAACAATTACAAAGGCTACAATGGCAACATATTCACCCTAGAAAACATTTCAGAAGTAAGAGGACACTTATATCAATTATTATTTTGCGAACCTCAACAAATGGAGTTTCAAAATATAGAATTTGGTATCAATACAAATCCTTACTTTAACCCTCAAACTTTTATTTTGGGTTTATTATATCAAATGGGAAAACCTTTTGAGTTTAAATATGAAAGGAAATACGCACAAGTTGAACACAATAGATACATCCTAAAAATTTACAACAAATCAAATCAGTACCATATGGAAAACCATACATTAAGAATTGAAATAAAATGTAGAAAAGCTATAGATTTTGCTTGTACTGGTATTAAAACTTTTGCAGACGTGAACACCTCAACATTAAACAAAGCTTTAGAACTACTTTTAAAACGTTTTGATGAGGTGGTTTACTATGATAAAACCATTAGTAAAAAAGGATTAAACAAAGTTCAAAAGAAAAACCTAAACAACTATTCTAATATTACTTACTGGCTAGAAACCTTAAAACCAAATAAAAGAGACGAACACAAAAAAAAGCTAAAAAACTTTATTAAAAACAATTCTAGCAATTTACACCAACAACTAAGAGATAATTTAATAAAAAAAGGGGTAATAATTAACCGACCCCCTAAAGAACAAAAAAGGATAATAATTAACAGTTCTACTATAGAGTTAAACCTTACCTTAAATAAACTAATCACAAACACTAAAAATTTGTTCTCTTTTAAAACCTGAAAACAACATAACAACCCTATAATTACATATATTTATAATTCTTATTAATAAAATTGCAACCTGTTATAAAATGGCATTATATCAAAAATCAGTACTTAAAAACCATGTTAGTCAACTAGACACAAACAAAGTAGAAAAAGCCTATAAAAAGTACGTTAAACACTTTTTAAACCCTACTATACAGGACAACATAAGAAAATCTAAAGAAGAAGAATATCAAGGTATCTTTTTAACTGATTTGTTTGTAAATATTTTAGACTATACTTTAAAACCTAATGCCGATTTTAATTTAGTTGCTGAATATAAAAACCAAAACAATTCAAGAAAGGCAGACGGGGCAATTTTAAGCAATAACAACGCAATTGCAGTTATTGAGTTAAAAAGTACTAAAACCAAAGATTTAGAAAGCATACGTAAACAGGCATTTGATTATAAGGTAAACCAAAAGGAATGTATTTACGTAATTACGTCTAACTACGAAAAGCTACGTTTTTATATTAATGATGCTACAGAGTTTGAAGAATTTAATTTGTTTGAACTAAGTAAAGACCGTTTTGAATTACTGTATTTATGCTTACATAAAGACAACCTTTTAAACAATTTACCTTTACAAATAAAAGAAGCTTCTATAGTTGTAGAAGAACAAATTACCAACCAATTTTATAAAGATTATTCACTCTTTAAACGCGAATTATATAGAGATTTAGTAAAACGTAATGCAAAGCAGTTAAAAAGCAATAGCACTGTTATTGATAAAAATGATATAGAAGCCAAAACAGAACAATTAAAACTAGAAAAAAATGTAAAACTTACCTTGTTTCAAAAGTCTCAAAAGTTAATAGATAGGTACTTATTTATATTTTTTGCAGAAGACAGGGGTTTATTACCTCCTAACAGTACACAACAAATATTAGACAAATGGAAAGCCGATATAGATTTTGGAGACGTAAGACCCTTATACGGACTATTTAAGCAATATTTTACGTTTTTAGACACTGGTAGAAAGGGAACAACCGCAAGAGCTGAAATTTACGCTTATAACGGTGGATTGTTTAAACAAGATCCTGTTTTAGATAGTTTAGATATAGATAGCGAACTACTTTTTAATCATACTAAAAAATTAGCCGCTTACGATTTTGAAAGCCAAGTAGACGTAAACATACTAGGTCATATTTTTGAAAACTCTTTAAACGAAATTGAAAGCGTTAACGCAGAAATACAAGGGGGCGAATTTGACAAACAAAAAAGTAAGCGAAAAAAAGACGGTGTTTTTTACACTCCTAAATACATTACCAAATACATAGTAGAAAACACCATAGGAAAACTATGTACCGAAAAGAAAACCGAACTAGGTTTTAAAGAAGATGAATATTTTAAAGGACGTAAAAACAGAAACAAAAATACTATAGAAAACTTAGTATCTATTTTAGATATTTATAGAGATTGGTTGCTACAATTAACCATTTGCGACCCCGCCTGTGGGAGTGGTGCATTTTTAAACCAAGCTTTAGACTTTTTAATTAAAGAACACAATTACATAGATGAACTAAAGACCAAAATTTTAGGAGGTGGTTTTGTGTTTCCTGATATAGAAAACACCATATTAGAAAACAATATTTATGGAGTAGATTTAAACGAAGAATCTGTAGAAATTGCAAAACTATCTTTATGGTTGCGAACGGCACAACCCCGCAGAAAATTAAACGATTTAAGTTCTAATATAAAATGTGGTAATTCTTTAATAGATAACAAATCTGTAGCGGGTAACAAAGCTTTTAACTGGCAAACTCAATTCCCTAAAGTATTTGAAAAAGGTGGTTTTGATGTAATTATTGGAAACCCGCCTTATGTTAGAAGCCGTGAATTATTTTCAGAAGATGAAAAAAACTATTACCTAAAGAAATACATTACAACATCTTATCAACTAGATTTATACAAACTTTTTATAGAAAAATCCTGTTTATTGATTAAACAAACAGGTAAAATCTCATTCATAACTCCATCAGTATTCCTAACTAATGACTATGACAAACCTTTACGAGAATTTATTATTAATAGATATTCATTAGAAATTGTTGCATCTAGTGATAAAGATATTTTTAACGATGCGAGTGTCAAGACTGTAACCTTTGTAATTTCATCTTTTAAGGAAAATAATTTTATTGAATTCTATAAAATAGATAAATCAGAATTTCATTTTGAAAAGAAAATATTGCAAAAATCATTCATAGAACAAGATTACTTAATCAACGAGAAATTAGACAGCTTTGCAATTCCTATTTTAAAGAAATTACAAAAGTTCAAAAAAATAGGAGACTATTTTGATATAAAAAATGGTATCAAAGTTCGTAAAGACTTATTGTTTAATTCAAAAAAAGACAGTTTTCATAAACCCTTTATTTTAGGAAAAAATATATTTGAATACTACAACACTTATGATGAATTATATATAGACTACAAACCAGAGAACGAAAAAAAATTTACTAACCAAGCTTTTAGAACAAAAGACATCTTTGAACAAGAAAAACTAATTACTAGACAAATACTAGGTAAAAGGATAATGACTTGTTTTGATGATAAATACTTTTACACGGATCAAACAACTTATGTTATTAATAAAAAAGATGATAAACAATATCTAAAATATTTATTATGTGTAATTAATTCTAAATTGACTTACTACTATTTTACAAACACGTCTTCAGACAACAAAGTTACATTTCCTAAAGTAAAAAGGTCACAATTACTTGAATTACCATATAACCCAATAACAGAACAAAATGCATTCATAAAGCTTTCCAATGAAAAAATTAATGCAGTTAATACTTTTAAAACAAACAGTGGAAAATTTATAAAATATCTTATTTCTCAATATAGCCTAGAAAAACTATCTAAAAAACTACAAAACTGGCACGAGTTAGAATTTGGAGACTTTATAAAAGAACTTAACAAAGCCATTAAAAGCAACAATAAAGAACTATTAAAAGCAGACTTACAACCAGTACCCGTTTTAACTAAAAAAGATGAATTTGAATGGCTAGACTTATTTGAAGAAAACAAACAAAAAGCACAAGACCTACAAAACCAAATAAACCAAACAGATAAAGAAATAGATACTATGGTTTATGCCTTGTATGGTTTAACGGATGAAGAAATACAAATTGTAGAGAACAGTTAATTAAAATATTTTTCTTATATTTATAATGTAGTCATAAGACTCTTTAATTAATAGCAAATTTAAAACCACCTGATTAAATTAGGTGGTTTTTCTTTTATACTAGCTATCCTACTTGTTTGCCAAACTTGAATAAACAAGTTTTTTTCAAAGATTATTTACATCGTTTTTCAAACGGTAAAATAAGTAAGTGCTTTTAGAACGGTAAAAAGAGAATTGCTATTGTTTTCGTATCAATAAAAAAGGAATTATTTTTCGCACGTTAAAAAAGAGAATTACTATTGTTTTTGTATCAATAAAAGGGAGTTGTTCTACCAATAGTAAAAAGAGATCCGTTGTTCTTTATAGTGTAAGAAAATTAATTTTAAGGTTTTTTAGGGGTTACAACACGTGCGTAAGCAACTTTAGAACTTAGCAAAACCTTACTTTTAAAAAAGTTTCATCTATTCAAGCATAAAATAAATTGCTGAGGTACTCTTATTCAATCAATTTTATAAGAATTAAGAACCTTATAAAACCTGACATTAAATCAGTAAAAAAGAGAAAGTGAGAAAATAGTGAGAAATCAACCCTATTAAAAACAAAAAAGACTTGAAAATCAAATGATTAACAAGTCTTTATGTGATGGCAGAAGGATTCGAACCTTCGACCGCCTGCTTAGAAGGCAGGTGCTCTATCCAGCTGAGCTATGCCACCTAATATTTTTCATTTTATCTTTCTGAACTTAGTAAAGAATCACAACAACTTGCTTTCCTTTACGGGATGCAAATATATAACTTCTATTAATATATTTAAAAATAAATTTCATTTTTTTTCAAAACTTATAATTCAGACAAAATTTAGTCTTTTTTAAAGTAGAGTTACTAAAACAAATTGCTATCTATCTAAACCAAAAATCTTGTTTATAAACTGGATATTTGAAACCAACTATTTACTATTTTTTCTTCTGTATTTGGTTTGCTGATGTGAATAAACTCATTTTTAGAAGTATTATAGTCATAATCTTCACCCCAAGTTTCATAATGCTCTGCAACAGTTTTAATAGCATCACATATAAAATTAATCTCAGCATTTGTCATTGTTGGATGTATGGACATTCTAATCCATCCTGGACGTTCCATCAGACAACCTTCTAGTATTTTTTTCTCAATAGCTTTGGATGTTAATTGATCTACGTGTAATAAATAATGACCATAAGTACCCGCACAAGAACAACCACCTCGTGTTTGTATACCAAAACGATCATTCAATAATTTTACAATTAAGTTGTAATGTGCATTATCAATATAGAATGAAAAAATCCCCAATCGATCTTCATGGTTTGGTGCTAACAGTTTTAAATTATCAATTTCTGAAAGCTTTTCAAAAACAATAGTAGTGAGTTCGTGCTCTCTATCTAAAATATTCTGAACTCCCATTTGCTCTTTCAACTCAATAGATAAGGCAATCTTTATCACCTGTAGAAACCCGGGGGTTCCACCATCTTCTCTAGTTTCAATATCATCCAGATAATCATGATCACCCCAAGGATTTGTATAACTTACCGTTCCGCCTCCTGGGTTATCTGGCACTAGATTTTTATAGAGTTTTTTATTAAAAACCAAAACTCCAGACGTACCTGGACCTCCTAAAAATTTATGTGGAGAAAAAGTAATCGCATCTAAATATGCATCTTCACTTTCTGGATGCATATCAATATCAACATAGGGTGCAGAACATGCAAAATCAACAAAACATAGCCCATTATTTTTATGCATGATTTGTGCAACTTCATAATAATTAGTCTGAATACCTGTTACGTTAGAACATCCTGTAATTGCAGCTATCTTTATAGGCCAATCTTTATATTCCTCCAAGAGCATTTCTAATGACTTGATACATGGCAATCCTTCCTTATTTGATGGAATAACTTTTACCCTGGCAATAGTTTCCAACCAAGATGTTTGATTAGAATGATGCTCCATATGAGACACAAAAATTATCGGTCGTTTTTCATCCGGAACCACAGTATGATTCTTTAAATTTTCATTCAATTTAATTCCTAAAATACGCTGGAACTTATTAATAGCCCCTGTCATACCCGTACCTACTGTTATCAACACATCTTCTTTTGAAGCATTTACATGTTGTTTTATCTTATTTCTAGCAATATGATAAGCCTGTGTCATCACACTTCCTGTAATAGATGTTTCAGTGTGTGTATTTGCCACAAAAGGCCCTATTTCATGGGTAAGTGTATCCTCTATAGATTTGTACAACCTACCACTAGCAGTCCAATCAGCATAAATGACTTTTTTTCTCCCATAAGGAGAGTCAAAATATTGATCTATTCCAACTATATTTTCTCTAAAAGGTTTAAAATACGCTTCTAAATTTCGAGAATTATAAATATTTTCCTTGTTTATATTTACCGACATCGGGTTCATCCTTTTATTATTTAACTAAGAAGTGTTTTATTTTAAAAAACTACTATTGAAATTTGAAATCCCTTTTTCTAACCAAGTATTATACAAATCAACATCTGGAGTATAAGCAACAGGATCTATCAAGTTTTCCTCATTATGATCCATAAGCACGTACATAGGCTGTGTATTTGTCTTGTATTTTATCGTTTGAAGTTCACTCCACTTCTGTCCAATATATTTTAATTTCTTACCAGGTTTAAGTTTAGAGTCTACAACTTCACTTGCTTCTAACGGACGCTTATCATCCACATATAATGAAATTAGGATAACATCGTTTTTGAGCTTTTCTAAAACTTTCGATTTTACCCAAACATTTTGCTCCATTTTTCTACAATTTACACATGCATACCCAGTAAAATCTATCATAACTGGTTTTCCTACTTTTTTTGCATAAGCCAAACCTTTATCATAATCATCGAAAGCCAATATATCATGTGGAGGCATTAAATGAGCTCCTTCAGGAAGGTCATCATGATTTGTTGAACCAGATCCTAATTGGGTATTTCCTACACCGTATGGCGATTCACTATAGTGTTGCGGAGGAGAAAAAGCACTAATCAAATTAAGTGGTGCTCCCCAAAGTCCTGGAATCATATAGATTGTAAAAGAAATCACCAACAATCCTAAACCTAATCTACCTACCGAAATATGTGTTAATGGCGAATCGTGTGGTAATTGTATTTTTCCGAACAGATAAAAAGCTAAAGTTCCAAATACAGCAATCCATATCGCAATAAAAACTTCGCGTTCTAACCAATGTAATTGTAAAACCAAATCGGCATTTGATAAAAATTTAAATGCTAATGCTAATTCTAAAAACCCTAAAACAACTTTCACGGTATTTAACCACCCTCCAGATTTTGGTAGCGAATTTAACCAACCTGGAAAAGCCGCAAATAAAGCAAACGGTAAGGCTATTGCTAAAGAAAACCCAAGCATACCTATAATTGGCCCTACTTGACTTCCTCCTGCTGCAGCCTCAACAAGTAACGTTCCTACAATAGGTCCTGTGCAAGAAAATGAAACAATAGCTAATGCTAATGCCATAAAAAAGATACCTATTAACCCTCCCCTATCTGCTTGCGAATCTACTTTGTTTGCCCATGAGTTAGGCAGCATAATTTCGAAAGCTCCTAAAAACGATGCAGCAAACACTAATAACAATATGAAAAATATAATATTAAACCAAACGTTGGTAGATAAAGCATTTAAAGCATCTGCTCCAAATATTAAACTAACCAAAATGCCTAATAACACATAAATTACAATAATCGACAATCCATATATAATAGCATTTTTTATACCTGCAGCTTTTGTCTTACTTTGTTTGGTAAAGAAACTTACCGTCATAGGAATCATAGGGAACACACACGGAGTTAACAAGGCTGTAAAGCCAGAAAGAAATGCGATTAAGAATATTCCCAATAGACCTTTTTTAGAATCTTTTGCATTTACATCAACCGTAGCTACTTCTGTTACTTGTAATTTAGAATCATTAGCAACAACATTGCTGTCTGATAAATTAAATTGTAAATCGACTTCTGTAGGCGGTAAACATCTTGAATCATCGCATACCATAAATTCCACAACACCTTTTAAAGTAGTTTTATCACCTAAAACCTCTACTAATTGTTCGAAAATTGCATTTTTTTCGAAAAATTTAATTTTCATTTCAAAAATAGGATCGTCAATTGTATGCCCTTCTTCCTCTATCGTATTTCCAACGATTTTGAAAGCACCATTTTCATCATCAAACATAAACGTTGTTGGAATTGGACCATTTTCTGGAACGTTCTGCGAATACAAATGCCAACCTGCTTCTATATTTGCTTTTGCAATTAACATGTATTTGCTTTCCGAAATTTTCTCAACAGATGTTTGCCATTTTACAGGTTCTACAATCTGAGAATTCCCAAATGTCACACATAACAAAGAGAATATTAAAATAAGTTTTTTCATTTTTAATGTCTTAATAAATTATTTTATTTCAAAAAATAAATCGCCTTCTGTGGGTGGCAAACATCTAGTATCATCACAGACCATAAACTCTACCGTTGCATTTACTTTGAACGGGACTTTATTTTTAATTGTATTCGTTGTTTAAATACAGCTTTAGTTTCAAAATATTTAATTTCCATATCAAAAATAGGATCATTAATAGTATGTCCTAGACCTTCTTTTGTATTTCCTTTTTTTAAATAATTAGCATTGCTTTTAAAAGAAAAAGTTGTTGGGACAGGTGCGTTTTCTGGCACATTTTGAGAATACAAATGCCAATTTTCATCAATAGTAGCAGTTGCAATTAATTGATATTCCTTCTCTGATGTTTTGACTACTTTTGTAGCCCATTTTACGAGTTCTAAAATTTGAGAATTACCCATCGTAAAAACTAACAAGGCAAGTAATAAGATACATTTTTTCATTTTTATGATTTATCATAGATCTTTAGAAGAGCTATTATCATTAAATAACCCTTTTCTTATTTCTTTGAATAACCAACTCTTACGGAGAAACAATTATTTCTTTGGCTTAAAAACAATTTCGTAAGACTCTACGTCTTTTAAAAGCGTTTTTACAAAGTCTTGAATATCTTTTACCTTTATAGTGTTTACAATATCTTCAAAGTTTTTAGCATCATTCATATTGTAACCTTCACGATAAAAATTGGTTAATAAACTCATATCATAGCGATTGTAATCCTTAGAGTGCTTTCGCTCTTTAATATAGTTGGTAAGCGTTTTATTTAAATCTTCTTCCTTGATATCTCCACTAGAAAACTTATCTATTTCATTATGCACAATGGCAATTAGATTTTCTACTTTATCTGGGTTACAATCAAAATTTACAGAAATACTGACTTCTTCTTTAGGTCTTTTAGATACACTTGCATAAGCTGATGCACCATAAGTACCGCCTTCTTCCTCTCTTAACGTTTCGGTATAACGCAGTGTTAAAATATCTCCTGTCGCACGAGCAATCATTTTATTTTTAAGACTGTACGAAATTTTATTTTTATATGAAACCCTTACTGAACTTTTAGGGTTTTCCATTTTTAGATAAATGTCTTTATCTATTTTTTTATTCACCCAAACGCTAGAATTATCTTTCCAATTTTCTTTTATATCGTTAGAAGGAATACTTGCAACATATTTTTCTAGTAATGGTTTTAATACCCCCTTTTTAATATCACCAACAATAAAAAATTCAAAATCTGAAGCATTTTTAAATCTATCATTATAGATACTTTTAATTTTCTCAAAGGAGATATCGGCAATAAAATCATCGTTTAACAGACGTTGTTTTGGATTTTTGCATCCATAAAGTGTAACAGTAATACTATCTCTCATTTTTTCGCCAAGATCCTCTTTTCGCCTAATTTTATAATTTTCTAATTGTTCAATAATTTGCTTGTAGCCACTCTCATCAAAACGTGGTTTCACAAATCTAAGATATACCATTTGCAGTAGCGTCTCTGCATCTTTTGTAACAGAAGAGCCATAAACCATTTCAACAAGGTTATTTATATAAATATTTGTATTCGCAGTTTTACCAGCCATTACTTTTTTAAGATCTGTAGAAGAATAGTCACCAAGTCCTGAATTACCAATAACAGATTTTATGTATTTCGCAGACGGTAAATCGCTATCTTTTAAAAGTGATAAACCTCCATTACTTACAGCACTAAACGAGACATCATTAGCATTTTTATTAGCAAATTTATAATGTACTTTAACACCATTACTCAAAGTAAAAGTTGTAGCATCTAAAGTTTCATTTTCTTTTTCAGAAACAATTGTTCCTGCTTTAATATCTAAACCTGAAGTTAAAGTTTTTCCTGCAAAATCATCAGTATAAGCAACTATAGAGGCATCATTTTCAACTTCATTTAAAATCTTTAAAGCATCTTCTTGAGTTAAATTGTTATTTCCTTTTACGCCTGTAGCGGTTAAAAATCTATTTTTATCTGTATACAGATTTTTGAGAGCCGTATGAATTTCATCAGCTGTTAGTGTACTAAAAATTGATTTCGTGATCTCAAACTCTCCTTCAATATCTGTTAATATTTCATTACTCAAATAATCCTGTTGGATTGATTTAGAAATACTCCTGTGAGATTTATCCTCTTTTTTACTTATTTGGTTATCGTAGTAATTTGTAAAATTAATAATTGTTCTATCAATTTCTGCTTGGGTAAAACCAAATTTAACAGCTCTATTCACTTCAGTCATGGCAGACTTGAATGCTGCGTGTTGTTGGTTTGGTTTTGGATATACAGAAACCTTGAATGCTTTTGTAGATCTAGTATCACCACTAAAATTAATAAAAGTAGTTAAAAAAGGAGCATCTGGTTTTATAGACAATTCTTGTATTCTAGCAGATAACATGCTAGTAATCATATTATTTATTAAAGAGGTTTTTAAGTTTGAAACCGTACCTTTATTTGAAGGTTGAGGATGTCTTATTGCAAAAGAAATGCTAGAAGTAGCTACTTCTTCATCCATTGCCATAGAATAAATTAAATTCTGGTTCTCTGGAATTTTTACTACAAAACGTTCTTTAGGATTTTCTACTACCGGAATTGAAGAGAACATGTTTTTAATTTTTTGCTCCACTTCATCAACATTAACATCTCCCACTATGGCTATAGCCTGCAAATCAGTCCTATACCAATCATGATAAAAATCGCGTAATGTTTTGTATTCAAAATTCTCTACGATGTCCATTAAACCTATAGGCATACGTTTTGCATATTTTGAGTTATTAAACATGGTAGGCATATTTTTTTGAAAAACTCTCATACCACCATTTTGGCGTGTTCGCCATTCTTCTTTAATAACACCACGTTCTGCATCTATTTCTTCATCGGTAAGCAGTAAGTAGTTAGACCAATCTTTTAAAACTAAAAGTCCCGTATCGATAAGCTCTGGAGTTGTTGGTATATTATTAATGTTATAAACCGTTTCATCAAAAGATGTGTATGCATTAATATCTCTTCCAAATACCAAACCATGTTTTTGCATGGTGTTTAAAATACCTTTGCCTTTAAAATTTTCGGTACCATTAAATGCCATATGCTCTAAAAAGTGTGCAAGGCCTTGTTGGTTGTCATTCTCTAAAACTGAACCCACATTTTGTATAATGTAATAACTGGCTACATCTTTGGTGACATCGGTATTTTTAATATAATAAGTTAGACCGTTTTCTAAAACACCTTTGCGTATAGATTGATCTATTGGCAGTTTTTGATTTAAGTTTAATGACGATATATTTGTCTCCTCCTTTTCTATTGAAGAATTTTCTAAGGGATTTGTTGACCTGTTTACATTAGTTGTTTTACAACTTATTAATGCGACTACTAAGGCCACAGAAAATATTAGGTTACTTTTTTTCATTTAGTTTATTTTAAAAATCATTGTAGTATTGCTTTTTTATTCAATACTTTACTTGAATTGTTATCACTTCTTTTTTTACAAGAGATTGCACAAAATATTACAAATAATGTAATACAAAGCACTGCTTGTTTAAATAGTTTTTTCACTATTTTTAAAGACCTTTTTTTGTAAAAAGTTCTATTAGTTTTCCTTCTGAAGGTCTTGGCGCTTGGGCTGAAATAATCTTCCCTTCTGGGTCTAAAAATATAAACCAAGGAATACCAGAAATGTTATAATCTTTATAGAACTGTGATTGTGTGTCTTTATCTGCTAACAATTGAACGCCTCCCATATTTTTTTCTTTAATCATCCTTTCCCATTTGGCTTTGTCCTTTTGTCTATCTACAGAAATACTTAAAAAGACTATATTCTTATCATGGTATTGCTTCTCAACTTTTTCTAAGAAAGGAATCTCTTTCTTACACGGGCTACACCATGTTGCCCATAAATCTATATAAACGTATTTGCCTAAAAAATCGTCTAAGGAAGATGTACCTCCATTATAGTTACAATAATCTTTAAATTTTGGAGATATTTTACCTACCAATTTTGATGGATTATTCTTTCTTTTATTTAAAAATACTGCCTCGGTATCGTCTATGCTTTTTTCTTTATAAGCAATGAAAATAGTATCATCAAATTTTAGATTTTTTAAATCTGTTCTTCTATCATCATAGTAGGTCATTACCCTTCTACTATAATCTGAATCTGATAGTGTATCTAATCCTAACGTAAAACCGATTTTCGAAATATTCTTGGCATCTTCTATTAAGTAGTTATTAACATCTGCTCCAATACCTGTAAACTTTACTGTTTCTATTTGATTTTCAGCATCAAAAGTCATATTTAAATCATACCCATTTCTTAAGAAAACTCTTAGCGCTAATGATTTTCCATCCATAATGTAGTAGGTGGTAGGACTGCTAGAAAATGTTTCTGAGAACGCCCCATCTTTATTAATTTTAATAGACCTCCTCTGTGTACTATCTATACTGTTATACCCAATTAGCATTAAAGAATCTGAATTATTGTTTATAATTTTGCCAGAAAATGTCACATCGTTTTTAGGTTCTTGTGTTTCTTTTTTACAAGATGTATTTATAACCACTAAAAAAAGTGATACGATACAAACGAGGCTTCGTTTTAATTTATTCATAATATTAAATTTGTTTTTTTATAGTGATTTGTAAACTGTAGAAGAAATAGTACTTCAACTTTAGCATTCTTTATTAATAGTATAATTTCTAAAAGAAGCTAAATAAAAAAATGATAGTCTTTTATTTATTAATTAGTATCCAGGGTTTTGAGGTTCTAAGTTAGGATTTAATAATAAATCTGACTGAGGTAAAGGATAGAGTACATCTGTAGCTTCCCAATCGGTATGAGATGGAATGGCACTCATTACATCATCTGCCTGTCCTGTTCTTACTAAGTCGAACCAACGTTGTCCAGATTCTCCCAATAACTCAATACGTCTTTCTTGCATTATCGCAGTTAATAAAGCTTTTCTTGTTCTTGCTGGTGTTTCACCTAAAGACGCTCTAGAACGTACCAAATTTAGATCATCTTGTGATCCAGAGATATTATTTAACTGTGCTCTTGCCTCTGCACGGATTAAATATTGTTCTGCCAAACGGAATAATTTGTAGCGTTCAATAGTAGCATCTTGAACAGATCCTGATTTATATTTAAAGAGATTCGTTTTGGTAGTAAATGTGGCGAAATCAAGAATATCAACAGTCCAAGTACTTCGTCTAGAATCGCCAGGTTCAAAAGCTGCAACTGTTTCAAGACTTAAACTATTAGTAACAAGAAACGGACTAAGATTAAAAGCGACGCCATGAGGTGTGTTTCTGTTAACTACGGTCTCATCAAATTGCCAAATAGTTCCTGTGCTATTACTTAAAAACACATTATTTAAATTTGATTCCCACACATATAATGGGTTGTTAATAACCAAACTACTTTCTATTTCTGCATTTACCCACTCTTCCATAAATATATAGGCTCTAGCTAATAATGCTGATGCGGTTCCTTTGTTGGGGCGAACTCTGTTAGAATCATTATAATTATTTTGCATTAAATTTTTTGCTAATAATAAATCCTCGATAATGTTATCATAAATATCAGCAATTGGTGTTCTAGAGGCTAAAGCATTTTCTTCAAAATTGGAGCTTTTTAAATAGGGTACATCACCATATAATTTTACTAAATGAAAATGTGTATATGCTCTACAAAAATAAGCTTCACCTAACAGTTGGTTTCTAGCATCACTATCTGGAATGGAGGAGCTCATAAGACCCTCAATAGCTCTATTGGAAGCTTGTATAATGTTGTAAGATTCTGACCATGTATTAACAACCACATCACTTTCTGGGTTTAAATCATTTTTGCTTTGATTAATTACAGGAGTACCAAAAGCTTCGTTATCTAGTCTCAATTCGTCTGAATATAAACCCAAAAATATTGATGTTCCAAAAAAATTATCATCAACAAAAGATTCACTAGATTTCATGAGTGTGTAAATACCCGATAGGGCTGTGTTTGCGGTGGTTATGCTCTCAAAAATCACATCACCAGCGGCTAGTTGTGGAGGTGTATCTATATCGACAAAATCATCTTGACAACTAAAAGTTATCACTAAACAAAAAAGTGATACCATTTTAGTGCTTATTAATTTTTGCGTTTTAAAAAAGGTAATTAATCTATCTGTTATTTGTATATATATTTTCATAATATTTTTTTAAAATGTAAACTGAGCTCCAAATGTTATGGTTCTATATAAAGGAATGGCACGCTCTGGGTCCCAACCCTCATATTTGGTAAGCGTTAGTAAGTTTTGAGCCTGTAAATAAACACGTGTTGTAAACGCATTGGTTACTTCTTTAGGTACTGTATAGCCTATAGATAGGTTTTGAAGACGTATAAAAGATCGGTCTCCCCATGCACCATCGCTACCTCTAAATATAGTTGCTGCGTCAGTAGCCTCAATATCGTTAGACCTAACTGTTGTTAAACGTTGTGTGTCTGTAATATCTCCAGGTTGCTGCCATCTGTCTAAAATATCTGTTGTAAAAGCGGTAAGTCCAGGTTGAGAACCTGCGTGTATTAGCGCACCATCTCTCTTAGTAAAATTAAATGTAAAGCTCGCATCAAAATTTTTGTAATTGATGTTGTTACTCAAACCACCAAAAAATTTAGAATCATTTTTTAGTAGTACTTGAGCATCATCAATACCAAAACGATCAATTATTCCATTGCCACTAAAATCAGTAAACGTATATAATCCTGTCTGTGGATCTACGCCATTAAACTCAAAAGCTCTAAATGAATTAATAGATTCTCCGACCACTAAACGGTTTCTAAATGCGTTATTGTTTTCTAAATCAGGAAATTCCAAAAGTTCATTTTTAGGTATGGTAATGTTAAAATTTGTAGTCCATCTAAAGCTTTCATTTTGAATGTTAATCGTTGTTAACTCTAGTTCTAACCCTTTATTTTGAATTACCGCAGGTAAGTTCTCTAAAACACCAGTAAACCCAGAAGTTGCAGGTAATGGTCGTAGAAGTAATTGGTTGGTTGTTCTGTTTTGGTAGTACGACGCATCAAAATTTATACGATTGTTTAAAAATCCTAAACTAAGACCTACTTCAAATTTATTTACACCTTCCCAAGAATAGTTTGGGTTGGCTAAACCTGCTGGTACATTACCTTGTACTCCAGAGTAGAAACCAGTTGTGTTTCTATATAAATCTAAATATCCAAAATCACCAATATTGTCACTTCCTGTACGTCCATAACTAGCTCTCAACTTTCCAAAACTAAGGGCAGCATTGTTTTTTAGAAAATTTTCTTCGCTAAACACCCAAGCCGCACCTACTGAGCCAAAAGTAGAAAAACGTTTATCTTCACCAAATCGGCTAGAGCCATCTCTACGTCCACTAAAATTTATGATGTATTTGTCTTTTATGTTATAACCAATTCTACCAAAATAAGCTGCATAAGCATAAGGTATTTCTGCCTTATCTATTAGAACATCTGCGGCAGAACCTATATTATAAATAAAAGCATCATCTGCAAAGTTTGAGGCTTTCGTAAAATTAGCTACTGTATTACGATCGTTATAAGTGGCCCCCACTAAAACAGACATTCTCCCTGGTCCAACTTTACCATTCCAGTTCAGCTGAGGTTCAAAATTATAAGATGATGTTTTGCCTGTATTTATAAGTAAAGAAGAGTTCGCTGGATTTGCAGAAACAGGGTTCAAAGGATTATTGAAAGACGCTCTATCCGTTCTACTCTCACCAGAAGTGTTTAGATTATAGCCTAAGTTTACAGACATTTTTAAATTTGGTAAAAACTCATATGCTATAATTGATGAGGCTATCAAATTCGTTGTAGTGGCATTAAAATCATCTACTGTTGGCGATAATGGATTAGAATCTACAGCGTCTATAAAAGTTAAATCACCATTTTCATCTATTAAATCAGGTCTATTAGGCACAAGACCTACACCATTTATAAAATTGGAAACTGGGTAATTTGCTTCGGTACTCACATAAGAAGCATTAAGAGCTATACTAAATTTATCATCTTCAGACCTGTGGTTAATACTCGATTGTATTGATATTTTCTCGAAAGTATTATTTTCACCAGGAATAGTAGGCGACTCTGTAGAGAAACCACCACCTATATTAAATTGTGTTCTTTTACTTCCACCGGAGATGGCTAATTGAGCATTGTTTATTTGCCCTGTATTACCTAAAAAAAAGTCTTGCCAATCAGTATACTTATCTTCAGAGTATGTGCCATTTAAATCAAAATCACGCGGACCAATTTCTGTTAAAGGAAAACCATTGGCCGTATCAAAAGCTTGGTCATTTGCAAAAGACTCTCGTCTAATTTCTAAGTGTTGTTCTGTATTTAAATATGACCTTTTTCTTGTTAAAGCATTAAACCCAGTAAACACATTAACATCGAAAACGGTTTTACCTGCTTTACCTTTTTTGGTTGTAATTAAAACAACACCATTAGCACCTCTAGACCCATAAATAGCAGTAGCATCTGCATCTTTTAAAACCTCTATACTTTCTATATTATTAGGATTTATACCTTGTAAAGGATTTATACCTCCGGGAAGAATAACTTGGCTCGTAAGTCCGTTATCTAAATTAGCACCAGTATTTAAATTTAAAGGCGTACCATCTACAATGTATAATGGATCACCTCCATTAAGGCTATTAAACCCTCTTATAAAAATTTGAAAACCGCTACCAGGTGTTGAAGACAATTGGCGGATCTCTACACCTGCCATCCTACCTTGAATGGTTCCTAAAGGATTTGTAACAGGTTGTTTTTCGATGTCCTTAGAAGACACTTTACCAATATTACCAGTAGAAGTTGAGCGTTCCGTTTTATAGTAACCACCGTTAATAACGACTTCCTCTAATTGACTTATATCCTCTTTAAGAGTGACATTGATAACCGTTTGGTTACCAACCGTAATCTCTTGAGTATCTGCACCCAAGTATGAGAATACCAATACATTCTCTAGGTTTTGTACCGTAATAGAATATTTACCTTCAAGATCTGAAGTTGTTCCTTTGATGGTGCCTTTTATTAATACGGTTACTCCTGCTATAGCAATACCATCTGTATCTGTAATTCTACCTGTAACACTTCTTTGTTGTTTTGAGGTCTTTTGATCTTTTATGAGTATGGTATTATTTTTTGTTAAAATGATATTTAAATCACCACTTTGTAAACACTTTTGTAAAAGTTTATTTAGTCTGATACTCCCTTTTTTAACTTCAATGATAGGATAATGATTAAAAACACCCTCTTGATAAATAAATTTGTAATCAGTTTGCTCCATGACAAGATCAAAAACCTGATCTACAGTAAGCTTACTATCCTCTTCTATTTTAATTTTAGAATTTTGAGATACTAAATTACTAGGTATAAAACCGAAAACTGTTGTGAAACACAAGAAAATAAATGTTTTCATAATGATTTGTAAATACCTTTCTCTAAACAAGAAAAAGACATTGGTTAATTTAACTTTCATAAATTTGTGGTGTTAGTTAGACATTTGATTTAATTAATAGTAACAGAAGGGATTGAAGCTCGTACTGCCAGGTATATACTTCTTTCCCTTTTTATTTTAAAATGATTGTTTTATTATTTATTTCATAGTTATTTATAATACTAGAATTTTTTATTGAAGCTAGAATGTCTTCAATAGTTTGATTCCTACCTAAAACACCTCTAAACTTGATTAACTCTAGAGACTTATTTTCAAAAACCACATCAAAATCATACCATCTTGATAAAACATTCATAATCTCTTTTAATGCTTTTCCCTTAAAATAGAAATTGCCATCTCTCCAAGATGTTGCGCTTTTAACATCAACAGCATGAACAGCTATTTCTTTGCCCCCTATTTTGGTTATAGACTGTTCTCCCGGTTTAAGTACTATTCCATTAAATCTATTGCTTATCGCTACTATCCCCTCAATTAAGGTTGTGTAAATAGCATCTTCATCTTTATAACCTGAGATATTAAACTCAGTTCCTAAAACTTCTACTTCCTGTGACTCTGTTAATACTTTAAATTTTGCACCTTCATGATCTGTACTTGGTGACACATCAAAATATACCTCTCCATAAACCAATTCAACTAATCTGGTTTCACCTTTCTCAAAAGTTACAGGGTATTTTATTTGCGATTCGGAATTTAACCAAACCTTTGTACCATCTGATAGCATTATTTGGTATTTACCACCCCTTGGAACGGTCAAATAATTATATGCAATTCCCTCTTTAGCTTTATTTGATGATTTATAAACTAATTCTTCACCATCACATTCTAAATTTTCAGAAATGTATTGCTTTCCTTTTTCTAAGACCACCACAGTGCCGTCTTCTAAAGTTAAAAGAGCTTTGTCTGTACCTATTTTGATATTGTTGTTAGCAATAACTGGACTGACAATTTCTTCAATTTTATCCTTTTTCATTAAAAACGTAATGGAAATTAATAGTGCAATAGATGCCGCAGCAACATATTTTAAATAACCGGTTTTCTTGGTTGCAACTGATTTAATTTGCTTTTCTATCGATTCCCAACCCTTTTCAATGTCAATTAAAAAATGCTCTTCTTCATAATTCTCCTTAACCTTATTAAAATACGCTTTATGAAGATCAGACTCGTCATACCATTTCTGAAAAACAATAGTTTCTTCTTCGGAAAGAGAATTATTTATTTTCTTTACTATTAATTTAAATTCCATCTTAAGTACCTTATTTACTATGCTTTAACAATAAGACAACAATAAAGTAATAATGGGTGACAACAATAAATCAACAACAAGCAATTAGAAGGGTACTGTTTTTAAGTATTTTTAAGAAAAATGGATTAAAACCAAAAAAAAGAATCAATATTGATTGACCTGAAATAAAAGAATTAAAATTATTATCATTTCCGTAATTTTATTTTTTGCTCTTTTTAACTGAGTTTTAACTGTATTTACGGAAATATCTAGTTCTTCAGCAATTTCTGAGTATTTATAATTGTGCAAAAACTTAAACTTTACTACTTGCTGCATCTTTTCAGGAAGACTTTCAATAATTTTTAAGATTTGATGATACACAATTGTCTTATCCTCTTCTGAAGTAGGATTAGAATTAAAAACATATTCTGTGATTAGATTGACGTTAAAATCTAGTAGTTCAAGATTATCTGTAATTTTTATCGATTTTAAATAATTAAAACACCTATTTCTAACCATAACATATAAATAACCTCTCAAAGAAGTTTCAATATTCAATTTACTGGCATGCTCCCATATATAAATAAAAATCTCTTGCACAATGTCTTCACTAGAATCTTTATCAAAAAGATATCCATTGGCATATACAACTAGTTCTTCATAATGTTTGTCAAAAAAGTTTTTAAAGACTTTTTTGTTTTTTTTACTTATTTCCTCAAGTATAAGGTTCATTAAGCAAAGGGAATTTTGTGAATTTAAACGACCAAAACTATAAAAAAGAAAATGATTACAAACTGCTAAATAGCAGCAGGCTAAAAGAGGATCAATCGAATCAAATTCAAAAGTTGTATCTTGGCAAAATTTTTTTTTTAATCTAAAGAGGAAGAATTCTACATTTCTAACCCCTCTAAATTGAACTCTAAAAGCTTTAATTTTAGCATTGAAAGATTCAGCAGCAGCATTGGCGCTTCTATTTACAAAGTAATTTATAGTAATTGTATTTACTACAAATTTAAATTGATTAAATCGTGAGTTCTCTAGAATCAAGACAAATTGGGATCAAGACAAATTGTTGTGTTTACGCAAAAATATTGGTTAATCTAAAAAGGAAGAATTCTAGATTTCTAACGCC
>NZ_JAUOSB010000177.1 GCF_030548295.1 Wenyingzhuangia sp. 2_MG-2023
GTCTACATTAAGTATAAAATGAAGTTATAAAAAAACTCAAATGAAACTATAAATAATTTTCATATGAGTTTTTTGTTTTAAAGACAAATAAATACTAGTTCTAATATGTTTTATTATAAGTATAGAATTGTAAAAAACATATGAGTAAAGTTTTTTATTTTTTTATAATAGTTTTAATGCTTTGATTGTATATAACTATATAAAACTAATATATTAGGCATAAATATATATATAAAATCA
>NZ_JAUOSB010000178.1 GCF_030548295.1 Wenyingzhuangia sp. 2_MG-2023
CGTTTCAGTCTTTTTCAGATTTGTGTTTTTATTTTTATGTACCAAAACCATTTTGTTTATTAGTATCCATTAAAATATATGTTTTAGTAGAGATGATTTCTTTAAATTTAGATGATGTTATAGTGTCTACTTTTATTAAATATGCTAAGTTTGTTTTCATGTTTTTTTTTTTATCTATTTCGTATGTTTTTACCAATTTTGGATATATTACTGTTTGTTATACTCTTCTAAGTGTATACG
>NZ_JAUOSB010000179.1 GCF_030548295.1 Wenyingzhuangia sp. 2_MG-2023
CTTCCATCTATATACTTTGTTTTTATTTATGCAAAATATATTAACTATAAATTAAATTATTCCAAAAATTTTTTGTTTATTTTATAGGTTTTTTTTTGTGTGGTTATATATATAGTTTTTGTTCTTTAAAAGGATATGTTATTTGTATGGCTTTTGTGATAAAGTTGTTATAAATATATTTATTTTATTTTGTTGTAAATTTAATGTCATATTTTTTTGTATATTGTTATTATATAATAG
>NZ_JAUOSB010000180.1 GCF_030548295.1 Wenyingzhuangia sp. 2_MG-2023
AGCGTGAGCAATTTAGAGAAGAAGCTTTTTCTTATTATTTTGGAGAAATCATAAAAAACAGAAGAAAAGAACTTCATATGAGTCAAGAAAACTTAGCTGAAAAAGTTGGAAAGAAAAGACCATATATTTCGAGAATTGAAAATGGTGAGGATATTAAATTATCGAATTTTGCTTTGTTAGCGAATGCTTTAGGTTTGTCTATTCAATTAACTACTGAATAAAATTACGAAAGCCCAACA
>NZ_JAUOSB010000181.1 GCF_030548295.1 Wenyingzhuangia sp. 2_MG-2023
GACAACTGTTGCTTAATGAAAATGCAACTGTTACTTATTGCCATTCGCGTACAAAGAACCTTCAAGAACTCGCAGCAAATGCTGACATTTTAATCGCTGCTATTGGAAAAGCCCATGCAATTACTGCAGAATATATTAAAGATGGGGCTGTCGTAATTGATGTGGGGATCAATCGCTTAGAAAATGGATCTTTAACTGGGGATGTCGATTTTGAAAGCGCAAAGGAGAAAGCATCCTAT
>NZ_JAUOSB010000182.1 GCF_030548295.1 Wenyingzhuangia sp. 2_MG-2023
GGTAAAAATAGAATTAGAACAGAAACTGATGGCTTATATATCACCTCTTTAATTACAAAACTATTATAGTTGTACATGATAATTCAAGAATTACACGAATTGTTTTTATTACTAAAGCAAAACTTTACCACTGATACTAGAAAAAACACTCCCAATACCATGTATTTTGCACTAAAAGGAGAAAAATTTTATGGTAATACATTTGCTCAACAAGCATTGGAAAAAGGAGCTTCTTACGT
>NZ_JAUOSB010000183.1 GCF_030548295.1 Wenyingzhuangia sp. 2_MG-2023
CTGATTGGGAGTGAGTGGATGCATCTCGACTGCGCTCGATGACCTGAGGTGATTTATGGCAATGAGCAATTGGTATCTAGTAGCTCGTATTTAGTATCTAGATTTTGGTTTTTAGCAATTAGCTGATTGGGAGTGAGTGGATGCATCTCGACTGCGCTCGATGACCTGAGGTGATTTATGGCAATGAGCAATTGGTATCTAGTAGCTCGTATTTAGTATCTAGATTTTGGTTTTTAGC
>NZ_JAUOSB010000184.1 GCF_030548295.1 Wenyingzhuangia sp. 2_MG-2023
GTCGTTTTATCCCCAAGGACATGCTGCCGGTATTATCCAGGCTGGTACTGTATTGCCTGATTCCGGCGTTGACCTTTGCCACCGTATCGCAATTGGACTTCAGCCAGATTCAGGCCTGGGATTTCCTCGGTGTGTATGCAGCAGGGGCCTTGCTGGCCCAGATCGTTGCACTGATCGTATTTCGCGGCATGCTCGGAAACAACCTGTCCACCAGCGCAATCAAGGCACTGGGCTGTTC
>NZ_JAUOSB010000185.1 GCF_030548295.1 Wenyingzhuangia sp. 2_MG-2023
GACCAGTCCTAATCACGCGAGCGAACCTCCTCCGCAAGACGGTGAAGGAGCTTGCGAAGTACCGGGAGAACTGGCGCATCCCCGATGGCCTCACGATGCTGTCGTACGAGGCCCTCAGCCGGGTCAGCCACGCGAGCAAGCTCGCCGAGCTGAAGCCCGACCTCCTCATCTTCGACGAGGTGCAGTGCCTCAAGAATCGGAAGGCGGCCGTCACGAAGCGAGTCATTCGCTTCATGCG
>NZ_JAUOSB010000186.1 GCF_030548295.1 Wenyingzhuangia sp. 2_MG-2023
GTGTTCCACCAAACTTCTTCATAGCCGTGTAACCTAAGAGAATTGGCAGGAAGTAGAACAGACCGTCGCCAATGGCGTTTAGGATTTGATAGGTTCCACCTTCTATATCAAGCCAGCCAATTGCAACAAATAAAGCAGTAAAACCTTTCGTCATACCCGCTGCGACTAATACACTGAGTATTGGAGTAAAGATCCCGGAAATCATATCAATAAAACGGTTGAATAAACTCCCTTTTTC
>NZ_JAUOSB010000019.1 GCF_030548295.1 Wenyingzhuangia sp. 2_MG-2023
GGTTTAGAGTCTTTGAATTGCCTAAAACAAAAAGCGAGTAGTGATAGCACGACCCCGAATCAAAGGGGAAACGCCCATAAATTTTTTTAAAATAAACTTTGTTGTTGGTTTTGAATATCTTGAATGGTTTTAGGTACTTTTAATGAAAGACCTAATCTATCATTCAGTTCTTTTATAAAGTAAGATGATAATAGAACAGATTCGATTTCTATATTTTGATGAATAAAAAACGAAATAGATTTGATACCTTTTTGTGACCAAACTTCTATTCTATCTATCCAATTGCTCAATCTTTGGTAATCAGAAGGATGATTTGCTCCTACAAAACGAATAAATACATGAGGACTTGTAAGACTCATGTGTATTAAATCTCTTCTGCCTGCTGTATCTGTAATGATATTGCTAATGTTATTATCCCTAAATAAATGGTATAATTTATTAGAGTTTGTGACATTGTTAAACCAATTTGTATGACGTAATTCTACAGCAAGTGGAACCTGTTTTGGCCAAGTACTGATAAAGCTTTGCAGAGTTTCAAATTCCGATGGGCTAAAGCTTTCATTCATTTGAAGAAATACAGCACCTAATTTATCTTTTAAAATAGTTACATTATTTAAATATACTTCTGTAAGTGGATACGATTCTGTGTCTAGTTGATGATAATGAGAAATATCTTTGGTTATTTTCGGATAGAATTTAAAATCTTTTGGTGTTTTATCATACCACTTTTGAAATTGATGTTTTGGATATAATTTGTAAAAAGTAGCGTTTAGTTCTATACTGTTAAATTGTGAACTATAATATGAAAGTTCGTCTTTGATTTTTTTTGGATAAAAACCCTTTAAACCTTGTTTGTTCCACTTGGCACAACCTATATAAAATTTAGTTTTTCCAATATAAGATTTATCAAATGCATTTTGTGTCTGTATATGATCTTTAGGTAAAATGAAATCTATATGTTCTGGGTGTGTAACTTTTCCGAATTGCATAAATTAAAAGTACTAAATATTAAGAATTAATAATAAGAAATTAAGTTGTCTTTTTTTGTAGAATATGCTTGTAATGAAGCTATAAGAATCAATATCTTTGACTTGTACAGTGAAATATTATATTTTATGATATATAATCGTACATACACACTTTTAGCATATTTTATTACATGAATTTACATTTTGATTTTAAAGAAATTGTAACAGCAACAATGATTTTATTTGCTGTAATTGATATTATAGGAAGTATTCCAATTATAATAGATTTGAGAAAAAAAGTAGGACACATCCAGTCTGAAAAAGCGACTATTGTTTCTGCAGTTATAATGATTATGTTTTTATTTCTTGGAGACAAAATACTAGATTTGATTGGTATTGATGTAAATTCCTTTGCCGTAGCGGGTGCATTCATCATTTTCTTTTTGGCGATAGAAATGATTTTAGGTGTTACTATTTTTAAAGATGAGATTACAGAATCAACGTCTATAGTACCACTTGCTTTTCCGTTGATAGCAGGTGCAGGAACTATGACTACTTTAATATCTCTTAGGGCAGAATATCAGGTACAAAATATAGTTATAGCAATATTAATCAATAGTATTTTTGTGTTTTTTGTATTAAAAACATCTAAAAAAATAGAGCAAGTACTTGGAGCGGTAGGGTTGAGTGTACTGAGGAAGGTGTTCGGAATAATCCTATTAGCTATTGCAGTAAAGCTATTTGCTACTAATATTAACGAACTGATTTAAAAGTATATTTTGATTAGGGAGTTTTGCAACGAAAAATAAATTTTGAAAAACATAAAAAGAGCATCTTAAATGAATAAGATGCTCTTTTTAAATATTTAAATACTCAGGATTATAATTCTAATGCTTTTTTAGGATTGTTGTTCATTAACAATTCAATAGGGTTTTCAATAGCTTCTTTAATGGCTACCAAGAAACCAACAGATTCACGACCATCTACAATTCTGTGATCGTAAGATAATGCCACGTACATAATTGGTTGAATTACCACTTGACCATTTACAGCCATTGGACGTTCAACAATATTGTGCATTCCTAAAATAGCAGATTGAGGAGGATTGATAATTGGTGTAGACAACATAGAGCCAAACACACCACCGTTAGTGATGGTAAAAGTACCTCCTGTCATTTCATCAACCGTAATTTGTCCGTCACGAGCTCTTAAAGCCAAACGCTTTACTTCTGCTTCAACACCTCTAAAAGATAGGTTTTCTGCATTTCTTATAACAGGAACCATCAATCCTTTAGGACCAGAAACTGCGATAGAAATATCTGCAAACTCATTCTTAATTTGAAAATCTCCATCAATCATAGAGTTTACATCAGGATACAATTCTAAAGCTCTTGTTACCGCTAAAGTAAAGAAAGACATAAATCCTAAACCAACTCCGTGTTTTGCTTTAAATTCCTCTTTGTACTGAGCACGCAAGTCAAAAACAGGTTGCATGTTTACTTCGTTAAACGTAGTTAACATGGCAGTTTCATTTTTAACAGAAACCAAACGCTGTGCTACTTTTCTACGTAACATAGACATTTTTTTCTTTTCAGAAGCACGGCTACCTGTAGTAGTTCCCATAGCAGGAACAGCATTGATTGCATCTTCTTTTGTTACACGACCATCTTTACCAGTACCTTGAATAGTACCTGCATTGATTCCTTTTTCGTCTAATATTTTCTTTGCTGCTGGAGATGCACTTCCAGTAGCGTAGGTTTCATTTGTAGGAGTTGCAGCTGCTACAGGAGCAGGAGTTTCTTCTTTTTTCTCTTCTGTTGGAGCAGCTTCTTTTTTCTCAGGAGCAGCGGTACCATCTGGTCTTGCAGCATCCATATCAATCAAACAAACTACAGCACCTACAGCTACAGCATCACCTTCTTCTGCTTTTAAAGTAATAATTCCACTTTCTTCTGCAGGCAATTCTAAAGTAGCTTTATCAGAATCTACTTCGGCAATTGGTTGGTCTTTTTCTACATAATCACCATCTTCAACTAACCAAGTTGCGATTTCTACTTCTGTGATTGATTCCCCTGGAGAAGGGACTTTCATTTCTAAAACCATTAGATAATATTTTTTATGTTATTTGTTTATTATAGTGTTTTCTTAATTTAATTAGGATTGAAATACATTGTCAATCACAGCTTGATGTCTCTTTTTAAATCTTGCGCTAGATCCTGCAGCAGGAACAGAGTAGAATTTAAGTGAAGCTACAGATAATTGTTTCAATTTGAAGCGTTGTAACATGTATGGCCATGCTCCCATATTTTCTGGTTCCTCTTGTGCCCAAACAAATTCAGCATCGTTAGGATATGAATCTATAATTGCTTTAATTTTTTCATCGTGTAATGGGAATAATTGTTCCATACGAACTAAAGCAACACTTTGGTTTTCTAGTTTTTCTCTTTCTTCTAACAAATCATAATAGAATTTACCAGAACAGAAAACTACTTTTTTAACGTTAGTTTTGTTGATAATTGTGTCATCAATCACTTCTTGAAAAGCTCCATCAGCTAATTCTTCAATTGTGTTTACTGCTTTAGGATGACGTAACAAACTCTTAGGAGTAAATACAATTAACGGTTTACGATGGTTGCGTTTCATGTGACGACGTAACAAGTGATACATGTTTGCTGGTTCTGTACAATTTGCAATGGTCATGTTGTCATAATCACACAGCTGTAAGTATCTTTCAATTCTTGCAGATGAGTGTTCAGAACCTTGTCCTTCATAACCATGAGGTAGTAACATTACAATACCATTTTGTAATTTCCATTTGTCTTCGGCAGCACAGATGTATTGGTCAAACATAATTTGAGCTCCGTTTCCAAAGTCACCAAATTGTGCTTCCCAAATAGTTAAGGTATTAGGATGTGCCATTGCATAACCATAATCAAAACCTAAAACTCCATATTCTGATAACAAAGAGTTGTAAATAGTCATTACACCTTTGTTGTTCTTGTTTGTATTTAATAAGTTGATACGTTCTTCCGAAAGTTCATCTCTTAAAATAGCATGACGGTGGCTAAAAGTACCACGTTCTACATCTTGTCCAGAAATACGAACGTTGAACCCTTCTTCTAACAAAGATCCATATGCTAAAGTTTCTGCAAGACCCCAATCTAATTTGTTATCCTCAAATACCATTTTAGCACGACTTTCTATAATACGTTGTGCTTTACGAACAAATTTAACACCTTCTGGATTTTGAGATACAATTCTTGTAATATCTTCTAATTTGTCTTGAGGATAAGTGGTGTCTATAGGAGATAACATTTCTACCAAACCTTCTCTAACAAAATCTTTCCAAGTATCTTCCATAAATGGAATTACTCTAGAAGTTTCGTCACTTTTTGCTTGTAAAAATTTATCTTCTAATAGGTTTTTATATTCATTTTGTAAACCTTTCGCATATTCTATATCTATATTTTTTTCAGCAATTAACTGGTCGATATAAATATCTCTTGGGTTTTTATGTTTAGAGATGTTTTTGTACAATTGAGGTTGTGTAAATCTTGGTTCATCTCCTTCGTTATGACCATATTTACGGTATCCTAATAAATCAATAAAAACATCACGTTTAAATTTCATTCTAAATTCTAGAGCCAATTCAATAGCATGACAAACAGCCTCTACATCATCAGCATTTACGTGTAATACAGGTGATAATGTTACTTTGGCAACATCTGTACAGTAAGTACTAGAACGGGCATCTAAATAATTGGTTGTAAACCCTACTTGGTTGTTAATTACTAGGTGTAAAGTACCTCCAGTTTTGTATCCGTTTAATTTACTCATTTGGATGACTTCGTACACAACACCTTGTCCTGCTACGGCAGCATCACCATGAATAATGATAGGTAAAATAGCTTCTTCATTTCCACTATAAATCGTATCAATCTTTGCTCTAGCAACTCCTTGAGCTACAGGCCCAACAGTTTCTAGGTGAGATGGGTTGGGCAATAAATTCATTTTCATTACAGAACCATCTTGATAGGTTTTACTACGAGTTAACCCCATATGGTATTTAACATCCCCATCAATGTTTTCTTCATCAAAATCTTTTCCTTCAAACTCAGAAAACAAATCACGAACAGGTTTTTTAAAGATATTCGTTAAAGTGTTCAAACGACCACGGTGAGCCATTCCTAATACACATTCTTTTACATTGTATCTTTCTGCAGCTGTTTTTAAAGCTGTAGCCAAAGCAGGAATAATGGTTTCTCCACCTTCAACAGAAAAACGTTTTTGACCTACATATTTAGTTTGTAAAAAACTTTCAAAACCAACGGCTTGAGTTAATTTTTTAAGGATGTATTTTTTTTGATCTAGATTAAAATCTGCTTGGTTTGCATTTTTATTCAATCTGTTTTGCCACCATTTAATTTCTTCTGGTTGTCGAATGTACATGTATTCAATACCAATAGAATCGCAATAAATTTCTTTCAATCTATCAACGATTTTTTCTAAAGTAGCTGCACCAATTTCTAAAACCTCACCAGCATTAAAAACGGTTTTTAAATCATCTTTAGACAATCCAAAAGCTTCAATATCTAAAGTAGGTTCGTAATGTCTACGTTCTCTAACAGGATTTGTTTTGGTAAATAAGTGACCTCTAGTTCTGTAGCCATTAATCAATTCAAGAACTAAAAATTCTTTTTTAACTTCTTGTGGTATCTCAATGTTGTTTTCACCTTCATACGATTCGTTTGCTAAATCGTATCCTTGGAAAAAACTTTTCCAACTAGGCTCAACACTATCAGGATTTTTTTCATATTGCTCGTATAAGTCAGCAATAAATCCTGTGTGAGCGGCATTAAGGAAAGAAAATTTATCCATTTTATATGTTGTCTTTTTATAATATTATTTTTCTTAGTATAAACTCCAAAATTAATTTATTTATTGCTCTTTGGTCTGTTTTAGGACTTATATTCTTAAAAATCATATAATTTATAACAGATTGATTTTTTTTGTTTTTTTTGAAAAAAATTATGTCTCATTTAAAAAAAGCATTATATTTGCAACCGCAAAACGAAATTTGCGAGCTATATGCAACTTCCTCCTTAGCTCAGTTGGTTAGAGCATCTGACTGTTAATCAGAGGGTCCTAGGTTCGAGTCCTAGAGGGGGAGCAAATAAAAGACTTTACTTAAATGTAAAGTCTTTTTTGTTTCGTCTATTTTCTTATTTTACTTTTAACAACTCTTCTTCAGAAAAAACACCGTTTTTAGGTTTTAAAGCTCTTAATTCTTTAATTTTTATTGTATTAATAGGTTTTATTTTGTCAGCAAAAGTATGTTGAAGATAGTAAATTATATTTTGAATATCCTGGTCTGAATATTCAGGATTATTAACTAAACCTGGCATAGTTGCATTTAATTCATACAATTTTCCGTTTACGTGTAATGGTCCGGAAAGACCATGTAAAACAATTAAAGCAAGTTTTTCTGAAGATTCTGAAATGTATTCAGACTTGATAAATGGAGGTGCTAAACTAGCTATTCCTTGTCCTTGATCTCCATGGCAAGTAGCACAAATGGTACTGAATATTTTCTCTCCTGCATTAATGGATTTTTGTTTGTTTTGCTGTAAAATTCTGTTCTTTTTAAGTTGATTTGCTTTTTTGTTTTCTAAAGCCTCATCAATATAAGAAAGGAGTAGAGGTTTTTGTTTGTTGGTGTAGCTTAAAAACTCTTCTTCATGCTGATTAAGACTACTCATTATACCTTCTTGTATTAATGGATTGGTATCATAACGACTGGAGACTTTTAAAAGTAAAGGATAAAATTTATTAGGTGCTAAATTTATCCATCTTCCTAAAGAACAAGCGATATACAAATCTAGTTCTAGATGATTTTTTTCAATCAAATTTTGAAAGCATTCTTCTGCTTTGATTAGGTAATTTTTATGAACGACTTCTTCTAACAAAACAATTACATGAGAAAGAGTTTTTGTGCTAATATTATGCTGTTGGGTTAATTGATTTAAAAAATCAAAAGAAAGTGCACCTAAACCATTTAATGTATGGAGTGCATGAATTTGTGAGATTGGATTTTTACTGTTTAAAATAAATTGTTTCAAAGAACTAACAATTCTGTAATCTTTTCTGTTAACTAACAACTGTTGAGATTTATCTCTATACCATCCGTTTGGATGTTCCAAATATTCAATCAAATCTGTAGATGTGCATTCATTTAAATTGATGATTTTTTGTGGTTTAGAATCAGAATGTTGTACTTTAAGAATACGACCCATTCCAATAATAGTATCTAATTTTTTATTTTGGTATTGTTTTTTTAAATAAGGAGTTAAGTAGGCTTTGTCTTGAAGAATACCACGGTGCATATCAACAATATATATGTTTCCATCAGGTCCATTTATTAAACTAACAGGTCTAAATCCTTCATCGGTAGAGGCTAAAAATTCTTTATTTGGGATGGCATGAATTGCTTCTATAGTGTTTTTTGAAAAATGTAAAATATTTCTTTTTATAAGGTTTGCTTCTGGGGCACAAATAAAGGCATTTAGACTATGCTCTTTTGGAAATTTATCTCCTCTATAAATTAAGGGGCCACAAGTAGCTGTTACATCTACCAATATACTATCCTTGTCTAAACGACCTTTAATGTATCCTCTGTTAATAGAGGTAGCGTGTAACGGGTAAACTCTTTGACTTTTATTTAAGTTTTTTCCAAGTGCTATTTTAGGTCTGTAATAATTGTTTTTGGTAAATGTGTTTGGAAGTACCAAATCTCCTTTTAAAATTACAGAATTGTTGTTGTGGTACAATCTTCCAAAATTGTCTTTGCTAATTCCCCATTGTCCTCTAAAAAAAGTTTCTTCTTTGTACCATTTTCCATACCTTCTTTGGTAACGGAATTTAGACTTTGCATTGTAAATCCAGTTATCAATGTGCATCATTAAACCATTAGGTTGATGTTCTACATTTCCTCCGGTAACATATTTGTTGTCTACCAATACTTTGTTTTTAGGTTTGTCATTTTCAATTTCTACAAACCATAAATTTGGTGGTTCAGCATACAAAAGTCCTCCGTATACATGTGAAATTGCTCTGGGCAACACTAAACTGTCTAAAAATATTTTGGTATGATCAGTAACACCATCTTTGTCCCAATCTTCAAGAATTACAATTCGTCCATTGGGTATGTTTTCTCCTGTTCCCTCAAGGTTTTGCATGTAACCTCTCATTTCTACCACCCACATTCTTCCTTTTTCGTCAAAGTCCATAGTAACAGGAGCTTCAATAAAAGGCTCAGAAGCAACTGCTTTTACATCAAAGCCTTGTTCAATTTGATAAGTATCTAGATTGACTATTGGTTCTTTATAAGAATTTTTGCTACAACTGATGATGATTGTTAAAAGTAAGAGAGTTGCGTATTTGTACATTATTTTTATGAATATATAGGTGTAACAAATATATAGAAAATAGAAGAAGCTTACTTTAAATGATAGTTAGTTAAATATGTGTTGATAAAAATAAACCATTAGGATTTTATTTTAGTTGTATTTAAAATATTGATAACAATTTTCAAAATCAATTACATTGTTAATTTCCGTAAGGTAGGTAATTAATGTACTGGCATCATTTTCTGGTAATATGGTTTTTTCAGCAGGTAATATTTCTTCGTATAGCGCTGCAATGTAATCTTGAGTTCCCATTTTGATGATTTCATCATCAGCAAGAGTGTTGTTATTTCTTTTGATAACGATGTTGTTTCCATTTTGTAATATTTCAAGTCCACTGTAGTAAAATGCATCTTGAGAATTCTTTAAAAACTGTTTTACTTGTCCAACAGTCAAATAGTAAACAACCATTTGATTGTTAAACGGAGTAACAGAATAAATTTCTTTGGCTGTTACTTCTCCTTTTTCAATACCCGCTCTAACTCCTCCAGGATTTTGGAAAGATAAATCTAAATCTAGTTTTTCTACAAATGCATGTGTTATAAAACATCCTGTAGCAGATGTATTGTGGTTTACTGTAGCTATAGCTATTACTTTTGTCAAATCACTATTGTTGTTGTAAGCATTGATGTTCTTTTTGACTGTTTCGTCTTCAGGCAAATCTTGATTCAAATTGATCAACTCAAAGTTTTTGGAAATGATTTTTTTGTTTTTAATTTCTATTACAATTTTCCCTAGTTTATTTAAGTTTGATCCTGATTGATATACCGGAATTTGGTTGATTGTTTCATTGATTTCTTGATGTGAATGTCCACCAATAACCATATCAAAAAAACTATGATTTCTTGCCAATTCATAATCGGTACCGGTACCCAAGTGTGTAAGAGCAATATACAAGTCGGCATTTTCATCTTTTTTAACGGTACTGTAGTTAGAAACAATGTTTTCGTGATTTTGGAACGTAAAATTTTCAATTCGCCAAGGGTGTGTAGAAGGAATAACAGCTCCTTTTTTACCATTGGTTTCTAACAAGCCTAAAAAACTAACACTTACATTTCCAACCGTAATGGTTTCGTATGCTTTGGGTTGTGTAATTTTTGTGTTTTCAGTAGAAACATTGGCACAAACCCATTTAAAATTAGCTTGTTCAATACGTTGTTTTAGAATTTCTTCGCCATAATCAAACTCATGATTTCCTAAAACTGAAATATCAAAACCAACTTGATTCATCATGTCAATCATTGGGTATCCTTTCTGATCGTGAAAATCTACAACAGGATTTCCTGAAAAGATATCTCCACTACAGGCTACAATTACATTTGTTTTTAGTTTCTCTTCATCTACAATGTGTTTTATTTTTGCAAAATTATCTATCTGTCCATGTTGATCATTTATAAAAAAGATAGTTAAATTTTTAATTGCCTCTCCATTTTCTGATGGATCAACAATTTTATGAGAACATCCTACAAGAAAATAAAGAAATAAGAAACTTGTATAAAGTAATTTGACAAAGTTTTTACGTGTCATTGTTTTTTTTAAAAGATAAGAATATTTAAAGAGTTTAGGTTTAATATTGAGTTATGATAAGTTCATTTTTTTGATCTAAAAAAACTAATTAGTTAAACATAAGCAACCTATTGTGTTGTTTTTCATCTATAAAATACTAACTAACCTAAAAAATACGATATGAAAAATTATATTATTAGTTTTTGCATGTTATCACTGTTGTTGTTTTCTTGTAATAACGATGATGATGCCGCTAAAACCACTATTAATGTTGCGGTTCCTATTACCATGGAGTTGTCAGAATTTAGAAATTCAGTCAAAGTTTCTCCAGCTGAGCCAACAGTTGAAACTGGAAAAATATATGTTTACAATGATTATATTTTTGTAGCTGAAAAAAACAAAGGGATTCATGTTATAGACAATTCAGAGCCCTCAAATCCTCATACAATTTCGTTTATTCATGTTTTAGGAAACGAAGATATTTCCATCAAGGGGGATTATCTTTATGCAGATAGCGCTATAGATTTGGTTGTTTTTAATATATCAGACATCAACAATATTCAAATAGAAAATAGGTTGACAGATGTGTTTTCTAGATACGATTATCATTGGCCAGTAGATGTGCAAAGAGTTCGTTATGATAATTTTGATTACGCTACAGAAATTGTTATTGGTTGGAATGTAGTTAAAGAGACGATAGATAAAGATGAAGTTGTATTTATTTTTAATGAAACGAAGACATTGGTATCTTCAAGTTCTACGGGAGTAGGAGGGGCTCTGGCTAGATTTCAAATTTATAAAGAGTATTTATTTACCGTAGGGTCTTATGAAATGGCAATTTTTGATATTTCTAATTTGTCTAATCCAATGATTAAAAACAAAAAACATGTGGGATGGAATATAGAAACTATGTTTGAAGCGGATGATTATTTGTATTTAGGGAGTACAAATGGAATGTATATTTATAGTTTAGAAAATATTGTTGATCCAGAATATATATCGGAATTTACACATTGGGAGGGTTGTGACCCTGTGGTTGTAGATGGTGATTATGCTTATTTAACGCTTAGAGGAGGAAATGCTTGTGGACAATTAGAGAGTGTGCTAGAGGTGATAGATGTTAAAGACAAAACAAATCCAACCATGGTAGGAAGGTATAATTTAGAAAATCCTTATGGGTTAGGTTTTAGAGCGAATACACTTTATGTATGTGACGGAACTGCGGGGTTAAAGTTGTACGACAAATCAAATCCAGAGACATTGTTGTTTCAAAAAACATTTAAAGGCATTCAGGCTACGGATGTGATTCCTTTAGAAAACTCATTAATTATGATTGGAGGCAATATTATTTATCAATACGAATACTTAGATGGAGATTTGAACTTAATTAGTGCTTTTAATTTGTGATTTTTTTTAGAGTCTAAGTAGTTGATTGTACAGAGGTTAAATAAATCACATTTTGTGAAGCATATTTTTTCTATTAAAAAAGTGAAACTCTTGTTGCACAAACTAAAAATATCTCTATATTTGCACTCGCAAAACATAGTTTTGTAGCTATAGGCAACTTCCTCCTTAGCTCAGTTGGTTAGAGCATCTGACTGTTAATCAGAGGGTCCTAGGTTCGAGTCCTAGAGGGGGAGCAAAAAGCGTTATTCATTTGAATAACGCTTTTTTTTGCTTAGAATTCAAAAAATCTAAACTTTATTATTTTTTAATGCTAGGACATCCTTTAATATATCCTAACTTTTCTAAGAAAACATCTGTATCGTACATGGTAGCGTTAAAAAATGTATCCCCTTTTTTAGGGCTAAAAAAACTTCCATTAAAAAATCCGTGACCTACGTTTTCAAAAGGAACTAATTCACATTCATTTCCTGCGGATTTCATCAACGTATTAAAACGCACTGCATTTTCAAAGGGTACTGTGGTATCTTTTTTTCCATGGAAAAGTAACATTGGAGGCATGTTTTTTTTCACTTGATGACAAGGAGATATTTCGGTTTCTCTTCCTACTACTTTTTTAGAACCATAACCTTTATCTGTTGTATCAAAAACAGGATTGTAACCTACAACTGCATTAGGTAAAGAACTGATGGTTGAATTTTCATTAGAATTTTCGTGTCCATCAATTAAAGCAGTACAAAGTGCAACATGTCCACCAGCAGACCCTCCTGCAGATACAATTTTATTTGGGTTTATGTTTAATTCTTCGGCATGTTCGCGTACCCATCTTATTGCTGATTTTCCATCTTCAACACAATCAAAAGGAGTTGTGCCATGAGTGCTTTTAATTCTGTATTCTGCGGATATTGCTAACATTCCTCTAGAGGCCAAATATTTGCTTTGTTGATAAAACTGTTTAGGATTTCCTCCAGTCCAACCTCCTCCAAAAAAGAAAACAATAGCGGCTGTAGGCTTCTTGGTTGTTTTGGGTTCAAAAACATGTAGGTATAAGCTGTCTCCGTCAATTTCCTTATAAAGTAGTTTCTTACTGGGTGTAATACTTTGAGCAGTAGTTTTTGTAATAGCAACTAATGAGATGGTAAGGATGATAATGGTTTTGTAAATATTCATAATTTAACAATATAGGTATTTGTATTATTTTTTCAGGATTTAAAATTACAGCAATTTTGTTATTAGTTAGATAGTTATTGGCAACTCTTTGCAAATCTACAGAGGTCAGCACTTTTATTTTTTGAATTTTGTGTAAAATATCATAGTAGACTTCTAGTCTAGATTGCAATCAGTCATTAGTCTTTTGAAATGCTTTTACTTATGAGCGTATTGAGGAATTCATATAGGATACTCGGGAATTGATAAAATTAATTTTTGAGTTAAAAAAAATAATAACGTATTTGATAAACGAGTAATTTAGCCAAATAAAAAAGAGATATAAATATGAGTAAGGCTCTTATATGGAGTAGGATTAAAGCTATAAAAATAGATAAGTTTATTCTGTCTTTATTTATGGCGATAATCATTGCTTTTTTAGTTCCAAAAGGAGCTGGTGTTTTACACTTGAAACAAGTAACCGAAATTGGAATTGGAATGATTTTCTTTTTCTACGGATTAAAATTATCGTTTACAGAAGTAGCTCAAGGATTAAAAAATTACAAACTACATGCAATTATTCAATTGAGTACTTTTTTATTGTTCCCGTTGGTTTTACTGCTTTTTAAGCCAGTTTTGGTAGGTTTGGTTGGTGATTCTTTTTGGATAGGATTGTTCTTCTTAGCAGCTTTACCTTCAACAGTTTCTTCATCCGTAGTTATGGTTTCTTTAGCAAAAGGGAATGTACCGTCAGCTATTTTTAATGCCAGTATTTCTGGTTTGATAGGAGCTTTTGTAACTCCTCTTTGGATTGGTATGTTTGTAAGTCAGAGCAGTGGGATGTCTTTGGGGAATGTGTTTTTTAAATTAATGATTCAGATTTTATTACCGTTAACTTTGGGGTTGTTGCTCAATCATAAATTTGGATCTATTGTAAAGAAGCACGGTAGTAAAGTTGCTGTTTTTGATAAAACCATTATTGTATTAATTATTTATTTAAGCTTTTGTACTTCCATTATGGGTAACATGTTTGTCAATGTTAGTTGGTTGCATCTTGTATTTCTTTTTGTTATTGTGTTTTGTTTGTTTTGGATGATTATTGGAGTTATTTATTTCATCTCCTTAAAGTTAAAATTGTCTATAGCAGATAGAATTACAGCCACTTTTTGTGGAACTAAAAAATCATTAGTACACGGTTCTGCTATGGTGAATATTATTTTTGGAAACAGTATTAGCGCTAGTTTGTATTTGCTACCTGTTATGATGTATCACATTACACAAATAGTCATTTTGGCTGTTGTAGCTAATAAAATAGGGAAAAGGAAATAACAGTTTCAGATTTAATTTCTAGAATAATACTCTAAAATTTTCTGCAATGTGCTTTTAATTTCTTTCAACGATTTTGATTGAAAAACCTTTAGTGGAATTTCCCAATTCTCATTCTGAATCATGTAGAGTTTAAATTCTCCTTTGTTGTTTGCAATGTTACCGTACCAACCCAAATCTATAACAATGTTTTCTTCGGGAAAGGTACATTGAAACAAGTCTTCACTTAAGTATTGCAAACTTGTGGTTTTGCTAAATGAAAGAAGCGGATCGTAATCGTAAAAATTATGGTTGATGATGTTGCAATCAAAAGGGAATTCTATTTTTTGAATGGTTGGCATAGTTGTTAGGGAGGAGCGTAATGATAAATCGCAGAGTTTCCAAGGTAAAGAAACAAAATAAAAAGACTGAATAGCGATGGTATTACAAGTTTTTATGTAATTATTTTTTACCAAAACCAATCACTCTACTAAAGGAAATAAGATTGATGAAGATTTTTTAGAGGCATATTTTCAATAGGTTAGGTGATCTTTTTTTGAGAGTAGTTGTAATTCGTGCAAACTGTGTTCGACAGATTGTAGAACTAACTAAACATTCCTTTTTCATGAAACCATTCAATTATTTATTGTTGATTGTTCTTGCAATCAATTTAATTTCTTGTGTTCAAGAAGATATTGTGAACGATACTGTTCCCGAAGAATTAAGAATCACAACTTCCATCAATCAATTGCAAGTGGGAGATGTCATCCAGCTAGAAGCTGTTTATTTTAACAATGTAGGTCAGACAGAAACCAAAAATGTAGTTTGGGAAACGTCTAATGAAAATGTAATATCCATTTCAGATATGAACATTGAGGCAGAAACAGAAGGTTTGGCTACGGTTACAGCAAAAGTAAATGGAGAAACCATGTTGTTGATGGATAGCAAAACATTACAAGTAGTAAAAGTTGGAATGTTGCCAATTCCATCTGAATCAGAAGTTATTAAAGTAGGAACATTAAAATCCACATCGTCTTACGTGTGTGAAGGTGATTTTGAAATAGCAGAAACTACAACTGGAATAGCAATTACGGTAGCAAGTAATTATAGAGCAGATACTACGTTACCAGGTTTTGTAATGTATTTGACCAACAATCCAAATTCTATAGCAAATGGTTTGGTTGTAGATGCTTTTGATGATGCTGATGGAGCACATTATAACGGAGCATTTACATTTGATGTGGCTGGAGTAGGAATCAATGATTATAGTTATTTGGTGCATTGGTGTCGACCTTTTGGAATCAAAGCTGGAGACGCAACTATCAATGACAAATAGACAAGAAAAGATGAACATAAAAACAATTAGTGCCTTTGTAATTACGCTGTTAATAACACAGTTAAGTTTTTCACAATGGACCAAAGGAAAGGGAAAAGGATATTACAAATTATCAGCTTGGTCTTTAGAAGCAGATCAACATTATACCAGTTCTGGAGCGGTAGATCCCAACGCTACAAGAGGAAATTTTACGATGAGTTTGTATGGAGAATATGGAGTTACAGATAAAATAGATGTAGTAGCTTATATTCCTTTTTTGACAAGAATTTATCAAAACACACAAGTTTCAGGCACCACAGGAAACACGTTGCAAGAAGGAGAAAGTATCAATGCCTTTGGAGATGTAGATTTTGGGGTTCGATACGGTTTGATAAAAAACAGTTTTTTAGCACTTTCTACAACCTTAAAACTGGGGTTGCCAACAGGAAAAAATAAAGGAGGTAGTGATGGTAGTTTTCAAACAGGAGATGGGGAATTCAACCAATTGTTGCAATTAGATGCAGGGTTGCCGTACCATTTGTTTACCAAAACTGCTTACGCAAAAACATATATAGGTTTTAACAACAGAACAGAGGGGTTTTCAGATGAATTTCATTACGGAGTAGAAACAGGTGTAAAGTTTTGGGATAAATTTTGGATGGTAGGACGTTTGAATGCTGTAAAATCTTTTAGAAATGGAAGTTTGTCAGCACAGAACGCACAGGGAAGTATTTTTGCTAATAATATAGAGTATGTGAGTGTTGGTGGTGATTTGGCTTATTATATTACCAAAAAATTAGGGATTTCTTTTACGTATGCTTCAGCTATTTCTGGTCGAATTATTTACGCAAAACCTTCATATAGCGGAGGTGTGTTTTTAGAGTTGTAACATAAGAAAATTTTTGTAATCTACATGACTACAAGGTATATTGATAAAATGTTTAGGAACATTAAAAGGTGTACTTATAAATTTTATAGATCATCCTTTGTATAAGTAATTTTTCACCTTTTTTATATTTTACTACTAAAAACCTAGATAGAATTGTAACTATTGTTGTTTCACTAATTGTGGTACAAATTTTATTTAGAACTGTATTTATTTAGACATTTGTTTTAGTAATTAATTAAAACAATACCTTCCTTAAACTACTCTGATAGTAATTTAGCTAAGAACTAATTAAAAAATACAATCAATGAATAGAGTAGTGTATTTGTTTGGAATAGTAAGTGTGTTAGCTTTTGGAAGATGTAGCGATTCATCTAACGAAACATATGTACCACCAGGAAAAAGTGAACAATCCGAAGATGGAAACAATGAAGAATCACAAACTGAAGAAACTAATGATGGAATCTCTCCAACGTTTAACCAAAATCAAGATCCTAAAACAGAAAATAAAAACTGGGTAAAAGTAGAAGAATTGTCTGATGAGTTTGATGGAGTACTACTAGATACAGACAAATGGTCACCTAACCCAGAATATTTATGGGGTAGTCAAGATAGAGGTTGGTATGGTTCTAATAGGTCTTTATTTGAACCAGAAAATGCTACTGTAGGTAGTGGAGCTTTAAATCTAGAAGGAGAAAAATTTAGTAGTCCTAAATATTCACCTCAAGACGATACAGAGACTCCTTCTAGTAGAAGATATGGAGGTGCTTATGTGTATGGAAAAACATTGGCAGAACCAGGTTATTATATGGAGGCAAAAATGAGAGCAAGTAAAACGGCTATGTCTGCTGCTTTTTGGTTGATGTCGGAGCCTAAACCTTGTAAAGAAACTCCCAACGATGGAGAACGTTCTGAGTTAGATATACAAGAATGTGTAGGAGTTTTAACGGGAGAATTGGGAGATGAATGGACTAAAGATGATTGGGCAGTAAGTTCTAATTGGGATCGTATTTTTCATTTCAATACGCATAGACATACTACATGGGAGTGCTATACGGGAGAGCAACAAACGGTTGGAGGAAAAATAAATTTTGATAAAAAAAACTCAGAGGAGTTTCATGTTTATGGAGCTTATTGGTATGCTGATGGTATGAGAGTTGATTTCTTTATAGATGGAGACTTTGTGAAATCTGTAACCCCAGCGGTACAATTTACAGCTCCTTTGCGATTAATTATGTCTAGTAACTTTTATGATTGGATAGAAGAAACCACAGCAGACGAAATGGGTTTCAATCGACCTGTAGAAGATCGTTATACTAAATTCGAATGGGTAAGAACATGGAAGTTGGAGTAAGAACTTAGCAATAAGTCATAATTATAGCTATAAGCCTTTTGTCTTAATGTAAAGATAAAAGGCTTTTTTCTTTTAGATTAAACCGTTGTTCATTCCAAAGTGTTATTTTTGTCGCTATGAAATTTAAGATTGAAGCATTAGATCCGCAAAGTAAAGCGAGAGCTGGAGAGATAACTACAGATCATGGAGTGATAGAAACTCCAATATTTATGCCTGTAGGTACGATGGGAACTGTAAAAGGAGTACATCAAAGAGAATTAAAAGAGGATATAAATCCAGATATTATATTAGGAAATACCTATCATTTGTATTTACGTCCTAAAACAGATGTGTTGGAAGCTGCTGGAGGCTTGCATAAATTCATGAATTGGGATCGTCCTATTTTAACAGATTCAGGAGGGTATCAAGTATATTCTTTATCTGGACGTAGAAAAATTAAGGAAGAAGGAGTTAAATTTAAGAGTCATATAGACGGTTCTTATCATTTCTTTTCACCAGAAAACGTGATGGAAATTCAACGAAAAATTGGAGCAGACATTATCATGGCTTTTGATGAATGTACTCCATATCCTTGTGATTACAATTACGCAAAACGATCTATGCACATGACACATAGATGGTTGAATAGATGTATCAATCACCTAGAAAAAACACCTTATCGTTACGATTATGCTCAAACGTTCTTTCCTATTGTACAAGGTAGTACGTATACGGATTTAAGAAAACAATCAGCAGAATACATTGCCAATGCAGGTGCAGAAGGAAACGCTATTGGAGGGCTATCAGTAGGAGAACCCGCTGAGGAAATGTATGCAATGACAGATGTGGTGTGTAGTATTTTACCAGAAGACAAACCTAGGTATTTAATGGGAGTAGGAACACCTATTAATATTCTAGAAAACATTGCTTTGGGGGTGGATATGTTTGACTGTGTGATGCCAACTCGTAATGCACGTAACGGAATGTTGTTTACTTCCGAAGGGCACATCAATATCAAGAATAAAAAATGGGAAGCTGATTTTTCTCCAGTAGATCCTGCGGGAATTACTTGGGTGGATACAGAATATTCCAAAGCATATTTACGTCATTTATTTATCTCTAATGAATTTTTAGGCAAGCAAATTGCTACCATACACAATCTAGGGTTTTATTTGTGGTTGGTCAGAGAGGCTAGAAAACACATTATCGCCGGAGACTTTAGAGAATGGAAAGACAAAATGGTGAAACAAATGGATAATAGATTGTAGGTTTTGAAAATTTTAGACAGATACATATTACTACGTTATTTAAAATCGGTGTTTTTTACACTGTTTATATTAATACCCATTGCGGTGGTAATAGATGTGTCAGAAAAGGTAGACAAGTTTTTAAGACACGATGATTTAGGTGTGCTAGAAATTGTAAAAGATTACTACGTTAATTTTGTTATTTATTACGGAAATACTTTTTTACCCTTAGCTACTTTTATAGCCTGTATCATGTTTACGTCTAAATTAGCAAGCAATACAGAAATTATAGCAATTAGTAGTGCCAATATTTCGTTTACTAGGTTTTTAAGACCTTTTTTTATAGGGGCTACAATTTTAGCAGTTATAGCACTGTTTATGAATCATTTTGTGGTGCCTAAAGGAAACAATACCAAATATAATTTTGAACAGAAATATTTAAAAAGACAGTCAGATGATGTCAATTATGTAAGGAACTTTAACTTACAGTTGAACGATAGTGCTAAAATCTACATCAAAAGTTTTAGTCTGCAAAATAATAAAGGATATAACTTTTCGTATGCTGAATTTCATGAAACTAAATTGAGATACAGATTGGTTGCAGACAATGTAAAGTGGGATGAAATCAACAAAGTATTTATATTAGGTAAATACAAAGAACGATTTGTGTTAAACGATAGAGATTCTATAACCAACGGAAAAGAGAAGAAAATGGCATTGGATTTTACTCCTGATGATTTGATTACTTCTGGACACAAATCAATGGAAATGACTTCGGACAAACTCTATGAATTTATTAAAAAAGCAGAAAAAAGAGGAGTGAAAAATTTAAACACATATTATGTTGAATTGTACCAGAGAACCAGTCTGCCTATTTCATCATACATTTTAACATTGATAGCTGTTTCTTTGGCTGCTCGTAAAAAAAGAGGAGGAGTTGGAGTAAATCTAGCTGTGGGAATTGCACTGATGTTTATTTATGTGTTTTTTATGAAAGTTGCAAAAGTATTAGGTTCTGCTCCCAATTCAAATGCTATTTTTATGGCTTGGTTGCCAAATATTATTTTTGCAGCAATAGCCATTTACTTTTATTTGAAAGAAAAAAATCAAGGATAAAACTACAAAACAATAAGCTATGTCATTAATCAAATCAATTTCAGGAATCAGAGGTACTATTGGAGGTGAGGTTGGAGAAAATTTAACGCCCTTAGATGCAGTAAAATTTGCAGCTGCTTATGGTACTTGGCTTAAAGAACGAAATTCTGGAGTAACAGAACTAAATGTTGTTGTGGGTAGAGATGCCCGTATATCTGGTGCTATGATCAGTAGTTTGGTAACCAATACATTGATAGGATTGGGAATCAATGTGATTGATTTAGGATTGTCTACAACACCAACTGTAGAAGTAGCAGTTCCTTTGGAAAAAGCACATGGAGGAATTATTTTAACAGCATCGCACAATCCAAAACAATGGAATGCGTTGAAGTTGTTGAATGAAAGAGGGGAGTTCTTAAATGGTGAAGACGGAAAAGAAATTTTAGAGTTTGCAGAAAAAGATGCCTTCTTGTTTGCTGAGGTAGATGATTTGGGAACTTATAAAGAAGACAATTCTTATGTAGAAAAACACATTCAAGAAGTTTTGAATTTGGAATTGGTAGATACAGAAGCTGTTAAAAATGCTGGTTTCAAAGTGGTGTTGGATGCGGTAAATTCTACAGGTGGAATTTTCATTCCAGCTTTGTTAGAGAAAATGGGAGTAACATGTGTAAAGTTGTACTGTGAGCCTAACGGGCAATTCCCTCACAATCCAGAACCGTTAAAAGAACATTTGGGAGATATTGCTGCTTTGGTGGTAAAAGAAAAAGCAGATTTTGGAATTGTGGTAGACCCAGATGTAGATAGATTGGCTTTAATTAGCGAAGATGGTTCTATGTTTGGTGAAGAATATACCTTGGTTGCTTGTGCAGATTATGTGTTGGGACAGTTAGGAGGAGGAAATACAGTTTCTAATTTATCATCGTCTAGAGCATTGAGAGATGTTACAGAAAAACATGGAGGAATTTATACAGCTAGTGCCGTTGGAGAGGTAAATGTAGTAACTGCCATGAAAGAAACCAATACGGTAATTGGAGGTGAAGGAAATGGAGGGATTATATATCCAGAATCTCATTACGGACGTGATTCATTGGTGGGAGTAGCTTTGTTTTTATCTCATTTAGCTAAGAGTGGTAAATCTTGTAAAGAATTGCGCGATTCTTATCCTGCGTATTACATGAGTAAAAATAAAATTCAGTTGACACCAACTTTGGATGTGGATGGAATTTTAGCGGCTATGGCAGAAAAATATAAAGAAGAAAAGGTAAATACAATTGATGGTGTAAAAGTAGATTTTGCAGACGAATGGTTGCATTTGCGTAAATCTAATACAGAACCAATTATTAGAATTTATACAGAGAGTGGTTCTCAAGAAACTGCGGATGCTTTGGCATTAAGAGCAATTGAAGAAATTAAAGAAATTGCTGGATTGTAGTAACTTATATATTGAGTTTGTTGGTATACATACGGTCATCGAGCGCAGACGAGATGGATTATCTATCAGAACCATTAAAACAAAGCTCAATCATCATTAGAAAACACAACATAAAAAGTCCGAGAAAATCTCTCGGACTTTTTATGTTTATAAGTAGTACCTTTGTGGTGAAATTAAATAGTAAAATTTTGAAAAATTTTAAAGAATTAGGAGTTTCTGACGATTTTATACAATCGATGAAAGAAATGGGAGTAAAAACACCTACGGAAATTCAGTATCGCTCTATTCCAAAATTGTTAGAAGGACAAATAGATTATATAGGTAAGGCACAAACAGGAACAGGGAAAACCATTGCGTTTGGATTGCCGTTGCTGCAAAAAATCAACCCGAAGAAAAATGAAATTCAAGCTTTGGTTTTGGCTCCAACAAGGGAGTTGGCTCAGCAAATTAAAAAGCAGTTGTTTAAATTGACCAAATATACTCCAGATAAAATCTTTTGTGAAGCTGTATATGGTGGAGAAAAAATTGACATTCAGATTGGGAATTTAGAAAGAACTACACATGTTGTGGTGGCAACTCCAGGTCGTTTGTGTGATTTGTTAGATAGAGCTGCTATTGATATTAGCAACATAAAAACCTTGGTTTTAGATGAGGCTGATGAAATGTTGAGTATGGGGTTTTTGCCAGATTTGAATAGAATTTTAAAATATTCTACAGCTTCTAAAAACACGTGGTTGTTTTCTGCTACCTTTCCAAATGCATTGAATAGTTTGGTGAAAACCTATATGAAAGATCCAGTTCGTGTGGAAGTTGAAGCAGATCAATTAGTTAATGAAAACATTTCTCACAAGTTTATTACCACTACTTTAGGACAGAAATTAGATGTTCTAGTTAGTTTTGTTGAGAGTAGAGGAATGGAAAAAGGAATAGTTTTTTGTAAAACCAAATTAGGAGCTCAGAAGTTAAAAGAAGAATTGTCTGAAGAAGGTTTTTCTGTAGTTGCTCTAGAAGGTGATATGGGACAAAGAGATCGCGAAAAATCATTACGTTCGTTTAAAAACGGAGCTAGTCAATTATTGGTTTGTACCGATGTTGCTGCAAGAGGAATTGATGTGCCTAATGTGAATTTTGTAATTCATTATCAGTTGCCAGAAAACACAGAGTACTTTGTACACCGTAGTGGTAGAACTGCCAGAGGGGGGAACAAAGGATTGTCTTTAGCCATCGTTTTGTCTAAAGAATTAGAACAATTACAAGCCTTACAAAAGGAATTCAAGATTCATTTTGGAAAGTTCACAATAGCTTAAATTGAAAATAAAAAAACCAACTCATTGAGTTGGTTTTTTTATTTATATGTATTTTCTATAATTAATTAAAACATTTTTCAACAACTGTTTTCATTACGGAATAAGAAGTAGAAGCTCCAGGAGAAGCTCCTAACAAAGCTGCAATAGTTTTGTCTTTTGATACAATAACCTCTGTACCAAATTCTAGTTTTCCAAATCCTTTAGCGCTCTTTTTGATAATCTGAACACGTTGCCCTGCAACTACAACTTTCCAGTCTTCGTCTTTTGCTTCAGGATAAAATTCACGAAGCATTTCCATTCGATCTTCAAATTTTAAGCTTACTTGTTTTACCAAATATCCAACCAAAGGTAGGTTGTGATAACCTGCACCTAGCAAACTCATAATGTTGTCAAACTCTACTGATTTTGGCAAATCAAAATAAGATCCGTGTTTTAAAAACTTGGTTGTAAAACCTGCATATGGTCCAAAAAGTAACTCTTTTCTACCATTAATCACTCTTGTATCCATGTGTGGAACAGACATTGGTGGTGCACCTTTTTTAGCTTTACCGTAAACTTTTGCTTGGTGTTGTTCAATAATTTCTGGATTGGTACAACGCAACCACAAACCACTAATAGGAAAACCTCCATATCCTCTGGCTTCTCTTATGTTAGATTTTTCTAAAAGAGACAACGCTCCACCACCAGCACCAATAAACAAGTAATTGGAAACCATTTTCCAGTGCTTACCTACATTTTGACCTTTTACAGTTAATAACCAACGTTTGTTGTCTGTTTTTTGAAGATTGATAACATTGCTATTTTTAATCAATTGAATATTGGGTTGTTTTTCTAAATAGCGAAAAATCTGCTCAGCTATTTCTCCAAAATTCACATCGTATCCGTCTTTTATATAAGTAGCAGCAATCTTAGACCTTTTGTTACGACCTTTTACCATCAAAGGAACCCATTCTGCAATCTTTTCTCTATCTGTAGAGAAAAGCATGTCCTTAAAATATTCGGTTTCTTTTAAAACGTTCCATCTTCTTTCTAAAAAATCAACATCTCTTTTTCCTTCAACAAAACTGATGTGAGGAACAGAAGATATACATTTAGATAAATTATGAATGTAGCCTTTTTCAGCACAATTTTTCCAAAAATCAAGTGTTTCGTGGAATTGCTCCGCTGTTTTTAAAGCTTTTTCAGGATTCACAATACCATTCTTTTCAGGAGTATAATTTAGTTCACAATTTCCTGAGTGTCCTGTACCTGCATTGTTCCATGCCTCTGAACTTTCTTCGGCAACCTTTGGAAGTTTTTCAATAATTGTAATTTTTTTACCAGGGAACTTTTCGTAAAGTAATATTGCCAAAGTGGCACTCATAATTCCTCCACCAATCAATACAAACTCAGAGTGTTTTATTGCTGTAATTCTAGCCATTGTGGAAATTTATTAGTTGTTTTTTGTTGTTCACGACAAAGGTAATAGATTATAACAACATAAAAACTCTTTAAAGCGGGTAAGATGCTTGTCTTGTGGGAATAATATAAAAATTTAACAAGTGAGTAATTTCATTAAAAAAATCCCAACTTATTAAATTGGGATTTTTTTAGATTTATAGTTTGTGTAGTTTCTTAGCGACTAATTTTCCGTATTCTGGATCTGCTTTTTCAAATTGGAGAATCATTCTGTTTTGAATATCTAGGTTGGCATGTTGCAACCCTCCAACAATGTTGTTGGTCAAAACTTCTTTCTGTTCAGTAGTCATGATTCTAAACAAATCTCCAGCTTGTGAGTAGTTGTCCTCATCTCTACTGTCAAATCTTGCAATGATGTCTGCATTTATTTTTAGTGGTGGCTCCTCAATGTTAACATTTTGTTGTGGAGCGTTGTTTCTATCGTTTGGATAAAAATTAACAGCTTCTTCTTTTCCGTGACCATATGGGCATCCACCTGTAGCCATAGCTCCATCTTGTTGATAATTATGGACTGGACATTTAGGACTGTTTACAGGAATTTGGTTGTGATTTGCTCCAACTCTATATCTGTGCGCATCACCATAAGCAAACAATCTAGCTTGTAACATTTTGTCTGGAGAAGCACCCAAACCAGGAACTAAATTACCTGGGCTAAATGTAGCCTGTTCTGTTTCTGCAAAGTAATTTGTAACGTTTTTATTTAGTTCTAGTTGACCAATTTCGACCAATGGATAATCAGCATGAGGCCAAACTTTTGTCAAATCAAAAGGATTGATTTTGTAGGTTTCTGCCTCTTTTTCTGGCATAATTTGCACTTTTACAGTCCAACTTGGAAACTCTCCTTTTTCTATTGATGAAACCAAATCTTCTTGCATTCCATGTGCAGGTTGTTGTGCAGCCTCTTCATTGTTAAGTGTTTTAATACCTTGATTGGTTTTAAAATGCCATTTTACCCAAAAACGTTCTCCGTTTTGATTCCAAAAACTCAAAGTATGAGAAGCGTATCCGTTCATGTGTCTTAATGAGAATGGAATTCCTCTTTCAGACATCAAGATGGTTACTTGGTGTAACGATTGTGGATTGCTTGCCCAGAATTCAAAATGATTGGATGGATTGGGAAGATTGGTTTTGGGATCTTTTTTTTGTGAATGTATAAAATCAGGAAATTTAGAAGGTTCTCTTAAAAAGAAAACAGGAGTATTGTTACCTACCATGTCCCAATTTCCTTCGTCAGTATAAAACTTTAGAGAAAAACCTCTTACATCTCTTGCGTAATCATTAGAGTCTTGACCTCCGGCTACGGTTGAAAATCGAGCAAATACTTTTGTTTCTTTACCTACATTTTGTAAGAAATTAGCAATGGTATAATTGCTTAAGTCTTTGTTTAGTTTAAACGTACCGTAGGCTCCATATCCTCTTGCATGGACAACTCTTTCTGGAATTCTCTCTCTGTTAAAGTGAGCTAATTTTTCCATCAATTGCCAGTTGTCAAAAGTTAAAGAACCTCTGTTTCCTGCTGAAATACTATTGTGATCATCTGCTATAGGTGCACCGTTTTGTGAAGTCAATTTTTTCATTGTGAATTGTGTTACATGTTTCTGAAAACAAATCTACATAGTTATTGTTTATTTAAATAACAATAACAATCGATTTTTCTAATAGTTCAATTCTGAAAAACTATTTAGTAGACCATTTTTGGCACGTAAAAAAGATTTTTAAGCTTTAAATCTTTGTTTCTATTCAATCTTTTTATGATTCTAAAAAACACAATAGCGGTAATATAAGCATCACCAGAGGCAGTATGTCTGTCTTTTTTTTGAACTTTTAATTCATCACAAATTTCATCAAGACTATATATTTTGTTGTTTAAGTCTGCGTAAAGTTGGTGTTTGGTCTTCTTGTATAAGATTCCAGTATCTAAAGTTCTGTTTTTTAGTTTAGGCAATCCCATTCTTTTTAGTGCGTAATTAACACAAGCAACGTCAAAACTTATATGATGTCCTACTAGTACAGCTCCCTCTATATACGTTAAAAAATCTTTAATGGCTTCTTCCTCAGTTGTCTGAATGTATTTTCCTTTTTTTAACAAACCGTGAATAGGAACGCTTTCTCTGTTAAAAACATCTTGTATCAAATATCTTTCAAAAATGTCTTTTACGTTAATTTCGTTGTCATGTATGGTAACTGCTCCCATAGATAGTATTCTATCCTCTTTCGGATTCAATCCAGAGGTTTCACAGTCAAAAATTACAAACTTAGTTTCTTCAATGCTTTTGTTGTAAATCCCTTTTAATGTTTCTTTATAGATAGCCCAAAAAGGAGGCAAATTCCTTCTTTTTAAATAATATTCTACGTTTTTAGTGATGAAATTCCACATGGGCTTAAATCTATATGTTTGCTTGAAAGCGAATGGTAATTAGTTCTTGTATACTTTTAATAGGTTTGAAACACCTTCTTAATTTAACTTTGTCAGATTTGGATAAAGTTTCTAGTTTGATGAATTTACCATCATCTTCACCTAAGGTAACCAATCCATTTTTGGTTTTAAACTTTAGCAAAGCTTTAAATGCATAAGCGCAAGCTTCGTAAACTTCGGCATTTTGAGGTTCTAGTTCTCGTAAGGTATAATACCTGTCAGCGGTGTTGTTTATACCTGTTAAATTATGGTGGAGTGTTAAAACTCTAGCAGCTTCAATCAATGGCATTAAAGCTCTTTGTTTGATGTTGAAATGATCTTTATGTGCTCCATCTTGATCTACCAAAAACTGTCTGAAAAAACCAATAGGACTCGGGTTTTTTAAGGCATCTTTGGCTAAAAACATAAAAAAACGAGTATTGTTTTGTGTGTTTTCATAAACCATGGTAGACATTTCATCGGTCAATTCTTTGTTCCCGTAAACAAAATTGAAATCGAAAAAAACAGATGACAATAAAATGGATTTTTCGTTGGGATTGTATATCCAATCTTCAAATAAAACTTTCCATTCATCTTTGGCCAAACACCATTTTGCATTGCTAGCCATCATTTCTGCTGGGCAATATTCATAACCAATGGAATGAAGATTTTTGGTGATGATACTTCCCAATTCTATAAAAAAAGCTCTAGTTTCTTCTAATTTTGCTGCTGGAACGTTTTCAAAAATAATTCCATTGTCTTGATCTGTAGGAACCAATTGTTCTTTTCTAGCTTGACTTCCCATAGAAAAAAACGCAAATTTTACAGGAGGTATTTTGTCAAATTCTTTTAAAGAAAGTTCTATTGCTTTTTGATTGATGGCTTCGTTCAGTTCTGCTACAACTGTAGATGTGTGTGTGAAAGAAAAGTGCTGATCAATGTATCGTTTTAACAAATCGTTTAGTTGCTGACGCAAATCCCTTAATCTAGAAATTCCTCTAGCTCTACTGATTTGTTTCATTAAAACAGCGGGATTGTTACTTAGAGATGCAACAATATCTTGCTGAGTAAGCATTCCTAATAGTTTGGTATTAGGAGTACCGTCTACAGTTACACAAACATTTTCTACTTTGTTTTTTAGCATAATAATTTGAGCTTCTGCAATAGAAACATCTGTAGAAGCACAAATTACAGGAGCATCCATAATTTTTTTCACATTCTGATCTATGCTGAATTTACCTGTAGCAACGGTGTGTAGCAAATCTTTGTTGGTAAGAACACCAGCAGGTTTGTCTTTTTTTAGAATAAAAATAGAACTGATTTTATTTTCACTCATAATTAGAGCTGCCTCTTTTATAGTAGCTTGGTGGTTGCAACTTACAGCGGTTGTCATTAAGTTCTCTATTTTAGAACTAAAATAATCTGTTTGCCCTGTTCTTTTGTAATCAGCAAAAATGGTATTGTTGTCTTCTTGTGTAAATCTAGAAGAAGAGTTGCTGGCAAATCTAGTGATTAGGTACTTGCTAATTTCTGCATTATTTTCAAATTGTTTGATAAAAATCTGAATAGGAATAGCGTACACAATAGATTCTTCGTAAGCTTTTGCATTCAATGTGTAGTTTTCATTTACAATAAGGGGTCTCAGTCCTAAAACATCCCCTTCATCACACATTTCTACTTCCATGGTTTTATCTCCTTCCTGACGATAAATTCTAATAGCACCTTGGTTTACAATGTAAAAATGCTCTTTAGGTGGTCTACCTTGGCTGTAAAGTGGTTCGTCTTTGTCCACATAAATCACCTTAGTTTCAACAGCCAATTGGTACAAATCTGCATGAGGTAAATTGTCAAAAGGAGGATACATTTTAAGAAAATCACATATTCTTTCTGCAATACTGTTTTTCATAATTTAAAACCTTTCTTTTAATGTGTTGATAATGTATTGATAGTATTCTCTTGGGTGAGGAACAAAAAGTTGTGGGTTGTTGCAATCAGAGCTTAATTCATTGATGTCAATAAATTTGATAGCTGCTACTTCTTCTTGTTGAGGTGTTAGTTGCTCTAAAGACAAAGTCAATTCACCAACATAAATATGGTGAATCTCATGATCTGTAATTCCGTTAGAGTGGTAGTGTTTGTCTTCCCAAATACGTAGGTAATTAAGATGGTTAGTAGGCATAATGCATCCAATCTCTTCCGCAATTTCTCTTACGGCAGCTTGCAATGTAGTTTCCCCTGTACCAATATGACCTGCAACAGAAATGTCCCACAAACCAGGAAAGGTTTCTTTGGTGTTTTTTCTTTTCTGAACAAGAATCTTTTGGTCTTTGGTATAAAGCCAGATGTGTACACTAGCGTGTAAAATTCCATTTTGATGAGCAAAACTTTTAAGACAAGCATTCCCTGTGGGTTGCCCTTCTAAATTTACGATGTCTATTAATTCATCCATAGAAAAGAAACATTTTATACGTAAAGATACTATCTTTTTATTTGTAATTTTGCATACAGATTGAGAGAAAATACTGAATGAAATATCCTGAAAATGAATTGGCACAAACGGTGATTGCATCATGTGTGGCCAATCATATAAACGAGGTGGTGTTATCACCAGGTTCTCGTAACGCTCCCTTAACCATAGGTTTTACCCAAGTTTCGTCTATACATACTTTTAGTATTGTAGATGAGCGATGTGCAGCATTTGTAGCCTTAGGAATGGCACAACAAAAGCAAAAAGCAACGGCATTGGTGTGTACATCTGGGTCGGCTTTGTTGAATTATTATCCTGCTGTTACAGAGGCTTTTTATAGCAATATCCCTTTGGTGGTGATTTCTGCGGACAGACCTCTGGAAAGTATAGATATAGGAGATGGACAAACCATTAGGCAGCAGGGAGTGTATAAAAATCATATTTTGTTTGAAGCCAATTTAACAGCTATTGAAAATGAAGTAGATAGAGCTTATAACAAACAATTGATATACCAAGCTTTGCAAAAAGCAAATTCATTAAAAGGTCCAGTACATATCAATGTTCCTTTTGATGAGCCTTTGTATAATTTGGTGGATGAAATGATTAGTTTTTCTGAAGAGATTTCTGCTGAGGCTCAAGTTTTGGTAGAAAAACCTTTAGAATTGAAAGAATTAGTACCTTTTGCTTTGGAATGGAACAAAGCAGAAAAAAAAGTGGTTTTGATAGGAGTACACCAACCAGATGAATTGCTACAAACACAAATAAATCATTTGGTAAAAGATCCTTCTGTTTTGGTGTTGACAGAAACCATATCAAATATTGATGAAGAGCATACAATCAATAGTATAGATCAGTTTTTAGCTGGTTTTTCGGAAGAGGATAAAGTGTTTTTTCAACCAGATATTTTGTTGAGTATTGGTGGTTTGGTAGTGTCAAAGCGCATCAAACAGTATTTAAGGTCTTTTCAGCCAAAACAACATTGGACAGTACATCCAACTGTGGGAAATGATACTTATTTTTGCTTGAATCATCATTTTAAAATTTCTGCAACCTTGTTTTTTAGTCAATTTTTTTGGTTGACAAAACAGGTGGATAGTGATTTTCAGTCCAAAGGCTTAGCAGTAAAAGAATCGAGAAAAAAAAGACATCAAAAATTTGTAAGTCAAGCTCCTTATTCCGATTTTAAAGTGTTTGATTTGGTGAATAAAATGCTTCCTAAAAATAGCGTATTACAATTGGCAAATAGTGCTACTATCCGGTACTCGCAATTGTTTGATATAGACCCTTCTATTTCTGTTTTTTGTAATAGAGGAACAAGCGGAATTGATGGAAGTACGTCTACAGCAATTGGATATGCGATGCAAACGGAAAAACAAGTAACTTTGATAACAGGAGATCTTAGTTTTTTATATGATAGCAATGCGTTGTGGAACAAATACATTCCTGCAAATTTTAGAATTGTAATTGTAAATAATAATGGAGGAGGGATTTTTAAAATTTTACCAGGCCCTAAGCAGACAGCAGCGTTGAATTATTTTGAAACTCCACACGGGCATACTGCAGAACATCTGGCAAAAATGTACGGTTTTGAATATCAGGTTGCCACTGATATAGAAAGTACAGAAAAAGTGTTGCAAACTTTTTTTAAAGAGAGTAATCAACCAAAAATAGTAGAGGTTTTTACACCGAGTGATTCTAATGATCAGGTGTTAAAAACATATTTTGAATCGTTTAAAGCATAAATTATGGAAGAGTTTGAAGTTGGTCAAGAGGTAGAGGTAGTTGTAGGAAGTTTTACCAAATTAGGAATTACAGTTTTGGTAAATGAGGTGTGTGAAGGATTGTTGTATGCAAACGAGGTGTATCAACGTGTTGAAGAAGGACAACGTATAAAGGGTTATGTGAAAAAAGTGAGAGAGGACGGAAAGCTAGATGTGTCTTTACAACCAATTGGTTTTAGAAATAGCATTACAAAGTTTCAGGTGCAAATTTTAAATGCACTAAGAGCTCACAATGGTTTTTTACCGATTACAGACAAATCAGAACCGGATACAATTAAGTTTGAATTAGGAATGAGTAAAAAAGCATTTAAGAATGCAATAGGAGGTTTGTATAAAAACAGAGTAATTGCAATCGAAGAAAATGGAATTCGTCTATTGGAGCATGTTCAATAATTTTTAAGCAAGTTTTTCAAGATTGTTGGGAGATGGGGATGTTCTTACTTGAATCTCAGATTTGATAGCAAAATAGATATTGTCACTAATGTGTTTAGATTCTATCATATCTTCTAGCTTAAGGGAGTCTTTAGAAATTAAAATCACATGACTTTTTTTAGATGTATTTACTTTATAGATGTGATAACCTAACAAAGCTAAGGTTGGATTGTTGTAAAAAATATTGGTTTTTACATATATGATTCCAATAATTAAAATGATGAGAATAAACATCAAGCCATTACGGTCTTTAGACAAATCAAAATCCAAATCAAAACTTAAAAGTGGTACAATGTAAGTTACCAAAAAGGTCAAATGCTCCCAGTTGTGATCTTCTAAGTGTGTAATCTGTTCTGGATGTGATTTTGAGCCAGTAATAATGTATTTGAATTTGTAGTAGAAAATAAATCCAGAGCCAATAAAAATCAAACAGGTAATTGGAATTAAATTGTTTAATGCTACTTCTTTAAGTGTAATTTCTTCACAATTAGAAAAAAAACACATAGGAATATTTACTTTGTTAACAAATAACAAAAGAAATAAAAGCCATAGTGATAGTATGTATAGTTGTATTTTTAAAAGCATTTTTCAATTTTCAGTAACTTGTTAAATAAACAACCTCGTTTCTATTTGCGGTTGTTTTATAGGGGTATTTACAATTTACTATCAAAGGAAATAAAACTATCGTTTTGTTAAAAATAAGGTTTTAAGTCGTTTATCATAGCTCACTAAATTTACAAAAAAAAAGAATAGGAATCTTAAATGAAGGTTAATATATTGTTTTTTTTCGAAAAACAGAAATTTTGTTGCATAAAAAAATCAGCCAATTGGCTGATTTTTTTATGCAAATTAAGTTAGTAATTATCTTCTTCAAATTCTAGTTCTGCATCTTTCTCCCATATTTCCATTTCACAGGGTTTGCAGTTGAATTTTAGTTTGTATTGGTTTTCTCCGTGTGTTAACGTTAGTGGTTCTTTTAATTTTTCTCCCATGGTTTCACGCTGAAATCTAGCACATTTTCCCAATTCGTATTTTACACAATACTTGGTGGTCATTACTCTAGCTTTTCCAGGATCCCATTGTAGTTCAAAAGCTTTTTCTATTTCTTTAACACCGTGCCTTTTGTAGAACTCTTTCGCCAATTTGTTAGAAACATTGTAGGTGAAATCTAAGGTTTCTGTAGGAAAAGGATGACTGGTTTTTACCATTTGATGTTCTTCTCTATGGTAATTGTTAATTCTAGTTTCAATCAATAGATCTAACACAGTACGTCTTGCCTCGTTAATTTTGGAAATAGGCAAGAACCAATTGTTGTCTAACAAAATTTCAATATGGTCAACAATAAAAGGAGTGTTTCCTGTTTTTGGTAGATTCTTTTCTAAGTTATCTTTTAAAAATCCTTCTTTTTTGGCAAGCTCTTTTTCAGTATTGATTTCTTGAATGCTAACATGATTGTCTTCATCCGTAGCAGTCAATTTAAATCCGTTTGGAGTTTCTTCAAATTTTAATTCTACACCAATTTTACGAATGGCACTGTTGTCTTTTTCTACCAATCGATTGAAATTAGCATCCGAATTTCTAGAAATATCCGTGCCAATTGTAATCATTTTAAAAGCATTTGGTATTACAATTCCATCCTCTATGGTATTGATTTGAATTCCATCAGCTTCTCCGTATTCGTTGATAAAATACAATCCATCACCGTTGTTTAACAGTTCAGAATTTTCTATCACATATCCTTTTTCGGTTACTTCTAAAAGTTTACCAATTTTTTGTCCTTTGGATTTTGGACTTTCCCATGAACCAATTTTAGCTTTACGATGATTTACAAAATAGTCGGTGTAGCCACGGTTAAAACTCCTGTCCATTTCTGCATCAAATGTGTAGAATATTCTACCAGACGATGCTTTTTGATATGTTGGATTGTCTTTTAAAAAGTGATCCAATCTATTTCTTAAATAAGAAACATTGTTTTTAACGTATACAATATCTTTCAATCTACCTTCTATTTTAAAAGACATAATTCCAGCCTCAATCATATTAGGTAGTTGGTCACTCAAATCTAAATCTTTGATGGAAAGTAAGTGACTGTTTTCTATCAAAACATCTCCATTTCCATCTGTTAATTGATAAGGTAGTCTACAGTTTTGTGCACAAGAACCCCTATTAGCACTACGTTCACCACCAGCTACACTCATGTAACAGTTTCCGCTAAAAGAGACACACAATGCCCCTGAAACAAAAAATTCCAATTCAACATCTGTTGCTTCGTGAATTTCTTTGATTTGGTCAAGATTTAATTCTCTAGCCAAAACCACACGTTTCATACCTGCATCGGCTAAAAATTTTACCTGTTTAGGGTCTCTGTTGTTGGCTTGTGTACTTGCGTGAATAACAATAGGAGGAATGTCCATTTCTAAAATAGCCATGTCTTGTACAATCAAAGCATCTACGCCAATGTTGTACAAATCGTGAATCAACAATCGACAGGTTTCAAGCTCTTTATTGTACAAAATGGTGTTGATTACCACAAATACTTGCGCTTTAAATAAGTGTGCGTATTTTACCAATTCTGCAATATCCTCTACAGAGTTGGTTGCATTGGTACGAGCACCAAATAAAGGTGCTCCAATATATACTGCATCTGCACCAGCGTTAATGGCTGCCATTCCTTGAAAAAGGTTTTTGGCAGGGGCTAAAATTTCTACTTTTTTCTTCATAAGTGGTGCAAATTTCCGACTTTATTATACTTGGTGCAAATGTTTTGGTGAAAAATGCTATTTATTTGATTTTTAATAGGTTGGAGGTTCTGTGGTTTGGTGTTTTTCTAAAGTTGATTCAAAGGATGTTATTTGAATAAAAAGATTGTTTCTGTTTCAATTACGTTGTGGTATAAGGTGTAGACATTTACAATTAAAATGATAACTTTACGCCTTGTTTAGAAAATAAAATCTACGAAATAAATTTACTATGTCAGAAATTAAGTGGGAAGTAGTTAAAGAGTATGAAGATATTACTTATAAAAAATGTAATGGAGTTGCTAGAATTGCGTTTAACAGACCAGATGTAAGAAATGCATTTCGTCCTAAAACCACTTCTGAATTGTACGATGCTTTTTACGATGCACAAGAAGACACTTCTATAGGTGTGGTTTTGTTGTCAGGAGAAGGGCCTTCTACCAAAGACGGAGTGTATTCTTTCTGTTCAGGTGGAGACCAAAAGGCAAGAGGTCACCAAGGATATGTTGGAGAGGATGGAATGCATCGTTTGAATATTTTAGAAGTACAACGTTTGATTCGTTTTATGCCTAAAGTAGTGATTGCTGTGGTTCCAGGATGGGCTGTTGGTGGCGGACATAGTTTGCATGTGGTGTGTGATATGACTTTAGCAAGTAAAGAGCATGCAATTTTTAAACAAACAGATGCTGATGTTACCAGTTTTGATGGAGGATATGGGTCTGCTTATTTGGCAAAAATGGTTGGGCAGAAAAAAGCCAGAGAAATTTTCTTTTTAGGTAGAAACTATTCTGCACAAGAGGCTTTTGAAATGGGTATGGTAAATGCAGTAGTTCCTCATGATGAATTAGAAGATACCGCTTATGAATGGGCACAAGAGGTGTTAGGAAAATCGCCATTGTCTATTAAAATGTTAAAATTTGCTATGAATTTAACAGATGATGGAATGGTGGGGCAACAAGTTTTTGCGGGTGAAGCTACTCGTTTGGCTTATATGACAGAGGAAGCCAAAGAAGGAAGGAATGCATTTTTAGAAAAACGCAAACCAAATTTTGATAAAAAATATATCGTATAAATAGTTGATGGAAATTTACTTGTCAACAAATAACTACAAACTAACAACGGCCAACTAAAAATAAATGAAACCACAAATCATAACTTTTTTAATAAAGTGTCCCGATCAAAAAGGGATTGTTTCTAAATTGACTCATTTCTTTTATCAAGAAGGATTTAATTTGGTAAGTGCTCAACAATATACCAACTCTATAGATGGAATGTTTTTTATGCGTTTGCGTATAGAATCGGATGATTCTGTAGTGATTAGTAAAGAACAATTAGAAGAACGTGTTGCTCGTTTGGCTTCTGCCTACGATATTATTTGGAGTGTAGACTATGGAACAAAAAAACAAAGTGTCGCAATTATGGTGTCCCATACGACACACAATTTATATGATTTGTTACAGCGTAATAAAGAAAATAAGTTGCATTGTGATGTGAAAATGGTGGTAAGTAATCATACCAAGTTAAAACCTATTGCGGATATGTTTGAGATTCCTTTTTATCATTTGCCGGTTACTAAGGATACTAAAAAAGAACAAGAGCAGCAGTTGGTAGATTTGTTTGAGAAAAATAAGATAGATTTGATTGTGATGGCTCGTTACATGCAAATTTTATCGAATGATTTTATTCGTCATTTCCCCAATAAAATAATCAATATACATCACTCATTTTTACCTGCTTTTCAAGGTGCAAATCCTTATATGAGAGCATATGAAAGAGGTGTGAAATTGATTGGAGCTACAGCTCATTATGCTACAGAAGATTTGGATGAAGGACCCATTATAGAACAAGATGTAGAGCGTGTAACACATGAAAGTACTCCAAATACATTAAAAGCAATTGGTGCAGATATTGAAACCATGGTGTTGGCAAGAGCGGTAAAATGTCATTTGAACAATCAGATTATTGTAGACAATAACAAAGCCATTGTTTTTCCAGAAACAGGAGAATAAAAAATCAATAAATAATGCAATGTTTTAAGGTAATTAATTCCTTATTCAGCATTGGTAATTCGTAATAGAGGTATGAAAATTATTTGTATTGGGTTAAATTATGTAGCACATATCAAGGAGTTTGATAGAGATTACATCCCAACAGAACCTGTAGTGTTCTTAAAACCAGATTCGGCAGTTTTGCCTAAAAAAAATCCATTCGTAATTCCTGTTTTTTCAAATAGAGTGGAATATGAAGTTGAGATTTTGGTAAAAATCAATAAAGTAGGAAAGCACATCGATGAGAAATTTGCTCATAAATATTACGATGAAATTGGATTGGGAATTGATTTTACAGCAAGAGATCTTCAGTTTGAGTTGAAAGCAAAAGGGCAACCTTGGGAAAAATCAAAAGGATTTGATGGAAGTGCTGTGATAGGAGAGAAATTTATTTCAAAAGATGAATTTCAAGACTTGAACAATATCAATTTTAGATTAGAAAAAAATGGAGAAGAGGTACAGGTAGGAAATACGTCTCTGATGATTTTTAAAATTGATGAAATTATAACTCACATTTCTAAGTTTTATACATTGAAAAAAGGAGATATTATTTTTACAGGAACTCCAAGTGGTGTAGGACCTGTTGCTAAAGATGATGTTTTAAAAGGGTATCTAGAAAAAGAAAAATTAATAGACATCAAAGTGAAATAAGAAAAGAGGCAAATGCCTCTTTTTTTTGCAAAACAATACATAATGAAAACGAGTATTATTACCATAGGAGATGAAATATTAATAGGACAGGTGTTAGATACCAATTCCCAATGGATGGCAAGTCATTTGCATACTTTAGGTGCTGAATTGATGGAAAGTGTGTCTATTTCGGACACAAAGGAAGCTATTGTGAACGGACTGAATCATGCCTTGTCTTTTGCCGATTTAGTGATTGTTACAGGGGGATTAGGGCCTACCAAAGACGATGTGACAAAATATACTTTGGTGGATTATTTTCAAGACGAATTGGTGTTGAATGTGAACGTTTTGAATTTTATCAAAGAAATGTTTGATAAGAGAGGTATTCCTTTTTCGGAACTGAATAAAAATCAAGCCATGTTGCCTAAAACAGCTACGGTATTGCCAAATAAATTAGGAACTGCATCTGGAATGTGGTTTGAGAAGAATGGTAAAATAGTGGTGAGTTTGCCAGGTGTTCCTTATGAAATGAAAGGTTTGATGTTGGATGAGGTATTGCCTAGATTGAGAAAAATAGGAGGATTCCCTTATCAAGCATATCAAACGTATGTATTGTATGGCTTGGGAGAAAGCAGTGCAGCAGAAATGTTAGAGGTTTTTGAAGATGGATTGCCAAATCACATTAAATTGGCTTATTTGCCTGCTCCTGGTCGTTTGAGATTGCGGCTGACAGGAAAATCTTTTGATAAAGCTAATTTGGATCAAACAATTACAAATTTAGGAGTTGAATTGTTGAGCGTATTTCAAGGTTATAGCATTGAAACAGGAGATCTTAACTATGTAGATTGGTTAAAACAGTATTTTGTTAATGAAGGAAAAACTTTATCGATAGCAGAAAGTTGCACAGGAGGAAAAATAGCCAGTGAAATTACTGCAGAAAATGGCGTTTCTTCATTTTTCTTAGGAGGAGTAGTAGCTTACAATGCAGGGTTGAAACAATCTATTTTAAAAGTGTCAAAAGAAACCATTGAAAATCACTCAGTTGTTTCTAAAGAGGTAGCAAAAGAGATGGTTTTAGGGGTTCAGAAATTAACAGAATCAGACTATGCAATAGCAACTACAGGAAATGCAGGGCCTACTGCAGATGAAACAGATGAAACAGTTGGGATTGTTTATATTGCAATTGCATCAAAAACAAGCCTTTTGGTAGAGCGTTTTAATTTTGGACAGCCTAGAGAAAAAGTTATAGAACAGTCTAAAAATAAGGCGTTTGAGTTATTGGTGAAAGAAATATTAAAAAATCACTAAATTAATTTTGTTAGTACCAATAAATGTTGTTAAATTTGCACTCCGTTTAGAATTAAATTAAAACTGATACGAGATGTCAAAAGTTTGTGAACTTACAGGAAAGAAAGCAATGGTTGGGAATAATGTATCCCACGCATTAAATAGAACAAAGAGAAAATTTAACGCTAACTTGATTACAAAGCGTTTTTATATTCCTGAAGAGGATAAGTGGATTACCTTAAAAGTATCTACTGCTGCATTAAAAAATATCAATAAAAAAGGTATTTCAGCTGTAATTAAAGAGGCTAAGGAAAAAGGTTTTTTAGTTAAATAATTTTTCTTACTTAAAGCATATATAGAGATGGCAAAAAAAGGAAACAGAGTACAAGTTATATTAGAGTGTACTGAGCACAAGACAACTGGACAACCAGGTACGTCTAGATACATTACAACTAAGAATAAAAAGAATACTCCAGATAGATTAGAGATTAAAAAGTTTAATCCTATCTTAAAGAAAATGACTGTTCACAAAGAAATTAAATAATATAGGAAATGGCAAAGAAATCAGTAGCATCGTTACAGACAGGTTCTAAAAGATTGTCTAAAGCTATTAAAATGGTTAAGTCTCCAAAATCTGGAGCTTACACATTTGTAGAAGCTATCATGGACCCAACACAAGTAAAAGACTTTTTTGCAAAAAAATAATTTTTTGTAAAATATGATAATACAAAGGCTACTTTCATTAATGAGAGTAGCTTTTTTGTATTTTAACATCTTGAAAATTAAGTTTAAGTTTTTTAAAAATTGTGAATTATGAGTTTTTTTAAAAAAATATTTTCTTCTGATAAAAAAGAAACTTTGGACAAAGGGTTGGAAAAAACCAAAACGTCTTTCTTTTCTAAATTGTCAAAAGTTGTAGCTGGAAAATCTAAAGTTGATGATGAGGTTTTAGATGAATTAGAAGAAGTTTTAATTTCTTCGGATGTTGGGGTCAATACTACTTTAAAAATCATTGGAAGAATTGAAGAAAGAGTAGAGCGTGATAAGTATTTAGGTACTGCTGAACTGAACCAAATCTTAAGGGAAGAAATTGCAGGTTTGTTGGCAGAAACCAACGAAGAAGATGCTGTAGATTTTTCCGTTCCTGCCAACAAAAAACCATATGTATTAATGGTTGTTGGGGTAAATGGTGTTGGTAAAACAACTACGATTGGTAAATTGGCAGCTCAGTTTAAAAAACAAGGACTGAACGTTGTTTTAGGTGCTGCCGATACTTTTAGAGCAGCTGCTATAGATCAATTACAGGTTTGGGCAGATAGAGTTGGAGTTCCTATTGTTCGTCAAGAAATGGGTTCTGATCCAGCTTCGGTTGCTTTTGATACTCTAAAATCGGCTGTTTCTAAAGATGCCGATGTTGTAATTATAGACACTGCAGGACGTTTACATAATAAGGTAAATTTGATGAATGAGCTGACTAAAATTAAGAGGGTGATGCAGAAAGTAGTTACAGATGCTCCTCACGATGTTTTATTGGTTCTAGATGGTTCTACAGGGCAAAATGCTTTTGAGCAAGCAAAACAGTTTACACTTGCAACAGAAGTAACATCCTTAGCAGTAACCAAGTTAGATGGAACTGCAAAAGGGGGAGTGGTGATAGGAATTTCTGATCAATTTAAGATTCCAGTAAAATACATTGGAGTTGGAGAGGGAATTGATGATTTACAAGTCTTCAATAAATTTGAATTTGTAGATTCTTTTTTTAAATAAAAAATAATAATTGGCATCGTATCATCTATCAGTAATTTTTGATTACTTAACTTTTGGTACCTGCTATTTGATATCAGAAAATGCGCACAAAAACGGTCAAAAAAAATAAAATAAACGTAGTTACTTTAGGTTGTTCTAAAAATATTTACGATTCAGAAATCTTAATGGGGCAATTGAAAGCCAATGGAAAAGACGTAGTTCATGAAGATGAAAATGACGAAGGAAACATTGTGGTTATCAACACTTGTGGTTTTATTGGTAAAGCCAAAGAAGAGTCTGTGAATACCATTTTGCACTATGCAACAATGAAAGAAGAAGGTTTGGTAGATAAAGTATACGTAACAGGATGCTTATCTGAAAGATACAAACCAGACTTAGAGGCAGAAATAAGCAATGTAGATCAGTATTTTGGAACTCAAGATTTACCAAATTTATTAAAGGTTTTAGAGGCTGATTATAAGCATGAATTGATAGGGGAACGTTTGACAACGACTCCTAAACATTATGCTTATTTAAAAATTGCAGAAGGTTGTGATAGACCTTGTTCTTTCTGTGCAATTCCGTTGATGAGAGGAAAACACCGTTCTACTCCTATAGAAGATTTGGTACAAGAAGCTGGAAAATTGGCTGCGAATGGAATCAAGGAATTGATTTTGATTGCGCAAGATTTGACTTATTACGGATTGGATTTGTATGGAAAAAGAAATTTAGCTGATTTGTTAAAAGAATTGGTGAAGGTTGAAGGAATTGAGTGGATTCGCTTGCATTATGCTTTCCCTGCTGGTTTCCCCCTTGATGTTTTAGATGTAATGAAATCAGAGCCTAAAGTTTGTAATTATTTGGATATCCCATTACAACACATCAACACAGAGATTTTAAAATCTATGCGTAGAGGAACAACTTTTGAAAAAACAAATAAGTTGTTGAAAGAGTTTAGATCTTATGTGCCAGAAATGGCTATTAGAACTACTTTAATTGTTGGTTATCCTGGTGAAACAGAAGAGATTTTTCAAGAATTAAGAACTTGGGTAGAGGAAATGCGTTTTGAGCGTTTGGGTGTTTTTGCGTATTCTCATGAAGAAGATACACATGCAGCTACTTTAGAAGATGATGTTCCTGAAGATGTTAAGGAAGCGAGGGTTGCCGAAATTATGGAATTACAAGCTCAAATTTCATGGGAATTGAATCAAGAAAAGGTCGGAAAAACCTATAAATGTATTTTTGATAGAAAAGAAGGAGAGTATTTTATTGGAAGAACTGAACATGATTCTCCAGATGTTGATAACGAAGTTTTAGTAGATGCAAAGGAATATTACATCAAAACAGGAGAATTTATAAATATAACTATTCACGAAGCAGGAGATTTTGACTTGTATGGAAGCCCCGTATCATAAGGAATAAGATTTATAAATTTCGGAATAAAAATCAACATACGCATTATTTTTTGTTATAAATACAACTTTTCTAACATTTGATATGGTTATTGTCTATAAGGTTTGTATATTTGGCTTTGTAAATATTTAGGGGTAGGTATTTATAATTGCATTATACATATTAAATTTTTAGGGGTAGAAATTAGTATGTTGTTTTAAATGACAAATAATGTAAAACACAATTGGCTCAGCCTATAAATTATTCTTTAATTTATGGCTGAGTTTTGTTTTTTAAAAAAGGTCTTGTTGTGTGCAAGTTTTCAAATAGGTATATTTGTACTCAACTCAAAGTAATTTATGGAACCATTTATCGTATCTGCACGTAAGTACAGACCTTTAACGTTTAAGGATGTTGTTGGACAACAGTCCATAACCAATACTTTAGAAAACGCTATTCAAAACGATCATTTAGCTCAAGCCTTATTATTTACAGGGCCAAGAGGTGTTGGTAAAACTACTTGTGCTAGAATTTTAGCAAAAAAAATAAACGAACAAGCTACAGGAACAGAAGACGATGATTTTGCATTTAACATTTTTGAGTTGGATGCTGCATCAAACAATTCTGTAGATGATATTAGAAATTTAATAGATCAAGTTCGTATTCCACCACAGGTTGGTAAGTACAAAGTATATATTATTGATGAGGTGCACATGTTGTCATCAGCAGCTTTTAATGCGTTTTTAAAAACATTAGAGGAGCCACCTGCACATGCTATTTTTATTTTAGCAACCACAGAAAAGCATAAAATCATTCCTACCATTCTTTCTCGATGTCAGATTTTTGATTTTAAAAGAATTACAGTTGTAGCGGCTAAGGATCATTTAAAAAGTATTGCGGAACAAGAAGGTATAAATGCAGAAGACGATGCTTTACATATAATTGCGCAAAAAGCAGATGGAGCTATGCGTGATGCACTTTCAATTTATGATAGAGTTGTTAGTTTTTCTGGAAAAGATTTGACACGTTTAGCGGTTACTGAAAACTTAAATGTTCTGGATTATGACGTCTATTTTGAAATCACTTCATTATTGATTGAAAATAAAATTCCAGAAGTATTACTTTCTTTTAACAATGTTTTGTCAAAAGGTTTTGACGGACAACATTTTATCAATGGATTGGCATCTCATTTTAGAGATTTGTTGGTAGCTAAAGACGCGGCTACAGTACAATTGCTAGAAATTGGTGATAATGCCAAAAAACAATATCTAGAACAATCTGCTAAGTCAGACATGACTTTCTTGATAACAGCTATAGAAAAAGCAAATACATGTGATTTAAATTACAGAGCAAGTAAAAACCAAAGATTGCTGGTAGAACTTTGTTTGATGCAAATGGCTTCGATCACTTTTAGTGATGTAAAAAAAAAAGCAGTAACTTCATAATACCCGCTAGTTTTTTTAGAGCAAACATTCCTGTTTCTAAAGTAGATAAATTGCCGACAAAGCCTGTTGTTATCGAGAAAAAAACTGTTGCTACAAACATCAAGCCTACTCAAACGGTTGAAGAAAATCAAAAGGCAAGAAGAAGAAGAGCTTCAGCGCTGTCTTTAAAGAAAATTCACAACAAGCTATCAGATATTGATCAGATAGAAAACGACGATTATACAGATAAGCCCAAAGACACGTTTTCTGAAATACAATTAGTAGAAACATGGACTGCTTTTGGAAAAAAGTTAGAAGTTGATGGGGAGTTGAATATGGCTTCTATTGTAAATGCAAACAAACCAGTTTTGAAAAATGGTGAAATTGTATTTGCGTTACCCAACAAATTAATGGAAGATCAGATGGGAGCTGTAAAACCCAAATTGATGAATTATTTAAGAAGTCAATTAAACAACTATGGCATTCAGTTGAAAACAATTGTAGTGGCAACTGAAAGGAAAAAATATGTATATACTCCACAAGAAAAATTTCAAAAACTAGCAGAGGAAAATCCAGATTTATTGTTTTTAAAAAATAAGTTTGGCTTAGATATTTAATACTCTTTGAGTATATTGATCTCTCTAAACAAATTACAAAAGCTATTAAAAATTTTCAGAAAATATTAGTAGGTGTTGCTTTTTCACCCAATTTAAAAGCCAATTTGATAGAAGCCTGTAGATTTGCCAATTATTTTAATGCAAAATTATATGTGGTACATATTGGAGAAGACGAATCGTCTAAAAGAGATTTTTTCAATCAGGTTATAGAAGAGTTTGGATTTGATGGAGATGTAGAATTTGTCTTTAAACAAGGCAATCCTGTAAAAACATTGTCTCGTTTTTGTGATGAAAATAAAATTGATTTGTTGATTTTAGGAGCTGTAAAAAGAGAAAAATTACTAAAACATTATCTAGGTTCTGTTGCCAGGAAATTGACTCAACAAGTAAAATGTTCTGTGTTTTTGGTTATTCGTCATTCCGAAGAAGAAATTTCAAAAAAACATATAGTGGTCAATGGTTTTGAAACGGAGCAATCCCAATCTACCATTTCTACAGCTTTTTATGTAGCTAAAACGCTATCATCTAAAAAAATCACGATTGTAGAAGAAATCAAAAACAATAAGGTAAAGGTAGATGATGACCGTTCTTTGCGAAGAGCCACCATTACTCATGAAAGAAAAGTACATCAAGAAAATTTAAGAATCAAAAAAATTATTGACACGGTTGAACATGACTACAAAAATAATATTGAAGTAAAGTTGCAAGGTATTTTTGGAAAGAGTGGTTACTCTATAGGGCATTATGCTAGAGTTGTTCGAGCTGATTTACTGATTATGGACACTGCTAGAAAGCAAAATGTATTAAAAAAAATGGTAGCAAACGATTTAAGATTTTTGTTATCAGAACTGCCAACAGATGTGTTGATATTAAAATAACTTATGCCAAATAAAAATACAAATCAACAATTTTTGTCTACTTTGCCACAAAACATATTCTCTGGTTTTGTAGTTTCTTTAATAGCATTACCATTAGGTTTAGGCTTGGCTTTGGCTTCTGAAGCTCCTCCGATTTCTGGAATTATTGCAGCTGTAGTTGGTGGAATTTTACTTGCTATATTTGGAGGTTCAAATGTTACAATTACAGGGCCAGGTAATGGGTTGGTTGTAGTGTTGTTAACAGCAATTACAACATTGGGTCAAGGAGATGTGCGTTTGGGATTTGCATATACTTTGGCAGCAATTGTTCTTTCTGGATTGATTATGGTGGTGTTAGGTTTTTTGAGACTCGGAATCTTGAGTGATTTTTTTCCGTCTACAGCCATTCAAGGAATGCTAGCAGCCATAGGTGTCGGTATTTTTGCCAAACAGATTCATGTAATGTTAGGGAATTCTGATGAACATGGTAGTTTGGTAACTTTGTTGATGAAAATTCCAGATACTATTCAAACATTATGTACAACAGATAATACCAGTTTTTTTTATGCAGGAATTGTTGGAGTGGTTAGTTTGTTGATCATGATTTTTCATGCCAAAATAAGAAATAAATATTTTCAGTTAATTCCAGCTCCTATGTGGATTGTGGTTTTTGCTGTTGGGATGAGTTATTTTTTTCAATTGGTACTCAAGCAAGAACATCCTATAGACCAGAAATGGTTGATCAATATACCAAACGACGTTTTTTCAACTTTAAGTTTTCCGAATTTTGGAATTATATACCAAGCTAAATTTATTACCGCTGTTATTTCTATTACATTAATTGCAAGTATTGAATCTCTATTAAGTATCAAAGCAGTGGATCAATTAGACCCTTTGAAAAGAAGATCCAATGTGAATAAAGATTTAAAAGCACTTGGTGTTGCTACTATGGTAAGCGGTTTTTTAGGGGGATTGAATGTAGTTACAGTAATTGCTCGTAGTTCTGTAAATGTAAATAATAAGGCCACAAATAGATCATCAAATTTATTTCATGCTTTGTTTCTGTTGATTTTCCTTTTGCTGTTTCAGTCGCAGTTAAAAATGATTCCGCTTTCTGCCTTGGCAGCTATTTTGGTGTTTACAGGATATAAATTAGCAGCACCATCAAATATTTTGGCAGTTTCTAAAGTAGGAAAAGAACAACTATTTGTGTTTTTTGCAACGTTACTTACAACCATTTTTACCAGTTTGATATTGGGAATATTTATGGGAATTATAACTACATTTTTGTTACACATTATAATGAATAAAAATGTGGTTTTGTTTTTTAGAAACATGCTAAAACCAAATGTTTTGATGTTTAAAGAAACGGATGGAAGTTATTATGTGAGTGTGAAAAACTTTAGTTCTTTCGTTAATTTTTATCGATTGAAAAACAAATTAAATTTGATTCCAGAAAATGAAAATGTAGTCGTAGATTTTTCTCGTTGTAGTTTTGTAGACAATACAGTTATGGAAAACATACATACTTATGTTGATAAATTTGAAGATCAACAAGGGAACTTTGAAGTTATTGGGTTGGATTTACATGGAGCGGCAACCACGCATCCTTTTGCTCCAAGAAATATCAATAAAGATCCAAAATTAAACAAAGAGCTTCTTTTAACAAAAAGACAAAAAAACATAGAAGTAATTGCAAGTGATTTTGGTTGGAGTTACACACCTTATGTTGAAGAATCTATGCATTGGATTGAGGAATTCAATTATTTTAAAACCAAACAAGTACAGACTACTAAAAATTTATTAAAAAATAAAAATGATGCCTTATTTGATGTTGTTTTTACAGAAGGTGCTTTTATTGCTCGTCAGCTGATAAGATCTACCATGTTGCACATAAATCTGAAGCATTCCATTCCAGAATTCACGATAGATAAAGAAGGTTTGTTTGAATTTGTAAAACAATACACTGAATTTGCAGATATAGAAATTCCAAATCACCCAGATTTTAACAAACGTTTTTATTTATCAGGAATAGATGAAATGGCTATTTTAGAGTTTTTAACAGATGATATTGTTTTGTTTTTAGAAAGTAATAGTTATTATCACATAGAATCTAATCAAAATGGATTGCTTATTTTTAAAAAAGAACGATTGGCAAGTGTAAAAGAAATAAAAGCAATGATTGATTTTGGATTGCGTTTTGAAACATTAATTAAAGAAAAATATGCTAGGGCTTAAATTACCAACAGACCCAAGATGGGTAAATATTGCAGAGAAAAATATTGATGAAATTTTAATAGATCATGCACATTGTGAGCAAAAAGCAGCTTCTACAGCCATATCGTTAATTGTTAGTTTTCCAGAATATACAGATTTGGTTACAGAAATGATTGCGTTGGTAAAAGAAGAAATGAGTCATTTTAAATTGGTTCACGATCGATTGATTGCCAAAAATATTCCTTTGGGTAGAGATAGAAAGGATGAATACGTGATGGATTTGATTACTTTTTTCCCAAAAGGAGGAAGTAGAACAAATCAATTAGTACATCGTTTGTTGTACGCTGCGCTTATAGAAGCTCGTAGTTGTGAGCGTTTTCGTTTGTTGTCAGAAAATTTAGAAGATCAAGAATTGGCTAAGTTTTATAGAGATTTAATGGTTTCAGAAGCAAATCATTATACATTGTTTTTAAATTTTGCACGTCAATATGGTGAGCGAGTAGAGGTAGATCAAAAATGGCAAGCTTTGTTAGAGTACGAAGCAATGTTGATGAAAAATTTAGGAAATAAAGAATCGATACACGGATAAATGTTTAGTAGGGAAGAAGCAGCGAGTATTAGAAAAGAATTTTGGGTGAGTTACGGAAAATCATTTCCTAGAAAATGGGTGCTGTACAATACCAAAATAAAAGATTTTAGCTTCAAGTTTGTTGCAGAAAGAAAAATGGCAGCTGTGGTTTTAGATATTGAGACTTCAGATGTGGATCAAAGAGAATTGCTGTTTGATCAATTAATTTCGTTGAAAAAAATACTAGAAACGGAATATCTTCCTAATGTTATTTTTGATAAAGATTATTATTTAGAAAACGGAAAGCATATTAGTAGAGTCTATGTTTTGTTTGATGAGAAGTATAGTATTTACAACAAAGCTACTTGGTCTAATTGCTATGCTTTTTTTAATGAAACCATGCACCAGTTTGAATTATTCTGGTACGAATATCAAGATTATATAGAGCAAGCAGTTGTAAAATAACTAGAGAAAATTCTAATTTTTTTAATAAACTGAATCAGTTTATAAGTTCTTAATAATAGTATAGTTTAATCAAGAAACACTTTAATAACTCATTAAAAAAAGGTAAATTTAAGTCACCATTACAAACTGATATTATAAAGTAGAGTTTTGGTGTTTTAAAAGGAGTAATAATCAAATTATTAAAAAGAATCATGAAAAATTTAATAGGAATTGACAAGGAGAAAGCAGATGAGTTGATAGTCAAGTTGAATGATTTATTAGCGAATTACCAATTGTTTTATCAAAACTTAAGAGGGTTACACTGGAATATAAAAGGGAAAGAGTTTTTTGAATTGCATTTAAAATTTGAAGAATTGTACAATGATGCAGTTTTGAAAGTAGATGAGATAGCTGAGAGAATTTTAACTTTAGAAGGTGAGCCGTTGCACACATTTTCAGATTATCTAAAAACTACTGAGATTAAAGAAGAAAAAAGTATCAACATTGGTGAGAAGGGAGTAGAAATTGTAGTAAAAAACTTCTCAACTTTAATAAGTAAAGAACGTGTGATTCTTTCGTTGGCTTCGGATGCAGAAGATGAAGGTACTGTAAGTTTAATGAGCGATTACATTTCACAAACAGAAAAAACACTATGGATGTTGAATTCATATTTAAAATAAGATTTAAATTTTTAAGTCAAACGATTCAATAACTATATGTAGGATTGAATATGTTTTAAAAGAATAAAGTAGATAAGTCCATTGTTGGAGTTTTGTCTACTTTTTTTGATTTAGATCCTTTTTACAATTAGAAAATACAAAAATCAATTTAGAGATGTTGACAAAGCTTATATTGTTTTCTGGATTTGCTGGAATTACAGTTTTGATTGGTGGAATTTTAGCTAATTATTTCAATCATCATATCAAAGAAGGTTATTTAAAGTATGAAATTACTCATACGCTAATGTCTTTTGGTGCCGGAATTATTCTATCTGCATTGGCTTTGGTCTTAATACCCAAAGGAATGGAGGAGTTAGAGTTGATGCCAATGGTTTTTTCTTTCCTTTTTGGAGCTGTTTTATTTATGTTTATCGATCAATATTTGGCAAAACAAAGTGGACAAGTTGCTACTCTTTTGGCTATGATGATGGATTTTGTACCGGAATCTATTGCTCTAGGTGCTGTTTTTGCTATTGAACCTCAAATGGCAACATTGCTGGCCGTTTTTATTGGTTTGCAAAATTTACCAGAAGCATTCAATTCTTTTAGAGATTTGGTGCAAAGTGGATTTACAACAAGAAAAACGTTGCTTATTTTTGTCTTTCTTAGTTTTTTAGGAGTAATAGGAGCATTGATAGGGCATTTTTTCTTAAGTGATTATCCAAATCTAACAGCTCATCTAATGACATTTGCTAGTGGTGGAATTTTGTATTTGTTAATTCAAGACATTATCCCAGAAAGTAAGTTGGAAAAAAACTATTTAACGTCTTTAGGTGCAACTTTGGGATTTTTAGTAGGTATTGTTGGGGAAAAATTGCTGTGAAAAGTCATTATTTCTTTTAGTAGTATTCGAGTATCTTTGTAAACATGATCTGTAAAGATTATGAATTAGAGTTCTAGTGTAAATTTAAAGACAAACCTGAATTGTGTAGAAGTTTTCCAATTATAAAATAAATATATGACATATATAGATCTAATGTATATTCATCTAGCCACTGTGGTACCTTGTTTTGTGATAGGTACTATTGTGTTGATGATAAAAAAAGGAACAAATACACATATTGTATTGGGTAGAATCTATATGATGTTAATGATGTTTACTGCAATCATCACACTTTTTATGCCAGCCCACGTTGGACCTACAGTTATGAATCATTTTGGTTGGATACATGCTTTTAGTTTTCTGACTATTTATACAGTACCAACAGCTTATTGGGCAATAAAACAAGGAAATGTAAAAGCGCACAAACGTAAAATGATCATATTGTATATTGGTGCAATAATCATTGCGGGTGGTTTTACTTTTGCTCCAGGTAGGTACTTAAATGAGTTTCTTTTTTAGTGATTTGTTGTTTATATCGTAAAGTATTAATTATTTTATTAAGGAATTAATAGTATATTGTGCCTGCTATGACAATAACTATCAACACTTAAATATCCTGCTATTTTCTAGAATTTGTTAACATTCAAAATTACTGTATAAGTAGCTTTTTGTTTTTGTTAAAAACATCAGAGTTTTGTTTGTTGTAGAATAGGTATAGATTAAGTGTTGTATAAAAAAATACAATGATTAAGAAAATAGAGTTGAATTCACCAATTTCAGATGAAGCTTTGGCTTTTTTCTGTACACTACATCCTTTAAACCATGCAAACTTTGATTACAACATCAACCTGGAAATTACTAAGTTTTTAAAAACAGACGATAAAAAGAGTATATACACTATTAGGCATTATTTAATTTGGAATGATTTGATTGAATTTAATGGTGATTGTTTAGGCTATGCAAAATATAGGTTGACTAATAAGGGTGTCAATTTTATCAAACAAGAGGTTCCTGATTATGAAAGTCGTACTTTAAAAGACTATGACTGTGTCGTCTTTTAAGAATTTTGAGATTTTAATACTAAGAGTTTATATAACCGTAATGCTAAATTAATTTCAATACTTAGCTATTAAGTGTGTAAAATGGTTATTATTCCCTGTTAATGAGCAAGACTTTCGATTTTATGAATGATTAAAAGATTGATAATTATGAGATTAAGAAATAATTTAAAAAAAGGTTAAAAAAGATAGTTGTAGATA
>NZ_JAUOSB010000187.1 GCF_030548295.1 Wenyingzhuangia sp. 2_MG-2023
TTTATCCACTTTGTTCCTTATGTTGGAAGTATGTTTAACGGTTTTTCGGCACCACAGAATCGCTGGGAATATATCGTTTGCCTTGCTTTTGGAGGAGTAGCAGCGTTTGTTTTCCAACATATCAAGGAAGTAAAAGCAAAAGATGTTGCGATTGGTGTTGTTGCTTATACCCTTTTGGCTATTGCCTTTATCGAATATGATACGTATTCATTTGATCAAACATTTGATTGGATAATCC
>NZ_JAUOSB010000188.1 GCF_030548295.1 Wenyingzhuangia sp. 2_MG-2023
GAACAAACAGATGTAAATACAATTAGAGAGTTGAACACAATAGATTCTGATGCAAATATTGTAGACACTGCAATTGAAAAAGATATTACTGGAGAAGAAAAAAAAACTTAAAAAAAATGTTAGAATTAATTCAAGAATAAATAAAATATATTATAAGAAAATAAAAAAAAGTAATATCAATAATACCAGACTCTCAAACACATCACCCATCACAAGAGACAAATATAGCGATCACAAA
>NZ_JAUOSB010000189.1 GCF_030548295.1 Wenyingzhuangia sp. 2_MG-2023
TGGTGTAACTTAAATTTTTTTTTTTCTCATAATTATATTCTTTTTTATCTTCATTTTTTATTCTATTCTAGATAAGAGTAACTTTATTTTCAATTGTTGTGGTTATTTTAGCTTAATATTGATTTGATTTTAAGATTTAATTTTATAGCATTTTGAATATTTTAATCAATTAAATTGTTTTTATTTGCTATAGCATTGGTTTCTTGTTAATTAGTTTTTATATCTATAGATAGTATAT
>NZ_JAUOSB010000190.1 GCF_030548295.1 Wenyingzhuangia sp. 2_MG-2023
GGCAACTATTCATCATACTAAAGAAGGTGTTTTTGTCATCAGAAAAGAAGAATGGAAATTAATTGTAGCTCCAAACTCAGGTTTAAATGCAGCAGGAAGACCCGTGAAATTTGATGAGAATCTTCCAGAATATATTTTATACAATCTAAAAACAGATATTGGAGAGCATATCAATGTAGCGGAATCTCATCCTGAGAAAGTAAAAGAACTAAAGCAATTGTTAATCAAACAAATTAA
>NZ_JAUOSB010000191.1 GCF_030548295.1 Wenyingzhuangia sp. 2_MG-2023
GCCGAGGCGTCGGTGGATCTCGCGGGCTTGTGGTGGCGTTACGAGGACGGATAGCAGGTTCATTTCACGCAGCCGCCCGGGTCAGCAGATCCGGCGCGAACGGCGCACCGCTGGGCATCTCGGGCTCGACCCCGGCCGTCTCAACGCGATAAGGCGGCTCGGCGGTCAGCAGGGCGATTACCTGATCGACTGTGGCGACCTCGACGCTGTAGCTTGTGCGCGTGATGTGGCGCAGGG
>NZ_JAUOSB010000192.1 GCF_030548295.1 Wenyingzhuangia sp. 2_MG-2023
TATCTTACACGTGCGAGTTCAAAATGGAACTAGAAATTTGGTATGTCATTTTTACCGACTTTTTGAACACCCTCTTGTAATTTACTCAAATGGAAAAGCAGTGCCCTGTGGAGGAGGAATGAAACATGTTACGAGGCTTTTATACAGCAGCAAGTGGAATGATATCACAGCAAAGGCAACAGGAAGCTTTAGCGAATAATATTGCAAATGCGAATACACCAGGTTATAAAGCAGATC
>NZ_JAUOSB010000193.1 GCF_030548295.1 Wenyingzhuangia sp. 2_MG-2023
TGCTAGGGCACTGCTCCCATATCTAAAAACAATTTGAGCCCCAAACTTCTAGCAATCTCTGCAACGTCCCAGGAATTTTATGACGCAAGGGCAAAACACAACTTGATGTCAATTTGCCTCGCAAATTGCTGTAGAAAATTATGGACGTTAAGTGTCACACGGCTGGTAAGCCGGGCAGCTGCCCGGGATAGAGGGGCTGCTAGAACCGCTTATGAAACCATGCAGGCTCGTGCAAGG
>NZ_JAUOSB010000194.1 GCF_030548295.1 Wenyingzhuangia sp. 2_MG-2023
GTCCACAGGTTGTGGAAGGGTCTGAAGAAATCCTGCCTGCGGATGCGGTGCTGGTTGCTTTTGGCTTTCGTCCAAGCCCTGCGCCCTGGTTCAAGGACTTCGGCATTGAAGTGAACAACTGGGATGGCGTTGTTGCACCAGAAGGCCAGGAATTCAAACATCAAACGACCAATCCGAAGGTTTTTGCCGGTGGTGATATGGTTCGAGGATCTGATTTGGTCGTCACGGCAATATACG
>NZ_JAUOSB010000195.1 GCF_030548295.1 Wenyingzhuangia sp. 2_MG-2023
GGCTAAAGACCTACTGATTCGCTTGAAAAAACGCTTCGGCCCTAATGGCGTTCTTCAAAACGGCCAAGGTAAATGGTACCCCGGCGAAGAAGTCCCTCGTTGGGCTCTGGGCTGCTTCTGGCGTACGGATGGCGAGCCGCTCTGGAAAGATTCTAGCCTGCTTGCTCGCGTTGACAAAAATTACGACTTCAACCATGAACATGCTGAGCAGTTCGCTTCACTATTATGCCGTAATCT
>NZ_JAUOSB010000196.1 GCF_030548295.1 Wenyingzhuangia sp. 2_MG-2023
CATTGGTTTACTATATTAAATTATGTAAACTATCATCCTCTTAATCTCAAAAGATTTAATGGTAATGGATAATCTCTTGATAATTAAGAATGGGATATTAAATCTTATTTTATTTTGGGGGGAGCCATGCACGATGATGCAATTACAGCATGGAGCATTAAAGTTTGGGTAGATTATATACGACCAATATCAGCCATTAGAAACATGGCTAAATTAGTTCAAAGCACTTTCAAAGAA
>NZ_JAUOSB010000002.1 GCF_030548295.1 Wenyingzhuangia sp. 2_MG-2023
CAACCACGCTCGAACACCGTGTAGATATTATATAACTTCGTATTGTAGGGTCTTCGAGCGAAGTCGAGAAGCAAAGTCTCAAAGGAGAATGATAATACAAAGAAACATTAAAGGTTCTCGACTCTACTTCGACTGCGCTCTGCAACCAAACTAGAACACCGTGTAGGTACTATATAATTTCGTATTATAGGGTCTTCGAGCGAAGTCGAGAAGCAAAGTCTCAAAGGAAAATGACAATACTAAGAAGCATTAGAGGTTCTCGACTCTACTTCGACTGCGCTCTGCAACCACGCTCGAACACCATGTAGGTTTTAAATAACTTCGTATTGCAGGGTCTTCGAGCGCAGTCGAGAAGCGAAGTCGAGAAGCAAAGTGTTAAAAGAAAACTACACCATTCCTAAAAAATCATCTTCTGAAATAATAGAGATTCCTAAGTCTGTGGCTTTTTGCAATTTTGCAGGTCCCATGTTGTCTCCTGCCACAATAAAGTCAGTTTTTTTAGAAATAGAACTACTTACTTTTCCCCCATTATCTTCTATCAACTTTTTCAATTCGTTACGAGACACCTTGTGAAAAACTCCAGATACCACAAATGTTTTTCCTGCCAAAGTTTCTGTTTGGTTTTGTAAATCTTCTTCAGACAATGAAAACTGCAAACCATAATCTTTCAACCTAGTTATAAGCACTTGGTTCAACGGTTCATTTCTAAAAGCAATAATGCTTTCTGCAATTCTATCGCCAATTTCATCCACAGCAATTAGAGTTTCCAAATCTGCCTCAAACAAAGCATCTATATTTTTAAAGGCTTTGGCTAATTTTTTAGCCACGGTTTCACCCACATAACGAATTCCCAAAGCGTACAAAACCTTTTCAAACGGAATTTGTTTAGAAGCTTCTATTCCTGCAATCATATTGTTGGCAGATTTTTCTGCCATGCGTTCCAATGGAACAACTTTCGCTACCGTTAAGGCATACAAATCCGCATAGTTTTCAATCAATCCTTCTTTGCACAACAATTCCACCGTTTCTGCTCCCAACCCATCAATATCCATTGCTTTACGACTGATAAAATGCACTATTTTTCCTGTTACTTGCGGAGCACATCCGTATTCGTTAGGACAATAATGTTTTGCATCTCCCTCTTTTCGTTCCAAAGGAGTGCTACATACAGGGCAATGCGTAGCATAAATAGTTTCTAAGGAATCACTAGGTCTTTGAGACAAATCTACCCCTACTATTTTAGGAATAATCTCTCCTCCTTTTTCCACATACACCTCATCTCCTACTCTAATATCGTGCAACGCAATCTGATCTGCATTGTGCAACGATGCTCTTTTCACCGTAGTTCCTGCCAACTGCACAGGTTCTAAATTGGCTACAGGAGTAATAGCTCCTGTTCGGCCTACCTGATAATCAATACTATTCAAACGGGTAGAAACTTGTTCGGCTTTAAATTTATAAGCAATTGCCCAACGTGGAGACTTGGCCGTATAGCCCAACTCTTCTTGCTGACGGATGTTGTTCACCTTCACCACAATTCCATCCGTTTCGTAAGGCAAATTAAAACGTTCTTTGTCCCAATAATTCACAAACGCAAGCACTTCATCTATAGAATTGGCAACACTAAGCGTATCGGGCACTTTAAACCCTACAGATCTTGCTTTCTCCAAAGCTTGGGCATGACTTTCAAATTCATTTTCATACGTCAACACTTGGTACAACAAACAGTCTAAAGGACGTTTTGCTACTTCGGCACTGTCTTGCAACTTCAAACTTCCGCTGGCTGTATTTCTAGGGTTTTTGTAGGTTTCTTCGCCCGCAGCCTCTCTAGCTTCGTTCATTTTTTTAAAACCATCCAAAGGCAAAACAATCTCTCCTCTAATTTCAAAATTGTCAACAAAATTTCCTTGCAATTTTAACGGCAACGATTTTATGGTTTTTACATTATGGGTCACATCATCTCCTTGCACACCATCTCCACGGGTCACCGCCTTTACCAACACACCGTTTTCATACGTCAAATTGATAGAAGCTCCATCGTATTTAAGCTCACAAGTATAGGTAATTTCTCCCTCTATAATTTTGGAGATTCTTTTTTCCCAATCCAACAAATCCTCTTTGCTATAAGAGTTGTCCAAAGAATACATCCTGTTTTTATGCACAACCGTTTCAAAGTTTTTAGTAACCATACCCCCAACTTTTTGGGTGGGAGAATTGACATCTGCATATTCAGGATGAGCAGACTCTAAAGTTTGCAACTCTTTTAACAAGGCATCAAATTCAAAATCAGAAATGGTTGTTTTGTCCAACACATAATACTCGTAATTATGCTTGTGCAATACGTTTCTTAAATCTTCTATTTGTTGCTCAATGGTCTTGCTCATTATTTGTTTGTTTTCTAGGGTAAAAATAAAATTGTTCTGCTAAATAATTCAAGCATTCTACTAAATTATTTTAACTATTTTAGTCATGTATTTAAAATAAAAAAAATGGAAATTGTAAAAAGTGACAAAAATTTTATAGCCACAGCTTTGTTATGCTTCTTTTTTGGAGCCTTAGGAGTGCATCGTTTTTATGTAGGAAAAGTAGGAACGGGAATTCTTCAACTTTTCACTTTTGGTGGATTTGGAATTTGGGTTTTTATAGACTTTATCAGAATTTTAGTAGGTAGTTTTAAAGACGGTGATGGGTACTACATCAAAAACTAACAAACTTTGTATAGCATTACACATCCCCAATACCAACACATAAACTGCGTATTCTCCATACCTACTCAGTTGTAAAATGGAATTCAACAAAAAGAATTTAAATATATTTGCAACAAATCCACTCCAAAGAATGACAGCTCTATAAATGAACAACACTTTACTAAAAACCAATTTAGCCAAACACATCCCTATTACCAATTCCGAGTTGGATAAAATTTGCCACTATTTCAAAAGTCAATCCATCAGCAAAGGAGATTTTTTATTGGAACAAGGTGCTGTATGCAAGTTTGAGGGTTTTGTAGTTAAAGGATGTTTTAGGGTGTTTATAATTGATGCCAAAGGGAAAGAAAATACGCTTTATTTTGCTGGAAAAGACTGGTGGTTGATGGACATTGATAGTTTTATGAATCAAACACCTTCGGATTTAAACATGCAAGCTTTAGAGGATAGTGAAATTTTGTTGATCAACAAAACAGACAAAGAAACCTTGTACAACCAATCTCAAACTGTAGAAAGACTCTTCCGCATCATGTCTCAAAAAGCAGTGGCCGCTTGGCAAAAAAGATTGATCCGCAACCACTGTTTAACCGCCAAAGAGCGTTACCATTATTTTTTAAAAACCTACCCAGACATTGCTTCCAAACTAACAGATCGTCATGTTTCTAGCTATTTGGGCATTACGCATGAATTTTTAAGTAAAATAAAAAAGAAGCGCATCAATACCTAATTTTTTGGGTTGTTGAACTTGTTCTACTATTTTCTTAAAATCGTTTGTAATCTTTGTAACACAAAATTATAACTTAGATGAAAAACGTATTATTTGTTTTAACAAGTCACTCAGATTTAGGAAACACAGGTCAAAAAACAGGATTTTGGATAGAAGAATTTGCGGCTCCCTATTACTATTTGATAGACAATGGAATGCAAGTAACCTTAAGCTCTGTAAAAGGCGGACAACCACCTATAGACCCAAAAAGTAACGAACCCGATTTTCAAACACCGGCAACAATCAGATTCAACAAAGACACAAAACTTCAAGAAGATTTGGCTAAAACACAACCTATTGCTGCCGTAAATCATGAGGATTTTGATGCTGTATTTTATCCAGGTGGTCATGGACCTCTTTGGGATTTGTCCGAAGACAACGTATCTGTAAAACTTATTGAGAGCTTTAACAATGCCAACAAACCCGTAGCGGCTGTTTGCCACGCTCCTATTGTGCTAAAAGATGCCAAAACATCCACAGGAGAACCTTTGGTAAAAGGAAAAAAAGTAACCGGATTTTCTAACTCCGAAGAAACAGCAATGCAGCTAGAAAACATTGTGCCCTTTTTGGTAGAAACAGAACTTGTAAACAATGGCGGAATTTTTTCTAAAGGAGACGATTGGCAAGATTATGCAATTGAAGATGGCAACATCATCACAGGTCAAAACCCAGCCAGCTCCGTATCCGTTGCAAAATTATTGTCCAATCAATTAACTGCAAACTAATGGGTATCTTTAAACCTCCATTCAACATCAAAAAAATGGTATTCCTTTTGGCAACGGCAATGTTACTAGCAACAGAAACAAGCACAGCTCAAAATGCGTACGACATTACAGACAATGCTGCTCTTAAAGCTGTTTTGGCAGCCAAGAAAAAAGCAGAGGCAGACAATGTTTTGGTCAACATTGCTGTGGTAGATGCAGGAGCCAATCTAAAAGCATTCATCCGCATGGACAATTCCTTTTTAGGAAGCATAGATGTTGCTATTAAAAAGGCAAAAACAGCTCGTTATTTCAACATCGATACGGGTAAATTGGGGGAATTAACGCAACCAGGTGGAATTATCTACAATATTGAACTTTCTAACGGAGGGTTGATTACGTTTCCTGGTGGTGTGCCCATCAAAGACAAAAAAGGAAATATTATAGGAGCCATTGGCGTAAGCGGTGGAACAATTGAACAAGATAGAGAAATTGCTACTGCGGGTGCAAAATCAATCGTAAAATAACCTAATTAATTAAAAAATATGAATCGTATAACAAGCTATTTTATTGGTTTTGTAGTGTTGGTCTCTCAAATTTGTGTTGCACAAGTTTCTGACAACCCAACCTTGTATAGAAAAGATTTTAAAGACATATCTGCAAACAACACCGTAACGGTAACCAGTTACGAAAAAGAAGGATCTCATTACGTATATGCAGGTGGCTACGGAAATATAGACGTATTTGGTTTAAACAAAGAAGGACAACTGACACCTATTAGCAATCACGAACTTTACAAACAAAAGGGACCTGCTAGAGGAATGGTTGCCGACAAAATTAACGGTACAGACTTTCTGTTTGTAGCAAACAAATATGGTGATGCTATAGAAACTTTTAAGATTTTAAACAACGGTTCTTTGGAACGAGTTGCTTTGGTAGAAGATACTGAAGAAACTTACTTAGGTACTGCTATTACACTACAAGTTGTGCACATGAAAAAAGCTTCTTACCTCTTTATTGGTGGTTTGGAAGAAACGCCAGGATTGAGTTGTTTTAAAATACAAAGTGATGGAAAACTAACCCACGTTCAATCTATGAAAGACGATGAAAAAATTCATACCGATGGAATTATTGGAATGTTTACGCACAAAATAAAAGGAAAAACCTTTTTGTATACAGGAGGTTTTCAAGACAACGGTGTTAGTGGTTTTAGAGTATATAAAAATGGAACTTTTAAAAACATCAACAACATAGACGACAATACCACTGATAGATACTTAACAGGAGCCTACCCAGTAACTGGAGTTACTTTTGGAGACGATCATTATGTGATTGTAGGACATAGACATCACAAATATTACAAAAGAGGTGGCTTTATAAAAAGACCTAATTTTACATACCATGGAGATGCCGTGAGTGTTTTTAAAATTGATAGAAGAGGAAAATTAATTCCTCATTCTCTATTGATAGATGATGAAACAACCAAACTATCTGGTCAAACAAGAATAGAGGTTCTTTCTACAAACAACAACGAAGCTATTTTGGCAGTAGGTACAAGAGATGATGCTAGCATTCAACTTTGCAAATTAGACAAAGATGGAATGTTAAGTCCCATCAACTATTTAGAAACAGGATTCTCTATATATTACGGTTTAAAATCTCACAAAATTGGAGAAGATTACTTTCTAATTGCAGGTTCAAACAGGTTTGATTTTAAAAAGTTAGTTGCCTACAAAGTGGCTCCTGAAAATACCAAAACAAAAGGAAAAAGCATAAAACACGTGGTCAACCTTAAGTTTAAAGACAGCGCTAGTCAAGAAGCTATTGACAAGGGAATGGCCATTTTTGAAAATCTTAAAAATGATATTCCAGAAATTGCACATTTTGAAGGAGGAACAAACGACAGTACAGAAGGTAATAGCAAAGTATTTACGCATTGCTATGTCATCACCTTTAAAGACCAACATGCTAGAGAAACCTACCTCTTTCACCCAGCTCATTTAAAGTTGATTAGTGTAATTGGTCCTTTAATTGAAGATGTTTTTGTAATGGATTACTTTTACTAACATCTATACACAATGTATTCAAACAAGTTATAGAAATATAGCTGTTTGAATACATTCTATCAATCATTCAACTTATTGATGATTTGATTGACCTTGTTTTCCAAATCAGAAACAAACTGAGGGTATCTTTTCAAAATCACTTCGGTAACTTTCCATAAATAAACATCCGTTTCCAGGGTTACCTCTATAGGGGCTACATTGATTTGATCTGCCAAAAACATATAATGTGTTTCTGTTTTAGAAAACCTACGAACAAACATTGTTTCTTGCGTCAATACAAGCACTACTTCTCCTGTTTTTACATCTTCTAACAAAACACGCTTTCCAATCACAACATCACCAGGAAACAAGCCTTCTTGTTGATGTACCATTACCAAATCATCTACCACAAAAGCCAAAACATCTTTGTCATCTGTTGTTGGTATTTTAATTTTTGGCAAAAAATCATACGTTTGAGAATGAGTAAAGTCTGCAACAAACAAACTTTTGTTCAAATGGGTTACAAAAGGAATTTCTACAAAACTACTCCTCACAACCTGATTCAAATCCGTTGTAATTCCGCCATCAAAACTTAACAATTGATTGACAGTGATTTCTTTCGTCAGTATATCATCAATAGAAATGCTAAAATAATTAGCAACTTTTACAATCGTATCAATTTTTGGCTCGCTTCTACCCTCTTCATAAGCCCCTAACGTAGCTCTTTTCAACGAAAAGAGATCGGCAAAAGATTGTTGACTCATTTTCTTAATTCCTCTAATTTTTTTAACATTTCTTCCAAAAAAAGACATATTTTGCTAATTTTATTTGCAATTTAACTTATTACTCTTATATTTGAGGTACAAATAACACATAAACCAAAGAGAATGATTCAAAAATAAAGCAAAAAACAGAATTGCAAAAAAAATTAGCAACAAAAGAATAAAAACTAATAAAACAACCACTTATTATCCAAAAGTGTTTTGTAATATTAAACAGTAAAAAAATAAAATATATGAAAAACTATTTTGATAAGATCAAACATTATTTGCTGGAGTTGAACTACAACATCACTCACGAAGATAACGAAGAAGGGATCTTAATGATTCAAAATCAAGAAGAAGGAATTAACAATTTAATTTTAGGTATTGCCGATCCTATCTTAATCATCGAGCAATATATATTTAAAATCAACAGTCCTAACCAAGATATTTTCAAACAATTGTTACAAAAAAACAGAGACATTGTTCACGGTGCTTTTGTGTTGGACGAATCGGGAGAAAAAGTCATTTTTAGAGATACGTTGCAACTAGAAAATATTGATTTGAACGAATTAGAAGGTTCTATCAACTCCCTAAGTTTATTGTTGAGCGAATACTCACAAAACATCATTGAGTTTTCTAAAGCATAAAACCAAAACACACAAAGTCTGGAAACAGAAAATAAGATTGATTGTGGTAAAACAATCAACAAGAGTAGAGTATAAATTATTAAAACATTCGTTATGAACATATTCAAAAGATTATTTAACGTAGGAAAAGCAGAAGCACATTCTGCAATTGACATGATGGAAGATCCCATCAAAATGACCGAACAAGGAATTAGAGACATGAAAGGTGATTTGACCAAAGCGCTAGAAGGTTTGGCACAAGTAAAAGCCATGTTGATTCGTTCTAAAAACGACAAGACAGAATTTGAGGCAAAAGCAAAAGACTACCAAAGCAAAGCCATGTTGATTTTGCAAAAAGTGCAAAAAGGAGAGTTGGCAGCTGAGGATGGAGATCGTTTGGCCAAAGAAGCATTGGTTCGTAAAGAAGAAAATCAAGCCCATGTAAGTCGTGCTACCGCAGAAATTGAAAAATTCTCTCAATCTGTATCGCAATTAGAAAGCAATGTAAACAAATTAAAGAGCAACATTGGCAAATGGGAAAACGAATTGAAAACCTTAAAAGCCAGAGTAAAAGTTTCTAATGCTACCAAAAACTTAAACAAACAAATGGCTGCCATTGACAGTTCTAGTACGGTAAACATGTTAGAAAAAATGAAAGAAAAAGTAGCTCAAGAAGAAGCTTTGGCAGATGCGTACGGTGATATTGCCAACGAGTCTAGAAGCATTGACGAAGAAATAGACAAAGTTTTAGACAGCACACAAGCAAGTGCTGATAATGACCTTGATGCTTTGAAAAAACAGATGGGTTTATAAAAAACCTCCCCACTCAGAGTTTGATAAATTTCAGACTCTGAGTTTTTAAAAAAATTGCAAAAGAAAAATGACACTTTACGAACTAGTTTTTTCTCCCATAAACACTCCTTTGACGATTTTCTTAATCGCTCTTACCGTTTATAGAATTATCACCACAATTATAGGACTAGATTTTGACTTTGATGTAGACATAGATCTAGATATTGATGTAGACATGGATGCTTCTACAGATAGTACCGCTGTAGATTTGGAAGAAATTTCTAATGTAGAACTGAAAAACGAAACCGTTGTTAGCAACCGAAGAAAGTCTTTAAAATGGTGGCAAGTCTTGCTGATCTATTTCAACTTTACAGAATTGCCCTTTATGTTTACACTAACTTCTTGGGTATTTTTCTGGTGGTTCATCACCGTATTGGGAACGTACATTACGTTTAGCCATCACAACGCATTTGGATTCGTCATTTTTGCAGCTGCTATCATTCCCTCCTTAATTTTAAACAAAATTTTCACCACTCCTTTCAAAAGTGTATTTAAAAAACTAGAAAGAAAAGGAGTTGATGCCCTTGACCTTTTAGGAAGAAAAGGAATTTTAGATTCCAATATTTCTGGAGACAGAATGGGTCGCGTAAAAGTAAAGATTGACGATGATCCTATTCTTATCTACGGAAAATCTTTAAACGGTGAAGCTTTAAAATCAGGAACAGAAATATTGATTATCAAAGAAGATACAAGCAAAAAATTTTACTACATAAAAAACAACTATTAACAAAAAATTACTATGAATTTAAGTATCATATCACTAGCATTCTCAGACATTGCGTCTTCTATGGTAGGAATCGCCGTTGGAGGTTTGGCAGGATTAATTTTACTTTTTGTGCTATTTATAGCCATGTTTTACAAAAAAATACCGCAAGGTGAAGCTATTGTAAAAACAGGGTTTGGAGGCACACAAGTTGCCTTTGACAAAGGAATGTACGTAATACCTGTTCTACACAAAGTAGAAATTATGGACATTTCTGTAAAAAAAATCAAGGTAGAGCGTATGCTAGAAGATGGTTTGATTTGTAAAGACAATTTAAGAGCAGACATAAAAGTGGCCTTTTTTGTAAGAGTAAACAAATCCAAAGATGCTATAATAGAAGTTGCACAAACCATTGGTTGTGAAAGAGCTTCTAACGAAGAAACTTTGTACGAATTGTTTGAAGCTAAGTTCTCAGAAGCTTTAAAAACAGTAGGTAAAAAGTTCAATTTCATCGATTTGTACGAAGCTCGTAGAGAGTTTAGAGATGAAATCATCAACATTATTGCTACAGATTTAAACGGATACACACTAGAAGATTGTGCGATTGATTATTTAGAACAAACGCCCATCAAATACCTAAAACCAGACAATATTCTAGATTCTGAGGGAATCAAAAAGATTACAGAATTGACGGCAGCACAAAACATCAAAGCCAATTTGATTAGACGTGATGAAGAAAAAGTGATTCGAAAACAAGATGTAGAAGCCAGAGAAGCCATTCTAGAATTGGACAAACAATTGGCAGAAAAAGAAGAGCAACAAGGTCGTGAAATTGCCAATATCAAAGCTAGAGAAGCAGCAGAAATAGCAAAAGTATCTCAAGAAGAACGTTTAAAATCTGAATCTGCTAGAATTATTACGGATGAGAAAGTAAAAATTGCAGAAGAAAATAAAGACCGCCAAATTATAGTAGCCGCTAAAAACAAAGAACGTACAGAAGCTGTAGAAACAGAACGTGTACAAAAAGATAGAGATTTAGAAGCTACTGAAAGAATGAAGATTGTTGCCTTGGCAGAAATTGACAAAGAAAAAGCCGTTGAAATAGAACGTAAAAACATTCAAGATGTAATTCGTGAACGTGTTTCTTTAGAAAAAGGTGTGGTAGAAGAACAAGAAAACACCAAAGATATTGAAGCATTTAAAACGGCAGATCGTGAAAAGAAAGTAGCCATTACCTTGGCAGAAAAAGATGCAGAAGCATCCTTAATTACAGTCATCAAAGCTGCCGAAGCACAAAAAGAAGCTTCAAAACAACGAGCAGAAGAAATGAACATTGATGCACAGGCTAAAAAAGAAGCTTCTACCAAAGAAGCAGAAGCTAGAAAAATTATTGCAGATGCTACTGCCAAAGAAGAAGCAACTATTGGATTGTCTGAAGCACAAGTATTGCATGCAAAAGCAGATGCTCACGAACGTGAAGGTTTGGTACAAGCTAATATTATAGAAAAAACAGCCTTGGCAGAAGCAGTTGGAATTGAAGTACGAGCTGCAGCCATGAAAAAACAAGGGTTGGCAGAAGCAGATATTATTAAAGAAAAAGCACTTGCAGATGCGGCCGGTATTGAAGAGAAAGCAGAGGCTATGAAAAAACTAGATGGAGTTGGAAAAGAGCACGAAGAATTCAAACTGCGTTTAGACAAAGAATTGCAAGTAGACTTGGCAGAAATCAACATACAAAAAGAAATTGCCGATGCACAAGCAGACGTAATTGGAGAAGCTTTGAAAGCTGCTAATATTGATATTGTAGGTGGTGAAACCATGTTCTTTGACCAAATAATTGGACAAATTACTCGCTCTAAAGGAATAGACCGCTTGGTAAATCATTCTGCAAACATTACAGAAGTAAAAGATGCCATTTTAGGTTCTAATGACGTAAAAGGAAATTTGTTAGACAAAGTTAAAAGTTTTGCCACGGATTACGGAATTGGTTCTGAAGACATTAAAAACTTAACCATCTCTAGTTTGTTGTTAAAACTACATGGAAAAGCAAGTTCTAACGATGAGAAGAATTTATTCTCTAATCTGACCAATTTGTCCAAAGCATTAGGATTGGGAGATCAGAAGTTGGGTTAATCTAACAACTACCCAAGGGGCTTAAGCCCTTTGGGTATCCTGTTGGACAATTCATTAGTTTATTCATTAGTTTTTAACAGATCTAAAGATGCTATATTTAGTAACATTCACAACTCATAATTCAAGAATTTCCGATAGAATGGTTACTTTTTGCTCTCCAGAATTCATTAAAAATCTAAAGCCTTTTTTATTATTAGACAGCGATTATCTAAAAATGATTGACTTGGTTGCAGAAGCGATAACAAAATATAAAATAGTTACAATTGCCTTTACAGTAATACCAGATCATGTTCATCTGTTAGTTGATGTTAAAAATAAGAAAGAATTAAATGAACAAATTCGAAAATTAAAAGGGTTCACCTCCTATCAATTTCAACGATACAAAGAATGGAAAAAAGGAGAAAATCATGTTTGGTCTCAAAAATTTCACAAAAAAGAGGTCGATTCTGAATTGAACAACATAGCCCGAGTCGTAAATTACATCCATAAAAATACAGAAAAACATTACAAAAGATGGGGAAATTTGTTGAATGAATCTAAGCCTCTTCTAAAGAAGCTAAACGAGAAAAACTGTAATCAACTGTAATCAACTGTAATCAACTGTAATCAACTGTAATCAATGGGCTTAAGCCCATTGAAATAATTAGCTAGAAAATAACGAAACTACTTCTCCATACACTTTTTTCCGCTACGTTACAAAAAGCACTCGAAGTGACTCAGGAACTAAATAACAAAACAGGTCTACAATACAAATGAAAAATAACGCTATAGAACTAGAAGGAGGAACGTACGAAATCATTCAAAATCGTTTGCAAAAGCATAAAAATGATTTGGTGCTGCGTTTACAAACTCTCAACGAAAACAGAAAAGAGGTCTTTGGAGCTGTAGAAACCAAACTGATTGCCAACGATAGAATCAACACCCAAAATTCATGCATTGCTAGAGATATTGTTTCCTTAGGAAACACCTGTTTGTTAGGGTACAATGTGCATTTTGGACTACGATCAGAAATAAAACTGGAAGATGTATTTAGCGTTTACAAATTTCAGAACAATCGCTTTCAATCTCAAGACTTGAGTTTCATCAACCAAGAGGGATTTGTTTCTGATTTTAAGAACCTTTACAAATATTACCGAAATACCTTTTTCACCAAATTCATGCTTACCGAGCAATACCTACACATGGTGTTTCAGATTGGGGAAAAAGTTGAAGACATCAAAACATTCAAATGGTTGGTAAAAGACAACCAAATTACCTACATAGACAACCGTAGTGATCACGAATATACGTTTCCAAACCAACACGAATTTAGATGGCAAGAGGTTACTTATGACAACTTTAGAAAAGGAAGTCATCCTCATGTTTCTATTTTAGACAAACTATTTGTAGAAGCTATTGGTGGTGATTTGACCATAAAAATAGAAGACAATTCTGAAACTGGAAAAGGGATTTATGCAGAACCTGTAGATCACAAAGATCAAACCCTAGAAGATGCAAAATACAGATTTGCTGATTTGGGAAATATAACCGTTCTAGAAATTACGCCTTACCAAGAGACGGCTCGTTATTTTGTGTACAATCACAAAGTACAGCAAGTTTCTAGAATTCAAAGCATACAAGACACCGCTGTATTGTTGCCAGATAGTCAAGGATTGATTTTTCCTGAAGGATATTACTTACAAACAGGAACGTTTAAAAAGTTTGATCGTGTTGTTCAAAATGTCAAGTTTCAGAAAAAAATAGCTTCTTCCAACGGAGAGGATTATCTCTACGTTTTTTACGAAGAAAAAGAAGGAGATTATGTGTTGATGCATTACAACATTATTGAACAAACCATTCACACTCCAATTGTTTGTAATGGGTATACACTTTTGGAAAATGGGGAATTGAGTTATTTCAAATCCGAAAGTGAAGCTACCAAACACCATGTGATTCAGATTTGGCAAACTCCTTTTTCTAATAACATACAAGTAAATACAGAAAACAGTGATTCGCTCTTATTTAAAATAGGAAACAAAGACATTGTAAAAGCAATGGCTGAGTGTCAAGAAATCATCACTTTGTTAAACAAAGAAGACAATTACGATGGTTTGTATGCTGATATTTCCAAACAAAGCACCGATGTTTTGGATGCTTATTTTTGGATTTCAGAACCCGATACTTCTAGCTTAAATGTTCCTTTAGAAGAATTAAAATCTACCGCCAATGCTGCTATTGGTGAATTTGAAAAAGTAGTACAACTAAAGAAAATTGCGGTTGAAGCTGCCGAAAATTTAGAATCCGAAATTGCTGAACTTTTCAACAAAATAAAACACAGTACGTTTACCTCTATTGATGATTTTGTATTGTTATTGACTAATTTAAGAGCTTCACAAGGAAACACCATTGCGCTTAGAGACATCCGTTACATTAATTTAGAACGTTTGGATGAGGTGAGTGATAGCATTAAAGAACAAACAGAACGTATTTCTAGACGATGTGTTACATTTCTATTGGATGACAAAGCTTTGATTCCTTATCAAAAAAGGATTCAAGAAAACAATGAAGTTTTAGAAACTTTGACCAAAGTAATTGAAGGGAAAAAACTAGAAAAGAACAGCAATCAAATCAGTCACGATTTGGAACTTTTGGTAGATATTGTCAACAATTTGGACATTGAAGACACTTCTCACTCCACTAAAATTATTGACAACATCTCTTTGTTATTTGCAGAAATTAACCAACTAAAAGCAGGTATCAAAAGAAAAGTTCAAGATCTCAACAACAAAGAAAGTAAAGCCGATTTTGTTGCGCAACTAAAACTGTTTGATCAAAGCATCATCAATTTTATAGACATTGCCAACACTCCAGAAAAATGTGACGAATACCTAACCAAACTCTCTGTTCAATTAGAAGAATTGGAAGGAAAATTTGCCGATTTTGATGAATACATCACCGAAATTATCAGCAAAAGAGAAGAAGTTTACAGTGCCTTTGAAAATAGAAAAACCAGCTTGGTAGCGGCTCGTAATAAAAAAGGAATTGCGCTACAAAGTGCTGCAGAACGCATTTTAAAAAGCATTCACAAAAAAGCGGCAACGTTTAAAAGTGAAGAAGAAATTCACGGTTATTTTGCTTCGGATTTGATGGTGAGCAAATTGCACAACATTGTAACGCAATTGCAAGAACTAGAAGAAACGGGAAAAGCAGAAAGTCTACAAACCAATTTAAAAACAACCAAAGAAGAAGTTATTAGAAAACTGAAAGATACTTTGGATTTGTATGAAGATGGTGAAAATGTCATCAAGTTTGGAAACCACCGATTTGGAGTTAACAAACAACATTTAGACTTGAATATTGTCAACAAAGATGGTCGGTTGTATTTTCATTTAACGGGTACTGACTTTTACGAACTGATAGAAAACAAAATTTTAAACAGTGCTAAAGAAATTTGGGAACAAGAATTGATTTCTGAAAACACCGAAGTTTATAGGTCTGAATATTTGGCTGCTAAAATCTATCAGAAATATGGTTTGCAAAATTTATCAAACCACACTCCAGAATCTCTGAGTGATTTGGTAAAACAAGAAAGTAACGAAAACTATACGGAAGGTTATGTAAAGGGAGTGCATGATTTGGATGCATTTGTACTTTTGAAACATTGGATTCAGACTGAAAACGATTTGAAATTACTTAGCTTCCCTCCTAGCATTCGTGCCGAAGCTCAATTTTTCTGGCAGGAATTGAACGGTGAAGTTCAAAAAAAATTGAATCAAAAAATAAAAGCTACAGGTGCTATTCTAAATGTATTTCCAAACGCTACAGAATACAGCGCTTGTATAGCTGCTATTTTGGAATTGTTACCTCATAAAAATCAACATGTTGCCTATTACTTGTTTCACGAACTAAAACAAAATGATTTGTTTAGTGTTAGTCAACAAGCTTTGGATTTAAAAACAGACTTTGTTAATTATCTGCAAAGCAACAATGCTTGGCTGTCTTTTGAGCAATCGTTAAACAATTTCACAGTCCTATCAGACAAAACAGAACTGTGCACACAATGGTTGCAATCTTACTGTAGTAACGAATCAAAACATTCCACCTTTTACATTCAAGAAGCGGTAGCTTTGTTACTATTCAACAATTCTACCTTGCCTTTGTTTGTAAAAACCAACGTTCCTATCAACAATTTAAAAGGAGATCACGGAACTATTGTAAATGGAATTTACACGTTTGAATATTTTAATTTTATTCAAAAATTAAACGATTACAACACGGCCATTGTTGCTAAATTTTTAGCGTTTAGAGAAGCTAAGAAACAAGTGATTCACCAACAGAAAAACGCTTTAAAACTAAATGAATTCAAACCAAAAGTATTGTCTTCTTTTGTTAGAAATAAATTGATCGATCAGGTCTATTTGCCTCTGTTTGGAGATAATTTATCCAAACAATTAGGAACGGTTGGAGACAACAAACGTACCGACAGAATGGGAATGTTGTTGTTAATCTCCCCTCCTGGATATGGTAAAACTACGTTGATGGAATACATTTCTGAACGATTGGGATTGATCTTTATGAAAATAAACGGACCTGCTATTGGACACGAAATTACTTCTGTAGACCCTATGGCAGCCACCAACTCAGCCACCAAACAAGAGTTAGAAAAACTGAACTTGGCGTTTGAAATGGGAAACAATGTAATGTTATATTTGGATGATATTCAACATTGCAATCCTGAGTTTTTACAGAAATTTATTTCACTGGCCGATGGACAACGTAAAATAGAAGGAGTTTACAAAGGAAACACCAAAACCTACGATTTTAAAGACAAGAAATTCTGTGTAATTATGGCCGGAAACCCTTATACAGAAAGTGGTGACAAATTTAGAATTCCAGACATGTTGGCCAACAGAGCTGATATTTACAACTTGGGAGATGTGATTGGAGAAACTGCTGATTTGTTCAGAATGAGTTTGATTGAAAATGCACTAACCGCTAATGACACTCTTAGACAATTGAGCAGTAAAAATTTTGACGATTTGTACACTTTGGTAAATCATATAGAACAAAACAGTTCAGAAAGTTTGAACTTGAAAGGAAACCACACCCAACAAGAAATCAACGATTATATTTCTGTATTGCAAAAAGTGATTGTTTTGAGAAATACTGTGGTAAAAGTGAACGAGCAATACATAAAATCTGCAGCGATGGAAGATGCTTACAGAACCGAACCGAGTTTTAAACTACAAGGTTCTTATCGTGATATGGGGAAATTAACAGCCAAAGTAGTACCAATCATGAACGATAAAGAGTTGGATTCTCTGCTATTAAGTCACTACGAAAGTGAATCACAAACCTTAACCTCAGCAGCCGAAGCCAATTTGTTAAAATACAAAGAAATGACCAAATCTCTGACAGAAGAAGAAACCGAGCGTTGGGAAAAAATGAAAGAAACCTTTGTAAAAAACAACAAGTTGAAAGGTTTTGGAAATCAGAATGAAATGGCTCAGGTTTTGCAACAAATGATGGAGTTCTCTGATAATTTAGAGGGAATTAAAAACGTACTGAAAAATGGATTTGGCAAAAACTAAGAAATAAAAAACACTATGGGAATATTTGACTTTTTTAAGAAGAAAGAAACCGAAAGACACTTTGATCCTTTGAACATTAAAGTAGCTGATTTGGAAAAAAACTACTTGCTAGATTACCAGTTTGAAACTTGGACTGTAGCTGCTATGTTTGAATACGACTGGGGAAATAATTATTTTACCCGAGAGTATACGTTGGTCAACGGCAAAAAAAAGAAATATTTAGAAATAGAAGACGATGGAGGTATTATTTTAACAATGTCTGAAGGTCTAAAATTGAGAAAATTAGGAGACGATGTAACCGATCATATAGACCGTAACAACGAGCCGCCTAAAAAAATTGTTTACGAAGGTGTACTTTACTACTTAGATGAAAAGAGTCCAGGTTACAGCAGAAATGTAGACAATGAAAATTGGGAAGAGTTGATTTCCTTTGATTATCTTGACGATGAAGAAGAAAAAACCTTGTGCATTACCCAATATGGGGAGCATGAATTTGAAGCTTGTAGAGGAATCATTATTAAAGAAAGAGACATTAGCAATATATTGCCCTCACAACAAGATAATTAATTAAATTTGAAAAAAATCAACTATGAAGTTTTTTAAAACCTTTAGCATTCTGCTCATCACCCTAATAGTCGTTTCTTGTGGCTCTGAGAAAAAACCGTACGTAAAATCTCCTTTAGATGTAATTGTAACAACGTACATAGACCAGCAAAATTATAGCGTGATTCTGGCTGACATGAATTACGAAGAAAGCAACGATTCCTATTTTCACAAATATCGAATTGTAATTCCTAAAACAGCCACTCCTACAGGTTCTGAAAACGATTTTGAAATCATCAACACCGATTGGAAAAAAGTTTCTCTTCTTGTGTTTGAGCAGCATCAAAACGATTTAGGAATGACGGTACTTTCTAAAAAAAATGGCGTTTTAGACAAAAAAACAGCTCCTGCAGGTTATGACAATTATGTAGGGAACAAAAAATACGGACAATGGCAAACTAGCTCTAACGGAACATCATTTTGGGCATTTTACGGTCAATATGCGTTCATGCGTTCTATGTTAGGATGGGGATCTGGATACCGATACTACCGAGATGATTACAATTATTACAACAGCTACAGAGGTCGTCAAAACTACTATGGTAGAAACAATTCATTTGGAACCAACAACTACAAAAGCAACACTTCTACTTGGGCAAACAAACCACAAAGCTTTAAACAAAAAGTACAAAGCAAAGTAAAAAAGAGTGCTGCTACTCTTAAATCAAAATCGTATTCTTCGGGAAGTAGTTATGGAAATAGCTCTCAAAAAACGACCAGAAGTACCAGTAGATACAGCAACAGTTCGTCTTCTAGATCTCGCAGTGGAGGATTTGGAAAATAACACAAACAACAACGTTAAAAAACATTGACATGAACGAATATATTGATTTTACCGAATTGTTAAACTCCGGAGGGTACGTACTTACTGGATTGCTGATATTCATCCTTGGAAAAATCCTTTTCAAATTAACGCACTCCAAAATCAACATTCAACATGAATTGGTAGAAAAAGACAATTTTGCTTTTATCATTTCTTATGTAGGTTATTTTGTAGGATTGCTCATTACTATTGGAGGTAGTATTGTGGGAGAAAGTTATGGTTTTTGGATAGACATAGAACATATTTTTATTTATGGAATTCTTTCCATTCTCTTGCTTCAAGTTTCTTCATTTTTAGGAAACAAACTCATCTTGCCTAAGTTTGATTTGAAAAAAGAAATTATTGAGGATCAAAATGAAGGTACTGGAATTATTGAAGCCATCATCTACATTGTAAACGGATTGATTTTATACGGTGCTTTGTTGGGAGAATCGGAAACGTTAACTGAGGGAATCCTAACTTTTGTGGTGTATTGGGCAATTGGAAATGTAATGTTGATCATCACTTCTAAAATTTACACTCTTTGGCTGAATTACAACATTCACCAAGAAATAGAAAAAGACAATGTAGCTGCAGGAATTGCATTTTCAGGTGCTATTTTGGCTATTGGAATCATTATTATGAATGCGTTGATTGCTCCTTTTATAGATTGGACAACTACTTTGGTTGATGTTTCTGTGCAAATGGTGGTTGCTTCTTTATTGTTGCCAATCATGCGTTTTTTTGCCGACAACATTCTTTTGCCAGGACAAAAATTAACGGATGAAATTGTGAATCAAGAAAAACCAAATTTAGGTGCAGGATTGGTAGAGGCTTTTGCTTACGCAGGATCTGCAGTTTTGATTTCTTGGTGCTTTTAATTTGATCAATTGTTGATTTATTTGCATCTCTTAAATTATTTAAAATACACAGCACTGTTCTTTACTATTTTACCCCCTATTTTGATACTGACACATAAAGTAGAAAATGGAATAAAGTAACGAGAGAATTCATTATACAAAACAGCTAAAAGCATTAAAAAATTGAACTTTCTTAAAAAAAATTCATTCGTACTAAAAGCAGCAATTTTTGCTACAGGATTTGCAGGTATTGTAGCAGAGTATATCTTATCTACACTAGCTACTTATTTTATAGGAAACTCCATTTTTCAATGGACTATGATTGTTTCCTTAATGCTTTTTTGCATGGGATTGGGAAGCCGATTGAGTAAAATGATTACCAAAAATTTAATTCAGAATTTTCTACTTCTAGAAGCTTCTTTGTCTATTTTAGTCGCTTTCTCATCTGTTTTGGTCTACACATTGGCCTCTTTTACAGAACTATATACAGCAGTTATTTACTTATTGAGTATGATGATTGGATTGCTAATTGGATTGGAAATTCCACTTGTGGTTAGAATCAATAAGGAATACGAAGATTTAAAAAGCAACATTTCTTCTATTTTAGAAAAAGACTATTACGGTAGTTTGTTGGGTGGAGTCTTTTTTGCTTTTATTGGTTTGCCCATTTTAGGATTGACCTATACTCCTTTTGTGCTGGGAATCATCAACTTTTTAGTAGCTTTGATTGTTTTGTTCCGTTTTAAAGACAAAATAAAAAACGCCCCATTTGTAAAAATGCAACTTATTTTAGGAACCGTATTTGTCATTATTATTGGAGGAGTATTTGTAACGCAACCCATCATTCAGTGGGGAGAACAAAAAAAATACAAAGACAAAGTAATATTATCTGAACAAACCAAATACCAAAAAATTGTATTGACCGAATGGAAAAATGAAAATTGGCTGTACTTAAACGGAAACTTACAATTCTGTTCTATTGATGAAAAAATGTACCACGAACCTTTGGTGCATCCTATCATGAACTTGCATCAACATCCGCAAAAAATCCTAATTTTAGGAGGTGGTGACGGTTGTGCTGTTCGTGAAATTTTAAAATATCCTTCTGTAGAAAAAATAGATTTGGTGGATTTGGACCCTAAAATGACTGATTTAGGAAAAAACCATCCTGTATTGCTAAAAAACAATTTAGGAAGCCTAAACTCCAAAAAAGTGACCATTTACAACCAAGATGCCTACATTTATTTGGAACAAAACAACACGGATTTTTACGACATTATAATATCCGATTTGCCCGATCCTAGAAACATAGAATTGGGAAGATTGTATTCCCGTGAATTTTACACGCTTTGTTACCGAAAATTAAGACCCAATGGTTTGATAATTACCCAAGCCGGAAGTCCTTATTTTGCCACCAAAGCGTACCAATGTATAGACAAAACTATTACCGCCAGTGGTTTTACTACAGCAAAACTACACAACCAAGTATTGTCTATGGGAGAATGGGGTTGGATTTTAGGAAGCAAACAATCCATAGATAAAAAGATGTTAAAGCAACGTTTGCAGTCTTTGCATTTTAAAAACACAAACTGGATCAACCATGAAGCAATGTTGCTCATTACTTCTTTTGGAAAAGATTTTTATAAAGTAAAAGACAGCGTTGGAGTAAACGAAGTACACAATCCTGTTTTGTACAATTATTATTTAAAAGGAAATTGGGATCTTTATTAAAAATGGTCATCGAGCGAAGTCGAGATGCAATTAAAAACAATGAATTCAACTATTAAAAAGTAGAAATAACATCAATAAAACCATCATTAAAAAATGATCATTGAGCGGAGTCGAGATGCAATTAAAAACAATGAATTCAACTTATAAAAAGTAGAAACAACATCAACAAAACCATCATTTAAAATGGTCATCGAGCGGAGTCGAGATGCAATTACAAACAATGAATTCAACTTATAAAAAAATAGAAGCTAGCATTTACAATCACCAATTTTGGACAGATTGTACAGACCCTACTGCCTTAAAAAAAACATACGAAACATTGTTAAAAAAAGCAGGTTTCACCATTTTACTTTTTAACGAACACCATTTTCCAGAGCAAGGTTATACCTGTTTTTGGTTGTTGGGAGAAAGTCATTTGGCCATACATACTTTTCCAGAAAGCAATAAAAGTTATGTAGAATTGAGCAGTTGTAACAAAGAAAAACTAGAGGTATTTAAGCTTAAAAACAATAAAATCTCATGAAAAAAAAAGTAAGCAATTTCATCAATTACAATCCTTATTTTATTCAATTTATATATACGCTGATTGTACTAAATGTCTGTGCGCTTATTTTAGAATCTTACGACGAACTCCGCCAACACTATTCTTTTTTCTTTCATGCATTTGAAGTCTTTTCTGTAGCCATCTTTACTTTAGAATATTTTATCCGTATTTGGATTTCGGACAAAACCAAAGAAGACAAAAGAGAACGCATCAACTTTGCGTTTTCTACCATGGGAATTATAGATTTGATTGCCATTCTGCCTTTTTATTTGCCTTTTATTTTTCCTTTTGATTTGAGAGTTCTCCGTATTCTTCGTTTGTTTCGTCTGTTGCGAATTTTCAAATTAGGACGTTATTCCAAATCCTTAAAAACCATTCGATACATTTTTAAAGAAACCAAAGCAGAATTGTCCATTACCGTATTTGTTACTTTTGTGTTGATGATCCTTTCTTCTACTTTGATGTATTACATAGAGCATGACGATCAACCAGAACAATTTGGTAGCATAGGAGATGCTTTTTGGTGGTCTGTAGCAACACTTACAACGGTAGGTTATGGAGATGTGTTTCCTGTAACTGCATGGGGAAAATTGTTGAGCGGAATTATTGCCCTTATCGGAATTGGTTTTGTGGCACTTCCTACAGGAATTATCAGTTCTGCTTTTATAGAAAAAATACAAAACGATAAAAAGAAACACCCCAATCAAACATGTAACTGTCCGCATTGTGGTAAAAAAATAGAGTAAACTATGGCACACGCAAAAAACATCTTTTTATTTGTTGGTTTTTTATACTTTGTATACGTTTTAGACCTTGTAATTCCGTTATCTCGCTACGGAATTGTTCCCAGAACGCAACGGGGTTTGATAGGGATTGTTAGTTGTCCTTTTTTGCATGCCAACCTAAGACACTTGGTTTCTAACACCGTTCCGTTGACTATTTTGTTGTTTGTGCTTTATTCTTTTTACCCTAACAAAGCCATGAGTGTGGTGGTAATTTCTATTGTTTTGGGCGGAATTTTAGTCTGGCTTTTTGGACGAAATGCCAACCATATTGGTGCCAGCGGATTGATTTACGGATTGGTTGCTTTTTTAATTGTGAATGGTTTTACCGAGCAAAAATTTGTACCTATACTTATTTCTATTGCTGTAGCCGTAGTTTACGGAAGTCTTTTCTGGGGTATTTTTCCCTCTTACCGCACCTATGTTTCTTGGGAAGGACATTTGTTTGGAGCTGTAGCTGGTTTTGCAGCTGTGTTTTTGTTAAAAGGACTCAAAAATACAATTGTGTAACTTCGTAAGAAAAAATTGCTGTGTTATGGAGAAGAAATATTTTGCCTCTGAGTTCTTAAATAAGAGTGGTATAAAGGATATGGTTAATATAAATCCTAAAACCGAAACTCCTTGTAATGTATTCTGGGATATTACTTTTGACCAAATAAAAAATTGCTCTAGCTTAAATTTCCAACTATGTAGGTTTGATCGTATTGATTTTTCTATTTTAAAAAATTTATCCTCTAGAACTAGTATAAGCTTTCATAAATGCGAGTTTTTATCATTTTGTGACATTAAATTCAATGAAATAGATAGTTTAAACATCACCGATTGTAGTTTTAGAAAAAAAGATATAGCAGTAATAATATCTGGGAAAATTCATGAAATTACAATAAAAAACAATGAAAAAATCAAATCACCAGGATACAATTTCATGGGGATTGAATGTCTTACATTATCTATAGAAAATATTAATTCTGATAATTCACTTAATTTCACACATAACAACAATATTGTAAATAGACAATTAAAGATATCTGACTCTTCTTTTAGTGACATAAATTTTAATCAACTAGAACTCAATGGACGAGTAATAATTGAAAAAACTAATAACGATGTGGGTTTTGATTTTAATACTTGTGAATTTAGTCTCAATCATTGTATATTTAACAAACAAATAACTATTGAAGACAACAATTTCTCTTCTATAAAAATAGATGAAACTTTTTTCTATGGTATAAGTTCATTTCAAAACAACACTGTTAAAAGCATAAAATTTAAAAATTCTCATTTTATGTCACGGGTTTATTTTGATGACCTCTCCGTTAAAGAGATTACCAAATGTGACAGAAAAACCATCAGAACCATCAAACAAGAGTTGCAAAAAACTGAAAACCGAATAGACTACGATACGTTTAGAAGTTACGAGTTGGAATTGTACAAAAATGACTTAGTTAAAAAAGAAAAATGGTGGCATTTTAAAGACTTATTTATTTTATCATTAAATAGCTTATTTTCTAAACATGGAATTAGTTGGAGAAGAGCCATTGGGATGACTGTGTTATTTAGTCTTGGTTTTTACACCGTCCTATACATCATTAAAAACCTCCATAATGATTTTAATATTACATTAAACGGTTTTAATCATTTTACAAGCGGTTACTTCAAATTCTTTTTAATCACCAACTTTTACGACCCTTTGTCAGAAAACAGAGAATACTTGAAATACTTTGGGGAATGGCTTCCTTTTATTTTTGGAAAAATAGTAATTGGTTACGGTTTGTACGAAACCGTTCAATCTTTTAGAAAGTACAAAAAGTAACTTGTTTGCTACCAGACAATGTTTAAACACAAAAAAAGCCATCAAATAAATGATGGCTTTTTTGTGTTAATGAGAAGCAAGTAATTTGCTCTTCTTTTTTCTGAGTTGCGACTCTAGTTGCTGAATTGTTTCTGAAACAGCATGTTCAAAATTGTCTTTACTAGCTTCTGCAAAAAAGGTAACATTGTTTCCTTCTATTCTAATTCCACAAAGGATTCCTGTATTGTCTGAACTTGTGTTTTCTGTTTTAAAATACACATCTGCATTTATTAAAAAATTATATTTATGATCTAAATCGTTCAATTTTTCTGTTGTGTATTGTTCTAAATGTTCACTTGCTGTAACATTTTTGTATTCAAAATTGATTTGCATATTAATGAATTTTAAGATTTATAAATTAAGTCTATCATACCCTTTTTAGGCTTCTCCTCTTGCAGGATAACCTTCTTTTAAAATATAATCAATTCCATTTAAAACATCTTTAAAGTCGGGTCTTCCAAAAGGCATTGATTGTATAGATTCCCAATAAACTTTTCCTTCTTTATCTAGTAAAAATATTCCTGGTTCTACAAATTGATCTGGTTCTTTTTCTGAAATTGCATTAGAGATAAACAATCCCCATTCTCTACCTTCTTCTACAGACAAACCGTAACCTAATGGCACATTTTTTAGATCCCAGTTTTCATGTGTTTCTTTTGCTACTTCTTCTGTATTTACACTAATAGCAATTACGTTTACACCTCTACTAGAAAAGTCTTCCATTTTTCTTTCTAAATCTTTTAATTGCATTTTACAAACCGGACAGTGTTTTCCTCTGTAAAATAAAACCAGGGTAAAGTTCTCTGGATGTTGCTCTTCTAAACTCCATTGAGTTCCGTTCACTAAATTTATTTTTAAGTTGGGTGCTTTTTCTCTTGGTTTCATCATTTTATTTGATTTTTTCAATTATTAATATTTATTCTATTTCTAGTTTTACATCATTAGCAAAACTTATAATTTGTTATTTATACTTTTTCAGGGATGTAAAAAGTTAGCTCATCCCTTTTCACTAATTTTAAAACAAAGTTATCTGATAAGAATCGTCTCTATTAACGCATAACAAGGAGAAGTGAACGCATATGCTAATTAAAAAACAGCTTAAGAAATTCGTAATTACAAGGAATCATAAAACTATCTTATCTTTATAGTGGTCATATATACAAACAACTCTATGCATACTAAGTATTTTACATTTCTTTTAGCCTTATTACTATTTCTGGTGGGATGTAGTAAAAACGATGATCGTATTAGTTCCAATATCTCTGAAACCATGTATTTTCCAGAAAATAATACAGACACATGGGAAACTATGTCTCCTGCTAGTTTGGAATGGAATGAAAATGCCATCCCTGTTTTAAATCAATACCTTATAGATAACAATACCAAATCTTTTATGATTTTGGTAAATGGTAGAATTGTTATGGAAGAGTATTACAACGACCATACCGCAACTTCTTCTTGGCAATGGAACAGTGCTGGTAAAACCTTAGTAACAGCAACTGTAGGAATTGCTCAACAAGAAGGAATTCTTACTATTAAAAACAAAGTATCTGATTATTTAGGTACAGGCTGGACAAGTGAATCCATAATAAAGGAAAACTTAATAACCTCTAAAAATTTACTTTCCATGACTTCTGGAATGGACGATTCTAAAAACTGGGTCATCAAATCTAACTTAACCTATGTGGCAGATGCAGGAACAAGATGGGCATACCACAATGTTTTTCAGAAATTAATGGATGTAGTTGCAGCATCTAGCAATCAAGAGTTTGAATCTTATTTCAATACCAAAATAAAAGATAAAATAGGCATGGACGGTAACTGGGACGATGGAATTATTTTTAAAATATACCACAGTAATACACGTAGTATGGCTAGGTTTGGACTTCTTTCTCTTAACCAAGGAAAATGGAAAAAGGAACAAATAGTGAATGAATCTTTTTTTAATGAGAGTATTAATTCCTCGCAAGACATCAATCCATCATACGGCTATCTTTGGTGGCTCAATGGTAAAACAAGCTATATGTTATCCGGTAGTCAAACAGTTAATTCTGGATATTTAGTTCCGAATGCTCCTGCAGAAATGTATGCTGCCATGGGTGCACAAGACCAACGTATTTATATTATTCCGAGTAAAAACATCGTTATCATAAGAATGGGAGACTCCGCAGATCCAGAAAACAGAAATGCTGCTCTTTCTAATTTTGATAATTACCTTTGGGAAAAAATAAATGACGTGATCAATTAATTTAAAAAACATATTTTCTTTTTAAACCATTACAACTAGTAGAAATAGCCGTTGCACAATGCTAATTGAAAATGTACCTTTGCAATCCTTAAAGAAATTAAATGGCATTTTTAGACGAAATTAAACGTAGAAGAACTTTTGGTATTATCTCTCACCCGGATGCAGGTAAAACTACCTTGACCGAAAAGTTGTTGCTTTTTGGAGGTGCAATCACCGAGGCAGGTGCTGTAAAAAACAACAAGGTAAAAAAAGGAGCTACTTCCGATTTTATGGAAATAGAACGTCAGCGTGGTATTTCTGTTGCTACATCTGTATTGGCATTCAACTACAAAAATCGTAAAATCAATATTTTAGATACGCCTGGTCACAAAGACTTTGCCGAAGATACGTTTAGAACTTTAACAGCGGTAGATTCTGTTATTGTTGTAATTGATGTTGCCAAAGGGGTAGAACCTCAGACCGAGAAATTGGTAGAAGTGTGTAGAATGCGTAAAATTCCGATGATTGTGTTCATCAACAAATTGGACCGTGAAGGAAAAGATGCGTTTGATTTGTTAGACGAAGTAGAACAAAAATTAGGATTGACCACCACCCCACTTTCGTTTCCTATTGGTATGGGTTACGATTTTCAGGGAATTTACAATATTTGGGAAAAGAAGATAAACCTGTTTGCAGGAGATAAAAAACAAAAAGTAACCACAGGTATTGAGTTTACCGACATCAACGTGCCAGAATTGGACGAAATGATTGGTAACAAAGCTGCGGATAGATTGCGTGAAGAAATAGAAATGGTTACAGGAGTTTATCCTCCTTTTGATCAAGAAGATTATTTAAACGGAGATTTACAGCCTGTATTTTTTGGTTCTGCATTGAATAATTTTGGAGTAAAAGAATTGTTGGATTGTTTTATAGAAATAGCTCCAACTCCTCAACCTAAAAAAGCAGAAGAGCGTTTGGTAGATTCTAAAGAAGAAAAACTAACAGGTTTTGTCTTTAAAATTCATGCCAACATGGATCCTAAACACAGAGACCGCTTGGCTTTTGTGAAAATTGTTTCAGGAACTTTTCAAAGAAATGCACCTTATCTACACGTAAGAAACGGTAAAAAAATGAAGTTTTCTAGTCCCAATGCTTTCTTTGCAGAGAAAAAAGAAATTGTGGACGAATCCTATCCAGGAGATATTGTTGGTTTGCACGATACTGGAAACTTTAAAATTGGAGATACATTAACAGAAGGAGAAATTATCAACTTTAAAGGAATTCCAAGTTTTTCACCAGAACATTTCCGTTATGTAAACAATGCAGATCCTTTAAAAGCAAAACAATTGTACAAAGGTTTGGATCAGTTGATGGACGAAGGAGTTGCTCAGTTGTTTACCTTAGAACTTAATGGTCGTAAAATAATTGGAACCGTTGGTGCTTTGCAATACGAAGTTATTCAGTACCGTTTGGAACACGAATACGGAGCAAAATGTACTTACGAAAATTTAGCCATGCACAAAGTTTGTTGGGTAGAACCTACAAACAACAAAGCTGAATTTGAAGAATTTAAACGTGTAAAACAACGTTATTTGGCAAAAGACAAACAAGGACAATTGGTGTTTTTAGCAGATTCTGCTTTTACCATTCAAATGACACAAGATAAATATCCATCAGTCAAACTTCACTTTACTAGTGAGTTTAAATAAACTACTGTAATGAAAAATCTGTTTCTCTTTGTTTTCTATTTGATAGGTTTGACAACATTTGCTCAGACAAAAAACCTGTCCAATATTCCTAAATATTCTTTAGAAAACAACGTAAGACTGAATTACATTCCAGTAACCATGCCAATAAGAGGTACCGTATATACACCTAAAACAATGGGCTTGGCTGGCTTGCACTATTTGGTTCCAATTTCGGAATCGTTTTATGGAGGTATAAACATGCAAGCGGCATTGTTTGGAGACCAAGGTGGTTTGTTTACTTTGGGGGCTGAACTAGGTTATACACAACCCCTATTTTCAAATTTATTTTTGGATGCCAATTTTAACTTTGGTGGTGGTGGTGGTTACAGATCATTGATTAACAAAGGAGCTTACATCAATTCAAATATAGGGTTGGGATATCATTTTCCTAAATTTAATGTAGGTTTACAATACAGTCATTTCAACTTTTACACAGGAATAATTCATAGCAATACAGCTTCTATTTTTGCAGAAATTCCTATTGGTGTAAACCTTAGTAGTTACAGCAAAGCCAACAAAACATTTAGACCCAAACCCAATTCCCCTTGGTACACTGCTTTTCACAAAAATGGTTTTGTGCTAAGGCTAGATCAATTTATAGCAACAGGAAATTCCCGCAAAGAAGCCTCCGAAAACTACGATCCGTTAAACAATACCATTCTCTATTTGTTAGGATTTGAATACCAGAGATACATCAACCAAAACACTTTTGCTTTTGTACATACAGATGCTATTTATAAAGGACTAACTGCTGGTTTTATGGATTTGTTTGGAGGTATTGGTTACGAACCTATCCAAACTAAATATTTTAATGTGTATACCAAATTTGCTTTTGGAGCAGCTGGAGGAAGGATAAAAGAAGAAGGTGGAGCTACTATTTACCCAAGCCTTGGTTTGGAATATAAAATTACACCTACACTCTCTTTTCAGGCACACGGAGGTTATTTGAGAGCTATTGATGGAGATTTTGAAGCTTATACTTTTGGAGGAGGTGTAAAAATAAATACGTATACAGGAGGTTTTTACCATCCTGAAACCAACAAAAGAGCATATCAACTAAAAAGTCATGGAATTAGAGTAAGCGCACAACACCAAACTTATTTTGATGTACATAGGCACGAAAGAGAACCTATCGATTTGCATCTGTTTGCTTTGCAAGTAAATTACGATCTTAACAACTACTTGTACATTACTGGACAAGCAGCTTTTGCTTATGAAAGCACTTACAATGGAAACGATTCTAATAGCAACATAGGTGCAGGAGGATATGCCGACGGAATGGTTGGATTCGGATTCTATTCTCCTATATTTGCAAAACAAAAAATTCAGCTATTCACAGAGTTTCTTTTAGGAGCTGGTGGAGGTGCTGGAGTTGATACTGAAGAGGGAGTTATTTCCAAAGCAAAAATTGGTGGTTATTATAGATTAAACGATCATTTTTCCATCATGGGTTCTGTAGGAAAGGTAATCTCTCCAATTACCAGCATCAATTCAAATAATGTAAACATCGGGTTGAGTGTGGATTTTTCATCACTTAAATCTATATTTAAAATAAAAAAGAAAGAAATGAACAACGGATTGTACGCAAAATTCAACACCTCAAAAGGTGCTATTTTAGTAAATTTAGAATTTGAAAAAACTCCTGGTACCGTGGGTAACTTTGTTGCTTTGGCTGAAGGAAACATGGAAAACAATGCAAAACCACAAGGAACTCCTTATTATGATGGATTGAAATTTCACCGTGTCATTGCTGATTTCATGATTCAAGGAGGATGTCCACAAGGAACAGGTACAGGAAGCCCTGGATACAGTTTTGATGATGAGATTGTAGCAGAATTAAAGCACGATACTCCTGGGAAATTATCTATGGCCAACGCTGGACCAGGAACCAATGGTTCTCAGTTTTTTATCACACACACAGCTACTCCTTGGTTAGATGGTAAACACACTGTTTTTGGAAGTGTTGTAGAAGGACAAGATATTGTAGACGCTATTGCACAAGGTGATGAAATTGAAGCTTTAGAAATTATTCGTGTAGGTGAAGCTGCAGAAAAATTTAGTGCAATTGAAGCTTTTAGAACTTTTGAAGGTGCTAGAGAAGCAAAAATAAAAGCAGAAGCAGAAGCTAAAGAAATGGAATTGGAAAAATTGGCTGCTGGATACGAAAAAACAGCTAGTGGATTGCGTTACAAAATTATTCAAGCTAGTGCATCTGGACAAAAAGCAAACAAAGGACAAATGGTTTCTGTACACTACAAAGGACAATTGCCTGATGGAACTGTGTTTGACTCTTCTTACAAAAGAAAACAACCTATTGATTTTGCAATTGGTGTAGGACAGGTAATTTCTGGATGGGATGAAGGGATTCAATTGTTAGAAGTTGGAGACAAAGCTCGTTTGGTAATTCCTTCTGATTTAGGATACGGATCTCGTGGAGCTGGTGGTGTTATTCCTCCTAACGCAACCTTAATTTTTGACGTAGAATTGGTGGCAGTAAAATAAGCACTCACACAAGTATATTTTAAAAACGTTCAACTAATGTTGGACGTTTTTTTTACATCTTTGTTTTACAAAATTGATTCAAAAAAAATAAATCTATTCCCTTTATGGATGCAAAACTAAAAGACTACATAGAAACTACCTTACAAAAAATAGCCGTTTTGGACGAATCTGATGTTGCTTATGAACATATTGAGATTTATGAATTTCAACAGAGCTACGAAAACGGAGCTAAGTTTCAACAACAAAATGGAGATTTTTATGCAATTGCTTTATTAAATGCCATTACTTTAGAAAGTGCTTCTGAAATTTCTAGAGAAATTAAAAAGAACAAAAACTTAAGTCTCTCTGGATTGATTCGTTTTGTAGACCAACACCGCTTGAAATGTTACATAAAAGGAACCTCAAAATCTTATTCTGAGTGGCAAACAGGTGATGTTGGGGTGGCGGTAATTACTTATGACGATGTTAAAAAACAAATCATTCCTAGCTTTACCAATGAATCTGCTTTGAATAGAGCAAAATAAAAATGCTGATGTAATTCCAAAATCAAACAAAAAAAGTCATAAGAGTTTGTTCTCTTATGACTTTTTAATTGAAATTAAGCAAGCTTACATTTTCTAGAAAATTTTAAACCTACCTCCTATTAACAATGTTCCTTGTAAAAAAGTAAAATCTTGAGATGCCGAATCAGCTTTGTCATTAGTGGTCCTAATGTTTGGCATGTTGATGTAACCTCCTCTTAAATCTGTTTGCACAAAAAAGTGCTTGAAAAAGACAAAATTCAAACCAAACTGAGTGTGAATTCCATATCCTGAAATGTGAAAATCATCATGCCTTTCTTTTCCTAACAAAGTTGCATTGGTCTTAGGCATCAAAAATCCTGCTCCCACACCTTCTGTCAAATTAATTCTAAAATTTTCAGTATGTATTCCTAAATGCTCACTAATATCATCAAATCTGTTGATAGAAACGTGAATGTAATTCAAACCATCTGTGTGTTCAAATTGTAAAAAATCTTTTGTTTGTTTGATTCCATCATTCACAAAAGGAGTTACTGCTCCATCTGCACCTGTAACACCATATGAAGGATCTATTTCTCCATCAATAGTCAACCATTGATCTTGAACGGTTACGTATTTCATATGATCCAACCCTAAAACTACGCTATAGTTCTCATGAAAAAAATATCCAATAGCCGCATTAGTTTGTGGTAGAGAAATATTTCCTGGATTTAAGTACTTGTTAACAGAAAATGGAATTTGCTTGTCTTTAGCCACGACATCCTTTAGGGTAAAATTATAATCATTTCCTTTAAAAGTAATGTCAGAAGCGGAATACTTAGCTCTGTTCCAACCCCAATAAGCATAAAACTTACCTTTGTTTTTTAACTTGGTATCCATTTCTTGAGCTTGCAATGTTGTTGCTAAAATCATCATCAACAACAAAAATAATTTTGAAATTTTCATGAATATATAAATAAGTATATTTGATTTAAAAAGTAAGGACAAATTTAGGGAATACAAATGAGTAATAGTTTGAAAAAAATAGAAGATATTTTAAAAAAACACCCGATTGTCTTATTTGATGGGGTCTGTAATTTGTGCAATACCTCTGTACAAATTGTCATTAAAAATGATGTGAAAAACATCTTTAAATTTGCTCCTTTACAAAATCCTGAAGTTCAGATATACCTTCAAAATCAAAAAGAAGATTTTAATGGTGTTGACTCTATATTGCTACTTACTCCACAAAAAATATATACCAAATCTAGTGCAGCCTTAACCATTGCCAAAAATTTGAAAGGAATGTATGCTTTGTTGTATGTATTTTACCTAATACCTAAACCTATTAGAGATTTGGTTTATGATTTTATTGCTAAAAATCGTTATCGATGGTATGGAAAACAAGACCAGTGTATGATTCCTACAAAAGCATTAAAAAATAAATTTTTATAAAACCCGCATTGTATTGCATATCCTATATTATCAATTATTTTTGTATCAAATAATTATACATGGAAAAATTAAAACAACGTTGGGGTTTAAAATCTAATTGGGAAGTATTGGCAATCTTAGTCGCTTTTAGCATTAACGGTTCTTTTGCTGCTTTTATTGTAAGACCCTCTTTGGCATTGATAGGTATTACCAAAGAGAATTTAAATGTTGTTCTATTTTACATTTTGTATTTAATTCCCGTTTTTATTGTATACCAATTTACACTTCCTTATTCAGGTTGGTTGGTAGGACAATATCGTTTTTTTAAAAACATGCAAGAGCAAATGTTCAAAAGAATGAAACTTAAATCTTAGTCTTTTCTTCTTTATCAAAAAACACACTTAAAACCCAAGTAACTGTAAACGTTGGAAAGATATCTGTAAAAGGCAATGCTTCTTCTACAAAACCAACCACAGCTGTGTATTTAGATATTTTGTTTTGAAATACTTTGGTGATTAAATAGGCTGACAATGGAGCCCAAACAATATCAATATATTCGGCAACTCCAGGAATAAAGTAAGAAACAATTCCTACCAAATCCAATACAATACTGAGTGCTAATTTTTTATATTTAGATTTCATTTCATAAAAATAAACAAAACATGGAGTTTGAGCAATTCCTTTTAAAAATAGAGCAATTAAAAAAAACACCTTTACCAGGAATCAGTGCTCATCGAGAATTAGCCCCATACCAACGACCTGTTTTTACGGAATACAACATTCCCAACGATGCCAAAAAAGCAGCCGTTTTGGTACTATTTTATCCAAATAAGAATACCACAAACATTCTTTTGACCCAAAGAGCGGTTTACAAAGGAACGCATAGCAACCAAATTAGTTTTCCAGGAGGTAAAAAAGACCTAACGGATCCAACTCTAAAAGAAACTGCATTAAGAGAAACTCTAGAAGAAGTTGGGGTTGTAAAAGAACAAATTGATGTTTTAAAACAACTGAGCACTATTTACATTCCTCCAAGTAATTTTAGTGTAAACCCATATATAGGCATTGCTACAGAAAATCCTATTTTTAAAACAAACTACGAAGTTGAGCAAATTATTGAGTTCCCGGTGGAGGTATTATTAAATCCAAAAATTTTAGCTACCTTCCCAATATCAACAGGTAAATTTAAAAATATAGAGGTTCCTTGTTTTCAATATCAAAATCATTTCATTTGGGGTGCAACTGCTATGATTTTAAACGAAGTAAAAGAAGTCTTAAAAACTCTTATTTAGGGATGAAAATATTGTAAATTTGCTTTTCAACTTAAAAAAAAAGAATAGATAAATGAGCCTATTTAAAAAGAACCCTTTTGGGCAATTCCTTTTTTTAAAAAGAATCATCATCAGTGTTTTTGGTATTATTTCTTACCGTAGATATAATGGTTTCAATAAGTTACAAATTGAAGGTTCTGAAATTCTAAAAGAACTTCCAGATAAGAATGTTTTGTTTATTTCTAATCACCAGACTTATTTTGCTGATGTAGCAGCAATGTACCACGTGTTTTTCGCAACGCTTAATGGTAGAGACAACACGCTAAAAAGATGGACATACTTACTACATCCCAAATTAAACTTATATTATATTGCTGCTTTAGAAACTATGAAAGCAGGTTTATTGCCTAAAATTTTTGCCTATGTAGGCTCTATTTCTATAGAACGTACTTGGAGAGCTGCAGGAAAAGATGTAAACAGACAAGTAAAAATGTCTGACATTACCAACATAAAAAAAGCATTGGATGATGGTTGGGTAATTACCTTTCCGCAAGGAACTACAAAACCTTTCAATCCTGTAAGAAGAGGAACTGCACATTTGATTAAAACTTACCAACCTATTGTTGTTCCCATTGTAATTGATGGTTTTAGAAGATCTTTTGACAAAAAAGGATTGTTGATTAAAAAACGTGGGATTCTTCAATCTATGGTGATCAAACAACCTTTACAAATTGATTACGAAACCGAAGATGTAAACGATATTTTGAAAAAAATTGAATACGCTATAGAACAACATCCTTCTTTCTTAAAAGTAATCTCTATTGAAGAATACGCAGAGCAAGAAAGAAAACTAAACAAACAAAGAGAGTTTTGGAGTTCTGAAACAGAAGTAGAATAGTTAATTTCACAAAATTATATATTAGTTAAAAAGAGATCATTTGATACACGTATCAGAAGGTCTCTTTTTTAGTTTGTCTATATTTTATAAGATTCATCTATACTTTTAATATGTCTACAGTACAAAAAAAGAGAGTTCATCGCATGTTGAACTCTCTTTTTTATTTTTATATGTATCCTAATTTAGTTACACCGATAAAAACATTTTTTTAAAACTCTTTGTTTTCATCCCAAGCTTCTAAAATATCTTTAATTTCTTTAATGAACATTCCACCCAAAGCACCATTGATAACTCTATGATCGTAAGAATGTGAAATGTACATTTTTTGTCGAATCCCAATAAAATCTCCATCAGGAGTCTCAATAACAGCAGGCACTTTTCTAATAGCTCCCAAAGCCAAAATAGCACTTTCTGGCTGATTGATGATTGGTGTTCCAAAAATAGACCCAAATCCTCCAATATTAGTTACTGTATACGTACCTCCTTTTACATCTTCTGGTTTTAATTGGTTGTTTTTAGAGCGCAAAGCCAAATCATTTACAGACTTGGTCATTCCAACCAAATTTAAATGTTCTGCATTCTTAATTACGGGTACAATTAAATTTCCATCAGGCAAAGCAGAAGCCATCCCTAAATTGATGGATTTTTTCACTACTATTTTATCTTCTCCATCAAACATAATATTTACCAACGGATATTTTTTAATAGCCTGCGCTACTGCCATCATAAAAATTGGTGTGTAAGTCAATTTTTGATTTTCTCTTTTCAAAAAAGCATCTTTTACTTTACTCCTCCATTTTACTAAATTGGTTACATCTACCTCTATAAAAGATTGCACATGAGCAGCTTTACGTTTGGAATGTACCATATGATCTGAGATCAATTTCCCCATTCTAGACAAAGTAATCAACTCATCTCCTTGCTGAACTTCTAATACTGAAACTTCTTCTTTTGCAACAGGAACAGGTCTTTTAGATTCTTTTTTTGCTGATTTTGTAGAATTTTTAGCTTCGTTTGCTATGTTTTTACTTCTATTTTCTACATAAGCTAAAATATCTTCTTTGGTAACTCTTCCTTCCAAACCAGAACCAGGAATTGCATCCAATTCCGATTGAGAAATTCCCTCTGTAGCTGCAATATTTTTCACCAATGGAGAATAAAATTTATCATCAGAATTAGTAATGACTGTTTTTTGAGTGTTCGTATTTTGTTGAATTACCTCATCTACTTCAGACGTTACTTGTGTTATCAATTCTTCATCATCAACTGAAACCTCATCTTGTATAGATGAATTGTGAGGAACTTCTGCTAATTCTCCTTCTATTTCAATAACAGCAATTACTTGACCTACTTTTACAACCTCTCCTTCATGAAATTTTTTCTCTATCAAAACTCCTTCAACTTCAGAAGGTACGTCAGAATCTACTTTGTCTGTTGCAATTTCTACCACAGATTCATCCAACTCTATAGAATCTCCAACTTCTTTTAACCATGATGTAATAGTTGCCTCAGCAACACTTTCACCCATTTTCGGTAATTTTAATTCAAATCTAGACATCTGTATGCTTTTTTCTTTTGCGAATTTAATAAATATAGCTGTCTTTAGGATATCACAACCAAAAGATTCTAAAAAACAAACCCGATAACGTCTGTTATCGGGTTTGTAGTTTTAAAAATTAGAAACTTACTTAGAATACAATGTTTACAGACAATTCAAATTCATCATCAATTGCTTTGTCTTTTAAGTTGTCAAAAAAAGATTTTGATCCGTAACGAATATCAAACTTAGTTCTGTCTATTTTAATATCTCCAGAAATAGTGTTTCCTTTTTTAGTCAATGTAAATGCTTTCTTTTCTGTATGCCCTTTAATTGTCAAATCTCCTTTTACACTGTTTCCTTCAACACTTGTAATTACAAATGTAGCTTCTGGGTGTTTTGTAACTCCAAAAAAGTCGTCAGAATTTAAATGTCCTTCTAATTTTCCTTTGTAATCTCCTTCTAAATCTTTGACGGTAATTGTTGTCATATCAACCACAAAAGATCCACCTACTAACTTTCCTGCTTTTAAATCTACAGATCCACTTTTAAAGTTGATTGTTCCGTTATGCTGACCTGTTACTTTTTTACCTACCCAAGCAATGGTACTTTTCTCTGTGTTTATAGGTTTTTTGTTTGCTGCATCTGCACTAAAAGATAGTGTTAACACTGCCAATACTGCTAAAATTCCTGATTTGATTTTTGTTGTTTTCATTTTAATTGATTTTAATTTTAATTGTTATTTTATTTTCTCTAATAATGTATTCAATTGAATAAGCTCTTCTTTGGTAAACGATTTTGTTAATTTTTTTTCATAATCTATTAGATATTGATCAATTCCTGCTAACAACCCCAATCCTTTGTCAGTAATAAATATCTCTATCTTACGTCTGTTTTCTTCACACACCTTACGTTCCAACAGTCCTTTAATTTTTAATTTATCTACCAGCCTTGTGGTGTTGCTCATTTTATGAATCATATGCTTTTGCAATTCAAACAAATTTATAGCCAAACCATCTTGTCCTCTTAAAATTCGTAAAATATTATACTGTTGCACTGTCAGATCATATATTTTAAAAAAAGCATTCATGTTTTCTGCCATAAAATTTCCTCCTATCATTAGATTTATTACAGCTCTACTATTAAGATCATTCATTTTTTTGACAGTTTTAAATATTGTTACTACAACAAATGTATATACAACAGTATTAAAAAACAAGGAAAATTTAACTTTTTTTTAAGGCTACTTAATAAGTAAACCAAGGGAATACGTAATAAACTGCGAAAAAACAGGTGGTTTTTTCTTGGACAATACGTATTAATACGTAGCTTTGTCTCAGATAAAACTTAAAAACATAAAAAACTTTATCATGAAAAAAATTATTTTATCAGCAATCATGTTAACTGGAATGTTAACTTTTGCACAAGAGTCAAAATTAAACATTTCAGGAACAGTAGATGTTTATGCTAAGACAAATTTAAATGCAGACCACGGGGTTACACCTACTTCATCTTTTGCAAACCAATCAGGTTTTGCTTTAGGTATGGCAAACTTAATTGCTTCTTATGATGGAGCTAAGTCTGGAGTTGTTGCTGATTTAGTATTTGGACCTAGAGGTAACGATGCGGTTTTTGGATCTACAGTTGGAAGTACTCCTATTGTGAACCAATTGTATGTTTACTACAATGTTACTGAAAGTACAACTCTTACATTAGGTAACTTTAACACTTTCTTAGGGTACGAAGTTATTTCTCCTGCTGCTAACTTTAACTATTCTACATCTTACTTATTTTCTTACGGACCTTTTTCTCATACAGGAATTAAATTAGACTATGCTGCAACTGAAGATTTATCTTTCATGTTAGCTGCTATGAACGGAACTGACAACACTGATTATAACATTACTGGAAACGTAGTATTAGGTGGACAAATTGGTTTCAAAGGTCAATACTTGAACTTAATTTATGGTAACAGTGGAGCTGGTGATCAATTTCAAATTGACTATACTGGAGGATTTGATTTATCTGACGCTTTCTACGTAGGAATCAACGCTTCTTACAACACTACTGATGCTGGTGAAGATGACCCAACTTACTATGGTGCTGCTTTGTACTTACAATATGCTGTATCTGATACTTTCTCTTTAGGATTACGTCCTGAATACTTCTACGAAGAAAACGGATTTGGTGCAATCAATGAAGATGCTACTGACATGGAGGGAGATATCTTTGCTTTAACATTGACTGGAAACATCAAATTAGACGATAGCTTAACTTTGATTCCTGAAATTAGAATGGATTCTGCTTCTGAAGCTTCATTTGCAAAAGATGGTGTTGATGAAAAATCAATGTCTTCTATCTTAGTTGCTGCTGTATACTCTTTCTAATCTTAGAAAAGTTTAAAACAAATCATCTGGTAAGGTGCGAGCCTTGCCAGATAACAAAAATAATTTCAACTTAATTTAAACTTTCAATTATGAAAAAAATCGAAGCAATCATCAGAAAATCTAAGTTTTCTGAGGTTAAGGAAGCTTTGCACGAGGTAGGTGTAAACTTCTTCTCTTACTGGGATGTAACAGGGTTAGGGAACGAAAAGGTAGGAAAAGTATACCGTGGGGTATCTTTCAGCACTAACGATATCCAAAGACGTCAATTGTCAATCATTGTAAACGATGACTTTGAACAAATTACTGTTGACACTTTATTAAAAACAGCTGGTACTGGCGAAGTTGGAGATGGAAAAATCTTTGTTTCAGAAGTAAAAGAAACGTACCGTATCCGTACTGGAGAAAAAGGAGCAGAAACTTTAAAATAAAACTAAAACTACAAACTATTTAAAATTTTAATTATATGGATACAAGTGCAATTATGGGAGCTTTGTGGATAATTATATCAGGAATCTTGGTATTTTTTATGCAAGCAGGTTTTACCCTAGTAGAAACAGGATTTACTCGTTCTAAGAACGCTGGTAACATTATCATGAAAAACATTATGGATTTAATTGTAGGATCTTTAGGATTCTGGGCAATTGGATACTCTGTAATGTACGGATCTTCAATCTCAGGTTTTATTGGTACTCCTGAATTGTTCGGATTGGCAGGTACTAAAAACTTTGAATTATTTTTCCAAACTGTATTTGCTGCAACTGCTGCAACTATCGTTTCTGGAGCTGTTGCAGGTAGAACAAAATTTTCTACTTATATCATTTTCTCTTTTATCATGACAATTATTATCTATCCAATCGCAGGTAGCTGGCAATGGAATGGTGATGGATGGTTAGCTCAAATGGGATTCATTGATTTTGCAGGATCTTCTATTGTACACGCTGTTGGTGGATGGTCTGCTTTAATTGGTGCTATCTTAGTTGGACCAAGAATTGGAAAATACAAAGATGGAGTTTCTCAAGCAATTCCAGGACACAACTTATTGATTGGTGCATTAGGTGTAATGATCTTATGGTTAGGATGGTTTGGATTTAACGGAGGTTCTCAATTAGCTTTTGGATCTGAAGAAGATGTTGATGCTGTTGGATTGGTGTTGATTAACACAAACTTAGCTGCCGCTGCTGGTGCTGCTGCTGCATTGTTCTACACTTGGTTACGTTACGGACAGCCAGATATCTCTATGACATTAAACGGAGCATTAGCTGGATTGGTTTGTATTACTGCTGGATGTGGAAATGTTGAGCCTGGTGCTGCTGCTATTATGGGTATGATTGCTGGTGTTGTTGTAGTAATCTCTATTACTTTTATTGACGAAACATTAAAAATTGATGATCCAGTTGGAGCAGTTTCTGTACACGGAGTATGTGGTACTTTAGGAACTATCTTATTAGGTGTATTCTCTCCTGATGCTGATATCTTAACTCAAACAATTGGTGCTGTATCTTACATGGTATGGGCTTTAGTATTAGCATTCATCGTATTTACTATCTTAAAAGTTACTATCGGATTGAGAGTTTCTGAAAAAGAAGAAATCGAAGGATTAGACAAAGCTGAACACGGAATTGGAGTTTACAACGAATAATTATTTGTTCTAAGTTTATATTATAAAACAGCCTAATTCTATTATGGAATTAGGCTGTTTTTATACCTAAAATTTTAGTAAATTTATTACATTAAAAATTACACACAGGATGAAAAAAATAGAAGCAATTATTAGAAAGTCAAAATTTAGCGATGTTAAGGCTGCGTTGCATGATGTAGGTGTAAATTTCTTCTCTTACTGGGATGTTACCGCACTAGGTAATGAAAAAGTAGGAAAGGTTTATAGAGGTATTTCTTTTAGTACTGCCGACATCCAAAGAAGGTATTTATCCGTTATCGTAAATGATGACTTTGAACAAATCACTATCGAAACTATTTTAAAATCTGCAGCAACTGGTGAAGTTGGTGATGGAAAAATATTTGTCTATGATGTAAACGAAACTTACAGAATTAGAACCGGTGAAAAAGGAGAAGCAACTTTAAGGTAATACGTTTAAATACGTAGAATTACTTTTTTGATAAAAATACGTAGTACTCTTAGAGTATTACGTATTTTTTTGCTTTAATATTTTTTAAAAACATAGTATTATATTTGTTAGCGAATATAAAACAAACTTAAATGAAGAAAATTGAAGCAATCATTAGGAAATCTAAATTTTCTGATGTCAAAAAAGCGCTCCATGATGTAGGGGTGAATTTTTTTTCTTATTGGGATGTTACCGCACTAGGTAATGAACGAATTGGTAAAGTATATCGAGGAATTTCTTTTAGTACTGCCGATATCCAAAGACGTTACTTGTCTATTATTGTAAATGATGATTTTGAACAAATAACCATCGAAACTATTCTAAAATCAGGTGCAACTGGTGATGTTGGTGACGGTAAAATATTTGTTTATGATGTAAAAGAAACTTACAGAATTAGAACCGGTGAAAAAGGAGAAGCAACTTTAAGATAAACTATGGATACTACAACAATAAACTTTACAATTAACAACTTATGGATAATGATATCAATTGCATTGGTATTTATTATGCACCTAGGATTTTCTGCTTTAGAGGTGGGACTGGCCAGATCAAAAAATGCCATCAATATATTGTTTAAAAACTTTATGATTGTGGCTATCGGTTTGCTGACTTATACCATTAGTGGTTTCAACTTAATGTACCCAGGTTTTGAAGAATCTAGTATTGGAATATTTAGCTTTTCTGGATTTGGATTGACTTTACCAGAAAATGGTCTTACAGTTGATTACAATGGTAGTTTTACTTATTGGACAGACTTTTTGTTTCAAGGAATGTTTGCAGCAACCGCAGCAACCATTGTTTCTGGAGCTGTTGCTGAAAGAATCAAACTAAATGCTTTTTTAATCTTTTCAGTTTTTTATGTAGGAGTCATCTACCCTATTATCGGTTCTTGGGGATGGGGAGGCGGATTTCTTAGCAAAATGGGATTCTATGATTTTGCTGGATCAACTTTTGTACATTCTGTAGGTGGATGGGCTGCCGTAGTTGCCGTTATTCTGTTAGGACCTCGTTTGGGTAAATATTTAGCAGATGGAAGTATAAAACCTATTGTGGGACACAACATTCCATTAGCAGCATTAGGAGTCTTCTTATTGTGGTTTGGGTGGTTTGGCTTTAACGGAGGTTCAGTATTATCTGCAGATCCCGCTACTGTTTCTTTGGTTTTAGTTACAACTTCTTTAGCAGCTGCTGCTGGTATTTTAGCAGCTTTTATAACGTCGTACTTAAAATTTAAAACATATGACATTACCATGGCTTTTAACGGTGCTTTGGCTGGTTTGGTAGGAATTACTGCAGGAGCAGATCTAATGTCTCCTCTAGATGCTATCATTATTGGTTTTATAGCGGGTGTCATTATTGTTTTTGCAGTTGGAATTGTTGATCGATTGAAAATGGATGATCCTGTTGGAGCTATTGGAGTACATTTAATTTGTGGTGTTTTTGGAACCCTTGCTGTTGGAATTTGGGGTGATAAAGGAGTTTTTAACACAGGATCTTTTACTCAATTAGGTACACAAGCCTTTGGGATTATAGTGGTAGGAATCACTTGTTTGATTACTTCTTTTATAATTCTTTTTGCCATTAAAAAAACGGTTGGTTTAAGAGTTAGTGAAAAAGAAGAAAAACAAGGTTTGGATATTTTTGAACACGGAATGAATGCCTATGAGGACATCAATTTAAGTGACAACGATTGATTTTACTTGGTTTATAATATTTAAAAAAGGAAGGGAGCAAAATAGTATTGCTCCCTTCCTTTTTTTGTTGCTAAAAATAGCAGTCAACAAAAAAGCCATAAATACAATAAGTACTTATGGCTTTTCTTATGTGTGTAAAAACTTATTTCTTACAATTTTCCTTTTTTAGCAGCAGCTTTCAATTGAATATTTTCAATGATAGTTCCTGTAATCCAATAAGGTACTACAAAAGTTAATAAGAAAATTAACAACCAAAAACCAGTTGTAAATACAAATAAGAATGCTAAAAATCCTGAGAATTGAGAAATATCCATTTTATATTAAATCTTTTTCGTGAGTTATATACCTGCAAAAATAAACTTTTTTTAAATATAAAACTCTTAATTTATCAATAATTATCTACTAAAAAACACCGTTGTTTAAGGCAACCAATGCTTCTTTTTTATTTACGGTACTTATCACCAAGGACACATTGTAATTTGATCCTCCGTAAGAAATCATACGAATAGGAATGTTAGACAAACTATTAAAAATAGGTGTGCTAAGTCCTGTCTTTTGTTCCGAAAAATCTCCAGCCAAACAAACAATACTCAAATCTGTATCTACATCTACAGATCCTATTTCTTGTAGTTCTTCTATAATTTCATTCAAATAAGTAGTGTCATCAATTGTTACAGATACCGCAACCTCTGAAGTGGTAACCATATCAATAGAGGTTTTGTATTTCTCAAAAACTTCAAAAATACCTTTCAAAAACCCATAAGCCATCAGCATTCTGAACGACTTTATTTTTATCGCTGTAATTCCGTCTTTAGCAGCAATTGCTCTTACTCCATTTGGTACTTCGCAGTTTTTAATAATTGTACCTGGTGCTTTTGGTTCAAACGTATTTTTTAACAATACTGGTACATTTGCTTTACGTGCAGGAATTACAGATTGTGGGTGCAATATTTTAGCTCCAAAATAAGCCAACTCAGCAGCTTCGTCAAAAGAAAGTTCTTTTAATGAAAAAGTGTTTTCTACAAAACGAGGATCGTTATTATGCATTCCATCAATATCTGTCCAAATCTGAATCTCCTCAGCTAAAATTGCTGCCCCTATCAAAGATGCGGAATAGTCAGATCCTCCCCTTTTTAAGTTGTCTATTTTTCCTGTATGGCTCAAACAGATGTAACCTTGAGTAACAAAGATTTCAATTCCTTCATTTGCTGCTACAATTTTACCATACGCTTCTGTTATTTTAGAAATTACAGGCTCGTTAGCATCATCAATAGCCATAAAATCAAAAGCAGAAACCAAAGTTGCACTTGCTCCTATTTCTTTCAAATGAAAATGAAATAAATTGGTAGACAAAATTTCTCCTTGTGCTACAATGTTTTTCTCTATTTGAGTAGATGGAATTTCAATTCCAACATGTTCTCTTATAAATTCAAATCGATCAGAAATCAAAGCAATTGCTTCATTCTGATTCGTTTTTTCTGTCAACAATTCATCAACAACATCTACATACTTACCAATCATTTGATCAATCAAGTCATTTGCTTCTTCTTCTCGGTAATTGATAATGTGATCCGAAATTTCGTGTAATGAATTTGTAGTACCTGACATAGCAGACAAAACAACAGTTTTCTGTCCCTCTACATTTCTAACAATGTTAGCTACTTCTTTTATACTCGAAGGGCTTCCTACGGAAGTTCCTCCAAATTTTAATACTTTCATAAATAATTTAGTTTCTAGTTTCTGTTTTTTTAATTTATTCTGAAAAATCCAGATAAAAAGATGCAAAGGTTCTATAATTGTATCATCTGTACAAGAAAATAATAATATCTTTACATCTTATTACGAATTGTTAAAATTTGAACACGTATGAAAACCATACAGGAATCGGTTGAGGGAATTATCCGAAAAACGCCTTTTTTGGAAGAAGCTTTAAATGACAAATTAATCAATGTCTCTTCATTGGCAAGAGTCATACAACCAGATGTAGAAAAGGATCTAAACAAAGAAGTAAAATCTGGAGCTATCATGATGGCTATCAACAGACTTTCTCCTTCAAGTATCTTAAAAATTCGAAAAAACATCAAAAAGATAACCCTTACTTTGGGTGATTTTATTGTACGTTCAGACTTGGGGAATTTCACCTACAAGAATACTCCTACATTGTTGAAATGCATTGGTGATTTGATCAATGAATTTGGAGAGGACAAAGATTATTTCTTTACGATATCTCAAGGTATTTTTGAGACAACAATTATCACCAGTAAAAAACTTCACAACAAAGTTGCTGAGATTTTTAAATCTGAACAAATATTGTCTAATTCAGAAGATTTGGCTTCTATCACCATTAAATTACCGAAAGCCAATTCAGAACAGTCTGGTATTTATTATTTTATTTTAAAGCAATTAGCTTGGGCAGACATTCCTGTACAAGAAATTATTTCTACCACCCACGAAATTACTATTGTGGTGAAAGAAATAGACATTAACAAAACTTTTTCTATATTGATTGATATGAAAAAGAATTAAAGTTCAATCCCCTTACAACTCATAAAAAAACTCCAATAAATTAAAATTTATTGGAGTTTTTATTTTTATAAAATTCAGACTATTCTTGATCTTCAAAAGCCTCCATAATTTCGTTAGAAACTCCCATATTAGAGAATCCACCATCATGAAATAAGTTTTGTAAAGTTACTTTTTTAGTCAAATCAGAAAACAATGTAATCGTATAATCTGCACAATCTTGAGCAGAAGCATTTCCTAGTGGAGACATTTTTTCTGCATAGTTGATAAACCCAGAGAATCCTTTTACCCCGTTACCAGCAGTAGTTGCAGTAGGAGATTGAGAAATTGTATTTACACGTACCTTGTGATCTTTACCAAAGAAATATCCAAAAGAACGAGCAACAGACTCTAAATAAGCTTTGTTATCTGCCATATCATTGTAATCAGGAAAAACTCTTTGAGCAGCCATATAAGTCAACGCTACAATAGACCCCCATTCTGCCATGGCATTTTTCTTATACAATACTTGCATTACTTTGTGAAAAGACAACGCAGAAATATCAAAACCTTTGTGAGTAAAATCGTAGTTATTTTCTGTGTAGTGAATTTTTTTACGCACGTTTACAGACATTCCAATAGAGTGCAATACAAAATCAATTTTACCACCTAAAATTTCAAGTGATTTTTCAATTAAATTTTCGATGTCTTCCATTTTAGTAACATCTGCAGGAACAATTTGAGAACCAGTTTTTTCTGCCAACTCATTAATTTCTCCCATACGCATAGCAATAGGTGCGTTTGTTAAAACGAACTCAGCTCCATTTGCGTGAGCAGTTTCTGCAACCTTCCAAGCAATAGAATTTGAATCTAAAGCTCCAAAAATAATTCCCTTTTTTCCTTTTAATAAATTGTACATATGTATCGTTTGTATTATTCGTAGTTATTCTGACTGCAAATATAATGGATTCTAATTAAATACTTAATAATTGCTGAGCGTGTTCTAAAGCAGATTGAGTTTTTTCCTTTCCTCCTAACATTTCTGCTATTTCATGTACTCTTTCTTCAGTGCTAAGCTGTGTCAAATGCGTTACGGTTTCTTCTCCTTCTACCTCTTTGTAAACTTTATAATGAATGTGCCCTTTTGCTGCTACCTGTGGCAAATGCGTAATGGTAATTACTTGCATATTTTTCCCCATAGCTTGCATTAAGTCTGCAATTTTAGTTGCAATATCTCCAGAAACTCCAGTATCAATTTCATCAAATAAGATGGTAGGAAGGTGTACAAACTTTGATAAAATCATTTTAATTCCCAACATTATTCTAGACAATTCTCCTCCAGATGCTACTTTTTTCAACAATCCAAAGTCAGAGCCTTTGTTAGATGATAACAAGAAAGAAACATCATCTACTCCATAGTCTGTAAACTCTTTTGCTGTGGTAATATCAACTTTAAACTGTGCATTTTCCATTCCCAAAACGGCTAAAATTTGCTCCAATTCCACTTGCAATTGATTCACAATTTTTTTTCTATTGCTAGACAATTTTTTCGCAAATTCTGAAATTTGTTTTTTAGACAAATCAACTTGTTTTTCTGCTGCTACTAGCAAATCTGCTGCATCTTCTACTTGCCCAACTTTTACTGCCAATGTTTCTCTTACTACTATCAAATCTTCTATAGAAGATACAAAATGTTTCTTTTGCAAATCAAACAGTAAAGTCAAACGCTGATTCATTCTTTCCAATTCATCTGGGTCAATATCAACTTTTTCAGCTTGTTTTTCCAACTCAAAAACCAAATCATCCAATTCAATTTTTAAACTTTTAGCTCGTTCTGACAAAGACGCATAACTCGCATCATAAGGAGCTATTTTTGATAATGATAATTGAAATCTTCCTAAAAGTGATTGAACTCCTATTTCTTCTTCACTAGCAACTTGTAAACTATCAAACAAATTGATTTTAATTTCTTCTGCATGAGATAATTTTTCAATTTCTGCTTCTAATGTTTCTATCTCATCCAATTCTTTCAATTTAGCACTCTGTAATTCTTGATACAAATGCAAATTGTATTCGTACTGTTGTTGTGCCTCTTCTTGACTTATTTTTAAATTTTCTAATTTTTTAACAACAGCCTTATAATTTTTCAAAGCGCTTTTGTACGTTTTTAGCAAATCTAAATTTCCCGCCAAGGCATCTACAATATAATATTGATAGTTTTTGTCTGACAAAGCCATCGTATTGTGCTGAGAGTGGATGTCTAACAAATACTCTTTTAAAGCTTGTAGTGATTTTAAGTTGACAGGAGTATCGTTTATAAAAGCTCTTGTTTTTCCGCTTGGCAACAATTCTCTTCTTACAATTGTATTGGCTTCGTAATCCAATTCTAAATCTTCAAAAATGCTTTCTAATTGATAAGCTTGTATTTGAAACTCTGCTTCAATAACGCATTTTTCAGTCTTATCTTTTAAATGAGTTAAGTCTGCTCTGTTTCCCAAAACCAAACCTAAAGCACCTAATAATATAGATTTTCCTGCTCCCGTTTCACCGGTGATTACAGAATATCCTTCAGAAAAATCTACTTGTAATCTCTTGATCAAAGCATAGTTTTGAACAGTTAATGAAACTAACATAAAAAAGTATTAAATTTTAGTTGGTATAAATTTGTCTCCATTTTTTTGAGTTGTTAGGAGAAACTCTTTTTAAGACAGAAACCAATTCTGCCGTATCTATATTTCTATTTTTTCGAAACATATTTACAATCTCGTCCGATTTGGCATCGGTAAACAACCTGATGGCAATATTGTTTGGATTGGCATCGTAAATATCTTTCAAAATCAATAGTTTTTTTACAATTTTACCTGCTGCTATTTTCTGATTGCGTTCAAAAGCATCTAAGCATTCGTAATGATAATTGTAAAATAATTCTCTATAAAGTTCATTTTCACTCGCTAACAATTGATCTACCAAAGTAAAACGAGAAATGTTTATTTTAGAATTTTCCCACCCAATATAACCAGATTGTTGTGCTTGATTTACGATTGCAAGTGCAGTGTTTAAATAAGGTTCTCCCCCTTTTAAATCAAAGCTATCTACGTAAATACCTAAAATCATATAAGTGTAATAAGTAATCACCGAAACCAAATTAGAATCAAAACCATTAGGGTTGTAATTTAATGGTTGGTACTCTGTATAATTAAAAGAAAAACTATCGTCTTTGTAATTAAAAATAGGGCTGTAATAAGTAGAATTAAAAACAGGTCTCGATGCTTGTATCTGTATACTTCCTTTGTAAGAATTTGTGCCTGTTTGCTCCGTTAACAGCAGTGTAAAAGAACATTTGATTCGCTCATGATCTTTAAACTTTATATCTGTCCATTTTTTTTGATTGACAAATTCTGTTAAAGAATTTTCCAATGTTTGAAATATTCTGTTGTTAGATACAGCTATTTTATCTGCATTTACAGTTACACTACAATTCAATTCTTGTGCTTTTACAGTTGTAAAAACGATAAGAAACAAACCTAAGAGAAACTGCTTAAACATGTAGTTTTTGAATTATGACTGTTAGAATGTCTTTTGCAACATCTGGTTTTGATTTTGTGTCAAACTTCTGTATGCTAAAATCCTTATCAATAATAGTAATTTTATTGGTATCTTTTGCAAAACCTGCACCTTTATCTCTCAAAGAATTTAAGACTATAAAATCTAAATTCTTTCTCTCAATTTTTCCTTTTGCATTTTCTTCTTCATTGTCTGTTTCTAATGCAAAACCAACCAATAACTGATGTTTTTTTTCAACTCCTAATGAAGCTAAAATATCTTTTGTTGGAACTAGTTCTATCTGTAAACTGGCATCTTTTTTCTTTATCTTCTGATCAGCAACATGAGCGGGTTTGTAATCTGCAACAGCCGCAGAACAAACCGCAACATCAACCGTTTTGTAATGATCATGACAAGCATGGTACATATCATCCGCAGAAATCACATCAATACGTTTTACTAAAGAATGTGAAATTTGTTGGTAAGAAGGTCCCGTAATTAAAATAACCTCAGCTCCTAAATTGGCTGCTGCTTTAGCAAGTTCAAACCCCATTTTTCCAGAGGAATGATTCCCTATAAAACGAACAGGATCAATTGCTTCATAAGTAGGTCCAGCAGTAATCAAAACTTTTTTCCCTTTTAACGGAAGCTTTGATAAACTATCTTTTTCAATAAAAGCAACAATATCTTCAGGTTCAGCCAATCTTCCTTCTCCTACCAATCCACTAGCCAATTCTCCACTAGTTGCAGGAATAAAAATATGACCAAACTCTGTTAATTTTTGAATACTTGTTTTTGTAGAGGGATGTTGGTACATATCCAAATCCATTGCTGGAGCAAAGTACACTGGACATTTGGCTGATAAATAGGTAGCCAACAATAAATTATCACATACACCATTGGTCATTTTCGCCAAGGTATTTGCTGTAGCAGGAGCTATCAACATAATGTCTGCCCACAAACCCAAATCTACATGATTGTTCCACACAGCATTTTCATCCTCTTCATGATAAAAAGTAGAATGTACTGGATTTTTGGACAAAGTAGAAAGTGTCAGCGGAGTGATAAATTCTTTAGAAGCAGGTGTTTGTACTACTTGCACTTCTGCACCTGCTTTTATAAATTGCCTTACTAAATGAGCTGTTTTGTAGGCTGCAATGCCTGCACTAACCCCCAACAAAACTTTCTTCCCACTTAATACACTCATAGAATAACTATTCTTGTTCTGTAGTTGCTCTTCTGTAGTAAACTTTTCCTTCTAACCATTCTTCTGCTGCAATGGCATGTGGTTTAGGTAATTTTTCGTAAAACTTAGATACCTCTATTTGTTCTTTGTTTTCAAAAACCTCTTCCAAACTGTCGTTGTAAGTTGCAAACTCATCCAATTTGTCTACCAACTCTTTTTTCAAATCACTTCCTACTTGTGTAGCTCTTTGAGCTATAATAGCAATTGCTTCGTAAATATTTTGAGTTGGTGCTTCTACTTTAGATTTGTCATACGTAATTGTAGACAAAGGAGCTTCTGTTTTTTTATAATCCATAATTCTTAACTGTTTAGTTCGGGTTTTGCCTGATTGAATTTGTCCAATTTCTCGAACAAATCATCAGCTTCGTTTAAATATTTTGATGTAGGAAAAGCTTTTTTATATCTATTATAAACTCTAATCGCTTCTTTAATCCTTTCTTCTTTTTTATAATCTACACTATTTACTCCTAATAAATATGCTGATTTGAATTTGTAAAACATCGCTTCCTCTTTGAATGATGTTCCTAAATAATCCAAAATTACATTGTCAAAAGCAACAATAGCAGATTTATAATTTCCTATTTTATAATACTGTTTTGCTATTTCAAAAGATTTTTTTTCTAGTTTAAAACTAAGATCTTCCATTCTTTTGTTAGCCTCTTCTAATCTTTCTGAATCTGGATTTTCATCTATAAAATTTTGAAAAGCTGCCATCGCTTTTCTTGTGTCTTTTTGATCAACACTAAACTTTGGCGATAATTGATAATAGTTTTCAGCAATCAAAAATTGTGCGGTTCCTATCTCAGTGCTTTTAGGGTAACTTCTGATAAATTTTTCGTAGTAGTACACTGCTGTCAAATAATCTTTGGTTTTGTAATTTGACTCTGCCAAACGAAAAATAATTGCTTCGCTTTGTGGCTTGGCAGCGTATGATGGTAAAATTAATTCGTACAAGCGTATTGCTTTATCAAAAGAACCTTCTTTGTACATTTTATTCGCTAAAATGTAACGCTCAGAATTTGTTCCCTTGTTTAGTACTTTATTGTATTCTCCACAAGAGTTTAACAACAGTAAGGTCATAAAAACCAAACTACACTTAAAAATTTTTATCATAATTATTGTTTATGAGGCAACGTAGAATGCTTCTACAAATTGTCTCAATTCATTTTTTAATCCTGAGGTAGCTTCTACCAATGGCAATCTTACAGTGCTAGATGACAATCCTAAAATTTCAAGCAAGGCTTTTACACCTACTGGGTTTCCTTCCGAAAAAATCAAATCTATACTGTCTTGAATCTTATAATGCATTCTAAATGATTTTTTAGACTCCTCCAACAATCCTAAACGAATCATGTGTGAGAACTCTGACGGAAACGCTTGACCAATAACAGAAATTACTCCAGATCCTCCTGCCAATGTTATAGGCAATGCCAACATATCGTCACCAGAAATTACTAAGAAGTCACTAGGTAAAGATTTGATCAATTTCAAAGCTTGATCCATATCCCCTTTTGCTTCTTTAATTCCTACGATGTTTGATATTTTTGACAATCTTACTACCGTTTTTGGAGAAACATTAGAACTTGTTCTTCCTGGTACATTGTACAAAATAATATCTATTGGACATGCTTCTGCAATGGCCTTAAAATGCTGGTATATTCCTTCTTGACTTGGTTTATTATAACAAGGTGAAACGGACAAAATTGCTTGATAAGGGCTTAAATCTGTTTCTTTTATTTCCTGTATAACCGCAGCAGTACTGTTCCCCCCAATACCCAAAACAACAGGTAATCTTCCCTTATTTGCATTAACTATGGTTTGTTTTACCAATTCTTTTTCTTCTTTTGTTAATGTAGCAGACTCAGCAGTAGTCCCAAGAACAACTAAATATTCTACAGCATTTTCTATCTGAAACTCTACAAGCTTTTCTAAAGCTTGTACATCAACATTTCCATCGTGATCAAAAGGAGTTACCAAAGCAACACCTGTACCCAAAAAACTACTCATATTTTACTTATGCTCTTTAATAATTGTGCTAGCCTGCAAATTTAGTATTTTATTTAGAGAATATCCACTTAAAAAACAAGCATCATTCAGTTCCTTCAAAAATTTTAACATAAATAAAATATAAGTCGTTTTTTAAACTCTATTTAAGCCCTATTACCAGCCTCTAGAAAAAGTCTCTCTTTCCCCTTCAAGGTTGATAACTACTAACTTATTAACCTGTTCTTCACTCTTGATAGATTGCTTCACTCTTTCCAAATCAGCAACACTATTCATTTTAAAATTATTGATCGATAAGACTACATATCCTGGCTTAATTCCTAACTTTTGCAAGTCTTTGTTGTTGATTTTATTCACTCTTATACCTCCAGAAATTCTTAAATCTTGTTTTTCTTTCACTTTTAATTCACCAAATTGAATTCCAAAAGCCTCTGAAACAAAAGCACTAACTTCAGACAATTTCACATTCAAAACCTTCTCAATTCCATCTCTTTCTACAGTAACTAAAACCTCATCTCCTGGTCTTTTGGCAACCAATTGCCCTACCAATTCTGAAAACTTATGAATTTTCACATTGTTGATTTTTTTAATAATATCACCAGATTTCATACCTGCTTTGTCTGCTCCTGTATTTTTAGAAACTTCTGAAATATACACACCATCAATATCTGATTTAGCTTGAGTCGTGACACCTAGAACTGCTCTTTTTACAGAACCGTTCTCCATCAAATCTTCAATAATACGTTTTGCTATGTTAGAAGGAACTGCAAAAGAATACCCTACAAAAGATCCTGTTTGAGAAGAAATTGCCGTGTTAATTCCAATCAACTCCCCACGGGTATTTACCAAAGCACCTCCACTGTTTCCTGGATTCACAGCTGCATCTGTCTGAATGAAAGATTCTATGTTAGAATTCCCTTCCAAATCTCTTCCTTTAGCACTAATAATTCCTGCGGTAACTGTAGAAGTTAAATTGTAAGGATTACCTACCGCCAATACCCATTCACCAATTTTTGAGGTATCAGAATCTCCAAATGTGATGTAATGCAAATCATCGGCATCAATTTTTAACAAAGCAATATCATTATCTTTATCAGCACCAATCAACTCTGCCTTGTATTTTTTCTGACTGTTCAAGCTAATTTCTATTTCACTAGCCCCATCAATCACATGGTTGTTTGTTACAATGTAGCCGTCTGGTGAAATAACCACACCACTTCCTGTTCCTACTCTCTCATACTTTCTACTTCCATAACCATGACCATAAAACAATTCTGCAAAAGGATCTTGTTGCACTCCTACAGATGTGTTTTTAACGTGGACTACTGCGTTTAAAGTTGCTTCAGCCGCTGTTGTAAAATCTGTCAATTTTTCAGCTGCCACAAGACTTGTATGTGTATTTGCTGTTAAAACTGGCAATTGTTGTTTTTCATCAGACGCTACAACTTTAACTTCATTTTGAAAAAAACGACTATATAGTGTCAATGAAATAAAACCTCCTAATAAGGCTACTACAAATAATTTAATATTCTGTTTCATGTCTTTATATTTTTAATTAATATCAATTTTTCAAAAACTATGCCAACACATTTAAAACACAAGTATCTAATCTTCCTTTAAGCCAAATAAAGAATGTAAAAAGGACTGAACTACAGAAAGTAACAAACTAAAAATCAGCGCTACAAAAATTCCATTCACATAAAAACCTCCAATCAAAGAATCTGCAATACTAATAATGATTGCGTTGACGATCAACAAGAAAAGCCCTAATGTAAGAATGGTAATAGGTAGTGTTAATATCACTAAAATAGGCTTTACCAATAAATTTAACACACTTAACCAAAACGCTACCCAAACAGCCGTTACAAAGCCTTCTACTCCAGCTCCTGGCAAAAATTTTGCTATTAAAAAAACGGCAATAGCATTTACTAAAATCTGTACAATATAATTTCTCATGTTTTATTTTTAAAATTACAATTCTATTTAACGAAACACAAAATTTTGTTCAATCTACACAACACTATTTTTCTACTATATTTTCTTTGTACTTTTGCGAACCAATCTGACATTATAATGGAAATTACTTTTTACAAATACCAAGGAACAGGAAATGATTTTGTCATCATAGACAACCGTAATTTAAGCTTTCCCACTAAGAATACTCAACTGGTACATTTTTTATGCGACCGTAGATTTGGTATTGGTGCCGATGGATTGATGCTGTTGAATCCTTCTGACAAACACGACTTTACCATGGTCTATTACAATGCTGATGGTAGCGAAAGTACCATGTGTGGAAATGGGGGTAGATGTTTGGTTGCTTTTGCAAATAAACTAGGAATTATTGACAAAGAAACAACTTTTGATGCTGTTGACGGCTTGCATTACGCAACCTATGAAGATGGAGTTACCAATTTGCAAATGATTGATGTACATACAATCAACATTTTTGACACACATTGTTTTTTAAACACTGGATCTCCTCATCATGTTCAAATGGTTAACAACATAGAAACGTACAATGTAAAAGACAACGGAGAAACTATTAGATATGGTGCTCCTTATTTTAAGGAAGGAACCAATGTAAATTTTGTAGAAGCTTTGCCTAATAATGCCTTTAGAGTAAGGACTTATGAAAGAGGTGTAGAGGATGAAACATTGGCTTGTGGAACTGGAGTTACTGCCGTAGCCATTGCTATGTTTGAACAAAAACAAACTCAGAACACCAAAATTCCATTAAAAGTGGAAGGTGGTGACTTAGAAGTTTCTTTTGAACCAACAGAAAATGGATATAAAAATGTCTTTTTAAAAGGACCTGCTACTTTTGTTTTTCAAGGTGTAATTTCATACAATGCTTAAACTCAAAGGAACAAACATACAATTGCGTGCCTTAGAACCAGAGGACTTGAATTTTCTATATCAAATTGAAAACAACGAGAATTTATGGGAAGTAAGCAATACGCAAACGCCCTACTCTCGCTTTCTTTTAAAACAATATTTAGAAAATGCTCATTTGGATATTTACGAAGCCAAGCAGTTGAGACTTGCTATTGAAAACAACCAAGGAGTTCTTGTAGGTTTGATTGATTTATTTGATTTCAACCCACAACACCTTAGAGCAGGTATTGGTATTTTAATAGCCCCAGAACACCAACAAAAAGGATATGCATTGCAAGCTATTCAACTTGCCCAAAACTATGCTTTTTCAGTCCTTAACCTTCAGCAAGTTTATGCCAATATTGACACGAAAAACAAACAGAGCATCCATTTGTTTGAAAAACTAGGTTACCAATATGTTGGTACTAGAAAAAATTGGATTTATAACAATCATGCCTTTAAAGATGTTGCCTTTTATCAATTGATTTATCCTTCTAACATTTCATGAAAAAAATATATTACAGTCTCGGAATCTTTAGTTTGTTGATTCTTGGTGTTGCCTTTTACTTTTATACAATCATCTACAGTGTTCAAATAGAAAAAGAAACTTCTATTTACATAAAGTCAACTGATTCTATAGCTCAAGTTGTTCAGAATTTAGACAGTATCTGTCTTGATATTGATCACGTGAAAACTGTAATTTCTTTAAAAAAATACACCCATGTAAAAGCAGGTAGATACATTCTAAAAAAAGGAATGAATGCCAACCAAGTAGTTACATTGTTACGAAGCGGAAGACAAACCCCAATAAAAGTTACGTTCAACAATCAAACCTATATTGAAGATTTAGCAGGAAGACTAGCAACACAAATTGAAGCAGATTCGTTAAGTATTCTCAACAGTCTTACTGATGTTGATTTTTTACAACAAGAAGGCTTTACTCACAAAACAGTACTACATATGTGTATGCCTTATACTTATGAATGCTACTGGACCATCAGCCCAAACCAATTACGAACCAAACTTTTAAATGCCTACAATAGATTTTGGAATGCAGACAGAATTGCCAAAGCGAAACGCTTTAACCTTGACAAAAATGAAGTCATTGCTCTTGCTTCTATTGTTCATAAAGAGACATCACACAAAGCAGAAAGATCTAAAGTAGCAGGAGTCTATCTGAACAGAGTACGCGTGGGAATGCCATTACAAGCCGACCCAACAATTATATATGCTTTGAAAGAAAAATACGGAAGAGACACTGTCATCAAAAGAGTACTAAAGAAAGATTTATCAATCGAATCTCCTTACAACACATATCTTTCACTAGGAATTCCCTCAGCAGCCATTGCCATGCCAGATATAGATGCTATTGATGCCGTATTGAATGCAGAAAAACATCCTTATTATTATTTCTGTGCGAGTCCTCAAAAATTAGGAACTCACAATTTCGCCAAAAACCTAAGTCAACACAACCGAAACGCAGCAGCTTACCAACGTTGGCTAAACAAACAGAGAATACATCGATAAATTTAGATACTTATAAATGATGTTTTTTGAATTATTACGATGCGTGAATGATAAAAATAGCTGGGATTTTATGCAGTTCTGGACTTTGTGATTTCCACGCTGCAATGGTAAATGTTTTTATGTATTCCTTAGGCATGGTAATATCCGCAGCAATACACAAACGTGTATTTGGAGACAACGTAGTTTTTAAGTCATCCAACATTTTATGATTACGATAAGGTGTTTCTATAAAAATCTGTGACTGACCTTGTTCTTTAGACAAACGCTCTAGTCTTTTGATTTCTTTTTTTCTTTGCGATGCTTCAATAGGTAAATAACCATTAAAAGCAAAACTCTGCCCGTTCATTCCAGAAGCCATCATAGCCATTAAAATAGAAGAAGGCCCTACCAAAGGAACTACTCTAATTCCTTTCTCATGAGCTAGTTTTACCACATCAGAACCAGGATCTGCCACCGCAGGAACACCAGCTTCGGACAACAAACCAATGGATTCACCTTCCAAACAAGCATCTAAATATGTATTTACCTCAATAGGATTTACATACTTATCTATCAACTTTAACTGCAAACTAGGTTGCGACTTAAGGGGAGTAATTTTTTTAATAAACCTTCTTGCCGATTTTTCATTTTCCACAATAAAATGTGTCAACTGTTCTACAACAGCTTTTACAGAAATAGGCATTACTTCCAATGGCTCATTATCGCCTAATGTAGTTGGGATTAGATACAAATTACCTTTCATCTTATTGTTTTATTTTGGCCAGAATAGCATCGCAAGCACTATCTAACATTTGATACACGTTTTCAAAACCTTGATCACCTCCATAATAAGGATCAGGTACAGAAATATCACTTCCCTCAACCACTTCGTTCATAATCATAGAGACTTTTCTTTTTTGTGCTTCGTTTTTTGCCAGCATCAAAATATTTCTATAATTAGATTCATCCATCGCATAAATAAAATCAAAAGCGTCCAAATCCGATGCTTCTAATTTTCTAGCTCTTTGGTCAGTAATATCAATTCCATGTTGTTTTGCTACCAAAATAGATCTAGCATCTGGTAAATTACCTACATGATAAGCCCCGGTTCCCGCTGAATCTACCATAATATTCAATCCGTTTGATTTGGACTTTAAAATCCCTTCTGCAAGAGGAGATCTACATATATTCCCTAAACAAACCATCAAAACGTTAGCAGTTTTCATAACAACTTAAAAAGATAATTTTTTAGAAATATCGTCAACATATTTCTTAAACTGTTTGTCTGTAGCAGTTAAATTATCTACTGTTTTACATGCATGTAATACAGTAGCGTGATCTCTTTTTCCTATCTGAGAACCAATACTTGCTAATGAAGATTTGGTCAACTTTTTAGAAAAATACATGGCCAATTGTCTTGCTTGTACAATATGTCTTTTTCTTGTCTTAGACTGTAATGTTGCCAAATCAATTTCAAAATACTTAGAAACTACTTTCTGAATGTAATCTACAGAAACTTCTTTCTTTGTGTTTTTCACAAACTTATCAACAATACTTTTAGCCAAAGCAAGACTAAATTCTTTTTTATTGAATGCAGATTGTGCTATCAAAGAAGTAACAACCCCCTCCAACTCACGCACATTGCTTTTGATGTGCTTAGCGATAAACTCAATCACATCATCTGGAACTTCTACACCATCTCTATACAAGCGATTTTTCAAAATCCCGATACGAGTTTCGTAATCTGGAGCTTGCAACTCTGCAGACAATCCCCATTTGAAACGAGACAACAAACGTTGTTCAATATCTTGCATATCCACAGGTGCTTTGTCAGATGTCAAAATTACCTGTTTCCCATTTTGATGCAATTCGTTAAAAATCTGAAAGAAAGCATCTTGAGTTTTTGTCTTTCCTGACAAGAACTGAATATCATCAACAATCAATACATCTATCATCTGATAAAAATGTAAAAAGTCGTTTCTGTTGTTATTTTTTAAAACAGCGTCACCATATTGCTGAATGAACTTTTCCGTAGATACGTAAAGAACCGTTTTGTCTGGATATTTATCTTTTACCTGTACACCAATGGCATGAGCCAAGTGTGTTTTACCCAAACCTACACCTCCGTAAATCATCAAAGGATTGAAAGAAGTTCCTCCTGGTTTGTTAGCAACTGCCATTCCTGCAGATCTACCTAAACGATTGGATTCTCCTTCCATAAAATTGTCAAAACAATAATTTGGATTCAAATTAGACTCAACTTTTACCTTTTGTAATCCAGGAATAATAAATGGATTTTTAACTTCTCTGCTAACACTTTTAGCCACAAATGAAACGTTTTGAGGTTTCATTGGGGCTCGGTTAGAACTCGGTATTTTTACTGTTTGCGGAACTTTACTACTGTATGAGTTTTCTAAACGAACATCGTACAACAAACGAGCTTCTTTTCCTAATTCTCTTACCAATGCACTTCGCATAATCTTGACGTAATTCTCCTCTAGAAACTCAAAGAAAAATTTACTAGGTACCTGAATTGTCAATGCAGCACCCTCTAATTTAACCGGAACAATAGGCTCAAACCATGTTTTATAACCAACTGGTGTAATATTGTCCTTTATAAATCTCAAGCATGATGCCCAAACATCTTCGGCGGTTTTTATCATAGTTTTCGTTTGCACTTATTAGTTTTAATAATCAGCTGATTGAGCCCTTAACATTAGTTAAGTACCACAATCATCTTTAGGGGACTACAAAAGTGTGAATAAAATTCATTAAAAAAAAACCTATCCCCTATTGCATTTCAGTTTTTTTTTACCTAGAATGAAGTAATTATCAAATACACAATATGAATCCCAAATTTTATACTCATAGAGTAAAATATTACGAAACAGATCAGATGCAATATGTGCATCACAGCAACTATGCAAAACACTTTGAAACTGCTCGTATTGAATGGCTTAGAGACTCTGGCATCTCCTACAAAAGCATGGAAGACAATGGTGTTATGCTGCCCGTTGTCAACTTAAATATCAACTTCAAAAAACCTGCCAAATATGATGATGTTTTAACAATTAAAACTGCCCTAAAACAAGAACCTAATGTAAAGATTATTTTCACTTATGAAGTCTACAATCAAGAAAACGAATTGTTAACAACTGCAGAATCGACTTTGGTATTTGTAGACATGAAAAAAAATAAACCGATACGATGCCCAGAATACATTTTAAATGCAATTATGCATGCATAATATTATGAATTTGATGACAAAATTACTTTTACACATCTCAAATCATCAAATGCTTGAATTACATTTTTAAAAATAGCTACTGGAGAACACAATACAAATTTACAATCTAAATACATTTCTTGTTCTGTTATTTCTAAGTCAAAAGTTTTGATCAACCTCATCACTTTATCTACATGCTCATAAGAACTTAAAACAGTAAATGTTTCTTTAATTGTTTTCTCCAGTATTGTTGCCTCACGTAATGTTTCTTCCGCACAAGTTCTATATGCTTTTATCAAACCTCCTACACCTAGCTTAACACCTCCAAAATACCGAACAACCACCAAGAGAACATTAGTTACATCAAAAGCCAACAACTGTCCGTAAATAGGCTGACCAGCTGTATTACTTGGTTCTCCATCGTCATTCACTCTATAGGTTAATCCATCGTAACCCAATCTGTAAGCATAACACCAATGCCTAGCATCGTGGTATTGTTTTTTAATTCCCTCCAAGGCTTCTTTCACCTCATCTTCTGTAGTTACAGGAATTAAATAACCTATAAACTTGCTTCCTTTTTCTTTGAAAAGAACTTGCGCTACAGTTATATCAATGGTTTTATAAGTATGTAACGGTTCTTTCATAAGGCAAAGGACAAAAAGACAATAGCAATTAACGACATTCCCAAACCAAAATAATTTAGTTTGCTTAATTTTTCTTTGTATAAAAACAATCCCAATAATACAGACAACAGGACCACTAAAAGATTATTAGCAGAAAAAATAAGAGCTGTACCGTATTCTTTTTGAGACAGTGCTTTGATAAAAAAATAAATAGAAAAGTAATTAGGAGCTCCCAAAGCCAAACCTCCAAGCCAACTTTTGGGTGATATTTTTGTGTTTCCAAAAAACAATCGGATACTGAAAACCAAGACACCTATCAGACCACAAAACAAAAATAACGATGTGGAAAATATGTCAAACTCATGACTTGGAACATAATGGGTTTGCATGTGATTTAACAATGTATCTGCCAATCCACTTCCTATAAAAATTAGCAACGGCAAATACCAAAGGCGTTTGTCAAATTTTTCTGCTCCCGATTTTTTCGATGTAAACCAAACTCCTAAAAGCGCAAAAACGATTCCTATCAACTTTACTATTCCTATAGACTCATTGTACAAAACAATTCCTGCAACAATGGGAATTACCACGCTCATTTTGTTGGCAACCGTCATTACAGACAAACCACCTTTTTGAGCTGTTAATGCCATTAAATTGAACACAATTATAAAAATAATTGCAATTGCAACAGCTCCAAAAACCCAATCTTTTGTAATTAAAAACGGAACTGAAATCTCTACTTCACTAAAAAAATAACCAATCGCAAAAGCTAAAAAATAACTAACTACAATCGCCTGAAGGTTATCCAACTGATAACGATTGAATTCTTTCAAAATGACAAATACCAAAACAGTAAAAAAAATACTTAAAAAGAGATACATCATTAGGCTTTGGGTCTATAGTGTTTTAAAAAATCTTCTCCAAAATGCTGAATTCTCACGAGTTCTCCTTCCAATTCAGGAGCTAAAACTCCATTTTCAAAAAGTGAATCTCCAACAAAAACCTTTGCCTCATCCCACAATTTCTGTGCTATAAAAGTAGTGAGTAACTGCCTTCCTCCTTCTACCAAAACAGATTGAATATTTTCTTCATACAAAGCTGTCAACAACTGCGAAAGTATGTTTTCATTAAAATTTATTTTCTTAAAAATCACATGCTCATGAGTAGCTTCTTGTTCTGTAAACACCAATGTTTTAACAGCTCCGTTGTACAAATGATACGATTGAGGAACTTTTAAAGATTTATCTATCAAAATTCTTACGGGAGATTCTCCTCCAAAACTTCTTGTGGTCAACGTAGGATTGTCTTTTAACGCAGTATTGGTTCCTACCAAAATAGCGTGTTCTTGAGCACGAATTTGATGTACTTTCTGTCTAGACAACTCATTAGAAATCCATGTAGGCTGTGCTTCTTCATAAGCAGTTACCGTTCTATCTTTATCAATAAAACCATCTCTGGTTTCAGCCCATTTTAACAAAACATAAGGTCGTTTTTTATTATGAAACGTAAAAAAACGCTTGTGCAATTCCTCACATTCCTCTTCCAAAACTCCCACATGCACTTCGCAACCCGATGCCAACAACAGTTGAATTCCTTTACCCGCAACTTTAGAAAATGTATCTACACATCCAATGTATATTTTAGGAATTTGTTTCGCAACAATCAAATTTGCACAAGGGGGCGTTTTTCCATAATGCGAACAAGGCTCTAACGTAACGTACAACGTAGCTTTAGACAACAGACTTTGGTCTTTTACAGAATTGATTGCGTTTACTTCTGCGTGTGAACCACCATAAGCGTTGGTATACCCCTCACCTATAATAACACCATTACAAACAACAATAGCTCCTACAGATGGATTTGGATATGCTTGTCTTGTTCCTTTTTTTGCAATGGCTATTGCCCGTTGCATGTATTGTAGATGTTGTACATCCATTAGTTATGAATCTTTATTTTTTCTGAATAATTGATAGGGTATTTTTTTGTCACAAACAGTTTTTCAAACGTAGCTTGTCCTTGCAACTTCACCTCAATTTTATTGGTAAAAATACTATTTAATATAGAACTCATCAATCCTTTTTTAGAATCAAAAAGTTGACTGTACGATAATTTTAACTCCAAAGGAACGTAAAAGTTTTTCTTAGAAGGTACTTTTACTTTTTGATTTTTTAAATAGCCCAAATCAATACTATTGACTTCCGCATGCAAATTATTCAAACTAATTTTACCTCCAATTTTATTTGGATTGTTAAAATCCAAATCTGCTTTGATTACAATAGAATCATTCACCACTTTAGAAACCATTACATTTCTGACTCCCACATATTCTGGAGCTTTTAAATCTCCACAAGAAACCAGAGAGATTACACTTATAAAAACCAATATTATTTTTACGTACTTCATATATGTATATTTGTAGTCGCAACAAAAATATCAATAAATAAGCCAATTAATGACTTTACTCTCATTTAAACAACATCTTTATGTTACTTTGAAAGATCACTATCCCACTACTGAGCTTGACTCTTTCTTTAGAATTTTACTTGAGGATGTACTCAAATTGTCCAAAATTGATGTTGCATTAAATCCGCAGCAAGAAATTTCTAAAATAGAGCAATTGCAACTTCAAAATATTATTGATGGATTGATGACACAACAACCAATACAGCATTTGATTGGTTTTACAGAATTTATGGATTTGAAATTCATTGTAAATCCAAACGTATTGATTCCCAGACCTGAAACCGAAGAATTGATTCGATGGATTGTTGCCGATTCTTTTTCTAAAAACAACATCGATATTTTGGATATAGGAACAGGAACAGGATGCATTCCCATTCTATTAAAACATCAATTAAAACAAGCAACGGTACAAACAATAGATGTTTCTAAAAAAGCTATTGAGACTGCTAAAGAAAATGCAAACATCAATAAAGTAGCTATTGAGTTTATACATCAAGACATTTTAAAAACAGAAAAAATCTCCAAATCTTACGATGTCATTGTTAGCAATCCGCCTTATGTAAGAAATTTAGAAAAAAAAGAAATGCAACAAAATGTTTTAGCACACGAGCCTCATTTGGCTTTGTTTGTTGCAGATGAAGATCCTTTAATTTTTTACAGAAAAATAGCACAACTTGCCAAACAAGCTTTAAAACCAAATGGAGCATTGTACTACGAAATCAATCAGTATTTAGGAAAAGAAACTGTTGATTTGTTAAAAGACATCGGTTTTAAACATGTAACACTCCAAAAAGATATTTTTGGAAATGATAGAATGATCAAAGCTTCTTTTTAGTACACAGTGCTAACTACTAAATAACTACTTTTGCAAAAAAAATTACCATGCGTATAGATATCATTACCGTTTCTCCAGAATTGATACAAAGTCCATTTGAATACTCTATTATGAAAAGAGCACAAGAGAAAGGATTGGTAGAAGTTCATTTTCACAACTTAAGAGATTTTGCTGTTAACGATTACGGTAAAATTGACGACATGCAGTTTGGTGGTGGTGCAGGTATGGTGCTAATGATAGAACCTATTGATGCTTGCATTAGCAAACTAAAAGCCGAAAGAGATTATGATGAAATTATATACATGACTCCAGATGCTCCAACACTAAACCAACGCACTGCAAATACACTTTCTATGAAAGAAAACATGATTATTTTGTGTGGACATTACAAAGGAGTTGATCAGCGTGTGAGAGACATGTTCATCACCAAAGAAATTTCTATAGGAGATTATGTTTTGAGTGGTGGTGAATTGGGTGCAGCCGTATTGTGTGATACTATTTTAAGGTTGATTCCAGGAGTTTTAGGAGATGAAACATCCGCATTGACAGATTCATTTCAAGACGATTTATTATCACCACCTGTATACACAAGACCTGCAGATTACAAGGGACACAAAGTACCAGAAGTATTGACTAGTGGAAACTTTCCGAAAATAGAAGAATGGAGAACCGATAAAGCATTGGAAATCACTGAGAGAGTAAGACCAGATTTACTAGAAGATTAATTATATTTTCTTTAACAAAACTTATGGTTATCTAATATTTTGTTCTTATTTTTGCAAATCTAAAATAACCTCTGACGAGGTCCGTGAATGTTATTTTAGTGAACAACCATGATTAAATTATAAGAAATGGAATCTTTAGTAAAATTTGTACAAAACGAATTTGTAACAAAAAAAGAATTACCGGCATTTAAAGCAGGAGACACTATTACTGTTTATTACGAAATTAGAGAAGGAGAAAAAGTTAGAACTCAGTTCTTTAGAGGAGTTGTAATCCAAAGAAGAGGTACTGGATCTAGCGAAACTTTTACCATTCGTAAAATGTCTGGAACTATTGGTGTAGAGCGTATCTTCCCAATCAACTTGCCAGCAATTCAGAAAATTGAAATGAACAAACAAGGTAAAGTTCGTAGAGCTAGAATCTACTACTTTAGAGAACTTACTGGTAAGAAAGCAAGAATCAAAGAAGTTAGAAGAAAGTAATTTCTATCCACTTAAGAAAATTAAAAGCTCAATACCAAGGTATTGGGCTTTTTTTATTCGTTAAAATAGCACATTTTCACCAAAATCGTTGTGTTTTTAACACACCATCAATTAAGTTGAGAATATTACTACATTTGCAAAACTTATCAAACCATAGTTTCTAACTTTAGAACTTAATAACACAACATAAAGAATTAAAAATGGCAACAGAAAATTCAAAAATCATTTATACGTTAACGGATGAAGCTCCTGCTCTAGCAACCTATTCCTTATTACCTATCATCAAAGCTTTTACTAGCAAGGCTGGTATTGACGTTGAAACAAGAGATATCTCTTTAGCAGGAAGAATATTAGCTAACTTTCCTGAGTACTTAACAGATGATCAAAAAATTTCTGATGCTTTAGCTGAGTTGGGTGAATTGGCAAAAACGCCAGAGGCAAACATTATCAAATTGCCTAACATTTCTGCTTCAATTCCTCAGTTACAAGCTGCTATAAAAGAATTGCAAGGAAAAGGATTCAATATCCCTAACTATCCTGCAAACCCTAAAAACGAAGAAGAAAAAGCAATCAAAGCTCAATATTCTAAAGTTTTAGGTTCTGCTGTAAACCCTGTGTTACGTGAAGGTAACTCTGACCGTAGAGCCCCTAAAGCAGTTTCACATTACGCTAAAAAGAATCCTCATAAAATGGGTGCTTGGAGCAAAGACTCTAAAACACACGTAGCTTCTATGGAAGCTAATGATTTTTATGGTTCTGAAAAATCAATAACAATTCCTGAAGCTACTGAATACAAAATTACTTTCAACGGTACAGACTTAAAAGGATATGCTCCTTTATTGGCTGGAGAAATTATTGATACTTCTGTAATGAGCATCAATTCTTTAAAAGAATATGCTGCTAAAGAAATTGCAGATGCAAAAGCAAATGGCGTGTTGTTATCTTTACACATGAAAGCTACCATGATGAAGGTTTCTGACCCAGTTATTTTTGGTGCTATTGTAGAAGTTTTCTACAAAGATGTTTTTGAAAAATATGCTGATTTATTTACGGAACTGAATGTTACTGCAACCAATGGTTTGGGTGATGTTTACAATAAAATTGCAGGGCACCCAAAAGAAGCTGAAGTAAAAGCAGCTATTGATGCTGTTTATGCAAATGCTCCTGCTGTGGCAATGGTAAATTCTGACAAAGGAATTACCAACTTGCACGTACCATCAGATGTAATTGTAGATGCTTCTATGCCTGCAATGATTCGTACTTCTGGTCAAATGTGGAATGCCAAAGGAGAACAACAAGATACCAAAGCAATGATTCCAGACAGATGTTATGCTGGAGTATTCCAAGCTACTATTGACTTCTGTAAAGAAAATGGTGCTTTTGATCCTGTTACTATGGGAACAACTCCTAACGTAGGTTTGATGGCTCAAAAAGCTGAAGAATACGGTTCTCATGACAAAACTTTCCAATTGGAAGAAGCAGGAACGGTAACTGTTGTAGACAAAAACGGAAACGTTATCTTGTCTCAAGAAGTTGAAGCTGGTGATATCTTTAGAATGTGTCAGGCAAAAGATGCTCCTATTCAAGACTGGGTAAAATTAGCAGTTAACAGAGCTAGAGCTACAGGTTGGCCTACCGTATTTTGGTTGGATGAAAACAGAGCTCACGATGCTGAAATGATAAAAAAGGTAAAGACTTATTTAGCAGATCACGATACTAGTGGATTGGAAATTTTCATCAAATCTCCTATTGAAGCTACCTTATACACTTTAGAAAGAGTAAAAGCTGGTTTGGATACTATTTCTGTAACAGGAAACGTATTGCGTGATTACTTAACAGATTTATTCCCTATTTTAGAATTGGGTACTTCCGCTAAAATGTTATCTATTGTACCATTAATGAATGGTGGAGGATTGTTTGAAACAGGTGCTGGTGGTTCTGCTCCAAAACACGTTCAACAGTTGATAGAAGAAAACTATTTACGTTGGGATTCTTTAGGAGAATTCTTAGCATTGGCTGTTTCTTTAGAACATCTTAGTGAAAAATACAGCAATACACAAGCACAAGTTTTAGCAGATACTTTAGACATAGCTACAGGTAGATTTTTAGACAATGACAAATCTCCTACTCGTAGAATTGGGGGAATTGACAACAGAGGTTCTCACTTCTATTTAGGACTGTATTGGGCACAAGAATTGGCTGCTCAAGATAAAGATGCTGAGTTCAAAGCTATCTTTACTCCTATTGCAAAAGCAATGACTGAAAACGAAGCTAAAATTGTAGAAGAATTAATTTCTGTACAAGGTAAACCTGCCAACATTGGTGGTTATTACTTATTAGACCAAGAATTAACTTACTCTGTAATGAGAGCAAGTGCTACGTTGAATTCTATTATTGACGGAGTTGCTTAATTAGCACAAAAAAAATAGAAATAAAAAACGCTTTGTAAACATATTACAAAGCGTTTTTTTGTTTTTAACAATCTTAAAATCATATTGATAGAATGTTTAAAAAACCAATCCTTTCAATTTCTCTTTAAGCTTCTCATTTACATCTTTGGGGTAATTTTTTTCTCCCATAAAAATATCTGTCAAAGCCTCACTAAAACGCTGCCCATATTTTTTCAACAAGAACTTTCTAACTACCTTACTTCCGTAAAACAACCTTGCCAGCTTCATAGATGTTAGCAATTCTGGCATGATCGTATTTTCAATAATGTCTGTGTACATCTTAGCTGCTTTTTCCGAATTCCCTTCTGAACTAGCAATAGCTTCCGCAGCCAATTTACCACTCAATATAGCATTAGAAATTCCCTCTGCTGTTAATGGATCTGCAAAACCAGCCGCATCACCAATCAAAAACACATTGTCTTTTACAAAACCATCCAAACGAGGTGTTACTGGAATTTGATATCCGTGTTTTTCAATGCTGATAATTTCTTCTATCCCTAAAAACTTAATATACTCAGCACAATATTCTTTAATTTTTTGATCGTCTTTTAAAATAGCCCCCACTCCAATAGACAAGTGATTTTTCTTAGGAAAACACCAACCGTAACCCGCTGGAATAGCATCTATATCAAAACGTATTTCTTTAGACAATCTTTCAAAATCTGCATCATTTACTTCTATCTCATATTCCAAGGCTGGAATTAGATTACGCGTTTCTTCTTTCCAACCTGCCATTTTTGCTACTTGACTATACACACCATCTGCTGCAATTACAAATTGTGCTTTTACAATTCCATGAGTAGTGTCTAACTCAATACCATTGGCTACTTTATTGATTTTTTGAACCTTACAATTCTGTATCAAATCTACTCCTAATTCTTTTGCTTTATCTACAATCAACTTGTCAAAAGCATCTCGCATCACAAGAGAAACAATAGGCTCTTCTCTTTCTGTCTGAAAATGTAAATTTTTGCCCATATAGACATCAATTTTATTGAATTCAATATCTACCACATCCGAAACATCAAAAGGCATCTCTTTTCTACCTCTATAAACCAATCCGCCACCACACACTTTATATCTTGGTAAAATTTCTTTTTCTAAAATAACTGTTTTGATTCCTGCTTTTGCCAAATGAAAAGCTGCGGATGCTCCCGAAGGCCCACTACCTACAATAGCGACACTGTATTGCGACATATATTATTTTTTTTAAGACCAATATAATAGTTTCTTCTTTAATGAAAGTAAAAAACAAAACACATTTTTACCGTCTTAAAATATCCTCTAAAAAAGTTAAAATTAGAACCACTATTGGCACTAATATTGACAAGTTTTAACCGTTTATTACGTAATTTAGCACCTTAAAAATTTATTGTTCCCCATGAAAAAAATTTGGAATATTCTTTACAGTACCCGCTTGATGGCAATCTTGTTTATTGTTTTTGCTACATCAATGGGAATCGCAACATTTATAGAAAATGATTACGGAACTGAAACTTCAAAAGCACTAGTATACAACACATGGTGGTTTGAAATGATCATGTTACTTTTTGTTGTCAACTTTCTTGGAAATATTTTTAAATACCAACTTTTTAAGAAAGAAAAGTTAACGGTTTTGTTATTTCATCTTTCTTTTATTTTTATTCTTATTGGAGCTGGTGTAACTAGATATGTTAGTTTTGAAGGAGTAATGCCTATTTTGGAAGGAGAAAAAAGCAATGAAATATTTTCTGAGACTACCTATATAAACGTAAACGTTCATAATTTTAAAGAAGAAAAATACGTTCACAGCCCTATTTTGTTATCTGCATGGGGAAAGGCTTCTTATGATTTGGAAACTGATTTTAGAGGTCAAAAAATTAAATTTGAGTTGACGGAATACATTCCAAATGCCAAAACTGAATTTACAACTTCTGAAAAAGGGGATGATTATTTACATTTTGTAGAATCTAGTTCTGGTTCTAGACACGATCACTACATCAAAAAAGGAACTATTGAGAATGTTCACGGGGTTTTAGTTGGATTTGAAAATCCAGAAAATACTTCTATAAATTTCACCAATGTAAACGGAGAAATCTATATTCAATCTCAGCACAAAGGTACATTTATGAGAATGGCCGATCAATTTACAGGGGAAATACCTCAAGGAGAAACCACAAAATTTAACTACTTAAGCCTACATCAAATTGCTGGATTGAGTTTTGTAATTCCTGAAAAACCAGTAAAAGGAGATATGAAAATAATCTCTGCAAAAGACAAAAAATCTTTCCCAGAAGCCATGCTTACTTTCAAAGTTACTTCTAACGATAAAATGACTTTGATACAAGTAAAAGGAGGAAAATATACATCTAACAAACCTGTTTCATTCACTTTAGCAGGATTGAACTTTAACCTTTCTTACGGATCAAAAATCATCAAACTTCCTTTTCACATTCAGCTGAATGATTTTCAATTGGAAAAATATCCTGGTTCTGAATCCGCAGCTTCTTATGCAAGTGAAGTTACTTTAATTGATGAAGAGAACAACAATACTTTTGATTTTAGAATTTTTATGAATCATATTTTAGATTATCGAGGTTACAAATTCTTTCAATCTAGCTACGATTTATCTGGACCTAAAGAAGAAACAAGACTGTCCGTAAACCATGATGCCATTGGTACTTTTATTACCTATGTAGGTTATTCTTTATTATACACCTGTTTGATTATGACTTTATTTCTTAAAAAGACAAGATTTGGTTTGTTAGGACAAAAATTAAACAAGTTGAAAAACAAAACAACCATCATTGCGTTACTTATTGGGCTTTCTACATCCTTCGGATTTGCACAAGAAAATCATGAGGGACACAACCACGAAGGGCACAGTCATGAAGAGCACAGTCATGAAGAGCACAGTCATGAAGAACACAATCATGATACACATAACCACAGCACTACCGAACCTACTCAAAAACTAACGTTAAAAGAAATTAAAGAAGCTATTGTTAAAAATGCTGTAAAACCAGAACACGCACTAGAGTTTAGTAAATTGGTGATTCAAGATGCTGGTGGACGAATGAAACCCGTAAACACTTTTGCGAGCGAATTGTTGAGAAAAGTGAGTAAAAGTGATACTTACAACGGTTTGGATGCCAATCAAGTGTTTTTATCTATGATAGAAAATCCTAGAGCTTGGTTTGAAGCTCCTGTGATTTATTTAGAAAGAAATGATGATAAAGTAAGAACCATTTTAGGCATTGATGTTGAATCTAAATACGCTGCATTGTCTAATTTTATAGACCCAAGCGGAAATTACAAATTGACCAATTATGTTGCCAATGCAGAAAAAAATCAAAAGAAAAACACTTTTGAAAAAGACATCATCAACATAGACAAACGTGTAGGGTTGTTGTACACTGCTATTAGCGGAAGTATTTTGCGTATTTATCCTAAATTAAATGATGAAAACAATACATGGGTTTCTCAACTAGAATTAGAAACTGCTGGTTTTACTGGTATTGATTCTGTGTTTGTAAAACAAATTATTCCTGCCTACAGACAAACATTGTGGCAAGCAAAACAATCTGGAAACTATACGGAAGCAAATCAAATTTTAGACGGAATTAAAAACTTTCAAAAAAAATACGGTGCAGCAATCTATCCTAGTCAAAAGAAAATTGATTTTGAAATTACTTATAACAAATATGATATTTTCAAAAAACTGTTTTCATACTACATGTACATCAGTGCTTTGTTATTTGTATTTATCATTTTTCAAATTTTTAAAGACGGAAAAATTGTCAACTTATTGATCAAAGGAAGTGTTGGAATTGTTGTTTTCTTATTCATTCTACAAACAATTGGTTTGGGAGTACGTTGGTTTATTAGTGGTCACGCTCCTTGGTCTGATGCCTATGAATCTATTATTTACGTAGCCTGGGCAACCATGTTATTCGGATTGATTTTTGGTAGAAAATCTTCGTTGACCGTTGCTGCTACTGCTTTTGTTGCTGCCATGATATTGATGATTGCACACTGGAACTGGATGGATCCACAAATTGCAAATTTACAACCAGTACTAAATTCTTATTGGTTGATGATTCACGTAGCCATTATTGTTGCTAGTTATGGGCCTTTTACACTAAGTATGATTTTAGGTTTGGTGGTGTTAATTTTAATGATTTTAACCACTTCTAAAAACAAAAAGTCATTACGTCATAAAATTGATGAGTTGACTATTATCAACGAAATGAGTATGACCGTTGGTCTGATTATGCTAACCATTGGTAACTTTTTAGGTGGTATGTGGGCTAACGAAAGTTGGGGACGTTACTGGGGATGGGATCCTAAAGAAACTTGGGCTCTGATTAGTATTATGATTTACGGTTTTGTACTACATATGAGATTGGTGCCAGGATTGAGAGGAAAATTTGCCTTTAACATTATATCTGTATATGCTTTTGCTAGTATTATGATGACTTACTTTGGAGTAAATTTTTACCTTTCTGGATTGCATTCTTACGCTAGTGGAGATCAGGTAGTAACACCTAGTTTTGTGTATTACTCTATAGCTATTGTGGCTATAATTGGAGTCTTGGCTTACTTAAAATTTAAAAAATACTACAAAAAATAAATTGAATTGTTGATTCCATAATTAAAAATGTAAATTCGCAAATCGTATAATTACAAACAAACAACATGTTTCATAAGTATTTAAAATTAGTTTTAGCAGGAGGTATTGCTGTGTTGGCAGTACTACAATTTATAGACGAAAACATTGGAAATGGTATTCTACTACTTTTGTTAGCTGGAGTATTTGTGTTTTTCTATTTTAAAAATGAGATTTTATTATTGGCATTTTTACAAATGAGAAAACAAAACTTAGAAGGAACCGAACAGTGGTTGGCAAAAATTAAAAATCCAGAAGCAGCTTTGATTACTTCTCAACAAGCCTATTTTTACTATTTACAAGGATTGATGGTGGTTCAAAAAAACATGACTCAAGGTGAAAAACTATTAAAAAAAGCTTTGGGAATTGGATTGCGTATGGGGCACGATATTGCCATGGCAAAATTAAACTTAGCAGGTGTTGCTATGAGCAAACGTAGAAAACGTGAAGCTACCACCCTATTAAACGAAGCTAAAAAATTAGACAAGCACGGAATGCTTACTGATCAAATTAAAATGATGAAAGATCAATTGAAAAGAATTTAATTCTCCTTTCATTAAATAAATAAAACCTTCTTATTAATTTAAGAAGGTTTTTTACTTTATAACGACTAAAGTGCAATATAATAGTACTTAAATTATCTTACTTAAATTAAGTTTTTTTTAAAATTTCATAAACAAAGTATTGGTACTATATTTGTTAAACATACAGATTAACTAACAACAAACGTTTACAGTACTATATCAACTTTACTACACTATAAAAAATGCGAAAAATTATTTTGTCCGTCCTAGGGATATTATTTATTATTGGGGCCGTTTTACTTTCTAGGAACATCATAGCCAATAAAACAAAACCCAAACCTGTAATTAAAAAAACAGTAAAATCTATTTTAACAGACACTGTTCTAAACAAAGAAATTCCAATTATTATTCCAGCCAACGGTAGTTTGGTAGCAAAACAACGAATAGAATTGTATTCCGAAGTACAAGGAATACTAAAACTTGGAAAAAAATTATTTAAAACTGGACAATTTTATCACAAAGGTGAAACATTAATTCACATTGATGCTGCTGAATATTCTGCAAATGTACAATCTGCTAAAAGTGTTTTGTACAATGATCTTGTCGCTATCATGCCAGATTTACGTTTGGATTTTCCTGAAGTGTATGAAAAATGGCAAAGTTACCTAAGTAGTTTTGATATGAACAAGCCTATCCACCAACTTCCAAAAATGACAACAGAGAAGGAAAACTTTTTTATTGTAGGACGTGGAATTGTAAGTAGCTATTACAATGTTAAAAACCTAGAAGAGCGTTTGGGTAAATATAAACTAACGGCTCCTTTTGATGGAATTCTTACGGAAGCATTGGCTACAGAAGGAAGTTTGATTAGAAGCAATCAAAAATTAGGAGAGTTTATCAGTCCTTCTATCTACGAAATGCAAGTTTCTATCAGCAAATCTTTTGCCCATGTGTTAGAAACCGGAAAACAGGTGGCTTTGAGAAATTTAGACAAAACAGAAGAATACACTGGTACTATTACCCGTATCAACGGAAGTGTAGATCCAGAGACTCAAACATTTGAAGTTTTTATAGAAGTAAAAGGAGAACGACTAAAAGAAGGAGTGTATTTAGAAGCTTTGATTGATGCTAAAAAAGTAGAAAATGCTATCGAAATTAACAGAAATCTATTGTTAGAAAATAATGAAATATTTTGCGTTGTAAATAAAACACTTCAAAAAATAACGGTAAACCCTGTATATTTTTCAGACACAAAAGCCGTCTTACAAAACATTCCTAACGGAACCGTAATTTTAAAGAGTCCTGTTGCGGGAGCTTATGCAGGTATGTTGGTACGTCCTTATAAAAACACTGTAAACTAATGAGAAAAATTATTAGTTATTTCATCAAATATCACGTAGCGGTAAATGTTTTTATCCTTGCTTTTATTGTTTTCGGAATTTTTGGAATCTCCTCTTTAAAGTCTTCTTTTTTCCCTTTAGTAGATTCTAAAATCATCAATATAAGTATTGTTTATCCTGGTGCAGCTCCACTAGAAATTGAAGAAGGAATTGTATTGCAAATAGAAGACAATTTAAAAGGTCTTGAAGGTGTTGACAGAGTTACCTCTATTTCTAAAGAAAACAGTGGAACCATTACTGTAGAAATAGAAAAGGGTGAAAACATTGATTTTATGCTCTTAGAAGTAAAAAACGCAGTGGATAGAGTTCCTAGTTTTCCTACAGGAATGGAGCCTTTGGTGGTTTCCAAACAAGAAGAAGTTAGACAAACCATCTCTTTTGCTATCAGTGGTAAAGAAGTCCCTTTGGCTACCTTAAAGCAATTGGCCAGATCTGTTGAAACCGATTTAAGAGCTATTGATGGTATTTCTCAAATAGAAATTAGTGGTTTTCCCGATGAGGAAATTGAAATTGCTGTTAACGAAACTAGTTTGATTGCCTACAATTTGACTTTTTCTGATGTAGCAGATGCAGTTAGCAATTCTAACATTTTGACAACAGGAGGAGAAATTAAAACAGATGTTGAAGAATACTTAATACGAGCTAACAACAAGTCTTATTACGGTCACGAATTGTTTAATACCATTGTAAAAGCAAATGCTAACGGAACAGTGATTCGTTTAAAAGATGTTGCAATTATTAGAGATCGTTTTGAAGAGACTCCTAATGCTACTTATTTTAACCAACAATTGTCTGTAAACATAACGGTTACAAGTACCAATAATGAAGATTTGATTACGTCTGCAGAAAAAATCAAAGACTATATTGAAGTTTACAATCAAAAAAGTGAAAACATTCAGATAGATGTTATTAGAGACATGTCTAAAACATTGGTGCAACGTACAGAATTGCTTACTGAAAATGCCATTGTAGGAATGATTTTGGTCTTGGTATTTTTATCCTTATTCTTAAATACTCGTTTGGCCTTTTGGGTAGCTTTTGGTTTGCCTATTTCCTTTTTAGGAATGTTTATTTTTGCCCATCAATTTGATGTAACCATCAACGTGCTGTCACTTTTTGGAATGATTATCGTAATTGGTATTTTGGTAGATGATGGAATTGTAATTGCTGAGAATATTTACCAACATTATGAGAAAGGAAAATCACCTATACAAGCTGCAATAGATGGAACTATGGAAGTAATTCCTCCTGTAGTTTCTGCAATCATCACAACACTTTTAGCCTTCTCTCTCTTCTTATTTTTAGACAGTAGAATTGGAGAATTTTTTGGAGAAGTTTCTGTAATTGTAATTTTAACGTTAGTTGTTTCTTTAGTAGAAGCCCTGATTATTTTACCTGCTCACTTAGCTCATTCCAAAGCATTACAACCTTATGTAGAAGAAGAAAATCCATCAAAACTAAAACTCTTTTTTGGTAAAATGAGGATTATTAATAAGCTAGGAGATCAACTAATGACTTATTTAAGAGATAAAATATACAGTCCTACTTTAGATTTTGTTTTAAAATTTAAAGTTTTATCAATAAGTATCTTTTTTGGTTTTCTAATTTTAACTGTTGGATCTATTATGGGAGGTATTATCAAAGTAACTCTTTTTCCAAGTGTTGCAAGTGATAGTGTTACAATACAACTTGAAATGCCCGCAGGAACCAACGAAAAAATTACAGATTCAATTATTTCGCTCATCGAAGAAAAATCTTTTATTGTAAACCAAGAATTTACCGAAAAGTTTTTTGATAGTTCAACCGAAAAACAACTATTTGAAAACACCATTTTAAGTTTCACAAGTAGTTCTAGCGCAAAACTTACCATAAATTTATTACCTGGTGAAGAAAGACCTAACGAAATTAAATCGTTTATGATTAGTAACCGATTGCAAGAATTGGTAGGACCTGTAGTTGGTGTAGAAAAATTACTTTACAACTCTGGGGGTAACTTTGGGGGTAGCCCTGTTTCTGTTTCTCTTTTGAGTAATAATATTGATGAACTAAAAGCTTCTAAAAAAGAATTGAAAGCTTATCTAGAAACCAATCCGCTATTAAAAGATATAGAAGACAACGACCCTGTGGGAATTAAAGAAATTAGAATTCTCTTAAAAGAAAATGCTTATCTTCTTGGGTTGGATTTAAAAACGGTGATGAATCAAGTACGTTCTGGTTTTTTTGGAGTACAAGCACAACGTTTTCAACGAGGACAAGATGAAATTAAAGTTTGGGTTCGTTACGATAGTGACAACAGAAATTCTATCAACGATTTAGACAAAATGCGTATTGTTACTCCTTCAGGAAACAGAGTGTTTTTTAAAGATATTGCGAGTTATGACATCATTCGTGGAGAAGTAGCCATCAATCACTTAGAAGGACAACGAGAAATTCAGATTTCTGCAGATTTAAAAAATCCTAACGAAAGTAACACTGAAATTTTAGACGATATAAGAACTAATTTCATTCCCGATTTGCAAAGTAAGTATCCTTCTATTTCAGCATCTTTTGAAGGGCAAAACAGAGAAGCTAGCAAGCTATCTTCTTCTTTAAGCACCGCTGGTTCTATTATTTTGCTTTTGATTTACATCACCATTGCATTTACGTTTAGAAGTTATAGTCAGCCTTTATTATTGTTGCTATTAGTACCTTTTAGTTTGACTGCAGTTGCCTGGGGACATTGGATTTTAAATTTCCCTGTAAACATTTTATCGCTACTAGGAATTATTGCTTTGATTGGTATTATGGTAAATGATGGGTTGGTTTTGATTGGAAAATTCAACACCAACTTAAAAGAAGGGATGAAATTTGACGATGCCTTATTAGATGCTGGTAAATCTAGATTTAGAGCCATCTTTTTAACCTCATTAACCACCATTGCCGGTTTAGCTCCTTTGCTTTTAGAAAAAAGTAGACAAGCACAATTTTTAAAACCTATGGCTATTTCAATATCCTTTGGTATTGCATATGCTACTATACTAACCCTTTTAGTTTTACCATTATTTTTGTCTTTTAGCAATAGTGTTAAGAAGAATGTAAAATGGTTAGCTACCGGAAATACTGTAAGTAAAGAAGAAGTTGAACGCGCAATAAAAGAACAACATGAAGAACAAGAGCACTAAAACCTGTCTATGGATTGCATTTGCTTTTAGCATTTCAACCCTAAAAGCACAAGAGCTTTTAACACAAGACCAAGCCGTTGCGTTAGCATTGCAAAACAACTTTGGTATAAAAATGGAGAACAACAATGTAGCAATGGCTAAAAACAACGCTAGCATTTTAAACTCTGATTACCTACCTACGTTGTCTGGTAGTGCTGGTGCCAACACTAATTTAGACAATACAGAAGCCGTATTTTCTAATGGGACTGTTACTGTTTTAAACAAAGCTAAAAGTTCTAGTTACAATGCTTCTTTAAATATCAATTACACTCTTTTTGATGGATTTGGTAGAGAATACAACTACAAAAAATTAAAAGAAGAGTATCATTTATCTGAATTGCAAGCTAGAGAAACCATAGAAAACACCATCATTCAGTTGTTTTCTTTGTATTACAATGTGGCTTTACTTAAAGAAAATACAGCTACGTTATCTCAGAGTTTTGAAATTTCTAAAGAAAGATCTAAAAGATCTGTCTATCAATTTGACTACGGTCAAAACACCAAACTGGAAGTATTAAATGCCCAAGTTGATGTGAATAACGATAGCATACAGTTGATGCAAATAGACCAAGAACTAAGCAATGCCAAACGCAATTTAAATGTGATTTTAGGAAATGCCATTAAAACAGATTTTGATGTAAATACAGAAGTTGGTTTCAATCTAAAGCAAAAAAAGGAACAATTGCTAAACAAGGCAAAAAGTAGAAATATAGCACTGTTAAAATCTGACACCAACATTGCCATTCAAGAACTGGAGGCTAAGCTTATCAAATCAGAATTTATACCTACATTGGGACTTACAGGTAGTTACGGATGGTCTAAAAACAACAACAATGCTGCATCATTTTTAACCACAGCTACCAACACTGGTTTGTCTGCGGGCTTGAGTTTGTCATGGAGTTTGTTTGATAGTAAAAAATACGTTTCTGTTCGAAACACAAAACTCAGTTTAGAAAATGAAAAACTTGCCCAACAAAATATCTTGATAGAAATAGAAAGAGATTTTAACAATGCTTGGGAAGATTATCAAAACAAATACAAAATTTTTCAAATACAGGAACTGAATATAGAGACTGCTCAAAATAATTTTGACAGAACTTTAGAAAAATTTAAGTTAGGACAACTAAACTCTATCGACTTTAGACAAGCACAACTGAACTTATTAAATGTACAATTGAACAAAAGTCAAGCAAAATACGAAGCAAAAGTTGCTGAATTACAATTGTTATTTTTAAGTGGAGATTTGTTAAATCAAGAATTTTAATTTTTATAAAAAACTTTCTAAGATATAAAAAAGCAGGATTGAAAAATTTCGATCCTGCTTTTTTTATGTTTTATATTTTCACAGATTTCATAAAGTCTTCTATCTACCTTAAGAAACTAACACTCCTTTATAAATGGCTTCATATTTAGGCAATACGGCATCTATGCTAAAAGTACTCGCCCTATCTAAGGCATTTTGTTTGTATTTCTCTAAGGTTTCTTTATTTTCTATCAATTTTAAAGTATTCAATGCCATATCATCCACATCACCTACATTGCTTAAAAACCCTGTAACTCCATGAATATTCACTTCTGGCAACCCACCTGTATTGCTTGATATTACAGGCGTTTTGGCAGCCATAGCTTCCAATGCTGCCAAACCAAAACTTTCAGACTGAGAAGGCAATAAAAACACGTCTGAATAGCATAAAATGGTTGCAACTTCTGTACTGTTTCCCAAAAACACAATTTTATCAAACACTCCTAACTCTTTGGCTTTTCTTTTTACATCTACCATCTCTGGTCCTTCTCCAACCAAAACCAATTTTGCAGGCTTGTGTTCCAATACTTTTGCAAAAACAATCACTACATCACTCGCTCTTTTTACAGGACGGTAATTACTGATATGTGTCAAAATAAATTCGTCGTTATTGGCAATATTTCCTCTTTGACAATCATGAACTCCTAATGGATGATTTTCGTACTGTTCTATTTCAATAAAATTGTAAACAACTTCTATCTCTCTTTTGATATCAAACAATCTGTAAGTATCCTCTCTTAAACTATTAGAAACAGACGTAACAACATCTGAATTGTTGATACTAAACTCTACAGCTGTTTTGTAATTAGGATGGCTACCTACCAAAGTAATATCTGTTCCGTGTAATGTGGTAACCACTCTAACCTCTATTCCCTTTTGAGCCAACATTTGTTTTGCCATATAAGCCGCATAAGCATGTGGAATGGCATAATGTACATGTAAAACCTCTAACTTATATTTTTCGACTACCTCAACCATTCTACTAGAAAGAGCCAATTCATAAGGTTGGTATTGAAACAACGAATATTCCTGAATTTGAACTTGATGAAAATGAATTCCGCTTGAGATCAAATCTAAGCGAACAGGCGGTTTGTAAGTGATGAAGTGAATTTCATATCCTTTTTTGGCTAAAGCCATTCCTAATTCCGTAGCCACAACTCCACTACCACCAAACGTTGGATAACATACAATACCTATGCGCATATTCTTATTTTTCAATATATGTCTACAAAACTACCTCTAACTTACGTTAACACAAAATTATTGTAATGTAGATGTTTAGCAAATAGCAAAAACTAGACCTTTTGTGATTTAAAAAAAAGATTTATTTTTTTATCAAATTTTACGTTCTAATTCCAAAAAAAGATTAAATTTGCAACCGCTAAGTTAAGCATGGTGCCTTAGCTCAGTTGGTAGAGCAAAGGACTGAAAATCCTTGTGTCCCTGGTTCGATTCCTGGAGGCACCACATTAAAAACCACAACGTAATTGTTGTGGTTTTTTTGGTTTATTTGATAAAATCTCTAATTCCTTAAAAGACAACTATTTTATTAGAACTAATGCTTGATACATTATAAACCTTAAATAATCAATAGCTTCAATATTCTCTTCATCCAATAGTTCTATTCTCTTAAACATCAATAATGAAAATTTTAATAAAAAATCTATTACATTCCTAATTCTTGTTTTATCTAATTCTCTAATTAAATATTTTTTTATTTTTTTCACTCCATCTCTCTTTGCTTTTTCGATTTTTTCTCTAACCACAAATTTAATTTGTTCAGGATTTTTTATATTAGAAATCTTAGATATATCATCAAATAATTCATCATGAATATTTTTAGCTTCTGATATATTATTCAGCTCAGTCATAGCTGTTTTAGAAACTTGATTATATTTAATTGATAAAATATCAAACTTTATATTGCTAGGCAACATAATCAATCCTTCTCTGTTTTTCTCATCAAAAAAAAGAGAACAACCCGCCGAAAATCTCAAAGCCTCTCTCTTAATCTCATCATTAGATATTACAATAATATTTTTGAGATAATCAAAATTAAATTTTACAAGATTACTGTGTTCGTTTTGAATAAGTCTATTTGCATATTTATCCATTTGGTATAAGCAAGAGAAAAAATCTCTATTAGCTGAATAAATAGGCCATACAGAAATGTTTTTTACACCTAAACTTTCAGAATAATCATTATTACATATCTTTTGAAAATTAACAGTAAATTCCTTTTGATCATATAGAGATATATTCTCTAATGAACATAATAAATCTATTTTATTGAATTTTGAATTCATTAACTTCTGAGCCTCAACTACCGTTTTAGCTCCTTTTATATTAATAAATTCATCTTCTATTGATTTAATATTCAATAATTCTAAAAACTCTATAGACATAGAGTCCTCTCCTAATAATTTAATTAAATCTGAAACCTTAATTCCAGTATCTTCTTTTAAAACATTTTCTTTTTTTAATGTTTTTTTGGTAAAATTCATCATCACTTAATAAGTTATTAACATTCAAAACAACCCTTATTCCCTTTAGAATAAAGCTCTGTTTGAATATTTATTAAAAAATTCGGAAATAATTATTTTGTAAGAGAAACTAGAATTAGTTACTTTTGAAGTAAATAAGGAAAGACGAGGTAATCTCTGTCTGTTTCTTCTTTTTTGAAAATAAATTTTTGAGTTCGACGGCAAAAATTTTCAAATTAAAAAATTAAGGGGTATTTCCAGTATCCCTTTTTTTTATGCTTATTATTTTATATCCCTCTGTATTAATTAAAAGGTTAAACAAATTATTAAAAAAACTCCTAAGAGTATTAGTGTGCGATAATATCACTACATCGAAAAAGCACTTAGGAGTATATATTTACTTTATTTTTTAAGATCCACACATTTCACAATCGTCTGGATTCTCTTTAGACTGCAATACCATCGCTTTAAACTCTTCTGCAGACAATGGTTCGTCTTCTTGTTTCTTTTCGTTTGACAGCGTAAACTTAATTGCATTTACTGCTGATTTGGTTCTTAAGTAATACATACCTGTTTTCAATCCTGATTTCCACGCATAAAAGTGCATTGAAGTCAATTTAGAATAGTTGGCATCTTCCATAAACAAGTTCAATGACTGAGATTGATCGATAAAATATCCTCTTTGACGAGACATGTCAATAATATCTTTCATACTCAATTCCCAAACTGTTTTGTACAAATCTTTCAACTCTTGAGGAATTTCTTCCATGTGTTGAATAGATCCATTTGCTCTCATCAACTCTTCTTTCAAATTGTTGTTCCACAAACCTAACTCTACCAAATCTTCTAACAAGTGTTTGTTTACTACAATAAATTCACCAGACAATACTCTACGGGTATAAATATTTGATGTATAAGGTTCAAACGCTTCGTTATTTCCTAAAATCTGAGAAGTAGATGCTGTTGGCATTGGAGCAACTAACAATGAGTTACGAACACCATTTTTCATTACTTTTTCTCTTAAAGACTTCCAATCCCAACGACCACTTAAATCTTCATCATTAACGCCCCACATGTTAAATTGAAACTCTCCTTGCGACATTGGAGAACCTTCGAACGTAGAATAAGCTCCTTTTTTGGTGGCAATTTCCATAGAAGATTCAACCGCAGCAAAATACAACGTTTCAAAAATATCTTTGTTCAATTCTTTAGCTTGATCTGAAGTAAACGGCATGCGTAACATGATAAAAGCATCGGCCAAACCTTGAATTCCTAATCCTACCGGACGGTGTCTCATGTTTGAATTCTCCGCTTCTTTTACAGGATAGTAATTTCTATCAATAACCGTATCTAAGTTTCTCGTTACTTTTTTCACCACTTTGTACAACTTATCGTGATTGAAAAACTTTTCTCCTTTTTTGTTGGTATCCACAAACATTGGAATGGCAATAGAAGCCAAGTTACACACAGCAACTTCATCTTTTGCAGTGTATTCCATAATTTCTGTACACAAATTAGAAGAACGAATAACTCCTAAATTCTTTTGATTTGATTTGCGGTTTGCAGCATCTTTGTACAACATGTATGGGTTTCCTGTCTCAATCTGAGCTTCTAGTACTTTTTCCCACAACTCACGAGCTTTAATGGTCTTACGTCCTTTTCCTTCTGTTTCGTATTTGGTGTACAAAGCTTCAAATTCTTCTCCGTAAGTATCATACAAACCTGGGCATTCATTAGGACACATCAATGTCCATGTAGAATTTTCCTCAACACGTTTCATAAACAAGTCGGAAATCCACAATGCCAAAAACAAATCTCTAGCACGTTTTTCTTCTGCTCCTGTATTTTTTCTTAAATCTAAAAACTCAAAAACATCGGCATGCCAAGGTTCAATATAAATAGCAAAAGAACCTTTACGCTTTCCTCCTCCTTGATCTACATAACGAGCCGTATCATTGTACACTTTTAACATTGGAATAATTCCGTTAGAAGTTCCGTTAGTACCACGAATGTAAGAACCTGTAGCACGAATGTTGTGAATAGACAAACCAATTCCCCCAGCAGACTGAGAAATTTTAGCTGTTTGTTTTAATGTATCGTAAATACCATCTATACTATCGTCTTGCATTTGCAATAAAAAACAAGAAGACATTTGTGGTTTTGGTGTTCCTGAATTAAATAACGTTGGTGTTGCATGCGTAAAAAACTTTTTACTCATTAAATTATACGTTTCAATAGCTTCCTCAATATCATTTAAATGAATTCCTACCGCTACACGCATCAACATGTGTTGTGGACGTTCTGCTATTTCACCATTGATTTTCAACAAATAAGAGCGTTCTAAAGTTTTAAAACCAAAATAATCGTAATTAAAATCTCTATCGTATACAATAGATGAATCTAACAAAGCTGAGTTTTCTTGAATCACATTAAACACTTCATCAGACAATAAAGGAGATTTTAAACCTGTACGGGGGTTTACGTACTCGTACAAATCTTTCATAGTTGTAGAGAAAGATTTTTCTGTATTCTTATGTAGGTTAGAAACTGATATTCTAGCGGCTAATTTTGCGTAATCTGGATGAGCAGTAGTCAATGTTGCTGAAATTTCGGCTGCAAGATTGTCCAATTCAGAAGTGGTAACCCCATCATACAACCCTTCAATAACTCTCATGGCTACTTTTACAGGATCTACCAAAGGATTCAACCCATAACAGATTTTTCTAATTCTAGCCGTTATCTTATCAAACATTACAGACTCCTTTTGTCCATTTCTTTTTATTACGTACATAAGCTTAGTTTTTGTTAATTAATAGGGACTAACAATCTAACAACGTTGCAAAAGCAATGCTGCAAAAAAGTTAAAATATAAATTTATTCTGTTTGTTTTAGAAATCAGCATCAAAGCTAATCTCACCTGTACCTCCAGATTTCACACCTGCTTTTTGATAATCAGATACTCTTTTCTCAAAGAAATTTGTTTTTCCTTCTAAAGAAATCATATCCATAAAATCAAAAGGATTGGTAGATCCGTATACTTTCTCACATCCAAACTCTACCAATAATCTATCTGTTACAAACTCTAAATATTGACTCATCAATTTAGCATTCATTCCAATCAAACTAACAGGTAAAGACTCAGTAATAAATACTTTTTCTATATCCAAAGCATTGGTGATGATCTCTACAATACGTTCTTTTGGTACTTTGTTTATAATATGATTGTTGTGCAAGTGTACTGCAAAATCACAATGCAAACCTTCATCACGAGAAATCAACTCATTTGAAAATGTCAATCCTGGTAACAAACCACGTTTTTTCATCCAGAATATAGCACAGAAACTTCCTGAAAAGAAAATTCCTTCTACTGCTGCAAAAGCAATCAATCTTTCTGCAAAAGATTCTGAATCTATCCATTTTAAAGCCCAATCTGCTTTTAATTTAATCGCTGGAAAATACTCAATTGCTTTAAAAAGTTTGTTCTTTTCTTCTTCATTTTTCACATAAGTATCAATCAACAAAGAGTATACTTCTGAGTGAATGTTTTCCATCATAATTTGGAAACCATAGAAAAATTTAGCTTCTGCATATTGAACTTCACTGACAAAGTTTTCGGCCAAATTTTCATTTACAATTCCATCAGATGCAGCAAAGAATGCTAATATGTGTTTGATGAAATAACGTTCATCATCATTTAATTTAGTTTCCCAATCTACCACATCTTGGTGTAAATCAATTTCTTCTGCTGTCCAAATGCTTGCTTCTTGTTTTTTATACCATTCCCAAATATCTTGGTGTTGTATAGGAAAAATTACAAATCTATTAGGGTCGTCTTGTAAAATCGGTTCTATTTGGGACATTTTATATTGTGTATGAGTTAGTTATCTTTTTTTATGACTTTAGCAAAGATTGTAAAAAATAGTCTTAAAAGAAAGATATACTTTTCCACAAAGCTCTAAAGTTCTTAACAAAATGGAATTCTAAACATATGTCTATACTATTAAAACAAGCTTAAAAAGAGAATCTCAAAATGAGATTTCAGCCTTTTATTTTTTGTTTTTATTAGTTTTTTCGCTGTTTCTAAATGTTAAAAACTAATTAGTTTTTCTCTCAAGCTCAACAAAATCAGTATTTAGAGACATTCTAAACATTGTCGATAACTAAATACACCACGTCTCCATCTCAGCCTATTTATTCTATAATTTTATATGAAATAAAAAACGCACTGTAATGATATCAAAAGTCATAAAAAGAGATTATACTACTACTGATTTTAAAATTTCTAAAATTAGTAGTGCCATATATGCCGCTATGAACTCTGTAAATACAGGCTCTATTAAAGAAGCTAACGCAATAGCTATTAAAGTTTTAGAAAAATTAAATATTTGCTCACTAGAAACCAAGTACTATACACCAACTGTTGAAGAAATTCAAGACATAGTAGAGGCAGAATTAATGCACAGTGAGTTTTTAAATGTTGCCAAATCTTATATTTTATATAGAAACGAACAAAAAAGAAAACGTAAGAAAAATGTATTTGAGAAGAGAGTCAACCTTAAACCGTATGAATATCCTGAACTAAATGAATATGTAGATGCTATTAGACATTCTTATTGGATTCATACAGAATTTAACTTTACTAGTGACATTCAAGATTTTAAATCTAGATTAACTCCACCTGAAAAAAGTGCTATAAAAAACACCATGTTGGCTATTTCTCAAATAGAAGTTGCTGTTAAAAATTTCTGGGGAGATTTGCATCACAAAATGCCAAAACCAGAAATTGGTGCCGTAGGAGCTACTTTTGCAGAAAGTGAGGTAAGACACCACGATGCCTATTCTCATTTATTAGAAATTTTAGGGTTGAACGAAGAATTTAACAACCTTAAAAAGAATCCTAGCATTATGAAAAGGATTCATTATTTAGAAAAATCTCTAGTCAATTCTAAAAGCAATAACAACAAAGAATACACAGAGGCTATTTTATTATTTTCTTTATTTATAGAACACGTTTCTTTATTTTCTCAGTTCTTAATTATCATGGCTTTTAACAAGCACAAAAACATGTTAAAAGGAATTTCTAACGCTGTAGAAGCTACTTCTAAAGAAGAACAAATACATGGCGATTTTGGTATAGATTTACTTAAAATCATCAAAGAAGAAAACCCTGATTGGTTTACCAAGGATTTTGAACAAATGATTCAATTGATCTGTGCAGAAGCTTACCAAGCAGAAACTGGTGTTGTCAACTGGATTTTTGAAAACGGTGAATTAGACTTTTTACCTGTAAATGTTATTCAAGAATTTATTAAAAACCGTTTTAATAAATCTCTTGAAAGCATCAACATCAGCCCTATATTTAAAATTGATGAAACATTGCTAAGTCAAACAGAATGGTTTGATGATGAAATTATTGGAACAAAACACGGTGATTTTTTTGTAAAACGATCCATCAACTACAGCAAAAGAACTAGAAGCATCACCAAAGACGATTTATTTTAAGCTCCCTAAAAAACATACTATGATAGATATCAATACAGAAAACAACGTTAACATAAAAAAAGACACTGAGTTTAAATGGTTAACAGAACACAGTAGAAATTTTTTAGGAGCAGGATACCTTTTAGAAGGTGTGAGTCCAGAAGAACGTATTAAAGAAATTGCAGAACACGCAGAAAAAATATTAAAATTAGACGGATTTGCAGACAAGTTTTACTACTACATGTCTAAAGGTTATTACTCCTTAGCCTCTCCTGTTTGGTCTAATTTTGGAAAAAAAAGAGGACTGCCTATTAGTTGTTTTGGTTCTCATGTAGCAGATGATATAGGAGATATTTTATACGCTCAATCAGAAGCAGGAATGATGTCTAAATTAGGAGGAGGAACTTCTGGTTATTTTGGAAAACTAAGACCTAGAGGAGCAGATATTAGCAACAACGGAAAATCTTCTGGTGCCGTACATATGATGCAACTTTTTGAAACCATGGTTGATGTGGTAAGCCAAGGGTCTGTAAGAAGAGGACGTTTTGCTCCTTATCTAGACATAGAACATGCTGATATTATGGAATTCTTAGAAATTGGTACCGAAGGGAACCCTATTCAAGAGTTGACTCATGGAGTTTGTGTTGGAAATGATTGGATGCAAGAAATGATTGATGGTGATGAGCAAAAAAGAACCGTATGGGCTAAAGTCTTACAAAGAAGATGCGAAATAGGATATCCTTATGTTTTCTTTAAAGACAATGCCAACAACAATACTGTTGATGTTTACAAAGACAAAGGACACACTATTTACGGTAGTAATCTTTGCTCAGAAATTATGCTCCCTACCAATGATGATTGGTCTTTTGTATGTGTACTTTCTTCTGTAAATATTTTACATTACGACCAATGGAAAGATACCGATGCTGTTGAAACTATGGTCTACTTTTTAGATGCTGTATTAGAAGAGTTTATATCTAAATTAGAAAACTATAGAGATTCTGAAAGTAAAGACGATCAATTAATTTTCCACTTTATGGAAAAAGCATATAATTTCTCTAAAGAAAACCGAGCTTTAGGTTTAGGAGTCTTAGGATGGCATTCTTTCTTGCAATCTAAAAACCTAGCTTTTGATTCTCAAGAAGCGTTCAACTACAATTCTGAAATATTTAAATTCATCAAAGAGAAATCTTACAAGGCTTCTGAAGAAATGGCTAAACTGTATGGAGAACCAGAAGTTTTAAGAGGGTATGGTCGTAGAAACACTACTTTAAATGCCATTGCTCCCACTACCTCTTCGGCTTTTATCTTAGGACAAGTATCTCAAGGAATAGAGCCTATTTGGTCTAATTGTTACGTAAAAGATATTGCGAAAGTTAAAACAACTATAAAAAATAAATATCTTGAAGACCTTTTAGAAACAAAAGGTAAAAACACCAAAGATGTTTGGAAAAGTATTAGAGACCGTGACGGTTCAGTGCAGCACTTAGAATTTTTAACTCTTCATGAAAAAGAAGTGTTTAAAACCTATGCAGAATTAGATCAGCTTTCTATTATTTATCAAGCAGCGAATAGACAAAATCACATAGATCAAGGACAGTCTATTAATATTATGGTACACCCAGAAATGCCTGTGAAAGATTTGAACAAAATCCACACGACGGCATGGCAATTAGGTGTAAAGTCTCTATATTATCAACACAGTATGAACGCTGCACAAAAATTTAAACAAAAAAAAGAATGTACTAGTTGCGAAGGGTAACAAAATATTTTTCACCATAAAAAAGGCTCAAAATTAATTTTGAGCCTTTTTTATTTTGCTTCTTTTAAAGAAGAAAGTCTTAATCTGTCTTTTTTTGTTTTTTCCATTCTTCTGCCACCTTTTCTAATTCCATATACCAATTTTCTCCAAATTTTAAAATCAGTGCATTTTTAAGAAACTTATATACAGGCACTTGCAATTCTTTTCCCAAAGTACAGGCATCATCACAAATATCCCATTTGTTATAATTTACCGCAGCAAATTCAGTATAATCTTGAACTCGGATTGGGTACAAATGACAAGATATTGGTTTTTTCCAATCCACAAGTCCTTTATTGTAAGCTTGTTCAATTCCGCACGAAGTAATTCCTTTTTCATCAGACGTTACAAAAGCACATTCTTTATCATTCACCAAAGTAGTCTCATGCTCCCCAAAAGGAGATGTAGTATATGTACCCTGTTCTTCTATCGCCTTTACTCCTTCTGGCCTTAACAAATGTTTTATTTTAGGATAAACACTATTAAGCTTTTCAATTTCTTCATCTAACACTGGAGCTCCAGCATCACCAGCAACACAACATTCACCTTTACAAGCTGAAATGTTACACACAAAATCATTTTCAATAACTTCTTCCGAAACAATGGTTTTACCTATCTGAAACATACTTTTTTAAGATAAAAAAAAGCCTATTTAAAAATAGGCTTTTATGTTATATTTAAAATAAAATTATTTTTTATTTACTTCTTTTATATACTTTTCCAAAGCCATCGTCATTGATGGTGTTTCTGGAGAAGGTGCAGCAATATCTACTTTTAATCCAGCATCTGTAGCTGCTTTTACAGTAGAGTTTCCATAAACTGCAATTCTGGTATCGTTTTGTTCAAATTCTGGAAAATTCTTAAATAATGAATCAATTCCTGAAGGACTAAAGAAAACCAATACATCATAAAAAACATTTTTTAAATCAGACAAATCACTAGTCACAGTTCTGTACAAGTCTAATCTTTTCCATTGAAGACCCATTGCATCTAATGATTCTGGAATTAAATCTTTCAACTTATCTGATGATGGTAATAAGAATTTTTCTGTTTTGTGTTTTTTAATCACTTCACACAATTCTGGAAAGCTTCTTTTTCCTACATAAATTTTACGTTTTCTATAAACCACATATTTTTGCAAATAATAGGCAACAGCTTCTGATTGGCAGAAATACTTCAATTCATTTGGCACTTTGTATCTCATCTCCTCTGCAATTCTAAAAAAGTGATCTACTGCATTTCTACTCGTAAGTATAATTGCAGAATATTTACTCAAATCAATTTTTTGATTGCGAACTTCTCTAACGGACAAACCTTCCACATGTATAAAAGACCTAAAGTCAATTTTGACTTTTTGCTTTTCTGATAAAATGGTAAATGGGGATTGTTGGTCTGTTTTCGGTTCTGGTTGTGAAACTAATATTGTTTTTACTTTCATCTTTTTCTTACACTAAATAACGTTTAAACAAATAAATAAACGGAAATATTTCTAGTGTGCAAAGATACAAAATAATATAAAACAATTTACCTGAAAGTAGGTTTTTGTTGTTTATTAGCATTCCAGACAACCTCATAAAATAGGTAATTAAAAGACTAATATACATTATTTTAAAGACAACATCCAACTCTTTTAAGTGTAAAAAAGCATAGCTAATTACAAAATAATTAGCCATTAAAACAGACGTTAAATAACTGGTTTCCAACACTAACATTTGTTTATAATAACTTTTTTTATTAGAGGCAAAATACACAAATTCAGCCACAAAATACTTTATCAACAAATACAATACTGACATTCCTAAACTTTCAAAATAGGCCGTAAAAAAAAAAGCAAACAGGTAGTCTTTATCGTAAAAAAGTAGCATTATCAGTAGTCCTAACAAGGTAGAAGCAAATCCAAACCTTAAAATAGTAAATAACGAAATGTTGGGGGTTGTATCTACCGGATATGCATAAAAATAGCTATTGGAAAAGAAAACAAAAAACAATCTTTTTGTCTTTCTTAAGTCTATTCTACTCATTAAAAAAACAAAAACTAAAGGCAACAACAATACAAACCCAATTTTATTGTAGTATGAAAAGTCTATCATTTCTGAAATTTTCATTTTTTGTGAATATGGAACAATACTTGCTACAAAATTAGGAATAAAAAAACGTAAATTTGGCAAAATAAATTCTTAGTATGAGTCAATCATTGATTATTGTTCCTACACTTAATGAAATAGAGAATATAAACGCCATTATAGAGGCTGTTTTTAATGTTGACTCCAATTTTCATGTTTTAATTGTTGATGACAATTCTACAGACGGAACCATAGAAGCTGTAAAAAAATTACAAAATAGTTACGATAATTTACATCTAGAAATACGCACAAAAGAACGAGGATTAGGAAAAGCTTATATTCATGGTTTTTTGTGGGCTCTTCAGAGAGCGTATGAATATGTTTTAGAAATGGATGCAGATTTTTCTCACAATCCTAAAGATTTACTCAAACTCATAAACGCTTGTAAAAACGGAGCTGATTTGGCTATTGGATCAAGATACATCAACAATAAAATAAATGTAATTAATTGGGATTTTAAAAGACTGATACTATCTTACTTTGCTTCTAAATACGTAAAAATAGTGACTGGAATTCCAATTTATGACACCACTGCTGGGTTTATATGCTATCACAGAAAAGTGCTAGAAACAATTGATTTAAACAACATTCGATTTACTGGTTATGCTTTTCAAATAGAAATGAAATTCAAAGCTTGGCTACTAAATTTCACTATCAAAGAAGTATCTATTATCTTTACCGATAGAGCAAAAGGAACCTCAAAATTAGACAGCTCCATTATACATGAAGCCATTTTTGGAGTGATTAAAATGAAAATAAAAGGATTGACAAAAAAATAAATTATGGGATGTACTGTTATTAAAAATGCGAATATAGTTAATGAAGGAAAAATATTTAAACGCAGCTTGTTGATTGAAAATGATATCATCAAAACTATTGCTAAAGAAATCAAAATTCCTAGAAGTGCGACCATTATTGATGCCAAAGGAAAATTTTTAATTCCCGGTGCTATAGACGATCAAGTTCATTTTAGAGAACCTGGGCTGACACACAAAGCCAATATTGCAAGCGAAAGTAAGGCGGCCATTGCTGGTGGAATCACTACTTTTATAGAAATGCCAAACACAGTTCCTCAAGCAACTACACAAGAACTGTTAGAAGAAAAATTCACCATAGCTTCTAAAGATTCTTATGCCAATTATTCTTTTATGTTTGGAGGTACTAATGATAATTTAGAGGAATTGTTAAAAACAGACCCTAAAAAAGTAGCAGGTATCAAATTGTTTTTAGGCTCTTCTACAGGAAATATGTTGGTAGATGACCCAGAAGTTTTAGAAAAAATATTTGCTTCTACAGATATGGTAATTTCTGTACATTGTGAAGACGAACAAACCATAAAAGACAACTTAAAAAAAGCACTGGAACAATACGGAGAAAACATTCCTATTGACCAACATCCAAACATTAGAAGTGCTGAAGCTTGTTATTTATCTTCATCAAAAGCTATTGAATTGGCTAAAAAGACAGGAGCTAGATTGCACATATTTCACTTATCTACCGCTATAGAAACTGATCTATTTACCAACGACATCCCTTTAAAAGATAAAAAAATTACTGCCGAAGTTTGTGTACATCACTTGTCTTTTAACCGTGATGATTACGCTAAAAAAGGAACATTTATAAAATGGAACCCAGCTGTAAAAACTAAAAATGATCAAGGTGCATTGTGGAAAGCTTTGTTAGATGACAGAATAGACGTTATTGCAACCGACCACGCTCCTCATACATTAGAAGAAAAACAACAAGGATACACCAAAGCTCCAAGCGGAGGTCCTTTAGTACAACACGCACTTCCTGCTATGTTGAACTTTGTAGACGAAGGAAAAATAACCATCGAGAAAGTGGTAGAAAAAATGTGTCACAACCCAGCAATTTTATTCGACATTGAAAAACGTGGTTATGTAAAAGAAGGATTTTATGCTGATTTGGTTTTGGTAGAACCTAACAAAAAATGGACTGTAACCAAAGACAATATTCTTTACAAATGTGGATGGAGTCCGTTTGAAGGAAAAACGTTTAACAACACGATTACACATACTTTTGTCAATGGAAACTTAATGTATGACAACGGTGAATTTAACGAAGAAGCAAAAGGAAAACGCATTACATTTAACAGATAAAATTAGATGAAACATTTAAGCTATATCGCCATTTTCTGTTTCACGTTATTGAGTTGCAACAGTAATACCATTCTAAAAAAACCTAAAAACCTTTTACCAAAAGAACAAATGGTTTCTATTTTGGTGGACACATATATTGCAAAAATTGCAAGGAATACAAGAAACATTAACGGAGATAGAAATGTAAATTATTTGACTTTTATTTACCAAAATCACCATACAGATTCTATAACTTTTGACAATAGTTTGAAATATTACAGTGCCAATATTAGTCAGCATGAAGAAATTTTAAAACTTGTGAAAGAAAACATAGAGTATCAGCTAGAAGAAATAAAGGAAGCAGAAAAAGCCCTAGATTCATTAAATACCCCCTCAGAACTACACGATCCAGGTCTTAAAAACATAAAAGAATTAGAGTAAGAACACACATTAATTGATAAAAAACGACTTTATTCCGATAAAGTCGTTTTTTGTTTTATAGCATACAATCCTATCATCAACCAAGATGTCAACAGCAACAATCCTCCTAAAGGAGTTACAAACCAAATATATTTAGACGGTACCAACCCTAAAGACAATGCATAAATAGATCCTGAAAAGAATACAATTCCAACCGTCAATACATTGGCTATTTTGGTTTTTTGAGAAGATGATAAAACAGGTAGTAAAACAACCAACAACAGTAACAAACTATGAATAATTTGATACCTAACCCCCGTCTCAAAACTTTGCAATGCTGTTTCTGACAATACTTTTTTAAGTCCATGAGCACCAAAAGCTCCTAAACCTACAGAAAGTGCTCCACTAAAAGAAGCTATTATTAAATATTTTTTCATAAATCACATTTTTAAATAAAAAGGTTGAGTTAAATTTATATAATCTTGCGTATACACATGTCTATCTATTTCCACAATCAACTCATCTTTTTCACAGTTGCATTTTTCTTTAGACAAGTACAATAAAGATCTTTTATAAGGAATTCCCTCACGTCCTTTTACTCGAGTTCTTTTTTTTAGATAAAAACCAATAGCTTCAGCCAAAGCTACAAATGTAGACTCTTCTTTGTATGGAATGATAAAAGCACACATTCCTTGATTTGTAAGAAATTCAAAACTACGCTCTAACAAAACCTCAAAAGTCAGTGCCCCTACATGTCTTGCCAAAGTTCTTTGTGAGGCTTGTTCTTTAAAAGAATCTGTAAAATAGGGTGGATTGGAAACGATTAAATCGTATTTCTGAGAAATAGTTGTATCTAGAAAAGAGGCCTTTGTTAACTTTAATCTTTCTGACCATGGAGATTTGTTAAAATTAAAAGTTGCTTCTAAACTCGCTGCATCGTCAATTTCAATCGCATCTATGTTTGCTTCTAAATTTCTTTGTGCCAACATCAAAGCAATCAATCCTGTGCCTGTTCCTACATCTAGAATGTTCTTTTTTTCATGTACAGGTACCCAAGCCCCCAAAAGAACACCGTCCGTTCCCACTTTCATGGCAGACTTTTCTTGAACTATAGAAAATTGTTTGAATTGAAACATTAAGAAAACTTATTACAATAAAAGTACAAATGTTTCTGAAAAAAAAGAGAAATTAAGACAGATACATCTCTATCAATCCTGGAGGTGTTTTTAAGACAACACGTTTTCCTTTACGATCAATTTCTTTGATAAACTCATCAATCATGGGTATTAAAATCTCTACCCCATTGTTATCTATTTCAAACAAAGCTTGTGCGGTAGAATCATTGATTCCTTTGATCACTCCAAACTCTCCATAGTTGACATCAACGGCTGTAAAATTGATTACTTCATGAAAGTAGAACTTATTTCCAGTCAATTTGGGTAAAAAAGCAAGAGGCAAATAAATTCCAGAATTCATAATAGCATCCGCATCTTGTTCAGTATCCACAGTTTCAAAACGAACCCTTAGCTGATTTCCTTTTTGAAGCAAACTTTCTTCAATAAAAAATGGAATCAAATCTTTGCCGTGTTCGACAAAGACAGATTCCATATCTTGATACAATTCGGGTTCATCGGTATCTAATTTGATAACCACTTCGCCCTTAAAACTGTGTTTTCTTACGATTTTGCCTAAATAAAAACATTCTTCTTTACGCATAATAAATCGTAGTTTTAAAAATTACTCAGCAGCTTCTTCTGTAGTTTCTTCTGTTGCATTAGCTTCTGCTTCTGCAGCTTGAGCCTCAGCGATCAATGCAGCTTCTGCTTCTTTAGCAGCGTTTACACGAGCTTCGTTAACAGCTTTTTCAGCATCTAAAACTTTTGCTTTTGCAGCAGCTTGTTCAGCAGTTAAACCGTCTTTTTTAGCTTGAATTGCAGCTTCTTTTTCAGTAAGCCATGCAGTAAACTTAGCTTCTGCTTGCTCTTCTGTTAAAGCTCCTTTTTTAACTCCACCTTGTAAGTGTTTTTTTAACAAAACACCTTTAGTAGACAAAATAGTTTTTGCAGTATCTGTAGGCTGTGCTCCGTTGTCTAACCATTTTACAGAAGCATCAACATCTAATTCAATGATTGCTGGATTGTGGTTTGGGTTGTAAGTTCCTAATTTTTCTAAGAATTTACCATCTCTTTTAGAACGTGCATCTGCTGCTACTACAAAGTAAAAAGGTTTTCCTTTTTTACCGTGTCTTTGTAATCTAATTTTTACTGACATAATTTAAAATTGTGTAGGTTCACGACCTACGTTATTAATTTTTAAGTGTGCAAATATACAAATATTATTTTTGCTATGATCTACTCCTATTGAAATTATTTTTCAACAACTACTTGTTCTTTAGCTAAAGGTTCTCCTATATAAACCAGTTTAAAATCTTTACCTATCGTAATGGTTTGATTTGCGGCTGCTATTACGTACATTTCTCCTTTTTCATCCGCTACAAATAGAGGAATGGTATTGGGTTGTTCTATTAACAATTGCTTTTTGTGTATAAAATCTTCTTGAGATATAATTTTAACTTCATTTACTTGCGGGTATTCACGGATCAATTCGCTAAACTTGATAAAATCATCATACAAAGACAAAAAGTTGCTACTATCCTCTCTTTCTCCACTACTCAATTCTGTTTCAGAAACAAATCGGAAAGCAGAAGAGCTATCTATTCTTTTGCTAAAACTCTCTATAGCGTGTTTGTTCACCTTTTTACTGCCAGTAAGTGCCAATAAATAGCCTATGTCGTTAAACTCTATATTATCTATAACTTCATCTGAAAACACATCAACAACATCTGCATTCAATCCCATTTGTTGAGCCAATTCAATTTTATCTGCGTTGTTATCAATCAAAACAACATATCTATTTTTCTCTTCTAAATATTTAGCAATTACCCTAGAAACTTCAGATGCACCTATAATTAAAATTCCTTTGGATGAACGCATATAAACACCCAACAATCTTGCTACGAATCTTGCTGTAGTAGCATTTAACAATACAGTTCCTAACACTATGAAAAAAACCAACGGAGTAATATATTCCGCTCCTTCTTCTCCTGTGGCAACCAACTTTAACCCAAATAACGAAGCAATACCAGCTGCTACAATTCCTCTTGGCCCCACCCAACTTACAAATACTTTTTCTCTAAATTTTAGACCTGAATTCTTCGTGCTTAAAAAAACGCCCAAAGGACGAACCACCAAAATAATGATTCCGAAAAGAGCCAAGGTTTGCCAGTTATTGATCAAATCAAAATCTTTTACATTCATATTGGCCGACAGTAGAATGAATAAAATAGAAATCAACAAAACACTTAAGGATTCTTTAAAATCTAATATTTCTTTTAGATGTGGCATGTCTATATTTCCCAGCACCATCCCCATCACCACCACAGACAACAACCCTGATTCGTGAGCAAAAGAATCGGAAAGTACAAAAACACCTAAGACATATGCTAGTGTAAAAACATTGAGCAAATACTTGGGCACCATTTGTTTTTTTAGAATGAAATTGAATGTGTGAGCAAACGTAAATCCAAATGTAGAACCAAACAGTACTATTTTTCCAAATTCTATCAAAGCTGTTTGCGTATAGTCACTTGTATTTTCTATACTGATAAATTCAAACACCAGAACTGCTACCAAAGCACCAATAGGATCAATTAAAATTCCTTCCCACTTTAAAATGGCTGAGACATCTCTTTTTAAACGTATATTTCTTAGAATTGGTGTAATTACGGTAGGACCTGTAACAATGATTAAGGATGAAAATAAAAATGAAATAGACCAATTCAATCCTAATAAATAGTGAACAGCAATACCTGCACCAAAAAAAGTAACAAACGTACCTATTGTAATCAATTTGATAATTGCTGGACCTACATTAAAAATTTCTTTTTTCTTTAGTGTCAAACCTCCCTCAAAAAGAATAATACTGATGGCCAAAGACACAAAAAAGAACAAACTTTCTCCTGCAAAAAGCCCTCTAGTTCCATTCCATACTGGCTCAATCCATTTTTCTCCATCATTGGTAATAAATGTGGATATAGGCCCTACAATCAGACCAATCAATATCAATGGTAAAATGGCTGGAAGTTTTAATTTCCATGCAAACCATTGAGCCAAAATTCCTAAAATGATAATACCCGCTAATTCTACCATAAACAAAGCAACTTAATTAATTTGAAAAATAAGAATTTTTATGACTAATCCACAAAAAAAGAGGTGTTCTTACTAAATAAAAACACCTCCCATTCAAAAAATATATTTTCTATTACAACCAGCTCATCACCAATTTGTACAAATCATTTCCGTTTGCAAAAGCCAACAATGATAATAACAGTACAAACCCCGTAATTTGTGCGTATTCTAAAAATTTATCTCCAGGTTTTCTTCCTGTAATCATTTCATACAAGGTAAACACAACGTGTCCTCCGTCCAATGCAGGAATTGGTAACAAGTTCATAAACCCTAGCATGATAGATAAAAAGGCTGTGTTTGTCCAAAATATCTGCCAATCCCAAACAGGTTTGAAAATTTTAGCAATGGAAATGAATCCTCCCATACTGCTCGCTCCTTTTTTAGTAAACACATATTTAAACTGAGCCATGTAATCTTTTAACGTCCAATATGCGGCTGTAGAACCTCTAGAAATACTTTCTCCAAAACTATATGTTTTGTGTTCTATATCTACAACTTCTTCTGGTACAAATACAGGCATTACTCCTATTTTTCCTTCTTCTGGAACAACGGTCAAATTCACCAAACTTCCATTTCTATTGACAACAACTTCTAAAGCTGTGTTTTCTGCTTGTTTGATTTTAGAAGTAAAATCTGACCAGTATGGAGTTTCTATTCCATTTACAGAAACTACTTTATCGTTCTTTAAAAAACCAGATTTTAAAGCTGGCATATCTGCAAAAACGGAATCAATCACTGCAGGAAATAAAGGAGAAAAAGGCTCTAAAATATTTAGTTGCCACATTTCTTTTCCTATATTTTCTGGAATATTTACAACCTCTGTAGTTCCATCAGCATGTAAAACCTCAATGATTTTTACATCTCTTAAAAACAGATACTTGCTAACTTTTAATGCATTTTCTAATGGTTTTCCGTCAATACTTAAAAAAGTATCTCCTTTTCTAAATCCATATTGTTCAAAGTGTTCATTTACGGCAAATCCATTCTTAACTCCTTTGGGTGCTACCAACTCTTCTCCCCACACAGAAAAGACCATAATATATATGAATAATCCTAAAATAAAATTTACAATTACTCCTCCCAACATAATGATCAAACGTTGCCACGCTGGTTTGGATCTAAACTCCCAAGGCTGTGCTGGTTGTTGCATTTGCTCGGTATCCATGCTTTCGTCAATCATACCCGAAATTTTCACGTACCCTCCTAATGGAATCCAACCGATACCGTAAACTGTTTCACCAACTTTTTTCTTAACTAGCGAAAATTTATAATCAAAAAACAAATAGAATTTTTCAACTCTTGTCTTGAATAGTTTTGCAGGAATAAAATGTCCCAATTCGTGTAATACTATCAACAATGAAAGGCTTAACAAAAACTGCCCTGCAATAATTAAATTCTCCATGTAATCTCTAATTCTTTTTTAAGTCGCACAAATGTACAATTTTATTATGTGTTCCACTTTTTTTAGCTAAAGTTTCTGAAACGCTTTGTAACTTTGCTAAAAGTATTCTTATGAGTCAAAATTTCTTTTCCAAATCCAAATACACCTTTATTGCAATGGGTGTGCTATCCATAATTATCATTTCTTACTTATACCACCTCAACCACAAAGCAAAATCTCTGCCAATTTACAATCCTATAGATATCAATCCTAAATTGGTTGATGAAAGCCTTTTAAACAAGTCTAAGAATCATACTATTGGTGATTTTAAATTGATAGATCAAGACGGAAACACGGTAACTCCAAAAGATTTTGAAAATAAAATTTATGTTGCTGATTTTTTCTTTGCTCGTTGCGAATCTATTTGTCCTATAATGACTGACAATATGGCGATTTTACAAAACATTTTTATAGATGAACCTAAGCTAAAATTTATATCACATTCCGTAACTCCTATAATGGACAGCGTTCCTGTTTTAAAAACTTATGCTGAAATTCATGGAGCTATTTCTGGAAAATGGCACATCACCACTGGGGATAAAAAAGAAATTTACAATTTGGCTCGTAAAAATTATTTTGCTGTTTTGGACGAAGGAGATGGAGGAGCACAAGATTTTATTCACACGGAGCAGTTTATATTGATTGATACTCAAAAAAGGATTCGTGGCTTTTACGATGGAACCGATTCCAAAGAAATAGAACTACTAACTGCCGATATACAAACGTTGCTAAACGAGCACTAAAAAAACACCCCCTTTTACTCATTTGATAAAAGGGGGTGAAAATTGCTATGAAAAAACTCGAGACCATTACTCTAGTACTCTAGTGATGGTTTTGTCGAAATAAACAAGAGCTTCTTACAGCAATCCATTCCACTCATCGTAAAATTGTTTTAAATACACCTCCATAAACTCATGTCTTTGCGCTGCTATGTTGACTCCAGTAGCAGTATTCATTCTGTTTTTTAGCAACAATAGTTTTTCATAAAAATGATTGATGGTAGGTGCCGTACTTTTCTTATACTCTTCTTTGGTCATGTTCAAATCTGGAGCTATTTCAGGATTGTACATGGTTCTATTTTTAAACCCTCCATAATTAAAAGCTCTTGCAATTCCTATAGCACCAATGGCATCTAAACGATCTGCATCTTGTACAATATCCAATTCTTTAGAAGTAAATTTCTGATTCTCGTGACCACCTTTGAAAGAAATATTTTCGATGATTTTCACCACATGTTCTATAACATCCTTCTCAACTTGCTGAGATTTTAAAAAAGTTCTTGCTACGTTTGGCCCCACTTCTTCATCTCCGCCATGAAATTTAGAGTCAGCAATATCATGCAATAAAGCCCCTAAACTAACCACTTCTAAATTGCACTCTTCCGTTTTAGCAATCAATAGACTATTTTTATAAACTCGTTCTATATGAAACCAATCGTGTCCGCCTTCTGCATCTTTAAGTTGTTCTTTCACAAAAACAATTGTGTTCTTAATCAAATTACTTGCTCTTAAATTCATATATTTTATTTGGGGTTACACAATAATCAAGAGCTACATCTCTTGAAATCACATCTTCTATATTCTCTTCTGCTTCAAAAAAAGACAAACCTACTTTTAGGGTTTCTGGCTTGCATTTGCTTAAAAACCCATCGTAAAAACCTTTTCCATACCCAACTCTATTTCCCTGATCATCAAATGCTAATAATGGAATAAACACAACATCAATCATATCTTCTGGAACAGATAAACCGTTGGTAGGCTCAGGAATTCCGTACGAATTAACAGCCAATTTGGTGTTGTCTGTTAATAAAAAATGAGACAACTCATTTGTTTTAAAATTAGACTTAGAAACCACAACTTCTTTATTTTTGGCAAATAGAATGTGTAGTATTTGTTCTGTATCTACTTCTTTTTTGTCCTGAATACTTAAAAACAAATGGTAATAGGTTTGGTCCCATATATTCAATTTCAGCAGTTGATTTGCTATTTGAATACTTTTATTCTCAACAACTTCCAGACTGAAATCATCTCTGAGCTGACTGTATTTTTTTCTTAGCTTGTTTTTATTCATTTTGAAAAACTTTGAAAAGCAAAATTAACAATTAATATTTCCTAAAATTGATTAATTTCACATCATGATATTAGTTACTGGAGGAACAGGATTGGTAGGTGCACATCTACTTTACAAATTATGCAAGCAACATGATGAAATTGTGGCTACTTATAGAAATGAAGACTCACAAAAACACACAAAAGAAATTTTTAAGTTGTACGGTGATTGCTCCCATTACCACAAAATTATTTGGAGAAACGCGGATGTTACAGATATTCCTGCACTAGAAATAGCTTTTCAAGACATTACACTGGTGTACCACGCAGCAGCCATGGTTTCCTTCAACCCAAAAGACGATGTACAACTTAGGAAAGTTAATATTGAAGGTACTGCCAATATTGTCAACCTCTGTTTGTCTAATCAAATACAAAAACTATGTTTTGTAAGTTCCATAGCTACCTTGTCTAAAAAACCAGGAATAAAAATAGTTGATGAATCTTGCGAATGGAATCCTGAAGAAGACCACAGCGATTATAGCATTTCTAAATTTGGTGCTGAAATGGAAATTTGGAGAGGTGCACAAGAGGGATTACCAGTTGTAATTGTCAATCCTGGAGTAATTTTTGGATTTGGAATGTGGCACGCAAATACTAGTAAATTATTTGTTCAAATAAAAAATAAATTCCCTTTTTACACCAAAGGAGTTACTGGAGTTGTAGCTGTAAACGATGTGACCAAAGCGATGATTCAATTGATGGAAAGTACAATTCAGAATCAACGTTTTGTCTTGGTTACACAAAACATTTCTTTTAAAAATCTTTTTGATTTGATTGCAGAAAAGTTACAAGTTTCTCCTCCTCGATTTTACGCACCAAAAGGTTTGACAGAAATTCTGTGGAGAATTAATAGTTTTCTTTCTTTTTTATCGTTTTATAAAATCGACAATCTTTTAAACAAATACAGCTCAAGATCTGCACACAACCAAACGAATTATAGTGGAAATAATATCAAAAGGAGTATAGATTTCACCTATACTCCTTTTGATATTTCAATTCAAGAAATTGCTGATAAATTATCTTAAACGGACAATTTTTAACCCTTCCTCTTCTGTATTTTCTATATAGTTTACAAAAACTGCTTGATTTCCATTGATTGGAAAATCATTTTTCTTGTAATAAAAAGCTTGTTTTCCTCTTTGGGTAGCCCCATATTTTTTCACACCTTCACCCAAAGCACGTAAAATAGCATCGTAGGTTACTCCAAAACCTCTTATGGCATAATTCCCAGGATACACATTGTTTTTCTTAAAATAAGCATCATTAAAAGCATTGCCTAAAAACTCATCGTATTCCACTTCATCTGTTGCATAAGTGTACTTGTAGGTTGCTAATTTATCATAAGATAAGTTTTGAACAAAGTCCAATTTTTCAAAAGACAAAACTCTAAAAGCTGCATTTAAATCTTTGTTTCGAGAAATTCCTCTAACAATACTAAAAACATCATTTGTAATAACGTTGTTATTTTCTGCAATCAACACCCAATTGCTCTTATTTGCTTTTATCTTAGGTTCAAAATCTTGTTTGGTAAAATATCCACGTGACAAAGTAACCACAGAAACATCATCTTCTATAAGTACACCTAGACTATCTCTTCTAGAGAATTTAGCTTTCAATGCGTTTAATTTACTAATATTCTCTTGTTTACCTACAATTACCAAATGTTCTTCTTTTCTATTTTCTTGAATGTACTTGGTAATTTCTCTTTCAAAAACATCTTTATCTGTTGATGTTTTCATCAGATTAGAATTTAAAAACTTAGACTGTTTGCTAGAATACACTGGGTAATAAACGGGTGTCTTTGGAAAATGAGTGGCTACATACATTGCGTTTCCGCTATACAAAGGTCCAATAATCAAATTAGGTTCTAATTTCTTTATCTTTTCCAAATGACTGTCAATTACATCTACAGAATTTTCTGTATCTACTACTTCTAAATTGATTTTTACACCTTGTTTTTTCAGAGAATCAATCGCCATTTCTGCACCTAAATAAAAATCTGAAACAATATTTGGCAATCCATTTTCTCTAGAAAACAAGACTTTTTCAGACAAAGTATCGTTTTTTGTAAATTCAAAAGGTAACATCAACACCACAGAAAGCAATCTGTCTGTAACGATAGAATCTTCAAACTTTTGATAATCGTAAAACAAGAAAGGTGTTTTTTTGAACCCCAACAACAAATCTCCTCCGTAATTTAAAATGGAATCTATAGAGGGGTTGATAGATCTTAGCGAGTCTTCGCTAATTTCATAAGTCCCTAAAATGGAGCTCAATGTATCTGTATATGGTCTGTAAGTATATTTTATAGGCTCGTTCTTATATATGGGATGGATTGAACTTCCTTTGATGGTTACTTCATCATTACTTAAAGGCAATCTTAAAAGACTTCCTACTTTTAAACTATCAATCACAACCGATTGATTTGCATTTAACAATTCCGTTATGCTGACTCCGTGTTTTTGAGCAATGCTATACAACGTTTCTCCTTCAGAAATTACATAAGTACTCTTGTTCAATGTATCTTTCTGTAGCACTGACTCAACTCTTGTATTTGGAATCTCTATTACAGCTCCTAATTTTAGACCTTCTTTTTCTATTTGTGGATTTGCCTTTTTTAATTCTTCTATACCAACACCATACATTTTAGACAAACCGTAAAGTGTCTCTTGAGCAACAACTTTGTGTTTTTTCAAAGAAACTACCGTTTCTTTAACAGGAGTTGTTTTTTTGATAGGTACTCTTAACTCTTGTCCTATCTTTAATCCTTCTTGAGACAAAACACTGTTGTATTTTATCAATGTTGCCATAGAAACATCGTAAGATTTAGACAAACTATACAACGTTTCTTTAGGCTGAACTACGTGTATTTTTACAGAATCTTTAGCAACTGTTGTTAAATCTTCTTTGTTATCTGGTCTAAAATCTATAGGATGATTGACTCTCACAAAACGATCCGCAGGAATTTTAATCTCTGTATTTTCTTGTGGTCTTCTGGAAATCCCGGGATTTAAACTTAATAGTGTTCTATAATTGACTTCAAATTTATCTGCAATCGCCTTTAATGTTTCACCTTTTTGAGTTTTGTAGTTTTTAAACTCTTGTGCTGACAAAGAAGCCGTTATTAAAAAAATTAAAAAACTATATATTTTAAATATCCTCATATTTTTAACGTGTTTACGAATGGCAATATTACATATATTATACCAAATATAGGTAGCTGTTTATTGGTAAAACCAACTTTTGATAATTGCACTCTTTAAGTTTAAAAAAAGCCAAACTAAAGAGTTCTAGTTTGGCTTTAAATTATGTTTATTCCCACTCAATAGTTGCGGGTGGCTTAGAGCTAATATCGTAAACAACTCTATTTACTCCTTTCACTCCATTTATAATTTTATTAGAAATTTCTTGTAAAAATTTATAAGGCAAATCTACCCAATCTGCGGTCATACCATCGGTAGATTCAACGGCACGTAAAGCAACTGCTTTTTCATACGTACGCTCATCTCCCATCACTCCTACAGATTGTACTGGCAATAAGATAGCTCCGGCTTGCCAAACTGAATCGTACAATCCATGCTCTTTTAATCCGTTGATAAAAATAGCATCTACTTCTTGTAACATCGCTACTTTTTCTGCTGTAATATCTCCTAAAATACGAATAGCCAATCCTGGTCCTGGAAAAGGATGACGTCCTAACAATTCAGGATCAATTCCCATAGATTTTCCTGCTCTACGAACTTCATCTTTAAAAATCATACGTAAAGGTTCTACAATCTTTAATTTCATAAAATCTGGCAAACCTCCTACGTTGTGATGAGATTTAATCGTTGCTGAGGGTCCTCCATCAGCAGAAACAGACTCAATAACATCAGGATAAATAGTTCCTTGTGCCAACCATTTTACATCTTCTATTAAATGAGCTTCCGCATCAAAAACTTCAATAAAAGCATTTCCAATAGCTTTACGCTTTAATTCAGGATCAGACAATCCAGCCAAAGCCTTCATAAACCTATCGGTAGCATCTACTCCTTTTACGTTTAAGCCCATACCTTCGTACTGCTTTAACACACCTTCAAATTCGTTTTTACGTAACAACCCATTGTTTACAAATATACAATACAGGTTTTCTCCAATGGCTTTGTTTAATAATACTGCTGCTACGGTAGAATCTACTCCACCAGACAATCCTAAAACGACTTTATCATTTCCTACTTTGTCCTTAATTTCTTGAACCGTAGTTTCCACAAAATTATTAGGTGTCCATTCTTGAGCAACTCCTGCAATTTTTACTAAAAAGTTTTCTAACAACTTAGTTCCGTCTGTAGAGTGATATACTTCTGGGTGGAATTGAATTGCATAGGTGTCTTCACCTTTTACATGATATGCAGCATTTTTCACATCTGGTGTGCTTGCAATACATTCGTAATTGGCCGGTAATCTTAAAATAGTATCAGAATGACTCATCCAAACTTGACTTCCTTCTTTGATATCATCAAATAAAGGGTTCGTATGATCTAAGAAAGATAAGTTAGCTCTACCATATTCTCTTGTATTGGATGCTCCTACTTCTCCACCATAAAAGTGCGCTAAGTATTGAGCTCCATAACAGATCCCTAATAATGGTTTTTTACCTTTTACTTCTGATAAGTCAATTTTAGGTGCATTCACCCCTCTAACTGAGTGTGGAGAACCTGATAAAATAACTGCTTTGTAATCAGCAAAATTGTATTTTTCGCTGTTGTATGGGTGAATTTCACAATAAATGTTCAATTCTCTCACTCGACGAGCTATCAGCTGCGTAACTTGAGATCCGAAATCTAGAATAAGTACTTTTTGTTGCATGCGCAAAAGTAACTTTTTATTCAAAGATTTAAAAATTTAAAAGTCAAAGAATCACATACAATTTTAATACTCTGTAAAACAAGGCTGTTTTAAACAATTGAACCAAAGTAAAAAGGCATTAAAACTTTAATTTTGAATGTTTTTATCTTACAATTAATACCCTATCTTTGCTCAGCAAAAAAATATCAATAATGATTAATATTACTTTACCCGATGGGAGTGTAAGAGCGTACGAACAAAATAGTACGCCAATGGATGTGGCTATGAGTATTAGCCATGGTTTAGCTAGAAATGTAATTTCTGCAAGTTTCAATGGAAATACCGTTGAAACCAAAACCCCATTAACCACCGACGGTAACTTAACCTTATTTACATTTGATCAGCCAGAAGGAAAAAAAGCTTTTTGGCACTCTTCTGCACACGTATTAGCACAAGCTATTCAACAATTGTACCCTGGTGTAAAACTAACCATTGGTCCTGCCATTGAAAACGGTTTTTACTATGATATTGATTTTGGTGAACACAAAGTTTCTGAAAATGACTTTCCTAATATTGAGAAAAAGTTTTTAGAATTGGCTAGAGGAAAACACGAATTTACTTTACGTGAAGTTTCTAAAGCAGATGCTTTGGCCAAGTATAAAGAAGAAGGAAATCCTTTTAAAGTTGAGTTGATTGAAAACTTAACAGATGGAGAAATTACTTTCTGCGATCATGATGATTTTACCGATTTATGTCGTGGAGGACATATTCCTAACACTGGAATTTTAAAAGCAGTAAAAGTAATGAGCGCTGCGGGTGCTTATTGGAGAGGTGATGAAAAAAATCCTCAGTTGACTCGTATTTATGGAATCTCTTTCCCTAAAGCCAAGTTGTTGACTGAATACTTAGAATTATTAGAATTAGCAAAACAACGTGACCATCGTAAATTAGGTAAGGAATTAGAATTGTTTACTTTTTCTCAAAAAGTAGGACAAGGATTGCCTTTATGGTTGCCTAAAGGAGCCGCTTTAAGATCTCGATTAGAAGACTTTTTAAAGAAAGCTCAAAAGAAGGCCGGTTACGAAATGGTGATGACTCCGCATATCGGTCAAAAAGAATTATATGTGACTTCTGGTCACTATGAAAAATATGGAGAAGATAGTTTTCAACCTATCAAAACCCCAAAAATGGATGAAGAGTTCTTGTTAAAACCAATGAACTGTCCTCATCACTGTGAAGTTTTTAACTTTAAACCTTATTCTTATAAAGAATTACCTAAGCGTTATGCTGAATTTGGTACTGTTTATAGATACGAGCAAAGTGGTGAATTACACGGAATGACACGTGTACGTTGTTTTACACAAGATGATGCACATATTTTCTGTACTCCAGATCAATTAGATCAAGAGTTTAAAGATGTTATTGATTTGGTGTTGTATGTTTTTACAGCTTTAGGTTTTGAAGATTTTACAGCACAAGTATCCTTAAGAGATTCTGAAAATCCAGAAAAATATATTGGTTCTGATGAAAATTGGAAAAAAGCAGAAACTGCAATCTTAAATGCCGCTAAAGAAAAAGGTTTAAATTATGTAGTAGAAACTGGAGAAGCAGCTTTCTACGGACCTAAATTAGACTTTATGGTTAAAGATGCTTTGGGTAGAAGTTGGCAGTTAGGAACTATTCAAGTAGATTACAATTTACCTGAAAGATTTGACTTAACTTACAAAGGTTCTGACAATGCAGACCATAGACCTGTAATGATTCATCGTGCTCCTTTTGGATCTATGGAACGTTTTATTGCTATATTATTAGAGCATACAGGAGGTAATTTTCCTCTTTGGTTAATGCCTGAGCAAGTTATTATCCTACCAATCAGTGAGAAATATCAGAAATATGCAGAAAAAGTTTCAGAATTGCTAGAAAATTCCGAAATTCGCACGCTCATAGACGATAGAAGTGAAAAGACAGGTAGAAAGATTAGAGATGCTGAAGTAAGCAAAATACCTTACATGATTATTGTCGGTGAAAAAGAAGAAAACGAGGAAAGTGTTTCTGTTAGAAAACATGGAGAAGGTGACTTAGGAACTTTTTCATCAGCTGACTTTATCAATTTAGTTACAGAAGAAGTAAACAAAACATTAGTACAATTCAAATAGAGTTTAATCTTCTTATGTGAGAACATAAGAGCAAAATATAGATAGCCATAGCAATTAAAAGAAGAAGGTCCAGAGGACCCGCAAGAGTAATTAAAGAGAACCCACACAGAATTAACGATGAAATTCGTTTTGTGGACGAAGTACGTTTGGTAGGAGAAAACATCGAAGTTGGTGTGTATCCAATATCCAAAGCGAAACAGATAGCTCGTGAACAAGAATTAGATTTGGTAGAAATTTCTCCCAAAGCAGTTCCTCCTGTTTGTAAAATCATCGATTACAAAAAGTTTTTGTACGAGCAAAAGAAACGTGATAAAGTTATCAAAGCGAAAGCTACAAAGGTAACCGTAAAAGAAATTCGTTTTGGACCTCAAACAGATGAACACGATTATGAGTTTAAAAAGAAACATGCTGTAAAATTTTTGCAAGATGGAGCAAAATTAAAAGCTTATGTTTTCTTTAAAGGACGTTCTATCATATTTAAAGATCAAGGGCAAATTTTATTATTAAAATTAGCACAAGAACTAGAAGAATATGGTAAAGTAGAACAAATGCCTAAACTGGAAGGTAAACGTATGATTATGTTTATAGCTCCAAAGGTGAAGAAATAAAAACAGTATTTTTTTACTGATTTACAATAAAATAAGCAAGAATAAACACTTATAGAGATGCCTAAATTAAAAACAAAATCTAGTGCTAAGAAACGTTTTAAAGTTACTGGTACTGGGAAATTAAAGAGAAAGCACGCTTTTAAAAGTCACATCTTAACAAAGAAGTCTAAAAAGCGTAAATTGAAATTAACTCATGACGGGTTGGTTCACAAAAGTGATGAAGCAAACATCAAAAATCAATTAAACTTAAAGTAATTTAAGCTTAACGGGAATATTAATTATTAACCATGGAGTGGGCAAAAAACAATTAACAACGGACAATAATGCAATTATTAATTGCTAATTGAAAATTGAAAATGGCCTTACTACAAAACACATTGAAATTATGCCTAGATCAGTAAATTCAGTAGCTTCAAGAAATAGAAGAAAAAAAATCTTGAAGCAAGCTAAAGGTTATTTTGGAAGACGTAAAAACGTTTACACGGTAGCAAAAAATGCAGTAGAGAAAGCTATGTGCTACTCTTACCGCGATAGAAAAAACAAGAAAAGAAGTTTCCGTGGATTATGGATTACTCGTATCAACGCGGGTGCACGTAATCATGGATTGTCTTATTCGCAGTTTATGGGGAAAGTTAAAGCTAACAACATCGAACTAAACCGTAAGGTTTTAGCTGATTTGGCTATGAACAACCCAGAAGCTTTTAAGGCCATCGTCGAAAAAGTAAAATAATTTAAAAATAACATCTTGCTTATATAAAACCTTTGCTTTAGCAAAGGTTTTTTGTTTTTATTACCCTTTTTAAAAAGGATTCCTCTTGTGCTATATACAAAAGGAATCCTTTTTTGTTTGCTTATATATTATGAAACAATAGCGAACATAACATCCAAACCACAAAATTAACAATTCAAGTCTTTTTATATCAAAAAAAATCATCATCATTTACTAAAAAACATAAATAGACAATTTTAAGTATGCATATGTTAATTATGTATTGGTTTTAAACAAATATATAAACTAGTTTTGAAATTATATAATTAACAATAAAACACATAAAAAACTAATAATATGACACAAATAAAAGACATAATTAAATTTATAAACAATAAAAACACAAAATAATGAGTAAACCTCTTTTGCTTTTTTTAAACTAAACTTTTAACTACTGAATTATACACCTATGAAAAATTATTTTATCAAAAGGAATAAGACCCTTGATATATTAAGTACTAACAGTAAACTCAAAATTTTCTTTTGTCTTTTCACATTTTCTTTCTTACACATAAACGCTACAAATACAAACAAAATAGAAACAAACGCAATTTATGCACAGCAAAAAACAACAATTACAGGAACAATTTCTGATAAGGATGGACCTTTATTTGGTGTAAATATTGTTGTCAAAGGAATTCCAAAAGGAACTGTTAGCGACTTTGATGGAAACTTTAAAATGGAAATAGACAGCCCTTCAAAAACGATTTTAGTAATTTCTTATTTAGGATACAAAACACAAGAAATACTTGTAGGAAACCAAACTAATATAGATGTAATTCTTGAAAGTGATGTATCAAGTCTTGATGAAGTTGTTTTATTAGGTTATACCACAAGAAAAAGAGGAGATTTAACAGGATCTGTATCTACCATTGCTGATGATGTTATAGAAAAATCTTCTAGTAAAGATATTGCTAAATCTTTAGCAGGTCGTGCTTCTGGTTTAATTATTAGTGATCGTGGAGGGTATCCTGGAGCTGGTAATGGAAACGGAGGAAATACAAATGATGATACAACGACCATTTTAATTAGAGGTATGTCTACCACAGGTAACAACTCTCCTTTAATTTTAATAGATGGAATGCAAGCCGGTTCATTTTCTCATTTATCACCACAAGACATAGCCTCTTTAACAATATTAAAAGATGGTGCTGCTGCCATTTATGGGTCAAGAGCTGCCAACGGAGTAATTTTAATAACAACCAAAAGAGGTAAATCAGGAGATCCTAAAATTAATTTTACTACATCCTATAGCTCTTCTTCTTTTTCTAGAACTCCAAGTTTAATGTCATCTGAACAGTTTACTATTTATGAAAATGAAATTGCAGAAAGAAATGGTGCAGCTTTACCATATACTACAGAACAAATTGAAGCATACAAAACTGGAAATGATCCAATAAATTTTCCAAACACAAATTGGGCAGATTTAACCTTGGCAAATAGTTCTCCAGAGTCTCGTACTAGTTTAAGTATTTCTGGTGGTGATGAAAAAACTAGATATTTTGTTAGTGGTGATATCTTTGATCAAAAAGGATTGTATAAATCTGGAGATTTAGGTTTTAAACAAAAACAAATTAGATCAAACATTGATATTAATGTATTTGATAATTTAAAAATTGGGGTAGATTTATTAGGAAGATTTGGAGATAGAAAACAACCAGGTATAGATGCTGGATTTATTTACAAACATATCTATACAAACTTCCCTACTCAAGTAGGAATCTATCCAAATGGATTACCAGCTTTTGGAGGAGAGAACGGAGCAAATCCAGCAATTATGTCAAGTAACCAATCCGGTTCTGTAAACAGAAAAGATACAGATTTAAGAGGAAAATTTTCTTTTGATTTAAACCTAGACAAAGTTACAGAAGGTTTAAGTGTAAAAGGTTTTGCAGGAATTAGAAAAATGAATAACGATGAAAAGTCATGGTACACACCTTGGACCTATTATACTTTACAAGGAGCTGATTATATTCCTCAAACTGGTTTTTCTCAAAGAGGTCAACAAAGAATTCTAAGAAATACATTTTGGAAATACGATGAACTTTTATTAAATGCAACAATGCATTATGCTAAATCAGTAAAAAACCACAATTTTAGTGGATTTGTTGGTATAGAAAATTTAACCTCAGAAACAAGATCTTATTGGGCACAAAGATCAGGTGCTTTCCCAACAGCAACATCTACAGAGTTAACTTTTGGAGATCAAGAACAACAGTTAACATCTAGTGAGTCTACAGAATTTAAAAGATTAGATTTTTTTGGTTCTTTATCTTATGATTATGATAAAAAATATTACGTAGACTTAACCTTGCGTAGAGATGGTTCTAGTAATTTTTATACAGGAAATAGATATGGAACATTTCCTAGTCTTGCACTTGGTTGGGATATCTCTAAAGAAAGTTTTTTGGAAGATGTTTCGTGGTTAAATCAATTAAAGTTAAGAACCTCTTGGTCTAAAATGGGTAATGATAGAATTGATGCATTTCAATGGTCAACAGGATATGTTTCTGGAAACACAAACTTAGATGCAGCTTTACCTAGATATTATGTGTTTGGTAACTCAGGTAGTTTAGTAAATGCCTTTGGGTTACAAACGTTAGCAAATCAAGAAGTAACCTGGGAAACTGCACATATGCAAAATTTAGGATTAAACTTTACTATGTTCGATAGAAAATTTAATGCAGATATTAACTATTTCTATCAAAAAAGATCTGACATCTTAAGACAAGATACTGATGGCTTACCTGCCATTTCAGGAATCTCTGATGCACAAAAACCAGATGTAAACCTTGCAAAAACCAAAAGTTGGGGTTACGAATTTGAAATGTCATGGGCAGATAAAATTGGAGAAGTTAGTTATAACCTAGGGATGAATTATTCTTTAGCTAAAAACGAAGTTGTTGATATTAATGAAGCAGATGGAGTCTTGTCTTACCAAAAACAAGAAGGTAAACCAATTAATTCATTCTTAGTTTATCCTACAAATGGAATTTTCAAAGATCAAGCACAGGTAGATGCTACTGCTGTAAAACTACCTAATACTGTTGAAGGAGAACCAATTTATGTAGATACAAATGGTGATGGTGAAATTTCAGGAGACGATAGAGTAAGAGTCGATGAAACCAATATTCCAAACGCACAATATGGAGTTTTTGGAGGTATAGAGTACAAGAATTTTGAATTTAACTTTTTACTACAGGGACAAGCTGGTGCTAAAACATTAGTATTCTTTGATCAAGTAGGTGCTAAACCAGATTTTGTATTTAATAATAGATGGACACCTGAAAATAGAAATGCTAGTTTTCCTAGGGCTTTTGGTCAAGCAGACCCTTTTAGCGGAAATCAAAGTGGAGATTCGGCAAACTTTGAAGGTGCTGATATTTACTTAAAAGATGCTTCTTTTCTAAGATTAAAAGAAGTTGAGGTTGCCTATACTTTTAAAAAAGAAAAATTAAAATTTGGAAACATCAGAGTTTTTGCAAGAGGATTTAACCTATTTACAATGTTCTCTGACATTTATGACTTAGGATTGGATCCAGAAGCTACTAGCTTTAACAATTTTAGAGATGCAACGTATCCATCTTTAAAAACGTACACTGTTGGAGTAAATGTTAACTTTTAAAAAGAGATAAAATGAAAAATATAAAAAAATATAAACATATATGTTTGGGGATTTTAGTTTCAACACTAAGTCTAACTAGTTGTGAAGATTCGTTAGACACGTTACCCACAAACAGGACTGATGCAACAGTAATACTTTCTGATCCAGCTTTGGTAGAAAACTTACTGTTTAAGACCTACAATAGTACGGAGACTTGGGGATATAACAATAGTATTTGGTGGTCTAGAAGGTACAATTTAGAAAGTGGTTCTTATGAGGCTAAGTTTAATTTTAAGGATCAAGATAGATTAAGATTAAGAGCGGGATGGACCCCAACAAACGTTGGTGATTTTAGACTAAAGTGGGAAAACTACTGGTCTTACATTAGAGAAGCAAACGATTTTATAGAAAAAGTAGAAAGTAGTGAAGCTATGTCTCAAGATCCAAGTGGTGTAGCTATTTTAGTTGCCGAAATGAGATTTTTGAGAGCTAATATCTACTTTAAGTTAATTAATCTTTGGGGAGGAGTACCTATTATTGAAAAAGCAGGTGGTTTAGATGATTCTTATGATTTAGCCCGTAACTCATATGAAGAGTGTGTAGACTTTATTGTTTCAGAATTAGATCAAGTAATAGCAGTATTGCCAGAAACTAGACCAAGTGACGAATTTGGTAGAGCTACTAGTTTATCTGCAATGGCAGTAAAATCTCGTTTACTATTATATGCAGCTAGTAATTTGCATGATTCATCTACAGTACCAAATGGACCATTGTATGATTATACAAAAGCAAGTAAATGGGAAGATGCAGCAGATGCAGCAAAAGATATTATTGATGCTGTAGCAGATAGGGATTTAATTTCTGTTGCGGATGCTAAAGAATATCAAAATTTATTTCTTTCTGTAAATCAAGATATTTTATTTGGTCGTGCTTTTGGGAGTACAGTTTATGGATTTGGAGTAGATGTTAACTCATTGCCAGACCAAACTCAAAGTCCAAGTGGTTATGGAGGATGGGCACTTTCATCACCAACTCATAATTTTGCATTAGAGTTTAATATGGAAGATGGTACAGACACATCTACAGGAACTTATGATCCTTTAAATCCTAACGATAATCGTGAAATGAGATATTATGCAAACATTCTTTATAACGGTGCTCAATTTAGAGGAAGAGATGTTCAATATTTCTTATCAGATGACCCAGCAACAAACCCGCATGGTTTAGATTCTCCAGAGGGATTAGGAAATGTATTGCATTCTTCTAAAACGGGATATAATATTAGAAAATTTCAAAATGAAAGTGTTGGTTTAACAGAAACTACACCTGGTAGACCTTATATTTTATATCGTTTAGCAGAAGTATATTTAAATTATGCAGAAGCAAGTTATCACTTAAGTGATGAAATAAATGCGAGAAAGTATGTTAATAAAGTAGCCTCTAGAGCATTATTACCAGAAATTACTGTTTCTGGAGTAGATTTATTAGAAGCTATCAAACGTGAAAGAAGAATTGAGCTTTGTTTTGAAGGTCATAACTTTTATGACGAGAGAAGATGGATGAACACAGCTAATTTAGGTTTTGATATTAAAGGTTTAAAATGGAAAAAAGATGTCCTTGGAAATGTAACAAATGAAGAGTATACAGTGATTAACAGACCTTGGTTTGAACGCCATTATTACTTACCAATTCCACAAGAAGAAATAAACAAACTACCATTGTTTAAACAAAATACAGGATATGGCCTATAATTTTTAAAGTTGTTGTTTTTAATTGTTTTTTAGCACTAAAGATTTATTTTTTAGTGCTTTTTATTTACACAAAACACATATCTCTATAATTATAGTATTTTTATTAATAAATAAAAAATTCAATCAATTATCTCATAAAGAGTATCGTTTAAAGTCTTTTATTTTGTTTTTAAATTTCATAAGAAAATCATAGAGAATCCTATAATTAATTAAATATCTTTATCTAAAATAAAAGGCTACCAATTCATGTTACAAGAGATTATTATCCCATTATTATCATTAGTATTTTTAGAAGTTGTTTTAGGAATAGACAACATTATTTTTATATCTATATTAACAGACAAACTTCCTGAAGAAAAAAGAGACAAACTTAGAATCATCGGACTGGCACTAGCTGCTATTATCCGAATTGGATTGTTAACAGTTGTTTCTTGGATTTTAAGGTTAGACAATGAATTATTTTCTCTATTTGGTTTGTCCTTTAGTGGTAAAAATATTATTTTATTGGTTGGAGGTGTTTTTTTACTTTACAAAGCAAGTACCGAAATTTTTCATCATACGGAACAAGAAAAAGATCACTCTACCAAAATTAAAAAACCAACTTTCACTAATTTATTGATTGAAATTCTTATTCTAGATATTGTATTTTCAATAGATTCTATTATCACAGCTGTTGGTATGGTCAGTAATCTGTACGTGATGTATGCTGCAATTATTGTAAGTGTTCTAATCATGATTTTTGCCTCAAAACCAATTGTGAATTTTATCAACAAGCATATTTCTTTTAAAATTTTAGCACTGTGTTTCTTAATGATGATTGGAGTTTCTTTAATAGGAGAAGCACTGCATTTTGAAATTCCTAAAGGATATATTTACTTTTCAATGTTATTTGCTTTCTTGGTTGATTTGATTCAGATCAAGACTATAAAAACAAATAAATAAGTACAAAAAAACCTCGTTAGTGAATCTATCCAGGTTTCAATATAAAAAAATTAGCTAAAATAATTAGTCAACTTTTTCTATCTGTCTATTTTCCAATAGTGGTTTCAGTAGAAAACTAGTCCAAATTCAGGTTGCAGACATATCATAAACCGTAAAGTAGTGTACGCATTTGTTGCGTTACAACTTTGAATCCAAGTGTAACAGTTTTATTTATAAATTCAATTCTATCAAATCAAGGTATATTATCAGCATAAAACTCTAAAGAAATAACAATCATTTTCCCTCTAACATTCAAAGGAAAAGTGTTTCCTAGAATTGGATCCCCTGTATTGTCTTTTGTTCTACTACAATTGTTAGAGCCAGTACTGTAAAGTAGCAAAAGTTCCTGAGACACTAGTATTCCATCTACAACAACACATCATAAACAAAATCATGTCTAATTTTTTTTGAGCTTACATAAAAAACCTCTTTTAAAACAGTCAGTTCTAAAAGAGGTCTTCTTTAAATTAAAGTTAAAACAATTGATAGTTATACCAATTGAAAAGATTGTTTGGCTATTTCTAATTCCTCATTGGTAGGAATAATCAATATTTTTACTTTTGAATTTTTAGCTTGTATTTCGATTAACTCTTTGGCTCTAACCTTATTCAAATCCCTATCAATTTCAATTCCTAAAAACTCTAAATCTTTACATATCAATTCTCTAATTTCGATACAATTTTCACCAGCACCTGCCGTAAAAACAAGAGCATCCAAACCATTCATAGCTGCCGTATAAGCACCAATGTATTTTTTAACCCTATATGCATACAACTCTAAAGCTTCTGTACAATCTTTATTTCCTTGTTCAGACTGGTTCACCAAATCCCTAAAATCTGAGTAGCCTGTCATTCCTAACATTCCACTTTTTTTATTGATCAAATCGCTAACCTCTTGCCCTGTATATCCTAAATTCTTCACTAAATGAACAATCACAGCAGGATCTATATCTCCTGTACGTGTTCCCATAGCCAAACCTGTAGTTGGAGAAAAACCCATAGAATGATCTACACAAAGACCATTTTGAACTGCAGATACAGAAGCACCATTACCTATGTGCAACGTTACTAGTTTTGTTTGAGTGGTTCCTAAAAACTCATTTGCTTTTTCAGATACATATTTATGACTGGTTCCATGAAAACCGTATACACGTATTTTTTTCTCTTCAGCCAATTGTTTAGGCAAAGCATATTTATATGCAATCGCAGGCATTGTTTGATGAAATACAGTATCAAAAACAACGACTTGTTTTGCTTGTGGAAACAAATCTTCACACACTTCTATTCCTAATAAATGTGCTGGATTGTGTAAAGGTGCTAGAGAAAATAATTCTTTAATTTCTGCCTTTACTTCTGGAGTTACTATTTCTGCTTTAGAAAAAGCACTTCCTCCATGTACCACCCTATGTCCAATAACTTTTAGATCTTCTTTTTGGGCAATAACACCTACTTTTTCATCAAACAAATGAGATACTAACAAGGACAAACCTTCTTTATGATCTTCAATAGTTCCTTCTATCTTAATATTTTCACCATGAATGGATTTGTATATAAATATTGAATTTTCTTGACCTACACCAATACGCTCAATCAAACCTTCGCATACTACTTTTTCATATGGCATTTCAATCAATTGATACTTGATAGAAGAACTTCCTGAGTTGATAATTAATATGTTCATATTTATGATAATTCTTGTGCTTGAATAGCGGTTATAATTACAGTGTTAAAAATATCGTCTACAGTACAACCTCTACTCAAGTCGTTTACTGGTTTGTTTAATCCTTGTAACATAGGACCTATGGCCAAAGCTCCTGTTTCTCGTTGGATAGCTTTATAGGTATTGTTTCCTGTATTTAAATCTGGGAACACCAACACTGTTGCTTTCCCTGCTACTTCGGAATTTGGCATTTTGCTCTTTGCAACACCTGTATCTACTGCAGCATCATATTGAATAGGCCCTTCTACTTTTAAATCAGGTCTTTTTTGTTTCACAATTTCTGTAGCTGAACGAACTTTATCAACTTGAGCTCCTTTTCCAGAAGCACCAGAAGAATAAGACAACATAGCAACTCTTGGTTCAATTCCAAAATTAGCTGCTGAATCTGCAGAAGAAATAGCAATTTCTGCCAACTGTTCTGCTGTAGGATCTGGATTGATAGCACAATCTCCAAAAATGGCAACCCTATTGTCCATACACATAAAGAAAATTGAAGAAACTACCGAAACTCCAGGTTTGGTTTTGATAAATTGTAAAGCAGGTCTAATGGTGTGTTGTGTGGTATTTACTGCTCCAGAAACCATTCCATCTACAATTCCTTTGTGAACCAACATGGTCCCAAAATAAGAAACATCTCTCATTGTATCTTTGGCCATGTCTAAATTCATTCCCTTGTGTTTTCTCAACTCAAACAAAGTGTTTGAAAAATATTCATAATACTCGGAATCTATTGGGTTAATGACTTTAATTTTATCCAAATTAAGCACAACCCCAATTTTTTCAGCCTTCTCTTTTATCTCTTCAACGCTACCTAATAAAACAACATCCACAATATTCAACGTAGCCAACATAGCTGCCGCTTCTAATATTCTAGGGTCATTTCCTTCTGGCAAAACAATTCTTTTTTTCGTTTTACTTGCCCTATCAATCATATTGTATTGGAACATTTTTGGTGTCATTCCGTCTACTTTAAATTTGATTAAGGCATTTGTCAACTCTTCAGTTGGAACATATTTGTCAAAAATTCTTAATGATGCCAAAATTTTATCCGTATTCCCGGCATAAATCTGAGCTTGTACTTTTGCCACATTGGTAGTTGCTTCAAAAGTTCCTGTTTTTACTGATAAAATTGGAACTACATCAGACAGTCCATCTATCAATTTTAAAATTGTTTTTTCTGGTTTCAATCCACCCGTTAACACAATTCCTGATACCTTAGGGTAATTTTTAGAACTATTTGCTTGCAAAGAACCTAAAATAATATCTGCTCTATCTCCTGGTGTTACAACCAAGTAATTGTCTACATAATGTTCTAAATGATTTCTCAATTGCATGGCACCAACTCCGTAAGCACTAATTGGATTGTTCAATCCTCCTTCTCCAAACAATACTTCAGCATCCAGTTCTCTTACAATTTCTGCAACCGTTGGGCTTGATAATTTAACTGAATAAGGAATTACTGTTTTTACAACAGAAGAAGCCACTATTTTATCCAAGTGTTTTTCAATCATTTCAACATGATTTTTATTCACTTTATTGATAACTACTGACAATACATTTACGTCATCATTGATAAAAGTGTCGTAAATTAGTTTGGTAGTTTCAATCACATCATTAACTGAAACTCCTTTTTTTGCCTTGCTTATAATCAAAGCAGGAATTCCTAAATTTTTTGCTATTTTAACATTCAACTCTGCCTCAAAAGAAGTCGCATCCCCCTCAAAATCTGTACCTTCAACCAAAATAAAATCGTATTTAGATTCCATTTCTTTATACCTTTTGATAATGGTGTCAATAATTTCTCCATTTTTCCCTTGATTTCTTTTAGCAATGACTTGTTTTCCTGTAAAAACATAAGCATCATCGTAATCTATATCCAAATCAAAGTGAGACAATATAGTCTCTATATGAAAATCTTTTTGACTTTTTTCTGTAGTAATAATAGGTTTCAAATAACCTACTTTTGTTGTTTTACCAAGCAACAAACGCATTAGACCTAATGTTACAATTGACTTTCCACTGTTGGAATGTGATGCAGCAATGTATATAGCTTTACTCATAAATAGTGATTGAAATTTAAACAAAAATACATTTTTAAATAGCTTTAAAAACTAATATAAATCATACTTTAACGTTAATAATACTTTTTAAATGAAATATATTGTACTTCTAAGAGGAATTAATGTTGGTGGAAAAAACAAAATTATCCTTAATGATTTTGTCAAAATCCTAACAGATAAAACGGAAATTAAATCTGTAATAAGCTACATACAAAGTGGTAATTTTGTCATTGAGAGTTCTTTGACAAAGAACACAAAAATTTCAGATTTGATCCAAAACACAATTCAGCAAGAGTACCAATACAAGATAGAAGTTTTTTGCTATAGATTGACTGATTTTATAGAAATTGTAAAATCATATCCTTATGAAATTTTAAACAAAAGGAACTACGTTGTTTTTACAAAACAAAAACCAAACATAGAAAATATAGAGTTATTGAGTCAAAAAGATTTTGGAAAAGACTTATATCAAATTGGCCAAAAATCTATTTCTATTCTATATGCTACAAAATACAGTGCCTCAAAAATTAACAATAACTTTTTAGAACAACAATTACATATTAAGGCTACATCACGTAACTGGAATACGGTTGTAAAGCTAATTGAAATGGCTAAAAACTAAAAAGAGCACTCTTTTACAAGAATGCTCTTTTTAATATTTAATTTGAAATTTTATAATTTCTTCTTAACCTCTACAATTTCGTAAGATTCAATTACATCTCCAATAACAATATCATTGTAGTTCTTAATTTGAACTCCACAATCATATCCTTTGGTAACTTCTTTTACATCATCTTTGAATCGTTTCAATGCAGTTAACTCACCATCATGAACAACAATTCCTTCTCTAATGATGCGTATTTTAGAATTTCTAGTAATCTTACCTTGAACAACCATACATCCTGCAATGTTACCAACTTTAGAAATTTTATAAACTTCTCTAATCTCAACATTACCTAACACCTCTTCTTTTGTATCTGGAGATAACATACCTTCCATCGCATCCTTCAAGTCGTTAATAGCGTCATAAATAATAGAGTATGTTCTAATATCAACTTCTTCAGTATCGGCAACAATTCTAGCGTTTCCAGCTGGTCTTACGTTAAACCCTACAATAATTGCATCAGAAGCAGAAGCCAACAATACATCAGACTCTGTAATAGCCCCTACACCTTTGTGTAAAATATTTACTTGAATTTCTTCTGTAGATAGTTTTTGGAAAGAATCTGTCAATGCTTCTACAGATCCATCCACATCTCCTTTTAAGATAATATTCAATTCCTTGAAATCTCCTAAAGCGATACGACGACCAATTTCGTCTAATGTTAATGTTTTCTGAGTTCTTACAGATTGCTCACGTTGTAATTGAGAACGTTTTGAAGCAATTTGTTTTGCTTCTCTTTCATCTTCAAACACATTAAACTTATCACCCGCTTGTGGTGCTCCATCCAATCCTAAAATTGAAACTGGTGTTGATGGCGGTGCTTGATCTACATTCTTACCACGTTCATCAAACATAGCTCTTACTTTTCCAGAGTGTTTCCCTGCTAATATATAATCTCCAATTTTTAAAGTACCTCCTTGTACCATAATTGTAGAAACATAACCTCTACCTTTATCCAATTGAGCCTCAACTACTGTACCTAAAGCCAATTTATTTGGATTTGCTTTCAATTCTAAAATTTCAGATTCTAGAATTACTTTTTCTAATAAATCTTCAACACCTAAACCTGTTTTAGCAGATATTTCTTGACATTGGTATTTACCACCCCAATCTTCAACAAGTAAATCCATACTTGCTAATTGTTGTTTCACATTATCTGGGTTAGCTGTTGGTTTGTCAATTTTATTCAGTGCAAAAACAATTGGTACACCCGCCGCTTGCGCATGACTAATTGCTTCTTTTGTTTGTGGCATCACATCATCATCAGCAGCAATTACAACAATTACTAAATCCGTTACTTGTGCACCACGAGCACGCATTGCTGTAAAGGCTTCGTGACCTGGTGTATCTAAGAATGCAATTTTTTGTCCTGTACTAATTCTCACTGAGTACGCTCCAATATGCTGTGTAATACCTCCTGATTCCCCTGCAATTACATTTGCTTTACGAATGTAATCTAGTAAAGAAGTTTTACCATGATCTACGTGCCCCATGATTGTAACAATAGGAGCTCTATCTTCTAAATCTTCTTCACTATCTTCATCATCAGAAATAGCTTCTTCAACTTCAGCACCAACAAACTCAACTTCATAATTAAATTCTTCTGCTACAATTTTAATTGTTTCAGCATCCAAACGTTGGTTCATTGTAACCATCATTCCTAACATCATACATGCCGAAATAATTTCTGTTACAGCAACATCCATCATGGTAGCAACTTCACTTACTGTAACAAATTCAGTTACTTTCAGTACTTTACTATCTGCTGCTTCTTGAGCTTGAACATCATCTGCTTGTTGACGGTGTAAATCACGTTTTTCTCTACGGTATTTAGCACCTTTGTTCTTTTTAGACTTTCCTTGTAATCTTTCTAAAGTTTCACGTACTTGTCTTTGTACTTCTTCCTCAGATGGCTCTTCTTTTGTAACTGGTGGAGTATTGAATCGTCCTCTTTGTCCTGGTCTATTTGGACCACCTGATCTGTTTGGTCCACCTGGTCTATTTGGTCCACCACCTGGTCTATTTTGTCCACCTGGTCTATTTTGTCCACCTGGTCTATTTTGATTTTGTCCAGTTGTGGCTGTATTTCCTCCTGGTTTTACAATTCTCTTACGTTTCTTTTTAGGATCGTTTGCTGAATTGGCTGCCTTTGGATCTGGTTTTTTCTTTTTAGGTCTTTCAAATTGCTTTAAATCAATTTTAGTACCTGTAAGTTTTGGTCCTGAAAGTTTTTGATATTGAGTCTTAATTGCTTCAGGCTCTCCTCCTTCTTCCGGATTATTATTCCCTGTATTTACTGGTTTTGTTGTTTTTTCTTCAACAGCAGCAGTTTTTGGAGCTTCCGGTTTTGGAGCTTCTACAGGTGGAGTTGTTGGTTTTTCAACTTTTGGTTGTTGTTTTACCTCTTCCTTCACTATTTCTTCTTTCTTTGGTTCTTGCTTAACAACTTCCACAGCGGGTTTCACAATTTTCAAACCTCCCAATTTTGGAGCACTAGCTTTGATAACTTGTGGTTCTTCCTTTTTTGGAATTTCTTTTTCTACAACCGGTTCTTCTTTAACAGTCTCATCAGTTGCAACTACAGCAGGTTTTTCCTCTACAGGAACTTTCTCTTCAACTGGAGTTTCCTTAGGGGTTTCTACTGGTTTAGGATTCAAATCTATTTTACCTACCGTTTTAACAGAAAGCTTCTCAGCTCTTGCTTTTAAAACACTAGTTCTTTCTTCTTCCTCTTTACGTCTTTTTTCTTCTAAAGCTAAACGTAATTCTTCTTTTTCTTTTCTCTTTTCTTCACCAACTTCCTTAGACACAGCTTTTTTTTCTGCATCTGTTTGAAAGCCATCTAATAAGATTTGGTATTCTTGATTAGAGATTTTTGTTGTAGGACGAGCTTCAATTTCTATCCCTTTGGATGAAAGATGTTCTACAGCCCTATCTAACGATATGTTTAACTCTCGTAAAACTTTGTTAAGCCTTAATATTTTGCTTACAGACATATATACTTTTTACTTTTTTTGTTTAAGAAGATGTTTTGCCAATAGGTTTGAATATTCCTATTTATTAAATTCTTCTTTTAAAATACGTTGAACCTCAATAATTGTTTCTTCTTCTAAATCGGTTCTGCTCACTAATTCAGCAACATCTTTTTCGATAACGCTTTTTGCAGTATCAAGACCAATGCTTTTGAATTCGTCAATTATCCATGCTTCTATTTCATCAGAAAACTCTGTCAACTCTACGTCTTCATCATCTTCTGCACCTTCTCTTAACACGTCAATTTCGTAACCTGTTAATTGTGTTGCCAAACGAATGTTTACACCATTTCTACCAATTGCTTTAGATACTTCTTCTGGTTTTAAATAAACCTCTGCTTTTGGCTTTTTATCACCTACAGCGTCAAAGATATCTATTTTCACAACTTTAGCAGGACTCAAAGCCCTAGAAATATACAATTGCGTATTCTTTGTGTAATTAACAACGTCTATATTTTCATTTCCTAATTCGCGAACAATACCGTGAATTCTAGATCCTTTAACACCTACACAAGCACCAACAGGATCAATTCTATCATCGTAAGAGTCCACTGCAATTTTCGCTTTTTCTCCAGGTATACGTGCAACTCCTTCAATAGTAATCAAACCATCATATACTTCTGGAATTTCTTGCTCAAATAATTTTGTTAAAAATTCTGGAGCTGTTCTTGATAAAATAATAGCAGGTTTGTTCCCTCTCAATTCTACCGTCTTGATAATTCCTCTTACAGAATCTCCTTTTCGGAAAAAATCAGAACGAATTTGTTCACTTTTTGGTAATACAATTTCGTTTCCTTCTTCATCTAACAAAATGATTGCATTGTGTTTGATGTGATGTACTTCTGCTGTGTATAAATCTCCTTCTAACTCTTTAAATTTCTTATATAGATTTGTGCTATCGTGCTCGTAAATTTTAGAAATTAAGTTTTGACGCAATGCTAAAATAGCTCTTCTCCCTAATTGGTGTAATTTTATTTCTTCAGAAACCTCTTCTCCTACTTCAAAATCTGGTTCAATTGACCTAGCCTCAGCCAACTCAATCTCTTCATTATCATCCTCAGACATCCCGTCTTCTACAACCACACGGTTACGCCAAATTTCTAAATCTCCTTTGTCAGGATTTACAATAATATCAAAATTCTCATCAGAACCATATTTTCTCTTTAAGGCTGCTCTAAAAACATCCTCTAAGATAGACATTAACATTACACGATCAATATTCTTATCGTCTTTAAATTCTGAAAATGAATTGATTAAATCTATATTCTCCATTTAATTATCTTAACTAAAATAATATTTTAACTTTTGTTTCCTTTATCTCTTCATAGGTTAGAGTTGCTGTCTTTTCTACAGTTATCTTACCTTTTCCTACTGGCTTTGGCTCTCTTGTTTCCCAAACTAACACGATGTTATCATCGTTTACCTCAGTCAATGCCCCTTCGTAACTTTTTTCTTCTGTTTTAACTTTTAAGACTCTACCAATATTTTTGACATATTGTCTTCTCATTACTATCGGTTTTGCAATATCAGGTGTCGCAACTTCCAAACTGTAATCTTCCTCTTCTCTATCTAAGTTGTTTTCTACAAATCTACTAATGCGAATGCACTCGCTCAAAGGAACCCCTTTATCACCGTCAATTGTAACTAAAATCTTGTTGTCTGTATCAATATGCAACTCCACTAAAAACAAAGACGGATTTTCTTCTAAAGCTAAGTCTATGTAATTTTCGACTTTATTTTTATCCATATATACCTATAAAAAGTGGGGCATAATAGCCCCACTCACTCATTTCAAATATTCCAATGCAAATATAGTAGTTTTTTCTTGATATACAAGCATATATTTATGTCTTTAATAAAGGACAAAAACATTCAATAAGTTGCTTAGCCCCACTGAATGCTTTTGTCCTTTTAAAAAAAAATAGTGCTATTTTAATTCTAATTTTTGAACTTTAGAATAGTTTTTTCCTCTAATAGCCTCAAAACTAGCCAGCATTTCTTTCAAAACTTTTGGTTGTTCTTTCGCTAAATTATGTGTCTGTCCAATATCTTGTTTTAAGTTATATAATTGGAATTCATCATCGTTTCCTAACTCTATATTTACTTGATCTGCTACTTTAGGACCTTTATAAGGCGGAATCATAATCCAATCTCCTTTTCTCAAAGCTGTTTTTGTATTTGCTTCAATCACTAAAGATTCTCTTCCTTTATCACTTTTTCCTAAAAACACGTCTAACAAATCTTTACTATCTGTTGTATTCTCTTCTGTACCTACTAAAGTTGCTAAAGAAGCTAACAAGTCCATCTGGCAAACTAAAGCATCTGATACTTTTGGTTCTATATGCCCTTTCCAGTAAGTAATAAAAGGAACTCTTGTACCTGCTTCATACAAACTATACTTTCCTCCTCTTAGTTCTCCTTTAGGATCGTGTTTGTCTAAAGTTTTATCTGCACCATCATTGTAACCATCATTTAAAACAGGTCCGTTATCACTAGAAAATACAATTAATGTGTTTTCTAAAATCCCTTCCTCTTCTAATGTCTTGATAAACTCACCAATTACCCAATCTGCTTCTAAAATAACATCACCTCTTGCTCCTAATCCTGACTTTCCTACAAAACGAGAGTGTGGAGTTCTTGGCACGTGTGGTTGCTGCATAGCATAGTATAAAAAGAAAGGATTTTTTTTGTGCTCTTTCACATATGTTTTTGCTTTAGCTAAGAAATGGTCTGCCATGTCTTCATCTTTCCATTTAGCAGCTTCTCCACCTTTCATATATCCAATACGTGGAATTCCGTTTACAATACTACTATTGTGTCCGTGGTGCCACATCATTTTCAATAATTCTGGATTGTCTACTCCTGTAGGTTGTCCTTCAAAGTTTTCTTTGTAATTAATTTCAATAGGATCGTTTGGATCTAAACCAACTACATCTCCATTTTCTATATATACAGTAGGAACTCTATCTTGAGTTGCGGCCATAATATAAGATGATTCAAAACCAACCTCATTAGGTCCTGGAGAAATATGTTTGTTCCAATCTGTATGACCATCACCCAAACCTAAATGCCATTTACCTACAATTCCTGTTTGATATCCTTGAGCTTTGAACATTTTTGGCAATGTTTGTTGCGTAGTAGATATTAATAAAGGTGCTGTACCTGGTAAAATTCTAGCATCTTTATTTTTCCACGGATAAACTCCTGTTAACAAAGCATACCTACTTGGTGTACAAGTTGCTGATGATGCATAACCGTTGGTAAATTGTATACCTCCAGCAGCTAATTTATCTATATTGGGAGTTTCTAAACCTTGACCTCCGTAAGCACTAACATCACCATATCCTAAATCATCTAAATAGATAACTACAACATTGGGTTTCTTTTTATTTTCTGATTGTTTTTCTTCTTTTTTAGACTTGCACGAAATAGTGCTTCCTATAGCCAAAACGGCTAAACTAGACAGAAAGATCTTTTTAAAATTCATTTATATAATTTTTAAGTATTTTGAATTACGAATTTAACAATTTATCACATATTTTAGTGATAAACATATTAGACTTTACATGGACATACTAGTAAAAAAAGCAATAAAATCAAGTTTGTATTGCTTTCTTACCACAGAGTACTATTTAAATTTTAATTTAGAGATAGATTCATCTTTTTTAAGGATAATTTCAGCTTTTCCCTTGTATTTATTTTTCTTGAAAATGATATTCTTTGATGTTTTTACAGTGACCACAGAATTTTCTGAATATAACATGGGAAACGTTTCTGAGTTGGTAATGGTATTATTAGAAAACACCAAGCCATCGGTATTTGCAATTTCTAGAATCAAATTATCAAATTGATTGAATGTATTGTTGGTAATTTTTATATTTCGAAATGCAATATTTTCGTTATCGTCATCTGTTACAAAACGAATCACTCCTCTATCAAAGCCACTGTGCTGGCAATCTTGAAAAACATTATTTTCAATAGTAATATTTGCTCCATTTCCAGATTCATACCAATGACCGCTTTCTACAGGAATTAAAATTGCTTCCATTTCTGTACTAAAAAAGTTATTTCTCACAATGGTTTTTACTGGATTAGAAATTAACAAACCTCTTGCTCGGTTGTTACTAATAACACAGTTCTCTACCAACAAATCTGGATATCCATCTAAGTTTTCTATCAAATCTCCTGGCTGAACTTCTTTTGGCAACTCCTCATTAAATGTAATGATCTGATAACGCCCGTTAATGTATTGAATATTTTTGATTGATAATTTATGATATGGAAAAAACGAATTGCTCAACCGTACCAAACCAATTGATTCATTTTCTTTACCAATTACAAAACCCTGTTGTTGCGAATGTCCCATTCTTACTCCAATACGATTTTCATCTAACACATCTACTATTTTTTGATACGTTCCGTGTACATTCATAGCATCGTCTAATTGATTTTGAAAGGTTGAGTTTCTCAATACAACTTTTCCGCTACATCCAACAAAATGAGTTGCATCAGCTGTTGTAGAAACCATTCTTCCTTTTGAAGGTGTGATATTAAAATTATCTAAAATTAAATCTGAAGAATTTTCTGCAATAATTCCCATTCCACCTGCATGATGAATATTTATATTTGTTCCGTTAAAACCTGCCGTATTGGTTACTCTAAAAGCTGGAGCCAATCTATTTACGCTTTGGCTCCCTTTACTTGCCAGCACCATCCCTACAGGAGGTAACTTTTTTTTATGATTGAAAACTCTAACCAAACCTGGCTCTAATTCTTTTATAACAATACTTAACTCTCTCCCCAAAGGTCCAAAAAACTTAGAACGATGGTCATATTCATACTTGTAGTCAATATTTGATACGTTTCTAGAAACTTTTGCTTTTTTAGAAATAGTTAAGTTTGTATAGCTTTCTGTATCAAACATAATTGCTTTCCTATTTGGATCGTACATTATGGTTTGTCCCAAATCGTGCTCATAATACTCTTTTACAAAATACAATTGGTTGTTTCTAATTTCATAAGGATATTCCTCTGAAATACGCATATCAAACGTTTTGTTTTTTTCATCCACAGCAACAATCACAGATTCGCTATGAAAAGACATCTCCCAATCTATCGTTACATTTTTAACTGATACATTTTTAGAATCATCTATCATAAAAGGAATCATTTTACCATGAAATATAAAAGTAGAACCTTGACCATCTATGCTGATGTTTTTAAAATCAAAAATGGGAAAAGCTGTTCTCACCATTACATCATCATGATTGGATATGTAACAAAACTTTTCCAAACCTTTTTCAGAATAAAAATGATACGTTCCTTTTTCAAATTTGATTTGATTTTCTTTGGTTTTATCTAATTTCAAAATTCTATCCAAAACAACAGGTGTAGCATCATTAGCTATATTTGTTTTAAATAAAATAGGCTCCACAGAAATAGAGCTTGCAAAAGAATTTGCAGTAAACAGAACCATGATGATATTTCTGATGATTCTTAAATTTATTTTTTTTATGTTCTTCATTCTTTCTTTTGATAATTTACAAGTACACAAAGATTGTTTTTTCATAAAAAAACATTGTTCTCTTTTGTCAATGAATTGTATTTCTACGTAAAAAAGGACTTATTTGTAACAAACAAGCCCTTTTTAAAATCATGGTAATGATGAAATTATAATGCTAACTCATAGTCTTGAGACAAGTTTTTTGATTTTGCTACAATTTTAATTTTCTCTTGTTCTGTTCCTATTTTCAGTAAAGCTGTGGCAATTCCTGCTTCTGCTTTTATTTCTCCTACATTTACAATTGTTGCAGCTCCATCAATTGTAAAAGTCACCTTTTCTGAATAACCAGGTACAATGGTTCCGTTTGCATCAATAGCAGCTACATATAAAAACAAAACATCATTTACTCCTGTTTCTGCTTTTTTACCCGCTGTATCTAACCAAAGTTTTAAACCAACTGCACTTTCTGGTGTGGTTATCTCCTCTATTTTTGTTTCTTTTCCATCTACATATCCAATTGCTTTTAAAGTTCCTTTTTCAAATTTTTTAAGATCAAAGGTAAAAGGCGGATGTAATAATTCTGTTGAATTCTTATCGGTATCTGGTTTTTGTTTTCCTATCAATTCTCCATTTAAATACAGAGCAACCTCCTCACAATTGCTATATACTTTTAAGTTTAATGGTGATTTTTCATTCCAATAAGACGCAATTTTTACCACTGCCCCATCTTGTAAATTTCTTTGACTTTGATAAAAATAATATGCAAATTTTGGCAAACGGAAAATATCCATCAATCCAGACTCTTCAATCTGATCATGATATCCTCTATTGTAATCATACATTACCCAATAACTATCAGAATAAGCTCTAGTGGTTAAGTTATCATTATGTGCTTCTTGTACATTATACGCTTGTCGTAACATTCTTTCTTCTCCATAACTACGTGCTTGACGACTGCTAAATTCATCACGCAAATCATTTGGCAATTGATCTTGATTCAATCCTGCGTTTTTAGAATAATACTCCCAATCTCCATATTCTGAAACCGAATAAGGCTGATTTTCTTTCAATTTATTCGGATGCATAATTCTGTGTTGACGAGCTTGCAAATAAATATCGTAAACATCATCCATCCAACCACAAGAAAAAACATGTTCCCCTGGATATTCTGCGTGTACAATTTTGTTCAATTCTTCCATAAAAAAGATTGGCATTTGTGTTTCATTCAAAGAAACTTCCCAGGCCAAAACAGAAGGTCTGTTTCTATCTCTACGAATCAATTGTTTGGAAGAATGGTAACAATAATTTCTAAAATCATCATTATCTGCATAGTATTGCCATCCTAAAATAGCATCTATCACTACAATTCCCAACTCATCACAAGCATCCATAAAAGCAGGTGATTGTGGGTAATGAGACAAACGAATGTAGTTAAAGCCACCGTCTTTAATTTTCTTTGCATCTCTATACTGTGCATTGTCAGACATTGCGTAGCCAACAAAAGGATATTCTTGATGACGATTCACTCCTCTTAAAAAAGTCTTTACGCCATTAATATACAATTGATTTTCTTTAAAAGTAAACTCACGAATTCCAATTTTCTGTACTTCTTTATCCACCTCTATTCCATTGCGATACACCTTAGTTTCTAACGTGTACAAATTAGGGTTTGACGGAGACCATAATTCTGCATTGATTATGTTCAAATCCATGGTCACATCCTTATCTTGTATTGATGACAATGATAAATCTGATTTTTGTTGAATGATTAATTTATCCTCAAAGTATATAGAATTTTCAATTTCTATTTCAATATTTCCCTCTCCATGGTTCACAACATTTGTTTTTACATTTACAACAGATTGCTTTGCACTAACCTTTGGATAAGTAACAAAAACTCCACCTCCAGCAACTTTATCAGCAATAGCTGCATGAGAAATATGAACCTCATCTTTTAAAATCATCCATGCATTTCTGTACAAACCTCCATAGGTATTAAAATCTAATATTTTTAAAGGTTTTGGTCCTATTATAGGATTGTCTTGATTATCCAACCTCACGGCTATTACGTTGGATTTTCCCTTTTGTACAAAATCCGTTACATCCAACACAATTGGTAAATATCCTCCCATGTGTTTTGTAATCTTCTTCCCGTTGATCCAAATTTCAGCCGTATTCATTGCTGCTTCAAACTCAACCAAAACTCTTTTTTGAACCTCCAAAGCAGGAACTTCCAATTGTTTTCTGTACCAACAGATTCCCTGCCATTGATTGTTAACCACCAAGGGTTCTATGTTTGCAGTATGTGGCAAACTTATGGCTTCCCAATTGGCATCGTTATAGTTTGTTTTTTCAAAATCTGTTTCCGATTCATTTCCTTCTAACAAATTGAATTTCCATCCAGAATTGATGCTAACCTTTCCGTACTTAACTTGACTTTCTTTTTTGCATGATTGAAAAATCAAAAGCACAGCTAGCAAAAATCCAAAAAGGTATGTTTTCTCTAATCTATTCATTACTTTTTAATATTATGTGCTTTTTTATACAACGCTGTAATTTTTTTGTAACCTATCTCTTCACCATTTATCATTTTCTGATACTCTTTAGGCATTGCTTCTTTTAGCCACGCTACTACTTCTGGTCCTTGTGTAATAATTGGTTCATATACATTACTTACAGGCTTCATCTCTTTGTCAAAACACTTGGTTTCTTTTCGTAATTTTTTGAGTATTTTAGTGTATTTTGGATTGTTAGCCAAGTTGTGTAGTTGGTAAGGATCCGATTTCAAATCATACAATTCTTCTGCAGGTTTTAAGGGTTCAAAAAATGGTTTTTGATACTCATTTAATTTTCCTTCCTTATACAATTCTCTCATTATATGTACTGCTGGTCTGTAAAACTCTAAGTAGGCTTGATGTGCATCGTAAGGAACTTCTGGTTTGTCATTTCGGATATATGACCAATCGCCAGAAGTAACAGCTCTTGATTTTTCTTCTATCTCATCCCATAAATCACGAGCTCCGTATACGTATTCTCTATCAAATTTCTTGCTGAATATTGGCTGACCTGTCATGTATTTTGGAACTTTTATCCCTGCATAATCAACAATAGTAGCTGTAATATCTGTAGCTGAAACTACTTGATCGGTTACTTGTCCTGCTTTTATTTCTTTTGGATAATGAATTAATAAAGGAATTCTAAGTCCTGGATCTTGTAAATATCCTTTTCCTCTAATATTACAACGACCATTATCTCCAATAAAAATAACAATTGTATTATCTGCCATTCCTTTTTCTTCCAATTCCTTAAAAATCATTCCCACCTCATAATCCATATACTCTATCTGATCTAAATATTTAGCCCAGTCTAACCTAATAGCCGGATGATCTGCCATGTATGGAGGCAAGATGACTGTTTTGGAATTTGTTGGATGCTTTGACTCTTCTCTAACCTTATTCCACCAATCACCTCTGTGAGTAACCACACATTGAATTTGAGCAAAAAAAGGTTGATCTTCTTTTTCAAACGTATCGTATTTATCAAACAATCCAAATTTTGTTTTACCATCCCATTCTCCAAGAGGCTCGTGTTTAAAATTCACATCAATTTTTCTACCTTTTTTCATCACTGCATGATTTCCTAAAATAGTAGTATATCCAGCATCTCTTAATAATTTGGTAAAAGGTGTAAACTGAGTATCTAAAGGAACATTTCTATTACTCCTATGGTTGTGCGTATTCGTTTTAACCTGATGCGTTCCAATCATCATAGATGATCTACTGGGAGAACAAATAGGATTGGTTACAAACGCATTGTTAAACCGAATTCCCTCTGATGCCATTTTATTTAGATTGGGAGTTTTTACATCTGGCATTCCGTAGCATTCCAAATCTGTACTCATGTCCTCTGCCATAATCCAAATAATATTGGGTTTTTGTTGAGAATAAATCGTGTTGATTGTCAACATTAATACGATGGCTATTATTGTATTTTTCATTTTTTACTTTTTAAAAACTCCTCCCGAAAACGGAAAATGTTCATCTTTAACACTTTCTCTTTTTAAAATCTCTTCTGCTTTTGCTACAATTTCTGGATGATCTTTTGAAACATCATTGGTTTCATACAAATCCGTTTCTAAGTTGTATAATTCTGTATGATAGTTATCTCCATAACGAACCGCTTTCCAATTTCCAATACGAGTAGCTTGTCTAAATCCTTTTACTATAGGACCTTCTTGAATTTCCCAGTATAAAAATTCATGTTTTTCTTTTTGTTCTTTACCTAATAAATGAGGTAAAAAAGAAATTCCATCAATAGCTTCTGGGGCTTTTGATTTAGCTACTTCTGCCAAAGTTGGCATTACATCATAAAAGGTAGCTGGAAAATCTGTAGTGGTTCCTTCTGCAATTTTGTTTTGCCAATATGCAATTAAAGGCACTCTAACTCCTCCTTCGTACACATCTCTTTTGTAACCTTTTAAAGAACCCGAACTATTAAAAAATTTATAATCATGATGATTTTCTGCTGTTGGTCCATTGTCACTTGTAATAAGAATCAATGTGTTTTCTAAATCTCCGCTAGCTTCTAACTTATCAAACAAACGTTTTATTTGAGCATCTAACATGGTAATTCTAGCCGCATGTCTTCTTTCTATTTCTGGCCATTCTTCTATTTTATCTGCATACAAATCTGTTTTACTCAAAAAGAATTCATGTGCATGTGGAATACGATAAGACATGTATAAAAAGAACGGCTTTTCATCTGATTTTTTGTCTAAATAATCCAATGCAAAATTGGTTCTAAACTCATCCAAGCATTTGTACTTATTGTAATTGTAAAAAATAGAATCTTGGTTGTTATTCACCCAATGAACACGTTCATCAATTTCTTTTCCATTTTTATCTTCTCCCCATTGTTCTTGAACAGCGTAGTCAAAACCACGACCTTTTGCCCAAGTAGAAACGTCTTCTGGAATTCCTAAATGCCATTTTCCAATCATAGCTGTTTGATAACCTCCACTTTGTAAAACCTCAGCTACAGTAGTCTCTGATTTTTTTAAAGCTACTCGATCCCATTTTTTTTCGGATAATTTTCCTTTGTTTCCTCTAATGCTTAAATGACCTGTGTGTTTACCCGTCATTAAAACAGCTCTTGATGGAGAACAAACAGATGTTCCTGCATAAAAATCAGTAAACTTTAATCCTTTACTTGCTATTTCATCTAAAAATGGTGTTTTGATTACTTTTTGTCCATAAGCTCCCAGTTCTCCGTATCCTAGATCATCCGCCAAAAGAATGATGATATTTGGTTTTTCTAATACTTTTTTATTTTTTTTAGCAGTTTCTTTTTTTAGATTTTGTCCACAAGAAACCAGTACTGCCATTGCTAACAGTACATTAAGCAACTTAAAATTCTTCATTTTATTTTTCGTTTAACTGATAAGGTCCAAAAGCAGGTACAGCTTTCTTTTCCCACTTAGCCAAATCTTTTTTTAATTTCTTTTCTATTTTTAACCCAGTACCGATCAAATCATGTGATTCACTTTGATCTGTTTTTACATTGTATAATTGATATTTTCCTGAATGGTATTTGATAATTTTCCAATCTCCACGAATAATAGATGTATACTGATCTTCGTAACTTCTAAATCCAAATAAGTTTCTTTCTTTAATATTTTCTCCTTTTAACAAAGGCATTAAACTAACTCCCTGAATATCTTTATTTTTGTATTTTTTTCCTGATGCAATTTCTATAAGAGTAGGGAATACATCAATAGATTGCACAGGTACAAAAGATTCAGTATTTGCTTTTGTAATTCCAGGATATTTAATCATAAACGGAACACGTGCTCCACCTTCTGCCAAGGTATCTCCACCTTTTTTACCTCCTCTTAAAGGATCATTTGCATAAGCTCCTCCTTGGTCTGATAATACAATAATTACAGTATTATCTGCAACTCCTTTTTCTTCTAAAGCCTTTCTTACTCTACCTACAGATTCGTCCATAGCTTCTACCATGGCATGGTGATCCGCGTATTTTCCTTCTATTCCTCTTTCTTTGTATTTTTTTAACAAATCTTTTCTACCTACAGAAGGACCGTGTACTGAGTAGTACCAAAATGTTAACATAAACGGATTTTCTTTATTATAATTCTGAATAAATTCTACTGCATTGTCCGTTAACACATCGGTTAAATAGTCTCCTTTTTTATTGGTATTAAAATATCCTTTAGGATCTTCGTCTTTTTTGAAAAATGGATAATAATAACTTTTAGGATGTCCTGCATTTGTTGTTCCAAATTCCGAATCAAAACCTTGATCTATTGGGTAACGATTTTCATGTCCTAAATGCCATTTCCCTATAAAATGATTGTAATAACCGTATTCTTTAATTTTTTCTGCATACGTAGTTTCTTCTAAGGGCAAATAATTTAAAGAAGGCATTTGTACAGGGTCTGTTTTCCACATGGCATACTTAGCATCTGGATTTTTTGGATCCAAGGCAATGTGTCTTACCATTTGCAAACGAACTGCTTCTTTTCCTGTTAATAAAGACAATCTACTAGGACTACATGTAGGGGTAGGTATGTATGCCCTCTGAAAATCTAAACTTTCTTTTTTTAGTTGATCTAAATTTGGGGTTTCAAACGAGTTATTTCTATAACCTATATCTGCCCAACCGTAATCGTCAACAAATAATAAAACAATATTGGGTTTCTCTTGAGAGTAAGTGCTTATAGCCATCAAAGACATGATAGCAACTAGTAAGATTCTTTTCATTGATACTTGATATTTTGTATAATTCACATACAAATTTAACCAAAACACACAGCAGGAATGTCTCTTTCAGTTTAGCATTTATCCCCTTGAGTACATTTTTTTAACTCGCAAATAAATAACAATCCTATTCATACTTTTTACTATTCTATATTGACTAGTTGTTGATTTTCTTAGGTTCTGAATGATCTATTTTCACGTAAAAAACACATACATTTCATTACTTAATGACAAAAGCACTCCAAACACTTATTTCAGAAACACCTTTTTAGAATAGTAAAAAATGAACAAAGGTAAATTAGTACAAACTAAAAAAAGCCGAAGAAAAATACATTTCCTCAGCTTTTAAACATACTATAAACATTTAAATTTGATCTATTTGATTCCTATATTTTTTTTAACAATTACATCAGTACTATTTTCTTTTTGATCTATTTTGATAGGCCAATTAAAGTTCTTAAACTTATTTTTCTCTATAACCACATCCTCACAATAATCCAACACAATGGATGGCAACTCAGTCCCCACAGGATATTTGTTACTCAATTCAATTGTATTTCCTTCCAAATAGAGTCCTTTAACTGACTTTGCATAAGTCAGCAATCCGTTATAACTTTTTAAGGTATTATTTGTAAAACGGATGTTACTATGGTATTTAAAAGCTCCTAATTTTTGAGTTGAAGTCAACAAAGGTGAAATGTACAACGGGTAACCTGCCCCATCTCCGTATCCTATGTTTTCAAAAGTATTGTTTCTAATTGTTATATCTTTTACTGCACCTGACTCATACCACTTATTGTTATCACCTTCTATTAAAATACCATGCATTTGCGATGAGAAATAGTTATTTTCTATCATTACCTTACCTTTAGTTGTAATCAAAGCTGCCCTTGCCCTATTATTTCTAATGGTATTATTACTCATATATAAATCTGGGTTCCATGTTAAATTTTCAAAAGACAAAAGTCCTGATGGTAGTTCTTTTGGCACTTGGGAAACGGTTAATAAAAATCTTTTTTCGTTTAATTTTTGAGTTTTAATAACAGTGGTTTTATAAATGGGCAATATGGTTTCCCTAGAAATAAGCGCTACTTTATCTCCTGGTTCAGAAAACACAATTCCAGCTTGTTGTACATGGCTTACTTCGCACAAAAAAGTATTGTTTCCCATGTATTTTTCCACTTTTACATATGCTCCATGCACGTTGATTCCGTCATCCATCATGTGTTCCAACACTGAATTTTCCATTTTTATCAATCCTTTACAACCTAAAAAATGAGTTGCATCTGCTCTTGTTGCAAAATACCTATCCTCACGAGAAGTAACATTCAATTTATCAATAGTTATATTTTCACATCTTTCAGCAATCAAAGCCATTCCCCCTGCAGCATACACAGTTACATTCTCTATAAAATTATCTCTGGAATTAGATAAATGTATTGCCTGTGCAAATCTATTTCCGCCTGGACTTGGGCCATAAGTAGCAAACACGGTTCCAACAGGTGGCGTTTTTTTGGTGTATTTGATGAATTTTGCTGTTTTGTCATTTATTTTAACAACTTTACTTTTTCCAAAACTAGCTCTTAACGCATAGTTTCTAGTATTCCAAATAGGAGCCTTGGTAGCAGGATCAAAGGCTATATTTTGACCAATTACATCCTGCCAATCATAATGATTAAAGCGAATTTCATTGTCTTTTACCTCAAAACCATATTTTCCATCATTTATGAGAGCTACAAAAGAATTTTCTTTGCTATTATTTTCAATTACTTTTAACTCATTTACAAAAGAATGTTCCCAATCTATCTTAATATTTTTTAAGACTGTTCCTTTGGATCTTTCGACAATGATTGGACATATTTTTCCATGAAAATTAAAGGTAGAACCATTTCCATCTATTGTAAAATCTTGAAATCCAAAAATTGGAAAAGCAATACGTTTTAAACTATTATCATGATTGGTTACTGCTCTGTATTGTTCAAAAGCATTTTCTGGATAAAATTCGTATTTCCCTTTTGGAAAAAACATCGTTATTCCTTTTTTCCCTTTTAAAGAAACCAATAATTTATTCACCTCAAAGGTTACATCTTTTCCAGGTTTTATTCCATAATCTGCTACATTTACAACCTGTGCTTTTACTTGGGTTATAAACAACAAAAACAGTATACAAACGATTTTGTTCTTTTTCATTCCTCTATTCAATTATAATTATTTGACACAAACCTAACAGATGTTTTTAACTCTAAAGTCTCTGTAAGTACATCTGATATTCCTAAGCGTATATTTGTATGCCTCAAAAGTTGAAAACATTTGTTTTAAGAATTTTTATCAATCAATTTTGTTACTTGTTCTTTAATTTTCTGATTATTGTCTTTGGCTAATTTCATATAGTGATTCAAATCATTCGCCAACTTTAAGACTATTTTAGAATACTTAGCATCGTCTATATAATTGATAATTTCATTTGGATCTGCTTCAATATCTAACAACCATGGTTTTCCTGTTCCCATTACGTGTAATTTGTATCTACTTGTAATGGCTGCATAGTATCCTAATCTAGAAAAAGTAACATCATCCCAGTTGGTTGGCAATTCATTATGAAACAACGGACTAATATCTCTTCCTGCAACTTTAGGGCAATCAATATCCAATAAACTTAAGAATGTAGGCATCCAATCTGTATTGTTTGCTGCCAAGTTCACCACTTTTTTTCTTGGAATTAATGGATTCTTATGGGTTCTACCATGTGCAATTACAAATGGAATTTTTGCAGAAGCTTCATGAATAGTTCCTTTATTTACACGTCCATGCTCTCCTAACAAATCTCCATGATCAGATGAAAACATAATAATGGTATTTTCTAAAATTCCTTCTTCTTTTAATTTCTGGATAATTCTACCCACATTTTCATCTATAATTTTCACCATCCCTAAATATTGTTGAATACTTTTTTTCAACTTTTCTTCATCATTGGTTTTATTATCTGGGCTTTGCCACTTAGGTAGCTTTTTTTTATTAGCAAACGCATATCTATAAGTTTCTGGCAATTCCACTTTCATATTGTTATACAAAGTATCATACGGAGTACGCGCTATGTCTGGCGTGTGTGGATCTGGAATACTGACTACATAGAAGAAGGGTTTGCTTTTGTTTTTTCCAATAAACTCTACAGCTCTATCTCCTAAAAAATCTGTGGTGAATTTTACGTTTTTAGATTTCCCATCTTGATACAAAGGTTGTCCGTATGTATCTTTTCCTATCAATTTAGGTCTTTTAGCAGCGTTGTATGGATTTCCATTTGCATCTATTCCTTTAAATTTATCATGAGCTCCGTTAAACATAAATTTTTTATCGGCAAAACCATAAGTGTCTTGTGGATGATTTGTTGGAAATGGAGACCACCATTCATCATGATCTTTATTACCATCTGCCGATCTACTCTCGGCCAAATGCCATTTACCTGCATAACCTGTGTAATATCCTGCTTCTGATAATACATCTGCAATGGTTGTTACTTCTGGTTTTAAATATTTACCATCTCCTTTTTTGTTTGAATTGTTAGGAATTCCCAAAGTCATAGGATACATTCCTGTAAACATAGAGGCTCTAGATGCTGTACAAACGGCAGCACTACAATACATTCTATTAAAAATAGTTCCAAATTCGGCTAAAGAATCAATGTTTGGAGTTTCTACCACAGCTTCTTTTCCCCATTGCAAAGCTTGCTCAGGTGTTAATTGATCTCTGTAACAACTTAATGTTCTAAAGTTATGCTCATCCGTAATTACCCATATAATATTGGTTTTTTGGGTTTGTTGTGCAAATCCTTTTATTCCTAAAAGTGCAATTGCTAAACACAATTGAATCTTATACATGTTACTTTTTTTAGTTAAAAAAAATTTTTACGTTATTTTATTCTCGAGATATAAAACTACTCACAATTAAAAAAAAGAATGTAATCGTGCGTTTATAAAAAGCACTTATCCGTAAATTTCACAATCTCAAAAAGATAATTCATTCAAACACAATAGAAATCTATATATTTAAATCCCATAATTAAACTAGACAAATGAAAAAAACAAAACTCATCAACTTCTTAACAAAAACAAGATTTAGTTTTACACTTCTAATTAGCCTTACTTCTCTTATAGGATGTAGCTCTGCAGATGAAGAAAATTGGATTTCGTTATTTAACGGTAAAGATTTAACGGGTTGGGATATTAAGATTGTAGGCTTAAAACTAAACGATAATTACAAAAATACTTTTACGGTAGAAGATAATATGCTTAGAGTTAAATATGATGAGTACACTAATTTTGACAATAAATTCGGTCATTTATATTACAAAACTCCTTACTCATATTACAAATTAGCTTTTGATTATAGGTTTGTAGGAGAACAGATAGAAGGAGGCTTTAAGTCTAACATTCGAAACAGTGGAATCATGCTACATTCACAAGCTGCCACAAGTAATAAAAATAACCAAAACTTTCCTGTTTCTGTAGAGTTACAATTATTAGGCGGATTAAATGATAACAAAGAAAGAACTACGGCAAATGTATGTACCCCAGGAACAGCTGTGGTAATGGGAGATACTATTAACTATAAACACTGTATTTCTTCTAGCTCTAAAACGTATTATGGAGACCAATGGGTGCATGCCGAAGCTATTGTACATGGTGGAGAATCTATGGTTTTTATTGTTGAAAACGATACGGTTCTTAAATTTAAAAACCCACAAATAGGAGCTAGCAAACGTAATAAATATTATAGAGGAGAAAATTGGAAAAAATGGGGTATGGATGAAAATGATTGGGTTCATAAAGAAGGTGAAATTATAGATAGTGGATATATTGCTTTACAAGCAGAAAGTCATCCTGTTGATTTTAAAAACATTCAACTTTTAGATTTATGTGGCTGTACAGACCCTAAAGCTAAAAATTACAAATCTTACTATGTTAAAAACAAACCTAGTGATTGCAAATATTAAAAAAAAAGAGCCTTTCTAATTAGAAAGGCTCTTTTTTTAATTGATTAGAATTTCATCTATTAAAATTCCTTTGTCTTCTACTGTTTCTATTCTAACAGTATTCGCACCTCTTTCTAGTTGAATTGGCAACTTTACTTTGTTCCAAAAGTTACCTGTATTTCTGGTGTTTCGTAAAAACAATTTATCATCAACAACTATTTTGTTTACAATTACTTTAATATACGTCCCTGGAGTATCTTTGTATTTACCGCTGTAACGTATAAATAAATCGGCCTCTCCAGCTCCTCCATCATTTTCTTGATACCATTCTAAACTTGCTCCAACTACATTGTCTAGTTTTACATAGCCTTTACCTCTTACCAAAGTCTTTTTTTCTATAACTTTTCCTTTGGTAATTTTGGCATCTTCTGCTTGTTCTCCTGCAATTACTCTTTCTCCAGTATTTTTGTTCCAAGTAAAACCTAATTTCTTAGAAAACGTTTCTTCTAAAAATTGAACTTCTTTTCCATTTAAAACAATCAAAGCTTTTACCGTAGTTTCTAAAGAAACTTCAAAACTGTTGGTATATAAGTTTGATTTTCTAGTAGGTGTTGTTCCATCTGTAGTATAATAAATTTGAATGTCAGTTTTTGGTTTTTCACCTCTTAACACCAACACATCTGTATCTATGCTTACTTTGTTAGAGGTAATCTGTTTTTTTTCTCCCAAAATACAACTCGCCAACAAAGCAATATCTCCATTTGCATTGGTAGACTCTATAAAAGCTCTTGTTAATCCATAAAAAGCAATTCTATTGTCTGGACCTACATGTTGTTCTACATCTACAGGACTTCCGTTTCCTAAAGCTTTAATTTTTCCTGCTCCAATTACATTAAAATAAGTTCTATTTTCTCCGTAAGGATAAAATTCTCCTTTAGCATCTGTAGTGGTTACACGTACTTGTACAATGTCATTTTCTTGCTGATTTAAGGATTCCCCATCTACCGATAATTTTATTTGACTAGGAACATCTGCCGTTCTAATAACTTTTTCTGTTATTAGTTTTCCATTTTTATATCCTACAGCTTTTAAAGTTCCTCGCTGCCATTTTACCATCCATTGGCACTGCATTTTTAACCACTCTTTACCTGGTTTTTGTTTTCCTAAAGATTTACCATTAAAAAACAATTCAACCTCATCGCAATTAGAATACACCCAAACTGGAATTTCTGTATCTAAAGCAACTTTAGGATGTGTCCAGTGTGGTAATATGTGTACCATTGGTTTTGTTGTCCATTGACTTTGATATAGATAAAATAGATCTTTTTCAAAGTTAGACAAATCAATTGCACCTCCCATAAATGCTTTAAAAGGCCAACCTCCATGTACATAGCCTGCTTCTCCAATATAATCGTGACCTGTCCAACGGAAAGAACCGGCATATGCTGGAATATCTCTTATTTGAGCAATATTTAAACGAGATGATACTCGTACCATGGCATTATCATAACTAGAATTAAATATTTGCTTGTGATTGGTTCTGTTTAATTCATCTATCCAATCATGTGTAAACACTTCTTTTTCTGTTAAATCTGGTAATGCGTAAGGTTTTTGTTTTTTACTAGGATATCCATCTCTAAACCAAGTTTTGGTTCTGTAATACCCTCTTACTTGCCAAGTATGTGTGTTTTCTGTACCAATAAAAACTTTTCCGTTTTGCTCTTCTTCTATATGATCAAAAAATCCTTTTTTCTCACTATGCCCATTCACTCCCAAAACATCCATGTATTCTGAACCTGAATGTCCTGAAGTTACCGGACGAGTAGTATCTAATTCGTGACAAGCTTTTACCAAATCTGCCCCAATTTCTCCTTTGGTTTCGTTACCTACACTATAAATAATTATAGAAGGATGGTTTCTATCTCTTTTGATCCAATCAGTTAAATCTTGTTTCCACCATTCATCAAAAAATCTACCTCCATAATCTTCTGGAGCTTTTTCCATCCATCCATCAAAAATTTCATCCATTACCAACATTCCTAATTCATCACAGATATCGTAAAAAATTGGCGTTTGAGGATTGTGTGAAGTTCTAATGGCATTAACCCCCATATCTTTTAATTGCTGAATTCTATAACGAATAATTTTATCGGGAACTGCGGCTCCTAAAGGCCCTGCATCTTGATGATTACAAACTCCTTGTAATTTTACATTTTTTCCGTTGATCCAAATTCCAGACTCTGCTACCCATTTTACATCTCTAACTCCAAACTTTGTTTTTACAACATCTACCACTTTTCCCTTTACCAATACTTCTGATACTAACGTGTACAAATAAGGTGCTCCTGGATTCCATAGCTTAGGATTTTCTATTTCTAATTGATTATCAATAGTATTTTGAACTCCATTTACTGCTTTTAATTTTTCTGAAGTAGTTACAACTTTAACTCCTTGTGCATTTACAACAGAAGTTCTTAAAGTAGCCCTTACTTTTTTAGAGTCTCCGGTATTATTTAAGTCCGTAGTTACTAAAACTTTATTTCCTTGGGTTCTTACAAAGACACCATCTCTAGCAATATTTACTTTGTTTTTTACATCAATCCAAGTATGAGAATAGATTCCACTCCCAGTATACCATCTTGCTGATGGTTGCTTGTCATTATCTACTCTTACAGCAAAAGTAATTTTATCAGATTTTTGAGCAATTTCACTAATATCATACGCAAAAGAAATCCATCCATAAGGTCTGTTTCCTAGTTTAATTCCATTTGCCCAAACGGTACTATTCATAAAAACTCCTTCAAAAGCAATTTCTACTTGTTTTTCTTTCCATTCTTTGGGAACCGTAATGGTTTTTCTATACCAACCAAACCCTGCAGGTAAATATCCGCATTGGTCTCCCATCGGATTTGTTTCATCATATTCTCCCTCTATGCTCCAATCATGAGGTAGATTTAGGGTTCTCCAACTAGTGTCGTTGTAATTTACAACTTCTGCTCCCGTTGCATCTTTTTGTATAAATTTCCAGTTCTCATCAAAATTAATGTGTTCTTGTGCATATATAGATGCAGACAATACCACCATTAAACTTACAATCCAATTCTTCATTTTTCTTATTTTCTTCTTTATTGAACATTAAAATTTGACATAGAACCAAGAGCTACACCTCCATGATTGTCTTTTGCAGCAATCCTCCAATAATAGCTAGTTCCTAACGTTACATTTACCAAATGTGTTTTACTCGTTTGATTTTCTGAAATCAATTCTAAATTCGCTACTTCTGTACCCAAATACACATCAAAAACCAACACATCAGAGCTATCTTCATCTGTACTTTCCCACTCCAAACTTACACTCGTACTAAAAATTTCATCACCATTCTCTGGACTAATGATACTTGGAGTTTTAGGTAAATGATTGATAACTGCATCTCCTTGGGTATAAAATTGAAATATGGATGAATACTCACTTTCCGAATCATTTCCTATGGCTTTTACTCTCCAATAATAAGTAGTTGCTTTGTTAAGAGAAACGGTCTTATTTGTTTGAGTAATTGCACTAATGGAACTTACTTTCTCTAAAAATTGTTTGTCTGTTGCTACTTCTAACAAATAGTTCTGAGCACCTGTACTTTGACTCCAACTAAAATCTATATTTTCATGATTTAAACAAATAAATTGATTTGACGGCTCACTCAAAACAGGGGTTGCAACAAGAACATCCTCTATTGTATCTCCTCCTTTGTTTCCTCCTCCACAAGAGAGCAAAAACACCGAACACATTGTGTACCAAAATTGTTTTATCATCTTTTTATCACTTTAACCATTATTGTTTTTTCTCCTATTATTTTAGCCAAATAAACACCATTTGAAACCTCGGAAATATCTACACTTACATTATTATTCTCTACATTAGTTTCAAATATTTTTACCAATTGTGATTGCATATCATACAACTCTACCCAAACATTTTTAGATACCGTTTGAGCGTACACATGAAAAACTCCATCCGTTGGATTTGGATAAGCAATTGTTATGGGACTTATGTTTTCTATAAACTTTCCTTCACAATCTGCATTTGTACTAATTTCTACTTTATCTCCAGGATTTGTCTGTAAAGAAAAAACAGAATTTGTCGTATTTAAAATCTCTTTTTGATTTATCATGACACGATAAGGTGGAGTACCTTGCTTTAGATTCACATAAAGCGTATTGTTAGATTTGGTGGTGCTTGCCTTTATTTCTTGACTTTCTTCAATCACAAACTCGTAGCACTGTTCTTTGTTTAAATCTACATTTATCAAACACACCTTATGTGTTTCAGGTGCCAAGTCTTGTAATGTTGTCGTTTGTGTAAAAGGAATTTCTTCTCCATTAAAAACAACTTTATAATTCCCAATGTGTGCTGCTGAAATTTGCAATTCGCCATTATTAGTGTTGGGACAACTCTCTCCTATTGCTTTTATTTCATAATGAGTTTGAACATCACCAAAATCCTCTACTTGTAAAAACAATACTTGTTCGGGTTCCATCTCAAAAGTTCCTTTAAATTTGTTACCATTCAGCAAATTTGTACAAATTACATTTGTAGTAATTCCTCTAAAATTTAAAGTCACGCTTGCTTTAGATTTTCCAATATTTACAATACTAATAATTTCTCTACCATCATTAGTTGTAATGGCTCTCCAATGACATCCTTTAGCTCCAACTTCGTTAGTTTCAGACAAATTTAAGTTTGGTAATCTATTCTTAGAAGTCACTATCTGCAAAGCTTTCTCTTTCATTTCTAATCTTGTAGATACTTGAATTAAAGAACCTGATTCAGCTGTTAAAGCTTTTGTATGCGCTCTACCATATTCATCTTTTTTCAAACTTACAGCATCCACAATCACTGTTCCTCCTTGGTTCAAATAAGTTTGCAAAGCATCCAACTCAGACTCTTTAACAAACTCACTGTCATGCACCAAAATCACATCCCAATCATCGTTATTTTCTAAATTAATAATATCCTTAGTTGCAAACCCTAACTGCAATCCTTCAAAATACATAGACTCGTACAAATGGAAAACAGCATCCATATGATCTGGTTTGTTGATGGATGTTGTTTGTGTATCAAAAATTCTAATTGATTTTCTTAAATCTTGAATTGCAGTAATTTCTTCCGCATAAGCATTCAAATCCATCATGGTAGCAGTCACCTCATTGATAATTCTTGGTTGTTGGTTGTTAGATCCTCCATAACCGTTACCAGCTCCATTTCTGATAGAGCCATCTTCTTGTCTTGCCCAAAACCAACATTGATCTACATCTAAACCGTGCAAACGAGACAACCAGTACGTCATTCTTGCATACGATGGTTTTTGATACAGATCTCTAGCTTTTACCGTAGAAAGAAAATGTGTTTCTGAATTGTACATGATTTTATGGGGACTTACACTCGTAAAAAAATCGTAAGACATCGCCATTTCTCTCCATTCAAAATTGTACTTATCTTCCCATTCTTCTTTACTTCCCCACATGTAATTGTTATATGCTCCTGCATCATTTCCTATAATATCACTTTGTCTGGTTAAAGCTTCTATATCCAAACCATGATCTCCTTGGTTTTCTGTCCAAAAATTAGGGATCAGCTTGATGTGAGTTTTTGCCTGTGGATCGTACTTTTTAATTTCACTTTGTAAAAAACCAAACCATTCCGTAACACGATTCATATTAAATCTTTGCCAATCGTACCACATGGGTGTACCCTGTAGATTTCTTTCAATGGGAATTTCAATTGTAACATTAGAAAAATTTAAAAAACTAGTTCCCCACAATGTATTTAAATCCGCTATTGATTTGTGTTTGCTTTCCAACCAAGTTCTAAACTTAGCTTTGCTATATTCGGAAACAGATCCTGATGCCCAAACCTCTTTACTTCCATCTTTTGTGGTGATAAAATGAGGTTCATTTGCCAACATATATCCTAACTGAGTATATTTTTTACCCGTCATTTTTGGCACTGTTTTTTCTAACAAGTAACTCAACATTTCTCGTGCTCCAGGATTGTCTATATCATAAGCAACATATGTGTTTTCTCTCATTTTAAAATCAGGTCCATATTGAGCTTCTGTCCAATCTGGCACATTGGTATGGTTTAAAAATATACTTCCAAAAGTTCCTGTAGTTTTAGAGTTCAACTCATTTAAAATCCAGTTTTTCACTTCTCCAGAAGCATTCTCTACATGACTTGGAGTCAAATAATAACCGTCTTTTGCTCCAAAAAATTCATTCAACTCAGATATATAGGGTTTCCAAGTATAATCTGTTAAAAAAACAGGCTTTCCGTTCTGCTTTACTTGATTTCCATCGATGGTGATTTTAGACCAATCTATTTCTGGACTCTCTTTTCTAACAATCTCTCCCGAAATAACTTTTTGAATTGTGACAATAGCATCGTCTAACATGGCTATGATTTCTGATCTTTCAAAGTCAGGCAAATCATTTGCTAATTGTGTTGCTTCATTCTTGTATCTACTCACCAATCCAAAATAATCTATATTTTCTTGAACATTGTTCTCATCCCAATTGGCATATTTTAAAAAAACTTCGGCCACCCTAATGCTCATTTTTTCTTTAGTAACATCCAAGCCCTCATCTTCTGCTTGAATAATTAAAGTATTCAAATCAGCTATTTTAGTAATAGCAGTATTTTCTAACTGCGCACATACTGTAGAGCAGAAAAGCGACAAAAATAGTTTTAAAATAAATTTCATCTTTTAATTTTAAAATTCGAAATGAGTACTCTTTGTTCTAGCAGAGGTCATTATTTTTTCAATTTTCGAAACCACTTCTGGATGTTCACTAGCAACATTATTTGTCTCCTTTTCATCTAACTCCAAATTGTACAATTCAATTTTTGATTTTTTATTATTTCCCTTATAAATAACTCCTTTCCATTCTCCTAAACGAACCGCTTTTCTACCTCCCTTAATGTTAAATTCCCAATACAAATAATCGTGTTGTTTTTGCTCTTTTTGATTTAATAACGTTGGTAAAAAAGAAATTCCATCACTTTGCTTTGGAGTTTCTACACCAACTAATTCAGCCAAAGTTGGCATAACATCCCAAAAAGCAGAAATATGATTACTTACGGTTCCTGGCTTGATAGTTTTAGGCCAAGAAGCTATAAAAGGAGCTCTAATTCCACCTTCGTACAAATCTCTTTTTATCCCTCTTAAACCTGCAGTACTGTTAAAATATGCTGGATTGGCACCTCCTGCATCATGAGCTCCATTATCACTTGTAAACATAATAATGGTATTTTCTTCCAATCCTAATTCTTTTACTTTGGTTATAATTTGCCCCACGTAGGTATCCATTCTATCTACCATAGAAGCAAAAACAGCAAACGGAATTTCTTGTGTACAATATTTATACTCAACCATATTAGGGCCATAATCTGATGAATAAGGATGATCTTTATAAGGCACCTCATCAAACTTTCCAATATACTTTTGTAAAATAGAATCTTTAGGAGAAATTAATTCTGCATGTGGTAACACAAAAGGCACATACGCAAAGAAAGGTTTGTCTTTATTAACTTCTATAAATTCTAACGTTTTTTCCTGAATTTTATCTTGCGCATAAATCTCCGTTTGAGTCCAATCATTCCCTTCTAAGGAATCAATTTCTTGATTATGATTTAAATAGGCTGGATAATATCTATGAGCCAATTTTTGATCGTTGTACCCATAAAACTCATCAAAGCCTTGTTTGTTTGGATCTCCTTCTCCAAAACCTAAGCCCCATTTCCCAAACATTCCTGTCACGTATCCTACTTTCTTAAGCATTTCGGCAATGGTAATAGACTCCGCTGGTAATGGTACTTGTCCTCCAAGCACAACATCCTCTTTATTTCCTCTAATAGGTGTGTGTCCTGTATGCTGACCAGTCATTAACGATGATCTTGAAGGTGCACAAACTGCAGAACCACTGTAATGTTGTGTAAACTTAATACCATTTTTAGCCATGGCATCTATATTAGGTGTACTTATTTTTTCTTGTCCGTAGGTTCCCAAATCTCCAATACCTAAATCATCTGCTAAAATGTAGATGATGTTTGGTTTATTAAGTTTTTCTTTTTCTGATGTTGTTTTAGTTTTACATGCAGTTAGCAATACTATGGAAATAGTAAAAATTTTAAATATGTTCATATGATGTTCTTATTAATTGTACAACATCACGAAGTTCTATGAATATTAGTACTATCTTGTCTTTACACATTCATATTTTGTCTTTTTAAGTTTCTAATTAAACATCCCTCACACAAAAAATTAAAACCCGAGAATATCTCAGGTTTTGTTATTTCTATATAAAAATTCTAGCTACTCTAACTCACTCAATTTACGAGTTGTTTTGATCGTTGGATCTTGATCCGCATCTACATAATTCTTAGGCTTTTGATAGTGCTCTTTTTTAGGATTAGCTCTTTTTTTTGGCACCCATTTTTTTAAGTCATTAATAACTTTACTGTACAATTTATTGTGAGCTAGATTATTCCATTCTCTAGGGTCTTTTTTTACATTGTATAATTCCTCTTCGCCAGATACATACTGAATATAATGATACGCTTCTGTTAACACTGAAGTTCCAGCAGTAGAAACTGTAAGCCCTGGATATTCCCATGTTGCTTTTGAATTTTTAAGCAATTTTGAAAAATCATGTCCTTCTATGTTTTTCTTTTTAGGCAAATCACACAGACTTACCAAAGTTGGATACAAGTCTAGGAGACTCACTGGCTTTTCACAATAAATAGTTTTATTCATACCAGGCACTCTTACCATTAATGGAGGTTTAACGGCTTCTGCCCATAAGGTATTTTTAAGGTAACGAAGTTTTTCTCCCAAATGCCATCCATGATCTCCCCAAACTACAACAATGGTATTATCAGCATGATCACTTTTTTCCAAAGCATCCATTACCATTCCTAAACATTTATCTACAAAAGAAATATTGGCTAAATAAGCTCTTGTAGCTTCTTTTCCTAATCCGTGTTTTTGAATCCATTTATACTCTCCTGTAGGCTTAAACAATGGCTTTCCTTCAGCGTTGGTAATATCTTCTAAATCATCTTCTTTAACAATAACATCCTCAATTTCATCAACATTGTATAGATCAAAAAACTCCTTTGGTACAAACCAAGGCAAATGAGGTTTGATAAATCCTACAGACATGAAAAGTTGTTTGGTTGCCCAATCTGCTACGGCATAATCTACCGTTTCCTCAAAAGAATCTTTGGTAGGTCCCCAACTCAATTTGCTTTTCTTGTCTTTAAATTCAGGACTTTTTTTACCATTGATAATTCCTCCTTTAGACGAAGTTAAAAACTTTGGATCTGCCTTATCGTTGTTATACCTTCTTCCTCTTGCAAACTCATCAAAAGCCCAAGCTCCAAAATCAGTCTTTCCGTTTTTAGTTCCGTGCTTATGAAACATTTTTCCGTTAGACAGCGTATGGTATCCATTCTTGGAGAAATACTCAGGTAAGGTTGCATTCTTTTTTACCACATCAGAAAAGACCATGTCATGCGCATTTCCATAAACACCCGAAGTACTTGGTAAAAAACCAGACAAAATTGCCGAACGTGATGGTCCACAAATTGGAGCTGCACAAACCGCATTTTTAAATACCATAGCTCCTTGTTTCGTAAACTTATCCATATTAGGAGTTATAGCTTGTTTGTTTCCTCCCAAGGGCTCTATCCAATCATTCAAATCATCAATAGCAATAAATAGTACATTAGGTTGTTTATTTTGTGTGTATGCTGAAACACATACACACAAAATAAAGAGTAACACTATTATTTTTTTCATTCTTAAATATTAATATGTTAAATCAATAAATTTTAACGAACCTGCCAATACTTTGGTTTGTATCCCGTTTTTAGTCACCTTCACATCTTCTTTGGCTAAGATGTCCATAGCAGACTTGGGAGTTTTTCCGTTAAAAGAGATGGTTACCTCTCTGTCTTTTGGCTCTATATAACCTGGGTCTACCAAAATAACACGTACATGATTTTCATCAATACGAACAGCACTCCACGAAGCACCATTCACTACAATTGGCAACTGTGATTTTCCTTTAGCTACAATACTCTTAAACTCATTTGCATACTCTTTTGCTGACACTAAATTTCCGTTATAAAATCCTTTAGAACCGTTACTTATACTAAAAGGAATATTGTTCTTTTCCAAATGAGTTGCATATTCTACAGGAGCAATTGGCACCATTCCATTAGGCATTATAGGCATATAATTCAACCATCTATAGTCTACTCCTAAAGCAATTTTAGAGAAATCATGTTCAGGAATACTCGTTCCTGCCCAATGCATTTGCGTTACAGAAAACACATCTTTATCGTCTGTTTTTTTATACTGGTTTAAAGAATGATGATTTTCTATAGAGTGAATTAAATGTGCATCTACATCTTTGATTAAGTGCCAAGAACCAATCGATAAAATATCTTCTTTATGTACAATTGGCAAGGCTCCAGATTTCATCAAACCGAATAAAATATTTAACCCAGGACCTTTGGTAAAATGATTATCAATAATAACTCCGTGTTTTGCCCCATAAGCAGCCATCATTACTCCTTGTCTTAAATATGGCGAAAAAGAACGCTGTCCCCCAGGAGATAACGGTCTCCAACTTGTAGGGTTATCATCTACCAAACGCATCGCAAAATCATCTACATAATTAGCTGCTAACATTCCTACTCTACCTGCTAAATTTACATCTTGCGTTCTGTTACTTGTATCTTCTGATGCTGGTACTAAAAAGTCGTTATATTTTTTAGAGAAAAACAATTCTTGCCATAAAGGTAGTTTGTTGGTCAGCCCCCAAAAGGTGTTTTTATATCTAAAATATAGTTTAGCTCTATTGTTAACTCTAATTGCTTTTGCCAATCTTGGAATGTATTCTCTTACAAAATGAATTACTCTAGGATCGTCTACTTTATCCATTTCTGCATATACAAATCCTCTACAAGTTTTAGGAGCTACTCTTAAAATTTCTTCTAAAGTTTCTATCTGAATGTAAAAAGGATCGTTTCCGTGACCTGCCCAAAACGTAAAAGGTTGCCCTTGTTTTTCGTAGTTTCTAGCCATGTTTACTATGTCTTCTCTAGAATCTTGATACTTTCCTCTTTTATCTTTTTTAAGAGCATCTTTCCCTATAATAGCTACCAAAGGAGCTCTATCAGTACTTTCTTTTGGCGATTTCTGAATTACAAACTGAACATCGTTTCCTTTTAACTTGTTTACTTTAGCATCTACCTGCTTACTTGTAACCATTACCCATTCTTCTTCAGATTTTTTTTGATAACTAGGCATTTCAAAATCTAAAATTTGTTTGTACAACAAATCTAAGTTTTCTTCTACCTGAACCATTGTTCCTACTAACTTCTGATTTTTAAACAACCAATTGCTACTTTTTAAATCGTAAAAATAAATTCCATTTCCACCATCTACCTCACCCGTGGCAATTAATTGTTTGGTTTTTGGCTCTAATACAAAATTGCTATATACATTTCCGCCATAACGCTCTCCATTTTTTTCTATTAGCTTTCCTGCTAAATCTAAACGAAACATGACTCCTCCAAATTGAAACATAATTTCATCTCTAACAGGTAGTAAACTAGTTCCTTTAGCATTACCGTATCGTTGAGCATCTTTTTTAGAGGCTTTAAATTTTGCTATAATTTTAAAATCTCCATTTACAGCTGTAAACATTGGTGTAAAAGAAACATCTCCAAAAAACAAAATATCAGACAAACCATCTTTGTTAAGATCCGATACTGAAATTTTGGTAATCATTGCTTTACTTAGTTCTTTTAAATGAGCATCTTTAATACTTACTGATTTTATAACTGATTTTGTTTCTGCGTTTAAAACCCCCATAAATTCCCATCTAAATTTATCGTGATTGTAAGTCATTAAAAACAATTCATCATTTTTTGAATTGGTAAATTTTCCTGCTTCTATTTTTCTTACAACTCCTTCTATTTTAGTAGTAGATACTAGAACTCCTTTTGTATCTAATTCGTACAATTTAGAATCGTTTCCTCCTGCAAAAACTCTTGTTTGCTGATTGTTTTTTGTTACTGCAATTTCAGAAAATCGTACTTTATGATCTGGTGTAAACTTCCACAATAATTTTCCTTTGCTAGACCAACAATAAATGTTTCCGTTTCCTGATGCTGCTAATACATCATCATTTCCATCACCATCAATATCTGCTGCTTCAATTTCAAAAATAACCGCAGCTGGCTCTATTTTTAGATTCCATATTTTTTTTCCGTCTAAAGAATAACAACCTACTCCATCACTTAAACTAGAAACGTACAACATTGGTTGTTTGTTAATGGTTGCCGTTACAGAATTTCTAATATTTGTTTCTTCTACAGAAAAATTACTAGTAGCCAAACTGGTTGCATTTGTTTTACCAAATGACACTACTAAAAAAAGGGTTAAAGCTTGTACGCTTTTAAAAACCGATAAATATTTATTTAATTTCTTCATATGTTATTATTTACATCTAATATCAGACCCTACAAAAAAAGCACATCTGTATCATATTAATGTGTTTGTTGATTCATAAGATGTACGGGTACATTTATACCTAAGAAAAAAGTCTTTCAAAAAATGGAAATTCCAATTTTATGAAAGACTTTTAAAGTTTTGAGTGGTAAAAAACTATTGTTTTTTCTTTAAAAACTGAACCGTTTCATAAGCTATTAAATTGTATCCTGTTGAATTGGGATGACGATCATAATACCATCCTTTGATGTTTCCAAAAATAGGATCTAAAGACATATCATTCACTTTTACCACATATCCATCAGGTTTACTTCCCCATCCTTTTCGGTAATAAGTATAAGGTTTTAACCAAGCATGGTATTTTTCTGGAATTTTATCTAAATAACACTGACGAACATTTAAACTATTTGTACCATTGACTATTAAATAATTATTATAAGGTGTAAAAATATCTAACACCTCTAATTTTTGGTCTTTGGCTATGTTATAAATTTGATTGTTTACCTGTATACATTCTTCTGGTGGCATAAAGCTAGTAATAGTTGCCAAGTACAAAACAGCCTTAGGATGATCTTTGTGCAACTGATGTATTAAGGCTTTCATTTGAACAGGAAATTCCTTTTTAAAATCTTTGCACTTAAACCAATCGTTAATACCCATTCTTAAAAAGATAATATCTACATCTTTAACGGTTGCTATTTTTTGTTCGTAATGTTTACTACCTAACAATCTTTTGGCGGTTTCTCCACCTTTTCCAGCATTAACTACTTCTAATTCAGGCAAACCTTCTACCACAGCCAATTGCGCTATCATTTGCTCTAAATGTGGTCCTTCTGGCTTTACTTGCCTTGGCATATTACCTATAGTGGTACTATCTCCAACCAACAAAATTTTTGTTTTTTGTTGACTATACCCCATACTTATTACAAACAGAATAAGTAAAAATTGAATCTTGTTATTTATCATAATTTAGAACTATATTAATTTACAGTACTTACTCCTGTTTTTCTCAACTCAATATACTTAGCTCTCATTTCTGCAATTCTCTTTGCATATTTTGCATCGTTAATTAAGTTTTTAGATACATCTTCCGATAAATTATCCTTTAAGTTAAACAAAGCTACATTGGTTAAGTTTCCTACCTTGTTTGCTTTTTTCTTAACATCAGATTTTACAATTAATTTCCAATCTCCTTCTCTTAAAGCATAAGTAGGACCTCCTGCAGATTGATGCATTAAATAAATATGTGCTTTTCCTTTAGCAGTTCCTTTAAAATATGGCAATAGGTTTGCTGAATCTAACACTTTTGTTTTGTCTAATTCTTGATGAGACAATGCTGCCAAAGTAGCCACTACATCTTGTCCCACAATAGGTTCGTTAGAAATTGTATTGGGTTTAATTTTACCAGGCCAAACTGCTATAAAAGGAACTCTGTGTCCTCCTTCGTTAATGGATCCTTTACTTCCTAGCAATCCATTACTAGTATCGTGACCCGCTTTTTTCATTCCTTGATCAAAAGACAATCCTCCATTATCAGACGTAAAAATGAACAAGGTATTTTCATAAGCTCCTGTTTTCTTTAAAGCATCTACAATTAATCCTACTTGTAAATCCAATTCAAAAATCATATCTCCATGATCTCCAGGTGTTGTTCCTGCCACTTTAGTACCATCAAACCTAGCTGGTGGTTCGTGTGGAATGTGTACAGCTTGACTACAGTAATACATAAAAAATGGTTTACTTTTCTTTTGAGTATGAATATAATCAACTGCTTTGTGCGCTAAAATATTTCCTGCCGATTTTGGATCCCAATTAGAATCTCCTAATCCGCCACGGGTTTTGTGTTTTTTTGATGTTGCATACCCTGTTTGATTGGCATCTAACTCCTTTAAAACTGAGTTTGATTTTAAAGGCAACCATTTTCTATTTTCATAAAAAGCATAAGGTTCATTCTGAATTCCTTCTGGTAATTCACAAGCATATTCAAAACCATAACTTAATGCTCCTCCGTTTAAATAAGCATGATCTATTTTTTTTCCTTGTTCTCTAACCCAAGAACCTCCAAGTCCCCATTTTCCAAAAAACGAAGTCGTATAGCCTCCTGATTTAGCAATACGGGCACTAGTTGTATATTCATTTTTATCTATCAAAGCATCTGCTTCTGGTGTCCACACTCCAAAAGGTCTTGAGTTTCTATAAGAATAATTCCCTGTTAACATAGAAAAACGAGTTGGAGCACATAAGGAAGCTGGAGAATGTGCATCGGTAAAACGCATTCCTTGGTTGATTAACTTATCAATATTAGGAGTTTCTACAGTTACTTTTTTAACACCTCTTTCTTTTTGATAAAAACTTAAATCTCCCAAACCAATATCATCAGCCATTAACACCACAACATTGGGCATTTTATTTTGTGCAACCAAACCAGCTTGCAAACCCATACACACAAACGCGTAACTAATATATTTTTTTACTGTTTTCATTACTCTGTGATTAAATTAATTTTTGTGGTTTTTAATCCTTTAGAAGTAGCAGTTACTGTAATTTTTCCTGTTTCTCCTTTTTTAGATTTTACCACAACCAATGCCATTCCGTTAAACACTTTTCTTGTAGTAGCTTGAAAAGATTCGTGATTGGTAGCATCTCCATTTCCTACCGCTACAATTTCCCCTGGCCCACTAATGGTATAACTTACAACATTGTGAGTTCTAGGAACTGTTTGTCCTTTTCTGTCTTTAATTTCAACTGTTATAAAAGATAAATCTTGTCCATCTGCTTTTATTATAGTTCTATCTGCCGTTAAAGAAACTTTGTTTGCAGCACCTGTAGTTTTTACTTTTTCTGATGCCCATTTTTTTCCATTTTTATAGGCAACTACTTTTAATTCTCCTTTTTGATAAACCACATCTTTCCAAATCAATCTATATTCGTATTGACCTTTCTTTTTTCTTCCTAAAGATTTACCGTTTAAAAACAACTCTGCCTCATCACCAGAGGTATACACCAAAACAGGAGTTACTTTTCCTACTCTTTCTGGCCAATTCCAATGTGGTAAAATATGTGCCATTGGTAATTCTGGTTTCCATTTAGATTGATACAAATAATATCTATCTTTAGGAAAACCACATAAATCTACAATTCCAAAATAAGAACTACGTGGCGGAATTTGTTTTCCCATTTTAGCTAATTCTGCTTGCATTCTTGCTTTTTCCTTAGGATCAGAAAAATTTAACAAGTTAGTTTTGTCTTTGTTATAAGGAGTAGGTTCTCCAATATAATCAAAACCTGTCCATACAAACTGGCCAAACAATCCAGGAAATTTATCTTCTGCTTCAAAATCTTTTTCAGGAACATCTGCCCAGTTTGGTGCAGAATAGTCGTAACTACTTACCTGAAAGAAACCTCCGTTTCCTTGTTTTTTATCATCAAAATTTACAGGAAAAAAGTATTCTCCTCTAGAGCTAATTGTAGAAGCAGTTTCACTTCCATACAATGGAGTATTAGGATTTGCTTTTATAAAATCTTCATACATATGTGGCTTGTAGTTAAATCCAAAAACATCAGCTGTTTTTTCAAATCCATTACTTGCTGCTTCAGGTCTACTGTTTCCAAAAGTAGTAGGTCTAGTAGTATCTACAGAACGAATAATATCAGCCAATTTAGCTGCCAAAGGAGCATCGTTTGCTTCTCTTAATTCAATCAATTCATTTCCAGTACTCCACATAACTACAGAAGGATGATTACGATCTCTTTTTACCATAGTGATTAAATCTTTTTCGTGCCAAGCACCAAATAAAGAAGCATAATCATTATCTACTTTTTTCTTTCCCCAAACATCAAAAGCTTCTACTTGTACCAAAACTCCCATTTTGTCACACAATTCTAAAAACTCTGGAGCAGGTGGATTATGAGCTGTACGAATGGCATTAACTCCAAAAGATTTTAATATCTCTATTTGACGTTCCATTCCTCTTACATTTACTGCGGTTCCCAAAGGACCTAAATCGTGATGTTGACAAACACCATTCATTCTTACCTTTTTTCCGTTTAAGAAAAAACCATTGGCATTATACTCTATAGAACGAATTCCAAAAGTTGTTTTGTACACATCTAAAATTTCACCCTTTTTAGTTAAAGTAGTTTTTAAGGTATATAGATTTGGATTTTCTAAATCCCATAATTTTGGATTTGAAATAGTAATGCTACTTGGTTGATAATAGGGTAGTTTTTGCTCAGCAACTTTTACAGCATTTTTACCTGCCGTATAAATTTCATGCATTACCTCAACATCTTTTTTAACCCCCACAACTTCTGTAGTAATTTCTACAGTAGCTTCTTTGTTAGAAACATTAGGTGTGGTTACAAAAGTTCCCCAATGTGCAATATGAGTTGGATTGGTTTTTACCAAGTGTACATTTCTGTAAATTCCTCCACCAGGATACCAACGAGAAGATTCTTCTTTATTATTTAATCTTACGGCAATGGTATTGTTTCCTTCTTTTAAATAACGAGAAATTTCGAATCTGAAAGAAGAGTATCCATAAGCCCATTCTCCTACATAACCTCCGTTTACAAAAACAGATGTGTTAGACATAGCACCATCAAATTCTACAAAAACTTTTTTAGATAAGTCTGACTCTGTGGCTGTAAATACTTTACGGTACCATCCTATTCCTGCCCAAGGTAACTTTCCTGTTTGGTTAGGTAAATCGGCTCTAAAGGGACCTTCTATTCCCCAATCGTGAGGTAAATTTAAAATTCTCCAATCGGCATCATCATAAGCTACTTCATCAATATCTTTAGGCTCAGCTTTTGTTGAACCATCTGGCATAGTACCAAAACGGGCAAATTTCCAATTTTCATTAAATGATGTCGTTTCTCTTTGTGCATTGGCTGTAAATGCTATAAAACACAAAACTAACAGTAGGTACTTTTTAATACTCATAATCTTTATTCTAAATTGTCTTTACTTATTTTATTTTTCTTCGGTTGTAAAACTAGAATCAGGTAAACCTGCTGTGTTATACAAACTACCATCTATATAACTTTTCCATCCGTATTTTGTTGGATAACTATATAATCGATTAACGAAATCCTAGCGTTAACTGGACAATATTTGCTATAGAAAACAAACTACAAAAAGCTAATGCTATTTGTAGTTTGCTAGCTTTATTCATCATCTTGCTATTAGTCTTTTCTAAAGCCCATACTTTTTCCGGTTTCATAATTAAACTGTCTTCCATAATATGGGTATTGATCAAATACTTTTCCTTTTCCTAAAGTTCTAGGATCTCTTTGTTCAATCAATTCTTCTTCCATTTGAGCACGTAACTCTTTACATACTTTTCTATAAGCAGGTAAACTTGCTAAATTTACCATACAATGTGGATCCTTTTTAATATCGTATAATTCTTCCTCTGGTCTTTTTGCAAAGCTCAATTCATAGAAACGATAATCTTTATCATATGGATCTATGTTCATTAAAAATGTTTTTGTTGGCGAACCATCTACATTTCTAAAACCGTATTCTGGGTTTCCAACTGGCCAACGTTCTGGCTGAATGTTATGAGTATATAAATATTGATGTGTTCTAATAGCTCTTACAGGATAAGACAAGTCCGTTCCATCTTCGTTAGAACGTCCAATATCATGTCTTTCTTTTCCTAATAAGGTATGGTCTCTAGTAGGGTCTATTTGTCCTGATTTTTTTGAAAACAATAAATCAACAAAACTCTTTCCTGTCATTTGTTCATGAGGTTTAAAACCTGCTATTTCCATAAAAGTTGGAGCAATATCAGGAAAACTCACAAAATCTTCTACCTCTCTACCTTTGACAATTTTTCCTTTCCAATAAGCAATTAATGGTATGTGAAATCCTTCTTCGTAAATTTGTCCTTTTACTCTAGGAAACGGCATTCCATGGTCAGAACTAATCACCACCAACGTATTTTCTAACAATCCTCTTTTTTCTAAAGATTTAATCGCTTTTCCAACATGAGAATCAAACCATTCTACTTCTACCGCATAATCTAAAATGTCTCCTCTTACAGTTACATTGTCAGGATAAAACGGAGGCACTTTAGCATCTGCTAATTTTTTCCCTTCTTTTTTCCATGAATCTAATTCGTAAAAACGGTGTGGTTCTTTAGTTCCTAACCAAAAACAAAAAGGTTGATTTTCTTTTCGATCAACTAAAAACTTTTCAAAGTTAGCAGCATAATCTACATTGCTAATTCCTTTGTGTGGCGGAGTTAACTTTATTTGGCTGTACTCTGGTCCTGCAGGATTGTGTTGGGTTGTGTATTCTCCGGGTCCCCATCCTTTTCCAGTAAATCCAACATTATATCCTTTCTCCATCAACAAATGTGGATAAAATTTAAATTGATCCGGAAACTTAGGAAAGTGATTGGTTGCTTCTTTTAATTGCCAACTATACATTCCTGTTACAATACACGCTCTAGCGGGTGCACATTTAGGGTTACAGTTGTATGCATTGTTAAATGTTAATCCTTCTTTTGCTAATTTATCAATGGCCGGAGTATTGATAAATGTATCTCCATAAGCCCCAAAACTTTTCATAGAAGCATCATCTGCAATACAGAATAAAATATTGGGTTTGATAGGTTCTTTTTTGGCCGCTTGTGCATAATAGCCAAACAATGCAACTCCCCCAAAAAATATTATTTTTTTAAATTGATTTTTTAAATACATTTAATTTTTAATTATTGGTTTATTACTCTAACTTTTAAGATAGTCTTTTTTAACATTGGTTTAATAAGAACATTAACCGCAATAGATATAGTGGTTCTAAAGGTTTAAATAGTGCTGTTTTATTTTTTATAAAAATCTGACAATATATTTTTAGTTCCTTTTTGGTATTCCCATAAATAATCTCCTGTTCTGTCTACACATTTTTGAGAGTAGTGATGTGGCAATACAGACACCAAAGGATAACCTGTTTTGGTTTTATACATTTCTAAATGCTGTAAAAACTTTTTTTCTGTAATAGCTCCTGTATCATTCCCTCCAATATGATCTAAATTGATTGCTCTACCTGGAGAAGATTTGTAACAAATTTCATAATGCGTTTTTACTCTAGCTGGCCAATCGTATTTATCATTCAACCATACATCATTAGTCCTTAATACATCTGTGTATTTGGTAAAGAAAATATCTGGCACATGAAATTCCATTTCTATGTCCTTATCAATCAACTTTGCTGCTTTGTACAATTCTTTGTGAATGTGTAACATATCTGACTTGGTATTGTAAGACATGTCTATTTTAAATTTCATCACCCCCATAGCATGAAATCTTGAAATTACTTCTGATGCATAATCAAAAATATCCGCTTTGGCATTTAACCATTGAATATCATCTTTTCTATCAGCTGTGCTTCCTTGTTGATAATTCCCTAATAGTTCTGGATACTGTTTAGCTGCTAAACTATTCTGATGAATTTTAGGAAAGCCAATCCACAAACCTGGCGTAAATCCTTTTTGGTTGATCATATCCATAGTTTTTCTAAAATTCGGAAATTTTTTAGGGTCAGGAACCCAAGAACCAAAACCGGAATTGATACTGCCATCAGGGAAAGTTCCCCATCCATGATCTAAGGTCATTTTTCCCTTAGGATATCCAAATTCAATAACTTTATTCAAATAGCTTTCCACAAAATCGTGATTCAACAAATGAAAGTGTTCGTGTCTTTTTGTTGATAAATATTTTTGTTCTGACCAAGTACAATATTCTACATCCGACCAGAAATTTGGAGTTTGTGTATAGGGTTGAATATTTAACCTTTCCATCATTTGTGTATTGTATTCTTTCCAAGCTTCATCTCCATTTCCAGATTCGTCTACAAACACTTTTTGTCCCTCAGGAATAGAAATCGTCAATGTTTCTTTTCCATCAAAACTAAAGGTTGAGTTTTCATATCCCAAAGTTGTCATAAATCCTACAAAACTACCTGAAGCATCTATAACAACAGGAGAACCTGACATTCCACTTGCTTCAATCGTAAAAGGGTTGTGTGTAAAAGCTTCACTTAAAAAATAATAGGCATCACCCCCTTTAGGACCACCCACACTGTGATATGGACAAAACAAAGGTGTTTTTACTTTTATTTTAAGAAACTCTCCATTACCTGTAACTACTTTATTATTATGAAACAAAGGAGTTCCATTTATTCTTTGCAAAGGATTCATAGCACTAGCTCCTACGCTAGCAACTGCCAAACCTCCTAACCCTATTTTTTTTATAAAATCTCTTCTATTACTCATTGTGTTCATCCATATTTTTATTCTAGTTAACAAATTATACGATGCTAGAAGTCTATCTTTTAAAACCGCTACTAAATAATAACTAATTGTACAGATGTTTGTCCCTTCAAGTTAAGTTATTGTCTTTCTCAGTCTAATTTCACAAATTTTAAAACAACAAAACATAACCTATAAAACTCAAAAAATTAAAAGTTCATTCGTCTTTGTAAAACATATATAGACTAAATTTACGTTCGTAATACAAATGCATAAACACAAAATATCATGAAGAAAATCTCAATTTTCCTATTCACTTTTATGATTGCTTTTTCTATAAAAGCGCAAATTAACACACCTCAAGCTAGTCCGTTTTCTAAAGTAGAACAAAAAGTAGGACTGACAGATGTTAACTTAAACTACTCAAGACCTGGCGTAAAAGGAAGAACTGTTTTTGGAAACTTAATTCCTTTTGGAAAACTTTGGAGAACAGGTGCCAATGAAAATACAACGATTACGTTTAGTACAGAAGTAACCATAGCAAGTTCCACACTAAAAGCGGGTACTTACGCTATATATACAATTCCTAACAAAGATTCTTGGGAGGTATTTTTTTACAACGATGCAAAAAACTGGGGAAATCCTAAAGAATGGGATGAAACAAAAATTGTTGCCAAAACAACTGTAAAATCATTTTCTATGCCTTTTAATGTAGAGAGTCTTATGATTGACATTAACAACTTAAAAAACGATAGTGCTACAATAGACATTGCTTGGGAAAAAACATACATTTCTATTCCGTTTGAAGTACCTACAGATAAAATAGTGATGGCAAACATTAAAAAAACAATGGCTGCAGAACCTAAAATGAATGATTACTACGCAGCTGCTGTATATTATTTTGAGAGTAACAAGAATATTAAAACATCTTTACAATGGATTGATGAAGCTATTGAATTACAAGGTGAGACTCCTAAGTTCTGGGCACTTAGAAAACAGTCATTGATCCATGCAAAAGCAGGAGATAAAAAAGGAGCGATTAAAGCTGCAAAAAAGTCTTTAGAATTGGCTAAAAAAGAAAAGAATGATGATTATGTTAAAATGAATTTAGATTCTCTAAAAGAATGGGGAGCATTGTAAATGCTATTCTCAAAAAAAAAATCCTCATTTCATAAATACTGAAATGAGGATTTTTTTATACTGCTATTTCTTTTTGTTTTGGCAACACCTTTTGAAGTGCCACTGCCAACATTACCACCAACATACAGCCTAATAAATTTAGCCACAAATAAGGCAATACATCTAAATACCAAACGGTAACAATTATAGTTTGTGTAATTACTGCTCCCACAAAAACAGCATTTCCTTTAACGTATTTTATAAAAAATGCCAATAAGAAAATCCCCAATATATTTCCATAAAAAATAGATCCTATAATATTTACCAACTGAATCAAATTATCAAACAAATTGGCAATACAAGCAACTCCTATTGCTATAATTCCCCACAATAATGTAAACCATTTAGAAGCTTTTACAAAATGCTCCTCTTGATGATTTCCTTTTGCATTTCGTTTGTACAAATCTAAAGCTGTTGTAGCTCCCAATGCATTTAACTCTGAAGCTGTGGATGACATTGCTGCAGAAACAATAACGGCTAATAACAAGCCAATCAATCCTCTTGGTAAGTTGTTTAATATAAAGTGGATAAATACATAGTCTTTATCATTTGTCTCCACTTTAGAGTCCGCTTTTTCTATAATTGTTTTAGCTTCCGTTTTTAAGTTTTTATCTTCTTTTTCTAAAAATTTAATTCTTGCTACTGCTTGCGAGTTTAAATCTCCCAATAACAAGGTTTGTTTTTCAGATTCAATATCCTTATGCTTAACATTCAATTGTTGGTAAGCAGTTGCATATTCCGAATTTGAAACTACCTCTACTGCTTTTGGATTGAAATTTAAAGGAGAAGCGTTGAATTGATAAAACACAAAAACAAATACCCCTACCAACAAGATAAAAAACTGCATCGGTACTTTTAGCAGACCATTAAACAGCATTCCTAATTGACTTTCACGGATGGATTTTCCAGATAAATAACGTTGTACCTGACTTTGATCTGTACCAAAGTAAGACAGCATTAAAAAAGTTCCTCCTATCAAACCTGTCCATACTGTGTAACGATTGTTGACATCAAATGAAAAATCTAACACTTTCATTTTTCCACTAGCACCTGCAATTTCAAGTGCTTTTAAAAACGTTATTTCTTTGGGTAGATAACTTAAAATCAAATAAAAAGCAACAAACATTCCTGAAAAAATGATCCCCATTTGTTGTTTTTGAGTCACATTTACCGCTTTTGTTCCTCCTGAAACCGTATAAATAATCACTAAAATTCCAATGATAATATTTAATGGAATCAAACTCCATCCTAAAACAGCTGACAAAATTATTGCTGGAGCAAAAATGGTAATTCCTGCTGCCAACCCTCTCTGCACCAAAAACAAAACAGCTGCCAAAGTTCTGGTTTTAAGGTCAAATCTCTGCTCTAAATATTCGTATGCCGTGTAAACTTTTAAATTGTGATAAATGGGAATAAACACCAAACAAATAATCACCATAGCAATAGGCAAACCAAAATAAAACTGCACAAAGCCCATTCCATCGTTAAAAGCCTGACCAGGAGTAGACAAAAATGTAATAGCACTAGCTTGAGTTGCCATTACAGACAATCCTATAGTCCACCACTTAGACTCACTACCTCCTCTAATATAATCGTTTACATTGCTACTACCTCGTGTTTTGTATACTCCATAAACTACAATAAACAATAAGGTTCCTATCAGTACTATCCAATCTATAACTTGCATGTTTTTGTTTCTTATTTAAAGTGAAAAATGATTGGTTATTAAGTAAAACAGAACGAAATATATTGCATTCGCAATTAGAATAACTGTAAATGATTTTTTCCAAGTATATTTTTTTGTTTTCATCAACTATCTTTTGAGTCTTATTTTTTGTAAGATAACATATTCGCAAATAATTTATATGCACCTGGCACACCTGCTGGTAATTCTCTAAAAAAACTTAACCCTGTGTAGATGTAATTTCCTTTTCCATAAGAGGCCACTAACAAACTTCCCTTTAACAATGGCTCTCCTTTGTCATGCATTCCAAAAATAGCTTCGTATTCCGAACTCCATTTGTTTGGAAAATACAAACCTCTTTCTTGCACCCAACCTTCAAAATCAGCAGAAGTTATTTTGTTAGGTATATTTACAATATCATGCTTGTTGTCTAAAAAAGTCACCGTTGCATTTTCATTAGTCACACGTTTATTAGACACCTCTAAAGGAAACGGGGCTAAAACATCTAGTTCACTCCTCCCTTTGGTATTGTATTGAACAATTAAATTACCACCATTTTTAACATATTCTAATAAAAATTTTTGTTTAAATTTTAATGCATCTACCGTATTATAAGCTCTTATTCCAACAACAATGGCATCGTATTTTTCTAAATTTTCTGTATTGATGTTTTCAGGATGAATGGTAGAAACCTCGTAACCTATTTGAGTTAAACTTTCTGGAACCACATCTCCTGCTCCTTGTATATATCCGATAAAGGTTCCTTTTTTCTCAATATTTAATCTAACTATTTTTGTAGCTGCTTTTTGTAATAAAGTTTGTTTTGGAATGTGATCATAAACAATTTCAATTTGTTCTTTATTATATTTTTTCCCCTGCATTGATGCAACCGCCAAAATCTCTCCTTCCGATTGTTGAGATGGAGGACTCACATAAAACACAAAATCTTTTGCATCTCCTTTTTCAACAATTGAAAAGGAAATCTTTTCAGGAGAAACTGTCCAACCCTTTGGATGTTCTAGCGTTAATTCTCCTGTTGCATTTTTAATTCCAGACTTTACTTCTACAATTACTTTTTTTGCTTTAGAATCTGAAAAAATGAGCACTTTTTCTTTAATTTTTGTTGTTAACTCTGGAACAACCTCTAAAGGCTCATACAACTCTCCTTTGTCTCTTTTTGAAAAACGATGTACCACCTCTTTTGTAATGGTGATTGGAGTATTGTCTATTTCTAAATTAAAATCAACACTAATATTTCTAGGTGTATTTGGCAGTCCTATTTTTTGCTGTTCTTTTACAGTATACATTCCTACTGTACCTATTTCATTCAACCAATAAGGATTGGTCATTGCTTCATTATCTAGAGCTAAGACTTCCTTAAAAGACTGATTTACATTTGTTTTTAACTCAACATTTTTTGAAATAATTTTACTTTTAGGAAGTAAAACAATCGACTTCAACATCACTTTCTCAGAACTTCTATTCAGCGTTTCTATCTCTAAATTCACATTGCTATTTGGTGTAACAGCTCCTGTGTTTGCAGAAACTTCTATATACAAACCAGAACAAGCTAAAATAATAGTTTCTATTTCTTTTTTCTTGATAGCTTTCCAATGTTCATCCTCTAAATCATCAATCAACACGTAGGCTTTCATCAATTCAGAAAGATGCTTTGATGGGTTTTTAAAATTAAAACCCTCTTCAACTTTAGATAAAATAGCAGCAATTTTATCACCACCTTTTACGCGTGACCAAGTAGTATTGATTCCTGAAAATATATCCGAAGAATTGGTTGGTTTGTCACCTTTTAAAAATTCTAAATATTCTTTTTCGGAACCACGTGTAGACAATCGCCCAAAACCTTGACACAAATGTTGACTGCTTGCCAAGGCTGCTATTTCATTGTTTGAAAGTCCTTTTTGTGGATAATACACTCCCACATCTAAAGTAGAAAACTTGGTATCATCTCTTTCTTCTTCAAACTTTTTCTCACTTCCATAAAACCACCAAGACGTGTTAAAAAACAAACGTTGTGGTTGCCAAACATCCGTATAGTTTAATTGGTTTTTAAATTGGTTTTTATCCGCAGCTAAGTCAAAAGCAGCGACACTTAACATGGCCGAAGATGTATGATGTCCATGTGTAGTACCTGGAGTTCTATGATCAAATCTATTGATGATAACATCTGGCTTTAGAGTCCTAATTGCCCAAACCACATCACTCAACACTTCTTTTCTATTCCAGATTTCTAAAGTTTCTTCTGGATCTTTAGAAAAACCAAAATCATTAGCTCTTGAAAATCTTTGCTCTCCACCATCTATGCCACGCGCTGCTAAAAGCTCTTGTGTACGAATCAACCCTAAAGATTCTCTAATTTCTGGACCAATTAAATTCTGCCCACCATCTCCACGTGTCAACGATAAATACACCGTTTTAGCTTTTACTTGGTTGGATAAATAAGAAATTAATCGTGTATTTTCATCATCAGGATGTGCTGCAATATAAAGCGCTGTTCCTAAAAAATTTAATTCTTGAATTTTTTCATATATCTGATTGGAATTTAATTTGTCTGGTTTTTGTGCATTTGCAGTAAAAACAACGCTAAAAAGAAAATAACTTATTAGGTATTTCATTCTAATAAAAGGGCTTTAGATTTTAATGTAAAATAATAACATTTAGCCCAATTCTCCTCAAATTTAAGTCCAAACTACAAACTTCAATAAAAATATTCTCAAAACATTGATTTACTTGTAAGCATGTTTAGTTTTTTAAACTCGTTATAATATTTTTCATTCTTGCCACCATCTCAGCGTTTTGAGTAGCTATGTTTTTTTCTTCTCCCAAATCTTTAGACAAATCATACAATTCAAAAGGAGCTGTATGCTCTTTATGTTTGTTAGATTTATTGTAATGAATTGATATTCCTTTGTAGTTTCCTATTCTAACAGCTTCTTTAGTTGCTTCCCAATTGGTAAATTTCCAATATAAATAATCTGCTATTTTTTGCTCTTTATTATTCCCTAATAAAGTAGGTAAGAAAGAAACTCCATCACTTTGACTAGGAGTATTTTGTTTTGTTAAATCAGCCATGGTAGGCATTACATCCCAAAAAGCACTTGGTAAATCTGTAACACTTCCTGGTTTTATTTTTGATGGCCAATAAGCAATCATTGGAGCTCTAATTCCACCTTCATACACGTCTCTTTTCCCTCCTTTTAAATCCCCATTAGAATTCCAAAACTTAGGATCATGTCCCCCTTCATGATGTGCTCCATTATCACTCGTAAAAATGATCAATGTATTATTATCAACGTTGTATTTTTTTAACATTTTCACAATTTTTCCTACTTGTGCATCTAAATGCTGTACCATAGCTGGAAACGCTGCAACAGGATTTATAACATCTGGTGTTGGTTCTGGATCTGCATAATATTCACCTATTACATTCTCAAACTGAGGTAATTTCTTTCTCCATTTGTCATGTAATTTTTTAGGAGCATGCATGGCTGCATGTGGTATTGCTGTGGGAATGTAACAAAAGAAAGGTTGTTTCTTTTTCGCATTTTCTTTGATAAAATCAAATGCATGATCCATAATAATATCATGTACATAGGTTCCTTTTTCTACAGGCACTTCTTTTCCATTATGCACCATTTTAGAAGGATAATATGTATGGGCTGTTACTTGAGTTTTCCATCCGTAAAACTCATCAAACCCTTGATTTAATGGATTTCTATTGTCTTTGGATGTAGTATCCCCTAATCCCCATTTACCGTATGCACCTGTTGTATACCCTGCATTTTTAAACAACTCTGGTAAATTGGTCATTGCCAAATCCATGCCTGGTTCTGCTTTGGAATTTCCAGTTATGTATACATGTGCCGGGTTTTGTCCTGTCATTAAAACTGCTCTTGAAGGACTACATACTGCATTTCCAGAATAGTGATCTGTAAACTTCATTCCCTTTTTAGCTAACTTATCTATGTTGGGAGTTTTAAATTTTGTTTGTCCATAACAACTTAAATCTCCATACCCCAAGTCATCTGCTAAAATATAAATAACATTTGGTTTCTCCTGTGCATTTGCTATCAACGAGAAAATTGCAATTGCTATAACTAATATTCTGTTCTTCATTTTGTTTTATTTTACTAAGCTTTTTAACTCTTTTCTAAATCTGTCTAAGATGTTTTTGTTGCTTTTGTCTTTAGCAATATTATCCCATTCCATAGGATCTTTTTTATGATTGTACAATTCTTCAAAACCATCAGAATAGACAATGTATCTGTAATCTTCACTTCTTAGTGTATAATTCCCTTCTCCTTTGGTTGTAATGGCTGAATGGTTCCAATCTGCTTTTGGATTGGCTACCAAATGACTAAAACTATTTCCATCCAAATCTTTTTTCTTAGGTAATCCACACAAGTCAATCAACGTAGGATATACATCTATTAAAGAAACCGTACGCATGCTTATTCCGTTTTTTCCTTTACTAGGATCAAAAACAATTAAAGGAGTTTTAGTAGCTTCTTCCCAAAGAGTTTGTTTAGACCAGTGTTCTTTTTCACCCAAATGCCAACCATGATCTCCCATTAAAACAATAATGGTATTTTCTTTATACTCACTTTTATCTAAGTTGTTTAACAAGTGCCCCACACAAGCATCTGCATAAGCTAGGTTTGCCAAATAGGCTCTTACAACAGATCTCCATTTGTTGTTTCTTAAAATTTCTGCATGTAATTTAGATCCTGCCCAATTTTGACCGATTTTACCCGTATCTTCTAAATCGTTTTGTAATACTTTAGGTAATTGAATGTTTTTTTCATCAAACAAATCAAAATATTTTTTAGGTGCATATAAAGGCAAGTGAGGTCTAAAAATTCCACATGCTAAAAAGAATGGCTTGTCGTGTTTTTGCTCTAAAAACTTAACTGCATAATCAGCAGATTTCCAATCGTGTGTTTTTTCGTCAGCAATATCTACTCCAGCCCAATCAAAAGATCTTGTTTTACTTCCTTTTACTCCTGCTCTTTTAAAATTTAATCCGTGTTGAAAACGATCTTCTTTTTCAGGATATTGTACCCCTAAACCTCCTTTGTGTTCTTGTTGAAATGATCCTGGATCACTTCCTTCTTTAGGTTCTTTTGAAGTTCCTCTTGGACTATGAAAAATTTTACCTGCAGCTGCCGTTTTGTATCCGTTTTGCTCAAAGTATTGTGGTAATGTAACCGTATTTTCAAATCCCTTCATTTGTCTAAAGACTTCATTATTTCCGTAAACTCCTGTTTTATAAGGTTGATACCCTGTAAGCATACTGGTTCTTGATGGATTGCATAATGCAGCAGAACAATATGCTTGTTGAAATACCGTACTTTTTTTAGCCAACGCATCCATGTTAGGAGTAATGGCTTGTGGATGTCCTCCAAAAGCTCCCACCCAATCATTCATGTCATCTACCATAATTAACAATACATTCGGTTTCTTTTGTGCGTGTATATTTATAACACTAAAACACAAAACACAAAAGGTTATTAAACTATATTTTATATTTTTCATCTGTCTTATTTTAAAATTTTAATGCTGAATTAGGTGGTAATGGCACATTATTTTCTTTTCTCCAAGTAACTAAATCATGCAACAATTCTTTGGTTACATCAGTTTCAGACGCTACTAAATTGGTAGACTCTTTAGGATCTTTGTTAAGATTGTACAATTCTAAATCTCCTGTAGCCAAATACTGAATCAGTTTGTAATCATCTTTTCTAATTACAGAACAAGCTTTTTGAATTTTATTATTACTTGCCAAATGCCAATACAAAGGTCTTTTGTTTAATTTTTTCACATCTTTTTTAAACAAAGGAACTAGGGAATTTCCATCCAAAACATCTTTATAATCTTTGATATTTGCCACGTCTAAAAATGTTGGAAAAAAATCTAATAATGTTACTGGTACTTCTGTTCTACGTGGAGCTATTTTCCCTTTCCAATTTAACAAAATAGGCACACGAATACCTCCTTCATATATTTGTCTTTTAGAACCTCTCATTAAGTTATTACTGCTTTCACCTCCATTGTATCCATTATCAGACGTTACTACAATCATGGTGTTTTCTCTTAAATTTTTTTCCTCTAAATAATCTATGATACGCTGAATATTAGCATCTACAGATTCAATCATTGTAGCATATCCTGCCATAATTTCTCTTTTTCTTCCCAAGCCTTGTCCCCTTATAGAATCTCCAGGTTTGTTGATGTATTTTTTATACAATTCCTCATTTCTACTCTTGATCGGTTTGTGAACTGCATAATAATCTAAATTGATAAAAAAGGGTTCGTTTTTATGTTGACCTATAAAGTCAATAGCCTCATCTGTTAATCTATCTGTTAGCCATTCATCCGATGGTTTATTAATAATAAACGGATTGCTAAATGGGGCTCTATATCCTCCTTTGTGACTTTTGTATCCTCCCATTTCAAACGCAGGATCTCCTTTATAAGTTCCTCCTACATTTTCTAAAAATCCTCTTCCTTGAGGATAATATTGCAAAACTTCTTTTGTTTTGTGTGCTGCCAACCAAGAATAATCTCCTGGTTCTGGTTGAGTTAATTTTTCCTGAAATGGGTAAGCCAAACTCAACTCTTTTTGAGGATAAGGTCCTACAATATGATATTTTCCCAAATGAATAGCTTTGTATCCATGTTTTGCCAAAGGCTCTGCGTATATCTGATGATCTTTAGTCACCGTCCATCTAGAAAAAATATTTTCATTAGCAGTACCATACTCTAAGACAGGTACATTATACACCCCTGTTCTAAAAGATTGTTGCCCTGTAAATATAGCCGTTCTTGATGGTGAACAAGTCGGATACATGTATCCATTACTAACCACCAAACTATTTTCAGCCAATTTGTCTAAGTTGGGAGTTTCGTAATAAGTTGATCCATTAAAACCAACATCCGCATACCCTAAATCATCTACTAAAACAAAAACAATGTTCGGTTTTTGTTGAGCAGTCAAACCTAAACCAAATAACAAAACACCAACAACTAGTATCTTAAAAAATATTTTATGCATCTTCATTTTAATTTAATTCTGTAAGTCTATCAATGCTTTTCCAAAAGCAATTCCTAATCTTTTTTGACCTTCTGTATTGTAATGTAAGTTATCTGTATGTTTTGGATAATCTTTCCACAACGGATCTGTACTTGTTTTTACAACGACTATATTTTTATCGTAATCTGCAATATTTGTCATTGCTTTTCTAACCAAACCAGGTCCTTGTTTAAATTTTCTTGGCAATGGGTTTACTTGACCAATAACAACGGGCAAGTTTGGCAAACTCACTTCTTTACGATATCCCGTTATTAAATTTTCTAAATTTTTTTGATAATTTGAGGCTGTTATTTCTTTGTTTGTATCACTTTCTCCTTGCATCCAAACCATTCCTATAATTTTGTACGGCTGTCCTTCCGACTTTAAACGATTCAATTCTTTCTGAAAATGTATTAAATGTGTACGATACAAATGCAACGATTTTCTTTCTGCACCTCTCTCTGCTATATTTGCTTTTTCTTGAGTCCAATTAGGATTCCAAGCTCCGTACAATGATGTTCCTCCTACTGCTGTTTTTATCAATAAAAATTGTTCATTAGGATGTGCTTCTGCCAATGTTAATCCTATCAATAACTCTGGACCAAAATGCTTGGTAAAATCATATTTTTCTGATTGTGATGTTGAAACGTAAAAAGACAATGGTTTGGGAGCTATAGTAGATTTGATTGATGTGCTTAACCATACTCTATGAGCTACTTTTTCTATTCTCTGTTTTGTCTCTGCATCTAAGGTGTCGTAATTCCCATGCCCTGCCATATTAGACTGGCCTGCTAACAAAACTACTTGTATTTCTTTTTTCTGTGCCACACAAAACACACTTATAAAAGAGCAAATTAAAAACAACTTATCTAAAATCATTTTAGTGTTTATTTTGTAATATTATTAGTTGTTCTGCAAAAGATATCCCCAAACGTTTTTGTCCATCTGCATTGTAATGTACATTGTCAGGATTCTTAGGATAATCATTCCAAGAAGTATCTGTAGATGTTTTAATAATACCAACTTTAGCATCATCATTTGCAACCTCCTCCATCTCTTTTCTTACTCTAGCAGCTCCGTTTTCTACACCATATCTTGAATTAATTTGACCAATAACAAAAGGCATTTCTTCTAAATGGAATTCTTTTCTATACAACAATATCAACTTTTTTAACGTTTCTCCATAAGTATTTGCAGAGACATCTAAAATGGCATCATTTTCTCCTTGCATCCAGGCCATTCCTATAATTTTGTACGGTTGTCCCTTTTTTTCTAATGCTTTTAAGTTTTTGTGTATTGCCGCTATATGAATCTTACATAGATTCAATTTTTGCTTAAATCCTTTTTCAATCTCTTTAGCTTTATCTTCAGACCATTCAGGATTCCAAGCTCCATATAAAGCGGTACCTCCTTGTGCTTTTTTTATCAATAAAAACTCTTGGTTAGGGTGTGCTTCTGCCAGCGTAAGTCCTATAAATATTTCTGGCCCAAAACTTTTGGTAAATTGATATTTTTCACTTGGTTTTATTCTAGTGTAAGAAAGTGGTTTTGCCTCTTTTCCACCATCACTTAACAACACTCTGTGTTTTATTTTATCTATTCTTACTCTCAGATTAGCATCTAAATTTTCATAATTCCCATGTCCTGCCATATTAGATTGACCCGCTAACAAAACTACTTGTACTTCTTTTTTTTGAGCAAAACCAAATACCGAAAAAAGAATGTATGAAACCAGAAATAGTAACTTTCTATAAAACATATCGTTTGTATTTATTACAAAGTAAAATAACTTCTTTTATACCTATTACATGTACTCTTGAATCTAATTTTTGTTTTCAGAAGTAAATAAATAGTCTAAAATACTTATCTGTTTTTTGATTTTAAAAATCAGAAACCTACAAATGATTTATTTCAATCACTTGTAGGTTTTCAACTAAAAATCAACTCTAAATTCTTTCTTATTTTGCTGATATTGCTACAAAGTATACTTCATTTGGCTTTAAGGTTGGCCTTGTACTAACTGTTATTCCTTTTAACAAATCGGTACAATTTATCTCTTTAGCTCCTTGCAAAGTAATCTCTAATTTTGCATCTGTTTTACCAACATTTACAATTGACAAAATATATTTTCCATCTTTATTCTGAATCACTTTCCATGCACATCCTTTTTTACCAATACTATTTTCTTCTTTCACAGAAACTTTAGATAACAAGTTTCTCTGTGCTAACAAATCCATAGCTTTGTCTTCTATTTCTTTAGTAGTATTTAGTGAAATTAATGTTCCATTTCCAGCTTTCAACAAAGTTTTTAAAGGTTCTCCATATTCATTTTTCTTAAAACTCAGTTTGTCAATCAACACAGTTCCTCCATTGTTTAAATAGTCTTGAACAGCATCAAACTCTGCTTGCGTTACAAATTGAGTTTTATTGATCATCACTACCTCCCAATCTTTATTATTTTGTTTTTTGATGATATCTTTGGTCACAAAACCAATAGGAGTTCCGTTAAAATGCAAACCTTCGTACAATTCAAAAACATCGTCCATGTGTTTTTTCTTATTGATAGCTGACGTTTTAGAATAAAAAATACGTAATAATTTTTTTTGACGTTGCATAGCCATTATTTCTTCTGAATATGCATTCAAATCAATCAAAGTCATTGCCACTTCATTTGTTACTCTTGGTTGCATGTTATTAGAACCTGCATATCCTTTGTCATTTTGTGCTTTTTTAGAAATGGATCCATCCGCTTCTCTTGGCCAATACCAAATTTGACTCGCCGTCATTCCGTACGTATGTGCCAACCAAAAAGTAGCTCTGGCATATGCTGGATCTAAATACAAATCTCTTGATTTTACCGTAGACAAATAATGTAATTCTGAATTGAAGTTTACTTTGTTAGGACTTACTGACTTCATAAAATCAAACCCCATACACAATTCTCTCCATTCAAATTTGTAATCTTTTTCCCATTCTTGTTCTTTTCCCCATAATTTAGAATGTGCAGCTCCAGAATCATTTCCAATAATTCCACTCATATCTGTCAATGCCTCTAAATCTATTCCATGAACTCTCAAATTGTCTGTCCATAAATTAGGCATAATTTTCAAATGCACTTTTGCCTCTGAATCATTCTTTAAAATCTCAGACTTTAGAAATTTGTACCAATCTGTAACTCTATCCATATTGAACATAGTCCAATCGTACCATTTTGGAGTTCCTCTCAAACTCATTTCGATTGGAATATCAATAGAAACTGCCTCAAACGATGCAAAATTAGTTCCCCATAATTGATTCAGTTCCTTTATATTTTTATGTTTTTGAGTTAACCACATCTTAAACTTATCAATAGTATACGCAGAAACAGGTCCCGATGCCCAAACTTTTTTATCTCCATTTTTCTGAGTATAAAAATGAGGTTCGTTACACAACATGTATCCTAATTTAGAAAAGTTTTTTCCAGCTGTATAAGGCACAATCCCTCCCAATAATTTTTCCTGAATTTCTCTTGCTCCAGGATTGTCAATATCATAGGCTGTGTAAGTGTCTTCTCTCATTTTAAAATCTTGACCATACTCCGCAAGAGCCCATTTAGGCACACTTTTATGATTTAGAAATATAAACCCTAAAGAACCTGTAGTTTTAGAAGTAAGTTCTATCATTTTTTTAGGATTGATTGTTCCTTCTTTAGCTATCAAATAAGAAGGTGTAATGAAAAAACCGTCCTGATCTCCGTGATACTCAGTCAATTCAGACGTTTTGGGCTTCCAAGTATAATCTGCTAAAAAAACGGGCTTCCCTTTGTAAGACAGTTGATCTGCATCTACAGTCACTTTTGTCCAATCAACCATAGGCGAAGGTGCTCTATGTATTTCTTTTTTCAAGACTAGACTCAATTCTTGCGTAGCTTGATCTAACATTAGAACCACATCTTTTCTTTCAAAGTCTGGTAATTCTTTGGCTAATTTGTCAGCTTCATTTTTATAAATAGAAACTAAATTGAATGCTTTGGTATTTGCTTCTGTATTCTTCTCATCCCAATTGGCATATTTCAAAAACACTTCGGCAGTTCTAACCGTTGTTTTTTCTTTTAAAACATCAATTCCCTTTTTCTCCGCTTTTTTAATCAGCTTTTCTAAGGCTTTAATTTTAATTAATGCCTCTTTTTCTAAATCCTGCGCATAGAACTGAACAGAAAATAGGCAAATAAACAAGATGGTTATTTTTTTCATTTTGTGAATTATTATTATATATCATTACAAATTTAGGACTAAAAAAAGCCTTACAACAAACTGAAATACAAACCATAAACCAAAAAGCACTATTTATAAACAAACAAGCACAACTTTGGTTAGTTGTGCTTGTTTTGTCTATTTATAATTTACTTTATTTCTTATAGGTAAATCCCTTATTCCTTTTAACTTTTAAAGTTTGTTTGGTTTTATCATCTACATCAAAGTAATTTGTTACGTCTCCATCGTACTTATTTTTTGAGATTTCAACATCGTTACAATTCTTTAAATAAAACAAAGCTGCATCTGGGTATTGAGGTTTTTCAGTTGTAGTTTGTTTGATGGTATTCCCTCTAACAATCAATCCATCCAATCTGTCTGCCCAAATGATGCAATTGTCAAAAGTTTCAATGGTATTGTTTTCAAACAGGATATTTCTATCATACAAGGCTGTTTGGTCAAAGGTTTTCCCCAATCTTGGAGATACTTTTAAAATTGCATGTTCTGGAGCACCTCCATAGGCACAATGCACAAATCTGTTGTTTCTAATTACCACATCTTCTACATTTCCAGATTCAAACCAAAAATAAGTTTCTCCTCTTAACATGATTGACGACATCATAGAAGACAAATCATTATTTTCTATAATAATTTTTAAAGGAGTTTTGATGATGATATTTCTCGCTCTATGATCACGAATCGTGCATCCTCTCATTGTAAAAACGGGATTCCATGTTTTATTTTCAAGTACATCTCCTACTTTTAAGTCTGATGGAATTTCATCTGTAAATGTCAAGTCGGTATACACATCGTTGATGTATTTTGCATTGCTCACAGTGTTGATTTCTCCTCTACTTGGGTTTGGTGATTTGATGAACCACACTTCATCTCCTTTGTCTGCAAATTTAAAGCCTGTTTGCTCAAAGTGTTCTAATTTTACTCTTACCGTATTTTTATTTATAACCTTATTTATGACAACATAGGTTCCATGAACATTGGTACCATCATCTAACATTCCCTCAAAACGAGAATTCTCAATCAAAATATTTCCTTTACAATTGGCAAAATGAGTTGCATCTGCTATGGTAGAAATTGCCCTATCTGAACCATCTTTGATATAAATTCCTGAGTTTAAAATTTGAACTCCATCCGTTCTTTCAAACAAAAACCCCATTCCTAATGCATGGTGAATAACAACATGATCAAAAACTACATTTTTAGATTCTGTAACTTGAAATGCTGGAGCATATCTATTTTGTTCATGCGGACCTTTGGAATGGAAAACAGAACCAACTCTGGGATATTTCTTCATATTCTCATCATAAATACGTAAAACACCATCTTTTTTTCGTTCTACTTTATTAGGCCTTAAAGACATATCCCAAGCTCCATAAGCAACTTGTTTGGTGTCTTTATCAAAAGCCAACGTACTTCCCAAAGAAGCAAAATGAAAGTCATCAACATTTGGAAAATAAATACGTCCTTTGTTCAATTTCCAAGAATATCCTTTTGTGTATGGTTTCATTTCAAACCAATGTTCTTTTTCATTTACCGCAGTAATATCTCCTTGAAAACTAAAAGGTATGTCCCAATCAATAGTTATATTTTTTACAGATATTTTTTTACAGTTGTTGAACTGAAAAGGTTCTACTTGTCCATGAAAAATAAACTCAGCTCCATTTCCTTCTACTTCAACAGAGTCAAAGTCAGATAATAAAAAAATGATTTTTTTCAATCCATTACCGTGATTCGTTATAAAAGAAAATTGCTCTTTTGCATAATCTGGTAAAAATCTATAAGTAGCTTTTGAAAAAACAAGCTTTATATCTTTGTCTTTTGCATTTTCTATAGCATTTCTCACCACGGTAGTCATGTCTTCTTTACCTGGTTTTATTTCTATAATTTCTTTAGCATTTACTTGTATAGCAAATACCATACATAAAAATAAAATTATTCTATTATTTCTATCCATCTGTTTCATTTACTTTCTATTAATTGATCTATAATTTTTCTAAATTCTTCTTTTTAAACTTCTTTAAAATTTTCTTTTGTTTTTTAGTCAACACTTGTTCTTGGTTGGATAAAAACCAAAAAGCTCTTCTTGCTATTAAAAAATTATCTGCTTTTAACAAGGGCATCAACTCCTCTAAAAGTGTATTAGACGTATATTGATTTCTTTGCAATAAGGATAAAAACATTTCCAATTCTTGATAACTAAAATCTCCTATTTTCTTACTCAGTGTATCATAATAATCTTTATTATTTCCTTTTTTTGTTTTAGAAACTGAATTTAAACATGCCACTCTTTTCTTATAACTTCCTTTTTCAAAAAGAGTTGTAATTGCAGAATAATAAACATCTTTAGGTAGCTGCTCTATATATTCTAAAGCCATTTTAAACACAGCATATTCTCCCAATATTGCTTCAGACTCTAGCTCTAAAACAGTCACCGAATCATAAGCTTTTTTCTGAATCAATTTTTCTATTGCAAACTCCTTGTACGCAATATTTTTATCAGCCAAATAATTCTCTCTTAACTGTTTTGCCGATAAGTATTGACTCGTAATGTCTCTAATTTCAGAAACCATACCTCCGTTTGCCCAATGCCATAATGTATAACAAGTCCACACAGCTCCTTCTACTGTTTCTTCTGGACGTACACTTGAAGTTGCTCCAGAAACAGCATCCACATCAACATTTCCGTGATCTATAAAATCGCTAGTTACCAACTCATCTTTAAAAACAGATTTTAATTCTGAATCTTTATTCTTTAAAATTTTTTCTAATTTTATATAATCTTGTTTGGTAAAAGGAGCTCCTTCTTTCTTCTCCAATCCTTCGTCATCTTGTAATTTGTATGTAGTGTATCTTCCCAATTCATCCCAATACATTCTTACCACTACTACTTTACATACATTTTCTCCGCAGTTTACAGAATCTACATCTAAATAAAATTGTTTGGTTCCATCTTCTAATACTTCTTCTACCAGATAACAATCTATTGGTTTTAATTTATCGATCGCTGGATGAATTACAGATACAGTATGTGTGATTTTAACCTCATTTGGTGGAGTACTAGCCTGCAAACCAAAAAAAACAAGTCCCAACAATACAAAACCTACAATCTTTACCCCTAAAGATTGTATTTTGCCTTCTTGAACAAACTCTATTTTTTGATTTTTTATTTTCATTATCAATCTATTACAGTTGTATTATTTATCACCAAAATCAACCATAAAAATGACAAATATTTGTCACTTCAAACTAAGGTTATTACCTTATTAGCAAGCCATAACCTACCAAAAACAACACTTTTTAAACATTATTCACACAAACTAAAAACAATGAATTATAATTAAGACTCATAACAACGAACCTCAAACAACTTAACTGTTTTTGCACCGTAAGTTTCCTTTAAATTAATTCTGATAGCAGTTGTTCTCACTTGGTCAAAATCAAACTTTATCAAACGAGTTATATTTCTATCCTTTTCACCCACTTTCACCCAAACACCATTTACTCTTACTTCCAAATCCAACTCTTTCATCAATTCTGGTGGAACTGTGGTAATGAAACTTTTTTTCAACCAATCTGACAAAGGTTGTTTACGCATGGTGATATTTTTATGCAAATTGGTATCGCACTTAATTTCTACTTTAGACAATTTAATTGGAGTTTCCCATTCCATTTGAAACGTAGCTGGAACACCTTCAGACTGCCAATGATTAATTTCACCATCAATATCCCTAGAAATTCCATTAATCACATTTTTTGCATTTCCAGATTTTGTAGAAGAGCCAAAAATTGCACTCGATTTTCTTGACAAATCTTTAGGGTCGTTGGCAATTACATTTGGAATATAAACATCATCTCGCATTAACATTTCTTGCAATTGCTTAATATGCTTATTCTTTACTTCTCTAGGAAGAATTCCTTTAGTTACACATATAGTAGCTGCCGTTCCAACCGCTTGCCCCATTAGTGCACAAGTTCCCTGAATTCTTGTTGACGACAATGCAATGTGAGTCAAACTTGCATTACGTCCAGCAAACATTAAATTGCTAATATTTTTAGAATACAAACTACTAAAAGGTACTTCGTAAACAGTTTTGAATTTTTCATGAAAAAAACTTGGTCTTTCCTTTATGTCTAAAATTCCTCCAGGATTGTGCTCATCTAAAGACCAACCGCCATAACCAATGGCATCTTCAAAATGTCTATGACCTGTCAAATCTGTTTCAGACAACATGTGATCTCCTATAAAACGACGAGATTCTCTACGACCTGGCAAAGAGCCCACCCATTCTAAAGCATAATTTTCTGAATCTGGAAATTTCCCTGAGTTTTTGATATAATCCCAAACTCCATGCAAATACCCCATCAAATCATGTCTGTTGTCTTCTTGTACATCAATAATGTCATGATCACTCCCCAATTCTACCCACCAATATCCATCTAAATAATTATTTATTTTTCTTTCATGATTGGCATTGTCTCCATCGTATTTTTTTACAAATGTTGGTGGTGTGTACGGCATTGGTCTACCGTGATCTTTTCCTTGTAACAAAATAGAAGCTCCCATTTGCCAACCATCTGGTTGATCTGGAGCATATTTTTCATTGAACTCTGCTTTTCCTTCTCGTCCTGTTCTATATAAAGCTCCTGCTTTTGCAGCCATCAATCCATCACCAGAACAATCAATAAAAACAGCTCCTTTTATGGTAAACTCTGTTTCTGTAGTCAATTGCCAACAACGAGCAGCTACTATTTTAGTTCCGTCCATTTCAGCATCAATTGCCTGTGTATTTAACATCACAGTTAAATTGGGCTCTCTAACCACATAATCATACACTATATGATCCCAAACAGGATAAGATTCTTGTGGATTGTACAACCTATTTTCTAACATTAGTTCTTCTACAATTCCTGTTTCACGCTCTGCCAAACCCGTTGCCAAACGATTCACTCCGTTTAGAGTTACTCTAATTTCACTTGATGCATTTCCTCCCAACACAGGGCGATCGTTGATCAAAACTGTTTTAGCTCCATTTCTAGCCGAAGCCACTGCTGCAGAAATACCTGCCACACCTGCTCCAACAACCACTACATCATACACTTCTGTCTTTTTTCTGTCTGGATTCGGAACTTTTTTCCCCGTACTCAATTGATGCCATTGTTCATCACCCTCAATTGTATTTCCCTTGTTTACTTCTTCTGCAACACCATCTAAAGTTTTGCATGAAACTGCTAATGGAAATACACTAGATGCTACAGCTACACCTGTTACGTTTTTAATAAAATTTCTTCTTTTCATTTTTTGATCGTATTATAAATCTACTCCTGTCCCTTGTAATGTATTGTCATGATTCCACATAATCAACCAAGGATCTTTCGTGTTCAATTGAAATTTTTTCAACTTAGATTTCATATGTATCAATACTTCTTGATATTCTTTTTTCTCAACCAAATTGTTTACTTCTCCCGGGTCTTTATCCAAATCAAACAGTTCAAATTCAGCATGTCTTAAATACTGATCCACGGTTTTATTCCCATACATTTCAGCATGATTTCTATACACACTTTGCCAAGTAGATGAAGCCCATAAATCTGAAGCAAACGGATAATCCAATTGCCAAGCAATGTTCCAAATCAATTTGTATTTTCCCTCTATAGCAACTCTCATTGGATAATACATGGTAATTTCGTGAAACGTATGAGATGCATACACCTCATCCCATCCCTTGGGATTTTCTTTTCCTATAATTTTATCAAAAGATTTTCCATGAAACTCTGTAGTATCATAATCTACATTTGCCATTTCTAAAATTGTTGGTGTCAAATCCACCCAAGAAATTTTAGCATTGTTTACCCCGCCTTTATTTTCTTTTAGCATAGGATTTTTAACAATACACGGCAATTGAATTCCAGGTTCGTAAACCGTTGTTTTTGCTCCTGGAAAAGCCATTCCGTTATCTGATATATAAAAAACAATCGTATTATTCAATTTCCCTACATCTTGTAAATGTTTCATTAATTGACCAAACCCTTGATCTATTCTAGAAATACTCTGATAATATTGCGCTATTTCTTCCCTAGACTCTTTGGTGTCTGGTAAAAAATCTGGAACTATTACATCTTTAGGATCATATACAACTTGTTTTTCTCCTGGATAAGGTTCTTTTTTATTTCCAAAAGTATTGGGTAAATTCCATGGATCAGAAACAAAAGGATGTCCCCTATGTGGATCATCTGTACAGAAATATAAAAAGAAAGGTTTTTCTGATTTTAACACATCTACACAAGCATCTGCCATTTCTAAAGTACTTCTCGGATCTGCTTCTAAAACAGTATTAAAATGATACACTTTTTCTGGAGCTACATGATATTTTCCTATTCTAGCTGTTTCATAGCCTGCTTGTTCTAACAAAACAGGTAAAGATTTTACGTTGTCGTAAGTACTAAAATGATGATAATCGTGTACATGTCCGTAAGAACCTGTTGCATGTCCAAATTTACCTGTCAATATAACCGATCTGCTGGCTGCACAACTTGCACTGGTACAATACGCATTGTTAAAACGAACACCTTCTGATGCCATTTTATCTAAATTAGGAGTTTGAATTATTTTATTTCCATAACTTCCTAAAGCATCTTTTCCATGATCATCTGCAACAAACAAAATGATATTTGGTTTCGATGTTTTTTTTACTTCCTTATGTTGTTTAGGAGCACATGAAACACACACAAAACCGAATAAAAAAAGAATTAAATATTTACTACTTACCTTCATTATTTTGATGAATTTTACAAATTATATGTAAACGTAAAATTACCGCTCTATCTTCTTAAAGATGTCTTTCACTAGTGATTTTATGTTCTTTACAGTACATAAAAAGAGAGATACCTACTTTACCACAACTTTATTAACAACTGAAGTTGAACCTGTTAATATTTCTAAATAATACACACCACTTAATTTCTCTGAGATATCAATTCTAGGATTGGTTTCTTTCGCTTCAAATTCTTGAATCAAACTTCCTACAGAATTGTACATTTTAACACGACTTCCTTTAGGACAATAAACGTTAAAAAAAGAATCTGCAGGATTGGGATATACATAAACCCCGTTATCCCTATTCGAAAACACACCTTCACAATCTAAAGCAGTTTTTACTTCTAATAAATCTCCAGGCTCAGTGCTCATTTTATACGTGCTAGACATTGATTCTTGAACTTTATTTCCATTTTTATAAAAAGTATAAGGAGCTGTTCCCTCATTCACCACAATTGTTGAATTGTTTAATTGAGAAGTAATATGTACTTCAATATTTTTTGCTTCAATAATATTGACAACATATTCATTTACTGTTGTAGATTCTTCTGAACCAATTTTAAAATCGTAATCACCAGGATTTAAATTTTCAATACTTATAGATCTAGAAAATGTTGTTTTTACTCCTTCCAATAAAACATAATAACTTCCTTCTTCTTGAGCGTTGATGTTAATTTGACCATTATTTTTATCTTGACAAGACTCACCAACAGTACTTACATCAAAGAGTACTACCTCCTCTATTTCCCCTATTTTTTTAAAAACAATAGCATCTACATAAAAACTACCTTTGTAAGCCTCATCATCAGAAAAATTTGAAACTAGAATTTTAAAATCAGTATTTTCTGCCTTTTCATTCAATACAAATTCTTTTTTTAAACCAACCCATTCATGTCTAGGAAGTTCTTCTATTTCCCATTCTGTAGAAATCCATGGTTCTGAAATATGTGTGTAAAAACTAGGAATGGTTGTTTCACTCTCTATCCACACCTGTAAACTTACCTCGTAACTCCCTGTAGACAAGTACAGATTTTCACTTTCTATAGTACTTATTTCACCAATTAATGGAACTTCTGCTGGCAATTCTGTTTCATTTACCAACAATTGCAAATCATCTACATATAAAGTCCCAATTCCACCATAAGAAGCATCCATTAAAAGTCTAACATTGGTATTTACAAATGGTTTTGATATTTCAAAAGGTATAGAAAGCTCAACCCACTGATCTTTTGCCACAGTAGACAAGTCAAAAATCACATTTACATCCGTCTCTCCTTCCGTTCTAAAATTTACTTTTATTGCTGATATATTTGCTCCAGTCTCTACCCATACTTTGGTTTTCAAATCGTAATTACCCGCTTCTAAAGCAATTAACATTTCAGAAATAGTACTGCTCCCAAACGCTTTTTTACTTCCTGTAAAAGAAACATCATTGGTATATTTTAAGCTACGAGAACTTCCATCAGCCCCTTTATTAGTTACAATAGACCAATTTTCAGGTTGTTGCATCCACCATCCATCATCTCCTGTAGAAACTTCAAAACCATAATACTCAGAATCCAAAATATTTACTTTTTCCTGTGCCTGATTTTTCAATATATTTCCCAGACTAAAAACCACAATCAACCTAAACAAATTATTAATTTTCATAGCTTTTAGTTTAATGGTGAGCTCAATGTAATGTCTATAAAACGAAAAGATCCAGTAGGAATATTTACTTCAACACTTCCTGAAGTTCCATACGTAGTCCCATCCAAAACATCCCTCATTCCGATGGCATTTATACTCTGAAATGTAACCACGGCTTTTCTGTCTTCGGGATTCAGATATCCTCCGTCTATCAACGTCAAGCGAAGGTTGGTTGAAGATGTTTGAGCAACCACCCAAGCTACATTTCCACTAACTGTAAGAGGAATTTTTTTTGCTCCTTCTTTTATTTCAGCTTCAACAGTTTTGTAATATTGATTGGCATTGAATTTTTGCAATCCGTCTGCTGAGTAATAATACCTACCATCCGTGTAATATTCTTTTAAAATATCTTTATAAATAGGATGCAAATGATCTTTTAACAATCCCCTAGGTGCTGACAAATCAGCATAAACTCCTTTCTGCGGAGGTGTGATTAAAACCAATCCGTTTGGATAATTAGGCAAATAATTTTGTCTACGATCTTTTACATTTCCTGCATAGGTTGAAAAATCCCAAGAAGTATTTTTAGCTCCCATCCAATTGGCATTTTGTCTGCTAAACACAAAAGGATTGTTGTTCACAAATTCCTCATCATAATGTGTTGCCCATTTCAAACTACTTCCTTCTACTAAAAAATCTTCATCAGGTTCAAACATACCAATATGAACTGGTGATATACTCAACAATTCATTTGGCTTAGGCACAAACAAAGCTCCTTTGGCTACCAAATCCCAAACAATACTCATGTAATCAGGATCTACTGCAAAATTATTAATGAAAGTTGCTCCGTTTGCCATGTGATAAATCAAATGACGTAAAAAATGATTCGGCAATTGCTGATGACAAAATTGTCTAGACCTATCGTAACTAGGGTTGTCTGGAACCGTTCTTGTTCCCCAATTATCCACAGATCCACTTGCCCAAATACCAACTCTACTTGCCACACTTATATCCATAGCTTTGTCTGTAGTTTCTTCCATAGAAGGCACAAAAACATCGGCATATTCTCCTGATAACAATCCTCCCCACATAGGCAAAAACACATTTGCTTGCCAAAAATTATGTTTTGTTCTCACAAAAATATTTCCGTTTTTAGTTTTTGCATAATCTGCCAAAGGATAAAACAAATCATTCATTACCCATTCAAAATCAGAAGAGTGATCTTCTAATTCAGGATAAATCAATACTGTTTTTTTACCATCTGCATAGTCTAATATTTGTTTGGTGGTATTCAACTGAAACATGTAGGGATCGTTTCCGTGACCACCCCAATACGCGATTCCTTTATCTCCATTTGGAACCTCATCATACCAAGCCGTAATGTAATCTATAGCTCCTTGCTGTGTCAACGTATAATCTCTACGTCCATCTCTTTTGCTTTGATATTTAGCATTTCCCATACTAGAGCGATCCCAATTTTCTGCTTGCCCCATATGACTTCCTCCTAAGAACACAGGAGAATTGTAATTGTTTCTGATGTTGTTTGCAGTTGTTTTGGCCAAACCTTCTTCAGTACTTTCTGTCATAAAATAAATTTCTCTAGCTTCTCTTTGCGAAGTTGGCTTTACGTATGAAGCTAAATTTGTTCTTATTTTTGCTGTGTTTTCTAAAATGTCTTGAATTTTTCCTTGAGGAATTAAATCTTCATAAGCCGTTTTCCAATCTGGATTTTCAGTATCTAAAATGTGAATTTGGCTTCCGCCACTCTGACAACTTGCTAAAATTAATGTATTGGAATTGGGTTTTTTCCACAAGTCGTAATACGAATATTTTGTGTTTAATTTTTCTTCACTAGCCACATCAAAATCTTTGTTAACCAACACAATTTGATTCCCCACTAAAAAGAAATATTTTTCTGTATCGACATCAACAATTAGTTCTGGCTGCACTACAGAGTAGCCAAAACCAAGCTTTGTTAATGCATATTGGTCTGTCTCATCATTTTTTAAATTTAACCGAGATACATTTGCGCTATTCTGATGGTTAGAAGCTCCCATTAAAATTTCTTGTGTACCATCTTTATCAAAGTCTGAAAACCTTAATTCTCCGATAGGACTTAGTCCTTCTGTTTCTATTCTTTTTAAAGGTTCATCTTCTAAAACATCAAACACATAAATAGCTCCTTTGTCTTGAGACGGATTGTTGCTTGCATGCATGATCAAATAATCATTGGATGCATCTTTTTTAATGGGTCTTAAAAAATTTGCATAGTGAACATTGTCTTTTGCTGTAGTGGTTCCCCATGTTTTTTCTTCTGAATATTCTGAAGATTTTAATTCTTTTTCCAAAATTCCATTTGCAGAAATGTAGTAACAATTCAAATCCAGACTTCCTCCAATCACATGTGGAATTCCATCTTTCTGAACAACAGTTACTGCGTACATTGGCACTTCATTTTTCTGGTATTGCCAAACTGTTTTCCCATTTGAATCTAAACAGTAAATAGTTCCATCTGCATTGGCTATCAAAACCTCATCATTTCCATCTCCTGTAATATCAGCACACCAAAAATCGTGAACCATAAAACCCGACAATTTATTTTTCCATAAGATAACTCCATCAAAACCAATTGCCATTACAATTCCATCATAAGAACTTGCAACAATGGAGCTAACATTGTTAAAACTAGCCGTTCTTACTTTATGGATGGTATGCCCGGTTTCAATACTTAAAATAGCACCATTCTCTTTCACTTTTTCTGGAAGTTTGTATTGTAAAGACTTACTGCCTTTAAAAGATTTACTGTCTGAAATACTCCAAAGACTTGTTGATGCTGTTCTCCAATTTTCTATTCCTTCTTCAAAATCATATTCTTTTTGAGAAAAAACAAGAGCATTACTCATAAAAAGTAGCACTATTAAAAAGTAATTTTTTAAATGCATAAATAAATATTATTACTAATTGTTCAATATTTAAATATACCTACTACCTACAAATCTCATGATTTTGTAGGTATATTTAATGTGCTTTTGGGTACAAAAAAGACCACTAAAAGTGGTCTTTAACTAAAAAATAAAGTTGTTTTGTAATTATAAAGCAACTTTTACAGCATCTTGCTTGTTTCCTTTTGACATTTTAACAATGTAAATCCCACTAGACAGTCCTTTTACACCAACTTGCTGACCCGCAACAGAATACACTGCCTCTAAATTTGCTCCAGAAACACTAATACTTCCATTTTCTGCTTTTACAGAAGCTCCTTCTATTTTTGAATTAGATGTTGATAATGATGGTGTTGTTAAGGTAGCTGACATTTCATCTATGTAAACAATATCTCCATTCAGTAAATTAGCAGCATCCCCATCTGTATAATTTAAAGCAAACCAAAACTTAACTCCATCAAAAGCATCTGGACAAGTTAGGTTAAACGTTATTTCTTCCCATTCCATTGCCGTATTTGTTGTCGTAACCGTAGCAATAGGCTTAGTAGCTGTATCTACACTTCCATCTGTTAAACTAACTCTCGCAGATAAAGAAATAGGAGTTGCTCTATTTGTTTTTACCCACATTTTAACTTGAATATCTGTATTTGCAGGATATTGAGTTCCATATACTTTTTCGTAACTACTAAAAGTCCAAAAAGGGTCTGTTGCATCACTCGTAAATGCAAATCGTAAACTTTGACCTCCATCATGAGCTTCCGTAGAAGTAATTCCTCTGGTAGCATATCCTTTATTTCCTGAAAGATGTGTATCTCCAGAAGGACCATCAAAACTAGGATTTTTAACAAACTCTGAATAGGTAATTGCCGGCATTGACGTTAAAAACTCAATCTCATCTAAGTAAAAAGCATCTCCGGCAGTATCTGGTTCATTCTGTCTAACCATCATATAAAAGTTTGTCAAATCTCCCTTCCATAAGGTATAAGAACTCATATCAATATAACTGGTTACATACTCATCCGAATTAGCCCCTATAGAAAAATTAATATCTCCATTGGCATTTGTCTTAATAGCAGAATCATCTCCATTAGTACCCCCAATTCTTATTTGAGTACCATTGGTTTCATTTTTATATCTAATTCTAATAAACTTTTTAACCGTAGCATCAATTCCTGTGACTACAGTACCTGCTACATTATTTTTAATTCCAAAGTTTGAATTTGCTCCTGATCTTTCTAATTTTAAAGCACCATCTCCAGATACACCTTCTGTTCCAGCATATGTTACTTCACTATTTCCTCCCCAACTTACAGCCCAGTTTTGCAAATCTATATCAAAATCAAAAGTTTGAGCTTGTAGTTGCGTTCCAAAAAACACACTCATTACGATAATTGTTTTTTTAAGTAGTTTTTTAATCATTTTTATTAGTTTTTATAGTTAATAATTGAATACAATTTAACAAAACAATACTTTACAAATAAACACGTCAAAAACAAACAACAACATTATATTGATATTATTCAAACAAATATTACCTTTTAATTAAAAAAGGCACTAGAGAGAAACACTAATGCCTTTTTTATAATTTTTATGATATAAGCTATTCGAAAACAGTATCCAGTTCAATATCTATAAACCTAAATCCACCTAAAGGAATTTCTATTTGACTCGCTGAATTTGAAACTTTAAATTTTTCTTTACTCAACACGTCAGTAACCCCAACTGGTTTTATAGTATTGAATTGTACTACAGCTGTACTCTTTGCAGGATTGATATAACCATTATCTATTAACGTTAACCTTAAATGCCTTGGTGAAGTTTGAGCCACTACCCAAGCCACATCTCCAGACACCGTAATTGGTAATTTTTTAGCACCTTCTTTAATAGCGGTTTCTACTACTTTGTAATATTCATCTGCTTTATAGGTTTGCTTTCCATCAGCTGAATAATAATTACGTCCATCTGTAATAAATTCTTTTAAAATATTTTTATAGATAGGATGCAAATTATCTTTTAACAATCCTCTAGGAGCATTAGCATCGGCAAATACACCTTGTTGAGGAGGAGTAATTAGCACCAATCCGTTTTGATACGGAGCTAAAAAGTTTACTCTTCTTTCTTTAACACCTGCTGCATATCTAGAAAAGTCCCAATTGGTAACTTGTGCTCCTGGCCAAGAACCATTCATTCTACTAAACACAAAAGGATTGTTTTTCTCAAATTCTTCATCGTAAAAAGTAGTCCATTTTACATTAGCTCCATCGTTTAAAAAGTGATGATCTGGTTCTTTCATACTAACATGTACTGGCGATAAACTTAAAATTTGATTACGCTTAGGAACATACAAAGCTCCTTTGGCAATTAACTCCCAATAGACACTCATATAATCTTGATCTATAGAAAAGTTGTTAATAAACTGGGCTCCGTTAGAAGTATGAAAAATTAACATTCTTAAAAAATGGCTTGGTAATCTTTGATAACCTAACTGACGAGCTCTATCTATAGAAACATTGTCTGGAACTGCACGAGTTCCCCAACCGTTTACAACACCACTTGTCCACATTCCCATTCTACCTGCCAAACTAAATTCCATTGTTTTATCGGTAGTTTCTTCCATAGAAGGTACAAATACATCAGCAAACTCTCCAGACATTAATCTAGACCATTCACTTAAATAATTAGATCCTAACCAAAACACATTTTTATTTCTTAAAAACACATTAGTATTTTTTCCTTTTGCATAATCAGCTAAAGGATATATTAAATGATTGGTTAAAAAACTTAAATTTTCTGGATTGTGATCTTCTACTTCCGGATAAATTAACACCGTCTTTTTTCCATCTGCTTTGTCTATTACTTTTTTTGTAGTTTCTAAACTAAACATAAAAGGATCGTTACCATGTCCTGCCCAATAAGCAACTCCAGGCTCTCCATTGTATTCTTTTGTTATAGTTTCTACAGCTTGTTGCTGGGTTAACGTATATTTCTTTCTTCTATCTCTTGCTTTTTTATACTTAGCATTTGTAAAACTAGATCTATCAAACTTTTCTACATTTCTTAAAAATATAGAATTTAAAAAGATTGGATTATGATACTTTTTATCAATATTATTCTTTAGACTAACCAAATTATCTGGCACACCTTCTGTCATTAAAAACACAGATTCTGATTGATTTTGCCATTTTGGTTTCTCAAAATCTTTTAAATTTTGGGCTACTTTTTCTCTTTCCTCTATAATTTGTGCAATCTTCCCTTTAGGTTCTAACTCTTTAAACTTTTTTTTCCAATCTTTCTGATCCGTATCTATTACATGTATACAACTCCCTCCACTTTGTGAACTAGCTAATAACACTTTATTTGTTTGAGAATCTTTCCATAAATCATTATACGCATAAGTTCCTTCTAGCCTTTCTTCTTTGGCTGGATTCTCAACATTGTACAAGCGAATTTGATTCCCTGCTCTGCTTAAAAAAGTTTTTTGATCAATTAATACCGTATGCACAATATCGTATCCAAATTTAACTTTGTTGATTTGTTTAAAACTAAAAGTATCCTTTTCTAAATCGTAAGTTGAAACTAGTAAATCATTTACATGTGCCGATGCTCCAAGAACAACATCTTGATTTCCATCATTATTTACATCTACAATTTCTACATGCCCAATAGGTCTAATTCTTATTTTGTTTTTTAGTTCCTTAGGAGCTACAATTTTTGTTTTTTTAAAAGGAGTTTCTTCTAAAGGATTAAAGAAATATAAAGTTCCAGGAACATTCATATGATTGTTACTCCCTAAAACTAACAACACTTCGGTACCATCAGCTTTTTTAACAGGCCTAATAAAATTGGCAGCACACTCATTGCTTTTAGGCATTTCCTTTTTGTACTTGCTCCAAGGTTTTTCTATAGAAAACACAGAAGAATGAATTGTTTTTAACAACATTCCTTTAGCAGATAAATAATAAATATTTTTGTCAAAACCACCTGCAACTACATAAGATTTATTTCCGTTTTTAAGAATGGTAACAGCATACATAGGTGCATCATTCTTTTTAAAACTCCACAACAATTTACCTTTACTATCTAAGCAATAAATAGAACCATCTGCGTTGGCAACAACAATTTCATCTTTCCCATCATTGTTTAAATCTCTACACCACAAATCGTGATTCATAAACCCTGACAATTTGTTTTCCCATAAAGTTTTTCCTTCATAAGAAACACCAATCAAAGTACCTTCAAAACTACTTCCTACAATATAAGACTTCCCTTTATTCTGAGCAGTTCTCACTTTAGAAATTGTATACCCTGTTTCAATGCTGTAAAGAGCAGAACTGGTATTTATTTTTTGTGCATTTGCAACCAAAACACTCAAAAAAACACTCAAAAAACAACACATTTTATTTTTCATTAGATTCACTGTTTATTACTTAATTATTCTCGATTAAAACATTTTTTTTTTCAATTCCGACGTCTTTGAAAATATATAATTTGTATTTCCAAACAAAAAACCTTCTCCATCAAAATGGAAAAGGTTTTATAAGCTTTAAAAAAACATCAACTACATCACTATTTTGATTATATCTTGTTTGCTTCCTTTTGAAATTTTTACAATGTAAATTCCACTAGACAATCCATCTACACTTACCTGTTGACCTGTAATAGAATATACTGAGTCTAAATTTGCTCCTGAAACACTAATAGTTCCATTTTCAGTTTTTACAGAAGCCCCTTCTATTTTAGATGTTTTGGTAGATAATGTTACTCCATCTACCCATTTTAAATCATCTATATACACGACTGTATTTGCATCATCAGCCTTTACTTTTAATGTATATCCTGCATCTGTAGTTTGTCCAAAAGTAGCTACATCAGAAGTAATAGTATGCCAAGTATCTTTTGCCAAACCTGGATCTATATCAATAGACATTGCCATAAAAGATGTCACTGGACTTGAATCACTATTTTCTTTAATATTTAATGATAGTTTTGACGGAACAGACTTTCCTGATGGAATATATATATTAGCTTGAATTGCATAATCACCTGCAGCAAAACTAACCAATGATGTTCCTGGTGTAGTATTGTATCCTCCTTGAATTTGCTTTTCAGCAGCCCCATCACTTGAATCAAACTTTACACTATGATCTCCAGAATTAGCTTGTTCGTCTGAAAAAGAGAAATATGTATTATTTTGTAAAAACCAACCTGTTGCTCCTGAATTTCCATTTGCTAATGGTTCTATTATACCATCCACTTCTGCATCGGCTCCTTCAAAACCTAAATATTCTTCCGTAGTATAGCTTTGTATTCCATTATATTCCACAATAGAAATATCATCTACATACACAGTAGAAGTTCCAGTAGCAGGTACCGTTCCTTGAAAGTTTATTGTCATCCAATTTTTGTCATCTCCTAGAGCTGAATCAGCAGTAGTCGTAACAACTTTATAAACTTTTGTCCATACATTTGTTGATACTCCAGAAACATCAATGTTTACCCCAGCACCTTTAATAGGTAAATTTAACACACTTGGTTGCGTACCACTAGTTACTTTTATCCAGGCAGAAACTAAATAATCTCTTTCCGTTAAACTAAAATTCCCTTCTTTATTTGTATTAGACCTCCATGTTTGTAATTTAGCCGCAGTAGGATCCCCATCACTGTAATCAAACTCTGCTTTCATACTGTATGTTCCTGAATGTGCTTCATCACTAGATTGTGAAAAACCCGCAACTTGAGTCCAAGCTGTTACAATATCAGATGTACTACCACTGTAATCTACATTGGTCAATTCAAAACCAAACGCATCTGCATTTAATATTTGTGCGTTTGCACCTACGGTCATTAAAAACAATGCCGAAATTTTAAGTATTTGTTTTTTCATTTGAAAATAATTTTAAATGTTAAAAATTAATACTACGAAATAATGATTTTCTTAAAAAAAGTATGTCTAGCTGTGTAAATTAAAATTACTCCTCCGTATATTTTTAAATTATCACAAATACGAATCAATCATTCCTTTTGAATTACAAATTTCACTGTACTGTCCTGAAATAGCGTTACAAATTAATAAATTAGAGGTAGTGATTCTATATTGCTATATTTTTTGTTTGTGTATTGTTTTCTTTTGAGTTTATTTTGCTTGTGCATTTGATTAGGCGTTAGCATATGATTGGATAAATGGGGTCGAAAACCATTGCAATTTTCGATAGAATAATCAAGGCTATCAAACAAACTGAACTTCCATACTTTATTAAAATTCATAATCACTTTAAATTTAATTTCTACAAAAATGAAATCAAATATTTAAGTTTAAATTCTAGCGGTATAAACTTTGTCTTTTAGCATACAAAGTAGTTGTTACTAACTCTTTTGTCCAGGCATACATCTAACCTTAAACATTACTGCTTAAGGCTATATTACAATACTTCTATTTTGTATTATTTTAGTTTTATGACTCCTGTTCTGGTAGGTTTTACAGGGATTATTTCTCCTTTTTCATTAAAAAACAGTTCATCAACACAAATAGATCTTTTAAACCCACTGTTAGAAATATCTTGAGTATGATAGAAAACATACCATTTTCCTTTGTATTGAACCACAGAACCGTGAGAAGTCCAAGAACTAACGGGCTCCATAACTTTTCCTTGATACACAAAAGGCCCGAGCGGATTTTGAGAGGTTGCATACACCATGGTAGCATCTTTTGCCCACCCGTTTGAATAAACATAATAATACAAATCTTTTCTTTTAAAGACCCAAGGACCTTCTCCATATACTCCATCTCCTCCGTGATTTACTTGTAGATTTGCAGCACTTTTAGCTCTTTCTTTCCAAAGCAAGCGTTTACCTTGTTTGTCTAGAATTACAATTTCATGCAAAGATCCCTCTCTTTCAATCATATTCTCTTTTAGCTTTACTACTCTAGCATCTCTACATCCAAAATACAAATAAGCTTGTTTGTCATCATCAATTAAAATACCAGGATCAATTGGTTCGGGTCCTGCAAAGGGTTCTTCTAAGGAATTTATCAAAGGTTTTCCCAATGCATCTTTAAAGGGCCCTTCTGGATGATTAGCAACCGCAACTCCAATCTTTTTTCTTTCTACAGGAAAATAAAAATAATACTTACCGTTTCTTTCTACAGCATCTGGAGCCCAAGCCCATTTGTTAGCCCACTTAATATCTTTTAAAGAAAAAATAGCTCCGTGATCATTCCAATCTACCATATTGGTTGTTGAAAAACAAGCCCAATCTAACATATCAAAATAAGTAGCATCATCTTCATCATGCGAACTATAAACATACAACTTTCCATTAAACACTCTAGCTGATGGATCTGCTGTAAATTTATGCGTGATAAAAGGATTTTGTGCAAAAGAGAACCCCATAGAGACTAGGGTTAGAAACAGGAATATATATTTTTTCATAATCTTAAATTATTTGTTGATATTTTTTCTAAATATAAAGAACTAAATAGTTTAACAAAACGTCTAAAACATATGACTATATCTATATCACAAATGAATTAAGAAAATTAATAAAACAAAAAAAAGCCTTAAATCGTAAGATTTAAGACTTTTTTGTTGTCCCACAAGGACTAGGATTGATATTAAAAACCACTAAAAAAACCATATAATTACTTATGATTACGGCAAAGATTGATATTTTTACTTATATTTGCTGATATAAAACACTATAGCGGTATCTAGTATCGTTGATTACTGTGCAAATACTGTGCAGTTTTTAAAGTAGGTTAGTTGTTAATATAGAAATTACTGGGAAGTTTTCTAATATAAAATAAACGAATATGGCGAGCTTAAACTTCATGCTTAGAGGGGCTAAAAATCCCTCACAAGTATACTTTAGATTTAGCGGGACAGGTATTGATTTTTTTATCAAGACAGGGATATATGTAGATCCTAAATGTTGGGATAAAAAGAATCAAAAAATCAAAAACGTTATTTCTATAAAGAATAGAGACGAGATAAATAGAAAGATTGCTTATTTTAAAATAGAGGTTTTGGATAACTTCAATTCTGATTTTATGAATGGAACTATAATTGATAGGGTTTGGTTTGATAACCAAGTCCGCTTATTTTTTAATAGGCCAAAAGAAGAGATCCGTTTGACTAATAAAAATCACACTATTTATCTTGTAGATTTTTGCCAATGGTGGCTAGATAATAAAGCTAACAGATGGCTGACTTCAAGTGATGAGTACATGAGTAAAGGAGTCAAGAATCAATATTCTATTTTTGTAGACAAGCTTGTCAATTTTGAAGGAAAAACAAAAATTAAATTAACTGGGGATTTACACTCAGTGATCAATGATTTTGTGAAAAAAATGATAGACGAATCTTATTCCCCCGCAACTATATCAAGAAATGTAAAGAGGTTTAAATTTTTCTGCAATCGAGCTTCAGATGAAGGATTGAAAATTGACTCTTCTTATAAGGGTAGAGTATTTGTTCCAAAGCAAAAAGAAATACTAGAGCCTTTTCTAAGTCCTAGAGAATTGGCTAAGGTGTATAATTTAAAATTAGACATTAGCGATCCTATGGATGATGCTAGAGATAATCTACTTATAGGTTGTTGGTCTGGACTTCGTGTTAGTGATTTTAACTCAAGGTTAGATATTTCAAATTTTATTGACGATTATATTGAGATTATAAATCAAAAGACAAAAGCCCGTGTTTCTATTCCAGTTCATCCAGTGATAAAGCAAATTTTGATCAAAAGAAATGGTCGTCTGCCTAAAAAGACTAGCGACAAGGATTTTAACGAGAAAATTAAAGTCATTAGTAAGCTATGTGGTTTCAAGGAAATGATGGAGGGAAGATTGGTTGATCCTAGTGTAAATAGAAAAGTACAGGGTGTTTACGAAAAATACAAATTAGTATCTTCGCATATATGTAGAAGGAGTTTTGTTACTAATCATTTAGGGAAAGTACCTAACGAGGATCTAATGAGAATTGGAGGTTGGACAACTGTAGAAATGATGATGACTTATCTCAAGAGAACCAGTAGAGAGCATGGTAAGTCTTTGATTGAAGTATGGTCTAAAGATGAAGAGCTTAATAAATTGATTAATGGGAAATAGTAGATAACTTAATTAAAATTCACGAAAAATAATGAAAGATTCAGAAATATTAAACAGCCTAATGAAAGAATTGGATGTTACAGGAAATTCATTTTCCTTGAAATTAGGATATAAAAGTCCTGCATCAATTTACGGAGTATTAAATCGGGGCGAGTCAATATCTCCTGGTATGATAAATAGGATCATGTTGAAATATCCTAATGTAAACGAGTTGTATTTAAAAACAGGCTCTAGTCCTATTTTATTAGAAAAAGAAGAAGAGATAGGTCAATCTAATCTTATGGGTAGGAAGCCTAGTATGAATATGCTGTGGGCTTTAATGTTAGATATGTCGGAGAAGATGGAGGTGATGGAACAAAAGTTAGATGAGATTTTGGCAAAAAAAAACTCCGAAACCAACAATTAGTTAGTTCGGAGTTTTTTAATTTTCAAGTATATCAAGATCGCAGTTTAGTTTCTCAAGCATTTCGATTAATGTCTCGGTGCTTGTTCCTCTTTTGCCGTTTTCAAGATTGCTTATTCTATTTTGGTATCTTTTGTCTCCAAAAACGTGCTCGGAAAACTCAGCTTGTGTCATTCCTAAAGCTTTCCTTTTTTCGATTACAAAATTTATGAGTTTTTTCTTCAACATTTTTGTCGTCTTTAATTATTGGTTTTTTATTATGTTTGTTGCTTAAAAATAATTATCATGTACCCAAAAATTATATCTCCTTATTTGACTAGTGTAGATCAAGCTACAAATGAAATATATGTGCTTCATAGAGAAGATCCTCAGTTTTTGGTTTGGGTAAAACAGGAAGTACCAGTAAGGTTCGTACTGATAGAAACATACGATTGCTCCTTATCTAATGAAGAGTTGTTGGCTCATCCGTCAGTTCAAGGAGCAAAAGATTATGTTTCAAAATTGTTTCAAAATTCTTTTGATAAAAATTAGTTTTTGTTTTGTAAACAGATTTGATAATGATGCGTGTCGTGATAAAAAGTAAGTGATTCTTCTTTTACCGTATCTGAATACACTCCAAAGTGAGTTATGATCAACTCGTCTTCTTCAAGACTTTCTATTTTTTCCCAAAGTTCTTTTTTTGAGTTGATAAAACTTTCAAGTCCTTCAAAATTAAGATCTGTATCTTCGCTTATAGTTTTACTTATTTCTCTTGAAATAAAATCCTCTTCATTGTCAAACTCCATATAATTAATAGATCCGTAGTCGTCTCCATAATCGTCTTCTGAAGCTTTAATGGGTTTGTTAGTCCATCCTTGACTTTCCCATAACTGCCAGCCGTCCTTTTTATGAGCTTTAAAGACTTCTAAGTTATGTTTGTCTGCAAACTCTTCTAGTTCTTTAAAGTTTTTAAAATTGCTCCCTGTTATTGCTCTGTAAAGATTTTTGGGATATCCGTTTGAACCTTGTGTTATTTCTATATAATCAAGGTTTTCATTTTCTAAAATTGCGTTAATTGTGTCCATTTTTTTATTTATTATTTAAGTTGTTCCATTTAACAAATTCTAAAATAGATTTGTAAATAGCATCTATTTTGTTGTCTCCGTCTATATTTACAATAGTTTCAGAGGACTGGTTTATTATGATCTCAACAAAACATTGCTCGATTATAATATTAAACAAAGAAGATCCTTCTTCGTTTTTAATGTTTTCTATTTTTTCAACAAATTCCATAAGAGACTCCCAGTCGTCTTTAAAATTATTGTTAAAATTTTCTTCGTTGATCCAGTTTTTAATAGGTTCATTGTCGTAAAAAAAGTTATGAAGCATAACCCATTCGTTGTATAAATCTTTCATTTTGTCGCTTTTTTTAAATAAGATTAATCAATTGATTCTGTTACTATCATTCTGCTTTCTTTTGCCTTGGCTACCAAAATTGGTCTACAAGCAAGATATAATTCTTCGCTGTCAAAAGTTGCTGCTACTTCTGCATAGCTGTGATTCGGTGTTTCAAAATATACTAACACTTTTGGTTCTTGTTTTTTTTGATACAAGGAAACAGGAGTTACTTTTACTTTGATCAAAGGCTCTGTTCCGTTGTCAAGAGTTATTATAGTTGTAATGTATTCTGATTCATTATCAGAACTACCGTGTGCCATTATGAGATCTTCCGTGTCTGCGACAATAAAAACTTTAGTAGCTGTGTAGTGCTCTTTTATAGCTTCTTGTATTAATTCTGAAAACTCTGTAATAGAGTTGTTTTTGGAGTTTACGACTCCTATTATCTCGTTGTCTTCGTTTGTAAGTGTGAAGTGTTTGTGTTCCATTTTGTAGTGATTAATTGGTTAACTGTTTTAATTCTCTCTTAATTTTTTTGACTTCTGCAAAAGTGATCCATTCAAGATTATCAGAATTGTTGTTTTTTCTGTCTCCGTCCTTATGCTTGATGTATTTTCTTTTTGGGTCTGTTGGCTCTTCTAAAAAAGCAATAGCTACTTCTTTATGAATATAGGCTCTTCTTTTGTTTAGTTTTTTGCCATCTGTAAATCTTATATCAGAATACAGTAAATCAGCTTCCTTATTTAAAGATCTGCTTAGTTCAAAACTGTTTTTTGTAGTGTTGCAATTACTTCTTTTTAGAGTTCTTTTTTTGGATCTAATAATTCCAGTATTAGAAACCTCGTAATACTTTCCGTATATGTCTTCGAGGTCTTTCCAAATGATGCTGTTATCTTCCATTTTGTTGTGATTAAAATTTTAATAATTCTACTTTGTTGTGATTAAAGAAATTTAAAATACACTGATACTCTGTTTCTTCTTCGCAATTAAATTTTGATTTCGTAAACTCGTTATATAAACCAATATAATTACTAAACATCTCATCGTAAGGTAGTTCGTTATAGTAAGAATTCGTTTCTCTTAGTAACTGGCTGAATAAAAATTGGCTATAATTCATTTTTTGTAGTGATTTTAATGTTTATACTACCTGCGGGCGAACCCGCAACGCTTTAGGCTTAAAGTCTTTTTATAGTCGTCTAAACGACTTCTTCTTCCATGTCTTCTATTGCTGTTAAATTTTTGTTTTCTCCCGATAAACGAATATTTAAATTTACTTGGTCTGTTATGCTGTCGTTTACTAAGGATTCTTTTAAGATCTCTTGTGCTTGATTTGTTGAGCACTCAAATATTTTCTTAACATCGTGTATGGTCCAAAGGTTGTCTACAAAATAACCGTTGTCTTTTAGTAGGTCTTTAGCTTGTTGAATTTTATCAACTAGATCTAATAAAATACAATCTTCATTTGGGGTAAATTCTTTATTGTCGTTTTTAACTTCTTCAATAATTAAGTGTGAAGGAATATATCCGCACTCGTTAAAAATTTGTTGAATATTTGTTTTTCCTAGTGATAAATTGATACAAAGGTTTTTTAAAGTATCTTTTTCAAGGTCTTCAAAATACCAGTCTATAAATTCGTTTTTGTTTACTGTTTTCATTGTAGTGATTTTTAAATTAATATTGTTTTTTACCACCAAAACCCGCTTTTTAGGGCGGGTGGTGTGTTTAAATAAATAAAACAAATAATACTATGGCTGTAATTACTACAGCCCAACTAAATAGGTTGATTGTTTTTTCCATGATGTAGTTTATTTTTTAATGAATGAAAGGGTTTTGTTAAATTATTTAAGATTTCTCCAGATAAACCGTAACAGTGTTTACGTTGGTGCTGTTAAATGCGTTTTTAAAGCTTCCTGTTTCGTTTTCTTGTATGTGTCCGTATTCCTCCACCATTTGAAGGAATTCATTTATTTTTTTATTACTGCTACTTTCGTGCTTGTTTCCCGCCATGATAGCGACTAAACGACCTCCAGTATTAAGTAGGTTGAAAGCATGTTTAACATGATCAATGTCTTGGTGTTTTTCAAATGGTGGATTCATAAAAATAACATCGTATTTGTGCGTGGATGTTAAAAAGTTTATATTCTCGGTGTCTTCAAATCCTTTTTTGATAAGTACCTCAGATAGTTGATAGTTAAATTCTATACAACTAAGATCATTGAGTGGGTATTTTTCCCTTATGGCTTCTGCTATATGTCCAAGTCCTGCACTAGGTTCTAAAATAGTTTCGTTTTCGTAAACTTTAGCCATGGATAACATTCTATCTATTAACGGCTTTGGTGTTGGAAAAAATCCGTCTATTTTTTTATTTATAAAGCTTCTTTCTATTGCTTTTAATTCTGTAGCTTTTTTCTCCTCTTCCGTTGGCTCTGCTCCTTCTGTTAAACAAATTAACTCACGTAATGCCGTTTTTAAAATGGCTTCGTTTGTTAATCCCATTTTTTGGATTCTTTCAAAGGATTTGATACTATCTAGTATTCTATCACGATCCCAAGAATCGGGTATTTTTAAGGCTGTGGTTTTTAGAGTGTTTATAATAGATTCATTTTTAAAGGTTACTAGTTCGCTTTTAGTCTTGTTTCTTGCTTCGTAGTCTAAAATCGTTTTTACAGCCTTCTTCATTCCTGTAGTATCTTTATATTTTAAAAAAATTGTTTTTAAAACGTTTGATCCATATTTTGGATATGGGTACTCTATAAAATTAACATCTAAATAAGGTTGTTTAATCTCGTTTTGCTTCTCTGTATATGTTAAATTTAAAGAGGATAATCTATTGCTAAAACCAATGTTTAATAAATTTTGCAACTGTTCTAATTGTTTACCGTTTCTAATGGCATGTAAATATTTTATAGATCCGCTTTCTAAGCCGTCAGAAATTAAAATTAACTTTTTACCGAAATTTATTTCGTCCTGTGCTTTTTCTTCGCTGTTTGCTGCTTGTGTTGCCTGTCTGTGTGTGTTGGTTCTTCTTTCTTTGTTTTTGCTTTCTGTTCCTTTTTCAATAAGTTTTAAACCTCTTTCTTTCATCTTTTCGGCTGCTGTTTGCTGTCTTTCGCTGTCTTTCGCTTCTGCCTTTTCTGCCGTGTTTTTATCTTCTTCTTTTAAACCGATAAAGGCTTTCGCTTCTTCTTCTGTGTTGAAGTTAAACCCCGCTTTTATCGGTGGGTCTGCTCTAAGGTTTGTAAATCTTGAATAGTAACCGCCCATTTGTTTGGCTTTAGTTCTAAGGGTATTAAACTCTTCTTTACCTACTCTATTAAGCATTAATACAGTAAAAATGTCGGCTCCTGTTTTGCTGTGTTTTGTGGGGTGCAGGTCAAAGTCTACATTATCAATATTTATTTTATTTACTGTGGCTTCTTGCTTTTTTTGTTCTTCCTGTCTCTTTAGTAAAACATCAGATTTTAGCCTTTCAAATTCTGCGACCTGTTCAATATTTAATTTATCTAAACCTTCGACCCTTATAAAAGTTCTGAACTCCTCTAGTGTTTTAGGGTTTTCTATAGCTTTTTTAGTGGCTTCTTTTTTTGCTTTTCTTTCCTTGTAGAAATTTTGCAAAACTTCTGGAGTCGTATTTATAATTAACTTTTCTTTTGTGGTTTCGTGTGTCTCTTCTCCTATAAAATAAGAAACTGACCTATTTAATAATAAATAATCGCTTAAGCTTTCATAGATTTTATTTATCAAATCTGCTTTTTTATCTCTGTTATCTGACCAGATACCAAGTTGATAGCAAACAGATTTTAAAATTTTAACGGTCTTTGTTTTTAATTCTGCCTTTATAAGATCTTCACCCTCTTTAAGTTCTTTATAAATACTTTGGTACTCGTTTACTGTTACTTCTTCGGTGTATACTCTGCGAGCTTTTTTTAAATAAGTGTTTAATATTTCCATATTTTTGTAGTGATTAATATTTATACTGGTTTTAAAATTGATTTACAAGTTTTGCAAGTATAAGGGCTGTTTATTTTAGCCCTTAATAAAACCTTAGCTTTGTTTATTTCTTCGGGTGTGTTTTCCTTTACTCCCTGTTTTAGCCGTCTTGTATAACTGCTGTTGCATACTGAACAACAAACCTTTTTTTTTGCTTTTAATATTCCTATCATCGTATTAAAGCTTATCAGAATTAGTAAATATAAATTTGCTCGGCTTGTATGTTTGTCCGTGTAAATCTGTTTTGTTTTTTAGTCTTGGGTTGTGTACTTCAACTAAAACCCCTTTTCTTCCTGTGGTTTTTAAGGCTTCTAAAACTTTTTTAGGACTTGTACCGCTTGCTTCCATTCCTCCGCTTATAGTACTGTTTAGTTTGTATATTTCTCCGTTGTATTTTATTTGATCAGGCAAATAAGATTTTTTAAATGTTTTCATTTGTAGTGATTTAAGTAATTAATAAATATTTTGTATTAGGTTTTTAAAGCCTTATATTTGCATTTCTTAATATGCGTTTTTGTAGTGATTAACGTTTATTTGCCCGCTTTTGCTTTGTCGCTTTTGCGGGCTTTTTTTTGTGATCTGTTTTTTAAATAAAGTATTTAATATTTTTAACTTCTTTTTTTACCTCCTTTTCAAAGCGTGTACCTGTGGCCTTGTATTGATCGGCTTCATTTTCTAGGATCGCAATTAAAATAATTTTAGGCAAGATCATTTTATTGTTTTTCTCGCTCCAGTTATCAGTATCTAAAGATCCGCTTTCTATCGCTTTTTTTATTTTAGACTGCATTTGCTTTGTTGCTTCTTTTAGCATTTCTTTTGTCAATGCTTCAATTTTTTGTTTGTTGCTTTTCATATTGTAGTGATTTAGATTAATGCTTTTTTATACTGCCAAAACCCGCACGGTGGCGGGTGGTGGTCTTTAATAATTCCAGTAAATAATACTGTCAGATTTTAAAAAAATAGTCTTAAAATCTGAGTTGTTGAGCCATTTAATAAACTTGTCTTTGTTTGCTTGGCTGTGTTTGTGGTCTTCTTTTATTCTTCTCTTAAACTCTTTTTTTGTTATCGCTTTAGCTGTTAACAAGTGTTTGAAGTTTTTTACATATTCAATAAAAAAAATGTGATTACCTTTTACAAACGCTCTATTTGATAAATTCATCATGTTGAAAAAAGATTAAGCAGTTAAACGAATTTTTGATTTTGTTTTGTAGGATTGTGAACCAAAAACGCTTTTTAATTCGTCTAAGTTCTTACGGCTTCGTCCTTTGCTCTTGTAGTCTTGCGGGGAGAAGTACCAACTTTTTTTGGCTCTTGCCCACCTTGGCGGGTTATAGTCTTCAATCTTGATACTTTTAATGATGTCTTTTTGTTGATACATTGCAAACGGCTCAATATCTTCAAGCCAAATGAAAGAACCAACAAACGAAATTTTAATATTCTCTAAGCCGTCAAACTTTTTGATTAAGTTATAAAACTTATCAGAATCAAAATTTTGCTCTGCTTCGTTTGTGCTATTGTTTTTTAAAGTCTTAGAAACAATTTTAAACTCTTTAAACATTGCAATAAATTGTTGTTGTGTGTTTCCTCCGCTTGTATCGGGGTGTAACTCAAAGCAAAGTATTTTAAATTTGTTCTTTGCTTCGTCCAGTGTGTTGCATTCTTTGAAATACTTCATAATTAAATTTTTGTAGTGATTAATATTTATTTGCTACTCTCTAAGGTTGCGAGCCTTATAATTTTATCTACTAGTCAACGACTGGCAATAAAAAAAAGAGTGATTTAACGCGTATTGTTTACTTGCCCACTGTGGCAACAATATTTCAATGAACTGCGAGGTTTTAAAAGCCTTAGCCCTCAACGGCTTAACGCACTACTAACAAGTAGTAAAAATTAGTTTCCTTACAAAATATGAGTTTTACGTTACCCTGTGATAACTAGTAAGGAACTGAGCGATTAAACTCTTTTAAATGGATGGTTGAATGCTTGCGAATACTTCGCGGGGTTGGGAGTAGTTTTAAATACTTGTACCCCGTTTGAAATACTGCTTTTGATTTGTACCCCTGTTGATAACGTTGTAGTCTGTACGCTTGTAGCAAAGAAACGTTTAACAGAAAGCTTGTTTTTTTGAATGCTCATAATAGTGTAGTGATTAGGTTTATTAATTATTTTATTCTTTTGAAATTAAAAGAAGTAGTTTGCATTTTACCGTTAACTAATGTTTTTACTTGAGTGTATGTGATAGATTTATTATCCTTTACTAGTCTTTCAATTATTCTCCCATTTGTAACAACTGTATAGTGGTTATCAATTAAAGAATGATAAACGGCAATAAAATACGTCGCGCTTACATTGATAGTCTCATTTACTTTCAAGTTAGCTATATCGTTTACTTTGTGTTGTATGTGCTTCGAAATAGGGCTTTGAGCGTTTGCAGTTGTAACGGATAAAGCAATAATAATAGTAGCGATTAAATGTTTCATGATGTTGTAGTGATTAAATTATACCGCAAATATATACACAAGTATATAATTACGCAAACTTTTTTTAATATTTTTTATCAACAGATTAATATTTAATATCAAAAGCCTATTAATTAAGGATCTATAAATCTATATAACTATATAAGCGTATAAACACCCTTTTAAACGTCCTGCAACTATATAAGTGCTAGAACCACCAAACAAAGCCAAACACCCAGTAAAACAAAGGACTCAAACAAAACTATAGCAAAGAAGTACTCTATACTATACATCATAAGAACAACCAACATAACAACACACTAAAACATAGAAAGTGTTAAACACCTTTTTCTTTTTTTTTCTAGGTGACTGTAAAATTTTGTGCGGGGCTATTGCACACACTCAAACATAAGAGAATAAATAATATAAATTACTGATTGTTAGATTCTTGTAATATAGTTGTTGCGTTTGGGTATCGTACAAAATTGCCCGTACATTTCGCTTTAATGTGCAAATACTGTGCAAATATTAGATAGTTTTTCCTTAATAGATTGATTAATAAATAAGTACGTTGTGATGTTGTTGTCCCCGAGGGACTGAGTTAATGCGGGCTAACCAATAGCCAAACCAAAAGCTAGAATTTTAAACCAAAGACCAACAAAAGACACCCCATACCCCAAAAGATTCGAGTTTCCTATTCCCGGCAATTGCTCGTAGCACCCCATACAGCCCCAAAAAAACAGTTATAGAGCAAAAAATAAAAACCCCTTTCCCCCTTTGAATTGCTTTAAAGGTGGCAGCGTTAATTAAGGCTTGAGGATTACACTTGGGGATTCCGGCCCTATTAAATGTTATCGACCAGATATCGACCAAGTATCGACCAATAAACCTATTAGCCTTTAACTTCTGGATCATTACCGGACTCCATAGATAGAATAAGTTCCTCGTATCTTTCAAGAGCATTGAGGTAGCCCTCGTTCCATTCTCCGAGATCACGTCTTTCCTTCATTGCTCTACTGTGTTCTATATCCTCTATGAATTGTTTCTTTGTTAATATAGCCATGGCTTACAATTTTTTATATTTAAGCTTCTGAGCCTGTATCATTCGTTCTATTCGGTCCTTGCTGAGCTTTTCTTTTTCATCCTTGGTGTTCTTATACACTCTTGGCTTATTGTGCTCTGCATGGTCTATGCCTTTGGATTTAAGATATTTTATCACACCTGTTCTGGATGCACGGAACTGTCTCGCCACCTCAGTAGCACTCAGACTACTCATAAATGACTCAATCACTTTACAGGTGGTTGCATTAGCACAGATTGATTCTAATCGCTCTACGATCTCCTTTTCGGGTGCTTTGTACCATTTTCCAATAGTCTTTAGGTCCTTGTATTCAAGCCCTACAGTCTGCAGCACGGTCTTGTATTCATAGATTTCTTTAGATTTAAACAGTAGTCTTGTTTTAGCTCCTATAGCCTCAGATAGCTCCTTATGTATCTTTACATCTCCTGGACAACTCCCCAATGTAATGGTCTGATTTTCATCATTAATCACTGCGTACACGCTGCACACATCTTGCTTAATAGCAGTATATTTATATCGTTTTTTCATATCAACACTTTTGACGTGTTAAAATTATCAATTTTTATGATATAAAATATCAATAGATTGATATTTTTCCTATATTTGGACTCGTAATACCTGGCTCTTTTGAATCTTTGCTTGTCGGCAAGGTCGCTATTCGTTATGGTGCGTAAAGCATTAAAGTGGTTGAGCTAGGTGGTTGAACCATATTTCATGGCCATAAATAACGATAAGACTGATTTGGCGGTAGTAAATAAACCGTCACATAAGGGTATGGCGGAATTGGTAGACGTTAATCGAATAAGGTGATTCCACGGAGATATTTAAAAAACTAAAGTACAAGGTTTTTAAAATTGAAATTTTTATTAAAGGGGCGATCAACCCTATCTAGTCAATAGGTGCGGTCTTTTTTTAATTGGTAAGTGGTGGTAGAGTCTTGACCGACTCAGTTAATTGCCGTAAGGGTTCGACTCCCTTTACCCTAACTAGGTTAACAAAAAAGTGTATTGAGCTTGTACGAATAGTTAAAACTACGGCCAAAGTGAATTTGTTAAAACCTAAAATCAATACACTGGTTTATCATATAGCTCAGTGGCTAGAGCACTCCTTTGTAACTGGGAGAGGTCGCAGGTTCAAATCCTGTTATGATAACAACCATGAAAGCGGTAACTAGGCTTTTTACTTTTCTGATCTGTATGATTGGATTTGCGGGATTCGGGAATTCTACACCCGACCTGGCCATAAATTCGGTTATTACTGTTTATGAGGACGATGGCCCCATTACAGTAATTAAAAACGTAGATGATTCACTGGATGAAGTTGTTATTGTCATTGGCTATCAGAGCCAGGTCAAAAGCACTTCTTTTAAAGTTTCCGACTTAATGATAACAGCGAAGGAAGCTAAAATAAAAGACAAATACGTTGGCTCGGTATACAAACCTCCATTAATAAAAGGCTTAAAGGATAATGATATACATAACAATATTTTTTTTGCTGAAAACCACCGAAAGCCAAGAGACGGTATTAGGATGGTTTAAAACAAACCCCCAATAAAAGAAAACGAAAAGACTCTAGTGTTTTACTAGAGTCTTTTAAAGGCCCCTTAGCTCATTGGCTAGAGCAGTACTCTCATAAAGTGAAGGTCATTGGTTCGATTCCAATAGGGGCCACAAAAATCTCAAGTAGCTCAACTGGTTAGAGCACCCGACTGTTAATCGGGAGGTTATAGGTTCGACCCCTATCTTGAGAGCAACAATCAAAAGAAGCCTTGTGAAAGCTTACAGCAAGTACTAAGTGTACAATTAATACTTGTTATGAGTTTCTGGACTAGATACCTAGATAGCAGGGCATACAGAATTAAAGCGACAAAAATAATGAATCTAACTAAGGAGGTATTCGTTGATATAATCACTACTATCAAAAACCAACACGACTATGACTTGTTTAAATCTGAAAAACTTTCAGAGATTTTAAACTGCGATACAACTATTTACGATAATAGCAGATTGATCAATAGCTTCTTTAAAATACTACACCAAAAATTTCCTCCAGGAAAAGATTTTTGCAGTATACAGCATTTTTGTTATGAGCTTGATTTTGGACGAAGATTGGAGCCTACAAAAACAATAGAACAACTTTGGGAAGAGTTACAAAATTAAACAAATGAAAAAAATCACACAAGAAGAAGCACAAAAAAGAGGATTAAAGGCAGTTATATATTGTCAACTAGCCTGTGAAGCTATAGCCGGACTTATAGGTACGGATCTATATGTAAGAGAGGCAAAGAATTACGCTAACAAGTTTTGTAAAAGCATAGATTCTTTAGCTAATCAGTACGATTTGGTTTATGACGAAGGAGGGGAAGGAGCTCAAACCATCCTAAACGACATTGATGGGCTTATAAAAAAACTTTCTTCTGGAGATATAGAGGTGGTCCAAGCTGTAGCTAGAATACACGAGGGTTATTTAGCCAAGCTTGAATCTTTAAAAAAGGAATCTAATGAATAGGATCGAACAATTGGCAACTGGTTTTAGCGGGGGTTCTGAGGTGATTATAATATGCTCTGAGAAAGATGTAAAATCTTTTAAAAATGAAATAGAGGAAATATACCAAAATACACCCGCTATACTTATGGTAACAAACCTAGTAAATACCGAACACTTTTTTTCCTTTATGCACCAAGGCAAACATTTCTACTTAGTAACAGATGAGCACGCTCCTGTTTTTTTAAAGAAAATGTACAGTGAAAAATCTTAATCAAAGAGTAGATGGATTTAGAACAGATTGCTGCAATTCAACAGTCATTGAATTGCATGGAGAGAATAGACAATGTACTTGCTGCCTTAGAGATTGCACTAATCAATGGTTAATTTATATAAATACAATTCATGAAAAATCACACTAAAATATATTTAAAAGCTTTTGGCTACGACCTTGAAATGAGTTTTAGCGATCAATTTATTCCATGTGAAATATGTGGAGCAAAAGGGAATGATGTTCACCACATAGTAAATCGTGAAGACAGGATAGAAAACTTAATGTTTCTTACTAGAGACAACCATATAAAATATGGTGAGAAGGTTAAAACAAATGCCATGCTCTTAAAAATTCACAGAAGGGCTTTAAACAAAGCCAACATACCATATGACAATGAATGGTTTGAGAGTTGGATAAAACACTACGAAGCAAAAAGTGAATTAAGAAATCTTCAAAAAACAATCTCACAAAATGAGTAATTCCAACGATCATGACTGGGAGTCGTTCTGTAGACTAGGAGAAGCTATAGGAGACGGACTACACCACGAAGACCCTTGGATAGCTAAAGAGTATAAAAGGCTGCAGAAAATTCTTTTACCAAAAACAGATTTGGAAAAAAATATAGAAAAAAAAATTCGTATCAAAAGAAACGAGAACATAAACATTCAAATTATTGAAAGGCTAAAAAAAGACAAATGTATTTGCGGAAGCAATTTAAAACAAGTTAGATCTGGAAGTAAAACAGTTGTTTGTAAAAACGAAGAGTGTAAAAAAAAATACACTTATAATTCTCGAAAAAAATGATAGCAGGAATTGATCCAGATGTAGATAAGTCGGGTTTAGCAACCATAGAAAGTAAAGAAGTTAAATTAATGAATCTGACTTTTTTTGAACTCTTTGATTTTTTAAAAGAAAACAGGCCATTGCTTGTAGTTATCGAAGGAGGTTGGCTAAACAAAGGGAATTGGCATAAAGATGAAGATGGTACTGCAGCAGTAAACGCAGCCATAGGAAACAATACAGGACGTAACCATGAGACGGGTAGAAAGATTGTAGAAATGTTAATCTACTTAGAGATTCCTCATAAAGTTACCAAGCCCACAACAAGTAAAGTAAATGCAAGACTTTTTAAAATGATCACAGGAATAAAAATCCGAACAAATCAAGAACAAAGGGATGCTTACATGTTAATACATAATATAAAAATTAAGAAGAAATGAAAGTCCTAGAAGCAAACGAAGCTAAAGCAAAAAACAAAAGAATTCTAATTCAGTTAGCAGAAAGAGAAGACGGTATAAAAGTCTTTTTAGTAGAAACTAAAACGCTAATAGATTTTAAAAGCAGACATATTTTAAACACCAAAACCTGCTACAGCATAGAAACCTTTGCTATTCTATCTAATTTATTTGAGAGCTTTTTAAACGCTCCTATTATAAAAAACAAACACTTATTAAAAGAGCTTGATGAGCTATACAAACAAGACAAAATAAGTGTGGCCACCACTATGAAACAATAATTAATCAATACGAATATGCAATTACTAAGAAATCTAATATTGGTAAAGCCAATAAAAGAAGAGAACAAAACAGCAAGCGGTTTAATTATTCCAGAAGGTAAAGCCGAAAAACAAAACGTTGGAGAAGTTTTATTAACAGGCCCTAAAGCCGAAATTGTAAAAGTTGGTGATAAAGTAAAACATCATCCGCACACAGGTATAAGTCAAGTTTACGAAGGAGAAGAGTGTCTCTTTTTAAAGGAAGATGATATCATAGCAGTACTGTAATGAACAATCCATACATACATATAAAAAGAAGAAAAGTTCCGTTGTATGGTGGGTATTTAGCTATCGTTCTCACCAACGACTTACATCTTTTAAAAACCAAAGTAGACCCAAATTTCAGCAGAGACTATGTTTACGCACATGCAATACATTTAAACTACAAAAGCAGAGAGACTTTTTGCATTGTGTTAAACATAGATTCTGACCAGAAAAATATAAGTCCAGGAGTAGTGTCACATGAAGCCTTACATATCACAAGCTTCATTGCCGACACAAGAGGATTTGTAGCAGATTTTAATAATGATGAACCATTAGCGTATCTGCAGGGATGGGTAACAGACCAAGTTCATAAATTTATTAAAGAGAAAGGAAAAAAATTAAAATAATGCCTAAAAACAACTGTAAATCAAACTGCAATAATTGCAACAAAAATATGGAAGCAAACAACAAAGTTTTAAAAAAAGGAAAAATACCATTAAACCTATTCAGCAAGCTAAATAATGCTATCCAACAGTATGTTAGAATATTTGAGGAAAAACACGATTTAGGTTTTCATTTTTGGATTGGTGATCAAATTGGAGGTACAGCCGATTTTAACGGAGCCTATTCAGTATGTTTTAAAGACATAAGACTGGACCTTGAAAACGATATACCTAAAAAATATTTTAACGAATGGTATGATATGATTGGTATAGCCACAGATGGAGATATCGAAATCACATATTATTCTTTTTTGAAAAATAAAAATTTAATCTAAAGACCATGGCAGAAAGAAAAAAATTATACAGCTATAGCGAAGCGTTAAAAGCTGTAAAGCAAGGAAAAATGATACAAAGAAAAGGATGGAACGGAAAAGGTTTATTTGTGTTTATGCAAGTGCCTTCTGTTATAGATGTTGTAAAAACCGTTCCTAAAATGCAATCCCTTCCAGAAAGTGTTAAGCAAGAATTTTTGAAAAGAGAAGCTAAACACAAAGAGCAAAATATTTTCAGCAAAACCAACACTACTCTACAGTATGTGAACCAAATGGCTATTGTAGATAAAAAAAATAAAATTCAAGGTTGGTCCCCAAGTGTTGCAGATACACTAGAAGAAGACTGGTACATTATTGATTAATCTTAAAATCCAAATATATTATGGAAAATTACATAGGTGTTAAAAACATCAAGGCTAGTCCAATGACAAGGGGTGAATACAACAGGTACAGAGGTTGGGACTTACCTAAAGATGAAGATGGTTCTGAAAAAGGATATCTAGTTGAATATTTAGACTCGAAAAAAATCGTACACCCAAACCACAAAGGTTATATATCTTGGAGTCCAAAAGATGTTTTTGATAAAGCCTACAGAAAAACAAAAGGATTAACTTTTGGGTTAGTGTTAGAAGCTATTAAGTTAGGTAAAAAAGCTTATAGATCTGAATGGATCGGAAAGGTTAATTTCATATGGTTTTTACCTAGCCCCACGGAAAGAAAAAAATGGGTTGGAAGTTCTAAAATAATTGATTCTTTTGAGGGAGAAAAAGAAAATAGCATAGGGTCTATTAGAATAACTATTGACAAAAAGAACTCTACCACATGGGTTCCTACAGAAGAAGATGTTTTAGCAGAAGATTGGACGGTCTTAGATTAACCCCTAAATAAATGTTTTTTATGATCTGGAACTGGTAATTTATTTAACTTTTTTATCAGTTCCATTTTTTTTCTATCAAAATCCACCTTCTTACTATCATCCTCAAAAGGGTTTTCTTCTGGAGATTCTGGAATTCTCTTTTCCCCGGAAAGACATTCGTAAAAATCTATTACAATGTTCTGCCCTTTTTTATTCAAACAATACACTCGCTTCATAACATCTTTATCATCCATTACGAGGTTAATATACCCAGATTCTTTTATGCTATTCCATTTTTTATAGGTAAAAGTTCTAGGTGTGTCAAAGAAATCTACCATAGTAAATAGATTCAATCCCATTAATCTCAACATCAACTCCAAAAATTCATAAGGAACATTGTGTTTTTTTTGGATATAAGTACGTATTGTAAAAAGATTTTCCAAGAAATCATACCCTTTATAAACCTCCTTAAATTGTTTCTTAGAATACTTCGGAATTTCATTCACACACACAAGTTGAGCGTTTTTATCAGAGATCACCTTCTTCACTCTTTTTGAAGCATTACAGTTTAATTCACTCATTCTGAATTGATATTTATTATTAGTCAATTGATATTTATTACACAAAAATACACAGTTTAATAAATAATTTCTATAAATTTGTAATATTCAATAAGTTTTTATTATGTACCTACCAGAATTGAAAATAAAGCAGATACTAGACGATAGTGATATCGTTTTAGCTATAGACAAAGATGGGATTCTTTGCGGATATCCTATTTCCTTATTTCAAGGAGGTATTCCACAAGACACTGAAAACCCAAGCACACCTCTGAACTTCACTACAAGCGTATCTAACAATACACAAGTGACTGCTTCGTGGGATGAAGCTACAGACAATATTGAAGTTAGCTCTTACGTATTAGAGTACACGCTAACGTCAGACTCTACATGGGCAAACAAGCAAGTTGTTTCTACACAGAATACAAGCTCTGTCTTAAACATAAACACGAGTGGTAATTATAAATTTAGAGTCAAGTCAATTGACTCATCTGATAACTCTAGCAGCTACTCTACAGAATCCACAGAATCAATAAATGTTCCACTTCCCGCTTCATACACTATGTATTATGGCCAAAGTGCAACAGTTCCAGATGCAGCAGCCGTTCAATTAGGATTTAGCAGCTCCATAACAGGAAACACTAATGTAAACGCACCATTTGATACTGAGGTTGTCCACTGGTTTGCAATACCAAATGAGTTGTCGATTGTCTCTGCGTACAATAGCGTTATCACAGCAGACGTACTATACACTAGCGAAAGTGACAACGACTACACAAAAAGCACAATAACTATAGGAGGAGAGACTTACAGCTTATACGCTTTCACTTCTATACTTCCATTAGGTCAAGATGTAATTATTAACGTAACAACAGTCTAATGTCAAATTATATAGGGATAACAAAACAATTAAGAGTAATTACTAAAGCTGTAGTAAGTGCTGACTATGACAGAGGGCCATATGAATCTATTGCTGCTGCTAACACAGCCATACCTTCTGCTCTTAGAGCTATAGGGAAAGACGTGATAATCATTGAAGATGGTGAAGCTTATATGGCTATGTGGAAGACTGGTATACTAGATGAAAATCTAATACCAATAGTTACTTCCGTATCGGCTTCTGGAGTTTTACATATCATGGATGATGAAGTAGTGGATCATGAAGATTATTTTTCTACGACCTACGGAGGACAAGATGTAGGCACCAAGGTAGTAGATACTGTCCATAAATCCATCTACGAAAAGGTAGGTGTAAGTTTATGGATAAAGACTTTTGGAGTGGCAGTAGGTACAGATATAGACCCAGAAGCTGTTATAGAAGGTATTAACGTAGTAAACTTTAAGTAATTATGTCAAGAATACCTATAAAATACGAAATACTAAAAGTAAATTTAGCTAAGAAAGTTGCTGCTCCTTTTATGATTTCTGTTAAATACAGAAAAGAAGATTCGGTGGAATGGACTGTAGCTAATCCTTTAGTTGAATGTAATGAAGTAGGTTACCTTCAAACCAAAGTAGTTCTTACTGACTTAGAAGAAGCTACAGAGTATAGAGTTAGATTGACCACTCTTAGCAATAACGTAGAGTATGATGATGTATTTAAAACTAACAGTAATATTACCGTAGGGGAAAGCCCTTATTATTTAAAAAAACTTTTTAAAGAGCAACATTTTACTTGGTACATAACCGGAGTAGATAATGAAGTAGAGCCTAGCGGTGAAAGAGCAGGGTTTTATTACCGTATGCTAGATAAGTTTAGAGAATACCGTGAATGGTGGGGTAGCATGGATTCAAGTGGTAAATCCTGGACAAGCAGAACATCTACAAATAACACCGATGTTGTATCTAAATGTTTCTTATGCGATAGCTTATATCTATGGTTAAATCAAACACATGAAAATGAAGAAGCTAGAATAGATTCAAGATTATTGTTTACAACACAACCAAACGCTTCAAGTGGAGATACAGATCCTTATGAGGGGGTGTATTTTGCAATGAACTTCTTTGTTGACACCGTACATACTAGTGTAGTTTTGTTCCATATATTTGGAAATACAGGAACAAAACAATTCAAAATCACATACAGTAGCGGATCTATTACTGTAGCCGATGGATTAGACACCACTACCCTATCTACCAATTTCCCTGTAGAAAATTGGTACACCATGAGGTTGCATTTAAACTCTAGTGATTTAGATATTTTTATATACGAAGCAGGAGATTTAAAACATCATGAAAAAATAGCTTACGATATTAAAAGTTGGGCAGCTCCCGTTTCTGATACTTCTGTGAAATTCCCTATATACATAGGAGATAAACAAGGAGGGACAACAGGACTTGCTATACAGAGAGTATTTATGGGTGTTGACTTACCTTTAGATGTTTACAATGTTTCAAACGCTACAGAAGTAAGACTTAAACACGGTGCTGATGGAAGGTCTGAAAATGTACTTAATGCTTATGCAAACTTTAGCAAAATAGCAAAGTTCTACGACTTTCAACCAACGTTCATATTTAATAAAACTACAAGTAGCAATCCTTCAGATAAGATACTAGGTATCGGAGCAAAAGTACTACTAGGCCAAGGAAGTTCCGTTGGAACCGAGACTTTTGACACAAACAAAGCTCCTGTAATGGCAGTAACCATAACCTATGACACTACCACTACAGCAACCTTAGCAGAGTTAGAGGATTATTATGAAATGACAGTTCACGCATATTTTTATGTAGGACCAACAAGCACAAACTACACAGCATATAGAACTGTTACAAATAAAATATACAACTCTAGTCTTGGAAATACTGACAGACAATGGTTTGCTTTTGAAAATGCAGACAACTGGTCCGTAAGATTAGAAGTTAGTATAGACTTAATAAAAGGAACGACAAAAGTTCCTGTAGGTGTAGACATAACTAGTATCACTTTAGACCAACTAAACTCTAGTTATGAATTGCAAACCACAGTAACAAAAACAGTTGATCAAATTCTTAGATTAGGATCTGGACAACCATTACTTGTAAGAGACAACATAGATGGAGCACTCGTAAGTGAACTACTAAGTGACTCACATTTATTAAGCATACCTACACTAGCCACCGGAACACTAACCGATGAAGAGTATTTCGCAGATAGTAAATGGCTAGGTTTCGTAAGGTCAGATTCTATGAATATGATCATAGATCCATTAATACCTAGTGGAAATTATTCTATGAGCATAGGCTCTACTGGATCTGATGATATAGATGGATTCAGACTTGGAGGAATACCTATTGAAGTTATATCTTCTAACGAATGGCTACAAGACGAAGCTTTTTTAATAGACTTTGAGAATGCCGTAGATTTTGAAGCCGAAAAAGATAAATTTTTTGAATTATTTGATACAAATCATACACAATGGGGAGGTTATAACGGAGGATGTAGCGGAGAATTAATCTACTTTAATGAGACAGATAAATCTATTGTACTAGAAAATCACGGTGATAATTATCCTCAAGACGGTGAGATTATAGGTGTTGCAAAGCCACCTAAAAATTACGAATTCAAAGGTTACGGACAACCTTCTTTTTATGAAGGAGCTGACGACCCTAATTATTTAAGCCCTTTCAGAACTAGAGTAGGCTCAATTCTTATCACAAAAAAATACTGTGAATATGGAAAAATGACCGTAAGAATGAAGCTTCCCGTAGGAATATACGGGGTGTGCCCTGCTCTATGGTTTTTTCATTACATGGAATTATACCCAACAGACCCTAGATGGGACACTTGGATAGCTAAAGGAGGACAACCATACGGAGGAGCCGACCCTTATATGGTTATAAACAACGAAATAGATATGGAGTTGCCGTCACAAGTGACTATGGGGGCTTTTGCTACATGGACCGAACAATCAACAGCATACTTTGATTTAGATGCTTTAGATAACCAATATCACATAGGTATAACAGACGACCCAACAACAGAAAACAATGGTACTTTCTTACTAAAAGATACCGATAATGCAAGAGCGAATCCTAATGCTAGAGAGTCCTGGACCAGAGTATCTAAATACGTACAAGGAAGAGAGCAGCCAACATACGACAACTGTAAGTTCAACAACTGGGTAGGAGAAAAATCTAGTGGTAACGGTTGGGCTTATAACGAGAACGACTATGATGGAGAGGAGTACATTGCAAAACTAACCAAGCTGTCATACAAATACAACGATAATAAATACCATGACTGGGGGTTAGCCTGGTACCCAGACAGAACAGAATTGTGGGTAGATGGAGAACTGATAAGAACAACAACCGTGTTCGTCCCTTTTAATATAATGAAATATACTTTAGGAGGTTGGTTCCCAAGCTATAACCTAGCTAAGATACAGGAATGGATAGAATTAGAATACAGAAACCTATACGAAGAAGGAACTGGATCGTGGGCAGGGACTACAGCTAAATGGGAAGTTTGCAATTTCCAAATAAACAGAATTTTATGGGAGCCTTTTACAACTGTAGATAAATCGAATTTAGAATACAACGCAGAAGGATATCCGGAAGCAGGGATTAGAGAACTCAAAAAACAATAATTATGTCATTTAAAGTCTATACAGAAAACAACTATTTATATATAGTTAAGCCCGATAAATCAATGATAAGCGGATTCTCAAACACGTTTGAATTCTTAGAAGATTCTGAAAACAACAACCAATACACCGTAGAGAAAGATGGTGTGCCTGTCTCTATCGGAAGAGGGGATTTAACAGCAGAAAACATCACAAATAAAGAAGGTGATCCATACACAGAAACTAGTTTTAGAGATTTTGTCACTAGTCTTTAATCAACTCAAAAAACAATAATTATGTCATTTAAAGTCTATACAGAAAACAACTATTTATATATAGTTAAGCAGGGAGGGGAAATTGTTAGTGGACGTTCAAAATATTTTGAATTCTTAGAAGATTCTGAAAACTCAAACAAATACAAAGTAAAGAAAAAAGGAGTTGAAATTCATTTTGGAAGAGGATTGTTTGATGCTGCTGTAGCAACAAATAAAGAAGGAGTCCCATACACTCACGAAACGTTTAAAGACTTCATCACTAATATTAAAAACAATACCTCTGATGGTTCTACAATAGACCCTAGCACGACAGATTTAGATGAGTTTAAAAATGAAAGTGTAGATCCTTTTGCAAAACAAAGTGACTTAGAGGGAGTTACTATTGACCCAACTCAAACTGATTTATCTGAGTTTAATAATGAGGCTCTAGACCCTTTTGCAAAGAAGTCAGAAGTAGATGCTATTAATGCTACTAATAATTACAAGCAGTTCTCTGATAAAGATTCTGCTATTGCTTTCTATGATGCTCTTGATGCTCAAGGTAAACTAGACTGGGAAAATAGTGTTGTAAGTATAGCGGGGTTAGGTGATTGGGTGTACAAAGCAGGAGAGACCGATAATATGACTATAAAAGTAGGGGAAGAGGAGATTGTCCCTCTTACTATACTAGGTTACGTTAATAGTAGTGGAGGTATAGCATTAGGGTCGGCATATGGAGGAGCTAGGATATCTGAATTTAGACCTGTTGAAAAAGGTAACGTTATAGTTATAAAGGATGCCATAAAAGGTAGTTCTGCTAAATTCTGTACTTTATACTCAGAAGAAGATGACGCGTCTTATGTAATAACTATGAATGAGGGTGGAGTTGTACCTAGTGATGGGTATGTAGTCTTTTGTGCTGATATATTTGAGGATGATAGCTTTATAATACAGAAACAAGCATCTACTACAGTAGTTGATACTATTAATGGGGAAGCTACTTTTACCCCAACTAACTTAGGTTACATTGAAACTGATGGTACTCTACTTGAGGCAAATGTAGGTCATTACTATTCTGATTTTATTAGAGTAGATTCTAAGTTTTATGTTAGTATTACAGAAGCAAGCAAAGGGGGAGCTGCCTTATTTTGTGCCTTTTATACAGAGAAAGATGATACTACTTTTGTGAAATCTTTAGTACATGAAGATCAGATACCAAGTGAAGGGTACGTAGTTTTTTGTGGACAAACATACACAGATAGTAGCTTTAAGTTGTACGCTACAAAAGACAACTGGAATAAAGAAACATTAAGCATAAAAGAAGGAGTAGTAAAAGCTACCGAAGAAAAAACTAATGATGCTATACCTAACTATAGACTAGATAACGCAGTAGCGGATATTTATGTACCATCTTGGGAAGGTAAGGTAGAGATGCGAGAAACAGATGTTTTACCTTCAGTACTTACACAAGGTAAATCCTACCTATATGATAATGGAGGGTCTTTAGAATTGAGAGTCGTAGTAAGTCCTTTGACTATAGCCACATTTTCTGTAGGCTCTATATTAACTCCTTATACTATAACACCATTTACAGGGTCATGGTATGCTTCTGGTGATAGTATTACATATGGAGTAGGTGCTACAACTAAGTTTATTGATAGAGTTGTTACAAAGTTAAATGCAGATGGCCACAATATTACTGTTACAAATGGTGGTAGATCAGGTAGTGATGCAGATGGTGTTTACTTAAATCTAATAAGTAACCCAAAAACAAGCCATGATATAGCTTCTTTAATGATAGGTATGAATGATATAGCACATTGGTTTTCAGATCATGGGGCTACTGCTACTAACAGAAGAGATGAGGAGTTTAGAGAATGGTATAGAGTTAATTTAAATAAATTAATAGACTTAATAATAACTCAGACAAGTTGTTCTAAGTTCTTTTTAATAGTACCTACCCCACAAGTTATAAGTTTTGATGGCTCTACTTATCTACCAACAGAGGATAGATACCATGCAAATGGATTAATGCAGATTGTTATACAAGAATGTGTTAGAGCTTGGGTAATAAGAAAAGGGGATATTCACTTATGTAGAGGAGATTATTATTTAAAAGATGCAACTACAGCTCTCATTTCTGATGGAATACACCCTAATGATAGCGGTGCAGAAAAGTTAGCAATAGGGGTTCATGCAGAGATGACAACTAGAATATAATTAATTATGACAGAAATATTCAACTCTATAAAGAGTATAACTAACATATATGCTTTATCGGCTTTTACAATAGCTGCTATAGCATTTATACTAGTAAAGTATAAAGACGTAGTTACAGATGCTATTTCAGCATACCGTAAAAAAGGGAACATAGATGATTTAAAGATTCACACTATGTTTTTAGTAGCTAATGCCGTTAAAGTCAAGGTAACAAAAATACAATTCATAACTCACGGAAATCCAGATATTGTTAAAAGTGCTATGCTCCATAAATTAATAGCACTTAAAGTAGACACTGTTACTGCTAAGTTTCATGAGTTCCTAGATAGAGACGATATCAGCAAATTATCTTCTCTTAGATTAAAGTATGAGTTTATACAGTGTTTAGACTGTATAAAGCTGATTTACATGGAGGAAGCCTATACTTTTTACGTGTCAAGAGGTATATCTTCGGAGGATGCTAAAGTTATATTAGATAGTTATGATGCCTTCAGAACTGTAATTACGGAAGGCTTTATAGAGAGTGTAGAAAGTATAACCACCAACAACACCTACTCCACCAATTACGATAAACTTAGTGCCATTTTTGACGTATACGCTTTGAGTTTATATGTAATACCTAGGGATGCTATGTTGAGCTTTGATGATGTAAACGGTAGGCTTATTAAGTACAAAGACAAAATAGACAATTTTTAATTATGAAGCCAAGCATACTAAATTTAAAATACGCTGATTTATTAATTGAAGCAGGAATAAAAACACCATTAAGAATGTGTCATTTATTCACGCAATTAGAACACGAGAGTGGTTTAAAGCCTTGCGAAGAAAGTTTTAATTATTCACTAGAACGATTACTACAAGTTTTTATTTATGACTTTGACAGTAACAAAAATAGACAGATAGACAAAAACGAAAGAAACAAGGCTATCTCTTTAATAGGAAACCCAGAAGCCATTGCAAACTTTGTGTACGCTAACCAAGGAGGTAATGGTGACGAAGCAAGTGGTGATGGTTGGAAGTTTAGAGGTCGTGGTTTTATTCAAATCACCTTGAGGGATAACTATCAACAATTAACGAACGACACAGGAATTGACTTCATGACCAACCCAGACCTATTGCTTGAAGAAAAATATTCTATGATTGCTGCATTATGGTTCTGGACGAAAAGAGGACTAAACGCATTGGCAGACATTGACGACATCAACGGTATTACCAAGAAAATAAACGGAGGTTACAACGGCCTTAAAGACAGAAAATCTATTCTAAAAGAATATAAAGAAATGTGGATTCTATAAAACAATTACGATGAAAAAAATAGCAATTATCCTATTATTAATGATTTTCACTTTTGGGTGCAAATCAACAGAAGAGATCCAAGATAAGTCAGTAGAAAAACTTTTGATTGCTCAAAAAGACTCTATCTCTAAAGTAAACAAAGAGTTAAATAGTTTGGTTGAAAAATACAGAGACAGTGTTTCTGTATACAAAAACCATACAGAAACTACAGAAACTACAATCACAAAAGCTACAAATCTTGAAACAGATATTTCCAATATATGTGATAGCCTTGGAAATTTAAACAGTATAAATCAAACTTTAGGATCTGAAAACCACGAGCTTATTATTCGCAATATAAATGGTAAACTCAACATCCAATCAAAACAGAATCAAGACTTAGTTTCTACTATAAAAACAATAAAGAGCGAGTATGAAAGATTAGAAAGTAAATATTCTGAACTTGAATCAAAACACAGTCAAGAAACAGAGACTCTTGAAAAATCAATTCTCGAAAAAGACCTTCAGATAAAGAAACTAAAGTCTACAGAAACGACAAACTATACCTGGTCCAAATGGACTTATACTTTTTTAATATCTGCCATTGCCTTATTACTCATCTTAATTTCTCCAATAAAAAATTACATACCAACATTAATTAAAATTATATGAAATCATTACATCATTTTATTATTGAAGTCCAAAACCCATATAACGAAACATTCAAGACAGAAGGAGGTCTGGAATTACATGGGAACGTAGATTTTAACGCAGATAGAATGGGAAATCGAATAGCTAAAGTCGCTTTAATTCCAGAAATGTTTCCCTCAGAAATTAAACCAGGTTACGAGGTCCTTATAGACAACTCAAACTTTAGAAGACAGATTTACCGAGGTGTAAAACAAGAGTACCAAAACTGTATTAGCGAAGAAAAAAAGCTTTACTACATAGACCCCGACTTGATAATTTGTTATCGTGAAAACGAAACAGAAAATTGGATAGGCTATGGACAAAACGCAATTGCGGAACCTATTATTGAAAAGATAGAAAACAAGAGTCCTATTCACCAAATAGATAAAACCTCTTTTAAAGGAAAAATAAAATTGGTGCACATTAACGATACGCTTAAAAGACTAGGACTTAACGTTGGTGATACTGCTATAATGAATACCATAGGTGGTATTAAAATATGGTTTGGAGGAAAAGAATTATGGTGGGTATATAATAGTCAGATTTTAGCAAAAATTAAGAATAAAGAAATAGTAGATCCAACAACAGGATTAAAATATGTTTCAGCATAAATAAAAAGTATGAGTTTTTACAAAGAAAATATTCCTGTTTACATAGGCCACTTAAAAAGCATGGTCGATAAAAACATGGAGATTGTTGTGAAAGAAGTTGAAGGTGATGTTAGCGAGGATAAATACTACAATGTTTTAAAAGGACGTAGAACTGCAGCAGAACAATGTGTTTGGGGAATGAAAAAAGTAGATGCCCTGTACAAAGAAATAGATGGTTTGGCAGAAGATGAAGTAAGTGGGTATTACAAAGAAAAACTACCGGACTTAATTCAAAGTTTAAAATCCATGTTCACCTTAAATCTACAAGTAATTGATATTGATTTAGATCCGTTTGAAGATGATACCAATTTAATAAAACAAGTAGAAGGACAATTAGAAGAAATGTTTGGTAAAAAAACCGTAGCAGCTCTTTTAAGGAATTCTGGAAAATCTATTACAGAAGATAAGCTTCACAATGTAATTAGGTCCAGAAAAACTGCAGCAGAAGATTGTGAGTGGGTAATGACAACCATTGATTTACTTAATTCTGATTTAAACAGCAATAATAAAACAGATAAGAAAGTAAGTTGGGCTAAAAAAATGGCAGAAAAACAATGATATTCTATTTAGGACATAAGGTAGAAGATAAAATAGACGTTGTTACTCGTGTAAACGGTAACAAAGCTAAGTCATGGGAATATGGTTACAACGAAGAATATGATGTAATTATTATTTCTAAGGACGGAACTTTGGGCGATATATTTTATGTTAATGGAATTCATATTGGATTACCTCATGTACCAACAGATAGAAAAAAAATCATCAACTGGGATAAAACGGAAAAAAACCAAAAATGGAAAAGAAAAGAACCGCCTAAAGGACTTAATTCTAAAACCCAATATAATGAAGAATACAACGATTATATTGAAGAAGAAATAGAAAGAAGAAAGAACGGTGTGTATGTGTATATAAAAGGTAAGCCTGTTTATTTTACAGGACTTGCTTATTACTTCTATCAATGGAATTTAATAAACATTGGAGCACCAACTTTTAGAATTATTCAAAACGAGTTAATGATTTATTGGGAAGCTTGTAAAGCAGACTATAGATGTTACGGAATTTGTTATGTAAAAAACAGACGTTTTGGATGGAGTACAATTTGTAATGCAGAACTATTGTATTCTGGAACCATGCACAACGAAAAAGAATTAGGTATTATATCTAAAGAAGGTTCAGATGCTTCTAAGCTGTTTGGAAGGTTAGTAAGGACCTTTAAAAAATTACCTTGTTTTTTTAGACCTATTTATGATGGTAACAAAACTCCTAAAAAGGAAATATTTTTTGCAGAACCCAACGGTAAAAGAAAAACAGATGAAGAAAATTCAGACTACGAAGATGAAGCTTTAGATACTGTAATTAGATGGCACACCACAACATTAAACTCAATGGATGGGGATGCAATATTTAGATCTGCTTTAGATGAAGTAGGAAAATTCCCGAAAGACTGTAGGTTTAACGCTTATTGGAACGTTGTGAAAACTTCTCATACCGTAGGAGAAGATATTACAGGAAAAGCAATGGTAGGTTCTACGGTTAACCATTTAGACCAAGGAGGTAGAGAATTTAAAGAGGTTTACGATACATCAAACCCAAACGTTAGAAACGAAAATGACGAAACTATAAGCGGATTGTACAGCTTATTTATTCCTGCGGAATATGGTATTCAAGGATATTATGATGTTTATGGATTCTGTATTACAGAAGACCCTAAAGAACCTGTTAAAAACGATCAAGGTAAAATCAAAATAAACGGTTCAATTACCTTTTTAGAAAATAAGTTTAGAGGATTAAAAGAAACTCCAGATATATTAAACGAAGAATTAAGAAAATTCCCAAGAAAAGAAGCTCATGCTTTTAGAGCAAGTTCAGAAGAATGTGAATTTAACATCAATAAACTTATTGAACAACAAGAACACAATGATGTTGAACTAGAAGAAAAATCAAGTGGAGGAATAATTATTGGTAACAACGATATTGAAAGAGGAAATTTTATATGGAAAGATGGAATTCAAGATACAGAAGTAATTTGGACTCCAGATCCAGAAGGTAGATTTTGGTTAAGAAAAGATTGTCACCCTCCGTTAGAATTTAGAAACAAAAAGGAGAAGATATTTAAAAACGGAATATTAGCATGGGGACCAATGGCGGAAGACGTAGGTTGTTTTGGAGTTGACCCTTATAACCGTGATAAAAGTGCCGATGGTAGAGGATCAAAAGGAGCTATTCATTTATCCACTAAAACCAATACTTCTACCCTACCCAACGAAGCTTTTATTTTAGAATATTTAGACAGAGCTAGTAAGGTGACTATATTTTTTGAAGAAGTAATTATGGCTATGGTATATTTTTCTATGCCAATGCTATCAGAACTTTCAAACGAAGCCTTTTTACAATATGTAGCAGATAGAGGATATAGACATTTTTCTTTAAACAATCCTTTTAAAAATTACAGTGAGTTAAACCCAACAGAAAAGAAACTAGGTGGAGCACCACCACAAAATGATAAAATAGCCGATCAACAATTTTATGCAATTGAATCCTATATAGTAGATCATGTAGGTGTTTCTATGGATAACAGAATTAGACCTAAAGGATATATGGGGAATATGCCATTCACCAGAACTTTAGAACAATGGAAAGATGTTGATTTAAAAAACAGGACCAAATACGATGCCTACATTTCTAGTAGTTTATCAAGACTAGGAAACCAAAGAAGACAAAAAAAGAAAGAAACTGAAAAGCCTAAACCATTCAATCCTTTTCCCAGATACGATAATTCTGGATCAAAATCTATAGCAATATGAAAAAACATACACCAGACCCATTAGCACCATGGTCAGAAAAAAAAGAAGATAGTTACGGTTTGTCATTTGCTAAAATGATAGGTCAAGATTGGTTTAATGGTTCTCTTGTTTCAGACAAATGCGAGTACGCTGACCGTAGAGACTACATCAATAAAAAAAGAAAATTTGTAAGAGGAGAACAATCTATTGAGAAATTTAAGAAAAGTTTGTCTGGAGATCTTTCACTATACAATCAAGACTTTAGAGTCGTGAACTTTGGCGAAAAATTCTGTAGAATTGTGTCGAACGGGATCAATGATGAAAACTACATGTTAGATATCCGTGCCAATGACCGTCTTAGTCTAAAAATGAAACAAGACCGATATGACAATCATTTAAAAAATATGAGGACATTACCTTTGCGAAAAAAAGCAGAGGAAGTTTTCAATATACCTGGACTAGTACCCGATGAGTTTATTCCTCAAGATGAGGAAGAGTTGAAGATTTACAGCGAAATAAATGAACGTCCTAAAATAGAAATTGCAGAAGAAATAGTTATAGACTACATCAAGAAAAGCAACAATTGGGATAACACAGAAGATTCAAAAAATAAAGATTTAACTGACATTGGAATTTGCGCAGCCAGAGTGTATACCGACAAAAAAGAAGGTATAAAATTAGAATATATTGATCCGGAATATCTTGTTCATGGCCCTGTAGTTTCTAATGATTTTTCTAAATGCAACTATTATGGATATTTAGACCCAATTAGCATTGGAGATATTTATAGAGAAGGTGGTCTTGATGAAATAGCTATGAGAAAAATAGCAAAAACATACTCCGCACAAAACCAAGGTTATGGCGATCTTGATTTTGAAAAATGTAAAATAAGTGAAATAATGTCTATGCGTATAGACGTGTTAAGATTTTCCTTCAAAACATTTAAAAAAGAAACCTTTAAAAAGAATTTCCGTAAAGGAAAAACAGTTAAAGTTTCTAAAAGAGAAGAAGACTACAACGCACCAAAAAGAAAAGACTACGAAGCGTTATTTGATGTTCGAGACACTTGGATGGAAGGAAGTTATATTATAGGCTCTGATTACATTTACGGATATCAAGAATGCGAAAACATAGTTAGAGACGAGTTAAATAAAGCTCTACCTCCTTTTATTGTTAGAGCTACAGATATTTACAAAAACAAGCTTCACTCCTTTTTAGACAATATTGAAACTATTGCAGATGGATTAAATGAAACCGTATACAAAATACGTCACCTTAGATCACAATTAAGACCAGATTTAATAGCTATTGATATAGATGCCTTAGCAGATTTATCCTCTGCAGAAGGAGCAAAAAAAGAAGACAACTGGAAGATAGCTATAGATATTATTGATGTAAAAGGTGTATCTATTGGTAAAAACATAGATATGGGTGAAGCCGGTATGAAAAATGCTGCTGCTGCAAGACCTGTTGCTAGTCAACAAGGAAGTGCCCTAACCGTCCTGTTTAACTTATTTGCTGCAGACCTAAATCTTATTAGAGAAACAACAGGTATCAATCCTGCTCGTGACGGATCTTTACCGTCCGATGCTTTATTAGGAGTCAATCAAATGGCTCAATTAGCAAGTAACACCGTTACTAAACATATAGTTGTAGCTGCTACTGATTTTAATAAAAGAATAGCAGAAACAATTTCTTCAAGAGTTCATTCTATATTTAGAAACCCAAATGCAAAATCGTTAAAAGACATATATACACGAGCCGTTGGTAAACAAAATGTTGAAGCTTTAGAAGCTATGAAAAATAGACACTTGCATGATTTTGGATTTTCAATTGAAATGTTGCCTGCTCAGAAAGAAATACAAGACTTCATTGGAGACTTAACTATAGCACTCCAGGAAGGAAGTATAGATGTAGAAATAAAAGCAGAAGCTCAAAGGGTAGCTAGAGTAAACATGAAACTTGCTCACCAATACCTGTTCTATATGCGTAAGAAAAGAATTCAAGAAAAACAACAGCAAGAACAACAGATGCTTATGGCGAAAAGTCAAAGCGATATACAATCTAATACGGCTGCAACTCAAAACAAATTAAAATCATACCAACAGCAAAAACAGATTGATTTAATATATAATAAACAACTAGCTGAAATTGAAGTAACCAAAGAACAAATGATGCAGCAAGTGAGACAACCTGTAGCAGACAAAGAGTTTGAGCAAGAGGTTTATTTAGAAAAACTAAAAAATGCAAGCGTATTGAACATGAGGGCTTTTCAAGAGAAGGCAAAAGATGATAGGCTAGACAAGCAATCTACTCAACAAAGCCAACTGATAGATCAAAGAAAGCACTCTTATAAGCAACCCGTTGATTTTGAGTTTAAAGACGTAAACCCAATGATATAAAATAAGCAAAACACCATAAATTGATGTTTAATATCAATTTATGATGTTTTTTATTAATTATAGATATTATTTACTAAATTTGCTTTAACTATAATTTTTAACTATAAAACAATTAGTGATGTCAAAAATAGGATACGCTTCATTAGACGACTTAATAGACGGTAAGGTTCCAGATGCTGAGATTCAAGAGGATAATATTCCAGACCCTAATATTGATGCAGAAGAAAGTGAGGACGTTGACGATGAAAAAGACAAGATAGTAAGCCCTAATACAGACCCAGTAATCATTGACAAAGAAGTTGATGAGGATTCTGTAAAAGCTTTTTTTAAAAACAAATACGGAAAAGAAATTGATTCTTTTGACAACTTGTTTAAAGAGCCCGAAAAAATTATTGAAGAGAAAATTGTAAATCCTTACGAAGATATTCAAGATGATTATCTAAATAAGCTTTTAGAATTTAGAAAAGATACAGGTCTTGGTAGAGCTGAGTTTGATTTTGTTCAACAAGATGTTTCTACATTAAACCCTTTAGACCTTGCAAGACAGCAAGTAAAAGAAGAAACTGGAAAAAAGAACTTGTCTAACGAAGATATTGATGCTTATTTAGAAGACTCACTAGGAATAGATTTGTCAGAAAAAGAGTTGTCACCAACAAACTCTATCACTCTTAATAAGTATGTCAAACCACAAATTGACAAAATATTATCACAGCAAGAAAAATACAAAGCTACTGAAAGGCAAGCTCAACCAAATCAACAACAAGAAGATATTGTTACGTTGTCGGATGGACAAAAAATGCCTAGAGAAAAATATAATCAGTTAGTTCGTGAAGAGTATACGAAAAACGTAACAGAAGCAGTGAACAGTGTTACTGCTAATGAGTTTAGCGTTACTATTGACGACAATGGTGAAGAAAAAACTTTGAATTACTCGTATGAATTTTCTAAAGAAGACAAGCATGGTATGTTGTCGAACGTCTTAGATCTTGATGCTTTTGTAAATCAAAAATTCAAAACCGAAAAAGGATTTGACCACAAAGGTCTTTCTGAAACATTATGGAGAGGTGACAAGCAAAATTTTGATAAAGTTTTAGCTGCTGTTGCAAAACAAGTAAGAGCTGAAGCTATTGAAGAAATGATAGCTAATGGTAACAATGAGAATTTTACTAGTAAAAACCTACATGATGATAAACCTGCGAAGAAAGAAGGTTATGTAGATCCGTATGCTTAGGCATCTGTTAAATTGGGAAAGTTAACAATAAACAATAAGGGAGTGTAATATTTTAAACACTAAAAAAACATATTATGCCTTTAAAAAATAACACTGCATTAGGAAATGATGCAATAACATCACCTGGAGGTCAGTTAGCAACACCTGGTAACTTTATAGACCCGTATACATACGCTCAACAATACGAGCCAGACAAACACAAAAAAGCATACCTAAAAAGAGGTAGTGGGAGTTTAATGAAATTCTGTTCTTATTTTGGACAAGAATCTTCTTTTGCTTCGGATCAAGTTTTGCACGCTGAATTAGGAGAATTACATGAAAACTTTGAGAATGTAACTGTGGTAGGTAGCACGTTTACATTTACAGAAGCTCACAACCTTAGACCAGGTGAAATTATCATTATTTCTGATGGTACTATTGAAAAACACGCAACAGTAGACTCTATTACGTCACCAACTGTTATCGAAGCCTTAAATAACGAAGGTGGTGCTTTTGGTTTTACCGGTACAGTTTCTTTATTCCCTTACTCTAACTCTTTTGCTAAAGGAACGGGTGGATTTACTATTGGTAAGCAATGGAAGTCTGAAACAATCTACAATTATCCTCAAATTATTAAAGAATACTATTCTATTAATGAGAGTGATATGGCTCACTTACAATGGTTTGAAACACCTCAATTTAAAGGTGGTGAAGCATGGTACAACATGGAAATGCAAAGAACCCTTGATTTGTATGAGAATGAAATTGAAATGACTCACTTGTTAGGTAGAAGACTATCTGCTGACTCTGCTGCTGCAATTGATGGAAAGCCAAGAGGAATGAAAGGTTACGTTCAACAAGTTGAAGAAAGAGGTAATATTGGTAATGAATATGTAAAAACAAAAGCTGATTTACAAGCTATTGCTTTTAGATTAAAACAACAAGGTGGTGTTACCGTTGCTACTGTTTGGGGAGATCACCAACAAGGAATTTACTTTAGCGATATTGCTGCTGATGCCAACGGTGCTTATGCTACTGGTCAAAATTATGGACTTTTTGACAACGATAAAGAAATGGCTATTAATTTAGATTTCACTTCTATTAAAGTTGCCGGTGTAACATTCCATTTTGCTCCGTTAAATATTTTAGATAACCCTAAGTTATTAGGAACTTCTAAATTTAAAGATTCTTCTATCGCTTGTATTATTATGCCTGCAGGTCAAAAGAAAATCATGTCTGGTGGTGAAACTTTTGACGCTTCTTATTTCAACCTTAAATACAGAAGATTAAAAGGTATCAACAGATACAAAAAAACAAAGATTTTTGGTGGAGATATAGGTACTCCTATTGACGAAGACGAAATGAGAGTAACTTATACAACCGAGCAAACAAGCCAGTTGGTTGGAGCTAATGAACATTTTGTTATTAGAAAAGGAACAGGAATCTACACAGGTTCTTAAATATAAATCATTACCCAGTCTATAGTTTATAGACTGGGTTTTTAATACAAATATTATGAGTGGAGAGCAGTTTAAAATATACAAACTAAAAATCAAAAGCAATGGATATTACCAATTGCCTTTGTCAGAAGTATACGTTACTAGGGAAATAGTAGATAAAGTAACAAAAGAAACTAAAAATTTAGGACATAGAAAAATAGTCTATGTCAAAGGAGCCCCTTCTATTTGGGAAGAAGATATATCTGGTAATTTATCACCAAAACAAGTTTGGTTTGAAAAAGGACTTTTATACGTACCGATAAACGACCTTAACCTAATTAAGATTATGGAATTACACCCATGGTTAAATGTTAAGTATGAGTTGGTTGATGAAGAAAAAGAATTCAATGAGAAATTAGAATCATTACGATTCAAAACCAAAATAGGCTCTATTGTTGAAGAGTCTGATGAAGAAAAACAAAAAGCCATATCTATTGCTCTTTTTGGTGTTATGGCCTTAGCTTGGGGACCTGCTAAATGCGAATACGAATTAAGATTATTTGCAGAAAACAACCCATTAAAGCTACAAGAAACATTAAACGGAAAAGACTACCAAACCAAGTATTTAGCTGCTTTGGCTTTTGCTAAAAATATTGTTACAGACAGTATGGGTAAAGATGCTGTTATTTGGAACGACTCAAGCAGAGGTGTTATTGTAAAAGTTGCAAAAGGTCAAAATGGAATCAACACTTTAGCAGACTTTTTATCTGAAAGAACAGATGAGTCATTATTGGTTCTACAAACATTAACAGATAAAGTCAAAAAGGCAGAAATCAATTTAAAGGAAAAGGACACTTCTAAAGATGAAGTTTTAGCTGAAAAAGATAAAGAAATAGCTTTGCTAAGAGAACAATTAGCTGCTAAAAACACTCCTGCAGAAGATGGAAACGTTGATACTGTAGACAACGAAGAACAAAAGCTGTTAGAACTTAGAGCTAAGTTCGAGGATGTTGTAGGTCCTGTGCCAAATAACATGAAAAACAATATCGAATGGTTGACTGACAAAATAAATGCTAAAGAAGCAGAATAATATACTTCCGATTCTTTTGGATATTTGAACCTTCCCAGTTCATGCCCTCCTTTTAATTAAGGAGGGTTTTTGTTTTTGTAGCCAGTATTAATATTTATTATTAACCAACTAGCAAATACTTAATACTTTTTATTTATTATCTTTGTTATATTAATAATTTTTATCTATAGTCATGGCAGCATTAACAACAGCAGCTATTGTAGCAGGAGGAGCTTCTTTAGCCGGTTCAGCATATCAAATAGTACAAGGAGAGCAACAAAAAAAGGAAGCCAAAAATGCTTTAAACAACATAGAGGTTCCAGATTTTGAGAACCCTTTTGAAAATATGCCTATAAGTACTAAAGGTTCTGATTTAATGATAGAACAAGGGCAAGCAACCACGGCTAATTTAATAGATGCAGCAAGACAAGGAGGGGCAAGATCTGTGGCTGCCAACGTTCCTCGTATTTTTTCTTTAAACAATGCCGTAAATCAACAAGCAGCCAAATATTTAGACGATCAAATAACAAAACGTAATTACTCTATAGCTAATTATGAAACTGAAAAAAATAGAGTTGAGGAAAATAGGTATCAAAATGAATTAGCAGGCTACGGAGCATTGTACAATTCTGGCCAACAAACAATGATGAACGGTGTACAAGGAGCTATTACAAGTGTTGGATCTTTAGCAAGATCTATTCCTGGAGCTTCACCAACAACCGGAGAAACAGGATTTACAGGGAGCTTTACAAACCAAGCAGGAAATACTTCATTTGACAATACCTCTTTAGGAATGCCTAGCCTTAACTACACAGACTCCTATTTAAAAAACTAATAGTCATGAACAAAGGAACAGGAGCATTTTATAAAGGATTACAGCCTACCCAAAGTCTGAGCCAGACTGTTTTAGCCAATGAGAATCAAAACTTCAAGTACAGGCAAGAACAACGTCTGACAGAAGCTAATGAGCAGGCTATAAAAGACAAAGAGTATCAAAAGAAAAGACAAGAGGGTAAAGACTATGAGACAGGTCTTGATAAATTAAATATTTCCAAAACTGGATCCGAAAGCCATGATGAAGCCACTTTAAAAATACTTCAAGGTCCTGGAGGAGTTTTTGACCAGTTCAACGAGGTTACTTCTGCCTTAAAAAACGAACCTAACAACTATAAATTAATAGCTAGAAAGAAACAGCTTTTTAACGCAGTTGATACAATTAAAAAAACTCAGAACTCATTTATAGAGCTACAAAGCAGATTAAAATCAGACCCTAACATAAGCCCCACCCTCAACAAAAGCCTACTTGATAATATTGATAAAATATCCAACAACTACAAATACGAGTACAAGCTAGATGATAATGGTAATGTTATTGTAGAAAATCTAGGAGATTATGACGGTGATGGTCTTCCAGATAAATTCACCTTAAACGATATTGCAGGAGGGACTATTCTAAGCGGATTGAAAACGAAGTTCAACGCTCAACAATGGCTTGAAAAAACCTTTAAAAACTACGGTTCTATATCAAAAACTACCGATAGTCAAGGAGGAGTAAGAGAGGTTGTAAAAGGTTTTGACTCTGGAAAAACAGTATCATTATACCAAGATATAAATAGTCTTTTTGGAACCAATTGGGAAAACGCAACAGACGAAGCAAAATCTTTTATAGGAGATACTATGAATATAGATATATCCACAATGGACGATGAAAAATTCAATAAGATAAAAGATCAATTCGCTCAAAAAGTAATAGACAAATATCCGAAGACCGATGACCGAACCATTAACTATAGCGTAGCCAATAGCGATAAAGACAGAGCATTAAGAGAAAGAGAGATTGCTTTAAAAGAAAAAGAAAACGAACAGAACGCAGATACTCTTAGGAAAACGGCAGATGGTATTGTAGCAGGAATTCCAGAGTATGTTTCATCTTTAAATATTACTGACAAGAGCCAGATAAGACGAGCCGAGTACAAAAACGGAATTCTTGAGGTAACTGATATAAAAATAGATCCTAAAGGAAATGAGTCAACTCCAACAACAACAAGAATAGATACCTCAGATCCTAAATCAGCTTCTATTCAAGTAGCCAGATTGTTAAGACCTAAAGACAAGGCCGATTTAGTCATTGAAGAATACAACAAAGGAAAAGAGCCGGATTTCTCTAAAAAGAAAAATCAAGTTAAGCAACAGCAAATTAAAAAGATCACAGAAAAAGTTGATAGTTGGTCTAAAACAGGAAAATCACAAAACATAATCAAAGACATAGAAAGCATAGGTTTAAAAGGTTTTGAAGACAAAAGCTCTGGAAGATTTAGTTTAAGCAACAAGATAAAAACTCCTACTGGGGAAGTATATAACGTAAATACAGAAGAAGGTATGAGGTCTTTGAAAGAATACATTAAAAAAGACAATATAGAGGAACCAAAAGAGGAAACTCCAAAACCAGAACCAAAAGAAGATAAGCCAAAAGCTTTTGATCCTACAAAATTTTAAACAATGAACGAGGAATATTTACAAGGAGCCTATAACGATTTTGGGGGAGAAGAATCTTTGGGGGTTGATTTTAACACATGGGCTAATAAAATAAAAGACAATGATGATTACAAGCAAGGAATGTTTGATCATTTTGGAGGACAAGAAAAATTAAACGCTGATTATGATACATGGAATAACAAAGTTTTTGGTGGTAGTATTACTGATAATAATACTGCAGAACCAACCGTTACAGAACCAACAGAGCAGGTAGACAACGATATTACAAATATAGAGCCAACACAAGACTCTACTATACAAGAAAAAGAAAAACCTTCTTTTTGGCAAGACACTAAAAACAAAATCAAATCTAGTGCTTATAGGTTAGACGGTTCCTTGCGAAATATGTTAATGGGTAGTGCCAAAGCCATATTCTCATTAACTGCTTCTAATAAAGATAAAGACATCTACAATAATTTAGACCAGTTATTTGATGATAAAGCAGATGTAGAGTTAGAAAAAGATTTATTTATAGCAGATAGATACGGAAAAGTTTCGGAGACAGTTGGAGACATACTAAAATATGGAGCTAAAACAAGCCGTATTCAAAAAGAATATGCAGATAAAGTACTGCAAAAGGTAAGTGAATACGAAAGTTCTATTACAGAGGATTTCAGTAATGGTGATATTGGACAAGCAACAAAAAGAGCTCTAACAGAAGGTGCAGGATCACTCTTAGATATGGTTCAGTTTCTTACAATTCCAACATCTGCGGCTGCAGCTCATCAAATGTTTACAGACAACATTCAAGAACTTGAAGAGTCTGGAGAAAAACTTGAGAACAAAACACTTCTTAATTCAGCAGTTAAAACTTCGGCAGAGTTTTTAACAGAAATATTTTCAGCAAAATTATCTAAAAAGTTTTTTTCAGAAGCAGTATCAAAAGGATTCTCTACCAAGCAAATAGCAGAAAAATTTATATCACTTACTGCAGATGCTAATATGGAAGGTCTATCAGAAGCAGCAACATCAGCTATCCAAGACCTATCTGACGTTTATATACAAGGTAAGGAAGGAAATTTAGAAGAATCATTAATTAAGGCAATGGATAGTTATTTTGTTGGTTTTGCTTTGTCAAGATCTACAGGTTCCGCAGCACAATTAACTGGATTAGTCAAGAACTCAAAAAACCTTATTCAAGACAACATAACCAACAACGTTATAGAAAATGTTGTTAAAGATGAATCAAACCCATATACATCAATTTCTGACGTATATAGCAATAACGAAATTGATTTATCTACACTAAAAGTTACAGCTTCGCCCAAATCTGAATATTTCTTAAAAAATGAAATAGAAAATGCTGTTGTAAACGGAGAATTAACCAGGGAAAGAGCCGATGAAATTTTAGTGAATTTTGACAAATCAAGAGAAGCATTAAGCAAAACAAAAATAAAAGGAATCTCAGACCCTAACAGAGTTAAGGCAGCCCAATTGGTTGTTGAAAAACAAACTCTAAAAGAAAATATGCAAGGTTTAGACGATGGACTTACCAAAGGCTTTAAAGACCGTATTGCAGAAATTGACACAGAGTTAAGCGGTATTGCTGAAAACCCTGGAAAAGAAATTGTAAAAACTCCTGTTAATGAAGATACTATCACTAGAAACGATACTGATAAAGGAAGTGATGAAAAAACTAAACCTACTGAACAAGTACCAGAAACAAAAATTGAACCACCAAAACAGGTTGATGAAGTAGTAAAAACTCCTATTAACAATACTATTGATGATGGAAATATTTATCTATACAATAACGAAAAAGGATCTATTACTACCGAAAACCAACAAGTAGTTTTTGAAGATACTAATGGAACTATTCACGAACTGGGTAATATAGATGAGTTGTCTAAAAACGGAACTTTAGAAGATTTAAACATTACCAAAGAAGAAGCTTTAGATATAAAAGTAGATGATGCTTACGGAGTTGAAATTGATGGACAAAAATATAATAATAACTATAGCGATCCAGAAGCAGCTATTACAGAAACCTCTAAAGGTTATTCAGTTAGCCTAGAAGATGAAAACGGTAATAAGAGAACTATTAGAGGACAAAGAGCCGAGCAAATAGCTTACGAGTATAAACTATTAAATTTCCAAGAAAATGCAACAGAACAAGATTACCAAGAAGCCAATAGACTTGCAGACGAAGCAATCTCTAAGAGAGAAGCTGAACAAGTTGCCAATGAAGGACAGAATAGAAATTCTGAAACAAATGAAGAACAAGAGTATTTAAGATACGAAAGCGAAGCTAGAAAAAATAATCTTGACAATGCAGAACGTGGAGTAACATTAAAACCAGATGAAGGAACACAGACAAGCGATATTGCTACTGATGGAGAAGTTCGACCTGGTACTCCTATCAGTAACGAGACACCAACCGAAGTTAAGCAGGAAAGTGTACAAACCAGAACTGAGTCTAAAGCAAGTGAAGGAAAGGTTGAAGTAGAGGAAACCGTAAAGCAAGTAACATCTTTAAAGAACTCAATTTATGATGTTTATTTTGGTACAGACGGAAACGTTACCAAGATTAAAAGCACAAAAGACGGCAGAGAAATTTCTAAGTTTAGAGAAGTAACCGATAAAAAAACAGGCAAAAAGAAGTTACAAAGAAATGCCAACTACTCTAAAATACTTGCTGATGCAACAGGTACTAAAACTGAAAATCAAATAAAGGAAGAGGAAATTGCTGAGGAAAAAAGAATCCTTAATGATTTTACTCCTACCAATGAAAAAGAAGCGGTTTTAGATTATTTTGCTAGAGGTGGTAACATTGATGCAGAATCAGCAAAAAACGAAACTGGACTATCTCACAAAGAAGTTATTTGGGCTGTTGGATTTAATAAAAAAGACAAATCTGTTTCTATAGAAAGAGCTGCAGAATTAATTACACAAGAATCTGACTTAGACTTAGACGAGCAAGAAGTAAGAAATGAGATTATCAAAGCTATTAAAGACAATGATAATATTCAACAGGTAAAAGATGAAATTAAAAATGTATATTCTGAAAATGCACAAATACAGGAGGAAGAAGAATTAAGAGCATACATAAATAGTTTAACTCCGGAAGAGTTTGCTATGTATGAATCTATTAAAGCAGAAGATGATTATCTTAGCGAATTAACAGAGCAACAAAAAGCCGAATATTATGAAGAACAATACCAAGAATATCAACCGAAAACTAACGAAGGAGGAAATACCAAAAGTAAAAGCGTTCAAGAAAGTAATGGAACAAAAGAAAAAGAACCAACAGAAGAAATAGTAAGTAGTAGTGAAAATTTCCGTAAAGCTGCAGAAGTATTACGTAAAGCAAAGTTTATACAATCGCATAAAGATTTAGGGAAACTACAAAGTGATCCTTTAGGAATTATAAAAGTAGCATGGGATGGAGCCGTAGAAATTACAGCTACCGCACTAGAAGCAGGAGCCACCATTAATGATGCTATTCAAAAAGGAATTGCTCATTTAAAAAAATCTGATTGGTATAAAAACTTATCAGAAGAATCTAAAACTATTGTAGATAACAAGTTTGATGAAGATATTAAAAAAACGGTTTTAATTCAAGACTTAGAAAAAGAGAATAATGGATTAAAAACATTGTTATCAAAATCTAACAGAATAGTTACCCAATTAAAAACTAGAGGTGCTAATGTAATTGCATTGAGAAATCAATTAAAAAAACACGTACAGAAAGCAATTGACTCTAAAGATATAAGTTACATCACCAAATCTAATCTTAATACAATTCTTAGTGAATTAAATAAGGTTAAAACTCAGCGTTCTTTACAGAAGGCTTTAGACAAAGTAACGGATATTTCTTATGATATTGAAAGCCGAAAAACGTTAAAAGCAATCAATACCATCTTAGGTAAAAACCTTAGTAAAAACCTTAATGGGTTGCGTAAGGCAAACCTAACGACAGAAGAAGCAGGAACAATTTTAAAAGGGGTAAAAAAAATACTTAACAACCACAAAGAAGCAACCAAAAAGAAAAACGTTACTATTCCAAATACTGTTTTAGGAAACTCAATTGCGTTTATTCAAAATTTAAGTGCTGAAATAGATACTCTTAATCAAAAAGAAAATAGGACCAATGAAGAAAACACGGATCTAATATCTAAGCAAATTTCATTATCCGTCTTAAACGGATTGACTGCAGAAAGCTCACAACAAAAAATGGAACTTTTAGCAGAAGCTTTTAATGAGTTAAACGGAGTTTTTGAAAATGGTAGAAGTGAACTAAAAGCATTAAAAGAGCAAAGACTAAACAGTGACAAGGTGCTTGTTGATGCTTTAGAAAAAGATGCAAACCCAGAAGGTAAGAGTACTATTTTGCCCGAAGACAAATTAAAGGAAAAAAATAAAAATGCTATTTTCCAAAGAAGTTTTTTCACTGCTTTTTCTGGTAAATGGATAGGTAGTTTAGACAGCATTGCTACTATTATTTCTAAGATTGGAGGTGAAAGTAGAGATTCTAGTCCATGGGTACAATTTGTAAATAGTTTAAAGAGAGCTGAGACGGCTAAAAAGACTAGAATTAAAAATCTATCTAAAAAAGCTCAGAACGCTCAGAAAAAAATATTTGGTAGTATTGTTAAAGCCGATACTCTACTAAATACTAAAGTAGATATAGATTTACTAAGACACCCAGATAACGACACCAACGCACCTTTAAAACAGGAGAAGGCAAGCTATACCTATTCACAATTATTAAATGTTTGGATGAATTCACAAAATGAGGATCTAGTTCCTGGTTTAGAAAATTCTGGTTTTGACTTAGTTGCTATTGATGAATTACTACCAGAAAAAGTAAAACAGTACGGAGACTTTTTATTTGAAGCTTACGAACAATCTTATGACGAATTAAACAAAGCTTATTACGATCAAAACTTTTTTTCATTAGGAAAACCTAAAAAGTATGCCGGTAAAGTAATTAGAGAAGGTTATGAGTCTGGAGATAGTGATTTGTTAGACAAAACCAATGCGGGTACAGTTAATTTTGGAAGCCTTAAAGAACGTGTAACCAATTCTAAGCCGATTATACCTAAAGATGTAAATACGTTGCTTAGATTACATATAAACGAGTCTTCACATTACGTTGCTTTTGCAGAAGCCAATAGACAATATGGAAAAATACTAAACGATAAAAATATTAAGAAGGCTATTCTGTTAAACAACGGAAAGGTTGGAGATAAGATTTTAGAAAGTTTAAAGTTTTACAAAGAAAGAGATATTGAGCAGCAAGGTATGAAAGGTGGTTTGTTAGAAAAAAACATTGATTTATTAGGTAGGAATTTTGCGGTATCTGTTTTAGCGGGTAAAGGTAAAATTATGATTACGCAAACCATATCTTTTATGAACGGTGCTTTTGAAATGCCAAGACTAAGCCCCGTAAATTTTGTAAAACACTACTCGCCTACTAACATTGTTTCTACTATGAAATTTTTGGTAAAGAATTCTGATTATATCAAAAATAGATATGACATGGAAAGTCTGGACGATGCCGTTACAGGATTAACAGATATTTCTAAAAACTCAGATAGTTTTTCTTTAGACAACCCAACTCTTGAAGCTAGAAGAAAACAAGGTGCAAGGTTCTTTAATAAGGCTAGAAACTACATGATGGCAAATGTAAAACTAGGTGATTTTGTTGGGGTTTTAGGTTCGGCTCCTGTTTATAGTGCATGGTACGATCATTATTTAAAAACCAATACTCCAGAAGCAGCTAGACAAAAAGCCATGGTTAAGTTTGAAAGTGTTGTAGATAGAGCACAGCAATCTAATAGTGCTTTTGGTAAGAGTGAACTTCAAAAGCATCCAGGTTTTAGATATTTTATGATGTTTGCTACCTCGCCTATTCAAAACCAGAATAACGCTAATTACCATAGAAGAGAATTGGTAAAAGGATTAAGAGGACTAAATAAAAAAGGTACCAATTTTAACAATGCCATGGCCTTTGCAAACTACCAATTTGCACAACCAATGCTCTACACCTACCTATCTAACATGATGGCAGGAAGTATTTTTAACGCTTTAGGTTTTGGCGATGAAGAAGCTACTGACGATGATAAGTCTATGTTAAGTGCTGCTATTTTAGGAAATGTAAATTCTGTTCCTGTTATTGGTAGTATGCTGCTTTATACCGTAGATAGAATTGTCTTAGACAAAGACTTTACTTATGGTGGAGTTATAGACAACCAATTATATGAAGAAGTAAAAAGTATTGAGGATTTAATCGGTAAAGCTTTAGAAGCAAAGAGTGAGGAAACTAGAGACAAAAACATAGAAAAAGCAATTTCTAAAGTTGCCATGATGTCTGTAGGAGCTCCAAAAATATTACTTGATATTCTCAAAAATTGGGATGAAGTTTATTTAGAAGAAGACTACGAAATATCTGATAAAGCAAAACACATTATGGGATATAGTAAGTACAAAATAGACGAAGCCAAAAAAGGTTCTAAAAGCAAAAAACCTAACTACCATTAAGGAGTTAGGTTTTTATTTTTTTCATAAGCCATAAGCCATTCCTTGCATTCTTTAACCAAGTCCTGTTGAATTAATTTAGGTAATAAACCAAAATCATGTCTATAACTTAGGCACATGTTATTAATCAATTTTTCATTTTGATAAACAGGAACCTTATTTTTTCTTTGGTGAACTTCTGCGTTAAACTTCATGGTTCCTTCTGCTGAACGAACTGTAACATCTATATAATCACTTCCATCTAATCGATCTAACTCCATGGTTACCGGTTGGTGGCTAAGAGATTTAAAATGATTTAATAGTTTTTCTAATAAGGATGCTCCTTTTTTACTGCATATTAGTAGTTTTTTCATTTAATTGTTTTTTTAGTTTTTTAACTTGTTCTTTAAGATCCTCTATTACTTGCTCTGGACTTTTTTTAGAACGATCACAATAGCAATCACTCATATCGTTGGAGTGAACTGTTCCCCAACAACCAGGTATTAATACTTTGCCTGCAATTTCATCTTGAATGTAATGGCATTTCATTTTTTATTAATGCAATTTAAACGCACACATTTTATTCTACTAATATTTTAGCAATGTTTGGTTTAAAGTAATTAGGTCCTTTTAATATTTTTCCATCTTCACGGAATATTGGTTCACCATCTTCGCCCAACTTACTCATGTTGCTTCTTTGGATTTCGTTAAAGACTTCTTCTATTTTGTTCTGCATTCCATGCTCTAGGATAGTACCACAAAGAATGTAAAGCATATCGCCTAGTGCATCGGCTACTTCTATTAAATTACCTGCTAAAATAGCATCCCTATATTCCTTGTTTTCTTCTTCCATTAAATCATATCTTAGAATAGAAGTGCTTAATGGTTTAGTTGTGGAGTATGTCTTACGGCTTGCTTAAAGGTGGTCTGGAACTCTTCTACTTGTTTTATTTGTTTTTTCATTTGTCTAATGATTTAGTGATTTTATTTTTTAACTCTGTTAGTGCTTTTTGAGTGAAGAATCTTTTTTTACCATTTATTTCAATGATAAATTCCATGTCCTTGTTTTTAGACTTTTCTTTTTCTGTTAGTGGTCGTACTACTATCATTTAATCAGCAATTTTAAAAGTTTCTTCTTCTCCGTGTAAATAGAGCTTACCTCTACTACTACAAGGTCCACGTCCACTTTTAGAAAAATAGCTATCGCAATAAGACTTTACACAATCTGATTTTTCTACTGTTTCTAAATGTTCAGAACACCAAAAAATATTTTTAGTGTCTTTGTCTGGTATTGCTTGAACTAGAGTTATTTCTGTTAACCCTTCTTCTTTTGCTTCCTCTATAAAATGAGACAAAGGATAGCATACGTTATGGTCTATGCTTCTGAAATATAATTTTTCGGTTATTTTTTTCATGATTTTAAAATAAGCTTCTTCTGTATTTTTCTTTAGCATCATACCTTAAATGGCATATCTGACACATTGCTTTTAATCTATCATCTTTAACCTCATGGTTTAGTTCATCGTGGTCTAAATGAGCAATAGTAATTACTACTTTTACTTCTTTGACTTTATCTTGCATCAACTCTCTTTCAGCGTCTTCTAAATTTCTAAACCAAATAGTTCTTTGTTTGTAATTTTTATCTATCCTAACGAAAAGTTTTATAGCGAAAACTATTTGTTTATGCTCTAGCCCACAACACTCACATTTGTTATTTGCTCTCTTCATTATTCTTGGCCTTATTTCTGAAAGCCAGTTTGGTGGATATTTTTTGTAGTCTATTGGCATATCTTTTAAAATTTAGCACAGATTAATTAACGTTTACTTACTTAATGTTGCGGGTTTTTCGTTTTACTCCATTACAGATACGCTACTAGGCTCATGTTCGGTGATATTAACACCCTTTCTTTTATCGTCATAAAATACTAAGGCTGATAAGTCGATACTATCCTCTGTGCTTATAGATTATTTAAATCAATTATTACGTTCTCTCCATCATCTTTCCACTCAACATATTCTAGGGTAGATTTAGGATCTGTTTTTTTAATCTGCACAAAACCTTTTAATACACCTTCTAAATCTTTTAGGAGTCTATCTACGTTTTCTTCTGTAGCGACTTTAGATAGGTCTTTTATGCTCTTAATTTTGTGTTTCATGGGAGTTTTTTAAAACAGCATCAACTTCATCATCGCTTAGTTGTCCTGTGTTTGTATATCCTTTTCTAATTCCGTATTCAAGAACTTTTTTAACCTGTTGTTTGGTCATACTTTTACCTTTGTGGGTAAAAGCTTTATAACTTCTATTTATTTGCTCTAAGGCTCCTTTGATATCTGCGTTCATGGTTTTTTATATTCAATTTTTATATTATTTTCGTACCTAACTAAATCACATGATTCTTTATCTGTTAAAACTCCTTTTATATTAAAAGCACGATCTCTAATATATATAGGAGTAAGCATGTTTTTAATAAACTGATCTAGTGTTTTTAGTGCGTGTCTTGTTTTAGAATTAGAATACTCACCATGCTCTTCGTAGTCTTCTAGTTTTACATCAATAATTTTATTATTAAAATCATTTATTTTATCATACCAAAACTGAACACCATATGTATCATTAAATTCTTCTGGGGTAATATCATCTGGAATATTTTGTTCTTTTTGAAACTCATTAAGAAGTATTTGAATTTGCTCATTTTCATAATCAGTTCTTTCAGAAGGATTTTCTAATTCTTTAATTAACAAATGGTTCTTCTTTCTTTCTTCTCTCTGTTTTTTTACCCAAAAACCACTATGTATAAAATTATTCTGCAGGCGATATTCTCCAAACACAATAAAACTAACCCAACTAGAGTTTAAGCAAATTCTTATGGTATAATTTTTAACAGCAAAATCCCAAGTACCACCATCTTTTAAATCATCTAATATTTTTGGAGGGCCAAATCTTCTAGATAGATAGAAATAAGTTTCAAAATACATATTGGAAGTTATCAGCCATGGATATTTATCATTTGGCTCAATACCCAATGCCTTGGCTACGGTATTTTGTAAAATATCGCTTTGTTGAAAAATATTGTATTTCATTTGTCGTTTTTGTAGTGAATTCAAAAATACAAACAAATTGATGTTTTTTATCATTTAAACATCAATTATTTGATACTTTTTATTTATTATCTTTGTTATGATAATAATTTTTACCTATACAGAATGTTAAACAGGCTATTCAATACAACAAAAACAATTGTAAACACCGATGGCAACGGTAATTTTAAGCCTAGTGATTTTAATTTAATAGTATATAGCTCTGTTGTAGAAATGTACGAGGAATTATTTGAGGATGCTACAAAGCTATCTAACAGGCACAATAGAGGTCTTATTGGTGTAGATTTAGAAAATACTCTTGAAAAAAACAGGGAGAAACTAGAGCATTATTTAGAACCTAGTAAATCCATGGTTTACCAAAATGGTTCTTTCTTAATTCCTTCAGATTTAAGATATTTTGATTCTGTTCGATATAAATCTACAAGTATAGAAATGCTTAAAAGTTATAGGGAGTTTAATGAGATACAAGATGATGTTGGTATTGAGTACCCTGTAGGAATTAAGCAAGGTTTATCTATTAAAGTAGCTCCTGTTAGTATAAAGGATAATGTAGAAATATCCTACCTAAGAAACCCAAAATTAAATAAATGGACCTATATACTTGTAGATGGAGTGGAAATGTTTAATCCAGATGCAAATGATTTCCAAGATGTAGACATTCATCCTGGAGAAGAACACAAGCTATTATTTAAAATCTTACTTAGATTCGGTATAAATCTAAAAGAAAAAGATTTACAGGAAATAGCACAAAGACACGAAGCACAAGATTTTAACCAAAAAATCACTAACTAATGGAGCCTACACCTTTTGAATATCACACCAACAGAAAGCTAAACGGAAGCTACCAATACGTAAAACTATCTGAGATTGTAAAAGATTTTGTTAGAGAATCCATGGACGATGATAGTTTGTTAAAAAACACAAGGAGATACCGAATTGTAGATTCTGCTAAGGCAGGGCTAAGAGAGTTAAATAAAAACGTAATTAACGACATACGGTCTATTCAGTTTACGATTCCAGACAATCCTAGCTTTACGCTACCCAACGACTTTGTGAATAGCATTAGGGTATCTGTTTTAATTCTTGACGAAAAAAACAATAGTTATAGGCTGTACCCGCTAAACGGTAATAACGACATCAATACAGCAATTAGCTATTTGCAAACTAATGACAAAGAGCTTATTTACGATGGAAACGGAAATATATTGGCAGCAGATCATTTAAACACATACCACAAGCCGTATGTGCGTTACGAATTTGGTGAAGATGGTAACGGAACAAGTAAATATGGTGACTTTAAAATAGATAGTAGAAGGGGTAAAATATTCTTTAGCTCAGACTTATCTAACTCAGATGTAGTAATAGAATACAGGAGCGATGGGCTCTCTAAAAGTATTTATGAGGAAGACGAAATAAGCGTTCATAAAAACGCTATACAGGTTTTAAAAGATTGGATTTTTTACGACTTGATAAAATATAAAAGAGGAATTCCTCAGAATAGAATTAACTCAGCTCTGCTAAGATTCAAAACAACTAGACACGAAGCCAAAGTAGATTCAATGAAATTTAGTTTAGTGAATTTACAAAGAACATCAAGATCGACTAAGACATGGAAGTAAGAAATACATTTGTAGGCGGTAAAATGGACCTTGACTCCGATGAAAGACTTATTCCAAAAGGCTTTTTTAGAGAAGCCCAGAATATAGACATCTTAAACAATAGTGAAGGGAACGTTGGAGCTATAAGAAAAATTAAAAGCAATAAATTAATTCTTTCTTTAGAGTTATCTAACGCAAAGACTATAGGTTCTTATGGAGACTCTTCTAATGAAAATCTATATTTTTTTATTCATAGCGATTCTAAAGACTTAGTTGTTGAATACAATACGGATTCAGATAGTCATACAGTGCTTTTAGAGTCTAACACAACTACAGGAGTATTAAATTTTAGTACTAACTTTCTTATTACAGGAATTGTAAAAATATATAATGAAGATTCTAAAAAAGATTTATTAGTCTGGACAGACAATAATAACCCTATTAGAATTATTAATATCTCAAGGTCCAAAACATATACTGTTGATGGTTTTACAGAGGATGATATTTCTTTAATAAAAAAACCACCACTTAGAGCTCCTAATATTGGATATTCTTTTGAAAGTAATACTTCACTAGAATCTTTACAAGATAAGTTTATAGCTTTTGCGTATAGATACAAGTACATTGATGGCGAGTATAGTGCACTATCTTCATTTAGCTACTATGCGTTTGAGCCAAAAGATTTAAAGATAGACTATAGTACTTTCGAGAACAAAGGAATGGTTAACGCTTTTAATGCTTATACCGTATCTATGAATACTGGGAGCCACAATGTAACAGATATTGAGTTAGTTTATAAAGAATCTGGATCCAACGCTGTTTACTTGATAGAAAGCTTTAACAAAGATAATCTTAACTTGAGTGATAATATTGAAGATGGCTTTAGTTTTAAATTCTCTAACAACAAACTATATAGGCAGCTTGCCGAGGATGAGTTGTTTAGAAGGTTTGATAATGTTCCAAATAAAGCAGAATGTGTAGAGTATATTGGTAACAGACTAGTATTCTCTAACTACGAAGAAGGTTTTGATCTTGTTGATAGTAATAATAATTCTATAGATGTTGATTTTAGAGTAGAATTAGAATCTAATGAGACTTTTGAAGAAGATATTCCTTTTACACTGAATACCACAAAAAGCATTAGTATAGATCTACAAAATCAAGACTTATCTAAAGGGAAAGTTATATCAATATTGTTTGACTTAAAGAGTGAGGATGATGATTATTTCGGAAAATATAAAACACAAATAGATTTTTCATTAAATACAGACTACGACTCAGTAAGTGATCTTACGAGTAGTGATGAATTTGTTTCTTTTATAACAGAGGTTCTTACAAACTCTTTTTCAAATACAGAAAACTCTATCCCTCCAGATAACTATACCACCAAAGAAGTAACTTCTTTTTCTTTTACATATAGTAGTCCGGATATTATAATTATAACTATTCCAAAAATAAAATACACCACAATAACAACTACAATTACTGTAGAAACTACCGTGGTAACAAATACGACCGTTACTATTGACGGAGGTGAGCCAAGTACAACAACTGAGTCTGATACAGATACTATTGTATCAGACTCTACGGACAATGTAACTATAATTGATTCTACAGAGACTACAACTGTAGTTAGTGATCCAGTAACAACTACAAATGAAGCTAGCGAGACTGTAGTTACCGTGATAGAAACAATAACCACCGTAGTCACAACAGTCGGAGCCCCTACTATAACCTCTATAGAGTATGATGATTGGGTTTGGTCGGATTCTGAAAATGTATTTGTGAAAATATCTAATTCTGGTGCAAACAGAAGTGTCAAAACAAATAGAGACTATGAATTAGGAATAATATACTTAGACGAATACAACAGATCATCGTCTGTTTTAACTTGTGAAAATAACGGTATTAGTGTAGCCCAATACTTGTCAGATTTTCAGAATAGATTTAAGGTGAAAATATACAACAAAGCCCCTGCTGATGCTGTAAGATATAAGTTTGCAATAAAACAAAACAGATACACATATTACAATATTTTTGGACTTAATTTTTATGTTGACAAAGAGTATGTTTGGGTAAAACTAGAAGGAAGCGACAAAGACAAAGTTAAAACTGGAGATACTTTATTTGTTAAATCTGACACCTCTGGGATTATAGGTAAAACTACAGAAGTAAGAGTTTTGGAGGTTACTGTTCAAGAAGAGAACTTTATTACGGGTAACGCTTTTGATGAAGAAACTGGAGCTGTAGTTGTTGGAGGAGACAATGAAATTATAGAACCTGCAGGGACATACATGAAAATTAAACCTTCTGGATTTAATATGGTCTATAATTCCAATACTTTTGACGAGGAAGAAGAACATATTGCAAGTCACAGCGGTTACCCTACAGTAACTATTGCTCCAATTAGAAACAACCTTGCTTTAAAAATAAATAACAACGCATACATAAGAATACGTATTCAGTCTCATACAGAAAGAACAGGTAGATATATAGATTATGAAACAGAACACGTTTCTAATAATTCATATGATAACTTTAGAGATTTTTACGCTAATGAAATCGGTTTTAGAGACTTGTATATTCCAGAGGAAGATAGAGGTGATCAAACAACAGAAAGTCAGAAATATATAAAAGTTTATGACGAAGGTACTGGAGTTAGATTTGAGACAGGTCTTGATGGAGGTGGTAATAAAAGGAGAACTACTGATATCACTGTAACTGTTTTTTTTAGAAATCCAGAAAATGATACTGCCGATATTATATTTGAATCAAAACCTGTAGATGCCAACATTAATGTTTTCTTTGAAACTTCCGAGGTATTTGATATTGTAAATGGGCTACATACTGGTAACGTAAATAATCAAACTACATCAACTCCTTCAGAAGTATTGTTAGGGTGGTTTAATTGCTATGTTATGGGTAATGGTATTGAGAGTATTTCTTACTTAGACGCTTTTAACGAAAATTATCTAAACATAGATTTAAGGCCAACTACCACAACTATAGAGGAATTCTCTAAAAAAAGAAGATTTGCAGATTTAACAAACTCAGAACCTTACAATGAATCATCAAACTACAATGGTCTTAATGAATTTAATCTATATCGAATTAATTACAAAGATGATATAGATAAAAAATACGGACCAGTACATAAATTAATTGCTAGAGACACTAATTTGATCATTTTTCAAGAAGACAAAGTGTCTTATGTATTAATAAAGAAAAGTATTGTAACTAATGCAGACGGAACCACAAGTCTTACCACAACAGATAGTTTTTTCGGTAATCAGATATCTTACAAAGGAGAGTTTGGTATAGGTAGTCAACCAGAGAGCATTGCTTTTAATGATTTTCATATTTACTGGATAGACAGCAAGAGAGGAGCTGCTCTAAGATTGAGCAATAGCGGTATTGATAAAATAACAACAGGTGTGAAAGGTTATTTTAGAGAGAAATTAAAAAGTTATAAAGGAAGAATTTTTGGAGCATATGACCAAGAAAATGATCTTTACTTTGTTACTTTAGGAAATCAAAACTTATCATACTCACCTATCATTAAAGGATGGACCTCGTTTCATTCTTTTATTCCAGAAAACATGATAGGAGTTAATAGTTTGTTCTTTTCTTTTAAAAACGGAGACTTGTATAGACACAATGTCAACAATATTGGCTTTGGTGAATTCTATGGTATTCAGTACAAATCTTTTGTTAAGACTGTTTTTAACGAAGCGAACAACCAGGATAAGATATACAAGACAATTACAACTGAAAGTAGTTCGCCTTGGGAAACAATCTTGAAAACAAATTTAAGCAACAGTACAATTACTAAAAACGAATATAACAAACGTGAAAGTAGGTGGTTTGCATATACTCGTAAAAGCGAAGATTCTAGCAGTTTAGAAGGATCTACTCATGGTACTGGGATAATTCAAGATATAAACGGACTAGAGGTCGAGTTTAAGCTATTAAACGACATGATTAGTATTGGTGATAAATTATATCAAGTTTATAATAATATTACAGATGAAATTGGAATTATAGACTCTATACAAGACAATAAAATAACTGTTAGTGCTTTTATTAACGCTCCTAATTTTGATGCTTTTTGCTTTGGTAAAAAAGATAGCAGAATAGAAGGTGCTGCTATGCGTGGATATGTACTAGAAGTTACTTTAGAAGATGATTCTGAAGATCAAAACGAACTATTTGCAGTAAGTTGTAATGTGGTTAAGAGTTATTTATAATAAAAAAACCTGTAGTGAGAATACAGGTTTATAATAATAAGATAATTGACAGGTAAACTTGTTTCTTGGAGGGATAAAGTTGAATAACAAATATAATAAAAACAGCGAGATTATTCTTTGATCTCACTGTTTTTAAAACACTTATTTGGTGGAGTAAAATATTTAGTCGTTTTTAATCTATATGTTAATTCGGATGTATGATATTTGTTTACTTCTTCTGTGTCAATTGTTTTTTTGGAATCAAATTTCATAATTAGTAAAGGTTTATGTTGCTTTTTTTTAGTCCGTAATCTATTGCAAAATTGATAGCTTCTAACAAAGAGGTTATAGCGTTAGATTTACATTTTTCTTCGTTATTATCTATATCATTGTAGTACAATTGAAGATCTTCGCTAAATTTTGGAAAGAAATATTTACCCCATAAATTAACTTCTGCAATATATTCAGAATCATAACTAGGAAATGATATTTCTGAACCATTAACTAAACCAGTTATGTCAAAATGATTTTCTGGTGGTGTTATCTCATGTATTCTAACTAAAGCATTAATTTCTTTATCTACATTACATAATTCTATAACATATTGATATCCTATGTGTTTATCTGATTTAAAATAAACACCATTTATTAATTGATCTTTCGGGTAGTCTTTTGGAGTGAATTTACTCATTACTCAATAATTTTAAATATTTTATTTTTCCCAAATCATTGGAATATTACCCACAGCAGTTACACCAATGGTGAATTCTTTTTGGTAACTACTTACAAGTTTACACCAAATAAAAAATCAGCCCGACTAGTCTAATTTCGGGCTTTTATTTTTTATTCTTTTTTAGGATTGTAATTCAACCCTTTTTTTAGTTTTTGGTCAAAATCAGATAATGTATTCTCCTCTATTGGTTCTACTGTTCTACCTTTATCATCAAAATTAAAAGGAAGCTCTAATTGACCACCTTGTCTTAATTTTAATTTTTCGAATTGATTCCACATATGTTGCATATTATCTGACAACTGAAATAAAGTTACAATTTGATTTATTTGAGCTGTTAAGTGTGGATTACCTATATCATCAGTTAGTAATCTATGCATGTGAGCAATTTTTTTACCTTTAGGGTTTTTAGGAGTGTTTTCTTCAAGTTCTGTTAAAACACCTTTAGGTAATTCATTATATATAAGTGTTTTAGTCCATTTTCCTATAACTCCTGGTCTCTTTTTAATTCCTTTTACAGTAAAATCCCAGCTATTCAATCTAAACAACTCTTTGTAAAAGATGTCTGGAAACTTCTTTTGCCAAGGTAATAATTCTTCACTGATATATGCTTTCAGTATCTTCTGTAGCTCACCACTTTCTCTATCATATTGATAACCTGTAGCCTCATCAACAAGAGCAATTATACCTACTTTAGCTACTGATCTTATAATTAATTCTGCTTTTTCAGCGTATTTAATCTGTTTTTCAGTTAATTTTCCAGCATTTTTAGCTTCAATAATTGCATCGCAAATATCAATAAGTATCGTAGCATCATATCCATAAGTCTTTGAAACAGAGCCACCAGCGTTGTTTCTTTTGAACTCTATTTGATTACTTAAAGCATCAAAAACCCCAGCATTTATAAATGGTGATATTGATTTTGAATTAGTGAAATTTATTATCCAATCACCAGAACTACCTTCAAAACCAATAGCTTTTTGCAAACCGCTTCTTGATAATACCCTCATACCGTTACTTAAAACATAAGCTGGTATTTCAACGTCTCCTATAGCTAGAGGAGTTTTGTCAGAAGCGTGGGTAGCGTAAATTTTGTTATCCATTTATTAATTCTTTATAAGTTATTCTATTTTCAATATTGTTTAAAAGCAAGTTGAATCTATTACTTTCTGTTCCTTTTCTAGTGTTGTATCTAAATACAAATTCATCAACATACATTTGTAAGTGCTTCTTAGATGTGAAGTGATATATTCCAAAGATACCACGTTTTAAAAGTGACCAAAACCCCTCTATCGTGTTCGTGTGAATTCTACCATTAACATACTGTCCTTGATTGTGCTTTACAATACTGTGGTCATATATTCTAGCAATACCATTATATCCTAACCATTCATCAGAATATAATTTAGCACTCTCTTTTACGTTTCTAATAATTTCAGCCGTTAAAGTAACCGATTTCACATTGTCTACAGCTCTAGCAGTAACTATACCACCTCTTTCAACCATTCCTACTACAGGAGTTTTGTCTTTTGAGCTTCTACCTTGTGAATTCTTTATTTTCTTGTTAGCGTGTCTGTTTTTGTTTTTTCCACCTACATAAGTTTCATCAACTTCAACTTCATTATTTAATTGAGCATCATTATCAATACCAAAACAGTTTCTAATTCTTTGAAGCATGAACCAAGCAGATTTTTGAGTAATATCTAAATCACGGCCTAATTGTAAAGATGAAATTCCTTTTTTATGTGAAGTAACTAACCAAATAGCAAGAAACCATTTTTGCAATGGCATTTTAGTATTGTCAAATATAGTTTGAGTTCTTACGTTGAAGTATTTACCTGTATTTTTACACTTGTATTTATTACCTTTACAGTTATAAACCTTAGAGGTGTTATCAAAAGGACTTACAACGTTTCCGTTCCAACGTAATTTTTCTAAATGATTGATGCAAGCTTGCTCATTTGGGAAAGCGTTTATAAGTTCTAATATAGAGTTAAAGTCGTTGCTAATCATTGTATTATCATTTTGATAAAACAAATATAGAACTTAATTACACTAAAACCTAATTAGATTAGTGTAAAATTATATATAGTTACCTTCTTTTTTTATCTCAGAAATTACATCATTCATTAAATCTATACTAATGTTGTTTTCAAACAAGTAGCTTTGAGAGTTTTTAAATTTATGCTTTATGTCTTTTATGATTTTTTCCATTAATCAATAATTTTAAGTTGCTTTAATAGTCTCTTTAACTCAGATTTGTTTTTAATAACACCGTTAAAAAGTGTTTTATTATGTTCGTGAGTTCCAGAAGATATGTGATATTCATTTTCCTTGTTATAAGATTTTAATATCTGAAAAGGATTTTCATCATTATTGTTGTGATACCAGTCAGAAGATACTAACTTAAATCCTAAACTTTCAATATCTTCATGGTCCAGGTGTTTTACTCTAACTTCTATATCGTCAGATTCACTATCAATAGCATTTTGTATCATTTGAATCTCTGAAAGGTCACCTTCTGAACTACCTGCAGAAAACTCTACTAAAGCCCAGTAACCTTTTGTGCAATCCAAATAACCCCATAAATTAGATTTGTAAGAATACTCAAAACCCACATGGAATTCTTCTAAACTAGGTGTGTAATATTTATTTTCCATCAATTTTAATTTTTAAAAAATTCGGTGTAATAATCCTTTTCGTTATCTGAAACTCCTTTAATACAAACAACAGCATTATTCATCCAAAATAAAGAAGATAATTGAATGTGGCATTTATAATCATCTTCTTTTAAGGTGTAAAACAAAGTTCCCCTCTTATCTTCCCATACTTTAAATTCTCCGCCTAATTCCCATATATGTTTTGGAGATACTATTGTTTCGCCAATTTGCTCCATCATTTTTTCTTTAAAATCAAACAACATTAATTTCATTTCTCCAAAAATAGGTTTTGTTCTTACTAAAACTAATGTTTGTCCTGCTGTAATTTTATTTCCTTTCCAATCTGTTAAATTTTCCATAATCTATAATTTACAAGTCATTTCTTTGGTGTTTTCAGATCCTATAACAAAACCACAGTCTAGGTAATGTTGTACTAATTTAGGGTTGTTTAAAGACGAAAACAACATCTTTACCCCTTTATTTTTTGCAGCTTGTTTTAAAACCTCAATTAAAGTATGCAATGCTTCTGCACGAATATCTTTATCCCTTACTTTGTTGGTAGAAACAATAAATTCTAAAAGCCCAAAAGCTCTAGCGTTGGTAAAATAAACAAACCCGGCACAAATATTTTCTCCATCTAAAGAAATTATAATACCGTGCCTTAAATCGTCTAACAGATCCGTGCTTGGTGGTACAGACCATCGGTGAAATTTCCACCATTCAACTAATTCTGGATAATCCTCTATTGTTGTTAATCTTGCTTTTAAATTAAACATGGTTATTTACTTGTAAAAATTGTTTTATATAAAAAGGTGATGTTTTTGGGGTGTAACACTGGATAACATTACACCTTGCGTAATTAGTGATGTTATCCAGTGTTGAGCTAAAATATGCCTGCCAACGCTCTTTGCCTTTGCCCGCAATAAACAAGCTTTGACAAGCACGTTTATTTTTTTGCCTTCAATACCTTCTATTCTTATTGGGAACTTCTTTTCCACAACTATCACAAGTATGCTTACCATAAGGTTCACCACTAACACCAACCGTACTAATACACTGGCAATAGTCTTCTTTAGTATTTTCCGTAGGTAGTTTAAATTCTATCATTTTAACAAATTCAAGAGCTGAGTGTGCTAATCCATTTTTTTCTTGCTGATATTTCTCATCTCTTAATTCAATTATTGTTTTTTTAAGACTTTCTATAATTATTTTGGTTTCCATAAATTGATGTTTTATTATTTGAATTTCAGTTAACGCAAACAGGTTTTACAACCACTTTACTACACCGTTTAAATGCCGATGCTACGCATACATTAGCCAACACTGCATATAATTTAGTTGCGATTAGTCGATGCGTTTAGCAACCAAATCATATGCGAGGAATGTTGACAAGTAACTACTGTAAAAAACAGCCACAGTAGCCACGCTAAAACCAACTAGCCATATTCAGAAATATAACTAATTAGTTTTTTTCTAAATACTCTAAACCTTTATCTGTTATTTCAAAATCACCCCTGCATCCACAAGTACACCCATCAATCAAACCTCTTTTTTTTAATTGTCTCATTTTTGCTAATTGCAATTTAATAGGTGTTTCCTTTGGCATTACGTCTTGAACAGTAGGCATGGAGTAACCATTCCCATAAGTACACCAACAATCTTTTTCTTTTAGAAATTCTAGTATAGGTTTGTCTAATACATCCTTACATTTCATAATATTTAATTTTAATAATTTATAACTCAGTAACTCCGTATTTGCCTACGGCAGGCTGTTTTTTACAGTAGCAACTAGCAACACACGCTAAAAATAATTAGTTCCGTGCTTTCCTAAAGTTTTGTTCTTGTTTTTTAAGTGAGTATCATTCGTGATACTCTGTGATTGTTTACCTAACTATTCCTAGCTAATAAGTTAGCAAACATTTACTTATTTGGTTTATTTAAGTATAAGCTATGTAGTTCACTATTTGTAAACTCATTACCAAAACCATCACGCCAGTTCCCATCTGCAAACATTGTAAACTCGTTTTTACCTATCCAATTAGCATAGTCTTTTAAACGTTTGCTAACACCGTATAACCGTAATTGCTCTTCAAGCGCACTTGCATACTTCTCTAATGCTTGTAAGTAACTTTTATCATTATATTTATTAAAATACTCATCTTGCATTTTTATTCTTTCGTTTCTATTTGGTCTGTCCATTTTTACTAATTTTAGTTTATAATTCCACGCAACTACGGTTATACAAGACCGTTGTAGCTAATTGTTGCAAAAAGCCCACAGTAGCTATGTGTTTATTCTCTTTTCATATTCTTCTTTATCAACCATAATAAGTAAAGGGAATCTTTTTTGCCTAACCATTTCTAAGTGAGTGCTACCATCTATACCCATAGTAACCAACGCTCCTTGCTCTACATTTTTACTATCAACAAAATAAGGGCTAACCGCTACAAATCTAGTGTCGTTTTTAACATCGTCTTGGTGCATTTCGTGTATTGTATCAAATTTACTTTTACTCATAATTTTATTTTTAATTATTAATATTTATTCCTTGGTGTAATGGGGTTTGCCTACGGCATGGGCTTTTTACAAAAACTAGCCACAACACACGCTAAAGTCAAGCTTACTTTTGTGCTTTTTCAAAGTTTTGTCCTAGTCTACTCGCTTTCGGTTTCGGTTCGAAATGTCTCCGACCTTTCAAGCCTAACCTTAGCTAAGTAAGTTCAACGTAATTACTGCAAAAATAAGCCCAGTAACAACGCTAAAACCAACTAGCCATATTCGAAAATATAACTAATTAGTTTTTGAATAAAATAACTAGAATGCCTATTATAGCTAAAATCCAACCTGTAACACTAACTCCTGTAAATAATCTTATTCTGTTTCTTAAAACAGCCTTAGCACTCTTTATAGCGTTGATATTGTAAATTATATCTCCGAAAGCATTTTCTAATAAATTAGCAGCTTTTTCTTCCGCAACTTGAACTATTTTTCTTTTATCTTTATCTGAAATAGGAAACTTACTATTCCAATCGCTAACATAAGCACTTGCCTTAATCTTAATTTTATTATCAAAATCAGTAACTTTAGGCTCTATGCTAATAGCATACGTTCCATTTTTTTGATACAATTCATCAGCTCTTTTTTCTATTTCAGCTTCATTCATTTCAGCTTTTTCAACTAAATCATCATACTGTGTTTTTCTTAATTGTACTATATTTTCCATTTTATTTGTTTTTACTTTTTTATAATTCGTAACTCCGTGTTTGCCTACGGCAGGCTTATTTTTTCAGTAACTCCGCAGAACAACCAATAAAAATCAGTTGCAAAGAGTAGCTACGTGTAGCAACCAATTCTTATCGTGTGCAGTTATCTACAACACTAATATTTCCGTGTCAAAGTCATATCCGTTTTCTTCATCTAACCAACAACAATGTGATTGATGTCCTTCTACATTACCATTCCATTTTACAACAAGCCCATCATCGTAAGCGTGTATTTTCACATAAATATCTTTTGGCACATCATCACCAATAAAGTTAAATCTTGCACCTATCGGAGCATCTTTGAATTTCATTTTTATACTCATATCATTAAATTTTAGTTGTTAAGCCCGTGCAGTAGATAACACAGGCTATAAAATCATTTCGTTCCTCAACGCTTCACAGCCAAAGCGTTGTAAAAAATTGTAAAATTTATATCTTTTTCAAGTAGCTAAATCGCCATCCAAATATTTGTATAACTTTTCTTTTACCAATTCTTTCGCTAAAAAGTAAAGGTTCTGTTTTTAAGTTTTTGCCAACTATTCCACGTCCAAATATTCGGAACCAAAAAAAGTTTGTCCTTTTATAATAAGTTATTGCTTTCATAATGTAAATTTTAAAACTTTTAACAACACCGTATAAAATTAAAAGCGGTTTAGTGCCTTATCGGTGTTGGTTAATATTAATTTAATTCTGTTCTTTAATCAATGTTTGTGCTGTTCTAATCGTACTATTCCTAGCTAAGTAAGCAGTGCATTAAAACGTTCGCTTCGCCACAACAACACAGAGTATAAATAATAAAAATTACTTACTTCTGTCTTAATTTAGCAATTGCCCTGTTTAAGGTCGCTCTATTCATTTCATAAACACCTTCTAAACTCTTAACGTAATCTCTTACTATTTTAGGGCATTTCTTCAACTCGGCTTTCGCTTGGTTGGTATCTATATTTTTAACTTGTATGCTCATAATCCGTAATTTTTAAAATTCATATTCAAACCGTTATCTATCCTTACTCGGTAACTTGTTTTTGTGTTTTTAATTTCTGTGTTTAATTATCGGCAACTTCTTATAGCCACAAACCGTTATCTCTCCTTCCATTTAACCATATGTCCTTTAACGCTATCATGGACTGATATTTTTCCTTCTTTTTTTAGACCTCTTAAAACTTCTTTTACTTTTTTAAAATCTCCAGGAATGTTTACTATTAAAATTCCGCAGTAGCCACCTGTTTTTTGATGGTATTCTTTTAGCTGAGATCGTATTTTATCTTTTAGGAAATCCAATGTATTTTTTTTTAAATTCTAGTGTACCTAAAACGCTTAATGCGTGTGAAGCGTTATTATAGCCATCTTTAATAAATCTTTCTTCTATAGTTGTTTCTGGAATAGGTTTTTTCCTTACTGCCCCGTTAGATATATAACAATCATCTTTGTATATAACTCTTTTTTCTCCTACCAAATTATAGAATTCACTATCGTGTTGATGTTCTGATACTTTAAATTCATCGCCTATAGATTGATTGTACCAAATATCTCTGAAAGAACTTTTTTTTATTTTAACCTTGATGAATTCCATAATTATTGGCTGTTCTTAATTTGGTTTTTGAAATATTGAAACAAAATATACTCTCTACATAGTGACTGGATGTCTTGTTTTTTTTTAAGAACTTGATCTATCTTTTTTTTGATTGAATAGTTTTCCATTTCTATGCAATATTTTTCTTCTTTTGATACAATTTCAGCTACTTTATCTGGAGACATTCCTTTTGATAAGAGTAATTTTACTTTTGCATTTCTTTTTAAAAGTTTTAGAGAGTCTGTGTTGTTTCCTTTTGATTTATATAGTTTTTTAAAAACAGCTTTTTTTACTTTTTCTTTAAAAGCTAAATCATGTTTTGGTAGTTGATTTTTTTTGTAAAGTTCATAATACAAATACAGCTTGTTGTTTGGCAGCTTGTTGTGTTTTTCAACATACAGATAACACTCAATAATTGCGTTTTGAATAATTTTATTAGTTTCTTCCTGTGATGGCTTAGAAGCTTCTATTTTTTTTTCAAATAGTTTTTTATTCTTTTTGATGTTGTTGTTTTTCCAATTCTCGAACTTTTTGAATATTTCAGACACGTAATCCGCATTAAATAGCTGAAAATGCTCTGTTTTATACTCGTACTGCGAATATCTTTCTAAATCAAACGCTTTATTTATCTCGACAAGAGATAAGTGCTTAAAACACGTTAAAATCATTTTTATCAAATCTTCCAGTGTTGGAATGTCTATAAGTCCTTTAATCCCTAAAAAATTAGATTGTTTTGTGAGAATTGCAGATAAAGCCTCATTAAACAAATCATACTCTATCTCATCAATTCTTTGTTTGGGTACTGATAAAAATTTAACAGGAGCTAAATTGCAAGTTTTATTTAAGTGGGTTAGGAATGTTTCTGATGTTTTGTTGGTTAGTTCCAACTTCTGAAATTGATTGACGGTTAACTCTTGGCTCGTTACTGATAGCTTGTTGTTTTCCATGACTTATTCCTTGTTTTTCTATATTTTCTAAATAAATGGCTTCAAACTTCCCCCAACTTCTTTCAACGCAAGTCTTCAGAATATCATCTTTTTCTTTGTTTGTTTTTTCAACCTCACTTATGAATTTATTGAAAGCTGTTTTTGTGTTAGATGCTTTTTTGTTTTTTCTAACAATCATCCATTCGTTCGATAACTCTTTGTCAAATCCACTCTCGATCAATGAATTTTTAAAATTGAAATTTTTGCTTAAAGAAGAATTAGTATTGTTATTAATACTTTCATTTTCATTTTCATTTTCATTTCCTATATGCGTTCGCTTAGCGAACGCTAAAATTTCGTTCCTAAGAAAATTTAATATTTCTTCTTTTCTTTTTTTATCATCTTCTATGTTAACAAAGTCAAAAGCGTTGAACTCTTTTTTTATGTGTAAAACTGTTCTTTTACTGAGTTTTTTATTGGCTTTTATCCAATTTCCGTACACCGCTAATATGGATTTTAGCGTACCGCTTTGCGAACGCTTAGCGATCTCAGCAGCGCACCTTTTGTTAGCGTAACCGCGCTCGCTTAGCGTGAATTTGTGCTTTATTTCTTCCCATATTTCTTTAAATTCTGAGATACCAACACCGCAAAGTCTTGCTAATTTCTTTGTGTCTTTTGGTAAAACTTTTCTTTGATGTTGGTGAAATATAAGTCTAGTGTAGGCTCCAAACTCTTCTGCAGAAAGATCCGCAGTGCCCTCTAAGAAGTCTTTTGTATAAACTAATAACGCAGGGTCTTGTCCTTCCATCTATTGTGTTTTTGTAGTGATTAAATTTTGTTTAAAACGGTAAATCGTCTGGTTCTTCGTTTTGGGCTACAGAAGTGTTTTGAGCCGTTGCTTTTCTATCAATAGCTGACAGAGGTGTTGTTTCTATTCTCCAACCTGTAATAGAGTTGAAGTATTTAGCAATTCCTTCTGGATTAATCCATTCTCGACCTCGTAAATTGATAGATATAGTTACCTCTTGGCCTAGTTTGTAATTATCTAAGATATCGCATTTGTCTTGTACGAACTCGATTAAGAGCATTTGAGGGTATTGATCATCAGTAGTCAATACTAATTCTCTTTTTCTGAATCCGCTTACTCCAAACGTCTGTGTGTCGCTTATGAGTTTTATTGTTCCTGTTACTTGCATAAAGTTTTGATTTAAACAGTGGTTAAAACTGTTTAGCTATATTTAAATACTGTGTTTCGACTTTCCAGATTTAATGAGCTTGTTTATAACCACTGTTTTTTGTTGATTAAAGCCTTTCTAGTCTTTCGGTAAGACATTTTAGATAGGTTTCCATTGCTGAACTTTGGATTTTTAATAAAGTCTTTTGATCCTTGTCTACTTTATTGAAATTGCCTGTTCCTATAAATCCATTTAACTTAGATAGCTTATCTTTAAGTTCTGCTTGTTCGGCTTCTAGCCTTTGTTTAAAATCACTCATTGTGTATTGTTTTTGTGGTTTTTACTCTTTTTTTGTAGGCTCCTCAAAATCTACTTCTTCTATATCTTCATCAAAGAATGGGAATATGTCTATAATTGGGCTTTCTGTAATACTTGGAATTGAGTAATCAGAAACGGTGTCCTCAAATTGTTCTTGAATCCACTCATAAGCATCTTTAACATCTAAAGCTTGTGCTAAAACAAAAGAGTTCTGTCTTTTTTCTAGTCCTTTATCTTCGTCTAAAACAACTAAAGAAACTTTTGCTTTAAACCAACGATCTCCGTGTTCGCTTGGGAATATTTCTGAAAAGTTAGCGGGTTTTATTCTTGTAATTTTAAATCCTTCTGAAAGATATTTCCCCATTTCTTCATTAGCTCTTGCTTCTGCTTCTGTATGCGTTAAGGCATCAAATAAATAAGGCTGATTGAAGGTTTTAATTTTTTCGTTGTCGTCAATTTTAGAATATTTGACTTTTACTTCGTACCACATAAATGTTTGTTTTTGGATTAATTAATATGTTTGTAGTGATTGATGTCTTTTACAGCACCTTTAAGCAAGTGCTTTGCGTAGGCAATACTTGTGGCATCTATACTAATTTTTATAAATGCGTTGTTGATGTTGTAAAAAACAAAAGTCTTCATTTGTTACTCTGGTTTAAAGAATGATTGAAATCTGGTTACTGATAGTAGTTCTGGTGACTTAATTAAGCCGTCACCTCTACCTTGTAGTAGTTCTGCTCCACCTTCGTCTATAACCACTTTAGAATCTACTTCTTTAGGTACTCTGTAGCATATTTGTACAGGAAAGTTTGCTTTGGCATCTCCATTAATAACTTTTACGGATGCTCTTTGTGTTGCTGCATGAATTCTAAACCCTAGTGATCTACCTTTTTGTAATAAAACTTGCAAGTTTTCTTCTAGTGATTTTTTAGTATCAACATGAACTCTTTTGTATTTTGGTTTACCATTTTTATACTCGCCTACTATTTGATTTTCGTAAACTTTTAAAGCGTTTCCTTTTTTGGAATTAGCAACTGCATCGGCAAACTCGTCAAAAATGATAACCTTAAATTTCTTATATCCGCTTTGAGTTCTTTCTTTCATTTCATCAACCAACAATTCCATCATTGCTTCAATATCTTCTATGTCTTCTATTACTTCTATTCCTGGAGTGTTCTTGTATTTAGAAAATTCGTTTTTAGGATCAAGAATAACAATGTCTTTGATTCCTGCTAACAACATATATTCTATTTGTGAAAATATACCTGCTGATTTACCAGAACCAGTGGCTCCACAAGTAATTACATGAGGTGTTGAATGATTTTTTAAATCCCAAAAGATTAAGTTTCCTAAATTATCTAGTCCTATAGGTATTTTGTATTCCGATAGGTATTTAGGATCCCAAAACAGGTCTGCATTTCTTTTTTTAGGTACTTCTATACTTACAAAAGATTCATTCTCGTGTACTACTAAATCTGATTGAATTCTAACATTTGAAACATCTAAAGCGTTGGCGATGTCTAATTTGTATTTTTTAACACTTGCTATGTTAGTACCCATAGAAGTTCTTAGTAAGAAGGTGTCATAAGCATATCCTTCTATTTTATGAGCTGTTTCTACTAAGGTGTTGAATGTTTTTAATAGGTATTCAATTTTTGCTTCTTTAGTCATGTTTTTGTCTTTTAAATCAAATCGTATAAAGTTGTTTGCTTGATCTCTGAATTTTTTAATTACTGTAGGAGATACATTGGTAATAGAAGAGTCTCTAATTTTTTTAAGTCTTTTCCCTATTACCTCTTTTTTATCGTCTGGAATTTCAATAAAATCATCAACTTCAGCTATCATGGTTTTAGCCCAAAAAGCATGTAGTTCAGCTTTGTCTACATAGTTATCGTCTTCATTCATTAAATACACGTAGTCTGGATCTTGAACCGCTTGTATCATTCTTCTTAATGGCTCGTACAATAATGCTTCAAATAACTTGATGTTGTTTTTATCTAATGGTATTTTAAAACACACTAATTGAGGTCCTCCACCTCTGTTTTTAGATGCTTTATTTTCAACAAACCAAACTTCATCAGCCTTAATGCCAAATACTTCAAATAGTAAATTGTAGTAAGTAACTGCTTGTTTACCAACCGACAAAGCAATTTCGTCTTCGTTGGAATATTTGCTTTTAGATTTATGATCTACAATAACAATCTTTCCGTCACTTGTTTTTAATACTAAATCTATAATTCCAGAAAAAGGAATAGGGATATCAACTCCGTTGATAATTAAGAATTCCTTCAAGTAGGTTTCTACGTATAGAATTTCCACAAAGTCATAAATAGATACTTCTTTAATAAAGTATGATAAAAGAGCATTTACATCTTTGGTTGCTTTTTCTATACATTTATCTATCGTTGGGGTGGTTGCTTGTAATTTCCAATCGTTAGCGGGTACAGATTCTATGAAATTGTAAGCTGTTGTTTGTAAGTCAACAATATCTGTATCTATGTTTAATTTTTTTTCATCAAAATAAAACTTCAATGCTTCGTGATAGGCTTTACCTGCTATGTTTGAAGCGGAACTTTTAAAAGGCATACGATATATGTATGTCATTTCAAAAGCTTTTTCGTTTCTAGCGAATGCGGTTACTTTTGAATAGCTACAGCTATCTATCAGAAAATTACTAAAGTGATTTTCTGATTGCTCTGGAGTTAGATTTCTAAATTGATTCTGTCTACTCATAATTACGGCATTTCTGTTACTTCTATAGTTTTCTTATCTCTTAAATCATCCTTTTTCTGCTGCCCTGTATCTACGTTGGATGTTGACTCTTGGTTTACAGGAACTGCTATACCGCTAGAGGTATTGAAGTCATATTCAGAATGTAGATTACTCATACCAAACGCTTTTTTTAACGCATGTGATTCAGCTACTTTTTTAATCATATCCGCATCATGACTTTTCCAAACGAAAGAACCTTTGTTGTAAGTAGCGAAATCAGCCCATTCAATTGTTGGTTCACCGTCTTTTCTAAAAGCAATAGCATAAGCTCCTATTATAGCTCCTCTTTTAGATCTTGATTCGGTAATGTTGTGAGTTATCTTGTTGTTGGCGACATCTAGGTTAAAAACATCTTTCTCACAAACCTCAGAACTTCTAATACCATTATACTGTGGTGACCTTTGGGCTTTGGTTAAAAACCCGTCACGTCCAGTTATTATAATAATGTTGTTTTTATTGTCTTTGTAGCACCAAATTTCCTTATTAAATGGATTAAGGTCTACAGATTTACATACGCTTAGGAAATAACCCAGTTCTACTCCATTAGTTCCTTTAGCGACTGTGTTTTGAATTACTGCAACTTCCTCAATAGAGTATTTAAAAGCTTTTGCAATATCTACCTGTCTTTCGGTAGCTATAATCATGTTTTTGTTATTACTCATTTTTACAATAGGTTTTAATGTTTGCTAATTGCTTGGTATGCTTTGCTGTTTCTTTAGTAGTGAACCAAAAAGTCTTATTTTCAGAATCAATAAAAATCTCATTACAAAGTCTATATTCTGTAGTAGGGTTTAATTCTGTATACCCTTTAGCTACTAGTCCAATAGCTTTCTTGTTTAGTTTATTCGTCATCACCGTTTATAAAATTTAAAATTTCACTTCCTTTAATTAACCAAGATCTACCGTTTCTAGTACCAATCAACACGTTGTCTAAAACATACTTAGATATAGTTCTTTGGCTTTTATCTAAAAGGCACGAAGCTTCTTGAGTATTATAAAATGTATTAGGCTTTATAGAGTCTATAGAAATATCTGTATCTCTATTTATTTTAAGTCTAGTTCTTACAGGTTTTGAGTCTTCTGTAAGCTCAATTATCTTCTGTGCAACCTTTTCTGCAAAATCATCTGGTAGTTTTATTGTTATATCCATTGAATTGAAGTGTTTGTTTTAAAACCGCCCCACCTACCCCTAAGCAGGACGGAAATTGCTATGAAAAAGCTCTAATTATTTACGTTTTCACTAAAAGAAAACCCCGTTTCTAGTAGTATTTTTCTTTTGTGTTCGGTTTGCTTAAAAATCCATTTCTGAGCGTAAGAAATCATAGTATCAAGTTGATCCTCTGGGATTTTCCATTTAGATTGAAACCATCTATTAAGTACGTGACCGTAAGACAGTTTACATTCATCTGCAACAAACTGAACGAATTCTCCTTTGTTATCGATTTGCGAGTAAAGTCTTTTTAGGTTGCTTAGTTTTGAATTCATATTATTTTTGTATTATTAAAATTCTCCTTTAGTTCCGTGCTCCTTATAAAAGGCAGCCGCACCACTGTCGGATGTTTTAGTTTTAGAAGCTTTTCTTTTTTTGTAGATATAAACATATAATGCCTTAAATCCTTTTGGTTGCCCGCTTATTGACTCAGATTCCCAAGAATCACGCTCTTGATAGTGAGACAACCTTATTTCTGTATGGTATAGATCTTTATTGAATTCTAGTATCTTATTTCCAAAATCTTTCAATGTAAAGTACTCAACACCATTGATAAACAAGTTCTTACCTATAAGCAATTGTTTATTTTTTGTTAAATCTTCTCTTAATTTTAGCATAGGAAACATAGCTGATGTATATTTGTACATATAGGAAGCAAACATACATACATTTTGTATGTGTTGCAACTTTTTAGTATAGTTTTTTAAACCCCCTAATACAAAAAATATGGATTTTACTAATATTGGAATAAAGAAAATACGGTTAAAGACCAAGTTGACACAAGGAGAGTTTGCTGAGTCAATAAATGTTTCCGTGCCTAGTGTTCAAAAATGGGAATCTGGGGATAGATTCCCTAATAGAAGCACCGCGAAAAAAATAAAAGAAGTATATAGTGATGTTATTAGTCAAATAGAAAAAGAAAGCATACAGTCTCCTGGTGTTTTGGATGCTAAAGCAGAGGAGAGTTTGAAAGAGATAAAAGAAGCTTTGTCTAATATTCCAGACAATCTAGTTTTGGGATATATAATGGATAATTACGAAAGGTTTAAGGGTAATATGTCGTTTAGAATGTTAACAGAGTATCATTCTAATCAAATGAAGTCAGAAGATTAACTCTATTTGATTTCAATAGCCTGCTCTCATATAGCTTTGCACGTATTTTATTTTCTTCATAAATTTCCATTTCTGGAGTTACGACAGCTACAATGGTTACCTCTATTTTTTTTAAAGAATTATTTTTTTTTGATTTCATTTTTTAAGTTGTAAGATTAATAAAAAAAATGCTGCCGTGTACGGTCAACAAAGAAGCCAACTTAAAACAATTTTACGTATTCTACAAAGTGTAATTTAAAAAAAAACTAAAACAAAACAGGTAGTTGATTAAAATCAACTACCTGTTTTGTTTTTTTTAAAGCAAGTATTACTGTGCAGATACTGTGCAAGTTAGAGTGTTTAAAAAGAAAAACCCCTAATAATCAGTCGATTAAAAGGGGTTGAAGTTGTCCCACAAGGACTCGAACCTTGAATGACGGTACCAAAAACCGGAGTGTTACCATTACACCATGGGACAGTGCGTTAGCGGTTGCAAATATACAGCACATCTACAATTCTGCAAAATTTTTTTCAAAAAAAAATCGTTTTTTTTTACACGTTTGTTTCTAACAATTGAATATCAACAAACTACTTTACAAAACACCATAACAATCTCATAAAACATAGAACATTTTTAACCATTTAGACATACAGCATTTATATTTAATTAAATTTGTGACTAAAATTTAGCCTTTAGTCTTCAGATGAAAGAAAACACATATCAAAAATGGAACATAATCCTTGGATGGATTGTTTTTATCGCTTCTTTAATAACGTACACACTTACTTTAGAACCCACTGTTAGTTTTTGGGATTGTGGGGAATACATTTCAACTTCTGTGAAGCTAGAAGTAGGTCACCCACCAGGTGCTCCTTTATTTCAAATGCTGGGTGCCTTTTTTGCCATGTTTAGCGGTTCTAGTAGTAATGTTGCTTATATGGTAAACTTTATGTCTGGATTGGCAAGTGCCTTTACCATTCTATTCATGTTTTGGTCTTTGACGAATCTGATCAAAAGAGTAGCTATCAAAGACAGCGAACTAACCACAAACAAAGGAATTGCTATTTTAGGTAGTGCTTTTGTAGGAAGTTTGACATATACTTTTTCTGATAGTTTTTGGTTTAGTGCTGTAGAAGCAGAAGTGTATGCCATGTCTTCTTTTTTAATGGCTTTGTTGTTTTGGCTAGGTTTGAAATGGGAAAAATCCTTTTCTGAACCTCGTGGAAACAAATGGTTGATTTTAATTTCTTTGGTTATTGGTCTTTCTTTTGGAGTGCATATTTTATCTCTTTTGGTAATTCCTTCTATCGTTTTTATCTACCTAAACCATTATTATAAAAAATACACAATCAAAAATTTCATCATTGCCAATGTGATTGCAATTGGTACCTTGATTTTTATCTTCAAGTTCCTTTTTCCATTTACCTTAAAATTCTTTAGTGCTTCTGAGTTGTTTTTCATCAACAACTTAGGGTTGCCTTTCCATACAGGAACAATCATTGCTGGAATTATTATTATTGTTGCTTTTTATTTTGGATTGAACTACACCAGAAATCACAAACAATACTTAGCCAACACTGCTCTTTTATCCATCTTATTTGTAATGATTGGTTTTTCTTGTTGGCTGATGCTTCCTATTAGAGCAAATACAAACACAACTATTAATGAAAATAATCCCTCATCCGCAAGAGAACTTTTAGCGTATTACAATCGTGAACAGTACGGGGATTCTAATATTTTTTACGATACTTATTACTCTTCTAAATACGACAGACAACCCGCTTTGGATGCTAATGGAGAACCTATAATGGAAGATGTAGAACCAAAATATGAAATGGACAAAGAGAGTGGTAAGTACATTATTGTAAACGACTACAAAAAAGTACGAGAAAAAACCTCTGACAAACACAAAGGTTTTATTCCTAGAATGGTAATGCCATCTTCTGAGCCTTATTACAAATCCATTGCCGGAATCCCTTCTAAAAGTCAAGAAAAACCAACATTTGCTCAAAACATTACCTTTATGGTAAAATACCAATTTGGGTACATGTATTTTAGATACTTGTTTTGGAATTTTATCGGAAAACAAAATGATGAACAAGGGAGAATGGATCCTTTTAACGGAAATTGGCTGTCTGGAATCAAACCACTTGACCAATTTATGTTAGATCTTCCTCAAGACAATTTACCAACCGAAGTAAAAGAAAACAAAGGAAGAAATTTATATTACGGAATTCCTTTCTTATTAGGTATGATTGGTTTGTTTTACCAATCTAGCAAAGACAAAAGAAACTTTTACAATCTATTATTGTTCTTTGCTTTTACAGGGTTTGCAATTATATTTTACACCAACCCTAGACCTTTTGAGCCTAGAGAACGAGATTATGCTATTGTAGGATCTTTTTACATTTTTGCCATGTGGGTCGGTTTTGGAGTTTATGCTATTTTTGAAAAAATAGACAGCCTAAAATCATCCAAAGCAATTGCTGTAGCCATTCCTACTATTTGCCTTTTGGCCTCTCCTATTCTAATGGCTTCTCAAAACTGGGACGATCATGACAGATCTAACAAATACACTGCTTATTTTAACGCAAAAGCCTATTTAGATTCCTGTGATAAAAATGCCATCTTATTTACTATTGGTGATAACGACACCTTTCCTCTTTGGTACATGCAAGAAGTAGAAGGCTATAGAACAGACATTAAAATCATCAATACAAGTTTGTTAGCTACAGATTGGTACATTGATCAAATGAAGCGAAAAACTTATGATGCCGCACCTATTCCATCACAATTAACACACGAACAATATCGATTTGGAACTTTGGACGTAGCCTACCATACCGGACAAGTAAAAGACCGATGGGACATTCACAACTTTATGAAATGGATCAGTGTTTCTAACAAAAAAACATACATTGAAATTTCTGAAGGAAAATACGAGAAGTTTTATCCTACCAACAAATTAAGATTGACTGTAGACAAACAAGCTGTATTGAAAAACGGAATTGTAAAACAAAAAGATGCTGATTTGATTGTTGACTATATGGATTTAGATGTTGACGATAGAGGTTTGACAAAAAACAGAATTTTAATGTTGGATATTTTAGCCAACAACAACTGGGAAAGACCTATTTATTTTACAGGAGGATCTAATGCTGACGAAGAATATTTATGGCTAAAAGATCACTTGCAATTAGACGGATTGGCTTTTCAACTGGTTCCTATAAAAACCGAAAATAAATACGGAATTTTAGGAATGGGTAGAGTTGACACTGACAAACTTTACGCTCAAATTAAAAACTGGGATTTTGGTCACCACGGAGAAGACTTTTATTTAGACCCAGAATCTAGAAAAAACTCTATTTCTTATAGAAATAATATTTCTAGATTGGTAGAAGCTCTTATAAACGAAGGAAAGCTAGACAAGGCAGAAGAAATGTTAGACCTTAGTTACGAAAAAATGCCTATCGAAAAATACGAGCAATACGGTGTATGTTTAGGTTTTCCTGAGCAATACTACTTACTTAATAAGCCTGAAAAAGCTCAAAAAGCAGCAGATGTACTCATCAATATTTTTCAAGAAAAATTAATTTATTTCAGCAAATTAAACAGTTCAAACATCAATTATTTGTTTGATGAAATTGAAACTGAATTTAAACTATATCAAACCATAGCAGCCGATATTAATAAATACGAAAAAGACGAAACATACAAGAAAAAAGTGGAAGATGAATTTATTGCACATATCAAGTTATTTGAAGATATGATGAACTAATCTCCACCATGAGAACGTATCCTATTAAAATTCCAAAACTACTCAAATCCATTTTTCACAAATGGATTTGGGCTTTTAACACCACTAGTAAAGAAGTATACCTTACATTTGACGATGGTCCAATTCCTGAAATAACACCTTGGGTTGTGCAACTGTTAGCACAATACAACGCCAAAGCTACTTTTTTTTGTATTGGAGACAACATCCAAAAACATCCTGATGTTTTTAAACTTTTGCTTGACAGCCATCACAAAATTGGCAATCATACATTCAACCACCTAAAAGGATGGGGATGCAAACCAAATAAATACATTGATAATATTTTAAAAGCAGAAAAATTCATACCAGAAACTAGCTCTAAATTGTTTAGACCTCCTTATGGAAAAATCACTTTAGAACAATCCAAATCTCTGAGAACTCTTGGCTATAAAATTGTGATGTGGGAAATACTAAGTGCTGATTTTGACACAAAAATAACTACTGAAGAATGTACTGAAAATGTATTAAAAAATATACAAAATGGAAGCATCATCGTTTTTCACGACAGCAAAAAAGCTTTTCCTAGACTAAAAGAAACACTCCCTAAGGTCTTAGCTAAATTGCACAAAAAAGGATATCAATTTAAAACTATTGGTTAAACATACTGCTGTACCAAACTAATCAATGTATTGGCATCTTGCTCTCCAGAATGTCTCCATTTCATTTCTCCATTTTTGTAGATCACAAAAGTAGGATTTGCCTTAACCTTCAAAGCGCTGGCTAAAATTTCATTTTTCTGAATGTCAATTTTAATGACTTTTGCTTTGTCTCCCAAAGCAGCAACCACGTCTTTTAAAACCATTCCAGTCGGCTCTTCTTCTTCATCACTCCATTGAGCATAAAAATCGATTAAAACGGGAATGTCAACCTTGATCAAATCACCAAACTTAGTCATATGTAATTATTTTAAAATTCACTACATCAAACTGTTATTCTCTTGTAATGACTCCTTTTTCAATGCAATATAACTTTTTTTCGAATTATACAAAAAAACAGAACTATATTTTTACGTATTTCATCTGATTTCTTAACAAAGAAGATCAAAAACCAACGAAAACAAACACTGCTCGTTTCAATTTCATCACTTTTTGCCTACATTTACGCTACATTAAATTTCACTCATGGCTTCACAAAAAAGACTGTTTTTACTGGATGCATTTGCCTTAATTTTTAGAGGGTATTACGCTTTGATAAAAAACCCAAGAATCAACTCCAAAGGAATGGATACTTCGGCTATTTTAGGTTTTACCAATTCTTTATTAGACGTTATCAAAAGAGAAAAACCAGAATTGCTAGCCGTTGCTTTTGACAAAGGAGGCTCCGTTTCTAGAACAGAATCTTTTGAAGCTTACAAAGCCAACAGACAAGAAACACCCGAAGCTATCAAAATAGCGATTCCTTACATTCATGAAATTTTGAATGCTATGAATATCCCCATCATAGAAAAAGAAGGGTTTGAAGCAGATGACTTGATTGGAACCATTGCCAAACAAGCCGAAAAAGAAGGTTGTCAGGTGTATATGGTAACTCCAGACAAAGATTACGCTCAGTTGGTTTCTGAAAATATTTTTATGTACAAACCCGCACGAATGGGGAACGGGATTGAAATCTGGGATTTAGAAAAAGTAAAAGAAAAATTTGAGGTAGAAAATCCGCTACAAGTAATTGACTACCTAGGAATGATGGGAGATGCTGCAGACAACATACCTGGACTTCCAGGAGTTGGAGACAAAACAGCAAAAAAATTCATCAAACAATACGGTTCTATGGAAAACCTTTTGGCAAATACTCATGAGCTAAAAGGTAAAATGAAAGAAAAAATTGAAGACAATAAAGAATTAGGAATATTATCCAAACAACTTGCAACCATTATTTTAGACTGCCCTGTAACCTATCACGAAGAGGATTACACTTTATGCAAACCTAATATAGAGCAAACAACCAAAATATTTCAAGAATTAGAATTTAGAAGAATTGCAGATGCGGTCAACAAATTATTTGACATGACTCCTTCTACAGAAGTTACACAACAAGCTCCCAAAGAAACTGTGGCTGCCAACACAACAGACAGTCAATTAGATTTGTTTGGAAATCCCGATGCCAACACCACTACATCTTCTTTTGGATACAAAACCATTGCCAGCAATAAACCTATTTATCAATATTTAAATACTACAATTGCAAGACAACTATTCATCAAAAAATTATCAAAACAAACCAAAGTTGCTTTTGAAATAATTACAGAAAGAGAAAATTTTGTAGACACTATTATTGGGTTTGGTTTTTCTTACGAAGCTACCACAGGTTACTACATTCCTATTTCAGAAAATAAAAATGAAATTTTAAATGATTTGAGACCTTTTTTTGAAAGTGAAGTCATTGAAAAGGTTGCATACGATCTAAAAAGCAATATCAAATATTTGGCTCATTACAACATTCAATTGAAAGGCCCTATTTTTGACATTAGTCTTGCTCATTACTTGTTGCATCCAGACATGAGACACCAATTAGATGTACTGTCTGAAACTTATTTAAAATACGAAGTTACACATCAAGATAACGTGATTGGAAAAGGAAGAAACAAGTTAAAATTAGTAGATGTTGATTTGAACATCACCACACCTTATTGTTGTGAACAATCTGATGTTTGTTTGCAATTAGAAAGTTTATTTAGAAAAGAATTGAATCAGAACAATCTTGAAAACTTATACGATCGCATTGAACTCCCTTTACTAAAAGTACTAGCTACTATGGAATTAGAAGGAATCAATTTAGATGTTGATTATTTAAAAAATCTATCTATAGACCTTACTAGTGACATATTAACTTTAGAAAGAGACATTCATTCCTTAGCTGGAGAAGAATTCAACATTGCATCCCCTAAACAATTAGGAATTGTATTGTTTGAAAACTTGAAATTAATTGAAAAACCAAAAAAAACCAAAACGGGTCAGTATGCTACAGGAGAAGATATTTTAAGCAAATTGGCAACAGACCATGAAATAGTTGCTAAAATATTAGAATATAGAGGATTGGTAAAGTTGAAAAATACGTATGTAGATTCGCTACCTAACGAAGTACACCCAATTACAAAAAGAGTACACACCACCTACAGTCAAGCAACTGCTGCTACAGGTAGATTGAGTTCTAACAATCCAAACTTACAAAACATTCCTATCCGAACCGAAAGAGGAAAACAAATTCGTAAAGCATTCATCAAAAGAAACGAAGATTACGTGCTTTTTGCTGCCGATTATTCTCAAATAGAATTGCGTTTGATTGCTGAATTGAGTAAAGACCCTGAAATGCTAGCTTCTTTTCAAAACGGAGATGACATTCACAAATCTACTGCTGCCAAAGTTTTTGGAGTTCCTTTAGAAGAGGTAACCCGTGAACAACGTAGTCAAGCCAAAACGGTGAATTTTGGAATTATATATGGTGTTTCTGCCTTTGGGTTGAGCCAACAAACCAATTTGAGCAGAAAAGAATCTAAAGAATTGATAGATACCTATTACGAAACGTATCCTACTTTAAAAAAATACATGGCCAATCAGGTAACTTTTGCTAAAGAAAATGGCTATGTAAAAACACTATTAGACAGACGTAGATATTTAAAAAACATCAACTCTGCCAATGCTATTGTTCGTTCTGCTGATGAACGAAATGCTGTAAATGCTCCAATACAAGGAACTGCTGCCGACATTATTAAAATAGCCATGATTGACATTCAACAAGCATTAGAAGAAGGAAACTACAAAAGTAAAATGTTGCTACAAGTACATGATGAATTGGTGTTTGACATGCACAAAGAAGAAATTGACACGCTAAAACCATTAATTGTTTCTAAAATGGAAAATGCATATAAATTAAGTGTCCCTCTAGTAGTTGATACTGACATGGGAGACAATTGGTTAGATGCTCACTAACATCTCTTAGGCACTAAGCCATAAAGTGTGTAAGTTTTAAAAACAGGGTTTAAAATGTTCTAACCCTGTTTTTTTTATAATTCTAAAAAAGTTAATTAACAATTATTTTAGATCGCTGTATTTTTCCTTCTGAATTTTTAGCCATCAAGATATACACTCCTTTTTTAAGGTTTTCATTAGCTATTTGTTGCCCTAATGCATTAAACACATGAATTTCAACGTTTTCTAGGTTAGCAACTACCTTTCTTTTAACAATCTCAAACACCAATTTTTCTACGTTATGTTCTGTTGTAGAAAGTGTTAGTAAATCATTTTTATACACCCTAACATGACCTGAATTAATACCTCCTCCATCGTTATAAGAACCTCCAACAGCAACAATAGCACCATTATCGCTTAAAGCAATAGAAGACCCAAAATCATCTTTACTAGCTTCTCCAACAATTGTTGACGATATTTGATTCCAAGAGTTATTTTCTAGATTATAAATTTGAGCAATTCCTCTACTTGCACCAAACTCACCCCTACCACTAGAACCAACAGCCAATGCTGTACCATCAGTATTCAAACTTACAGACCTCCCAAAATTTATACTCTCAACCTTACCTGTTAAATCATTACCAACCTGTACCCAATCATTAGATTCATACTTATAAACTCTAGCAAAACCTGCTTCTATATTACCACCTACCTCACTATACGGCGAACCAAAAGCAATCATATTACCATCACCACTTATTGTAACTGAAGATCCAAAATAACCTTGTTCATCAACTCCTATGATTGAATTTCCTTTCATTGACCAAACTCCTGATATATTTTGAAAAACCATTACCCTTCCATCTTCTGTTCCATCATTATCACCATTATACAGATTGTTACCAACAATTAAAACATCACCAACATCATTAAACTCTAAAGATTCACCATTTAAAAAATTCCTCTCACCATTAAGATGAATTTCATGCGCTAAATTCCAATCAACTCCTGTAAAATAATAGATATTAATCGTATTACTCAGACAGGTTGCTACAATAGAACCGTTTGCGTTTAATGCTATATCAGAGCCAATACTACCACCAATTCCATTACCATTAATAGTACTTCCAAACTGAACCCAACTGTCATTTGAATTTATATACACTTTTATTTCTCCATTATCGGAATTATTCACCAAAGCATCTGCACCTGGTATTCCAACCGCAAGCACATTTCCATTCTTAGACAAGTCTATTCCACTCCCAAAATAATCTCCTATAGCCTCTCCGTTTAAATCGCCGCCTATTTGTTGCCATGTATCATTAACATTTTTAAAGACCTTAACTTTTCCAGAGGTACCTCCATTAACATCATTATCAGGAGCACTTATAGCCACTATGCTTCCATCTCCAGAGATAGACAATTGGTCAGAATTCGCTGAATAATCATAGGCTGCATCCCCATCAATATCATTACCAACTTGTGCCCATTGAGCAAAATTTTGTTGACTAATAAATAGTATAATTATTACAAGTAATTTTGTTTTCATAGTTTTATATTTAATTAGGACTATAAAAATATTTTTATAAATATAAAGCCGCAAAGTATATTGTATAGATGGCACTATAAAGTGTATAATTGAATATTACGATACACTCATAAAAAAGGTATCTTAGAAAAATGATTAAATGTATTGTAATTGATGATGAGCCTAACGCTATAGAAAACCTTGTGATTGAATTGGAAATACACAAAACCATTCACATTTTAAAAACATTTCTTAACGCCAAAGAAGCATTAAATTACCTGAACAACAACATTGTTGATTTGGTGTTTTTAGATATTGAAATGCCTTTTATGAATGGGTTTCAATTACTACAAGAAGTAGACCTTCAAAACTTTGACATTGTAATAACAACCGCCTATAACAATTATGCTATTAAAGCATTTAAACACAATGCTATAGATTATTTGTTAAAACCCATAAATAGCGAAGAACTAGCTGTTACGGTTGAAAAAATAAATTCAAAATTTTTAACTTCTCAAAAAAACGCAAGCTCTATACTTCTTGCTCTTAATGAGCTTGCTAGTCCTAAAAAAATAGCTTTTAAAAACAACGGTAAATTGATGTTTTTTGAGCCAAATGAAATTAGTCATGTTATTTCTGACGGAAATTATTCTAAAGTGTTTCTTTCCAATAAAGAAACACTTTATTTAACTAAAAAAATAAAAGAAATCGAAGAGTTATTGCCCAATCACCTTTTTTTAAGGGTTCATAATTCTTACATCATAAATATTCAAAAAATTAAAAGTTTTGTTGTGGCTGATAATTTTATCATTTTAAAAAACAATATCAATATCCCTGTATCCAAAACCTATAAAAGCATTTTATTAACCAAAATATAGGGCATATGGAAACCTGTTTTATTACACTATTTACATCTCCACACCAAAACGGTTTTCTTTTATTTATTTTAGGAGTTATCTTTATTTTAAGTCTTTATCACTTCCTTTTATACTTCCAACAAAAAAACAAGTCCTATTTATATTATTCTTTATATACTTTTTTATTGCTTATTGCCTATGTTATCTATCCAGAAAACAGTTTCATAAATATTATTCCACCAAAAGGAATTTCATTTTTAAAACTCACACATCAATTTTGGGTATGGATATACAATATCATTTACTTTTATTTTGTACTGTATTTTTTAAACTTCCAAAAACACTATCCCAAGCAAAATAAAATTTTATTAATGCTACTCATTAGTTTGTTTTTCATTGGAATCGCTTTATTTACCTATACCGTTATTACCCATACAAACGAATTACTAAACTTTATTTATACAACATATTACACCAAAATAATTGTACTTATCACTCTTTGGGGTTTTTATTTAACTGCTAAAGTAAAAGAAGACACCAAATATTATATTTTATGTGGATGTTCATTTTTATTTATAGGATCTCTATTTGCCATTTTAATTATTGATTTTGGAGCATTAACAAATACAGCTACTGTTGGTTTTTTTATATTTTATATTGGAATACTGTTAGAAAACCTGTGTTTTTCTTTAGCACTAGGTTTAAAACAAAAACTAATGGCTTTGGAAAAAAGCAATACACAAAACAAATTGATTTTAAAGCTAGAGGAAAATAAACTGTTGAAAAAAATTGCCTACGATGAACTTAGAGAAAAAATAAAAGTATTAGACAAACAAATTAAACTCCAAAAAGAAGTTGAAAGTTTAAAACTCACCGCATTAAAAAGTCAAATAAAACCACATTTTATTTTCAATGCTTTAAACTCTATAAAATTATATATCAACAAAAACGATACTAATAAAGCCAGTAAATACTTAGATCGTTTTGCCAGATTGATTAGAAAGATACTAGAAGTTTCTTCCTTAGATTATATCTCTTTAGAAGAAGAATTAGAAATTATACAACTTTATATTGATATTGAAAACACTAGATTAACAACACCTGTACACACAAATATATCAATAGATTCGTCAATCAACTCAACACAAATAAAAGTTCCTTCTTTAATACTTCAACCTTTTGTAGAAAATGCTATTTGGCACGGATTGGCTACCAAAGAAGGTGATAAACAAATTGATATTTATATTACAGCTACAAATAATTCCATAAAAATTAAGATTGATGATAATGGTATTGGCAGAAAAAAAAGCAAAGAATTACAAGAAGGAAAAATTACACAAAACAAATCATTAGGCATTAAACTTATTCAAGATAGATTATACAACCTATACGGTACACCAAATACTATAGAAATAGTTGATTTAGCTGATAATCAAAACAAACCTAAAGGAACAACAGTCAATATAAAACTAAATAAACACAAAAAATAAATTGCTAAATAAATAATAATTAATACTTTTGCAATCCCTTGGAGAATCCAAGAAGAATTATTGTTTAATTATTACAAAAACTGGTGTAAATGAACACATTAAGTTACAAAACAGTATCAGCTAACAAAGCGACTGCTGACAAGCAGTGGGTACTAGTTGATGCGGACGGACAAACATTGGGTCGTTTAGCTTCTATCGTTGCAAAATTGATTAGAGGTAAGTACAAACCAAGTTACACTCCTCACGTAGATTGTGGAGACAACGTTGTTATTATCAACGCTGAAAAAATTCAATTATCTGGAAAAAAATGGTCTGACAAGGCTTATATCCGTCACACAGGATATCCAGGAGGTCAAAGAAGTTTATCTGCAACAGAAATGTTTGAGAAAGATCCTACAAGATTGATCGAAAAGGCAGTAAAAGGAATGTTACCTAAAAACAAATTAGGAAGCGCTCTTTACAGAAACTTATATGTTTATGCTGGTGTTGAGCACGCTCAAGAAGCACAACAACCAACAGCTATTAACTTAAACGACCTATTATAATATGGAAACTATTCACAAAATTGGTAGACGTAAAACTGCCGTAGCAAGAGTATATGTTTCTGAAGGTACAGGAAACATGACTATCAATGGTAGAGAATTAGCAAAATACTTTACTACAGGAACATTACAATACAAAGCAAAACAAGCATTGTTATTGACTGAAAATTTAGAATCTTTTGACATTACAGTAAATGTATTTGGAGGTGGTGTAACAGGACAAGCAGAAGCGATCCGTTTGGCTATTTCTAGAGCATTGTGTGCATTAGACCCTGAAAATAGATTGATCTTAAAACCAGAAGGATTGTTAACTCGTGACCCTAGAATGGTTGAACGTAAGAAATTTGGTCAGAAGAAAGCACGTAAGAAGTTCCAATTCTCGAAACGTTAATCTTACACATTTATTTAAAATTAAAATTAATCGATTGTTTAGCAAAAATAGTAGAGACTTCTACACAGAACTACTCCGCTATTGCTAACATCTAAACAATATCCATATTATGGCAAATATTCAAGAATTATTAGAAGCTGGTGTACACTTTGGACACTTAACTAGAAAGTGGAATCCAAGTATGGCTCCTTACATCTACACAGAACGTAATGGAGTACACATCATTGATTTGTACAAAACTTCAGCTAAAATTGACGAAGCATCTGTTGCTTTAGAAAAAATTGCTGCATCAGGAAGAAAAATCTTATTTGTTGCAACAAAAAAACAAGCAAAAGACATCGTTTCTGAAAAAGCAGCGGCTGTAAACATGCCTTACATCACTGAAAGATGGCCTGGGGGAATGTTGACTAACTTTGTAACTATCCGTAAGGCAGTTAAAAAAATGTCTCAAATTGATAGAATGAAGACTGACGGTTCTTTTGATGCATTGTCAAAAAGAGAAAAGTTACAAATCGATCGTCAACGTGCTAAATTAGAAAAGAACTTAGGTTCTATCTCTGACATGACACGTTTGCCAGGAGCTTTGTTCATTATTGATGTTAAAAAAGAACACATTGCTGTTGCAGAAGCTAAGAAATTAAACATTCCTGTTTTTGCTATGGTAGATACAAACTCTGATCCTAGTGATATTGATTTTGTAATCCCGTCTAACGATGATGCTTCTAAATCTATCGATAAAATCTTAACCTTAACTACTGAAGCTGTAGCTAAAGGGTTGAGCGAAAGAAAATCAGGTAAAGAAGAAGTTGTAGCTCCTACAACTGTAGCTCCTGTAGAAGAAGCAAAATAATCACACAAATTTAACATGCAACGGTACAAAACTTTTATAATTTTGTACCGTTCATTTTTTTAAAAATAATTAAAACACAATACTATGGCAGATATTAAGGCAGCTGACGTGATGAAACTAAGAAAATCATCAGGAGCTGGAATGATGGACTGTAAAAAAGCTTTGATTGAAGCTGAAGGAGATTTTGACAAAGCAGTTGACGTATTACGTAAGAGAGGGCAAAAAATGGCTGCAAAGAGAGCTGACCGTGAGTCTAGCGAAGGTGCTGCTATTGCTGTTGTAAACGAAGACAAAACTGCAGGAGTTTCTATCGTATTAGGATGTGAAACTGATTTTGTTGGTAAAAACGATGATTTTGTTGCTTTGGCTAAAAAATTAGCTGTACATGCATTGAACTTTAAAACAAAAGAAGAATTTTTAGCTTCTGAGTTTGAGGGTGTTTCTGTTGCAGAGAAATTAGTTGAGCAAACTGGTGTTGTAGGTGAAAAATTAGAAATCAATGATTTCTCTAGAGTTGAGGCTCCTTTTGTTGGATCTTACATTCACGTTGGAAACAAAATTGCTTCTTTAGTTGGTTTGTCTAAAGCATTTGACAAAGCAGATGAATTGTCTAGAGATGTTGCAATGCAAGTTGCTTCTATGGGTGCTACCACACTATCTTACAAAGACTTTGAACCTTCATTTGTAGCTGCTGAAACCGAAGCTAGAATTGCTGTTATCGAAAAAGATAATATTGAGTTAGGAAGATTGGGTAAAACATTGAAAAATGTTCCTCAATACATTTCTATGTCTCAATTGACTGAGGAAGTTTTAGCAAAAGCAGAAGCTGATGCAAAAGCCGAGTTGGCTGCAGAAGGTAAACCAGAAAAAATTTGGGATAGAATTTTGCCAGGAAAAATTGAAAGATTTATTTCTGACAATACTACTTTAGATCAAGAACAATGTTTATTGGATCAAAACTTTATCAAAGACGAAAAGAAAACTGTTGCAGATTACGTTTCTTCTTTTGATGTAGAAGTAACTAGCTTCTCAAGAGTAACACTAGGATAATTTTCCTTATAAAATATCAAAAACCTCTCAATAACTTGAGAGGTTTTTTTTGGAATAAAAACAAGAAACAAACCTAGCAAAGTATAAATATTCATCTAAAATTTTATATTTGCACTACCTAATCAATAACTATGCAATACAAAAGAATACTTTTAAAATTAAGTGGAGAAGCTTTAATGGGAGACAATCAATATGGTATTGATCCTAAACGTTTAGAAGAATATGCCGAAGAGGTAAAAGCTGCCGTAGATACCGGATTAGAAATTGCAATTGTTATAGGAGGAGGAAACATTTTTAGAGGAATTTCTGGTGCTGCACAAGGAATGGATCGTGTGCAAGGAGATTATATGGGAATGTTAGCAACTTGTATCAACGGAATGGCATTACAAAGTGCTATTGAAGCTCAAGGAGTTCCAACAAGGCTATTAACTGCCATCAAAATGGAAGAAATTGCTGAACCATTTATCAAGCGTAGAGCTGTAAGACACTTGGAAAAAGGAAGAGTGGTTATTTTTGGTGCTGGAACAGGAAATCCTTATTTTACAACAGATACTGCTTCTGTTTTAAGAGCTATAGAAATACAGGCTGATGTTATTTTAAAAGGAACTCGTGTAGATGGAATCTACTCTGCAGATCCTGAAAAAGACCCGACTGCAACAAAATTTGACACCATCACTTACAAAGATGTGTTGAGCAAAGGTTTGAAAATTATGGATTCTACAGCTTTTACCTTAAGTGAAGAAAATAATTTACCTATTTTAGTTTTTGATATGAATACGAAAGGAAATCTTCAAAAATTAATTACAGGAGAGAACATAGGAACAATAGTTACAGATAAATAATATTAATAATGAACGAAGAGGTTATATTTATTATTGACACAACCAAAGAGGGAATGGAAGCTGCCATCACTCATTTGGTGAAAGAATTTGGAAATATTAGAGCAGGTAAGGCTAGCCCTGCCATGCTAGGAAGTGTAATGGTGGATTATTATGGATCTTTAACGCCATTAAGCCAAGTAGCAAATGTAAGTACTGCAGATGCTCAAACCATTACGGTTCAGCCTTGGGAAAAGTCTATGATTCCTGTAATTGAAAAAGGAATTATTGTATCAAACCTAGGTTTCAACCCAATGAACAACGGAGATTTGATTATGATCAACGTACCTGCTTTGACAGAGGAAAGACGTAAAGAACTTTCTAAACAAGCAAAAGCAGAAGCTGAACATGCAAAAATTAGTGTTCGTAACATCAGACGTGATTCAAACAACGATGTTAAAAAAGCTGATATTTCTGACGATGAGAAAAAAGCTGCTGAAGCTGACATTCAACAATTGACAGATACATATATTAAGAAAGTGGATGAATTGTATGCTGTAAAAGATACAGAAATCATGAAAATATAATTACTACTCTCAATTTAAAAATACATAGAGCCATCTAATAAAGTACACTGTTACCTAATTAGATGGCTTTTTTTATCTAATTTTACACCTCTCATTCAATCATATTTAACTTATGAAATTTTGGAATACCGTTGCTAGAACCATTCTAACACACCGAGTAGCAACCATCATTATTATTGCTGTCATCACAGGTCTTTTGGCATCACAATTTAAAAATGTCAAGTTCTCTTACACAGAAGCAAACTTATTACCAGAAGACAATCCTGCCAATATTGAATACAATAAATTCTTATCCATTTTTGGTGAAGAAGGGAATATTGTTGTTTTAGCTGTTAAAGATTCTACATTATTTTCAAATCCAAAAAAATTTAACAATTGGTTGGCTTTGGCTGATTCCATTTCTAACTATAAAAAAATTATTGAAGGGGTTATTTCTTTTAGCAACATACAAGAGCTTCAAAAAAATATAGAAGAACAAAAGTTTGAACTAAAATCTTCTTTCCATAAAAAAAACTTCAACAAGCATGAAATAGACAGTATTAAAGATCATATTTTTAACAACCTGCCATTTTATGACAACATCCTTTTTAACAAAGAAACGGGAACGGTTCAAACCATTGTTTATATTGATAAAATTATTGTAAACACCAAAGTGCGCTCTGACTTTGTTAAAAACGTTTTCAATCCACTTATAAAAAAGTTTGACAAAGAAAATAATTTACAAGTTAGGGTTTCAGGAATGCCCTACGTGCGTAGTATGAATGCGGCGAGTGTAAAATCTGAAATGGGAATGTTTGTTATTCTTGGTTTGGGTGTTACGGGTTTTATCTTCTTTTTGTTTTTCAGATCTGTTAGAGCTACTGTAATTACGCTATCTGTCGTTATTATTGGTGTTTTATGGTCTTTTGGTTTTATGGGATTGTTAGGGTTTAAAATTTCTATTCTTACTGCATTGATTCCTCCTTTAATTATTGTTATTGGAGTACCCAATGCTATTTTCCTGATTCACAAATACCAACAAGAAGTTCACAAACACGGTAACAAAGCAAAATCTCTGCAAAGGGTTATTACCAAAGTTGGAAACGCAACTTTAATGACCAATATAACTACTGCTGCTGGTTTTGCTACCTTTATTTTTACCAAGAGTACTATTTTAAAAGAATTTGGTATCATTGCTTCAATCAATATTATGGGAATTTTTGTCATCTCTCTTTGTTTGATTCCTGTTCTTTATAGTTTTATGCCATTACCCAAACCCAAACACCTAAAACACTTGGAAAAAAAATGGGCTGATGGTATTGTTAACGGAATGGCAAAAATTATTCGTAACAAAAAACCTTACGTTTACGTAGTTGCTTTTAGTTTGATTGTTATTGCTGGTATTGGTGCAAATCGTATAAAAGTTTCTGGAAGTCTGATTGAAGACATGTCTAAAAAAACGCAATTTTTTAAAGATATCGTCTTTTTTGAAAATGAATTTGGGGGAATTTTACCGCTTGAAATTTTAGTAGATACTAAAAAGAACAAAGGAGTAATGAACTTAAGCACTCTTAAGCGTATTGATAAACTAGAATCCGAAATAAACAAAATACCAGAACTCTCTAAGCCTATCTCTATCAATAACATTGTAAAATACTCTAAACAAGCTTTTTACAACGGAAACCCTAAGTTTTATTCCTTACCTACATCACAAGAAAAAAACTTCATTCTAGCTTACGCAAAAAATTCAGGAGGAAACACATCTTCTCTGGCTAACATGGTTGATAAAACAGGACAACACACGCGTATTACCACTTTTATGAAAGATATTGGTACAGAACGCATGGAACAGATTCAAGAAGAATTGCAGGTTATTATTGATAAAAATTTTCCTAAAAACCAGTACGATGTTACATTGACAGGAAAAGCATTGGTGTTTGTAAAAGGAACCAATTATTTAATTCACAACCTAATCATTTCTTTAGGATTGGCCATTTTGTTAATTGCACTATTCATTGGAGGTTTGTTCAAAAATTACAAAATGATTTTAATCTCGTTAATTCCAAACATCTTTCCACTTATCTTAACTTCTGGATTGATGGGCTATTTAGGAATCCCTCTAAAACCTTCAACTATCTTGGTTTTTAGTATTGCTTTTGGAATTTCTGTAGATGATACCATTCACTTTTTAGCCAAATACAGACAAGAATTAATGGCTAGCAAAGGAAATGTAAAAACTTCTGTTTACAAAGCTTTACGAGAGACAGGAATCAGTATGTTTTACACTTCTATTGTGCTGTTCTTTGGATTTTTGGTTTTTGTAATTTCCAGTTTTGGAGGAACCAAAGCTTTAGGAGGTTTGGTTTCTATTACCTTATTATTTGCTATGATTTCTAATTTGATTTTACTTCCTTCATTGTTGATTACTTTTGAGAAAAACATGACGAAAAAAAAGAAAAAAAAATCTCATCATAAAAAAATTCATAACTAAACTAGAGATTCAACAAGTAACTGAATCTTTAATTGTTTAGCACAAAAAACCCCACTTTTAATGTATTAAAAGTGGGGTTTTGTATAATTTTAAGCTTGTTTACACCAATTCTGATGCTTTCATTGCTTTTCTGTAAATAAACGAATTGAATATTTTTCTTCTTGCAAAGTTTGCTCTTTGTGGCGTGTTTAAGAACTTAGTGTACAATGCTTTATTCACACCAAAATATTCATAGACATTACCATCAGAAAAGGTAATTTCCATCAACATACTTTTGTGCTTAAAATCCTCTATATAAGATTCTTTAATTGTTTTGGTGTAAGCTTCTAAATTAGCCTCTTTAGTTTCTGGAGCAATGCTTACTAAAAAATGGTAACCATCAATAATTTTCAGACTAATTTCTCCTGCTTCTTCCTTCTCTTGTTCGTCTTGAAACTTGTCTGGATGATATTTTTTCACCAACCCTCTGTAGGTTGTTTTTATTTCTTTCAAATCAATAGCCCCTTGGACATTGAATAACTTTTTATATTCGTTGATACGTTTCATTCTAGTACTTTCTATATTTCGTGCAAAGCTAGGTCTAATTATTGAGATAAAGGCATCTAAATATAGATTTTAACAAATGTATTTAAACACCTTAATTAAGCACAACCTTTTGACTATCAATCTACTTTCAGAAAAAATCAATTCAAAAAAATTTGCCTTTCCGCTTTTTAAAAAGAATCATGTATTTGTTTAATTCTAAAAGCAGATAATTTTTTGAAAATTAAAATTCTTATAAACACTCACAATAACAAAACTCACATAAAAAATAATGACACATGGATGTTATTAATTATTTTAAATAGAAAGCCTTAATAAATTAAGATTCCTTAGACAATTCCTAAAATATCAACATTTTTATTCGTCATAAACTCCTAAATTTGTATTTCTAATTAGATTTTTTTCTACGTATCTTTTTCTTATGGCTAAAACATCTATCTTTTTTACACTCTTTTTTTTATCTATTTTCTCTAATTCGATACATGCAAATAATGAACTAGATTCATTATTAATAGTATTAGAAGAAGAAATGCTAAATCAAAAAAAATACGATAACTTAAAAGAACAACGTATTGATAATTTAAAAAAGTTAAAATCTGACAACAATATTACCCTCGAAAATCAGTATTTCATCAACAACAAAATTATATTAGAATACGAATATTACAGTTTTGATAACGCTCTCTTTTATATAGAAGAAAACATATCCATTTCTGAAAAATTAAACAATAACTATTTTAGTAAAGAATCATCATTAAAACTAGCTAAATTATTAGCCATGTCTGGTCGATTTAAAGAATCTATAGATGTACTGAATGAAATTTATAGAGCTAACATTCCCAGGGAGTTATTACAAGAGTATTATTTTAATTACCAAAGATGTTATTCTGAACTTAATTACTATTCTATAGTTAAAACCACAAAGCAAAAATATGTTAATCTGTTTCAAGCCTATAAAGATTCACTTAATATAGAAATTGCTAAACTCAACCCAAACTCATTACACGCTTTAGCGTTGGCGGAAGAACATTATAGAGATAAAAAGGAGTATGTAAAAGCCCTAGAATTAAATACCAAAAGATTGTCACAAGTAAAATTAGGAACACGTGACTACTCTATGATTGCTTTTGAAAGATCTTATACGTATTATGATTATCTTAATGAGAGAACCGATCAAAAAAAATACTTGATTTTATCTGCCATTTCAGATATCAAGGCATCTGTAAAAGACAATGCATCATTAACAACTCTAGCTGTAATTCTTTTTGAAGAAGGCTATGTAGATAAAGCTCATAAATACATCAGTTTTTCTTTTGATGATGCTAAATTTTACAACTCACAGCTTCGTTTTTTAAACATTTCTAACATTCTTCCTCTAATTTCCAAATCTTACGAAAAACAAAGTACCATACAAAAAACAAAACTTAAACAGTCGCTTATTTTTATTAGTGTATTGTTTGTTATTCTTATAGGATTGTTGTTTTATATTTTTGATCAATTTAAAAAATTAAAAATTGCCCGTAATAAATTAAAATCTGCCAATAATCAATTGAAAGATTTAAATAATCAATTAAGCTACACCAATAAAGATTTAAAAAGACTTTATGAGGAGTTGTCTGCTTCTGATAGAATTAAAGAACAATACATTGGTACGTTTTTAAACCTTTATTCTGAATACATCAACAAACTTGATGTATATAGAAAAATGGTGGTCAAACATTTAACAACAAACAAAACAAATGCCTTACTTGAATTCACCAAATCAAAACAAGTTATTGAAAGTGAGTTAAAATTATTTTACTCAAATTTTGACGAATCTTTTTTACATATTTATCCAAATTTTGTTCAAGACATGAATGCCTTGTTAAAAGATGACAAAAAAATTGTGGTTAAAAAAGGAGAATTATTAAATACTGAATTACGAATTTATGCCTTAATAAGATTAGGAATAACAAATAGTTCTAAAATCTCTAAAATACTTAGATACTCCGTAAACACCATTTACAACTACCGTGTTAAGAATAGAAACGGAGCAATCAACAGAGATGAATTTGAGAATATGGTTAAAAAAATACCTTAAAACAAAATTATTCCCAAATCAAAAGCTACTTAATTATATATTTCTCATATTTAAAAACAAAAAACCGAAATAAAACTCACATTTATATCACACCACAACTACTATTTTATTTTCTAAAAAAATCATAACTTACTAAAAAATAGGTTTTTAAGAAAATAAAAAACTCAATACAACTACCAATTACCTACTTCTAGTTGTACCAAAGACTTTTCTTGGCTTAGTTTGTATCATAATTATTGAATTTGTCTTATCGTCAAATCATAGGACCGATTTAATAATCACTGAACTTAAAATCAAACTAAATATGAAAAAACATTTTTCGAAATTTAAGTCGTTAACAATTTTATTTATGATAATGTCTTTTGCTGCTTTTGCACAAGAAATATCTGTAAGCGGAAATGTTACAGACGACACGGGATTTCCTATTCCAGGAGCAAACATCATTGAAAAAGGCACCAACAAAGGTGTAATCACAGATTTTGATGGTAACTTCATCATCAATAATGTAAAAAAAGGAGCTACTTTAACATTTAGCTATATTGGTTATACAACTCAAAATGTAGTAATTGGAAGTAATTCAAATTTAAAAATCATCTTAAAACAAGACCTTGCCCAACTAGAGGAAGTTGTTGTTGTTGGTTACGGAACCCAGAAAAAAAGTGTGGTTACTGGAGCTATTTCTGGAGTTAAAGAAAGTGAACTAGAAGATTTGCCTATTACAAGGGTAGAACAAACGCTACAAGGTAGAGTATCTGGGGTAACTATTGCTTCTAATTCTGGTCAACCTGGATCTTCTTCTACTGTTAGAATAAGAGGAATTACTACCTTAGGAAGTAATGAACCTCTTTGGGTAGTTGATGGTGTTGTTGTAGATGCTGGAGGAATTGGATATTTAAACCAATCAGACATTGCATCTGTTGAAGTATTAAAAGATGCTGCCTCTCAAGCCATTTACGGTGCAAGAGCAGCAACAGGAGTAATACTTATTACCACTAAAAAAGGAAAATCCGGGAAATTAAGTATTAATTACAACGGGTATACTGGGGTTTCTTCTGCTGCCAAAAAACTAGATTTATTAAATGCAACACAATACACCACATTACTCAACGAAAAATCTGTTAATGGTGGAGGTTCAATTCTATTTTCTAACCCTCAATCTTACGGAGAAGGAACAGATTGGCAATCAGAAATTTTTAACAATAACGCTCAAAGAACAAGTCACGAATTAAGCTTAAGCGGAGGTAATGATGTTTCTAAATACTATGCTTCTTTTGGATATACAGATCAAGAAGGGATTGTATTGAGTGAAATTTCTAAATACACTAGAAAAAACATTAGATTAAACTCAACACACAATATTTCGGACAAATTAAGATTTGGTCAAACAATAGGATTCTCTAACGAGAAAAACAAAGGGATTGGAAACACTAATAGTGAATTTGGAGGACCATTAGCTTCTGCCATCAACTTAGATCCTTTAACTCCTACCGTAGAAACAGATCCTACAAAAGCATCACTTGCACCTTATACCAATAATGGAGCTTTTAGAGATGCTAACGGAAATCCTTATGGTATTTCTAGTTTAGTAGCCCAAGAAATATCTAATCCCCTAGCCTATCAACAAACTCTTTTAGGAAATTCTAGCTGGTCTGATAATTTTGTAGGAAACGCTTATGTAGAGTATGAGCCAATCAAAGGATTAACTTTTAGATCGACTTTAGGAGCTAAACTAGCCTACTGGGGTTATCAAAATTACACTCCAGTATCTTATTTAAACGCTTCATCTATTGTTACACAAAATAACATATCTAGAGGAACCAATAAAGGCTTTGGATGGAATATTGAAAACATCGTATCTTATGCAAAAAGCATCAACAAACACAACTTTAATATTTTATTAGGTCAAGGTGCATATGTTGATAATATTACAAGTGGTGAAACAGTAACCTATTACAATATTCCTGTAGATAGTTACAAAGATGCTTCTTTTAACTATAGTGTGGCAACTGATCAAATTAATGCCTCTGCCTCAACTGGTGTAGAACACAGGGTAACTTCTTTATTCTCTAGGTTGACGTATAATTTTGATGAAAAATATTTATTAACAGCTATTATTAGAAGAGATGGTTCTTCAAGATTTGGAACCAATAATAAATATGGATATTTCCCTTCTTTTTCTGCTGGTTGGGTGCCATCAAAAGAAGAATTTTGGAAAGATAACGAGGTCATCAATCAATTAAAAATAAGAGGAGGTTACGGTGTTACAGGAAACGATAATATTGGTGATTTCCAATATCTATCAACTGTTGGTGGAGGAAGAGACTATACTATAGGAACCACTGGTTCTGTTACTATTGGTAGTAGTCCCGATGCTCCTTCTAACCCAGATTTAAAATGGGAAGAAACTAGCCAACTTAACATTGGTTTTGATAGTAGATTGTTTCAAAGATTCAACGTCGCTTTTGATTGGTATAAGAAAGAAACTACTGGTATTTTACAAAGTGTAACCATTCCTGGATATGTAGGTGCTGTTGGTAGTCCTACAGGAAATGTTGCAGACATGAAAAACACAGGGATTGACTTAGAGGTAGGCTACAACAAACAATTTAATGAGGTTAACTTTTCTTTAAATGGAAATGTTTCTTACCTAGAAAACGAAGTTACTTTTTTAGGAAATGGTGTTGATTTTCTATCGGGTGGAGAAAGCATACAATCTAGCACCTACCCTATTACAAGAACACAAGTAGGACAAGCAGTAAATTCATTTTACGGTTTTAAAACAAATGGAATTTTTCAAAACCAAGCAGAAATTGATGCCTATGTAAACTCATCTGGAACAGTTATTCAGCCAAATGCAAGACCTGGAGATTTTAAATGGAAAGATTTAGATGATGATGGAAATATTGATGCCGATGATAGAACTTTTTTAGGAAGCTCTATTCCTAAATTCACTTTTGGTATTACACTAAATATGGATTACAAAAACTTCGATTTCATGGTATTTGCACAAGGAGCTAGTGGTAATAAAATTTTCCAAGGTTTAAGAAGATTAGACATAGAAAATGCTAATTATCAAACAACAGCATTGGGTAGATGGGTAGGAGAAGGAACTTCTAATAGCTTTCCTAGACTAACTTCTAACGACTCTAACAACAACTTCTCTAATCCTTCTGATTTCTATCTTGAAGATGGTGATTATTTAAGATTTAAAACCATACAAGTAGGATATACAGTTCCTTCAAAAATAGTAAGTAAGTATCATATTGATAAACTTCGAATTTATTTCACTGCCGAAAACTTGTTCACTTTTACAAAGTACAGCGGTTACGATCCTGAAATTGGAGGTGGTGTTTTTGGTATTGATCGTGGATATTATCCTCAAGCAAAAACAAATCAAATTGGAATTAACTTACAATTTTAAAAAACATTATTGAGATATGAAAAAACTAATAAATATTAAAAACATATACTTTGGGTTAATGGTAACTCTTTTAATCACATCTTGTAACAAAGATTTTTTAGAAGTAGAACCTAAAGGTACGTCTCTAGAAGACAATTATTACACCAACGAATTTGAAGCTTATTCTGGTTTAGTGGCTGTTTATGATGTGATAGGAAAACAATCTAGAGGATTCGAAAACATGATTATTTTAATGAACTCTGGTTCTGATGATCACTACGCAGGTGGTGGTAGCTCAGCAGATGGTTCACAATTACAAGCATTTTCTAACTATACCATAAGCGAATCTAATATGGCTGTTAGTTATTGGAGCGATTTTTATCAAGGTATTTTTAGAGCCAATACTCTTTTAACAAAACTTCCAGAAGTAGATATGGATGAAGATACCAAAAAGAGGTTTACGGCAGAAACCAAAGCTTTAAGAGCTATCTATTATTTTGAATTGGTTAGAATGTTTAAAAACATACCTTTAATCACATCCCCTTTAGCTACAGACGAAATTTACACAGTGCTGCAAGCAGATCCAAATGATGTTTACACACAAATTGAAACAGATTTAACAGAAGCTATCCCTGACTTACCTAGCACTTTGAATATAGAAACCGAAGGAGGTCGTTTAACACAAGGAGCAGCAAAAGCCTTACTAGGAAAAGTTTATTTATTTGAAGGAAAGAACAATGAGGCTGTCAACCAGTTAGCAGAAGTTAACGGAACTCCAGGTACAACAAGTTCTTATGGATATAAATTACTAGACAATTTTTCTGATTTATGGTCTATAAGCAACATTTACAATACCGAATCTATTATAGAAGTAGCACACACAGACCAGAGCAATGCTGACTGGGGAAACTGGGGCTGGGGTAATGATGAAGGAAATAGCTTAAATGTAATGGTAGGTCCTAGAGGTTTTGTAAGAGCCAATGGTTCTTCTTCTCCAGATTATGCTACTGGTTGGGGATTTGGAATTATCACTCAAAGTTTATATGATGCCTTAGATGGAGATCCTAGATTTGACGATACAATAGCAAACATAGGAGCTTTTGCAACTGCTGGAGAAGTAGAATATGATGAAAGCTTTCAAAACACAGGGTATTTTCTAAAAAAATTCATGCCTCTAAATTCTGATGTATCAACAGGTGGAGGTGCAAGCGCTTTAAATTACAAACAACATACTTATATGATTCGTTTGGCTGACACCTATCTAATGGAGGCAGAAGCTTTAGGAGGTACAGGAGCAAGAGCGCAAGCTTTGTTAGATGCTGTACGAGCAAGAGTAGGATTGCCATCAATACCAGTATCTATTGATGCTATTTTAAATGAACGTCGTTTAGAGTTGGCTGGAGAAGGTCATCGTTGGTATGATTTAGTAAGAACAGGTAGAGCTGCAACTGTATTAGCAGAGAAAGGGTTTGTTGCAGGTAAACACGAAATTTTACCAATTCCATTAACCGAATTAGAAAATACTTTACTAGAGCAAAATCCTGAATACTAATCACTAAAATTAAATTTCATGAACCTACATATAAAATTCAAAAACGTAGCTAATCTTTTCTTTCTAGCTACTATAACAACAACAATCAGTTCTTGTCAGTCAGATGATATTGGAGAAGGAAACGGACTAACAACTGCCAGTTTAGATGCAGGATTTACCATTACAGAGGTTAGCGATGCAACCAACACTTATTTACTTACAGCAAACCATAGCTATATAAGCTCCAATTGGGATATTGATAACGGAGAAGGTTTTACTACAGGAGGAAACACAAAAGAAATTTTTTTCCCAGATGCCGACACATATACCGTTCAACATAAAGTTTCTGGAATTGGTGGTGAATCTGCATTGGTTTCTCAAACTATTGATGTTGAAACATCAGACCCTTTAGTTGGAAACATCGTTAAAGGAGGTAAATTAAAAGATACTAACGATCACAATGAGTGGACAATATTAAATATAAGTGACAACGGTGCTCAATGGATTTTTAACCAAGGAAGCGCTACAATTCTAAGCACTCAAGAATGGGCTCAGCAAGGAATCTATCAAGCTATTGAAGTTGTTAAAGATCAAAAATATAGTGTTGATATGTTGGTTTCTGCCGAAGGTAGCTTTACAAATACCTGGTTTGAAGTATATGCAGGTACAACACCTCCTGTTCAAGGTCAAGAATATTCAGACAATAGAATTATGGGCTTAAGTACTTGGGACGGTTGTGCTACATCAGCTTTCTCAGGATGGCTATCAGAAGCAGGTTGTGTTAAAAATTCTAACACAGATACTATTGACAATACTGTAACATTTTCTGAATCTGGAACCATTTATTTAGTTATAAGAAGTGGTGGTCAAGATTTTAATGCTGCAGGAATCACCATCAAAAACATTGAAATTCGAGGTGTAAAATAATCATTTAACTAATATTTGTGTTTGCTTTTGGCAAGTGTTATTTATCATTTGCCAAAACACACATACCCAACCTCTTTTATAAAAATAAAACATGAAAATATATTATAATTTATTATTCTCTTTACTATTACTGTTAAACTATTCTTGTTCTAGTACAAATATCAATGAACAAGAAGAAGAAGATAATTCCGTTGAAATTAATTATAGCAATGTAAATCTTTATCTTACCAAGGCTGATAAATCCGAATTGTTTAAACTACAGGCAAACAATCCTCCTTTGTACACAGAAAATATTAATTTTTCAATAACTGTAGATTCCGAAACTACTTATCAAGAAGTTGATGGTTTTGGTTTTTCTTTAACAGGAGGTAGCGCTCAGTTGCTTAACAACATGTTGCCATCAGAGAGAACTAAATTACTAAATGAACTATTTGGTAATACCAACAATGATATAGGAGTTAGCTATTTAAGAATAAGTATTGGTGCCTCAGATTTAGATGCAGAGGTCTTTTCTTATAATGACTTAGAGGAAGGTGAAACAGATATTGATTTATCAATGTTTTCAATAGAAAAAGACAAAACAAACCTTATTCCTGTTTTAAAAGAAATTTTAACCATCAACCCTAATATTAAAATTTTGAGCTCTCCATGGTCTGCCCCAACTTGGATGAAAACAAACAATGCTAGTGTTGGTGGAAGTTTAAAACCTGAATATTATTCAGTTTATGCAAACTACTTTGTAAAATACATCAAAGCTTATCAAACAGAAGGAATTACAATTGATGCGGTTACTATACAAAATGAACCTCTACATGATGGGAACAATCCTAGCATGTATATGGAAGCTATAGATCAGGCTAATTTTATTAAAAATCATTTAGGTCCTGCTTTTGAAACTGAAAACATTGACTCTAAAATTATTGTTTGGGATCACAACGCTGACAATCCTAGTTACCCAATAGAGATTTACAATGATGCTTTGGCAAACAAATACATTGATGGGGCTGCGTTTCATTTGTATGCTGGTACAATAAACAATCTTAGTACCGTACACAATGCTTATCCCGATAAAAATTTATACTTTACAGAGCAATGGGTAGGTTCTAACAGTGAATTTAAAGATAATTTACTGTGGCACACTAGAGAAATAATTGTTGGAGCTACTAGAAACTGGAGCAAGGTTGCTTTGGAATGGAATTTGGCTGCTAATTCTCAACTAGAACCACATACACCAGGTGGATGTACAGAATGTTTAGGTGCCTTAACTATTGATGGAAACAATGTAAAGCGTAATGTTGCTTACTATATTATTGCGCATGCTTCTAAGTTTGTAACACCAGGATCTTATAGAATTCAATCAAACTATTCTTCAGATCTACCTAATGTAGCTTTTAAAACACCTACAGGTAAAATTGTAGTTGTAGTGGCTAACAATACTACTATCAATAAACTATTCAACATAAAAACATCTACAGAAAGTATCATAACTTCTTTAGATGCAGGATCTGTTGGAACTTTTGTTTGGAAATAAAATTTAAATAACATCTATATCATGAATCGTAAACACAACTTTTTAATACTTTTTGCAATTGCAATAATGTCTTGTGGAAAGACTAAGCAAAAAGAAAACTTAACAACCAACACACAACCCAAGGTAGAAAAAACAAAAACTTTTCTAAATAAAAACCTTAAAGTATACACTACAGCTAAAGACACAGACTTAAAGCTTTCAAACACAAACAATTTGATTTTTAAATCTTCTGAACAACCTAAAGAAACTGACATTACAGTATTTGTAAACCCTAAAAAAACATTTCAAACTTTTTTGGGTATAGGAGGAGCCATTACAGATGCTTCTGCTGAAGTATTTGCTACGCTAAGCAAGGAAAAACAACGTCAATTATTAAACTCTTACTATGGAGAAAACGGTATTGGTTATAATATAATCAGAACAAATATTCATAGCTGCGACTTTAGCACAGGAAGCTATACCTACATAGAAGAAGGAGATGCTGAATTAAAAACTTTTTCTATAGAGAAAGATAAAGAATACAGAATTCCAATGATTAAAAAAGCGGCTAATTTAATTAAAGATAATCTTGTTTTTTACGCAAGTCCATGGAGTCCTCCTGCTTTTATGAAAACAAACAACAACATGCTACATGGTGGTAAGTTACTACCAGAATACAACCAAGCTTGGGCAAATTATTTTGTAAAATTCATAAAAGCATATGAAGCTGAAGGGCTACATGTTTGGGGAGTTACCATTCAGAACGAACCTATGGCTGTTCAAATATGGGAGTCTTGTATTTATACTGCCGAAGAAGAACGTGATTTCTTAAAAAATTACTTAGGGCCTACTTTTGAAAAAGCTGGTTTGGGAGATAAAAACATTGTGGTTTGGGATCATAACAGAGATTTAGTGTCGCAAAGAGCAAACACAATTTTTGAAGATGAAGAAGCTGCTAAATACGCTTGGGGAACAGGATTCCATTGGTACGAAACTTGGACAGGTGGAGATCCTAAGTATGATAACCTAAAAAATATTAAAGAATCTTTTCCTGATAAAAACTTACTTTTTACAGAAGGATGTAACGAAAAATTCGACCCTACAAAATATCAATATTGGCCAAATGCAGAGCGTTACGGAAACTCTATGATTAATGATTTTAATAATGGAACTGTAGGTTGGACAGACTGGAACATTTTATTAAATGAAAAAGGAGGTCCAAATCACGTTGGAAACTTATGTTTTTCTCCTGTTCACGCAGATACTCAAACTGGTGAGTTAATTTATACTCCTGCTTATTATTACATTGGTCACTTTTCAAAATTCATCAAGAAAGGAGCTGTAAGAGTAAGTACTACAACTAGTAGAAGTACTATTGAGAGTACAACATTTAGAAATATTGACAATACAATGGTAACAGTTGTAATGAACAAAACAGATGATACAATAGCTTATAACTTAATGATAAACAATAATAGTGTTACTCTAAATATTGAACCACACGCAATTCAATCATTGATTTACTAAAATCATTCAACCTGAATTATTATTTATTTTTTTAGCATAAAGTCAAAACATCGGAAATAAAAAAGGAGATCCTCTAATTGAGTATCTCCTTTTTTATTGTTTCTTATTTAAGCCTCATTCAGCCCTTTTTTAAAAGCCTCTGGATTTTCTACCAAATGGTAACGTGGATCGTCTATATCTTCTAGAATGATTTCTGCAAACTTAGGATCTGCCTTTTTTAATAAAACTTTACAATCTTTACTTAAGTGTCTCAACTTTACTTCTTTTCCTAATTCGCTATATTTTGCTACAATGTTTTTGATAGCTTCCAAACCTGAATGATCCGTTATTCTAGATTCTATAAAATCAATCTCAACATATTTTGGGTCGTTTTTAGGATCAAATTTTTCATTAAATACATTTACAGAACCAAAAAACAAAGGTCCCCAAATTTCATAGGTAGGAACTCCATCTTTTACTCTTTTTCTAGCTCTAATTCTCACTGCATTTTCCCATGCAAATACCAAAGCTGAAATAATTACTCCAGCAAATACAGCAATCGCCAAATCAAAAATAACAGTAATTACAGAAACAGCTATCAGTACAAAAGCATCTGCTCTAGGTATTTTTCTTAAAATTCTAATACTAGACCATGCAAAAGTTTCTATCACCATTACAAACATAACTCCAATCAATGCTGCAATAGGTACTTGTTCTATATATTTATCAGCAAATAAAATAAAAGACAATAATGTTACTGCCATCATAATTCCTGACAAACGTCCTCTACCTTTAGCATTGATGTTGATAACTGTTTGTCCAATCATTCCACATCCTCCTGTTCCTCCTAACAAACCACTTGTAATGTTTCCTACTCCCTGAGCTATACATTCTCTATTTCCATCTCCTCTGGTATCTGTCAATTCATCTACCAAATTCATAGTCATTAAAGATTCTATCAACCCTACAGAAGCTGCTAAAAAAGCAAAAGGCAGCAAGAATGTAAACGTATCTAAGTTGATGGGTAAATTTTGCCATAATTCTATATTTGGTGTGGGAAAATGACCTTTTAATCCTTCTCCACCACCTTCACGTATGTATGAACCTACTGTAGAAACTTCCAATCCTGAAAAAACTACAATCAAAGTAACCACCAAAATAGCAGTCAAAGCAGCGGGCAATTTTTTGGTTACTTTTGGTAATAAAAAGATGATTGCCATGGTAAAAGCTACCAAACCAATCATAATGTACAATTCAGTACCTGTCATAAAACTAGTTAGATAATGTTTGACACCATCTGAAGATACTTCCAAGGTTTTATGACTAAACATTTTTACTTGAGCCCAGAAAATAACAATAGCCAACCCGTTTACAAATCCTAACATTACAGAATGTGGAATCAAACGCACAAAACGTCCTAGTTTGAACACACCTGCCAAAATTTGTATCAACCCCATTAAGATTACTGCTCCCAATAGGTAGAAATACCCCATATTTTCTATAGGATTGTCAAACAACATTCCTTTTTCATGTCCTTCTTGGATCATGTGCACAAAAATTACAGCTACAGCTCCTGCTGCTCCAGAAATTAAACCAGGTCTCCCTCCAAAAATTGCTGTAATCAAACCAATGATAAAAGCACCAGACAAGGCAACTAACGGATCTATTTGAGCAACAAAGGCAAAGGCTACAACCTCAGGAATCATTGCTAGTGAAACCGTCATTCCTGCCAAAATATCGTTCTTTGGATTTGCAGTCAATCCTCTTAAAAACTTATTCATGATTCTTTGTTTTTTTGAACCGCAAAAGTAAGTTTTAAAAATGAAGGAAACCAACAATCATGCTTCAAATAACTACTGAAAAAGATTCTTTTTCTCTAACACTAACAGAACACCAATAGGAATTGCCAAAAGCAATATTTTAAACGGATGCAATTGTAAAACACTTGGCTTCATTACTATAGCCATTACAAACCCCGTAACAGCTCCCCCTAAATGTGCTGTGTGACCTACATTTCCTACTTGTTTTTTCATTCCGTAAATGGAATAAAACAAATAAGCTATTCCAAACACATAAGCATTGATTGCTATGGGTAAAAGCAAAAAAGACAATTTCATATCAGGGTGCAACACAATACTAGCATACACAATTCCCGTAACCGCACCAGAAGCTCCTACTGCAGTATAATACGAATCTAATTTGTGAATTAACAACGATAAATAATTCCCTGCCACCAAACTAACTCCATAAATTAACAAATACTGAAAACTGTTAAAGTCATACAGAATGGAATTAGAAAACAAATACAATGCATACATATTAAAACCTAAATGCATATAATCTACATGTAAAAACCCAGAAGAAACTAGTCTATACTGCTCCCCTCTTTGAATGCTTAACACATTGAACTTATATTTATTAAAAAAAGACATATCTTTAAATCCTTGCAATGAGACCAATACATTGGCTATGATTAAAGCAATTACGATGAAATTCATTTTGTTTGATTTAGTTTTATTGGATATATATCCGATATTTGCACTTACTTATTTTTAAACAAAAATGAATAAAGACAAACTTATTTTTTGGATTTTATACCCTGTTATATTCTTGTTATCAAAATTACCGCTTTGGTTTTTATATGGAGTATCAAATCTGCTATATTATTTATTTTATTACGTTATCAAATACCGAAGAAGTACTATTCGTAAAAACTTAAAACTTTGTTTTCCTGAAAAATCCGATAAAGAAAGATTGATCATCGAAAAAAAGTCTTTTCACCATTTTCTTGATATATTTATAGAGATGTTAAAAGGTTTTGGAATTCCTCAAAAAGAAATTGACAAACGTTACAAATACATCAACCCTGAAGTATTTAGAGAAATAGAAGGATTGAACAAAAGTGTGATTTTATTAGGGGCACATTACGGAAATTGGGAATGGCTTTTCAACATCAACCACCATACAAGTTTGCAATGTTATGGTGCTTACAAAAGATTGAAAAACAAACATTTTGACAAATATGTAAAAGAAAACAGAAGTAGATTTGGTTCTAATTTTGTGCAAACCAATGACACCATTCCTCAAATAATTTCAAATTACAGAAAAGGAATTCCGTCTATGTATGGTTTGTTGAGTGATCAAACGCCACACATTAGTAAAACGCATTATTGGGCTCCATTTTTTGGACATACCGTTCCCATTCACACAGGAGCAGAAATGTTGGCTAAACGTTTTGATTTTGCTGTGATTTACATGCATGTAGCCATGCCTAAAAGGGGTTATTATGAAATTACTTTTGAAACGTTGACTACTTCTCCTGAAAAAACAGAAGGATATCCGTTGACAGATCAGTATTTAAGAATATTAGAAAAAGACATTGCTAAATGCCCTGAGCTATATTTTTGGACACATAAAAGATTTAAATATCTAGGACAAGCTCCAAAAACAGAAGAACCTGTGGCTTAAAACAAAAAATAGATGCTAGAACAATTTAAAAACTGGTGTAACAAACCTTATTATTTAATTGACAATTTCAATATTAAAACATCCATGGTTTTGGGTGTTGGTTTGTTTACTTATTTGTTCTTGTATACTTTTCAACCTTACGGTATTGATCAGGTTGTAAATGCCAATCATTTTTTAATTGTAGGTTACGGATTTTTGGTTAGCTTTAGTTTGTTTATCAGCTATTTTATTTTACCCAAATTACTTCCTTTTTATTTTAGCGTTAAAAGTTGGACTGTACAAAAAGAAGCTCTTTTTTTACTCTTCTCTTTTTTAATTATCAGCACTACTAATTATTTTTATCACACGGCTTTTGTTGCTGTATATTTGCCTGATTTCTCTTTTATTCGTTTTGTTTCTGTAGTTTTCTCTATTGGTATTTTTCCTGTCTTATTCATCATTTTTATGGTAGAACGACACCTGTATAGAGTCCACAATGCACAACCAGCAAACATTATTGAAAAAATCAGAAAAGAGAAAAAGGAAAACGTTGTCATTCCATCAGACAACATTAAAGAAGCTCCATTAGTTTTAGACATAGATACTGTTTTGTATGCACAATCTAACAACAACTACACCACCATTAGCTATTTAGAAAACAATGTGGTAAAACATGAGTTGATGAGAATCACCCTAAAAAAGGTAGCAGACATTTTAGAGAAATATCCTCAATTTATCCGATGTCATCGTTCGTTTTTAATCAATAAAAATGAGATACTAAATGTGGAAGGAAATGCTCGTTCTTTACAAGTACATTTGAAATATGTAAAAGATGTTATTCCTGTTTCACGCTCTTTTCCCAAAGACCAATTGACCTCATAAGTTGCAATTCACCACATTTCACTACTGTAAAGTGTCCAAACTTCCCATTAATCACAAAATCAACCCAAACACACCTTTTTTAAAAATATCTTTCTTGTAATTCGTATCATTGTGTAACAACTTAAACACAAGGTACTTAAAGAACAAGTTATGAATAAGAAAGAAATTGTAATTATAGGTGCTGGATTTTCTTCGCTGTCGGCTAGTTGCTATTTGGCCAAAGCAGGTTTTAATGTAACTATTTTAGAAAAAAACAATCACGTTGGTGGTAGAGCACAACAATTACACAAAGATGGTTTTGTTTTTGATATGGGACCTACTTTTTATTGGATGCCAGATGTTTTTGATAAGTTTTTTGCTGATTTTAATAGACAAACTGCAGAATACTATCAAATCACACAACTAGATCCTGGTTACCAAGTCTATTCAGACATTCAAAACTCCATTTGTATTGCAGCCAATTTTAACACCATCGTAAACACTTTTGAAGAAAAAGAAAAAGGAGCTGGTAAAGCTTTGCTAAAATTTATTGCAGATGCAGAGAAAAATTACAACTTGGCTATTAAAGATTTGGTATATCAACCTGGAGAAAATTTATTTGAAATTATTACTCCCAAAACAGCCTTAAAAGTGGGAGCTTTTTTTAGCAATATCAAATCTCAAGTTGCCAAACATTTAAAACATCCTGATTTAAAACAAATATTAGAATTCCCCGTATTGTTCTTAGGTGCAAAACCAGAAACCACTCCTGGTTTTTATAACTTTATGAATTATGCCGATTTAAAACTAGGTACTTGGCACCCCAACAAAGGAATGCATCAAGTAGCATTGGGAATGGCAACTTTGGCCAAAGAATTAGGAGTTAACATTATTTGCAATGAAAACATTACCAACATCAATCTAAAAAACAACAGTGTTGTTTCTGTAACTACAAACAACAACACTTATTCTTGTCATACTTTATTAAGCGGAGCAGACTATCATTTTACAGAAACTTTGTTGCCTAAAAAATTTAGACAGTACTCCGAAAACTATTGGAATAAAAAAACTTTTGCCCCCTCTGCCCTATTGTTTTATGTTGCTTTTGATAAAAAAATAGAAAATGTAGCACATCATACCTTATTTTTTGACACTGATTTTGATGCACACTCTAAATCAATTTACGATACTCCTGAATGGCCAGAAAAACCTTTATTCTATGCTAGTTTCCCTAGCATTACAGATTCTTATTTTGCTCCTAGCGGAAAAGAAGCGGGTACTTTTTTAATTCCTATTGCTCCAGGAATAAAAGATACCCCAGAAATTAGAGAGTGCTATTTTAACATTATTGTAGAAAGATTAGAAAAAATAACAAACCAAAACATTGCTCCTTTCGTAACTTTTAAAGAGAGTTATTGTGTAAACGATTTTAAAGAGCAATTTAACTCTTACAAAGGAAATGCCTACGGGTTGGCAAACACCTTGTTGCAAACACATATTTTAAGACCTAAACTAAAAAGCAAAAAAATTAGTAACTTATATTTTACTGGGCAACTAACCGTTCCAGGACCTGGAGTGCCACCCGCTATTATATCTGGGGAAATTGTAAGCGAATTAATCCTTAAAAATCAGTAATTATGAAAGCACTTTTTGACAGTACCAGTTACGAATGCAGCCAATTGATTACCAAAAGATACAGTACCTCCTTTTCTATGGGAATCCTGCTATTTAAACCTTCCATTAGACCTGCTATATATGCCATTTATGGATTTGTACGCTATGCCGATGAAATTGTAGACACCTTTCTAGAGTATCCTCAACAAACTCTATTAGATGAATTTGAAGAAGAATATTACAAAGCTTTAGATAGAAAAATTAGTTTAAACCCAATTTTGAATGCTTTTCAAGAGGTTGCACTTCGTTATGACTTACAGCCTTTTGTGAAAGAATTTTTAAAAAGCATGAGACGTGACTTGTCTCAAACAGTCTATGCAACTCAAGAAGAATATGAAGCCTACATTTATGGATCTGCCGATGTTGTAGGACTGATGTGCTTACGTGTTTTTGTAAACAATAACGAACAAAAATTTCAAGAGTTAAAACCTTATGCTATGAAATTAGGTTCTGCATTTCAAAAAGTGAATTTTTTAAGAGATTTAAAAGATGATTTAGAAAGTTTAGAAAGATCTTATTTTCCAAACCTAACCTCTTTACCTATGGATGCTCACACCAAACAAACCATTATTCTTGATATAGAAAATGACTTTAATGAAGCTTTAATCGGAATTCAAAAACTACCGATAGAAAGTAAAATGGGTGTCTATTTAGCCTACAAATACTACTTAAAATTATTGTACAAACTAAAGAAAACAACTAGTGAACAAATAATGAATGAACGAATACGTGTGTCAAATCCCACAAAAATATTAATTTTAATGAGGGCTTACACCAAGTATTCTTTAAGATTGGTTTAATGATGAAAAAATTATGGTTTGTTTTATTTTTAACACTTCAATTACAAGCAAGTAATTGTGACTCTCTGAACAAAATCAGAAACATTTTTCAAGCTGGAGTTAACGAAAAAGAATTGACAGAAATGATTGCCATTTGCAAACAATCTGATTGTGAAGAAGTAATTCCCTACCTAGCAGCAGCTACCATGAAAAAAGCAGAGTTTGCTTGGTCTCCTTTTGATAAGTTGGCTAACTTTAACAGAGGAAAAAAAATGTTAGAAAATTTCATCAAAAAAAATCCTAAAAATATTGAAGCTAAATACATTCGTTGGTTGACTCAAAAAATGGCTCCTCGTTTTTTAGGATATCATAACAATCTAGAACAAGATGAACTTTTTATACTTAAAAACATCAATAAAAGTGATATTGACTCGAGTTACCAAAAAATCATGCTAGCGCATCTAAAAAAAATAAAAAATGAATAGTATTCCTATATATATAGCAGTTACCTTAGGTACATTTCTATTGATGGAGTGTATTACTTGGTGCACCCATAAATTTGTAATGCATGGCTTTTTATGGTATTTGCATGAAGATCATCACCAGCCCAAATACCAAGGAGTGTTTGAAAAAAACGACGCTTTTTTTGTGATTTTTGCTATGCCTAGTATTGCCTTATTCTACTACGGAATTAGGCCCGAACTAAATTTTTTGTTTTTTATTGGTTTGGGAATATTGTTTTACGGAATGGCCTATTTTTTAGTACACGATATTATCATACACCAACGTTTTAATTGGTTTAAAAACATTAAAAACCCGTATATAAAATCTTTAAGAAAAGCTCATAAAGTACATCACAAACACTTAGGAAAAGAAGAAGGAGAATGTTTTGGAATGTTGTATGTCCCTATTAAATATTTTAAACAATACTTTTAATGCAGTACACCTATTTAATCATAGACTTGGGCTGTATTATAATTCCTTTTTTATTTAGTTTTTACAGCAAACATGCCTTTTACAAAGAGTGGAAATACTTTTTCTCTAGCTGTATATTGGTGGGAATGTTTTTTTTAATTTGGGATGAAATCTTTACTCAAGCAGGATTTTGGGGTTTTAACCCAACGTATTTAACAGGTATTTATGTAGGACAATTACCTATAGAAGAACTTCTGTTTTTTGTCTGTATTCCTTACGCTTGTTCTTTTACTTTTTTTGCTTATCAATATTTAATTCCCAATAAGCAAAACACTTTATTCATCAAAAAATTAAATAGTTTTTTAGCTATATTTTTATTGTGTTCAAGTGGATTATATTATTTTAAATGGTATACTTTTTTAACTTTCTTTTTTTTAGGAATATTCTTGTGGTTCCTGCATATTAAAAGAGTAAATCTATATTACCACTACCTAACCTTTTTAACTATTATTCCATTCTTTTTTGTAAGTAACGGAATACTTACAGGTAGTTTTTTAGAAGCTCCCATTGTTTGGTATAACAATGCAGAGAATTTAGGAATTAGAATGTTTACCATTCCTATAGAAGATACTTTTTATGGCATGTTGCTAATTTTTGGAAACATTTACCTACATCAATACTTTAAACAAAGATATCATGCAAAGAGTTAATATCTTTTGGTTTAGACGTGATTTACGTTTAACAGACAACACGGCATTAAATATTGCCCTGAAAGGGGAAATTCCTGTGTTGCCTATTTTTATTTTTGACACCAATATTTTAGAACACTTAGATAAAAATGACGCCCGTGTTAATTTTATTTACGACTGTTTGCAAAACATTCATCGGCAATTAAAAGAAAAAGGTAGCAGTTTACATATCTTAAAAGGCCCCCCTTTAGAGGTCTGGAAACAATTGTTTAAAGACTATAATATTCAAACAATATACACCAACAAGGATTACGAACCGTATGCGTTAGAAAGAGATAGAAACGTTTACAAACTAGCCAAAGAAAACAATGCTGAGTTTCATCGCTATAAAGATCAAGTGATTTTTGAAGAATCAGAAATTGTGAAGGCTGATGGTAAACCTTACACAGTATACACTCCATACAAAAACAAATGGTTGGCTACTTTTAAAGAAATTAACCTACACACAGAAACTAGTTCTTTTCAAAATTTCATCAAACAAGAAAAAGAAATACCATCATTAGCTCAAATTGGGTTTGAAACCTCAACTATAAAAGTTAATGATTTTAATCCTAAAAAAATTAAAGAATACGGAGATTATAGAGATTTCCCATCACAAGACCATACCACGCACATAGGTCCTCATTTACGTTTTGGAACTCTTAGCATTCGTCAGGTAATTTTGGACTTACAAGAACAGAGTGATGTATATTTGAGTGAATTGATCTGGAGAGAATTTTTTATGCAGATTTTATTTCATTTTCCTAAAGTACAGCATCGTAATTTTAAAGCTAAATACGATGCCATTCCTTGGAGAAATAACGAAGAAGAATTTGAAAAATGGTGTAACGGACAAACAGGTTATCCGTTGGTAGATGCAGGTATGCGAGAACTAAATACAACGGGGCATATGCATAACAGAGTCCGCATGATTACTGCTGGGTTTCTATGCAAACATTTACTGATAGATTGGCAATGGGGCGAGGCTTACTTTGCTGAAAAATTATTAGACTATGATTTGTCTGCCAACAACGGGAACTGGCAATGGGCAGCAGGAACCGGCTGCGATGCTGCTCCATATTTTAGAGTATTCAATCCTACAACTCAAATTCAACGATTTGACAAAGATTTAAAATACATTAAAAAATGGATCTCAGAATTAGAAACAGTAAGCTATCCTAAACCTATGGTAGATCATAAATTAGCTAGAGAACGTGCTATTGAAACGTACAAAAAAGCTTTACAAAACATTTAAATCATGAAAATAATTTTAAAACTGGCAGCTGTTTACAATCTTATATGGGGAGCTTGGGTAGTGCTATTTCCCAATCAATTCTTTGATTTGGTAGGCATGGAGCGTTTAAACTTACCTATGATTTGGCAAGGTGTGGGAATGATTGTTGGCGTATATGGTTTGGGTTATTGGTGGGCATCTTACAACCCGATGAGACATTGGCCGATAGTTGCTGTAGGTTTTCTGGGGAAAATATTTGGACCCATTGGTTTTGTAGGTAATTACGCTCAAGGAATTGTTCCTTTTGAATTTTTCTACACCCTTATTTTTAATGATCTCATTTGGTGGCTTCCTTTTGGATATATTATGCTAAAAGTGCATAGAGAGTACCATTGGAAATTGAACTAAACCCATTATTTGTTATATCTTTATTTTTTTTAAAGAATTAACAACATGAAAAAACTACTTTTTGCCCTATCTTTTATTCTATTAACTGCTTGTTCTGGAGACGATCTTCCTAAAGATTATACCGAAGATAATGAAAACGAAATGTTGACATACATTGCTGATAACAATCTAAATGCAGAAAAAAGTGATACCGGAATTTACTATGTAATTGATGAAGAAGGAACAGGAGATTTTCCTATCTCCTCAGATATTGTCAAAGTAAATTACACAGGTTATTTTACTAATGGAACTATTTTTACCCAAAGTGCTGACAATGGAACTCAATTGACTTTACAAAAAATTTTATTGGGGCTGGCTTATGGAATTCCACAATTTAAAACAGGAGGTTCTGGAAAAATCATCATTCCCTCAAAATTAGCTTATGGTAATTCCGATTACGGTAGCATTCCTGGAGGATCTGTACTTATTTTTGATATTGAATTACTTGCTATTTATAATGATATTGATACCGCTAACGATGCAGAAATTGTAGATTATCTTGCTGAAAATGACTTAACAGATACTGCCGTTAAAACTGATTCCGGATTATATTACATTATTGAAGGTGACGGAACGGGTGAATCCCCAACAAGCTCAGACAATGTTACAGTAGCCTATAAAGGGTATTATACCAACGGAACAATTTTCGATCAAAGCAGTGTTTCTGGTGTTAGTTTTAATTTACAAAGTGTAATTAAAGGATGGACAGAAGGAATTCCTTACTTTAAAACTGGTGGCTCTGGTAAACTATTGGTTCCTTCAAGTTTAGGATATGGTTCAGATGATTATAGTACAATTCCTGGAGGTTCTGTACTTGTTTTTGATATCAATCTTATCTCTATAGACTAACTACAAACCTATTTTGGTTTCTAAAAAATACAAACCCATATATTTTGATAGTTATCAAAATATATGGGTTTTACTTTGTAAGTGAATTTAAAAAACAAAGACTATTTTTTAAAATTTATGCAATGACTCGTAAACAAAAGACTGTAATTTTTCTCATCTCTCTTATCAATTTGTATATTATGATAACACAAATTATTTATGGATACCAGCATTGATCCTATATGTTTTATTTATATTTAGGCAGGTAAACATTACTATAGTATGACTTTAGAGCATTTAAAATTTCCAATTGGTGAATGTACAGATTGCAAATCACCTTCTTCAGAACAATTGACACTGTGGTTACAAGACATTGAAATTTTTCCAAGTTTGGTGACAAAAATCACCCAAAACTTAACCGTTGAAGAATTAAATTGGAAATATCGTCCAAAAGGTTGGACGATCAAACAAGTAGTTCACCATTGTGCCGATAGCCATATGAATAGCTTTATTCGTTTCAAACTAGCGCTCACAGAAGAAACTCCTGACATTCGTCCTTATTACGAAGACAAATGGGCAGAACTTGCCGATGCTGTAGATAATGATATTTCACCTTCTTTAGCACTACTCACTGCTTTGCATCGCAAATGGATCTGTTTGTTAAAAAGTTTGTCTCAAGATAAGTTGCAACTAGAATTTGTACACCCTGAACACGGCAAAAAATTCTCTTTGGCAGAAAATATTGGTATCTATGCCTGGCATTGTAACCATCATTTAGCCCACATTAAAAATGCGATTCAGTTCAAAGGAAAATACAATTAAACGAATACTCCAAATGCAGTAATCACAACATTTCTAGCTCCACCATAATTACGATGTTCTCCCAAATAAATTCCTTGCCAAATTCCTAAATTCAACTTTCCATTAGAAATAGGAATGGTTATAGAGCTTCCTAACATAGATGCTTTTATATGTGCAGGCATGTCATCACTTCCTTCATAATCGTGCATATAGTAAGGCATATCTTCCGGAATCATTTTATTAATATGTGTTTCAAAATCTAATCTTACCGTAGGATCTGCATTTTCGTTAATAGTTAAACTTGCTGATGTATGTTTGATAAATACTTGTAGCTGTCCTATCTTTAGTTTTTTTAGTTCTGGAATAGCTGAAAGGATTTCATTTGTAATTAAATGATATCCTCTTTTTTTGGGAGCTAGCTGAATTTCTTTTTGATAAAACTGCATAATTTTTTTTCTAACACTAAAATAAAAAAGTCTCAGAGCTAAAACATCAAAAAGACACTTTAAAACATAAAAAACCTCTACAAAAAAATGTAGAGGTAAAATCAATAAATAGCTTTCCTTTTTCTTACTTATGTTCTTCTATGATTACACCAAAACCTGTAATTTTTGTAATGTTTATTTTTTGAAACAATCCATTTCTATATCCTGTATCGTCTGCATCTATAGTACTTGTTCTTTCTTCCAACCTTAACAAATACTCTCCATCCTCTGTAATGATCTCATTTAATTTACTAGCTGTAAACTTGTAAGAATAAGTTCCCGATCCAGATCCATTTGAACCATTTGAGGAGATATAATCTATTTTATTAGCATCTAAATCATAAATTCCCAATACCACTCCAACTCCATTAAGAAAGTTTGTTACACTAGGTCTTACTCTAAATTCTGTGTGGCTATTTAAATTAAGTTCTGTCAAAACTGTCCAATTATCATAATTTTCTATTTGTGTACCGCTTAAAAAATTTGTTGCATCAGAATCAATTACATAAGTTTCATAGGCTACACTTTCAGATTGTAAATCATCCGAAGATGTGACTGTTAATTCGGTAGCACTTTCTTTTTCAATAATAACAGCAATATAATCATCTACTTCTAAATCTAAGTCTGAAATATCCGCTTCTAAATTAACCCTTGTTTCTTCTGTAGTATTACCTACGGGAACCGACACAGATGCCAATTCTTCACCTCCTTTTTTTCCCTCTTCTACTTTAATTTCATCTCCAGAATTTTCAGCAGTTAAGTCTAAGGTATATTCATTTTCTAAATACCTTCCTGTTAATTTTAATTCATAAGTATAGTTTTCATTGTATCCTTCTACTTGAATTACAGGAGTATTTTTAAAATCATACACTGCTCTATTTAAACTAGCTGTTTTTGATGTATAATTTTCAAAATTGGCACTTTGAATACTTACTGGTTCTAACGTAGCAGTATCTTCTGTATCTTCTTTTGAACAACTTACAGTTATTAAACACGTAACAAATAACAACAAAAACAATGATGCTCTTGATAAATAATGGGTCTTTTTCATTTTTAATAATTTTTATTTGACCCAAAAATGAAACTTTTATCAACATTTACTTTTACATAGTTTCCGAACTACAAATTATTCTTTCCCAATCTATTTTTTAAGGATTTAAATAAGACTCTGTTTGTTCTTTGTATGTTTTTCCTACAGGAATTTCCTTCCCATGAATCATCAAACTTCTTTCCGCTTTAGAATAAATTGTCACCATGTCTAAATTGACAACCCAAGACCTATGAATTCGTTTTATTTTTTCACTTTCAAACAACAATTCTTCGTAATAACTTAGTTTTTTAGATGCTGTATATTTTTTTTCTCCTGTAGTATAAACATGGCTATACATTCTATCTGCTTCTATGTATAAAATATCATCAATATCAATAATTACATAATCACTCTTATATGGAATAGAAATTTTGGATAATTTCTTTTTGTTGATGGACAACGTACTTAATCTTTTTTGAAAACTGATCAAACCTAAGGTATTTTCAATTTTTTTGGATACTTCCAAAAGTCTATCAATATCTATAGGTTTTAACAAATAATCCAACGCTGAAACTTCAAAAGCTTTTACTGCATATTGATCGTAAGCTGTAATAAACACAATTTGAAAATCAATTTCATCAAACTCTTTTAACAATTGAAATCCGTTCTTTTGTGGCATTTCTATGTCTAAAAATACCACATCAGGTTTTTTATTCTTTATGCTAAGTACTGCTTCATTAACATTGCAACAAGTATCTATGATACAAATATCTGGACAAAAATTTTGAATTAAATAACTTAAGTTTTCCCTAGCACTCAACTCATCATCTACGATAATGGCTTTGTTTTTTTTCATTATTTAGTTTGTGGTATTTGTATCAAACATCTTGTTTTATTATCTAGCAACGAATATTCAAAATGAATATTTATTTTATAATACTCCTTTAACAACTCTAAATGCTGCTTTATATTTTCTACAGAAAAAGTGGGCTGTTCTTTTAAAGAATCTTTAGAATCATCTAAAAACAATTCCTCTAAATAAACTCCATTGTCTAAAATAGTACAGGTGATAAAATTATTATTTTGATGAAATTGAATGTTAATTTCTTTGATTCCCTCTGTTTTATGAAACATTCTATGCAAAGCATTTTCTACAAAAGGCTGAACAATCATAGATGGAATTTTAACATGATGAGCAACATCTACTTTCTCTAACTTATATGTTAAGGAGTTTTTAAATCTTAATTTTTCCAGCTCTAAATACCTTTGTAACAAAAAGAATTCATCTTCAAAAAACACATACGTTTTCTCGCTCATTTTTAAATTATCTCTAATCACTGCAGAAAATTTAGAGAGATACGTATAAGTATCCATGGTATTGCCTTTAATCACCAAGTTCTGTACGGAATTCATAGTGTTAAACATAAAATGAGGATTCATTCTACCCCTTAAAAGTTTTAACTGTAAATTAGCTAGTTCATTCTTTTTAGTTTCTTCTAGTTTTAAATAAGTTGCTCTTAATTCTTTCTCATTATCTGTGTTAATTTTTTTAAAATAATTCACCAATAAATAAACACAGGTAAACAGTCCAAATACAGCAAATGGATCTAATTTATTTACGACAGATGCTGGATACACAACAATTACATAGTAAGGAATAAAAAAAAGAAACAAGCTAAACAATGTAACAAAAGCTGGAATGGTATTTTTATTAAAAAGCGTTAATGCTATTCCTGGTACAAACACATAGTAATATTCGCTATAAGCCTCTGGTAGCAAAACTGTTGAAAACATAAAAATGGTAAACAAAACAATCCCTAACCACAGAGATGTTGCCAAATAATATTTATGATGTTTGTTTAAGATTAAAATAACCGCCATAAACAACAACAAGACCAAATAACTCAACATTATTTTTGATGTAATAATCCCGGTAATAGTATCTCCTATAGGCATAATTACTACAAAGTGAAGTGTTATCAGCACGTAAATGTTTAATAATTTTATCTTTTTATTCTCTAAAGAAGAGTAGTTTGATTGCTGTCCTACTCCTAAAAAAGCATGATATATATTTTTCAAAATAACAAGTTTTAATATGAATAGTTGTCTTTTACATACGGAATTTTAACCTCTACTTTGGTTCCTACATCTGTTGGCAAATATTTAAATCCAATATCTGTTTTGTAAAAATCTGTTAAAAAAACAAGTCTTTCTTCAATAGCTTTTGTAGAAAAAGAAGCTTGTTTATCATCATTCTGTTCGTTTATTATTTCAGATGCTACAACACCTACTCCATTGTCTACAATTACACACACCAATACCTCTTCTTCTAGTTTAAAAAACACTTCTAGCTTTTTAACTCCATTTATTTTATGTAGCAATCCGTGTTTGATGGAGTTTTCTATAAAAGGTTGAATAATCATGGCTGGAATTTTAACCGTTTCCATGTTTTCTACTTCAAATAACTGATACTCAAAATCATCTTTAAACCTCAATTTTTCTAATTCTAAATATTTTTTTAATAATGACAACTCTTCTTCAAAGAAAACAAAACTTTTTTCGCTCATGTTTAAGTTCTCACGTATCATTAAAGAAAACTTAGTTAAGTAATTATAAGCTTCATTCTTATCTCCTTTCAACACCAAACTTTGAATAGAATTCATAGCGTTAAACATAAAGTGAGGATTCATTTGTGCTTTTAAAGATTTCAATTGCAAATGTGCCAATTCACTCTTTTTTGTTTCTTCTAATTTTTGATAGGCAACTGCTAATTTCTTTTCATTTTCGATGTTATTTTTTTTAAAGTAATTCACTAAAAAAAAGAGACTTAAAAAAACACCTAATATTGCTGGAACCTCCATTCTCTCAACATAATCTACTGGATACACCACAATAAAAAAATACGGAGTTAAAAACAACACAAAACATAAAAAAACAATCACCCAAGGAATGGTGTTTTTAGTATACAAGGAAAGTGCAATACCTGGAATAAGCAGATAATAATATTCCATATACATACCCGGAAGTATATATATAGAAAAACAAAAAAAGTTTAAGAAAGCGGTAAAAATCCATAAAAACCTAGCAACTTTAAAAAAAGCATACCTGTTTAATACAATCACTATAATTAAACTCGTAAACGTTGTTAATTGAGCTATTGTAGAATTGATAACGACCGAATCTACATCTTTTGTTAAATAGTCTGATAATGGAAACAAAATTGTAAAATGCATCCAAATTAATGCATATGTATTTAACAGCTGTATTCTTTTATTTTGTTCGCTAGAATAATTAGAATTCACCCCTAACCTAATGATTTTACTATACTTAGATTCAATCACAATCATCAATTTAATTTCAATCTAAAAAGATACGTCTTCTCTTTTTAAATTGCATTATATATTTCCCAAAGACTCTATAATGTTTCCTAACATACTTTTTAAAACAACAAAAACCGTTTCAGTTTCCTGAAACGGTTTTCTAATATTCAACTTAATCTAAAACTTTCGTCTTATTTTACTTCTTCAAAATCAACATCTTCTACAGCATCATCTTGTTCAGCATTTGCTGTTGGTTCTGCTTGTTGAGCTCCAGCAGCTTCACCTTGAGCAGCCGCTTGAAATTCTGCAGCAGCACCTTGTAATGCAGTATTTAATTTTTCGATAGCAGGATCAATTCCTTCTACATTTTTAGCAGCATAAGCAGCTTTCAATTCTGTCAAAGCAGCATCGATAGGAGCTTTTTTGTCTTCTGGTAATTTTCCTTCTACCTCTTTCAATTGATTCTCTGTTTGAAAAATCATTTGATCTGCAGTGTTCAATTTCTCAGCAGTTTCTTTTGCTTTTGCATCTGATTCAGCATTTGCTTCAGCATCTGCTTTCATTCTAGCAATTTCTTCTTCTGACAATCCTGAAGAAGCTTCAATCTTAATTTCTTGAGATTTGTTTGTTGCTTTGTCTAATGCAGAAACTTTGATAATTCCGTTAGCATCAATATCAAAAGTTACTTCAATCTGAGGTGCTCCTCTTTGTGCTGGTGGAATGTCAGTCAATTGGAAACGACCAATTGTTTTGTTATCTGCAGCCATTGCTCTTTCACCTTGTAATACGTGAATATCTACAGATGGTTGGTTATCTACAGCTGTAGAGAATACTTGAGATTTTTTAGTTGGAATGGTTGTATTCGCTTCAATTAATTTTGTGAATACATTCCCCATAGTTTCAATACCTAAAGACAAAGGTGTAACGTCTAACAACAATACATCTTTAACATCTCCAGCTAAAACTCCACCTTGAATAGCAGCACCAATTGCTACAACCTCATCAGGATTCACTCCTTTGTTAGGCTCTTTTCCAAAAAACGCTTTTACTCTTTCTTGAATTACAGGAATACGAGTAGATCCACCTACTAAAATTACCTCATCAATATCAGAAATATCTAAATCAGCATCTTGTAATGCTTTTTTAACAGGCTCCATAGAACGATTTACCAAGTCTGCTGCCAATTGTTCAAATTTAGCACGAGACAATGTTTTTACCAAGTGCTTAGGACCAGAAGCCGTAGCAGTTACATATGGTAAGTTGATTTCTGTTTGAGCAGAAGAAGACAATTCAACTTTTGCTTTTTCAGCAGCTTCTTTCAAACGTTGTAAAGCCATTGGGTCTTTACGTAAATCTATTTGTTCAGCAGCGTTAAATTCATCTGCTAACCAGTCAATAATTACTTCATCAAAGTTATCTCCTCCTAAGTGAGTATCTCCGTTGGTAGACAATACTTCAAAAACTCCGTCTCCAATTTCTAAGATAGAAATATCAAATGTACCTCCTCCTAAATCGTACACAGCAATCTTTTGATCAGATCCTTTTTTATCAATACCGTATGCCAATGCAGCAGCAGTAGGCTCGTTGATGATACGTTGTACTTTTAAACCTGCAATTTCTCCAGCTTCTTTTGTAGCTTGACGTTGTGCATCGTTAAAATATGCAGGAACTGTAATTACAGCCTCTGTTACTGCTTGACCTAAATAGTCTTCAGCAGTTTTTTTCATTTTTTGCAATGTCATTGCAGAAATTTCTTGTGGCGTATACAAACGTCCGTCAATATCAATACGTGGTGTATCGTTATCTCCTTTTACTACAGCATAAGGTACTCTTGCTACCTCATCTGTACATTCAGAAAACTTGTTTCCCATAAAACGTTTTACAGAAGCAACCGTTTTAGTTGGGTTGGTTACCGCTTGTCTTTTTGCAGGATCTCCTACTTTACGCTCTCCTCCTTCTACAAAAGCAACAATAGAAGGTGTTGTTCTTTTTCCTTCAGCATTAGGAATTACAACTGGGTCGTTTCCTTCCATTACAGAAACACATGAGTTTGTAGTTCCTAAGTCAATTCCAATAATCTTACTCATAATGATATATTTTATTTAATAAGGTTGTTAATTCATTTTTACAATTTGAATTAGTCAATATGCATGCCATGTGTAGTTATTTCATAAATTGTCACAAATATATGACAATATGACAGCAACCCTTATCTTAAAATAATAAATCAGAATGTTTCGTAGTAATAATTCATTTTCTTTTCTTCAACCTTTTCTTGTTGAATTTTGAAGTATGCATCTTCTGATTCTAATACTTGTAAAAAATATAGATCATTAGAAAAGCAACTCAAGACAATATTCACATCTTTTTCTATATAAAATGCATGATTGTATTTTGCTCTAAACCCATACTCTCTATCGGTTAGCGTAAAATCATACTTTAATTCAAGTGTGTTTATTATTTCGTCTAAATTAGGAAGTACTACATTTATATAAAAAAGTTTTTTTTCATGAAAATGAAATTCAACCTTAGCTTTATGTCTTCCAAACATTCGTTTGTAATAAAATACCTCAACTTTGTTTTTTTTGGATACTTGTAAAATGGTTTTTGGAATCCCCAACACATGCAATAACTCTTTTCTCGAAATTCCTAACTCTACATTTGATAATGATATGTTTCTATCTGACACATTGCTATTGGAAATCTTATTAATCCTATCAACAACTGGAATATATGATCTTATTGTAGGATATTTTTCATTGAGTAAATCTCTGTAATTTTGAACATCAATACATTTTTTTAAAGAACATTTCACACAACTTTTAAATCTAAAAAACGAACGGTATAGAATAAATCTAATCATAATTTTGGGGTATTAATTGGGGTTAAAGTATAGCAACTTACCCAAAGATACCCTTGCCTTCTCCTTTTCTAATTGATCAAAAATCAAACTTAAGTTGTTTTTAATCAACTTTTTGAATATTCTTTATTGATCTGTTGAAAAAAATAAAGGTTGTAAAATTCCCTATATGGACCATGAATTTATTAAAAGACTATAAATTTTCGAAAAGAATTTTAGATTGCTTGTCTTTTTCCTTTATAGACTTTTGCTCTTCTATTTTTCGTAAAACATTAAACTTTTCATGAAAATTAGAACACATGGAATAATAGTTCAGACTCAAGCCTAAATTCACATCAATTCCAATTGAGTTGTTTAAATTATTCTTAAAGAAGGTTTTACCTGAAGACAAGAAATTTCCATATTTAATTTTTAGGATCTTTAAAACATCTTCAATAGAATTTATTTCTTGATTGTAAAAATTTACGTTTACATAGAACAATTTATTTCTAAAAAAATGAAAATCCGCTTTTGCTCTTTTTTTCATTATTTTAAGGGTATAAGACAAAACATAAATCTCTTCTTTTTTAGAAACAATGTGTATCAAACTAGGATTTCCTAGTTTTTTTAATATCATTTTTTGCGACATTCCAAAAACCAACCCCATAAACAAGACTTTTTCTGCTGTAGGTTTAAAAGTAGCCGTTTCAAATTCCTCAACTAATTTTTTATAAGAATTTATGCCTGTGTATTTGTCTATCAATAGACTTTCGTAGTATTTTTTTTTATTAGACTTTAAAAAAAAACTTTTAAGTAAAAGAGAAAATTGGTAAAATTTCATAGATGTTTAGTTTAGACAAATTTTCTTTTTCATGTGTTAAGATAAGAAAAACACTCTAAATAATCCATTTCAAAAGCTTATCTCACAAAAACAACTTTTCACTCCTCATATTCAACACTAAAACAACCCTATATACAAACAAGTGCATATTTAAATTAAAAAACTAGTATTAAACAAGTTGCAGCTTTAAAAGCATACTAAAATCCATTTTATCCATCATCTACAGCATCCTATTTCAAGATCATATTTTTTTCATCTACTTTTAAAATACTTGAATACACTGTCTTAATTTCTGTAAAATCTGGGGCTTCTTTTAAAATTTAAGAGAATAACTTTAAAATTAAAAAACCCCTAGCAAATCTAATCGCTAGAGGTTTCTTGTCTGAAAAAATCAAAAATAAACTAAATCTATTTTTTGTTAGTGATGTAATTTTTTAGCCTTTAAAAACTGTAATAATTCTTCTGGTAAATCTGTTTGTATCACGTTTACATATTTCTTTTTCAACATTTCATTAAACCCAGAATTTTTAGATACTCTCTCCATTCTATCATATTTTCCTAAAGTATTCAACCAAACTCTAATCCCTTTGTCTGCAAGGTTTTTCATAAAACTTTGTGTATAATAACTTTCATCTACATGAATAATGTCTATGTTTCCATACTCAAGTATCTTAGTTACATCTTTTTCACTATAAGCCCTAGGCATAATTTTTATAGCACGGTTAAGTTTACGTAACTTTGGAAGCTTTTTATAATTGTACAAAAAGAACAATATTTGATCTTCCATTCCGTGTTTCTCTATAAGTGTATACGTATCTTTTGCTGCTTTTTTACTATCAGCTTTAAAATCTACATCTATCAGAATTTTATCTTTGGTTACTTTTAAAACTTCTTCGAACGTTGGTATTTTTTCATTCGTAGTTTCTCCATCAACAACCAAATAAAGTTCTTGCAATTCTGCCCAAGTTAATTTGCTTACTTTTCCTTTACCATTTGTGGTTCTGTCTACAGAACTATCGTGCATAATTACTAACATACCATCTTTGGTTTGCCTTACGTCCAACTCCACAATATCTACTCCTAAACGGATGCATTCTTGAATGGCTTTGATGGAGTTTTCAGGATATTTTTGATGCGCAGCTCTGTGCGAAACCACCAAAATTTCTTTGTTTTCATGAAAATTCTGAAGAATTTTTTCTGCTTGGGTATGTTGTGCTTGCAATCCAAACGTTGAAATCAATAAGAAAAAACAAAAGATTGCTGTAATAAAACTACTTCTAGTATTTTTCATTTTTTAATATTTATCATTTTGTGGATAATCAACCGTACTTAAATCTATCTGAGTTTGAGGAATAGGTCTTAACTGATGAAAATCTTGAATATTTGCAGCTCCGTTAGGATTGTATTTCTGCACACGCTCTACCAATTTACCTGTTCTAGCCAAATCCATCCAACGCAATTCTTCTCCTCCTAGTTCCATAGCTCTTTCATCTAAAATAACATCTATGTCTAAATCTCCAGCAACAATATCTGCTAACGACATTCCTGCTTTGGCAGCTCTGTTACGTACCGTATTTAAAAACACCAATGCTTCTGTTTTTTTATCTTGCATCAACAATGCTTCGGCAGCTAACAAATAGGTTTCAGAAAGTCTAAATACAAAGAAATCTCTAAATCCTGCTTTGTCTTGAAAACTAGCTCTGGTAGGATCGTCGTGTTTTTTCATTCCCCAGTGCATTTTATCAGTATTTGGAGCAATCTCAGAAAACACTCCTGGTTCTGTTTCCCAAATAGCTACTTCTCCAATAGATTTTCCATCAGGAAGCGTTTCTGCTTTGTTGTAATACCATGTATATCTAAAAGTGACATCAAAACGAGTATCATTCTCTTCAAAAAGGTTTCTAAAAAACTCTGTAGGTCTAAACCTTGTGTAAGGACGACCTCCTTGAGTTACATCTCTTGTCAAACCAGGAAACTGATCGTATGCAGGTGTAAAAAACAAATGCCCTTGGTTTCCATTTCCATTGTTCAATGCATCGTTTAAATATTGTACGGAAAATATAATTTCCGAATTTTCTTGATTGTTATAATCAAACACATCTGCATAACTATCTAACAAATTGTAAGCCCCACTATTAATTACTTCTTTAGCTGCTGTTTCTGCTCCTTGATAATCTTCTAACAAAATTAAAATTCTAGCCATTTGATGCAACGCTGCTCCTTTGGTTGCTCTACCATAATCTGATGCTGTGTACGTTAAATTGTCTATTGCAAACTGAGTATCCGCTTTCATAAATTCCCAAATCACCTTTTTGTCTGTAGGCAAATCTTCTGTATTTACTCCTTTGGTTTCTGTTTCTCTTAGTACCACATCTCCAAACTGCAGCGTAAGCCAATAGTAGTAATGTGCTCTTAAAAAACGTGCTTCTGCTTTGTACGTATTTTTTTGTACTTCTGTCAGTTCTGAAACTGCATCAATTCTATCTAAAATGGTGTTTGCTGAATTGATTCCCGCATACAAATATGTCCAAATTCTATACAAATAAGTCTCAGTAGAATTCAACTCATTAGAATAAGTATCCATAAATTTAGCACCTCCATCTTTACCGTGTCTAAAAAGATCTGTTCCAAAGGTTGTTACGGTAAACCCTTCTTGCGTTCCGTAAATATTTCTTAAAGTGGAATAAATTCCGTTTACTCCATCTCTAATTCCTGTAGGAGTGCTAAATATAGAATCTGGAGCAGCTTCTGACAAAGGCTCTTCTTCTAAACTACATCCATTAAAGAAAAAAATGGACACTAAAATTGTTATGTAAAAAAATCTTTTTTTCATTTTTAACTTCTTTTAAAGGTTGATATTTAAACCTAAAGCATAGGTTTTTGTAGAAGGATACAAAGCTCGTTCTCCGTTGGATTCAAACTCAGGATCAAATCCTTTATAATTGGTAATGGTAAATGGGTTTTCTGCCGTAAAATTGAATGAGACTCCTGTTAAGTTTAATTTTTTCAACAAATGATTTGGCAAAGAATAGGTAAACACTAAGTTTCTTACTCTAATAAAACTCACATCTTTGTAAGTTAATGTAGACCCTAAATACACACTTTCTTGACTAACATTAGGTCTTGGATTGCTGTTTGTTGGATTTTCTGGAGTCCAATAGTCTACATCTAAATTATTGTAACGTCCTGCAAGTCTGTTGTTGTTTCCATAAAACTCAGAACTTGTCATATTGTTTTGTCTGGTTTGGATTACTGTAGACAATGAAAATCCTTTGTAATAAAATCTATGTGTCATCCCTCCAACCCATTTTGGTGTAGGAGACCCTAAAACCACTCTATCATCTGCATCTATAGCTCCATCATTATTAATGTCTTCCACTTTTATTTGACCTGGAGTAAAACCGTAAGAAGCTGCTTCTTCTGCTTCATTTGTTTGCCAAATCCCTACTTTTCTATAGTCGTAAAAAACATTGATTGGTTTTCCTATAAACCACAAGTTTCCAATGTCATCTTTACCATCTCCGTAAATTTGAGTGATTTTATTCTTATTGGTAGAAAAGGTGAAATCTGCTTCCCATTTAAAATCTTTAGAAGGAATGATGTCTTTGAAAGAAACGTTTACTTCCCAACCTTCATTACTTGTGGCTCCAATATTTTCTAAAACAGTGGTAAATCCTGAACTTGTTGGTAAACTTCTTGGCAACAACAAATCTGACGTGTTAGATTGGTAATAGTTTACGCTACCGCTTACTCTTCTTTTTAAAATTTCAAAATCCAAACCTACGTTTGTTTGTTTGGTCGTTTCCCACTTTAATTCTGGGTTTGAAATAGAACCAGGTACAAAACCAGGAGCTCCACCATCTCCAAAAGCATAATAACTCTTTTCTAAAGAACTAAATGTTTGGTATGGAGCAATTGCTGTATTTCCAGTTTTACCAAAACTTACTCTAAACTTTAAGTCTGAAACAATGTTCTCTGGCACTTTAAAGAAAGATTCTTCTGACAATCTCCAAGCTACAGCTGCAGATGGAAAATACCCCCATTTGTTCCCTTCTGCAAATCTAGAAGAACCGTCTGCTCTTCCTGTAAAAGTTAACAAATAACGTTTGTCAAATTGATAGTTGAATCTTGCTGTGTAAGATAATAATCTCCATTTTAGATGATTGCTACCAATACTAGATACCTCACCTGCAGAACCCAAATTGTTGTATGTTTGAGAATCGTAAGGAATGTCTTTTACATTGGTATAACTTGTTTTTTCTGTTTGATTTTGAGAACTCTGCACAAACGTTGCCGCAAACTCATGCTGATCACCAAAATCTTGTTTGTAGTTCAAAATATTTTCAACCGTTAACGATACTGTATCACTATTATTCACTCCTGCTGTAGAAGCTCCACCTTGATTATTAGTAGTCATACTTCCGTAGAAATATCCCTTTTTACCAAACTGCATGTCAGGCCCTACATTCAAACGGTAACTCAAACTTTCTGAAAAGGCATATTCTGCAAAGATACTTGCAAAAACTCTTGTCTTAAATTGTTCACTTACCGAGTTTTGAATATCTGAATATGGATTTACACGTTGACTCTCATCATTGGTAGGTCTAAACAATATATTTCCTTCTTCATCATAAGGAATTCCCAAAGGATTTAATCTCAAAACATTGTCAAACAAATCATTCTGAGTAATATTTTGTTTAGAACGACTAATAAAAGAAGACACTCCAAACTTGAACGCATCGTTTACTTTGTGGTCTAAATTTATTCTTAACGAACCTCTTTCAAACTTAGAATTAGCCACTACTCCTTGTTCTTTAAAATAGTTTAAAGACGTGTTAAATTGTGTTTTTTCGTTTCCTCCATTAATACTCAACTGGTGATTTTGTTTGCTTCCGTTTCCATAAATCAAATCTTGCCAATCTGTATCTCTACCTTGTGCAATAGACTCCAAACCAATATTGTCAAAAATATCGCTATCGTCCGGATAAACACCTGTTACTGTTCTTTCTGCCTCACGTCTTAACTGTGCAAACTCTTCTCCATTCATCAAATCTAATTTGTTCATTACAGAAGTTTGTCCGTAATAAGAAGAAAGACTCACAGTCGTTTTTCCTTTGTTTGAACCTCTTTTGGTAGTAATTAAAATAACCCCGTTAGAAGCTCTAGAACCGTAAATTGCTGTAGAAGAAGCATCTTTTAACACCTCTACTGATGAAATATCATTGGGATTGATTTCATTAATTCCACCAATAATTGGAATTCCATCCAAAACAATTAAGGGAGAATTGTCTGCTCCAATAGAACGTTCTCCACGAATTCTAACAGTAATAGCTCCTCCTGGTTCATTTCCTCCACTAAAAACATCCATTCCTGCTACTTTACCTTTCAATGCTTGTAGTGCATTGGTGGTTGGAATTTCAGAAATATCTTTTTCAGAAACTGATGACACTGCTCCTGTAAGATCTCTTTTTTTCTGTTTACCATACCCCACAACAACAACTGCATCCAATTGATGTAAATCTTCTATCAACTGAATTTTTAAATAGTCATTCCCTAACACCACAACCTCTTTGGTTCTATACCCCAAACAACTAACTATCAAAACCTTATTAGTACCAGAAATTGCCATAGAAAATTCACCATCAAAACTAGAAACCGTTACATTTTCGGTTCCTTTTTCTTTAATTGTTGCACTTGGAACAGGTGTTCCATCTTCAGCCGTTACCATTCCCTTAATTTTGATAGCAGCTTGTTTTGTGTTTTTGATTTCTTTTTTTAAGATGATTTGATTTTTATAAATCTCAAAAGAAATTCCCGTTCCTAAAAACAACTTTTTTAACACTTCTGAAACTCCTTTTTGATTTTCGTCTACAGAAACAATTCTAGATAAATCAATCTTTTTTGTATCTACAAAAAAGTTATAATCAGTTATAGATTCTATTTTGTTCAATACTTGACTCATGCTTACTTTTTTTAATTTCAAAGTAATTTCTGTGTCTTGAGCATAAGTGTTTCCTGCGGAAACGCTTGTAATTGTTAATAACAACATAAGTATTGTTATCTTCATTTTAATGTTTTGCCTTAAAGTAAAGCAGGATGTTTTCATCCAATCATTATTTTTTTTCATATTTTTGTTTTGAAAATTTGTGGTTATTCTATAGTCACTACATAAAATCGGGAAGTGTTGCAACCACTTTCCGGTTCTTTTTTTAAATAAATCTGTGGTTTATTTCATTGGCATCTCATTTTATTCTAGGGTGATTGTATTTTCTTTTATACGATAATGAATTCCAAAACTTCTGCTTAGAATCTCCATTGTTTCTTCAATAGTTTCTGAATCAAAAACCGCATTAAACGTATTTTCTTCCAACAACAAATTGTCATTCACAATCTGTACGTTGTATTTTCTTTCTAGCTTTTTTCGAATTGTTTTGAAAGGAGTGTCTTTAAAAATTAACTTTCCGTCCAACCATGCAGTATGCTGTTCAATATCTGTTTTTTGTACTGAAAAATTTCTATACTCTACATCCCATATTGCCATGTGTCCTGGAGACAACAACGTGCTATTTTTTATATTGTATTTGTTCTTTTCCGGATACAAACTCACAGATCCTTCCAGCAATACTGTGCTGATGTTTTTATCTTCTGGATAAGCAGAAATGTTGAACTTGGTTCCCAATACTCTAATATTGATATCTTTATTTGCATTCACCACAAAAGGATGTGCTTGATCTTTGTACACCTCAAAATAAGCTTCACCCTCTAGCAAAACCTCTCTATTTTTATGAGCTACAAATTGAGTTGGGTATTTTAATGAAGAACCTGAATTCAACTTTACTTGAGTTCCATCAGAAAGAACTATGTCAAATACTTTTCCATAAGGAACGGTAATTTTATGATATTCAACAGCAACTTCATCAAAGCTTGTTTTCTCGTAGGTTAACTGACTTCCTAATTGAACCGCATTACATTCTATCTTTAAAATAGTTTTAGGTTCCGAAGTTTTTAGTGTTTTTATAGTACCATTGGTCAACCTTAAAGCTACTTCGGTAGGAGATACAACCGTTTTCTGTGTTAAGTTGTAAAAAAATGCTCCCCCAGCCATTATTCCGATAAAAATAGCCGCGTATTTGTAAATAGAAACCCTAGAGAACAATTGTTTAACTTTGATTGATTTAGATACAGGCTGGTTTAATTTTGAAGTAATTTTTAACCAAGCGCTCTCTTTCTCTATCTTTTCTAAAAAAGAAATTTGTCGGTACTTTTTGTACACTTGTAAATAATCAGAAAATATTTTTTGATGTTCCTTGTCTTCTTCCAGCCATGTTTTCAAAATTACATACTGATCTTTATCTAAAGATTTATCAATATATGATTTTACCAATGAAAAAATATCAATCTCCTTGAAACTCATTATTTGCACGTTTTATACTATACAAATAGAAATTCACTAAAATGGGTGACAAGAAAAATGGCCTTAGGAGACAATTAACAATAAGACAATAATGTCTAAAGATTCTCTTAACTTAGACAGTGCTCTTGAGTATTGAGTTTTTACAGTGTTCACAGAGATATCAAACTGATTAGCAACCTCTTTATATTTTAAATTGTCTAAAACAATGGCTTTAAATATTTCTCTACTTTTTTCTGGTAATTTTTCTATTTCTTGGTACAATTTTTCCTTTTCCGTCTCTAAAGATTCCATATCTATTTCTTCTTCATCACCTTCAATCACTTTATACACATAATCATTGATTTCATCTGTATGAGGATTGGATTTTTGAAACTGCAAACTATTATTCTTTACAGCTTTGAATAAATAAGGAGAAATAGTGTTGTCTATTTTTAAGTACAATTTTTCATTCCAAAATTTGATAAACAAATCTTGAACAATATCTTCTGCCACATCGTAACAATCACAATATTTTAAAGAGTAAATGCACAAAGGAATATAATAGAGATCAAATAATTCTTTATACGCTTTCTCATCACCTTTCTTAAGATTTTGTAAAATTTCTAAATCTTTTGATGTTTCCAACATATTAAGTTCCTGAATTAAATAAAGTAAAATATTTTAATTGCAACCAAAAGTATAGAAATAACAATCAGAGTACAGGCCTGAATACAATATTTAGTGATTTGTTAATATCTAAATAGGTAAAGGGCAAGACTCCTGGTGTTCTTGCATCTATTATTTTGCCTTATGTTGTTCTAAAATGTAATGAGAAGGTGTTTTTCCTAAATTCTTTTTAAACATATAAATAAAAGCACTCGTAGTTTCGTAGCCCAAATCCAATGCTATTTTTTTTACAGATTGATTTTCTCCCAATTTTTTGATGGCCTCTATGAGTTTTAGTCGAATTCTCCAATCACTAAAGTTCATTCCCAATTCTTTTACAAACAAACGAGACAAGGTTCTGCTGCTAATACAAGAAATATCTGCGTAATAATCTACTGTGTATTTACTAGAAACATCCTCCATCAATAGAGTCAACACTTTTTTTAATTTATCATGGTTGCTAGTGGGTAAAAACGTAGAACTTGGACTGATCAATGCCAATTCATCTAAAAAAACATTCACTATTCTTTTTTCTGAAATACTTGTATTTTCAATATCTTTAAAAGAAATAATTTTAAAAATCAACTGTTTTAAAAACATAGAAATATCAAAAGCAAAACTTAAAGAAGGCAATAAACCAGCAACAGAAGGATCTACAAAAACGCTGTGCATACTCACGTCTTTCTGAAAATAAACCTGATGTGCTACACCTCCAGGAAGCCAAAATCCTTGCAAAGGATTTACAACCCAAATTTGATCAGGAGTTATTACTTTCATCACACCGTTAGTTGCATAAATCAATTGTGCTCTAGGGTGTGAGTGTGACGAACATACGGCATCGGTAATTATTTCGGAATAACCTGTAACAGGTACATCCGCATTGATTAAAAATCCAAGACTCTGTATTGGATATGTCTGATAATCCTTATTCATTGTCCAAATATAGCAATTTAGACAGTCTTTTTTATTTGCAACTTTGCCATTTACAAATCTACAACCATGAATGCTCAAAAATTAGCCTTTGCAAACACAACACCTCCACCCAAAGAGCTTCAAAAAACAGTATATGCGATTCTGTTTACCATTAGCTTTTCTCACTTCATCAATGATTTGTTACAAGCTGTAATTCCTGCTGTATATCCTATGTTAAAAGATCAGTTTCAGTTGAATTTTACTCAAATTGGTTTGATTACGCTTACCTATCAAATAATCGCTTCTATTTTACAACCTTTTGTAGGAATGTATACAGATAAAAAATCCAAACCTTTTTCTTTGGTCATCGGAATGAGTTTTACTCTTATTGGTTTGTTTTTAGTTTCCATAGCTTCTAGCTTTACTTACTTATTATTATCTGTAAGCTTGATAGGAATAGGATCTTCTATTTTCCATCCCGAATCTTCTAGAGTAGCACATTTGGCTTCAGGTGGTAAAAAAGGATTGGCACAATCCATCTTTCAATTAGGAGGGAATGCGGGTACTGCCGTAGGACCTTTGCTAGCTGCCATGATTGTGATTCCAAATGGACAGTTGCACATTATTTGGTTCTGCTTAATTGCTTTTATCGGAATTGGAGTTTTGTACAAAATTGGGCTTTGGTATGGAGCTCATATGGAAATGAAACGTAAAAATAAATCCACTTTTCAAGAAGCTAGACTCCATAATTTATCTAAAAAAAGGGTCACTTTCTCTTTGCTCATTTTGTTGATTTTAATCTTTTCTAAATACTTTTATTTGACAAGTATTACTAGTTATTATACTTTTTATTTGATTGATAAATTCAACGTATCTATTCAAGAATCTCAAGTCTATTTATTTATATTCTTAGGAGCTGTTGCTGCAGGAACTTTGTTAGGAGGTCCTTTGGGTGATAAATTTGGAAGAAAATATGTGATATGGATTTCCATCTTAGGAGTTGCTCCTTTTACTTTAATGTTACCCTATGCCTCTTTGTTTTGGGTGGGAATTTTATCTGTAGTTATAGGAGTGATTTTATCCTCTGCCTTTTCTGCAATTTTAGTGTATGCTACAGAACTACTACCAGGAAAAGTAGGTTTGGTTGCTGGACTCTTTTTCGGATTTGCTTTTGGAATGGCAGGAATAGGGTCTGCTGTTTTAGGTAAATTGGCAGACATGACAAGTATTAGTTATGTATTTTCTATTTGTGCTTTTTTACCTTTAATTGGAATTTTAACCGCTTTTTTACCCAACATAGAAAGTCAACAAAAATAATTTATCGTTACTACCCCTAGACAATAATCCCCAACAACTTTTACTGTTGTTGGGGATTTAAATTTTTTATTCTAAATAAGCCTACCTTGTAAACACCAAATCTGTTTCGGTAGAAAGGTTGGCATCAAAAGCATAACCTTCGCAGTCAAATCCTTTCAAACCATCAAGAGTTTCTATGTTGTGATCTATAATATAACGCACCATCAATCCTCTTGCTTTTTTAGCGTAAAAAGAAATAATTTTCAACTTTCCATCTTTGTAATCTTTAAACTCTGGAGTAATGATAGCTGTTTTTAAAACTTTTGGCTTAACCACTTTAAAATATTCATTGCTTGCCAAATTTAAAAACAACTCATCTTTAGACAATTCTTCGTTTAATTTTTGAGTTACGGTATCTCCCCAAAATTCATACAAATTATTCTTGGTGTTAATTTTCAATTTGGTTCCCATTTCCAAACGGTAAGGTTGCATCAAGTCCAAGGGTTTTAAAATACCATATTGTCCTGATAAAATTCTCAATTTATCTTGCAATACATCTATTTGTTCTTCTTTCAACGTATAAGCATCCAAACCTGTATACACATCACCGTTAAAAGCAAATACTGCTTGACGTGCATTTTCTGGAGTAAAAGGCAATACCCAATCTTGATTTCGCTGCCAATTTAACTCACCCAATTTGTCTGAAATTTTCATCAACGCAGACAGATCTTTCGGTGATTTTTTTTTCAAAACGTTGCTCAATTTCTCTGCTTGTTCTAAAAAAACTCCTTGCGTGTAATTATTTGTGGGTACTTTAGACTCAAAGTCTAATGATTTTGCTGGGGAAACTACAATTTTCATTTATACTTTATATTTTGATAAAAGGTTAGTGTAAAAACTTTTCCTATCCTTACACTATAACATCAAATTCAAAATTCTTTATTATACGTCAAGTTTAGCTATTTGTCAACGTATATCCTCTCCATTTTTCTAATACTTGTTGTAAATCTTCTGGAATTTCAGAATCAAAACGCATCATTTCTCCTGTGGTTGGATGTTCAAATCCCAATGTTTTTGCATGCAATGCTTGACGAGGAATGATTTTGAAACAATTGTCTACAAATTGTTTGTATTTGGTATAAGTTGTTCCTTTTAAAATGGCATTTCCTCCGTAACGTTCGTCATTAAATAAAGTATGACCAATGTGTTTAAAATGTGCTCTAATTTGGTGTGTACGTCCTGTTTCTAACTTACACTCTACCAAAGTTACATACAAAAATCGTTCTAAAACCTTAAAATGAGTTACTGCTGGTTTTCCTTGTTCTCCATCAGGGAATACATCTTGTTGCAAACGGTTTTTTAAATTTCTACCTATATGTCCTTCTATAGTCCCTGCATCTTCTTCTATATTTCCCCACACCAAAGCATGGTACAAACGTTCTGATGTTTTGTCGTGAAACTGTTTGGACAAATGTACCAACGCTTCTTCGGTTTTAGCAACCACCAACAATCCGCTTGTATCTTTATCTATTCTATGTACCAATCCTGGACGACCATCTGCGTTTTCTGGCAAATTTTTAAAATGATGTAACAATGCATTGACCATCGTTCCATCATAATTTCCATGACCTGGGTGTACTACCAATCCTGCAGGTTTGTTAACTACAATCACATCATCATCCTCATACACAATATCTAAGGGAATATCTTCGGGCAAAATTTCTGTTTCTCTTGGTGCGTATTCAAAAACAACTCTCACCACATCTTCTGGTTTTACTTTATGATTGGCTTTTACCACCTCATCATTTACCAAAACATTTCCATCTTTTATTGCTTGCTGAACTTTGTTTCGAGTTACATTCATCACAAAATTCATCAAAAACTTATCTACTCGTAAAGGTTGTTGTCCTTGCTCTGCTACAAATCTATAGTGTTCAAAATTATCTTCTACACCATCAATATCACTTGTTATTTCTTCCATCTATGTTCTTAATTTTCGTTTGCAACCGGTGCTACTTGCAAACTATCTGCTTCTACCGGTTTGCTATTCAATCCATTTCCTATTACAATATCTATCACAGACATTTTAGGCAATTTGTCTCCTGTTTCTAGTGGTTGTTCCTTGTATTTTAATCCACGAACCACCGTTCCTATGTCTTCTATTTCTTCGTATTCACCAATGATAAATCCACTATTGGCAATAATTTGTTCTATTTCTTTTTTTGTTTTCCCATAAAAATCAGGGATAGATGTCATTGCATATCCTTGAGGGTTTACCGTAATGTAAATTTTTCTTTTTTCTTTTACTATTTGTCCAGGACTTGGTTCTTGCTCTAAAACAGCTCCTTTGGGAATTTCTGGCTGATAAGCTCCTGCATCTAAAACTTCAGATCTTAATTGTAAATCATCTAAAACCACTTTTACCTCATCTAGTGTCAATTCTGCTAAATCTGGAACCTCAATTTTTTGAGCTTGATTGGTATAAGAATGTAAAAATTTTACCACTCCGTAACTTGCAAGCACAGTAATAACCAACGCAATAGCAAGGTTTATCAAAAAAACTTTACTGATTAAAAAACGCAATAATTTCATTTCAAACTATTTTTGGCAAAGATATAAAACCTATATCTAGGGTTTTGAATTAATATTTAATATTTTTAGCACCTAAATATAGCCTATTTATGAAACTTACTATTGCAGTAATTATGGGAGGGTATTCTAGTGAATATTCTATTTCTATCATCAGCGGAAATGTAGTTTACAACCACATAGACAAGCATTTATACAATCCGTACAGAGTCATTATTACCAAAGAGAAATGGGTTGTTTTGTCTGAAGATAATTTAGAATTTCCCATAGACAAAAATGATTTTTCAGCTGTAATAAACGGGGATAAAATTACTTTTGACTGTGTTTTTAATGTTATCCACGGAACCCCAGGAGAAGATGGAAAAATTTTAGGCTATTTTGAAATGTTAGACATTCCTCACACTTCTGCTCCTGCTTATCAAATGGCATTGACTTTTAACAAAAGAGATTGTTTGAGCGTGTTGCGAAAACACGGAATAAACACGGCTAAGTCTTTGTACTTTAACAAAGGAGATAACATTGATATTGATATGGTTGCACAAGAATTAGGATTGCCATGTTTTGTAAAACCTAACAATGCAGGTTCTAGTTTTGGAATTTCAAAAGTTCATCATTTAGAAGATTTTGATGTTGCTTTTGAAAAAGCTTTTAAAGAAGATCATGAAATTTTAATTGAATCTTTTTTAAACGGAACAGAGGTTTCAATTGGTGTAATTACTTATCAAGACAAAGTAATTCCTTTACCCGCAACAGAGATTGTTTCTGAAAACGACTTTTTTGACTACGAAGCCAAATACGAAGGAAAATCTAACGAAATTACACCTGCAAGAATTTCAGAAACACAATTGACCAATTTGCACGCAGAAGCTATCAAAGCCTACAAAGCATTAAATATGAAAGGTTTTTCTAGATCAGAATTTATTTTTATCGGAGATATTCCTTACTTTTTAGAAATGAATACAGTACCAGGAATGACTACTGAAAGTTTGCTGCCACAACAAGCAAAAGCAGCAGGAATTCCATTACCTAATTTGTTAAGCAATGCCATAGAAATGGCTATCAAAACCAAATAACGATTGTTATGAAAAAAAAAGCTGTTTTTCCTGGTTCTTTTGACCCTGTAACCTTAGGACATGTAAATGTGATTCAACGTGCAGTTCCTCTGTTTGATGAATTAATCATTGCAATTGGTACCAACGATGCTAAAAAATATAGATTTTCTTTAGACGAAAGATTGGCTTTTCTCCAACAAACTTTTAGCGAATATTCTAACATTAAAATAGCAACTTACACAGGACTTACTACTGAGTTTTGTAAAGAAGTAAATGCAGATTTTTTATTAAGAGGTTTGAGAAACCCTGCGGATTTTGAATTTGAAAAAGCCATTGCCATCACCAACAGAAAATTATCTGGAATTGATACTGTATTCTTATTGACCAGTGCAGATACTTCCTTTATTAGTTCTAGTATTGTTAGAGATATCATCAAACACAAAGGAGATTTGAGCAAGTTTGCTCCACAAGCAGTAGTTGATGCTTGCAGTAAAAATTAGCACCTATAAAAGTTTAGTTAAGCAATTGTGTACTTTAATTTAGACAGTTTCTTTTTAGGCTTAAAGATTCTGTCTACTCTTTTATTGATTCTAAAAACATCTTTCACTTCTTTATAATCTACTTTAGGTGTAGAAAAAATAGAAGTGTCTATTTTATGAGCATTGTTCAATTTATCATCTCCTCCTGAAGTAGGATTTGAAGCACACACTATTGTTGCAAAAAACATTGCTGAAGCTAAAATGGTTGTGTTGATAAATTTTTTCATTCTATATTATTAATATACAGGGTGACAAATTTATGTACATATTCGTTAATTTACCCCATGTAAATTGTTAACTAATCGTTAACAATAAGATCATTATCAGCAACTTCTCCCATCCCATCTGAAACATTTGACTCCCAACAACCCCAAGCCATAAAAAAAGATTCTTATTTGTGTTTTTTTGAGATTCCTATTCGTCACATTTTAAAAAAAACATTAATAAAAAAGGGGCTTTACAGCTTTTAAGGTGTACCATTTACCACGAGCGATTTCTGCTAAAAATACTCGTAAAAAAATTGATTTCTTGTTGATTTCGTACTAGTTTTAATAGAAAACAACGGAATTATTATGGAAACATCGGCTGTAAGCAAACAAGAAATTTTATCCAAATACATGGAATACGTTTTGGAACATGGAGAAAACCCAAAATCAATTTATGCTTTTGCCAAAGCATTAACGATAGAAGAAAAAAACATATACGAGCATTACACTTCTTTTGAAGACATTGCAAATAGCGTGTATGAAACTTTTTACGAAGAAACTCATAAGATGATTTCTGGCGACGAAATTTTTATACAATCAGATGCCAAAAATAAACTTCTTCTGTTTTACTATACCTTTTTTGAGTTGTTAACCGCCAACAGAAGTTATGTGTTACTGACACTAAAAGAAAACAAAAATATTATTGAAAAAATTCAAACATTAAAAGGTTTGAGAGTAAAATTCAGAGAGTTCATAAAATCTCTACCTATTGAAACCCTTGATTTGAAACAAGATAAATTGAATCAATGGAATCAAAAAAGTTTAGAAGAAATGGCTTGGAAGCAATTGTTATTTACCATCCAATTTTGGCTAGAAGACACTTCTACATCTTTTGAAAAAACAGACATTTTTATTGAAAAATCTGTCAATGCTAGTTTTGACCTGCTAGACATTACACCTATTAAAAATTTAATCGATTTTGGAAAATTCTTTTTCAAAGAAAAAATCAAACCTACATTATAATCCTACCCTATGAAAAAACTCGATAGCATCCCAACGGGAAAATTACAAAGAGCTACTAAATTTATTAGCACAGGAGCCAAAGTGGGAATTAATTACCTAAAATACAACGTAGAAAAAACCGTTGGTGATTCCCGTGTTGCAAAAGAAAATTTAGACAAATCTAATGCCGAAGATATTTACGATAGTCTAAAAGATTTAAAAGGAAGTGCTTTAAAAGTTGCTCAAATGTTGAGCATGGAAAAAAGTATTTTGCCAAGAGCTTATGTAGAAAAATTTTCGCTTTCTCAATTCTCTGTTCCCCCACTTTCATCTGCGTTGGTTTTAAAAACCTTTAGAAAATACTACGGTAAAAGTCCGAATGATCTTTACGATTCTTTTGATTTTGAATCTGTAAACGCTGCCAGTATCGGGCAAGTTCACAAAGCAACTCTAAACGGAAAAAAATTGGCTGTAAAAATTCAATATCCTGGTGTCGCACAAAGTATTAGTTCAGATTTGGCTTTGGTAAAACCAATTGCTATTAAAATGTTTAACATTCAAGGAGAAGGTTCTGACAAATATTTTAAAGAGGTTGAAGATAAATTGATTGAAGAGACCAACTACATTCTAGAAGTACAACAAAGCATAGAAATTTCAGAAGCTTGTCAAAACATACCCAATCTAAAATTCCCAAAATACTACCCTGAACTATCTTCGGATAGAATTATTACTATGGATTGGATGGATGGAGTACATCTATCAGAATTAGATTTAAGTACTATTGATGAACAAACTAGAACAAAAATTGGACAAGCTTTCTGGGATTTTTATATGTATCAAATTCACGTACTTAAAAAAGTACACGCAGATCCGCATCCAGGAAATTTTATGGTTTCTGAAAAACGAGATTTAATTGCGTTAGATTTTGGTTGTACCAAAGTAATTCCTAACAGTTTTTACATTCCTTATTTTGAATTGGCGAATCCAGAAGTGATAGGAAATCCACAATTATTCAAAGAGAAACTGTACGATTTGGAAATTTTAACTTCTCAAGACAATGCTGTAGAAATTGACTTTTTCACAAAGTTATTTCATGAATTACTCAGTCTGTTTACACAACCTTTTCATGGAGACTCTTTTGATTTTTCTGACGAAACTTTCTTTTGGAAAATTGCAAGCTTAGGAGAACGATTCAACAATGACCCTCAATTAAAAAAGATGAACGGAAATAGAGGTTCTAAACATTTTATATACATGAACAGAACCTTTTTTGGGCTATACAATTTGATGCACGATTTAAAATCTAAAAATATCATCATCAACAATTATAAAAATTATTAATTCATGAAAGTTTTTAGTAAAAAAGAAATTTCTGAACTAGAACATTTGTACAAAATCAATTTGATTAATAGTGTTACGGGAATCAAGTCAGCAAACCTTATAGGCTCAATTTCTAATAGTGGAATTCCTAATGTTTCTGTTTTTAGTTCTGTAGTACATTTTGGTTCTGCTCCCCCACTTCTTGGTATGGTATTTAGACCTACCACCGTGGAACGAAACACGTATGACAACATCAAAGAAAATGAATATTATACACTTAATGCTATTCACCATTCCATCATAAAAGATGCACATCACACAAGTGCCAAATATCCTTTTGATGTTAATGAATTTGAAATGACAACACTAGAAGAAGAATACAAAGATGCATCTTACGTGCCTTTTGTAAAAAATAGTCCAATCCAAATGTTGTTAAAATACGTAAATGAATATAAGATAAAGGAAAACGGAACTATTTTATTATTAGGAGAAATTCAACAATTATACATAAATGAAGAATTGATTCAGAACGATGGTTTTGTGAGTTTGACACAAGGAAACGTAGTTGGCATCAATGGTTTGGATGGATATGTAAAAACGGAATTGATAGAAAGATTGCCATATCAAAGACCTAAAATAAACCATCAGTAATTTTTTTAGTTATAAAAACTCAGAAATATTTTACCAACAATACATTATTAAAAAGAAAAACATGAACATCTTAATCACAGGAACCACAGGGTATATAGGGTTACGATTGATCCCCGTATTGTTGCAAAACAAGCACAATTTGATTTGCTGTGTGAGAGATTTGAATAGAATTCCAGAAGAATACAAAAATCATCAACAAATTTCTTTTATCGAAGTTGATTTTTTAAAATCTAAAACGCTGGATGAAATTCCCCAAAGCATAGACGTAGCTTACTACCTAATTCACTCTATGTCTGCGGATGCTCGTAGTTTTGAAAGTTTAGAATCTACTTGTGCTGATAATTTCAGAAATGCCATCAACAACACCCATTGCCAACAGGTAATTTATTTGAGTGGTATTGTAAACGATCATGTACTGTCCAAACATCTTAGTTCTAGAAAAAAAGTAGAAGATATTTTAGCCTCTGGAGAATTTTCTCTGACCACTTTTAGAGCAGGAATTATAGTAGGTAGTGGTAGTGCTTCTTTTGAAATTATAAGAGATTTAGTAGAAAAACTTCCCGTAATGGTGACCCCAAAATGGCTGAACACCAAAACACAACCTATTGCGGTTTCTGATGTGATTCAATTTTTACACAGGGCATTAAAAATTGAAAAACTCTACAACCAATCCTTTGATATTTACGGTCCCGAAATCTTAACCTACAAAGAAATGCTATTGCAGTTTGGAGAAATAAGAGGCTTAAAAAGATGGATTATCACCATTCCTATCATGACCCCAAAACTTTCTTCTTATTGGTTGTATTTCGTAACTGCTACAACCTATTCATTAGCAGCTAGTTTGGTAGACAGTATGAATGTAGAAATTATTGGAAATCCATCAAAAATTAACGATGTTCTAAACATAAAACCTATAAAATACAACGAAGCTGTAAAAAATGCTTTTAAAAAAATTGAACAAAATGCTATTGTTTCTAGTTGGAAAGATGCTATCAATGCGGCCCAAGATGCTGATTTTTTTGGAAAACACATCAACCCTCCTAAACATGGATGCTTTAAAGACCTACGCTTTTCTCAAGTTATAGATGCTGAAAAAACATTGGAGAAAATTTGGGCTATAGGTGGAGAAACAGGTTGGTACTATGGAAACTTTTTATGGAAACTGCGTGGGTATATAGACCTCCTTTTTGGAGGTGTAGGACTCCGAAGAGGACGAACCCATCAATACAAATTACAAACAGGAGATGTTATTGACTTTTGGAGAGTATTGTATGCCAACAAAAAAGAAAAAAAATTATTGCTCTACGCAGAAATGAAATTACCCGGAGAAGCTTGGTTGGAATTTAAAATATTAGGAGACAAACTATACCAAAGGGCAATTTTTAGACCTAAAGGGTTGTACGGACGTTTGTACTGGTATGCTGTTTGGCCTTTTCATGGATTCATATTCAAAGGAATGTTACAAAATATTATTAAAATTTAAAACCATCACAATATGTATCCTAAAGAATCTTTAGCTGTGGTTTGGTTAAAACGTGATTTAAGATTACAAGACAACGAAGCCATTTACAACGCAATACAAACTGGAAAAAGAGTATTGTTGTTGTTTGTTTTTGAAGACTTTTTATTAAAAGATCCTCATTATGACACTAGACATTGGAATTTTATCAAAGAATCTATTGCGGATTTAAACCAGCGATTGCTTCCTTACAATTCCAAGGTTTTAGCTGTAAATTCTGAAGTAAGCGCTACCATTAACCAACTGCAACAATACTACAATATCCGTGATTTGTTTTCTCATCAAGAGACCGGTTTGATGTGCACTTACCATAGAGATTTAAAAATTGCTCGTTACTGCCATAACAATCTCATCAATTGGAAAGAAAATATTTGGAACGGAATATTAAGAGGAATTCAAAATAGAAAAGGTTGGCAAAAAAACTGGAAAAACTATATGGAAACTCCATTATTACCTTTTCACCCAAAAAATCAATTACTAACGCTTCATGAAATCAACGAACTGGAAAAACAATTTAGCATTGCAGATTTGTCTACCCCAAAACAATGCTCTATTCAGAAAGGTGGTATTACTGAAGCGTTAGACTATCAAAATAGTTTTTTTGAGGAACGTTATATAAACTATACCAGAGGAATTTCTAAACCTAAAGAAGCTGTGGATTCATGCAGTAGACTTTCTCCTTATTTAGCATGGGGAAATTTATCTACAAGACAAGTTTGGCAAGCTGCAAAAACAATTAGACCTCTAAGCAAAAACAAAAAGGATTTGGATGCTTTTACAGCTCGTTTGAAATGGCAAGCTCATTTTATTCAAAAATTTGAAATGGAACATACCATGGAAGACTCCAGCATAAATAAAGGATATAGTATGTTAAAAAAGGCCATTTCTAAAAAATATCAAATTGCTTGGGAAACAGGACAAACAGGTGTTCCTATGATAGATGCATGCATGAGGTGTTTGAATGAAACTGGATATTTAAATTTTAGAATGCGTGCTATGATTGTTTCTTTTTTTACACACTTATTGTGGCAACCTTGGCAAAATTGTGCTGTATATCTGTCTAAAATGTTTATAGATTTTGAGCCAGGAATTCACTTTGCACAAGTTCAGATGCAGGCAGGAGAAACAGGTATAAATACACTTAGAATTTACAATCCTATTAAAAATGGTTATGAACACGATACCAATGCAGATTTTATTAGAAAATGGGTTCCAGAACTAGCTAGCTTACAAACCAAACACATTCACGAACCCTATTTGATGACTCCACTAGAACAAGGAATGTACAATGTAAAATTAGGAATTGATTATCCTGAACCCATTATTGATCTGAAAGCAAACAGAAAAAAAGCAAGTAAAATACTTTGGGAAATGAAAAACGATCCTTTGGTTATGGAAGAAAATAATCGCATTCTAAAAAAACACACATTAAAGCATGCTACATTGATTCGTGCTGTGTAAATTAAAATCAATCTTAATGAGAAAAAACAAAGAAAATAAAATACTAACGCTTGCCCAAATTGACAGAGTTATAGAAATGGCATGGGAAGATCGAACACCGTTTGAAGCAATTTATTTTCAATTTCATCTTTCAGAATCACAAGTTATTGAATTGATGCGATCAGAAATAAACCCCAGTAGTTTTAAACTTTGGAGAAAAAGAGTACAAGGCAGAAAAACCAAACACCTAAAAAAAAGACACTTTGTTAAGGGGATTTTCAAATCTTCTTTGCAAAGAACAATTAGCAACTCAAAAATTTCAAAAAGATAAATTATGTCTACCTACTTAATTATTGGAGCTTCTTCTGGAATTGGAAAAGCAACTGCAACCTTATTAGCAAATCAAGGACATCAAGTTATAGCAACCTATTACAAAACAACTCCAGAAACTACAGAAAACATCAATTTTCATTCGTTAAATGTACTTGATGACAACTTTGAATTCTTGGAAAACATAGAGACAATTGACGGATTGGTTTATTGTCCCGGAAGCATTAATTTATTACCTTTTGCAAGAATACAGCCAAATGCTTTTTTAGAAGATTATCAACTACAAGTAGTGGGAGTTATCAAAGTAATTCAGACAATACTAAAACAGCTAAAAAAAGGAATCAACCCAAGTATTGTTTTGTTTTCTACAGTTGCCGTACAACATGGGTTTAATTTTCATTCACAAGTAGCAGCATCTAAAGGAGCTATAGAAGGACTTACACGTAGTTTGGCAGCTGAATTTTCGCCTACCATTCGTGTAAACTGTATTGCTCCTTCTATTACAGAAACACCTTTGTCTTCTAAACTTTTGAGCAACCAAGCTAAAATTGATGCCAACGCACAAAGACATCCTTTGAAAAAAATTGGAAAGCCAACTGACATTGCTCATATGGTGGATTTTTTGCTTTCCGAAAAATCGCAATGGATCACAGGACAAGTTTTAGGAATAGACGGCGGAATGTCAACATTAAAAATATAAGGACTATGAAAATTTCAATTGTTAAAAAATATATCATCAAAATTTTACAAGAAAAACATGAAAGGTTGCTAAACGAATCTTTTGTCTTTTTTGAAATCAACAGAGAAAAAAGCTACTCTAGAATTCAAGATGCTGAAAAAGTAGCCAAGAGAATTCAAAAAATAAAGAAATACGCTCTTAATTATTAATCCAAATCTTTTGCTATGTTTTCATTTTTCAAAAAAAAGAATCCCATGAATGCCTTAGAGATTCAATACAAAAAATTATTGGAAGAAGCTCATAGACTTTCTACAACAAACAGAAGTCTGAGTGATAAAAAAATATACGAAGCAGAGCTTATTGCTATTCAAATTCAAAAATTAAAGAACTCGTCGTCATAAAGAAATAATGGATCCCTAATTAACTTCTAAAACACATTTCAAACATATACAGTCATGGCATTTTACCAATTACAAAAAGAACAATTCATCAACGCAGATATTGATACTGTTTGGGAATTTATGTCTTCTCCTAAAAACTTAAAAGAAATTACCCCGAAACACATGGGTTTTGATATTACTTCTAACAACAAAGACGAAAAAATGTACCAAGGCATGATTGTCAGTTATATTGTAAAACCTGTTTTAAATATCCCCACTACCTGGGTTACAGAAATTACACATGTGGTAGAAAAAAAATATTTTGTAGACGAACAACGCATCGGACCCTACAAATTATGGCACCACCAACACATTCTAGAAGACCTAGGAGATGGTGTGTTGATGAAAGATATTGTAACCTACCAACCTCCTATGGGTTTTATAGGGGCATTGGCCAATAAATTGTTTATTAAAAAGCAGCTAGAAACCATTTTTTCATACAGATTTAAGGTTGTAAATGATAAGTTTAATTTATAGTTTTTTTCATAAATATTAATGTTTATTATTGTTCTAAAATCTAAGTATTTCTTATTTTTACGCAAACTAAATTAAATATGAAGACATCGCCTTTGTTACGGTTTTGGAATTTGATCAACCAATACAAAAAAAGAATTCGATTAATTTATTATTACGCTATTATTAGCGGAATGGTAAATCTATCCTTACCTCTTGGAATACAAGCAATTATAAACTATTTGCAAACAGGAGAAACTACTACATCTTGGATGGTATTGGTGGTATTTGTGCTAATTGGTATTGCTGTAAATGGTAAAATTCAAATCAATCAATTAAGAATTGTAGAAGACATTCAGCAAGATATATTTGCCAGATCTGCATTTGAATTTGCCTATAGAATTCCCAAAATAAAACAGCTCAATTTTGATAAAATTCATGTCCCAGAATTGGTCAATCGTTTCTTTGATGTGATGACAATTCAAAAAGGACTTCCTAAAATTTTAATTGATTTCTCTTTGGCTGCTTTTCAGATCATTTTTGGATTGATTTTATTAACTTTTTATAGTTCTTACTTTATTATTTTAGGAATTAGTTTGTTCCTTATCATCTATTTAATTTTTAAACTTACTGGGCCAAAAGGATTGGAGACAAGCATCAAAGAAAGTAAGTACAAATACAGCTTGGCTCATTGGATAGAAGAAATAGCAAGCAATACCAAAACCTTTAAAATTCTAAACGAAGGAAATCTACACATGGAGAAAACAGATCAAATCAATCTGAATTATCTAGAAAGTAGAGAAAAACACTTTAATGTTTTGATTCAACAATTTATGCTATTCATTGGTTTTAAAGTTTGGGTAGCTGCAGCATTATTGGTGTTGGGTGGTTTTTTAGTTTTCCAACAACAAATGAATATAGGACAATTTGTAGCTTCAGAAATCATCATCATCATGATCATCAACTCAGTAGAAAAAATTACTAGAATTGTTGAAACAATTTATGATGTACTTACAGCTTTAGATAAAATTGGATACGTAACCGATTTAAGTTTGGATGATGAAAATGGACATGGAGAATTAGATACCACAAACGGTGTTTCTATAGAGGCAAAAAACTTATCGTTCAGTTACCAAGATAGTGAAAACAACATTTTAAAAGACCTTTCTTTTTCTATAAAAGCAAAGTCTAAAGTATTATTAAAAGGAAACGCTGGTACTGGTAAAACTACCTTATTAAACCTTATAGCACGTATACATACACTAGAAAACGGAGAAATTCAATACAACAACCGACCTGCTTCTTTTTACAAACTGGATACTTTTTTTAAACAAATATCTTTTATTGTTCCCACCACAGGACTGTTTGAAGGTACTATTGAAGAAAACATTGCATTAAACAGAGCTATAGATAATGATTATTTAAAAGAAATTTTTGAAGCTCTTAAATTGACTGATTATATTTCTCAATTGCCAGAAGGTATAGAAACCAAAGTAGATTCTGAAGGAAGACGATTTTCTAGAAGTATCATTCAAAAAATTATTCTATCCAGAGCATTGATTAGCAAACCAAGTATTTTATTGCTGGAAGATCCTCTACAATTTATTGACGAAGAAGAAAAAAAATCTATTATTGATTACATTATGGATCCAGAAAAACCTTGGACAGTCATCGTAATAGCCGATCATCAATACTGGGCACATAAGTCTAACCAAATCATAAAACTATAAGCTCATGTTAAACATTTCAAACAATAGCATTGCTCACTTAGTGAAGTTAAATAGTTTTAAATCTTATTTGTATTTAAAAAACAAAGAAGACAGTAAAAAAAGATTCTATTACGGTATTACAATATTGATAGCATTATTGATTGTTATTTTTGTTCCTTGGACACAGAATATTGAAGGTAAAGGATATGTAACCACCTTATTGCCAGAACAAAGACCACAACCTATACAGTCTATCATTTCTGGTAGGTTGGAAAAATGGTATGTCCGAGAAGGTGATTATGTAAAAAAAGGAGATACTTTGATTTACATTACCGAAGTAAAGAACGATTATTTTGATCCGAATTTGATCTCTAGAACACAAGAGCAAGTAACGGCAAAATCTGAAAGTATTACTTCTTATGATGACAAAATAAATGCATTAAAAGCTCAATTGCTTTCCATCAGACAGAGTAAAGACTTAAAGATGGAGCAAGTAAGAAACAAAATACTTCAAACCAAAAACAAAATAACGATTGATAGTATTGATTTAAATGCTTACAAAATTAAATATGAAATTGCGACCAATCAATTAAAAAGAACGCAAGAGCTATATAATAAAGGATTGAAATCTTTATCCGATTTTCAAGATAAAGAATTGAAAAAACAAGAAACATATGCTTCTTATCTTTCTCAAGAAAATAAGTTAGAGAATCAAAAAAATGGCTTGATCAATTTGTCCTTAGAATTGTCATCAACCATAGAAGATTATAATCAAAAAATAGCAAAAACCAATTCTGACATTCAAAGCGCATTGTCTTCTAAACTGGAAGCTAGATCTAATACTTCTAAGTTAAGAAATCAATTGAGTAACTACGAGCAACGTCAAAATTTGTATTACATCACCTCTCCTACCAATGGGTACATTACCAAAACCATTAAGAAAGGAACAGGACAGCTTATAAAAGAAGGAACTGACATTTTAACCATTATGCCTGCAGATTACGACCTGGCAGTAGAAGTTTATGTAAAACCACAAGATTTACCTTTGCTAAAAATGAACGATCATTCTAGATTGCGGTTTGACGGTTGGCCTGCTATGGTAATTTCTGGATGGCCAGAAAAATCTACAGGTATCTTCTCTGGTAGAATTTTTGCTATAGATCAGCACATTAGCGAAAACGGAAAATACCGTGTTTTGATTGCTCCTGATGAAAAAGAAAAAAAATGGCCAGAAAATCTACGTGTAGGAACAGGAACTTATACTTTTATTCTTTTAAAAGATGTACCAGTTTGGTATGAATTGTGGAGAAACTTAAACGGATTTCCTCCTGATTTTTACAGAGACAACAATGATCGTCAAAGTGGAGAATCTGAAAGCATAAAGAAAAAAGCACCTTTAAAATCGGTTAAATAATGACGAAAACAATCTATCTTTTTTTACTATTGTTCTCGGCAAATCTAATTGCACAAACCAACGATCCAAACATCCTTACATACAAGGAGTTTATTTACAATGTAATTAGCCAGCATCCAATAGCTAAAACCGCAAGGCTTAAAGAGAAAACAGCCAAAGCTCAATTGTTAAATGCCAAAGGTGGATTTGACCCTATATTGACTTCTAGCATTGATCAAAAGGAATTTGACAACAAAGAGTATTATAGTGTTTTTAAAAACAAAATCACCATTCCTACACCAATAGGTGTAAATATTACAGGAGGTTTTGACAACAATGCAGGAACTTATTTAAACCCAGAAAATAAAACCACAAATAAAGGTCTTTGGAGTGCGGGTGTTGAAATAGATGTATTGCAAGGTTTGCTAACCAACCAACGAAAAACTGATTTAAAAAACGCAAAAATTTACGAGCAAATTGCGCAAAATCAACAGTTGCAATTGTTGAATGAATTGGTATACAAAGCTTCGCAAGCGTATGCAGACTGGCAACAATATGCTTCTACTTATGAGATTTTACAAGACAATCTTAAACTAAGCTACTTGTATTTAAACAATACCAAAAGTGCCTTAGAAAGTGGTGAGAAAACAGCCATTGATACTTTAGAAGCTAGAGTTTATTTGCAAAACAATCAGATAGATATTGTAAAATACAAGCAGTTATTAATTGAAAAAAGGCTAAAAGTTGAAAATCATTTGTGGTTAGACAATCTTCCTGTAGGCTTGCAAGAAAGCGTATTTCCTGAAAAGAACATTATCCCTCACAAATCAGACGAAATAGAGTTGATTAACAATTTGGATAGCATTCCTATCATTGCCGAAAAAAGTGCTAAAAAAGAACAATTGATTCTTAAACAACGTTTGAACAAAGAAAAGTTAAAACCAAAATTGAAACTGAAATACAATGCATTGTTAAGTACGGGTCAAAACAACGTTTCTCCTAATTACAATGTAGATAATTACAAATGGGGAGCTAGTCTTACATTTCCTTTATTTTTTAGAAAAGAATTAGGAAAAATTAGAGAGAACGAGTACAAAATTGAAGAGATTAACTATGAAATTGCTTATAAAAAAACAGAGGTTACCAATAAAATTTTAGCCAACAAGCAAAATCAAAAAGCATTGATACAGCAAATATCTTTGTTAGAAAAAAATATTGAAGGATACCAGCAATTGTTGGCCGCTGAAACTGAAAAATTTGATTACGGGGAGAGCTCTATGTTTTTGATCAACAAGAGACAAGAGAAACTAATTGAATCTGAATTGAAATTACTTAGCAGTCAAAACAAATTAATCACCAATTATCTAGACTATTTGTTATTGACAAACAACATCATTCCTAAAGATTGAGCACTATGTTAAAACGAGTCTTTTTATTTTTAGTACTTAACTTTTCTGCTTTGGGAATTGGAAGTTTGTATACCACAGCGGGAGTTTCCTCAGACTGGTATCAAACCCTAAACAAAGCCCCTTGGACTCCTCCAGGTTGGATGTTTGGTGTGGCTTGGACTACTATTATGATTTGTTTTGCAATTTACATGGCTTTATTGATTCCCAAAACAGACAATCGTAAAAAAATCATTGGTTTGTTTGTTATTCAGTGGGTTTTAAATACTAGTTGGAACCCTATTTTCTTCTATTTACAGCAAACCGTTTTGGGCTTGTTTGTTATTTTAAGTTTAACAAGTATCGTAAGTATATTTCTATTCCAATACAGAAAAAATTTACAATTAAACTCTCTTTGGATTGCTCCGTATTTTATCTGGTTACTTATCGCCAGTTCTTTAAATGCTTATATTATTTTGATGAATTAAATTTTTGAAGCTGTGGTTTTTTACTAACAATAAAAAAGTAAATTTGCCCCATGCCAAGAAGAGAACGAAATAAGTTTGTAAAGAGAGGTGAAATCATCTCTATTACTATAGAAGATTATGCCTTTGGAGGAAAAGGTATTGGAAGAATAAGAAACGAAGAAGGTGAGTTTGTGGTCTTTGTACCCAACACTTTGCCAGGACAAACCGTAAGAGCACAAATCAACAAAACAAGCAAACGCTATGCAGAAGCCAAATTGTTTGAAGTATTGAGTCCATCAGACCAAGAAGTTGAAGTGCCTTTTCAGACCATTCCAGGTGCTCCCTACATTAAATTACCTATTGATATTCAGCACCAATACAAAAAAGACAGTACTTTAGAACTGTTTAAACGTATTGGAAAAGTAGCTAATATTGAAGATCTGTTTGATGATTTTATTGCATCTCCAGAAGTATTTCACTACAGAAACAAAATGGAATATGGTTTTTCTGCCATCCGTTACGATTTTGAACAAAAAACAGATGTGGATGAATTTGCTTTAGGATTCAAAAAACGTGGAACTTGGTGGTGTGCAGAAAATTTAGATAAAGACTCCGGACTGTTTGATGCTCAAGTAGAAGATGGTTTAAAAGTCATTCGTCAATTCTGTATAGACTCAGGTTTAGAACCTTGGCATGCTCCACAAAAAAAAGGGTTTTTCCGTTATTTTGTAGTACGCAAGTCATACAAAACCAACCAGATTTTATGCAATTTGGTAACTACCTCTCCACAACTATCGCATTTTGATATGGAAGGATTTGTTGCCTTGTTAAAAGAATTGTTTGGAGATAGAATTGCAGGATTGATTCACACCACCAACGATGAAATTGGAGATCGTACATTAGCGGTTACTGGAAACGAACGATTGGTTTTTGGTGAAAATCATATTGTAGAAAACTTATTAGGTTTGAATTTTGAAATTTCAATGAAGAGTTTCTTTCAAACCAATCCTAAATCTGCAGAAAAGCTATATAGTAAAGTGATTGACTACGCTTTAGAAAAAGCAGATACTGTCAACGGAAAAATAGTAATGGATTTATTTTGTGGAACAGGAACTATAGGACAAATTTTAGCTTCTAAAACTACAGATGCTCATATTATTGGGGTAGACATTGTTGAAGATGCCATCAAAGATGCAAGAAAAAACGCATTGAGAAACAACATCACTGGAGTTGATTTTTACGCTGCCGACGTTGGTAAATTTTTAGTAGAATATCCTGAATACAAAGGCAAAATAGAGACCATTGTTTTGGATCCTCCTCGTGCTGGAATTGCACCAAAAACATTGTTAAAAGTAATTCAATTAGGAGCCAGTAGAATGGTATATGTTTCTTGTAACCCAGCTACACAAGCCAGAGATACTGAAACATTGATGCAAGCAGGATACAAAATTTCTAAGATGAGTATGGTAGATCAATTTCCACACACAGCACACATAGAAAGCATTGTTCTTTTTGAAAAATAGGAAAAAAATTATTCCACAACAAGAAATAAAACTTGTTGTGGAAAAGTTAGACATTCATTTTTTGAGACAAAAAATCAGAAAACTTGATTATATACCTCTAGATGTTATCATCATCACTTCTTTGGTGATAATGACTACTCCTACCAATAAATAAACGACACGCATCCCTTTTCGTCCTAAGACACTAAGAAATGTGTTACCGATTGTTTTGGAATTGAAAAAGAAATCCCAATTGGCGATACTGATAATAATTGCAAGCAATCCTACGGAGGTAAATAGGACACAATTGATTAGGGGTTGTTCCATAAAGTAAATTTTACAGACAAGATAACAAAAATCATTTATTTTTATCTTATAATTTAAAAAAAACCTTTTCTAATATTCCCTCCTCTGGAATTTCACTCCAATAAACCTGTCCAATTCTAACTCTAATTAAGCGCAATACTGGGAAACCAACCGCAGAAAACATCTTTCTAACTTGTCTAAATTTTCCTTCGGTAATAACAATACTTGCCCAAGAAGTAGGACCGTGTCTATCATCTCTTATTTTTTTTGCTCTATGAGGCAGTTTTTCTGGTATTGGAATACTTTTTACCTCACTAGGCAAAGTTTTATATTGAGTCCCTTCTACTCCAATGAGCACACCTTTTTCTAAAACTTGAATAGCTTCATCAGTAAGTAGACCGTCTAGCTGTACAAAATACTCCTTTTCTACCTTTCTAGACCTTACACGCTCACTTTCCTGACCATCTGTAGTTAAAAGCAACAAACCCTCACTAGGCTCGTCTAAACGTCCAATTGCCATAGTACCTGTAGGCACTTTGTACAAATCTCCTAAAAACTTTTTTTTATGAGCATTTTTTTCAGCACTGCTAAATTGTGAAATGTAGCCATAGGGCTTATGGATGATAAAATGTCTATGCACTTTTTTATTATTTTAAAGTCATAAAGAGTGACTTTTTTAAGTAATACATGATTAGAATAAACAAAGGGATAAAAATCAATAAAGTCATCACATGCTTTTTTATTCTTTCCTTTTTAGCTTTTAATCTGTTTTTTTGTTTGATTTGTTCCAATTCCATTTCAGACACTTTCACAAACTCTAATTCCCTTGTATCTGCTTTTCTTCCGAATTGTTTTTTTAAGTCTCTCTTTTGCGAGGATTTTAAAGCTCTGTTTTGTTTTACTTTATGAATCATATCCTGAATATGCCCCGCTCCTCCCATCATAATTTTTAATTAAAATTAAATAAAAAACAGTGAATTACTCAACAATCAATCTTGTATTACAAATAGACTTGTATCCTCTTTGCCCAAATGATGTCTTATAAAACTACTAAACATCTAATCAAGATAGGAAAAAAAACTTTATAAAACTTCTTCAATTCTATCTGTAGGTCTTGCAATTACCGCTTTTCCATCGTTTACAATAATAGGACGTTCTATCAGTTTGGGATGTGCTATCATTGCTTCTATTATTGCAGAATCCGTCATTTCTTGTCCTTTAAAATCACGCTTCCAAATAGCTTCGTTTTTTCGAACTAGTTCGATTGGTTTTACCCCTAACTCATCAATAACCTTAGACAATTCTTCTACGGTAAACGTAGTTTCTAAATATTTAATCACCTCAAAAGAGACACCTTTTTCTTCTAAAAAAGCAACACCTTGTCTACTTTTGGTACAACGTGGATTGTGATATATTTTTATCATAACTTCTTTTTACAATTCATCCTTTGTTTCTGGTTGCCCAGATTTCATCAAATATGATTTTAAAAAACCATCAATTTCTCCATTCATTACGGCATCAACATTTCCTGTTTCGTGAGCAGTTCTAACGTCTTTTACCAACTTATAAGGATGCATTACGTAATTACGAATTTGGGAACCAAAATCAATTTTCATTTTACCTGCCTCTATTTCACTACGAGCAGCCATTTTCTTTTGCAACTCTAATTCATACAATTGTGATTTTAACAATTGCATTGCTTTGGTTTTGTTGTCTAATTGAGAACGTGTTTCTGAATTTTCAATCATAATTCCTGTTGGATGGTGACGCAAACGAACCGCAGTTTCTACTTTGTTTACATTCTGACCACCTGCACCACTAGCTCTCATGGTTTCAAATGTATATTCCGAAGGATCAATTTTTATTTCAATAGAATCATCTACTAACGGATATACATATACCGATGCAAAAGAAGTATGTCTCTTAGCATTGCTATCAAAAGGAGAAATACGCACCAAACGATGCACTCCATTTTCACCTTTTAGGTAACCAAAAGCAAATTCTCCTTCTATTTCAACAGTTACTGTTTTAATTCCAGCAACATCTCCATCTTGTAAATTCAATTCGTTTATTTTGTATCCTTGTTTTTGAGCCCACATGGTATACATTCTAAACAACATAGCAGCCCAATCACAACTTTCTGTACCTCCAGCTCCTGCAGTAATTTGAAGTACTGCACTCATTTCATCTCCTTCTTCTGAAAGCATGTTTCGGAATTCTATGTCTTCTATCAAAGTAATTGTCTTCTTTTCTAGCTCACTCAACTCTTCTTCCGTTGCTTCTCCCTCTTTAAAAAACTCAAGAGTAACTCCTAAATCTTCTACCAATTCTTTTCCCGATTTATAATCGTCTACCCATTTTTTCAATCCTCGTAAAGCTTTCATATGTGCTTCTGCTTTTTTAGGATCGTTCCAAAAATCGGGTGATAAAGACTGTTCTTCTTGATTTTGAACTTCAATCAACTTTTTATCTATTTCTAAATACACTCTCAGTTTAGAAACTCTATCGGATAATTTTTGTAATTGTTCTTGATTTATCATAATATAAAGGTATAAAAGGGGATTGTTGGAGACAAAAAAAGAGGCCCTTAAGCCTCTTTTATTTTTTTAGGATACTTAATTTAATATCTCTCAGCTCTATAATCTTCAATTGTCACTCCTTCTTGTAATGCTTCGTACAATTGTCTTGAAACTGATCCTTTTAATTTTTTTGATGCTGATTTTACATCTAACGCACCTACTTCAGTTTTAGCCTCAGCTACATTATTCACAGAAAAAGCAAAGACTCCTTTATCTCCAACAACTTCTTTTACCAATGCATCTTTTTTGCTAACTACTGCTGCTCCAATAACTGCTGGTTCTGTACCAACACCTCCAATAGTTGGAGCTCCAACTGTTACATTTGCAAAAGAACCAACTGTTACGTTGTTGCTATCTGCAATAGCTTTTAAACTTGCTCCTTGCATTTTTCCTTTTAATATTTCAGCTTTCTTTTGTTTGATTAAGATAGGTTCTACTTGGCTAAAAGCATTGCTAGCAGATTTCAATCCTTTTTCTTGTTTATTGTTAATCATAACAACAGCGTACCCTTTTTCATCCAAATCAAAACGTTGTGATGTATTTACGTCATTATCTTCTTCAAAACTCCATTTTACAATTCTTCTGTTTTCTCCTAAAGCTCCAACATAAACATCCATTGCTTTGATTCCATTTACAGTACTTACTTCGTAACCTGAATCTTTAGCCAATTTATCAAAATCAGCACCGTTTCTCAACTCACTTGCAAATGTTTCTGCATTTTGAAAAACTTTGTTTTCTGTATCTTCTGATGCTTCAATTTTTCTAGAAATTGTTGCCAATTTGTATGCTTGGTTAAAATCTTTTTGATTCTCAATTTTAATAACATGAAATCCGTAAGCAGTTCTTACAACTCCAATATCACCTTTTTTGTTTTCAAAACAGTAATCTCTAAATTCAGGAACCATACTTCTGTATCCAAACCATCCTAAATCACCATCTTTTACAGCAGAACCTGGATCTGAAGAATAGTTTTGTGCCAATGTTCCAAACTTAGCTGGTGATTTTTTCACCACAGTCAAAAGACTATCTGCCAATTTTTGCGCATCTACCAACGTTCTTGTTACATTAGGCTGTGCACCTTGAGCACCCACAAAAGAAATTAAAATATGACTTGATTGTACCGAATCTGGAATTTTTTGTACATCTAAAATCTTAGAAATTTTGTAATATTTAGAAAATTTATAAGGACCTACAATTGCTCCTTTAGTTCCGTTTACTACTTCTTCTTTAATTACTGTTGGCAATTCACTTTCTGTTTGAAATCTATCAACAACTGGTAAATCTGTTCCAATTTCGTCTACAAACAAATAAGCATCTTCTGCTTTTTTAAAACCTTCTTCTCCGTCTACCAAAGAAGCCAATTCCAGTTTAATTTCTTCCTCATCTTCTGTAGATGCTTGAAATGAAAACTTCACAAATTTTAAATTTCTTGCAGCTTCTGTTTGAAATTCATTTTCATGATTTTTAATGTAAGCAGCTACATCATCTTTTGTAACTTTCACATCTGTGTTAGGAATTGTAGAAAAAGGTAAATACACAAAATCTGCACTTACTTTTGTATTGTTCAACACATAGTTTTTCAACTCTTCTTCTTCAGTTGCTCCTACACCTAAATTCACCAAATCATTGTAAGATTGAGTCAACAAATTGTATTTGATGTCTTTTTCAAAGTTCAACCATCCTTGCAAACGTACTTTCCCTTGATCTGTTTTGTCATTTTGTAAATCAGCAATGTAATTTTTCAAAATATCTTGACTAAATACTCCCTGTTGATCTTTGAACTGGGGTGTATTTAACACTTGTTGACTAGCGATGATTGCTTGCCAGATTTCTCCTTCACCAATGACAACGCCAGCTTCTTTTAATTTTATCTCATATATTTTTTCACGAACCATTTGGTTCCAAACCATATTTTCTATAGCCAAACCACCATAATTTGGTGAATTGGATTGAGACTTGTATAATTCTACTCTTCTTGCAAATTCTTTGTGCGAAATTTCTTCGTCATTTACTTTTCCAATTACATCTACATTTTTGCTTGTAAGAAAGTCGAAAATATCTTTAGGACTCACTACAAAAGAAAACATTGCTAATCCGATAGCTATGATTAAAAATCCCGAGCGATCCCTGATTTTTGATAATATTGCCATGTTATACGTCTATTTTTTTGATTGTCCGCTAAAATACAATTTCAATTGAAATCCTAAAATAAAAAGACAAGTTTTAAAGAAAAAAGATTATTCCAATTTATAATCGGATTTTAGATACACTTCTTCAATACGTGTATTGCTTACTTTTGTGATTTTTATATGAAGATTATTCATCACAAATTCTTCATCAACTTCTGGAATATTCTCTACATTCTGAATGATAAACCCTCCTAAAGTCTCATAAGATTCTGACTTTGGAATGTTCAGTTCGTAAGCTTCATTTAAATAATCCACTTCCAACCTTGCTGATAATTGAAACTCATTTTCGTTAATTTTTTCTTCTACCAACGCAATCTTATCGTGTTCATCTTCAATTTCACCAAACAATTCCTCTATAATATCTTCAACAGTAATAACTCCTGAAGTTCCTCCGTACTCATCAATTACCACAGCAATGCTTTTACGTTTTTTAGTCATAACGTTTAGTACATCGTTAATCATCATGGATTCTGGAATATATTCTACTGGCAGTATAACTGTTTTTATTGTTTTTGGGTTTTTAAACATCTCATAAGCATGCACATACCCTACAATATCATCCATTGATGTTTTGTAAACCAAAATTTTAGAAAAACCAGTATCTACAAAAAGTTGTTTCAATTTGCTTACACGTTCGTGCAATTCAACAGCAACTAAATCTGTTCTAGGAACCATAATTTCTCTTGCTTTTACCGAGTTAAAACTCAAAGCATTTTGAAAAATTTGAATCTCCGAATCTATTTCTTGTTCATCATCTTTTCTACCAATCTCAATTTGTTTGTCAATATAATGTCCTAGTTCTTCTTTGCTAAACACTGTTTCTCCTTCTTCACTGTGAGCTCCAAAAAAGAATTTTAACAACATGCTAGAAATACTATCTATAGCTATGGAAATAAAATGAAATAACAAGTAAAAAAAGTAAGCTGGTACAGCAAAAAAGCGAAGTGTTTCATTGGCATATACTCTAAAAATTGCCTTGGGTAAAAACTCTGCCAACACCAAAATAAGCAATGTAGAAATCAGTGTCGATAAAATCAATACTGTTGCTTCATTCAATCCTGATGGAAAAAAAGCTAACAACTTTTCTCCCATATAATAACTGTAAACAACCAAAGCAATGTTATTCCCAACCAACATGGTGGTAATAAACTTGGAAGATCTTTCTGTTAGCTTAGTCAACAACTGAGATCTGAATCCATCTTTCCTTTTTTCTAACGCAACTTGCAACTTGTTAGAAGACACAAAGGCAATTTCCAAGCCTGAAAAAAAGGCGGACAATATGATGGATACAATAATGATAAGTATTTCTGAGTCCATTTAATTATTTTCAAAACGTTTATTTCGAAACCTTCGTTTAAAAACAAACATAAAAAAAGCCAATGCAGCCATGACCAATGAAACTATTGATTTTTGTCTATCTGTATTCCAATTTAAAAATACCTCTACTACAAAAACGATCCCTACAATAAGGTATGCCCACTCTATAACTTTTAAAAATTTACGCATTTTATTTATCTTCTTTATCCTCAATGGCAATATTACCATTTGTATTATTTAATATCCAATTACTCAAATCACCATTTGATTCAAAACCAACTCCATGCAAAGTATCTTTTTCCGTGTACAAAGTAAACGGTGTTTCTGTAAAAAAATAGTTTTCTCTCTGATCTCTAAACATTTGCTCAGAATTTAGCACAACTCCATTCCTATGATTTACCACAACAACATTTCCTATAATTTCAGAAATAGCAGTGTTTTGATACGAAATAGCATAATCACCAGTAATCGTTACCGAGTCTCTAGTAATTCTATCAATTGTAACAATTTTTACTCCCTTAGGAAACTCAAAATAAGGATTCAACTTCCGATTGGTAAAATCCCATAAAAGAGGAGAAATCATCCTACTTGTTACTTTTCCAGAATCTTTATGAACCATATTGATATCTTCTGCAACACCAATCGGTAAATTTTGATCCGCTAAAAAATCATTGATTTCTTTAGACGAGTTTTTACAACTTGCTAACAAAAACAATAGCAAAGCTACTTTACCAAGCTGTTTTAAAATAGATGTTACGGGTAATGTCATGTTTTTTATCACTACTACAAATATATAATTATAAATTCTAATGCTAGTATCACAAACCTAGCTTTAGAGCATAAAAAAAGCCAAAGATAGTTCTTTGGCTTCTGATCGTTTATCGTTCTTATACTTAAGGAACTTGAACTGTTTCGTTAATCCAACATTTGATGGTATAATTATCTCCTGATTTGTATCCTCCTTCGTTGTTAAAAACTAATTTTTTACTTGGTTGGTTTGCTTTGTATGATCTTGCCAATTTAGAAGCATAGACTCCAATACTTGGATCTACTTTTCCTCCTCTTAAAGCATATTGCTCAGCAACTACATAAGCCATTCTTTTTTCAAACTCATCACTCCCACAGCTGTTAGCACCGCTTGCATACAAAGTAGCAATCATTGTATATGCTCTACCCAAGTTTGGTTTAGCTGCAATTGCTTTTTTAGCGTAAGATACTGCTTTAGAATTTTGACCTTTTTTTCTAAAAATATCAGCAACTTTATACAAGTTTTTTGCTTTTTTATCAGCATTTGTTTCTTGTTCAATTGCTTTTTCAAAATAAGAAACTGCTTTGTTTACTTCTCCTTTATCCATTAAGATACCTGCATACAATACAGATGCTTCTGGAGATGGATCTATTTCTTGATATTGCCCTACCAATGTAACATATAAAGGATCTTCAGTACAATCTTTTTTGTACATACGGTTGATTGCTCTGTGCAACCACAACTTGTCATTTTTATTAGCTTCGTACTCTTGTTTGTACAATGGAATTAAATATTGACACGTAGAAATTTCTTCTATTTTTTGATCTAAAGCTCCTTCTACCTGACCTAATGCTTTAGAGTTTAATGTAGCAGCTCTTAATTTTCTACTTTCAGACGACAGCAATGTTTGACCAGCTTCTTCTTTTGCTTGTAATTCAGCTATATCTGCTAAGTATCCTTCTACTTTTTTGTTGATAGCTTCTAAAGTAACATCATAAGTATTAAATACAACCTGTAAGTTACTGTCCTTATTTCTTTCAACAACTTGATTAAAATATGAAATGATCGATCCTACCCCTAATTTGGTTGGATCCATTTTAAAAGCTTGTTCGTAATTGTTATATATCTCGTCTTTGTCTCCACCTAATTCTTTCAAAAAATCTGCATAATCACTGTGAGCTTTTGCAGGATACGCATCTGGAAAATTCTCAAAACGTTTTGCAAACATCTTTTTTCCTAACGCAAACAATTCTGTTTTTTTCTCTGGAGTTGCGGTCTTTAAAACAGCATCAATCAAGTTTCCTCCGTATATATATATATTTGCTGTCAATTTTCCACAATTATCCAAACAGTAGTCTAGATTCTTTAAGGCAGATTCGTAATTCTTGGTTTTATAATCAGTTTTTAACATATTGTACCTTAAGGCACAATCATCTTGCGCTTGTACTGTTAAAATAAAAACTGAAAATACTGTTGTAAATAATGTAGTTAGTTTTGTTTTCATATTGTTAATTTAATCGATCACTCTTTTGTTAAACCATTTGTCAGATAAGGATAGTTCAATTCCCACGTTAAAATACTCTTCTTGATACTTGTTTTTTGAAAAATCGCCTAATCTACCTAACTCAAACGAAAAATTTGCGTACGAAATTCTTCTACCTAGTGGTAAACCAAGACCAAAAGATATGCCAAGATTCTTTACACTGTTCTCATTCAGGGTCAATCCTGTATTTTCATATTTAAATCCTCCTCTGTAGGCAACTCTGCTAAAATAGCTCTTCAATGAATATTTTTTTGGAATAATATATCCTCCTAAACTAATTTTATTAGAAGCTTCAAATCCAACAGGAATAAGGGATGACGTAGTTTGATTGAACACATTTCCAGTATAAGAAACCGCATCTTGAAGCTCATATGAAACTCCTGCAAACCAATGATTTTTTTCTCCTAAACCAGCTCCTAATACTGTTTTAAAAGATTTTTTTTCTTCTCCAGAAATATCTTTTTCAATTGCCGTGTCTACAATATTTCCATCAGAATCTCTTGTGATCAACTCACTAAATGTATTTACATCTGTTTGTACTGCTTCAAAAAACCTTGATTCGCCTTTTGCTTTATTCTTATATGCTAAAACTCCATATGCACCAAAAACAGCTTCTAATGTTTTAAACATAGGTTGTTTGTATTGTGCTCCTATTTTAGTAGACAGACCTGTTACGTTATAACTTTGATCAAACACTGTTGATTTTTGAATACCTCCTTTAAAAGCTTGTCTCTTGTCTGTTTTTCCAAAATATCGATTCATTTGTGCTCCAATAGAAAGGTTTTTAGTAACATTAAGTCCTACAGATAAATAAAACTGATTGACACTACCATTCCCAAAATTATAAAATTCACTATTGCTCGTTTCAAACCCAACAGAAGAATGATTTCTAAGTCCTAATGAAAAAGCACCTTTACTACCTAGCGGAACAGCTAAAGAAATATTTGCTAGAGATACTGCTCCAGACTTATAATTGCTATCCATATTTTCTACGTTGGCTCCTAGAACCTGCATAGACAAGGAGAAAGAAGTTAATTTTAAATCTGACAACAATGCTGGGTTGGCTATAGAAGCAACCTCATCATTATTATTAGTTACCACAGATAAATCTCCTTGAGATTTTTCGACCATAGTAGTTTCAGAAAACGTTGTACCCAAACCATAATTGGACAACAACGACGATACTTGTTGTTCTTGAGCATAAATAGTTACACATAAGAACATTACCACTACTACTACAACATTATTTAAGTTTTGCTTCATCTTTAAATTGATATGTTAGAACCTCATTCAATCCTTCTAACAGAAAATTCGAGTTGACAAATATGCTATTTTTTAATTGCTTACACAAGAAATTAGCATCTCCACCGGTTAATATTATATTAACTTTTTTAAATTTTTGTTGATAAGCCCTAATCGAACCCTCTATCTCAAACACCATACCATTCAAAGCACCACTTTCCATACACTGCTTAGTTGTTTTTCCTATCAAACCTATAGTACCCTCTGGAACTTTTAAATCTGGAAGCTTTTTGGTAAAACAATGCATACCTTTAAAACGCATGCCCAACCCTGGGGCAATAGCTCCTCCCAGATAATTCCCTGTTGCATCTATAAAATCATACGTTATACAAGTTCCGGCATCTATAATCAAACTATTTTCATTTGGATTTTTTTTCCATGCTGCTGCCACCAATGCTATTCTATCTACTCCTAACGTATTAGGAGTTTCGTAACTAATTTTAAACGGTAATGGGGTTTTATAAGATAAAATAATCTTGTTTTTAATCTCAATTTCATTAAAAACTGAAATTATTTCATCCGTTACAGAAGATAAAATAACAGCCTCTATTTTGTAACCTGTAATTATTCTTTTAACACTTTCTCTATAGGATTCAATTTTAGTATACTCTATATCAACCAACTGACCTTTGTCAAAAACAGCCAATTTGATTCTTGTATTTCCTTCGTCAATAATTAAATTCATCTTCTCATTCTATGGTCTTCAAATATAGAAACATTTTTATTCAAAAAAGTTTGTGAAACTTCAAAAAGGTTTTATATTTGCAACCGCTAAGTTAAGCATGGTGCCTTAGCTCAGTTGGTAGAGCAAAGGACTGAAAATCCTTGTGTCCCTGGTTCGATTCCTGGAGGCACCACATTAAAAACCACAACGTAATTGTTGTGGTTTTTTTGTTTTCAACAAAACCCTTTGGAGTAATTTTAAATCTCTCATCCTTTTACTCTCTAAATCCTCTTAAAAAACAAAAAAATCTACTTAGAACTCTTCTATACTAGAAAAAGTTAGACTAAACATGACTTAATTGCATTTTACTCAGCAAAAAACCCTCATCTATACGACCACATTAAGTTTATGGCAAAAAAAAACACTTCAATTATGAAGTGTTTTTCTAGTAGCGGGAACTGGACTCGAACCAGTGACCTTCGGGTTATGAGCCCGACGAGCTACCTACTGCTCTATCCCGCGATTTGGATGGCAAAGATAGTTAATATTAACAATATACACAACACATCTCCTTAAATATTTAACTTATTTTATTTCTTAGTTCCTCTACTAGATTCTTATCTTTGATTAATCAACCAAGACTTACCTCATATGTTATCCAAAGCCTGTAAATATGCAGTTAGGGCAATTTTGTACCTAGCCATTCATTCAAATAAAGATAAAAAGATAGGAATTAAGCGTATTTCCGAAGAATTACAATCACCCCAACCTTTCTTAGCCAAGCTGTTACAACAATTAAGCACACATAATTTGGTTTCCTCTACCAAAGGTCCTGGTGGAGGCTTTTACTTATCTGAAGAAGATTTGAATATTAAATTATGGGATATAATTGTGAATATTGACGGTACAGAACGCTTTGATGAATGTTTTTTAGGGCTAGCTTTGTGCAGTGACAAATATCCTTGCCCCGTACACCATCTTTTCAAACCTTTCAAAAATCAGATATTGAACGACTTTAAACATAAGACTATTTATCAATTGAAAGAAGAAATAGAAACTAAAGGGACTTTACTTTCTCTAAAACTTTTAGAAAAATAAAACGTAATCTCTATTCCTAAGAATATTAAAATTACGTTTTATACCTATAATTTATTTTACAACTCTACTTTAGAATGATTCCTATCATAATATCTTAACGCATGTTCTTTTTGTCTTGCTGAACTAAAATTGGATACTTTTTTAAGATAACCTATGACTCTTGTTGCATGATCTATGTCTAAAGAACTACATTCTGAACAAGATTGCAATGTTTGTTTATCTATATGATTACAACTGTTACAGATCGTAATTTTAATATTAAAACAAAAATAATTACATCCTGATTGAGCCGTAGCGTGTAATAATTTTACAAACGTTTCTTTAGTTAATGTTTGTTCTAAATTTAAATGCAATGCTGAACCACCGTCCAAGTACTGAATATACTCTCTTCCATGTAATTTTATTTTATCCAAGCTGTTTAATTCGTCATCATCTACAGCATAGAAGTAGGAATTGTAGCAATCTCTTTGTACTTTAAAGCCAGCTTCTTTATCCCATTTGGCATTTTTAACTCCTAAATTTTCAGCAGGAACAAATTCAGTATTAAACATATATCCCCATTCTTCTTTTGCTTTTTTATTTTCGTCAAAAATTGCTTTCAAATAATTATTGATAAATCTTTTATATTCTGAAGTATTGTGTGCTTTGATACCCAAACTTTCAGCAGCTTCCACCATTCCGTTTACCCCTATGGTTAAAAATTGTTTGTCCAAACTTATAAATCCTGAATTGTAAACAGGCAACAACCCTGCTTGGCTATATTCATCCATCAACTTACGATACGCTACTTGGTATTTATGAATTTTTCTTACTTCCTTTTTCACATCTTTTTTTTGCTGAACCAATCTGTTCATATTCAGTGTAATTACATTAATAGAACCTGTCGCTACTCCTCCCGCTCCTAAAGAATAACTAAAAGTATGATCTGTAATTTCATTTCTTAATCGGCAACAAGATGCCAAGCTGTCTGCATTTTCTGATTGGTAAATAAAAAAAGAATTCCCCTCACTTAATTCTTTAGCACACAGTTCTGTAAATTCTTTGTCTTTAGGTGCATTGTTATCTACCAACATGGCTGCCGTCACCACAGGAAAAGTTAAAACAGCTTTGCTTCTTTCTTTGTTGAACCAAGTCATAAAAAAAGCCTGTAATTTTTTCAATCGATTCCATTCTGGTTTTGTCATATCAGGAAACACAAAATCACCAAACATACTTTCAAAATAATAGGCATCGTACAAAGAAATATTCCAAAAAACAGATTGATATCCTCTAGCAGCTGCGGGTTGATTTACGGCATAAACCACATGTTGCAAGTGATTTTTAATGGTATTAGGAACCGTTTCTAAATAATTATCTCCGTAATCTTTTCCTGCAAAATGATCAAAATACATTAAAAATTCAACCGTGGCCAAAGCACCTGCAAATTGCGAGCTAACTGCAAAAACCAAGTTTACAAATTCTCCACAAAAACTTTCTAAATGTTTGGGGGCTTGACTTTCTCCTCCCAACTTGGTCAAACCATCTATTAAAAATGGATACATACTAATAGAAACACAATAAGGTTTTAAGGACGTTTCATCGTGTACATAAATTTCATGATGCTCTATTTGACGTTCGTACTCTTCTGCCAATTCATCCCCAAACAACTCCGCTATTTTACGTTTTAACAAAGCTCTGTTGATTTGAATATTTATGTCCTTATTCAATTCAGCCTCCATAGTAGCAATGTTTTTAGACGTTACATTGGCATTGGCATCTACTTTAGAACCATCCGCAGCATTTTCTGCATACAAATAATTGTTGATGAAATTTAATTTTTGATTGATTTGTTCTTCTGACAATCTGATCATAATTTTAATATTTTATTGAAAAAGATGATTTAACACTTCTCCTGTTTTTACGTTTTTAAAAATCTGATTGGTTGTTTTTTTATCCAACCCTCCTAATTTGTCTTTCCAAGCTCCTGTTTTTACCCAATCTAAATGTGCTAAAATTTCAGAATCTATATCTTCTAACCCACTATACAGACAGGTTTTGTAATTCAACATCTTAGCTATTTTTAATTTTGACAGCAATTCTTGTTTTTCCCATTCTCCACCCATAAACAAAACACAGGTAGCATATTTTTGATAATCAATTAATGTTTTTTGGTAAAAATCATCATCTAAAAACTTCCCATTTTCTTTTTTAAACAAATAAGGTGAATGACACCCTTTGCATTGTAACGGACAACCACAAATAGAAAAACATAGACTTACTTCTCCAGGTACTTCTTTAAAAACAACGTCAAAACTAAAAAAAAACATAAAAAGACTTTTTTATCTTTATAAAGATACTCATAAACCTTTTCCAACTTAAAAATATATTCTTAACTTATCAAAAGAGTTATAAACACTATATATTGTAACAAATGGCCTATACACTACCTCATAAAGTGAATAACCATATGTAGTGTTTAGTATATTCTTATATTTGATAGAATACAATAACAATTATTTAACAATGCTTCATAAAATTAAAACTTCCTTCATTATATCTATTATTTTGTTGTCTTTCACTACGAATGCTGTTTGGAGTCAACAATCTATCTATTTTGATCATATCACCACAAATGATGGACTTTCTCAAGGTGACATCAATAGTATTTATCAAGACAAAAAAGGGTTTATGTGGTTTGGTACTCACGATGGATTGAACAAATTTGACGGGTATAATTTTACTGTTTACAAACCCGACATGAATAACGATTCATCTATTAGTAGTAATCTTATTTATACAATTACAGGTGATAAAAATGATAATTTATGGATTGGTACCACAGGAAATGGAATTAATTATTACGATAAATACAAAGATGAATTTAAACGTTATGTTTCTGACAAAAACGATCCTGAAAGCATTTCTAACAACCATATCAGTTATATTTTTGTAGACAACGAAAATAGACTTTGGGTAGGGAACAATAATGGGTTGGATGTTGCTAATCTTAACGACTATGATGGTTCTATTAAATTTAAACATTTTGGTCTTAACGAAAATAAGATAGCTCAAAAGTCGTACAAAAATAGAATTCATTCCATTTTTCAGGATAGCTTAGGTCAAATATGGGTAGGAGATAATAGCGGTTTATTTCTTATGTCTAGAGATTCTATGGGTGAAATTTATTTTAAACATATAAACAAAATCATGAAACTACCCAAAGCTCCTATCAATTCAATTGTAGAAGATAAGTTTGGAAGATTGATTATAGGAACAGGAATTGGTCTATACATCTATGATTTAAGAAAACAAGAATCTACAGTTAAACCTTTCTTTAAAGGGTTTGTAAACACACTAACCATAGACAAAGAGAATAATTTATGGATAGGTGGATATGGTGGTTTGTTTCATTATAAAATAAAAAACAAAGATAAACTGCCAAGGTTTGTTAAAAGATATATTTATAGCCCTGAGGATGATTTTAGCATTAATAAAAATGTCATCACCTCTTTATTTGTTGATAAAACAGGAATTGTCTGGATTGGGACTCAAGGAGGAGGAGTGAACAAAATTGATCATGAAAAAAAACAATTTCGTATCATCAAAAAAACAATTGATAACAATAGTCTTAGCTACGACAATGTTAGAACTTTTTACGAAGATAAAAACCAAAACCTTTGGATTGGTACTGCAGGTGGAGGAATAAATATTGCTAAGAAAGGAACTAAATATTCTAAGTTCATTAATATAAACAGTAATCTTAAGAAAAGTTTAACCATGCTAGAGATTGATAATGGAAAAAAGATGCTTCTTGGTTACGAGTCTTTCCCTGGTCTTTACGAACTTGATTTGACTAAAATTAAAGATTTAGAAGACATAGAAAAAGACGATATGATTCCTCATCATGATGTTGAACAAAGTGTTTTTTCATTGTTTGAGGATCGTAATAAAATTGTCTGGATTGGTACGTATAGTGGAGGTATTCATCGTTGGATTAAAGATCCTAAAACTGATACTTATAAAAAAGATAAATTCTTCTACGACCCTAGCAATCCAAACAGTATTTCTAGTGATATTATACGTTCTATTTATGAAGACAGTATAGGAAACATTTGGTTTGGTACTGGTAACGGCTTGTCTAAATTAGATAAAGATGAAACATACAAAGCACATCCTAAATTCATCAACTATAAAAACAATAGTCAAGATAAAAAAAGTATAAGTCACAATTATATTTTACAAATTAAAGAGACTTCTGACGGTTCTTTGTGGATAGGAACTTTGGGAGGAGGAATTAACAAATTAATCACTCCTAAGGATGAACCTAAAGCAGAGTTTATACACTACTCTGAAAAGGATGGTTTGGCTAACAATGTAATCAAAGGGTTTCTAGAAGACGAAGATCAAAATTTATGGATCTCTAGCAACAAGGGACTTTCTAAGTTTAACCCATCAACCGAAATTTTTAAAAATTACGATGTAAATGATGGGCTTCAATCCAATGAATTTGTAGAAACCTCTTGTATTAAAAGAGAAAATGGAGAATTAATTTTTGGAGGAATCAACGGTTTCAATACTTTTTATCCAAATAAAATAAAAGACAATCCGCACAAAGCAAATGCTGTGATTACTTCTTTTTCTATTTCCAACAAACCTATCAAAAGAGGACAGAAATTTAACGATAGAGTTATTTTTAATCAGGCAATTTATGAAACCAAAGAGCTAGAATTACAATATGATGAAAACAGTATTTCTTTTGAATTTGCTGCATTGCATTATTCAGCTCCATCAAAAAACAAATTTGCCTATAAACTAGAAGGGTTTGATAAAAGTTGGGTATATACCAATTCTAAAAAAAGATTTGCTACATATACCAATTTAAGTCCTGGTGAGTATACATTAAAAGTAAAAGCATCTAATAATGATAATGTTTGGGAAGATCATTACACAGAATTAAAAATAAAGATAATTCCTCCTTTTTGGATGACAACCCAAGCCTATTTCATCTATTTCTTATTCACTGTATTGTTGTTGCTATTCTTTGGAAATTACATTTTAAACAGAGCAAAAAACAAACATTTGATAGAGGTTCAAGAAATTGAAAAAAACAAAAAAGAAGAACTTCAAAACCTTAAACTTGAGTTTTTCACAAATATATCTCATGAATTTAGAACTCCGTTAACATTGATCAAAGGGCCTTTGGATGAACTACTTAAAAAAGGACAAACTCTAAAACCTGAGGTTTATAATGAGCAATTGCGCTTGATGCAAAAAAACACCAACTATTTGTTACGTCTTGTAAGTCAGTTGTTAGATTTTAGAAAAATGAATCAAGGAAAAACAACTTTGGTTATGCGTAACAGCAACATTGTAAGCTTTATACAAGAGGTTGCAGAACCTTTCCAATTTTTAGTTCATAAAAAACAAATCAACTTTAACATTCATAAAGAAATGGATACAATACACAGTTGGTTTGACCATGATGCTATTGAAAAAATCATCAACAATTTACTTTCCAACGCCTATAAATTTACTCCCAAGTTTGGAAATATAGATGCCTATATTCAAAAAGAAGACAATTATGTAATTATAAAAGTAAAAGATTCTGGAATTGGAATAGCTCCCGAAAGAATGAATAATATTTTTGAACGTTATTATACCAAAAAAGAAAAGGACGAAAACAATCCAAAAGGAATCGGAATTGGTTTGGCTTTTACTAAAAACTTGGTAGAGTTACATCAAGGAGAAATTACAGTAATTAGTGAAAAGAGCGTAGGTACAGAGTTTATCATCAAACTGCCTATAGACAAAAAATCATACGAAAACATTCCAGAGGTTGTTTGTAAAGACAATACAGATGGTGATTTTGTAAGAAGAACTTCCGAAACAGAGTCTTTTGCAATAGATATGAACGATGAACTTACTGACGAAAGTCTGACTAAGAGAAGATCTAACGAATTGCCTATTCTTTTGATTGTAGATGACAATAAGGATATTAGAACATTTATAAGACATTCTTTGTCTGATGAATACAAAATATACGAAGCAGAAAATGGATTAGAAGGTTTTGAAATGGCTACCAAAATTATTCCTAATGTAATTATTACGGATTTGGTTATGCATATTATGGATGGTTTGGAACTCTGTGAAAAACTAAAAACAACAGTAACAACAAGCCATATTCCAATTCTAATTCTTTCTGCAAAACTATCTCAAGAAACCGAAATAGAAGGACTAAAAAATGGAGCTGATGATTACATTAGAAAACCGTTTGACATGGAGCTCTTAAATTTAAAACTTAAAAACATCACCAAAAAAAGAGAGCTTTTAAGAAAACGATTCAACCGAGAAGTGAACCTAAAACCTGCAGAAGTAACAGTAACCTCAGCAGATGAAAGATTTTTAAAACAAGTAATTGAAATTATAGACAAACACATGACCAATACAGAGTTTAGTGTTGAAACACTGGTGCAAGAAATTGGTCAAAGTAGAAGTAATTTATATTTAAAACTAAAAGAAATTACAGGACTATCTTCTAGTGAATTTATTAGAAGTATCCGTTTAAAAAGAGCTATGCAGCTTTTTGACACTACAGATTTACCTGTAAAAGAAGTAATGTACAAAACAGGATTTAGCACAGCCTCTTACTTTTCTAAGTGCTTTAAAAAACAATTTGGAGCCAAACCAAGTGATTATTTGAACAAGAAAAAAGGAAATAATGATAATATTTCTATTGATGATTTACTTTAATTAAACATTATACAACATAAAAAAGAGCTTATTTCTAATTAGAAATAAGCTCTTTTTTATGCGTAATAAATTTAGAAAAGCATCATTTTTCACAAACACATATATAAGTACAAACTGTTTCTATTGTATAAACTTGTCAACCATTCTCAAGAGCTCTCATATATTCCCTAAAACAACTTCTATTACTTTCTGTAATAAAACCAACAAAATTATTTATAAAAACGATCTACTTTTTAACAGATTCCTTACATACAATAATCATTGTTTGATTGTAACACAACACCAACTTAACAAGCTAAAATGGTTTTACACTATATATAATTCACAAAAGAAACAACAAGATTTGTTCTCTATTTATAAGTTACGTAAACAATCTAGAAACATTAATACCTTACCATTATAAAACAAAAAACCCTGTATGAGATTACCTCAAACAGGGTTTTTAAGTTTAATATAATTTAATTCTTATGGTCTTGATTCATCAGATGAAATCACGATATCATCTATATAGAAATCCGCATAAGCACTCCAAGCAGAAAGAATACTAAATTTACCTTGATGCGCAGTTAATGCAATAAACTTAACTTGTCCTTCTTTCCATACATCTACATTTGCAGGGTCTCCAGCTCCAGGGTTAAATGTAATTTGGTTAGTACCTCCTTTATTATCAAAACGGAATAATATATTAGGAGATCCTGATCTAACTAAATACTTAAATTCAATAGTATATTCCCTACCTGCAACTAAATTTATTTCTAAATTACTAGTTTCTGCTCTAACATTAGTAGCTATAGTTCCTCCATTTCTATTTAATGCTAAGTTAATTACTTGTCCAGTTGGAGTTACAGTTGATGCATTACCCACAGGAGCATCTACAATTAATACTTCAGTAATTCCTTCTACTGTTTCATTTACGAAAGGCTTCACCCAATCAGCTCCTAGAGATTTTTCAAACATTCCTTCAGAAACTAAATACTCCTCAACATATGATTTAACTATTTCATCTGTAAATGTTACAGGGGTTCTAGTATCTGTAGACATGATTCCACTTCCATCTAACCATGTTACCTTAATTTCATCATCTTGAAAAATTGGAGTATCTAGTTTAATATTAATGAAAGTAGCATCATCAGCATCTACAACAACAGAACTAATATTAGTTACTACATCGTTTACCTTAACCTCAAAGAAAGCTTCTTTATTAAAGAACTGAACAAACTCACCATTAAAAGGAATTTGAATAGTTTCATCCTCTAACTCTCTAATAACTCCAATTAATTCAAATGGTTTAGAAGATGGAATAACTTTAATAGGAAATGCAAATTGCGTAGATTCAGAATCTCCTGGTATATTCTCTCCGGATCTTGATATAGTGATACCTGCAACAAAATCCCCTAATTTCTTCATAACAATATCTACTTCTTGATCATTGCTACTGGCTATACTTTCTCCAGTTCCAACTTTTCTAACATACCAATTACGAGTAGTTGGTTCTCCCTGAGTTGTATTGTCTGTAAAGTTTAAAAAATCTCCTGCTTCTACATACACTGTATCTTTACTAGTAATATCTATTTCTACATCTGCTTGTTTTACCATAACATCTGGCACAATAGTATCGTATACTTTTACTACAAAAGTAGTGTCAATTACCCATTTATTTCCTAATTTTTTAGAAGGCATTATATAATCCTCTAATCCATTATTTCCTCTAAAAGTTACAGAATCGTTAAACACATTGTACAAACGTACTTTTTGCAAACCTGATTTCTTAAAATAGACATTTACAATATCTTCATTAGAAATAGTATCTCCTGCATTGATGATTAGACTTTCAAAATCTGTCTGTTTTCTATCGATAGGTCCTTTTATGAAAAAATTTCCTTCTTCAATTTGCCAAGCATGATCTACAACTCCTTGTGATAAATCTGCAAAAGTTAGGTAGTTATAAATTCCTAACTGTAGTGTTTTCTCAGTACCTAGGCCTGTCATAAATCCTATGTCGGAAAAAGACAGCGGTGCTTCGTATTCCTTATTACATCCCATAAAGAATGTAGATAACGATACCAGTAATATGATTATTTTATTTTTCATCTTATTAATATTTTAGTTTATATAAATTGAAAGCTCAAATGCTTATTCATATAATTTAGGGTTAGCAATAATTTCACTGTTTGGAATTGGCCAGTAAGCTTTATCATCGGTATAATTCGCAGCAGCTTTTACAAATTCATTCAAATTATTATCAACTTCAGGGTCACTTGGAGAAACCTCTACCATTATAGAAGACCAACGTGTAACCACATTTGCTTCAGGCAATGGCATTGTTACATCATAATGTAACACATCGTATCTTCTTTCAGACAACTCTTGAAAACGTTCTTTTTTAACTCCCCATCTTCTTAAATCAATATTTCTATTGTTATCTCCTTCACATGACAATTCTAGTGGATATTCTTTAAATCTTAAATGCTCCATTAAAGTTTCTGCTGTATAGGTAACATCGTCATGATCGTTAGCTGGATATTCTCCAGTACCTGCAGCTCCTAATAAAACAACACCTGCACGTCTTCTTATTCTATTGATGTATTTTAACGCTTCATCCAAATCTCCAGTTTCAATCATACATTCTGCATACTGTAAGTAAATTTCTCCCAAACGGATCAATCTTTCATTTATTGGAGATCTTACTTTTCCTGGAGACATTAAATCTTCACTACCAAATCCTAAATCCCAGTTGGTATGTTTTCTCCAAAAAGAGGTTAAATTCACATTAAATGGAGATGCTTGTCCTGGTGTATCAAAACCATAGTAGCCTAAATCTTCATCATCTACCAAAGCAATAGAGTACGATGTTCTTAAACTAAATTTTCTAAATCTTTCTGTTCCATCTTCCTCTGTTACTTTATTTCTTGGGTCTGACGTATCAATAGGATCATTTCTATACTCAACAATTAACCAGTTAGCTGGTATAGCACCTCTCCAAGATCCTGGTCCTCCTGTTAGTTTTTTATTATATGCAGTGTTTGCTACATCTCTAGAATCCCATTGTCCCAATTCATTTTTGTAATCCATTGAATAAACAACTTCTAAAATAGACTCTTCATTCAATTCATCCATACTTGTAAAGTTACTTCCTACATTAGATGTCAAAGCGTAGTCAAAATCTTCAATTACACTTTTAAAATAAGGAGCTGCAAGATCAAATTGATTTTGATATAAATACGTTTGTCCTATCAAAGCAACGGCTGCACCAGCTGTAACTCTCCCCTCTTCATTGGCATCCCATGAGTTTGGTAGATTTTCTGCTGCAAATTCTAAATCTGCTAACAAAAATGCTCTTACTTCTTCTCCTGGGCTAATTGGCTGAAAATAATCTGATTCCTTTTCTGGAACAAAATCAAAAAGAGGAACATCTCCATTGTTAAAGGCATGATGTAATAAAAAGTACATGTATCCTCTTATAAATCTAGCTTGAGCCAAAATTTTAGTAGCTTCTTCAATTTCTGTAGCAGTTGTAAAAGTATTTTCTAACAATTTTTCTGTTGCTACTATTACTTGATTGGCTCCAAATATTGTTTTATAGTTCTGTGCCCAAACTTTGTTTGGAAAATCAGCTGCATCGTTAAATGTTTGTAAGTAATATACATTTGTGTTGGTTGGTCTTTGGTAACCACTTCCCCAGGCAAGATCTGATCTTAAAATATCATCTACCAAAAGTATATTGTTTGGGCTACTAAAACTTTTATAAGCTCCAATAAGTCCCATATTTAAATCGTCCATATTTTGCCAAAACGTACCTGTAGACAGGCTGTTTGGGTTGGTCTGTTCTAAAAATTCATCCGAACATCCAATTACAGTGATTGCCAGTATCAATAGGCTGACAATTTTTGTATATATTATTTTTTTCATGTCTTTAAAGTTTTTTGATTAAAAGTCTATTTGTACACCTGCTCTTACTTGTCTACTAATAGGGTATCTTCCTTTATCAATACCTCTTGTACTCAATCCGTTTCCACCTACTTCAGGATCGTATCCTGTATACTTGGTAAGTGTTAGTGGGTTTTGTGCTGCCACATACAGTCTAAGTCTCTTTAAACCAAACTGCTCTATCTTATTTTTATTGAATGTATAACCTAAACTTACGTTACGTAATCTTACAAAAGTTCCGTCTTCCATCCAGTAATCTGTATGCCCCCTATAATTGTTATGTGTTGCATTTCTATTTACAGGAATATTAGACGTATTGTTTGCTGGTGTCCATTGATATACTAAATCTTGGTGACTAGATGATTTGTATGCCAATGCTTTGTTACCATTTAATATTTCTGCTCCAAAAGAACCGTACAACTGCATAGAAAAATCAAATCTTTTGTAGTTGGCACCTAAGTTTAATCCCATTTCAAAGTCTGGTGTACCACTACCTACATATACTCTATCGTTGATGTCAATAGTACCATCTCCATTAGAATCTACATATCTTAAATCTCCTAATTCTGCAGTTTCTTTTTCACTCTCAAGTTTTTTATATTCTGCCAACTCTTCTTCTGTCTTGATTGTTCCATCTGTCTTCATTAAAAAGAATGCACCAGCTTCATAACCTTCTGCAATAACAGTTGTTAAATCTTGATCGTTATCATGACCAGAAATTGTACTATCATCAAAATAGATAATTTTATTAGTACCACTCATTTTAGTGATCTTGTTATTGTTTTGTGTATAGGTCAACCCTGCATTCCATGAAAATTTACCTGAATGTCTGTAATTCATTGCAAATTCAAACCCCTTGTTCTCCATATCTCCTGCATTCAAGGTTACTTGTCCATCCAAACCTGCACCTGTACTAGGTGGTATTACTACCGGAAACAGCATGTCTTTTTTATTTGTAACATAATAATCAACAGAAGCTGTCAATTTATTTTTAAGAAAACTTACATCTAAACCTGCGTTGGTTGATACTGACGTTTCCCACTTTACTTCAGGATTTGCATAAGCTGTTTGTATTGCTCCAACAACTAGGTTTTGAGCATCATCATTACCAAAAACGTAATCTTGTTGTAAATCAATAACAGAAGCATAACTATAATCTGCAATTCCCTGGTTACCTGTAGTACCTCTACTTGCACGTAACTTGAACGAAGGCATTACATGTTTGATAGGATCCCAAAAAGATTCATCAGACACATTCCATCCTAAACTATAAGAAGGAAAATAACCGTAGTGCTCTTTTCCAAATCTAGAAGAACCATCTCTACGTACACTTGCACTTAACAAATACTTTCCTTTGTAGTTGTATTGCAATCTTGCCAAAGAACCAATCAATGTTGTTTCTCTATCCATTGTCCATCTATTTCTTCCGGATTCAGCATAAGAATCTCCCGTACCTCCATTAATAACAGTAATATCATTATTAAACACATCGTATCTATCTGCTAAGAATTCTGAATGTGTATACTTTTCCGCAGAATACACAGCTGTAAAATTAAAAGTGTGACTATTAAACCTTTTTTTATAGTTTAAAATAGTTTCCATTGTTGTTTTTTTATCTAAAGAACTTACGTTTCTAATTCTAGACTGTTGTGAAGGTATTTTATCTCCTTGATCATCATAAGCAACAAATTCTGGGTTGATAATGTATCTTGTACCATTATTATAACTAGCAGAAGCTCTTGCTGTAATACTTAAATCACGATTGAATTGGTATTTAACATTTAATCTTCCATCAAAATATTGATTTTCTTGAGTATCTGTCTGTAACAATTTGTATCCTAAGTAAGACAAGTTGGTTGCTTGTGTTCCTTCACCTGCATCTGTAAATTCATCCGTATTCAAAGACAATTCTGGTTGATAAGGATTGTATTTGATAGCATCTTGTATCAATCCATAAGGAGAACTGGCTTTGTCTTCTATTCTAAAAGACATTCCCGTGTCTATTTTCCACTTTCCTTTGTTGTACTGAGTATTTGCTCTCACATTAAAACGATCGTATTTTGATTTGATCAAAACACCTTCTTGACTAAAAAAGTTAGCGTTAATGTTGTAAGACAATCCTTCTTTACCTCCAGATACGTTTAAACTGTGACTTTGTATAGGAGCTTGATTATTTTCAATCAAGTTGAATAAGTTGGTATTGTTTGTCAATTGATGTGGTGAATTGTTGATTACCGTCCAAGTATTACCATAGTAAAGATCATTCAACGCAGCCGATTGTAGGTGCGTTGTATAAAACTTGTCTTTTGTGTTCATAATAGGTGTACTAGAAGTAATGTTTTGAACACCATAATAGCTATTCAAACTAACTTTCATAACTCCTTCTTTAGCTCTTTTTGTTGTGATTAAAATAACCCCAGCAGCACCACGCGTACCATAAATGGCAGCCGATGCAGCATCTTTTAATACATCTACACTTTCAATCTCACTCATACTCAATTTAGGATCTCCATCAAACGGAACCCCATCAACCACATACAGTGGCGAATTAGACCCATCCACTGAAGTCAATCCTCTAATCTGAATGTTAGACTCCGCACCAGGATCTCCAGTACTAGCCACAACAGTTACCCCTGCAATTTGTCCTTGTAATGCCGAACCAATATCAGATGTTGCCGTCTGTTCTATTACTTCAGAATCTACCCTTCCTACTGCACCAATAACCTCTTTCTTTTTTATTTCACCGTATCCTATCACGACTACTTCATCCAAAGCTTGAGCATCTTCTATCAGCTCAATATTTAATTTTGTTTGATCAGCTATCTTAACTTCTTTTTTACGGAAACCTAAGTAATCAAAAAGTATCACATCACCTTTCTTTGCTTTGATTTCATAATTTCCATCAAAATCAGTGATTGTACCAAACCCCGTGCTTTTTACACTAATGCTTACTCCAATTAATGGCTCACCATTTGATGTTACTACCCCAGTAACTTTTTTGGTCTGAGCATGCATAAAACTGAAACTAAAAACACTAATGAGTGCGAACACTACACCTCTCATTTTTAAGTTATCAAATAATTTAAATCTCATAGTTTAAGTATGTTTATATTACTCTTACAAAGTTGATTAAATTCCATATTCGCAAGGGTGACACATTAACAATTCCCTACATCAAATGTACAACTAACCAACAAAAACTCAACAAAACCTACCTTTATAGATGAAAAACACACTAAAACATAGGTTTTATTTTTAAATCCTCCGAGAAAACAATTCATAAGACAAGGTAAAATCACAACGTAAAATAAGTAGCTATAGAATAGTAAAAAACATTTCTTCTATAAAATAGTACTATCATTTCAATTCACAAACATGAAAAAGTTTCTTTATTAATAGAAATGGATTTAATCTGCTATGTATTTGGTTAACATTTTAAATACTGAATCTTTCTATTAACTACTATTTGTGTATATACTTAGTAATCTAAAGTCGTTGCTTTTTTACAAAAATCTAAATATCTAGTACATACAAATCAACTAATGAAAAACAGAAGTTAACTCTAAAATGCACTGAAGTACTTTTTAAAATTTCTGTAAACAAAAATCCCTCATCAATATGATGAGGGATTTTTATATTATTTTTTCGAAATTGATTCGACTATCTTATCTTTCAATAGTTTGTTTTCTATCTGGTCCAACAGAAACAATCGTAATTTTAATACCTGTTTCTTTTTCTATAAAAGCGATATAATCTAACAAAGCTTGTGGCAATTGATCTTCAGAAGTCATTCCTGTCAAATCTTCTTTCCAACCTTTTAACTCTGTATAAACAGGTTTTACATTTTCTGGTTCAATATTGTAAGGGAAGTGACTAATAACTTCTCCTTTGTATTCGTAAGCTGTACACACTTTTAACGTTTCAAAACCAGACAACACATCTGCTTTCATCATGTTTAATTGTGTAACTCCATTTACTTGACAAGCATATTTTAAAGCTACCATATCCAACCATCCACATCTACGTGCACGACCTGTTGTTGCTCCAAACTCATGACCAACTCTAGCCATTGTTGCTCCATCTTCATCAAACAATTCAGTTGGAAAAGGTCCTGAACCTACACGAGTAGTATATGCCTTAAAAATTCCAAAAACCTCACCTATTTGATTGGGTGCTACACCTAAACCAGTGCAAGCTCCTGCAGCAGTTGTATTAGATGATGTTACAAAAGGATACGTTCCAAAATCTACATCTAACAAAGAACCTTGTGCTCCTTCTGCCAAAATAGTTTTATTTGCTTTGATTGCTTGGTGCAAGTATTCTTCGCTATCTATAAAAGTCAATTCTTTCAACTTTTCTACACTTACAAAAAACTCTTCTCTCAACGCATCCAAATCGTACTCCAATTCTACTTTATAGAAATCAAGCATATTGATGTGCTTTTGAGCCAATTTTTCAAAAATCTCTTTCCAATTATCTAGCTCCAAATCTCCAACACGCATTCCATTACGTCCTGTTTTGTCCATATATGTTGGACCAATACCTTTTAAAGTAGAACCAATTTTATCTTTCCCTTTTGATTTTTCAGAAGCAGCATCTAACAAACGGTGTGTTGGTAAAATTAAATGTGCTTTTCTTGAAATCAACAAGACTTGTTTAAAATCAATATCAAACTGAGACAAATCATCAATTTCTTTGTTAAAAATCACAGGGTCTATCACCACTCCGTTTCCTACAACATTGACAGCCTCTTTGTGAAAAATCCCTGAAGGAATTGTATGTAATACATGTTTGTGTCCGTCAAAAATCAAAGTGTGTCCTGCATTTGGACCTCCTTGAAAACGAGATATCAAATTGTAGTTCTGAGTTAAAACGTCTACAATCTTTCCTTTTCCTTCATCACCCCACTGCAATCCTAATAATAAATCTACCGCCATCTTACTTTATAATGTATAATTCTATTTTTCTTTTTTCGATCCGTAAAAATAAAGCGAATGTTTGCTTATTTCTACATTAAAAACGTCTTCTATTGTTTTTTTAATCGTTTGAATTCTTGGATCACAAAACTCAATTACTTCACCATTATCTAATATCAAATGATCGTGCTGTTTGTCAAAAAAACTTTTCTCATAATGTGCTTGGTTTTGTCCAAATTGATGTCTTCTTACCAAACCACACTCCAACAACAATTCTATCGTATTGTAAAGCGTAGCCCTACTAACTCGATACTTTTTATTTTTCATATTGATGTACAATGATTCAATATCAAAGTGTTCTTCTAAATCGTAAATTTCTTGTAAGATAGCAAAACGCTCAGGCGTTTTACGGTGTTTGTTCGTTTCTAAAAACTTCACAAACACATTCTTAACAATTTCTTGATTCTTCTGTTTAGTATCCATAACTCAAAAATGTTGTTTTAAAACAGCAAGGTGCAAATTTATACTTTTATTTGATATCGATAATAGAAAGAAATGTTTTTTTTCTTAAATGATACGTTTCACTTGCTTCACCCCTTTGATTCCGTTCAATTGACTAATCACCTTACTTAATTTTGCTTTGTTCGTTACCGTAATTGTAAATTTCCCATCAAACAAGCTTCCATCACCCGAAATATTCAAATTATTGATGTTCATATTATTGTTTACAGAAATAATTCTGGTAATATTTCCTAACATCCCCGATCCATCTTCTCCTTTTATACTTAAGGTAACTTTGTATTCTTGTTTGGTAGAATCTACCCAAGTTGCTTTCATAATTCGGTATGCATAATTGGACTGCATACTGATGGCATTTGGACAGTTGTTCTTGTGTATTTTAATTCCTTCATTAATCGTTAAAAAGGCAAAAACCTTGTCTCCTGGAATTGGATTACAACATTTAGAAAGTGTGTATTCCAATTTTTCATTGTCATTCCCAAACAACAAAGTGTCGTAATTGGTACTAATTTCTTCTTTCTTAACAACTTTATCAGGATTGGATTTTGTTCTTCTAAACAACTTCGCAAAAGTACTTGTTTGCTGATTGGCAAAATTTCTTATTTCGGTATTTCCGATGGTTCCAATTCCTACTCTATAAAACAAATCAAACGTGGTTTGTAATTTAAAGAACGATACCATTGCTCCTAAATTCTTATCTGTAGGATTGATTTTTAAATGCTTTAACTTACGTTTCAATACCTCACGACCTTCTTCTGCAACTCTTCTTTCTTCTTCTTTTAAAGCTGTACGTATTTTTGCTCTTGCTCTTGCTGTTACCACAAAAGTCAACCACCTTTCCGAAGGTTTCTGATTCTCCGAAGTCATTACCTCTACCTGATCTCCACTACTTAAAACTCTATCTAATGGTGTTAATTTTCCATTTACTTTTACACCTCTACATTTCAAGCCTATGTCTGTGTGAATGCTAAAAGCAAAATCTAATGCCGATGATCCTTTTGGCAAAGATTTGATATCTCCTTTAGGAGTAAATACGTAAATTTCTTTGGAATATAAGTTCAACTTAAAATCCTCAACAAAATCTACAGCACTAGTACTCTGATTTTCTAAAGTATCTTTCAATCTATTCAACCATCCTTCTAAACCACTTTCATTTACATCTGCTTGTTTGTATTTAAAATGGGCTGCATATCCTTTTTCTGCAATTTCATTCATTCTTTTAGAACGAACCTGAACTTCTACCCAACGTCCCTCAGGCCCCATTACTGTAATATGCAATGCCTCATAACCTGTTGTTTTGGGTTGAGAAATCCAATCTCGCAATCGGCTAGGGTTTGGTCTATAATTGTCTGTTACAATTGAGTATATTTTCCAAGCATCAAACTTTTCATTTTCACTATCTGAATCGTAAATAATTCGAATTGCAAATTTGTCATAAACCTCATCGTAACGTACTCCTTGAGAACGCATTTTTTTACGAATAGAAAAAATGGATTTGGTTCTTCCTTTAATTTCAAATTCAAAACCTTGTTTTTTCAAGGCATCACTTATCTTAGACGAAAAATTTTCTATATAATCCGTTTGATTGTCTTTATTTGCAATGATTTTTTTCTCAATATCATCGTAAACCTCAGGTTCGGTATATTTCAATCCTAAATCTTCCAATTCCGTTTTGATATTAAACAAACCTAAACGATGTGCCAACGGAGCATAAATATATAACGTTTCCGAAGCTATTTTTATTTGTTTTAACGGAGGCATGGCATCCATGGTCTGCATGTTGTGTAAACGGTCTGCTATTTTGATTAAAATAACACGAACATCATCATTTAAAGTCAACAACATTTTACGGAAATTCTCCGCTTGAATAGAAGCCATTTGATCTTTACTCATTCGAGAAATCTTGGTCAATCCATTCACTATTTTGGCTATTTTCTCACCAAACAAACGTTCCATATCTTCTATGGTATAGTCTGTATCTTCCACCACATCGTGCAACAGAGCAGATGCAATAGAAACAGCTCCCAAACCAATTTCTGAGGCCACTATTTTTGCCACTGCTATTGGGTGATAAATATAAGGTTCCCCTGTTTTTCTTCTTTGTTCGCTATGAGCTTCTACCGCAAGGTCAAAGGCTTTTCTGATGAGTTTTTTATCCTCTTCAGACAAATGTTGATAACTATCTTTCAACAAATCTTTGTACCTGCGAGTAATCTCTTTATTTTCCTTTTCTGGATCAACTACATACCCCATAAATTAGTTTTTTTAAAACGAAAATTACTGACAACCTTAACATCGGTCATCAGTAAATTTTTATGCTCTTGATTACTAAATATACTGTTTTTCTCTAAGATGTACGAGTATTTTTTAAATTCAAAACTCTTTGTAATAATGTTGGATGCGAATAGTGAAAAAACACATTCCATTTGTGTGGCGTCAAATTACTCAAACTGTTTTTGGACAGTTTTTTAAGAGACGAAATTAAATAACGTCCTTCGTAAGTTTCTTTTGCAAAATCATCCGCTTGGTATTCAAACTTTCTAGACAACACATTCATCAATAATCCTGTAATTTCAGAAATAGGTGTATATAAAATCCCAAAAGCTAACAATCCAATATGAAAACTGCTTTTTTCTACTTCAAAAGCTGCTGACAACAAAGGATTTCCTAACAAAATTCCCAAAACATATAAAGTAAACCCTGTCAACCCCAAAGACAACACCATGTTGTAAACTGTATGTTTTCTTTTGTAATGCCCTACTTCGTGCGCAAATACCGCCACAATTTCATCTTCACTTAAATCATTAATCAATGTATCGTACAATACAATTCTTTTTTTGGGACCAAATCCTGTGAAATAAGCATTGGCTTTGGTAGATCTTTTAGATCCATCAATCACAAAAATATTATTTAATTTAAAACCTTGAGTTGCTGTATATGTAAACAATTTTTCTTTCAAACTCCCTTCTTCCAACGGTGCTTGTTTGTTGAACAAAGGCACAATTAAACTGGAGTAAAACAAGGTGAAAAATAAAGTAAAAACGGCAAATACCAACCAAGCATACCACCAAAATCGATCTTCCATTTGCAGATACAACCAAGCAATGAGTGACAACATTGCACCTCCCAAAACTACAGACATCAGCAAACCTTTGATTTTATCTAACCAAAATAATTTTTTAGTGCTTTTGTTAAAACCAAATTTTTCTTCAATCACAAACGTATGGTAATAATCAAAAGGAATTTGAAGTACAGAACTAGCCAAACCTACAATTCCAAAAAACACCAAACTGTGTAAAATAGGTTGTTCTGTTATTTGTAAACTCCATTGATCTACCAATGCAACTCCTCCCAAACCAAAAAACATCAAAGTCAACACAAAAGAAAACAATCCTGAATATTTAGAAAAATTATAATTTGCCAATTTGTATTCTTGAGATTTTTGATACGCTTCCGCATCGTACACATCTTGTAATTCTGTAGGTACAGGATCGTTAAAATGCTTGGCATTTACAAAACTTATCAATTCGTCTTTTAGATAATTCACCACCAAAACAGTAATGATGATGGCAAATAGTAAACTTCCTGTCATTTATTTAAAATTTCTTTGTCTTTTGGCTTCATACACCAAAATTCCTGCCGCAACGGACACATTCATAGAATCTATTTTTCCTAACATAGGAATGATGATTTTTTTGTCTGCTTGTTTCAACCATTCGTCAGACAAACCATCGGCTTCTGTCCCTACTACCAAAGCAGTAGCTCTGGTATAATCTTGTTGATGATAAAGTTCCGAATCCTCTTTTAAAGCAGCTGCGTACGTAGCTATATTCTGTTTCTTTAAATATTCTAAAATTTCTTGAGTAGTTCCTGTAGCTATTTGTGTAGTAAACAAACAACCTACGCTAGAACGGATAATGTTAGGGTTGTACAAATCGGTTTTAGGGTTGGCAATCAACACTGCATCTACATTGGCAGCATCCGCAGTACGCAACATTGCACCTATGTTCCCTGGTTTTTCGGGAGCTTCTGCAACCAAAATTAACGGATGTTGAGTCTCAAATTTCAACTCTTGAAGCGACATCGATTTTTCTTTAACCACCGCCAAAACACCTTCTGTAGAGCCTCGGTAAGCTACCTTTTCATAAACCTCTTTACTTACTGCTATATATTCTTCTGCTTTAAATTCTTCTATTTCAAAATCAGCAGGTAACAACTCTGGATAAAAAAACAATTGCTTTATTTGATAACCACCTTGTAGCACCAAAGAAACCTCTCTTCTTCCTTCTACAATAAATGTTTGGCTTTCTTTTCTTATTTTGGATTTTTCGCTCAAAACCACCAAAGATTTGATCAATCCATTTTGAACACTGCTAATCTGTTTATGCATGTTTGTCTTTAAATTTGATGCAAAATTATGAAATTACTTCTATCAGCTTTTTCAATACCGATTCTACTCCAAAATTGTTGTTAGAACCTGTTTTGTATTTTGCAACCTCTAACACATCTGTGTGTGCATTTTCCATTGCGAAACTAAACGCTGCTTTTTTTAGCATTTCCAAATCATTTTGATAATCTCCAAAAGCCATGGTTTCTGCATCAGTCACCCCAAACTGTTCTTGAATACGTTCTAAAGCATTCCCTTTATGATTTGATTTTAAAGCAATATCTACCCACAATTCCCCCGACACTTTTACTTGCCAATCTCCTTCAATTTCTTTTAAATAAGGGTATATGTTAGCCTCTGATCCATCATAATGACACAGAGCAATCTTAAAAAAATCATCCTCTGGCAATTCATCAAAATTTTCAATCGTATCGTATTCACTATAATATTCTGTAACAATATTTTTAAATTCAGCAGATTCTCGTAAAAAATAAGCTCTCTTTTTTCCACAAAGCACAATATGTACATTCGGAATTTTTTGACTAACAGCAATCAATTTTTCTATGTCTTTTTTAACAAAAACATTAGCAAAAAGTTCCTTTCCGTTTTCCACCACATAAGCTCCATTTTCTGCCACAATAGTAATGTGTTCTTGTATGCTTTCTAACTTTTGCAAAATACTATGGTATTGTCTTCCACTTGCAGCAACAAATCTTATGTTTTTTGAATTTAACACTTCAAACTGCTCAAAAAACAGCTCGCTAACATTGTGTTCTGAGTTTAATAAAGTTCCGTCCATATCAGACACAATCAATTTTACTTTAGATAAATCCATGTATTTTTTTGCTTTTAGAATCTCCGCAAAGGTACACTTTTCCTCGGCTCTCATTTTAAAGCTTCTACTTCATTTTTCAAATAAAAATAGTCCAAACAAGCACTTACACTCAACTTTAAAAACAGTTATTAACAATATAAAAGTTATCAACAGATTTTGTCAAGAAATTAATTTTAGATTTTTAGTTGAAAAATCAGAATATCAACTAAATTTGCTCTCCCCATGGAACAGACGAAAAAATACACCAATAACAAAGTTGACAAGAGTAAAGTGGTCAACTTAGCACACGGAAAAATCCCCCCACAAGCAGTGGATATGGAAGAAGCTTCGTTAGGTGCTATGATGATTGATAAAAAAGGAATTGATGCAGTAATTGATATTTTGCATCCTGATGCTTTTTACAAAGAACAGCATCAAGCCATTTATCAAGCTATTTATACCTTGTTTCAAAACTCAGAACCTATTGACTTATTAACAGTTTCCAATCAATTAAAAAAAGATGGAAAATTGAATTTTGTAGGTGGTGATTTTTACTTGATTGGGCTGACTCAAAAAGTTTCTTCTTCGGCACATATTGAATTCCATGCTCGTATTATTTTACAAAAATACATACAGAGACAGCTTATTAGCATCAGTAGTGAAATTATTGAAAATGCTTACGATGAAACTTCAGACGTGTTTGATTTGTTAGACATGGCCGAAACCAAATTTTTTGAAGTTACACAAGGAAACCTGAAAAAAAGTTCTGAAAAATCTGATTCTTTGGTAAGACAAGCTCTTAAAAAAATTGAAGAAATGGGTGGTAAAGAAGGAATGTCTGGTTTGCAAACTGGATTTACCAAACTAGATGCTTTAACATCAGGTTGGCAACCTTCTGATTTGATTATTATTGCAGCTCGTCCTGGTATGGGAAAAACAGCCTTTGTAATTTCTATGGCTAAAAACATGGCAATAGATTTTAACCACGGAGTTGCCGTATTCTCTCTGGAGATGTCTTCTGTACAGTTGATTACCCGTATGATTTCTTCGGAAACAGGATTGTCTTCTGAAAAACTGAGAAAAGGAACTTTAGAACCGCATGAATGGGAACAGCTAAACATTAAGGTAAAAAACTTAACAGAAGCTCCTATTTTTATTGATGATACTCCCTCATTGTCCATTTTTGATTTGCGTGCAAAAGCACGAAGATTAAAATCGCAACACGACATCCAAATTATTGTGATTGACTACTTGCAGTTGATGACTGCAGGAAGCGCTGCTGGAGGTAACCGTGAACAAGAAATTTCTATGATTTCTCGTAACCTAAAAGCTTTGGCAAAAGAATTGAATATTCCTGTTATTGCCTTATCTCAGCTATCTCGTTCTGTAGAAACACGTGGAGGTAGCAAACGACCTTTGTTATCTGATTTACGTGAATCTGGAGCGATAGAGCAAGATGCCGATATTGTATCGTTTATTTTCCGTCCAGAGTATTACGGAATGACTGAGTGGGATGACGATGATCATACTCCTTGTGAAGGACAAGGTGAATTTATAGTAGCCAAACACCGTAACGGTGGATTGGACAACATCCGTTTGAAATTTACAGGTCATTTGGCTAAATTCTCGGATTTGGAAGAAGATTATGGAGGTCAATTGGAGTCTTCTATGAATACTTTTAACGAAATTTCTGGAAGTATATCTCCTTCTGATGCTTTTGATGCTCCTGTAGCTCCTGATCAAGATGATGATGTGCCATTTTAAAATTAAAGAATAAACGAACAACTCTGTTCATTAAAAGTAGAGTAGAAAACGCTACAATTTTTTCTTTCTAAATAGTTGTTGAAAATTGGGTTTGAAACCTGGTATTTTTGATACTTATATCATTCGTAATTTTGTTGTTCAATGTGGGGAGAAAAAGTGTATTTCCCCCTATTTAACATGTTCAGAAAATAATAAAAAATGCTTATTTTAAAGGAAGTCTTTACTATAATTATGCTCCACCGAGAACATTAACGCTAGATTGTACTACAAATCCTACTCTTAGAAATCATATCACAACTGTAAAAGGAGTACAAAATTTGTTTTTCTAATCAATTTATCACTCAACTAAGCACAACAATAAACTGTAGATTTATTTAAGACCTAAGTCGCTATTCAAAAACCAACTAAAGTACATAAACAACATTTTACGCATACATATGTTTAACATGTTGATTGGTTTTAATAATTACTTAAGATTAGACTTTAAATATTAACCTAGCTCTTTAAAATTCATAACATTAACTCAACCCTATAAGGGTATATTTTTCAAAACTTGCAACGAATCATAAAATGACAACCGCATGAAAAAAATTACTCTTTTTATCACTTTATTAGTGACCACTTTGTCTTTTGGACAAATTTTTATTACTGAGATTGCAGATCCTAATGACAACATTACTGCTAGATATTTTGAATTGTACAACGCTGGAGCATCTGATGTAGATCTAAGCACGGGTTATGCTTTAGAGCGATATACAAACGATAATGCTGCAACTACTTCTAATGTACCATTAACAGGAATTATTAAAGCTGGTGGTTTTTATTTGGTAGCAGCAAACGCTACAGAATTTGAAAATGCTTATGGCTTTGCTCCTGACCAAGCAATAGGTACTGGTGGACCTGCAGATAGTAACGGAGACGATCAAATTCAATTGATTGATTCTTCATCAAATGTTATAGATATTTTTGGAGTTCCTGGAGAAGATGGTACTGGTACTTGCCACGAATTTGAAGATGGTAGAGCAGAAAGAATTGCAAGCGTTACTTCTGGAAATAATGGAACTTGGAACGAAGCAAATTGGAATGTAAGAGCTGATTCAAATGTTTCTGGATGTACAAGTCACTCTAATGCTCCAGTAAACACTACAGATGGTATTTATGACCCTGGTACTTGGATTGGAAGCCCGGATGCAGATACAACAACTTCAGTTTCTTTCTTTACTTCATCCACTAGTGTTTCAGAAAATATCGGAACTATAGATGTTTGTATTTCTATTACCAACCCTAACGACACCAATGCTACAACTGTTGATTTGAATTTAAACGTAACAAGTACAGCTGTTAATGGAACAGATTATTCTACTGTAACTTTTCCTCAATCAATTACTTTTCCTGCAGGAAGTAGTACCAATCAGTGTTTTACTTTCACTATTACCGATGATGAGATTCAAGAAGCTGAAGAAACTATTGTTTTAAACTTAGAAAATGTTTCTGGAGGAACTTCTGCTAAACTTGGAAACATAGCTGAACATACAATTAATATTACAGCTAGTGATTTGCCTCCTAGCCTTATTTTTATTACTGAAATTGCAGACCCTAACAACAACGATACTGCTAGATACCTTGAATTGTACAACGCTGGAACAGCTGATGTAGACCTAAGCACAGGTTATGCTTTAGAGAGATATACAAACGGTAATGCTGCAACTACTTCCAATGTGCCATTAACTGGGACTATTGAAGCTGGAGGTTTTTATATAGTAGCTGCAAATGCTACTAGTTTTGAAACTGCTTATGGTTTTGCACCTCACCAAGATATAAGTACTGGTGGTCCCGCAGATAGTAATGGAGACGATCAAATTCAATTGGTAGACGCTTCTTCTAATGTTTTAGATATTTTTGGAATTCCTGGAGAAGATGGTACTGGTACTTGTCATGAATTTGAAAATGGTAGGGCGGAAAGAATTTCTAGTGTTTCTTTTGGAAACTCAGGTATATGGAATGAAGCCAACTGGAATATTAAAGCTGATAATGATATTTCTGGATGTACAAGTCACTCTAATGCTCCTGTAGATACTACAGATGGTATTTTTGACCCAGGTGCTTGGATTGGTGCTACTTTATCTATCAAAGACAACAAAATCCCTGGATTGGTGTTAACAGCATCTAACGGAACTGTGACTACTAATACAGGTGAAATTACAACCATCTACAATGTAGTTGGGCAAAAAGTTGAAAATGGTAAATTAGCTGTTGGTCTTTACATCGTTATTGTAAAAAGCAACAACACTTTGGTTACTGAGAAAGTATTGGTTAATTAATTTACTAAACTTTAAATCTGATAAAAAACCTGTCTGAATAAATCTCAGACAGGTTTTTTTATGGGTAAAATTAAATTTTATTGAAGTATAAATGTTCTAACCCTGTACTTAATTAATCTGTATCTGAATCCTGTGTATCTTACTTTTATGAGTTTGCCACAGAATCTCTTTGATTATTAAAAAAATTCCTTTCAAAACTGATAACTATAACTTAGGTAAAAATCTTTCCCTTTCTTATCAAAATAAAAAGTGCTATTGGGTATTAATTTCTTTTTTGTAAAAATAGAAGAAGAAAGTATTCCTATTACAGCACCTACAGCAACATCTTCTACAAAATGTTTTTTAGCATGTATTCTGCTAAAACCCGTGTAAGTTGCCAAAGCATAAGCAGGTATTCCGTACTTCCAACCGTATCTTTTTTGCAGAAAAGCAGCTCCCTGAAAAGTTCCTGAAGTATGCCCCGATGGAAAAGATTTAAAATCCTCTCCGTTAGGTCTTTCCTTTTTTACAATCTCTTTTAATACTAAAGTAACAGCTGCATTTAACGCTGCTCCTTTGGCATAAATTATCAATCCTTTCTTGTCTTTTTCTATTAAAGAAACACTTAAAACTATTGCTGGAGAAGCATACAAAGCCACATCTCCAATAGTTTCTATTGTATTTTGTGCAGATCCTTTTCCACAACTGAAAAAAATCAAAAGGAGAATATAATAATGTTTAAGCTTCACCAACAGGGCCAAAATTAATTGGAAAATCTTGCTGCTCAAACTCTTTTATCTCACCTACTTGAGCTTCAAAACGTTTGATATTGTCAATCAATGCCTGAGCCAACCTTTTAGCGTGTTGTGGAGTCAATACAATTCTTGACTTTACTTTTGCTTTAGGTACTCCTGGCATGATATTCACAAAATCCACAACAAACTCAGAATTTGAATGATTGATAATGGCTAAGTTTGAATACGTTCCTTCTGCTATTTCTGGACTCAATTCTATATTGATACTTCCGTCTTCCTTTTTTGATTCTTGCATAATGCTATTTTAATTTATCTAGAGTTCTAAAATACTATTAATTTTAAGGCAAAAAAAATCAGCTTCTAAAAAATAGAAGCTGATTTTATATTTATAAAAAGTCAAAGATTACTCTTCAAAGCTTTTTTCTATTTCCTCTTTAGGACCAACAATCATATTATTGTAGATTCTCATACCTGTACCAGCAGGAATTTTCTTACCAACAATAACATTTTCTTTCAATCCTTCTAAGTAATCAATCTTACCATTAACAGCTGCTTCATTCAACACTTTCGTAGTTTCCTGGAACGATGCTGCAGAGATAAATGATTTTGTCTGTAAAGAAGCTCTTGTAATACCTTGTAAAATTTGCTCAGCCGTTGCTGGTCTCGCATCTCTTGCTACTACTTCTGCTTTATCTTCACGTTTCAATTTAGAATTTTCGTCTCTCAATTGACGAGAAGTAACAATTTGACCTGGTTTAAAGCTATCAGATGCACCAGCATCCTCAACTACTTTCATTCCATAAATCTCATCATTTTTCTCTATAAAGTCATTCTTATGTACTAATGAATTCTCTAAGAAAAGAGTATCACCAGAATCAATAATTCTAACTTTACGCATCATTTGACGAACAATCACCTCATAATGCTTATCGTTAATTCTTACCCCTTGTAAACGATATACCTCTTGAATTTCATTTACAATGTATTCTTGAACTTTTGAAGGTCCTTGAATTCTTAAGATATCTTCTGGAGTTACGGAACCATCAGACAAAGCCATACCTGCTTTTACATAATCATTTTCTTGTACCAATATTTGGTTAGAAAGTTTGATTAAGTATTTCTTAATGTCCCCAAACTTAGATTCAACAATAATCTCACGGTTACCACGTTTGATTTTACCAAAACTTACCACTCCATCAGTTTCAGCTACTACAGCTGGGTTAGATGGGTTACGTGCTTCAAACAATTCTGTTACACGTGGTAAACCTCCAGTAATATCCCCTGCCTTACCAGACTTACGAGGAATCTTAACCAATGTTTTACCCGTTTCAATTGCTTCTCCGTTATCAACCATTAAGTGAGCACCTAAAGGTAAAGAGTAAGAACGTAAGGTATTACCATCAGCATCTTGAATTAATAATGCAGGAATCTTAGTTTTGTTCTTAGATTCAATAATTACTTTTTCTTGGAAACCTGTTTGCTCATCAATTTCTACAGAGTAGTTAACACCCTGTGCTAAATCTTCAAAGACAACTTTACCTCCAAATTCAGATACAATTACACCGTTAAATGGATCCCACTGACAGATTGCAACTCCTTTATCAATAGTATTTTGACCATTTACAAAAATATACGATCCGTAAGGAATTACAGTGTTACTTAACACTGTTCCAATCTTATCATCTATAATTTTGGCTTCTGCAGTACGAGATATTACAATCTCTACTGATTCTCCTTGTGGATTTTTACCAGGTACAGTTACCAAATCATCAATAACCAACTTACCACTAAATTTAGCAGTCAATTTGTTATCTTCTGAGAAGTTACCCGCAACCCCTCCAACGTGGAAAGTACGCAATGTTAACTGTGTACCAGGCTCTCCAACAGATTGTGCTGCAATAACTCCTACAGATTCTCCAATCTGAACCATGTTACGTGTAGACATTGATTGTCCGTAACACTTAGCACATATTCCTCTCTTAGATTCACAAGTCAATGCAGAACGAACTTCAACAGTATCCAATCCAGAAGCTTCAATAATTTCAGCCAATTCATCAGAAATTACTGATCCAGCAGAAACAAGAACTTCATGTTTTATAGGATCCTTAACATCGTGTAAAGTAACACGACCAACGATACGCTCGCTTAAAGATTCAACAATTTCATCATTTTTCTTTAATGGAGAAACTTCCAATCCTCTTAAAGTACCACAATCAAATTCGTTGATAATTACATCTTGTGCAACATCCACCAAACGACGTGTCAAATATCCAGCATCGGCAGTTTTCAAAGCCGTATCGGCCAAACCTTTACGGGCACCGTGCGTAGAGATAAAGTACTCTAAAATTGATAACCCTTCCTTAAAGTTAGATAAAATCGGGTTTTCAATAATCTCTCCTCCTGATGATGTAGATTTTTTAGGCTTCGCCATCAATCCACGCATACCTGTTAACTGACGTATTTGTTCTTTAGAACCACGGGCTCCAGAATCAAGCATCATAAACACTGAGTTAAATCCTTGTTGATCTTCTCTCAAACGTTTCATAGACAATTCTGTCAATTGGTTGTTTGTAGATCCCCAAATATCAATCACCTGGTTGTAACGTTCTTTATTCGTTAACATACCCATGTTATAGTTTTGGATAATCACATCAACTTCAGCATTTGCATCAGCAATCATGGCTTTTTTCTCTTCAGGAATAATAATATCCCCTAATGAGAATGACAATCCACCTCTAAAGGCAAACTTGAACCCCATGTTTTTAATATTATCTAAGAACTCACCTGTTGTAGGAATATCGGTAGTTTTTAAAACTTTTGCAATAATTCCACGTAAAGATTTCTTAGTTAAGATATCATTTATATATCCTGCTGCTGGTGGTACATGTTCATTAAACAAAACTCTACCTACAGTAGTTTCAATAATTTTTGTTACTTGATTTCCATTTTCATCAACATCTTGTGTTCTAACTTTAATTCCAGCATTCAAATCAACTGCTTTTTCATTAAAAGCAATTGTAACTTCTTCTGGAGAATAGAACGTCAATCCTTGACCTTTTACCTTATACGTTTCATCAGTAACTCTCAATTTGGTCATGTAGTACAGACCCAATACCATATCCTGAGATGGTACTGTAATAGGAGCACCGTTTGCAGGGTTTAAGATAGAGTGAGAACCTAACAATAACATTTGAGCTTCCAAAATAGCTTCAGGTCCTAATGGCAAGTGAACTGCCATCTGATCCCCATCAAAATCGGCGTTAAATGCCGAACATACTAATGGGTGTAACTGAATTGCTTTTCCTTCAATCAACTTAGGTTGGAATGCTTGAATTCCCAAACGGTGTAATGTAGGAGCACGGTTTAATAAAACAGGGTGTCCTTTAATTACATTTTCCAAAATATCCCAAACTACAGGTTCTTTTTTGTCTATTATTTTCTTAGCAGATTTTACTGTTTTTACAACACCACGCTCAATCAACTTACGAATGATAAATGGTTTGTACAATTCCGCAGCCATGTCTTTAGGAATACCACACTCTGATAATTTCAAAGTAGGTCCTACAACAATTACCGAACGAGCAGAATAATCCACACGCTTACCTAGTAAGTTTTGACGGAAACGTCCTTGCTTACCTTTTAATGAATCTGATAAAGACTTTAATGGTCTGTTAGATTCTGTTTTTACTGCTGATGATTTACGAGTGTTGTCAAATAATGAATCTACAGATTCTTGCAACATACGCTTTTCGTTACGTAAGATTACTTCAGGAGCCTGAATTTCTACCAAACGCTTTAAACGGTTGTTACGGATAATTACTCTACGGTACAAATCATTCAAATCAGAAGTAGCAAAACGTCCTCCATCTAAAGGCACCAATGGACGTAATTCTGGTGGAATTACAGGTATAGCCTTTAAGATCATCCAAGACGGATTGTTATCTCTATTTTGTTGTGATTCACGGAAAGCCTCAACAACATTCAAACGCTTTAAAGCCTCTGTTTTACGTTGTTTAGAAGTTTCTGTGTTTGCTTTGTGTCTCAATTCGTAAGACAACGCATCTAAATCGATACGGTCTAACAATTCAATCAAACACTCAGCTCCCATTTTCGCAATAAATTTATTTGGATCTTCATCGTCCAAATATCTATTCTCCAACGGCACTGTTTCTAAAATATCTAAATACTCCTCTTCTGTTAAGAAGTCCATTTTTTGTAATGGAGTTCCGTCTAGTTGAGTTGCATTACCTGGTTGAATTACTACGTATCTTTCGTAGTAAATAATCATGTCTAACTTTTTAGATGGCAAACCTAAAAGGTATCCCATTTTGTTAGGCAATGATCTAAAATACCATATATGAGCAATTGGCACAACCAAATTGATGTGTCCAACTCTATCTCTACGTACTTTCTTTTCGGTTACTTCAACACCACATCTATCACAAACGATTCCTTTATAACGGATTCTTTTGTATTTTCCACAGGCACATTCATAATCTTTAATAGGTCCAAAGATACGCTCACAAAACAAACCGTCCCTTTCTGGTTTGTGTGTACGGTAATTGATTGTTTCTGGTTTTAAAACTTCACCATGAGAAGCCTCTAAAATAGACTCTGGTGATGCCAAACCAATAGAAATTTTTTCAAATTTCTTTTGTGTAGGGTTTTTATCGTTATTTCTTGCCATGATTTCTTTTTTAGTCTTTAGTACTAAGTACAAAGTATTAAGTTTTTAATGCCCTTTACTTTGTACTCTTTACTTAATACTTTAGTTATTCTTCTAATCTTACGTCTAATCCTAAACCTTTCAATTCGTGCATTAATACGTTAAAAGATTCTGGTAAACCTGGTTCTGGCATTGGTTCTCCTTTTACGATTGCCTCATAAGTTTTGGCTCTACCAATAACATCATCAGATTTTACTGTTAAAATTTCACGTAAGATACTAGATGCTCCATAGGCTTCTAATGCCCATACTTCCATCTCTCCAAAACGCTGACCTCCAAATTGAGCTTTACCTCCTAATGGCTGTTGTGTAATTAATGAGTATGGTCCAATAGAACGAGCGTGCATCTTATCATCAATCATGTGACCTAACTTAATCATATAAATCACTCCTACTGTTGCAGGTTGATCAAAACGTTCTCCTGTTCCTCCATCATATAAGTAAGTATGTCCAAATCTTGGAATCGCTGCTTCGTCTGTCAAGGCATTTATTTGATCTAACTTAGCACCATCAAAAATTGGTGTTGCGTATGTTTGACCTAATTTTTGTCCTGCCCATCCTAATACCGTTTCATAAATCTGTCCAATGTTCATACGAGAAGGTACCCCTAATGGATTCAAAATAATATCAACTGGTGTTCCGTCTTCTAAGAAAGGCATTTCTTCTTGACGTACGATACGTGCAACAATACCTTTGTTACCGTGACGACCCGCCATTTTATCCCCAACTTTTAACTTACGTTTTTTAGCAATGTAAATTTTTGCTAATTTTAACACACCTGCTGGCAATTCATCTCCAATAGTGATTGAGAATTTCTTACGTCTCAATGATCCTTGTAAATCACTAACTTTGATTTTATAATTGTGAATCAATTCTGCAACTAATTCATTAATTTGATCATCAGTAGTCCAAGAACCTTTTGTTAAATGTGTAAAGTCTGTAACAGAGTTTAACATTTTTAACGTATACTTTTTACCTTTAGGAAAAACTTCTTCACCCAAATCGTTTTGTACTCCTTGAGATGTTTTTCCAGAAATCAACGTAAATAACTTGTCGATCAAAGTATCTTTCAACGATTCAAAATCATGTGTAAATTGTGCCTCTAAAGCTTCAATTTGCTCTTTATCTCTTACTCGCTTTGATTTATCTTTAACTGCTTTCTTAAACAGTTTTTTACCAATTACAACTCCTCTTAATGAAGGTGAAGCTTTTAAAGAAGCATCTTTTACATCTCCAGCTTTGTCTCCAAAAATAGCACGTAATAATTTTTCTTCTGGTGTTGGATCAGATTCTCCTTTTGGTGTAATCTTACCAATTAAGATATCTCCAGGTTTTACCTCTGCTCCAATACGAATCATACCATTTTCATCCAAATCTTTAGTAGCTTCTTCAGAAACGTTTGGAATGTCATTGGTTAATTCTTCTGCACCTAACTTTGTATCTCTTACTTCTAATGAATATTCATCAATGTGAATAGAAGTAAAAATATCTTCTCTTACCACTTTTTCAGAAATCACAATCGCATCCTCAAAGTTGTATCCTTGCCAAGGCATAAAGGCAACTTTCATGTTACGTCCTAAGGCCAATTCACCTTTTTGCGTAGCATAACCTTCACACAAAACTTGTCCTTCTTCAACAACATCACCAACTTTAACAATTGGTTTTAAGTTGATAGAAGTTCCTTGGTTGGTTTTTCTAAATTTAATTAGGTTGTAACTAATTTCGTTAGAATCAAAACTTACAGAAGCTTCTTCCTCAGTTCTTTCGTAACGAATTGTTATTCTATTTGCATCAACATAAATAACCTCACCTACTCCTTGTGCGTTGATTAAGATTCTTGAATCTTTAGCAACTCTACGCTCCAATCCTGTTCCTACAATAGGAGCTTCTGGACGTAACAAAGGTACTGCCTGACGCATCATGTTAGATCCCATCAATGCACGGTTGGCATCATCATGTTCCAAGAAAGGAATCAATGAAGCTGAAATAGATGCAATCTGGTTTGGAGATACATCCATGTAATCGATATCTTGTGGAGTTACAACTGGATAATCAGCCTCTTCACGAGCAATTACTTTTTCTAAATTGATTTGTCCGTCATCTGCGATATCAATGTTTGATTGTGCAAACTTCATTCCTTCTTCTTCCTCAGCACTTAAATAAGTAGGAACATCAACTATGTTAACTTTTCCGTTATCTACTTTATGATATGCTGTTTCAATAAACCCTAAATTGTTCACTTTTGCATATACTGCTAAAGATGAAATCAATCCAATGTTTGGACCCTCTGGAGTTTCAATAGGACACAAACGGCCGTAGTGCGTATAGTGTACATCTCGAACCTCAAATCCTGCTCTTTCTCTAGATAAACCTCCAGGTCCTAAAGCGGATAATCTACGTTTGTGTGTAATCTCTGCTAACGGGTTTGTTTGATCCATGAACTGAGACAACTGGTTAGTTCCAAAGAAAGAATTAATTACAGAAGATAAAGTCTTCGCGTTAATCAAGTCAATCGGTGTAAACACTTCGTTATCACGAACGTTCATTCTTTCTCTAATAGTACGAGCCATACGAGACAATCCTACTCCAAATTGAGCTGCTAATTGTTCTCCTACTGTACGTACACGCCTGTTAGATAAGTGGTCAATATCATCAATTTCTGCTTTTGAGTTAACCAACTCAATTAAGTTCTTGATAATAGTGATAATATCATTTTTAGTTAAAACTTTCTCATCCAAAGATTCGTTCAATCCTAACTTTTTGTTCATTCTAAAACGTCCTACTTCACCTAGGTTGTAACGTTGCTCAGAGAAAAATAATTTATCAATAATTCCTCTTGCAGTTTCCTCATCTGGCGGCTCAGCATTACGCAATTGTCTATAGATATGCTCTACTGCTTCTTTTTCAGAGTTGGTAGGATCCTTTTGTAATGTGTTGTGGATGATTGCATAATCTCCACTATCATTATCTTCTTTATGTAATAAAATTGTTTTTACACCTGTATCAACAATTTCATCAATATGTTCTTTATCTAAAATAGTATCACGATCAAAAACAATCTCGTTACGTTCGATAGAGACAACTTCTCCAGTATCCTCATCTACGAAATCTTCGAACCAAGTTCTTAAGACACGAGCTGCTAATTTACGTCCTAATACTTTCTTTAATCCAGACTTAGAAACTTTAACTTCTTCTGCAAGGTTAAAAATTTCTAAAATGTCTTTATCTCTTTCAAATCCAATCGCACGGAATAAAGTAGTAACAGGTAATTTTTTCTTTCTATCAATATAAGCATACATTACTTGATTGATATCGGTAGCAAATTCAATCCAAGAACCTTTGAAAGGAATTACTCTTGCTGAATATAATTTTGTACCGTTTGCATGAAAAGACTGTCCAAAGAAAACCCCTGGAGAACGGTGTAACTGAGAAACGATAACACGCTCAGCACCGTTGATGATAAAGGTACCAGAACTTGTCATGTAAGGAACTGTACCTAAATACACATCCTGTACAATTGTTTCAAAATCCTCATGTTCAGGATCTGTACAGTACAATTTCAATCTAGCCTTTAATGGTAAACTATAAGTCAAACCACGCTCAATACACTCTTCAATAGAGTATCTTGGTGGATCCACAAAGTAGTCTAAAAATTCTAACACAAAGTTGTTTCTTGTGTCAGTAATTGGAAAATTATCCATGAAAGTTTTATACAAACCTTCATTGCTTCGTTCGTCAGCCTTAGTTTTCAACTGGAAAAAATCTTGGAAAGATTTTATCTGAATATCTAAAAAGTCCGGATATTCTGTACTTAGTTTGGCTGAAGCAAAGTTAACTCTTGTATTATTTTTCGTTGCCAAAGGTGAAAAAATTTAGGTGAATTAATAATTCTATTCTCTTTTATAGCATTTTTGAGAGAGGTGCGTAAATAACGAAATATTTAAACGCAAAAAATGGTTTAGGTCTTTCTCTACTGAGAAAGACCTAAACCGATAAGGTTTTGTAGTGAAATTATTATTTCAACTCAACTACAGCTCCAACTTCTTCTAAAGAAGCTTTGATTCCTTCAGCTTCTTCTTTTGAAATTCCTTCTTTGATTGCAGATGGAGTACCATCAACTAATTCTTTAGCTTCTTTCAATCCTAAACCTGTTAATTCTTTAACAGCTTTAACAACTTTTAATTTAGAAGCACCTGCTTCTTTTAAGATAACATCAAATTCAGTTTGCTCTTCAACAGCTTCAGCTCCAGCACCTCCACCAGCAGCAACAGCTACAGCAGCAGCAGCAGGCTCAATACCGTACTCTTCTTTTAATATAGTTGCTAATTCGTTTACTTCTTTAACTGTTAAGTTAACTAATTGTTCTGCGAAATCTTTTAATTCTGCCATTTTCGTTTGATTTGTAATTTTGTATATTAATTTATTTGTGCGCGTAGCTTATTCTGGACGTTCAGACAAAGTCTTAACAATTCCAGATAATTTTTGACCACCTGACTGCAATGCTGAAATAACATTTTTAGCAGGAGATTGTAACAACGTAATGATGTCACCAATAACCTCTTCTTTAGATTTAATGCTAACAAGTGAATCTAATTGGTCATCACCAATATAAACTGCTTGTTCTACATAAGCACCTTTCAAAATAGGCTTCTCAGCTTTCTTACGAAATTCTTTAATTAATTTTGCTGGAGCATTTCCAATTTCAGAGTACAATACAGATGTATTTCCTTTTAAAATTGTTGGTAAATCTCCAAAGTCTTTGTCAGACTTCTCCATTGCTTTTTCAAGCAAAGTATTTTTTACAACAGATAATTTGATATCTGCTTTAAAACAAGCTCTTCTTAAGTTAGAAGTTGTAGCTGCATCTAATCCTGATATATCAGCAATATAGATTACTCCATTATTCTCTAATTGGCTTGTTAAATCTTCAATTACTTGAAATTTTTCTTCTCTTGTCATTGTTTGTGAGTTTTAACAGCTAATTAAAGCGATTTAGTATCTAACTGAACTGAAGGAGACTGAGTACTAGAAATAAAAGCACTCTTTATATAAGTTCCTTTTGCCGCAGTTGGCTTTAACTTAATAATAGTTTGAATTAATTCGTTAGCGTTTTCGGATAATTTTTCAGCATCAAAAGATACTTTTCCGATTGCAGCATGAACAATACCTGTTTTATCAACTTTAAAGTCAATTTTACCAGCTTTTACTTCTGCTACCGCTTTCTTAACATCCATAGTAACTGTACCAGTCTTAGGGTTTGGCATCAAACCTCTTGGACCTAAAATACGTCCTAAAGGACCTAATTTCCCCATTACAGAAGGCATTGTGATGATTACATCAACGTCTGTCCATCCTGCTTTTATTTTTGCTAAATACTCATCCAATCCAACGTAGTCTGCTCCTGCTTCTGTAGCCTCAGCTTCTTTATCTGGAGTAACCAACGCTAATACTTTTACATCTTTTCCTGTTCCATGAGGTAATGTTACTACTCCACGTACCATTTGATTTGCTTTTCTAGGATCAACTCCTAAACGCAAAGCAAGGTCAACCGATGCATCAAAATTAGCTGATGTGATGTCTTTTACTAAAGTAGATGCTTCATTCAAAGAATAAACTTTAGAACTGTCAATCTTAGCTAGAGCTTCTTTATGCTTTTTTGTTAATTTTGCCATGTTATTATTGTTTATCGATTAAAATGGAGCGTCTCCGCTTACCGTTACACCCATAGATCTAGCAGTACCTGCGATCATTCTCATTGCAGACTCTACAGTAAATGCATTTAAGTCTGGCATTTTGTCCTCTGCGATTACCTTAACCTGATCCCAAGAAATACTTGCTACCTTTTTACGGTTAGGTTCTCCAGATCCTCCTTTTAACTTTGCAGCTTCTAAAATCTGAACTGCAGCTGGAGGAGTTTTAACAACAAACTCAAAAGATTTATCCGAGTATACAGTAATTGCAACCGGTAAAACTTTCCCTTGTTTGTCTTGGGTTCTAGCATTAAACTGCTTACAGAACTCCATAATGTTAACTCCGGCAGCACCTAAAGCAGGACCTACTGGTGGTGAAGGGTTAGCTTGCCCTCCTTTTACCTGTAACTTTACAATCTTACTTACTTCTTTTGCCATTTTTAATATAAAATTAAATTAAACCTTGTGTATAATTGTTGGAAGCAAACACAAAATCAATTTGTAACATTCTTGTTATTTATGATATTTTATCAACTTGCATATAGTTCAATTCCAATGGTGTTTTTCTACCAAAGATCTTCACCATTACTTCAAGCTTTCTCTTCTCTTCATGAATTTCTTCAATCACCCCGTCAAATCCATTGAACGGTCCATCAATTACTTTTACTGTTTCACCAACTGAATATGGTATTGCAATGTTGTTTTCTGTTTCTACAGTCAACTCATCAACTTTACCTAACATTCTATTGATTTCACTTTGTCTCATAGGAACAGGATCTCCTCCTTTTGTTTCCCCTAGAAAACCTATAACTCCTGTAACAGCTTTGATAACGTGAGGAACTTCTCCCGTTAAATTTGCTTCTACCATTACATAACCTGGAAAATAAACACGTTCTCTTGTAGATTTTTTTCCATTACGCACTTGAACAACTTTTTCTGTTGGCACCAATACTTGTTCTACGTAGTCAGATAAGCCTAGTCTAGCAATATCATGCTCTATGTAAGACTTTACTTTATTCTCTTGACCACCTATAGCCCTTACTACATACCATTTCTTTACAGAATCAGCCATAATTCACTTTTACTTTAAAATATTAAAAAAACCTTCTAGTGCTTTTTGAAATCCTTGATCTACTAGAAAAACCGCTATCGCAAAAATTATGGTAAAAACCGCTACTACGACAGTAGATTTCTGAGCTTCTTCTTTTGACACCCAAGTCATTTCATCCTTTAATTCTGAGAATGACGATTTTATGTAATTAATAATATTCATTTTATTTTCTTAAAAAGTGGTGCAAAGATATAAAATTATTCAACACATGAATAAGATTAACTCTTTTTTTAATTTTGTTTGGTAAAAAAAAGGAACTATATAATTATATAATTCCTTTTTGAATGCACGGGCGGAGAGACTCGAACTCCCGACACCTGGTTTTGGAGACCAGTGCTCTACCAACTGAGCTACGCCCGTAAATAAGGAGCTTAATTTTAAAGCTAAGCCCCTTTATATAAATATATCTTAGACTATAAGATTTCAGTTACCTGACCAGCACCTACTGTTCTACCTCCTTCACGGATTGCAAAACGTAATCCAATGTTCATTGCGATTGGAGAGTGTAAATCAACAGTAATAGTTAAGTTATCTCCTGGCATTACCATTTCAACTCCATCAGGTAAGTTAATAGTTCCTGTTACATCAGTTGTACGTACGTAAAACTGTGGACGGTAGTTGTTGTGGAATGGAGTGTGACGTCCACCTTCTTCTTTTTTCAAGATATAAACCTCAGCTTTGAATTTATCGTGTGGAGTTACAGAACCTGGCTTACAGATTACCATTCCTCTTTTGATATCTTCTTTTGCAATACCTCTTAATAAGATACCTACGTTATCTCCAGCTTCACCTCTATCTAATATCTTACGGAACATTTCAACTCCAGTAATAGTAGAAACTAATTTTTCAGCTCCCATACCAATAATATCAACAGAATCTCCAGTGTTAGCTATTCCAGTCTCAATACGTCCTGTAGCAACAGTACCACGACCTGTAATAGAGAATACATCTTCGATAGGCATTAAGAAATCTTTCTCAACCTCACGAACTGGCTCTTGAATCCACTCATCAACAGCAGCCATTAATTCCATAATAGAATCAACCCACTTAGGCTCATTGTTTAACCCTCCTAAAGCAGATCCTTGGATTACTGGAGTGTTATCACCATCATAGTCGTAGAAAGATAATAATTCACGAACTTCCATGTCAACCAACTCTAATAACTCCTCATCATCTACCATGTCAACTTTGTTTAAGAAAACAACGATACGTGGAATACCTACCTGACGTCCTAATAAGATATGTTCACGAGTTTGTGGCATTGGTCCATCAGTAGCAGCAACTACTAAAATCGCACCATCCATTTGAGCAGCACCAGTTACCATGTTCTTTACGTAATCCGCGTGACCTGGACAGTCAACGTGAGCATAATGACGGTTAGCTGTAGAATACTCTACGTGAGAAGTGTTAATTGTAATACCTCTTTCCTTTTCTTCTGGAGCGTTATCGATAGAGTCGAAAGATCTCAATTCAGACAAACCAGCATTCGCTAATACTGTAGTAATAGCAGCTGTTAAAGTAGTTTTACCGTGGTCAACGTGTCCGATTGTACCGATGTTTAAGTGCGGTTTCGAACGGTCAAATGTTTCCTTTGCCATGATTATTAAATTTAATTCTTAGTTATATATATTAGTGTTTATTTTAAACCTTTTTATTCTTTTGAGCCAATGACCGGATTTGAACCGGTGACCTCATCCCTACCAAGGATGCGCTCTACCGACTGAGCTACACCGGCTTAACAAAACTTTCGAGCGAAAGACCGGGTTCGAACCGGCGACATTCAGCTTGGAAGGCTGACGCTCTACCAACTGAGCTACTTTCGCGTTTTACTAATTTATTTCAATTAGAAAGATTTTATTTCACAAAACCTTTTTGTGGTGGGAGAAGGATTCGAACCTTCGAAGACATAGTCAGCGGATTTACAGTCCGCCCTCGTTGGCCACTTGAGTATCCCACCTTACCTTAAAATGTAAAAGAACGACTTTCTTTTTTTTGAGCCGATAATAGGACTCGAACCTACGACCTGCTGATTACAAATCAGCTGCTCTAGCCAGCTGAGCTATATCGGCTTTTATTTTTTCAAGATAGTTTCCACAAAAAAGCAGCCCGCTATCTTAACGGACTGCAAATTTATAAAGTTTTAGATATCTTCCAAAAATTTTGAGCAATATTTTATTTTTTTTTATTGTTGTAGCTCTCTTTCCTTTTCTTTAATCTTCATTAACTGCCTTTTCATTGAGTCTACACACAAACTAATCCCTTCTTCAAACGTCTTAGACTCTTTTTTCACCATCAAATCATGATTGGGAATGTTCAGCTTTAATTCTGATACTTTATTTTCTTTCTCACTTGTCTGTTGCACCTTTAAAAACACTTCTCCATCTACAATTTTATCATGAAATTTCTCTAGACCTTCTACCTTCTTGTTTACAAATTCTACCAAATCCTTGTCTGCTGTAAAATTTACTGACTGTACAATTACTTTCATATGTTTTTCTTTTTTTGAGCACTTCTAGGGTGTGCCTGATTATAAACTTTCTTTAACTTTTCCAAACTATTATGGGTATAAACTTGAGTTGCAGCCAAACTGGAATGCCCTAGCAGTTCCTTGACAGAATTCAAATCCGCTCCATTGTTTACCAAATCCGTTGCGTAAGAATGTCTTAAAACGTGGGGACTTTTTTTTTGCTTGGTGGAAACCTTACTAAAATATGAATTAATAATTCGATACACAAGAGCACCATACATTTTTCCTCCCTTTTTAGTAACAAAAAAATAATCTAAATTCGTGCCAATACTCCCTCTATCTTCTAAATACCTCTTTAAATCCTCTACAACCTCTTCATAAACAGGCACTATTCTTTCTTTATTTCTTTTCCCTAATACTTTAATTGTTTGTTGTTTTAAATCGACATCAAATATTTTTAAATCCATCAATTCTGCCTGACGAATCCCTGTTGCATAAAATAAATGAATCAACGCTCGATTACGAACCTTATCAAAATCACACAAATCGTCATTTTCTATCAAAAAAACTTCTCCAATTTCTTTTTCAGAGAAAGGAATGATTACTTTTTTTTGCGTTTTTAAGTTTTTTTGCTTGGCAATCGGATTTTCTTTCACTGCTTCTATTTTTTGCAAGAATGCATAAAACGACTTTAGAGCGGTTATTTTCCTATTGATAGACCTGTTACTGATTTCATCTTGATTAAGCGATACAACCCACATTCTAACATGCGTGTAAGCTATTTCAGCTTCAGACACAACCCCAGAAGTTTCTTTTGAAAAATTAAAAAAATCTTGAATATCTTTTTTGTAAGCAGTAATGGTATGTGGTGAGTAATTTCTCTCCATTAACAAATAATCCATAAACTTATCCAACAACTCCATAATAATTCTTTCTATCGTTGATTTGAAGGTACAAAAAAACCCTGTGAAAATTCACAGGGTCTTAAAATAAACTTATTCAAAAAATTACGCTTGTTCAGCGTTTGTTCTCATGCGTTGAACATAAGCCGCTTTAATTCTTTGTTTACGATTAACAACAGATGGTTTATTAAACTGTTGACGTTCACGTAAAGTTCTCATTGTCTTTGTACGATCAAATTTTCTTTTGAAACGTTTTAAAGCTCTATCAATGTTCTCTCCGTCTTTAATTGGAATGATTAACATACTATAGCACCTCCCTTCATTGTCGTAATATATTTTAAGTGTTTTTAAATCTATTTTTTGGACTGCAAAGATAGTTTAAATTCCTAATAAAACTAATCTTTTAAAATGTTTCTAGAAATTACAACTTTCTGAATCTCAGTTGTCCCTTCTCCAATGGTACATAATTTACTATCTCTGAAAAATTTCTCTACCGGATAATCTTTTGTATAACCGTAACCTCCATGAATTTGAACGGCTTCATTCGCAACTTTCACACAAGTTTCTGAGGCAAACATTTTTGCCATAGCACCAATCGTGGTCATTTTTTCTCCCAACTCTTTTTTTGCTGCTGCTTTGTGTGTTAACAACTCAGATGCTTCAATTTCAGTTGCCATATCTGCCAATTTGAAAGAAACACCTTGAAAAGATGAAATGGGTTTTCCAAACTGTACTCTTTCTTTAGAATACTTTAAGGCTGCCTCGTAAGCTCCTTTTGCAATACCTAAAGACAAAGCCGCTATGGAAATTCTTCCTCCGTCTAATATTTTCATCGACTGTATAAAACCATCTCCTACCTCTCCTAGAACATTTTCTTTAGACACTCTACAATTGTCAAAAACTAACTCCGCAGTTTCTGAAGCTCTCATTCCTAATTTATCTTCTTTTTTACCAGAACTAAATCCAGGAGTTCCTTTTTCTATTACAAAAGCAGTCATTCCGTGAGAATCTCCTTTTTCTCCTGTTCTGGCAATAACCACTGCAATATCTCCACTAATTGCGTGTGTAATAAAATTTTTTGCTCCATTCAACACATAATACTCTCCATCCAAAACAGCAGTTGTACTCATTCCACCAGCATCAGAACCGGTGTTGTGCTCTGTCAATCCCCAAGCACCAATCCATTCACCAGAAGCCAATTTAGGCAACCACTTTTGTTTTTGATTTTCATTGGCAAATTGCAAAATATGTCCTGTACATAGTGAATTATGCGCAGCTACTGACAAACCAATTGCTGGATCTACTTTTGAAACTTCTTCAATTACTGTAATGTATTCGTGATAGGTCAAACCTGATCCACCATAAGTTTCAGGCACCAAAACTCCCATAAACCCCATCTCTCCCAATTTTTTAAATAAAGGAACTGGAAACTCTTGAGACTCATCCCATTTGTAAACATTAGGTGCTATGTGAATTTTCGCAAAATCTCTAATCGATTCTGCAATCATTTTTTGGGTTTCATTCGTCTCGAAATTCATTCAAAAAAAAGTTTTAGTTGGTTTTATTGAGCGTGCAAATATAAACTTATTAAATCATATTTGTCCACTGGAAAATCTGTTATTGTCTTTAATTCGGCTAAGTTCTGAATTTCTGCAACTTCTCTTCTATATTCTATGATAGATTTGGCTTGTTTGTAATTTATATAAATTATACTTTTTAGATCATTTACCGTTGCCTGATTTATGTCAATTTTAACAATCACAGGTTTGGAAAGAACTTGAAATTCTTTTTTTAGATTTATCAATACTTCGGGAGTCAATCCCCAAACTTCGTCTATTTGACGATCATAGGTAAAACCTCCTAGCCTTGTTCTGTAACCTAATATTGTCTGAGCTCTTTTCTGGCCAATTCCATAAATTTTAACCAACTCTTCTTCAGTAGCAGTGTTGATGTCTTTTACAATGACTTTTTTAGGAGCCACAAAAGTTTTCTTAGGCTGTTTATTAGACTTGTTCACCCAGTCTGGAAACTTAAAATAAGGACTCATTACTTTTAACAACGAATCTGAAACTTGAGTGATGTCTTTAAATTCTTTGACTGAATTCACATACTTTCCTTTTTTTCGATACGCAAACAATCGATCAATTTCATTTACAGACATTCCAAACTGATAAGCTTTGTAATCTGAAATATAATTAGGATTGAAAGGATATATAATATTAGGACTAGATGCAGCATTCTCTAGACTATCTAATTTTACTTGCATTTGCATAGAAACAGAATCTAAAACATACCCATCTTCTGTCTCAAACTTGACATAAAAAACAAATCCTTGGAGTAAAACTACCAATAGAATTAAAACAAAAATCCCATTTCTCTGACTTTTTGAGTAAGAAAAATGGGATTTAAGAAATTTGATCATTCTATAAATATCGTAATTTTATTTGAATTTCTTTATTTTTCCAGAGGCAACTCTTTTAAAGTAATCTACAGTATCGTCTTTTACTTCTCTAACTAAGAAATATAATCCTAATACATTTGGTAGAGCCATCCCTAAAATCATCATATCCGAAAAATCCATTACAGCACCTAAACTTGAAGAAGAACCTACGACTACAAAAAACAAGAACATAACTTTGTATATAATTTCTGATGTTTTTTCTCCTATAAATCTCTTAAACAGAAAAGTAAATGCTTTTAATCCATAATAAGACCAAGAAATCATGGTAGAGAATGCAAACAAAACAATAGCCACCAATAATACGTATCTAAACCAAGGAAACAAACTACTAAAAGCAGCAGAAGTCAATTCAGCTCCCGTCAAACCTGTTGTGTCTTCAGCAAATCCAGTAAAAATCAAAACCAAAGCCGTCATGGTACAAATTACAATCGTATCAATAAATGGCCCTAACATTGCCACAACACCTTCTGTAATGGGTTCGTCTGTTTTAACTGCTGCATGTGCAATAGTTGCAGATCCTACACCAGCTTCGTTCGAAAAGGCAGCTCTCTGAACTCCAATAACCAACACTCCTATTATACCACCTTGAATTCCTTTACCTGTAAAAGCACCTTCTAAAATTAAAGAAACCGCATGTCCTAAATTAGAAAAGTTTACAAATATAATAATCAAACAAGCCAAAACATATACTCCAACCATTACTGGAACTATTTTATCTGTTACTTTTGCTATAGATTTAATTCCTCCAATAATTACCACTCCCACCAATATAGCTATTACTATACCGTAAGCAAAACCATATCCTTCAAACACAGGAAACACATTGCTTAATTGAGCATATGATTGGTTAGATTGAAACATGTTTCCACCTCCAAAAGAACCTCCTACACATAGAATGGCAAAAACTACTGCTAATATTTTTCCTAAAACACCTTTTCCTTGCTTTTCTAAACCTTTAGACAAGTAATACATGGGACCACCTGAAACTTCTCCTTCTTCATTAATTTCACGATATTTTACTCCTAAAGTACACCCTACATATTTGGCAGACATTCCGAAAAAACCAGCAAAAACCATCCAAAAAGTAGCTCCAGCTCCACCGGTTGCTATTGCAACGGCTACCCCTGCTATATTTCCTAAACCTACGGTTCCAGACAAAGCAGTTACCAATGCCTGAAAGTGAGAAACTTCTCCTTTGTCATCGGGATCATCAAAATCTCCTTTGATCAATTCTATAGCATGCTTGGCTTTTCTTAGATTGACAAATCTTAAATAGATGGTAAAAAAAACAGCTCCTATAATTAACCACATCACGATCATAGGCATTTCAAAACCTAAAAAACCAAAAGGTTTGAAAAAGAATATAGTTGCTAAAACCTCTACCAAAGGTTCAAAAACGCTATTTATTTTTTCATCAATCCCACCGTTTGCAAATGTAAATGTTGGAATTATTAATACCAAAGCACTTAAAAATTGTTTGACTTTTTTACTCATAAACTTCTTTAAATTTTTCAATTTGTTCAGGCCTTCCTAAAACGATTAACTTACAATGTGGCTTTAAAATCATTTTTGAAGAGGGATTTACAATGTATTCATCCTTCTCCGTTATAAAACCAATAACGTTGCATCCTGAATTTCTACGAACGTCTAAATCTTGAATAGATTTCATCATGTATTCTTTTGGCAATTCATCTACACCTATTTCTTCCAAATTGGCATTAGAATCACCTTCCATATTGATACGGTTGACAAACTCAACCAAATCTGGAGTTACTAACAAAGAGGCCATATGTTCTCCTCCTAGTTTGTCTGGCATAATAACGTGATCTGCACCCGCTATTTTTAACTTTTTTGTTGCATTTTCGTCATTTGCTCTACTAACAATGTTCAATTTTCCGTTGATCTGTCTTGCTGACAATACTACATATAAATTGTTTGCATCCGAAGGTAATGCGGTGATTAGATTTGCAGCTTTTTCAATTCCCGCATTTCTCAACACATCGTCATTGGTAGCATCTCCTTTGACAAATTGAATCTCCTCATATATAGGATTTTCTATAAAATTATCATCTTGCTCAATCACAACACAAGTCTTTTTGAACTTTTTTAATTTTTCATAAGACTGTCTTCCATTTCGTCCGAATCCACAAATAATGGTATGTTTTTCTAGTTTGGCAATTTCTTTTAATTCCTTTTTAATACGAAAAGCTTCCATAAGTACATTGTTTGAAAAAAAATCTGAAATAACTGTAACCAAATAACCATATACACCTACACTCATTAAGAGCAAAACAATTGTAAAAATTTTACCCCAATCATCTAAAGGTCTAACTTCTCCAAAACCAACAGTAGTTGTGGTAATAATGGTCATATAAAAAGCATCTAACCAAGAATAGTCAAAAGCCGTAAAGAAACCCAATGTTCCAATGAGCAGAACAACAGCAAATAAAAATAATCCTTTGTATATCTTGTTAAACATAGATCTCTACAAATCAAATACAGATGTTCTTTTGGTACGAATCATATCTTTTAGTTTTAACACAAATGCCAATGTCAAATAAATCCCAAACGTGACACCAAAGGTTACAAATGAGATGTATATAAAAAACAATCTTACATTTACAGTTCTTATTCCCAAACGATCTGCCAATCTTGAGGAAACATCAAAACCATGTCTTTCAAAAAAATAACGAATTTTGTCAATCCAATTCATCCTAAAAATATCAATATATCGCAAGATACTAAAATGACTTTACTTTATTGTTCTTGATTTCTTTTTATCTACCGAAGGTCAAAACTAGCATAATAATTATGTAGAAAAACTCTTAAAAACTATATTTACATCCCTTAAAAAACAGTTATTCAAAATGCATTTAGACAACTCGCAGCAAATAGCCCGCTCAACAAACATAAATCCAAAACAAGTAAACACCGTATTAACCTTATTAAAAGAAGGAGCTACCATTCCTTTTATAGCTCGTTATCGTAAAGACCTAACAGGTGGCTTGGAGGATCATGAAATTTTCACCATTCACAAACAGACCCAACTTATAGATGAACTTGTGAAAAGAAAGGCTTATATTTTAGAAACCTTATCTAGTCAAAACGTTAACAACGAAGGGTTACATCAGAAAATAGAAAATTGCTGGGACAAAAAAGAATTGGAAGATTTGTTTTTACCGTACAAAACCAAGCGAAAAACCAAAGCAAGTACTGCCAAAGAACTTGGATTAGAACCTTTGGCAAAAATTATTATGTCTCAAAACAACGGTACTATCAGCGCGGGTAGATTTGTTAAAGGTGTTGTTAAAACTGAGGAAGAGGCTATTGATGGAGCATTGGACATTATTAATGAATGGATTGCTGAACATAGTTACTCAAGAACACAACTAAGACGACTGTACAACAGAGAGGGAATGTTGTTTAGTAAACTTAAAAAAGGAAAAGAGGAAGAAGCAAAGATTTACAAAACTTATTTTGATTTTGAACAAAAAGCAACCAAAGTACCTTCTCATAGAGTTCTGGCTATTTTAAGAGCTACAGATGAAGGTTTTTTAAGCTCTGGAATTGCTATAGACAAAACAACAGCCGTAGCACAGTTGGAACGAAATTTTGTAAAAGGAAATAATGCAGCTAGTCAACTCATCAAACAAGTAGTACAAACCGCTTATAGCAAAAACTTAAAACCTGCTTTGGAGAAAGAATTCATTAAAGAATTGAAACTAAAAGCTGATAAAGATGCTGTTCAGGTTTTTTCAAAAAATTTAGAACAACTGTTATTAGCTACTCCAATTGGTAAAAAAAGAATTTTAGCCATAGATCCTGGTTACAAAACCGGTTGCAAAGTGGTTTGTCTAAATGCACAAGGAGACTTGCTTACAGATACCATTATTTATCCGCATCCTCCACAGCAACAAAAAAACAAAACGGTAGACACACTCATTCAACTGGTTCAAAAACACAACATAGAAGCCATTGCTATTGGAAACGGAACCGCAGGAAGAGATACTGAAATTCTAATAAAATCAATTCCTTTTGATAGGAAACTAGACATCTATTTGGTTAATGAAGATGGTGCTTCTATCTATTCTGCCTCAGAAATAGGAAGAGAAGAATTTCCGAATCATGACATTACTGTACGTGGTGCCGTGAGTATTGGTAGGCGTTTGGTAGATCCTTTGGCTGAATTGGTTAAAATTGACCCTAAGTCTATGGGAGTAGGTCAATACCAACACGATGTAGATCAGACTTTGTTAAAAACAGAATTAGATCATATAGTAGAAAAATGTGTGAATAAAATTGGTGTACAACTAAACACCGCAAGTAAATACTTGTTGCAGTACATTTCTGGAATTGGCCCTAGCTTGGCAAAAAACATTGTAGATTACCGAACTAAAAATGGAAAATTCACCAACCTAAAACAACTGAAAAAAGTTCCGAGACTGGGAGACAAAGCTTTTGAACAGTGTGCTGGTTTTTTACGCTTAGAAGGTGAACAGCCTTTAGACAACACAGGAGTACACCCAGAGCTATATGACGAAGTATCACAAATTGCTAAAACGTTAAACATCTCTACAAAAGAATTAATAGGAAATTCCACCATTTTATCCTTAATAGACGATGTTTCTTTACAGCAAAAATTAGGAAAAATGACTTTGACGGATTTGTTAAACGAATTGGCAAAACCCAATCAAGATCCAAGAAATCAAGAAGATCAATTGACTTTTGACCAAAACATTACAAGTATCAATCACCTGTATGAAGGGATGATTTTAAAGGGACAAGTGAGCAACATTACCAATTTTGGTGCTTTTGTAGATTTGGGAATTAAAGAAAATGGACTGATCCATATTTCGCAAATAAGCGATACCTTTATATCATCACCCAACGATGTTTTACATTTGAATCAGATTGTAAACGTAAAAATAATTCAGTTGGATTTAGACAACAAACGTATTGGGTTGACCATGAAATTTTAATTTGATGAAAAACGTAGTTATTTTAACAGGAGCAGGAATTAGTGCCGAAAGCGGAATTAAAACCTTTAGAGATAGTAATGGTTTGTGGGAAAACCACGATGTGATGGAAGTAGCTTCTATTAGTGGTTGGTATAAAAATCCTGCTTTGATTTTAGAGTTCTACAATCAACGTAGAAAACAAGCTGAAACCGTACTACCCAATGCTGCCCATTTGTATTTAAGTGATTTACAAGAAAAATACAACGTACAAATTATTACTCAGAACGTTGATGATTTACACGAACGAGCAGGAAGCAAACAAGTAATTCATTTGCATGGAAAATTATCCGAAGCCAAAAGTGAAGGAGATTCTAATCATGTAATTGACATTGCAAAAAAACAAATTCAGCTTGGGGATTTTTGTCCTAAAGGACATCAGTTAAGACCTAATATTGTTTGGTTTGGAGAAGAAGTTCCAATGCTAGACAAAGCTGCTGCCATTTGTGAAACTGCCGATATTTTTGTAATTATTGGAACCAGTTTACAAGTCTACCCTGCTGCAGGATTGATTTACAATGTACCTTCAAACTGTCCTGTCTTTATAATAGACCCAAAGGTTGATGAAATTAACATTCCAAATCATTACACTTGTATTAAAACTTCTGCTGTAGAGGGTGTAAAAATTTTAGAAACTCATTTGAAAAACATCTAGCTTAAATGAGTTCTTTAAAACGTTTGACTTTTCAATACAAAGGATTGTGTAATACTCCCAACTTATGGAAAGAAGCTACTTTTTATGAGTACCCACACATTGAAATTCCTTTTACAGAAAATGTAGACTTAACAACTATTGATACAGAGAAACATCATAGATTAGGAAAATTGGTAGAAGTCTTTTATCAAATAAACTTAGAAACTCAAGCTGATTTTAGGTCTCTTACTCATAATGTTCAAATTCAAATAGACAAACATCAAACTATTGGAGAAATCGATTTTATAGTAGAAACTCCAGAAAAAGAGATTCATCACATAGAACTTGCTTATAAGTTTTATCTGTACAAGACAGACATTCCTTACGAAATAGACAAATGGGTAGGTCCTAACTTAAAAGATTCCTTAACACAAAAACTTCAAAAACTAACAGAAAAACAGTTTCCTATGTTACATCATTCCAAAACACAGGAAATATTACAAGAAAAAGGAATTGATACTCGCAACATTCAACAATCTATACATCTAAAAGGGCAATTGTATGTTCCATTCAACTTAAAGAATCACACGTTTCCACATGTGAATAACGATTGTATTCAAGGATTTTATATAAGTTACACAGAGATTGATTCTTTGTTTGCTTTAGCCACCTATCACATTCCTGTAAAACAAGACTGGTTGATTGATCCTAAACACCATACTGAATGGATTTCTTTTACAGATGCAAAACCCATTATTCTAGAACAAATTAAAGTAAATCACAGTCCGTTAGTTTGGATGAAAAGAGGAGAAATTTACAAACGTTTTTTTATTACTTTTTGGTAATAGTTAACTCTTTTAATTTTAAATCTAAATTCACATTTACCTGATTATCAACTTTAATCAAACCCAATACCTTTTTAGGAGATTTGATATTAAAATCATCCAAATTCATATTGATAATTCCACCTACTTCATAAGTGTTATTTTCATAATAAAAACTAATCGGAATCTTATACTCTTGTATAATTCCCGCAATTTTCACGCCCATAGTAGCCAAAGCGCTACAACCATCTTCTGCAACACAAACAGAAAGTAATTCAATTAAAACTTGAGGAAACTGATCTGTTTGAAGCATTTTATGAAAATCCTTATTGATGAATTTATTCCCACAATCAAAACACTTGTTTTTCAGATAAAATTTAGCGTTCTTAAATTCTAATTGATCTTTATTTTCATCGTTTTTAGTTTGTTTAAAAGAAACCGTGATTGGTTTTGACAAATCATGAATCTGATATTCACAATCAAAACTGTTTACGTTAGACTTTCCTGACACTATAATCTCGCTTTCAGGAAGTACCCCTAAAACTGTTTTGATTACTTTTTCTTGTTTAAAACTCAAACAAGAAAGAATTGCACAAGCAATGATTATTTTTTTCATGTCTTAACTATTTAAATAAAAAATCACACCTTAATATTTCTAAAATCTATAGAATATCAAGATGTGATTTTAGATAAAACTTATTAATTATCCCCTCTAGAAACTAATAGCAGCTTCTAACATTATACCATTAAATTTACCTTCTTCATATTCACTAGTAGAACCAAATCCATCATATTTTTGACTTACATATTCCAATTTTGCTAAAATATTGTTGGTTAAGAACATCCCTGCTACAACTTGAATTCTATCAATATCAACATCTCCATAAGTTGCATCTTCCGCAGCTACTTTATTGTATCTACTTCCTAAGTAATATCTTTCATTAGATCCAAATCTATAAAGCAATTCCCCTGCATATTGATTGGCAACTCTATTATCTGCTTCTGTTGAAATTTTTCCTGAAGAACTTTCTAAGGTTCCAAAAAACTCAAATCCTTTATATTTTAAAAATGGGTTAAACATCAATGCTGTAATCTCATTTTTTAAATTTGGATTGTATCTACCTGTTCTAAAATCTGCTTTATTAATACCTCCTGTTGCAGTTTCATCTTCATCCAATACAGAATAATATCTTGCTCCAGATCTATCTCCTGTATACAAATAAGAATTAGCTACTTTATTATTGTGATATGCTGATCCTGTTAATCTAATTCTTAAATCATCATTCAATTGTTTGTCAAATCCCAATTTAGCCATTACAGAAGCTTTTGTTTTTCCAGGATCTTCTACAGATTGATTTAATTTTGCATTGGTAGCTCCTAACATTGCCAACCAACCATTATTTCTATAGTAAACCTCAGCTCCAACTTCAGTTGTAAAAGCATCCATAATTAAATTCCCTACAAATGGGTTGTGCGTTGCAAATGCATTATCAGTTCTTCTAAAATGTGCATCCCCATAGTTGTTTTCCATATGACCCACTTTAATAGTTACATATTTCATTACATCTTCAAACAACCCTTCTTGAATAAAATCAAGCTGATCTATTTGTAAATATCCTCCTTTTACATAAGGCTCGTTATGGTGACGAGATGACAAATAGGTTCTTAAGTGCATTCTCATCCCTTTTGCCAATGCCACATCTAAATCTAAATTGGCTGTTGCAAGGTTAAAGTTATCTCCAATATCTACAATAGATACCGCTCCAGAATTTTCATGATTTACACCCTGAAATTGTAAGGTAGAAGCTCCACCTATTCTAACTTTTAAACCATCAAAAGTGTAATCTACTGTTTTAGGAGCTTCAAAAACATTTACTCCTTTTTTTCCTACATCGTTAAAATTGTCCAAACTCCTATCTCCTCCTTGTCCAAACACTGTAATTCCCAGCAACATAGTAGTCGCCAACATTGAGTTTTTTAATATTGCTTTCATACTTCTTAATTTTTATAATTTGTTATAAATTCTATTGTTATTTCATTTCCTGTTTTTATGGTTCCAAACATTGCTTTTGGAGGTTTCATTCCATAATCTGTCATTTTAATTGTCTTTTTTCCTTTTAAAACAACTTCTGCTTCTTTTTGAGTAGTTTCTAATTCTAAGGTGATTTCGTTTTTAACTCCTGCTATAGTTAAATTCCCCTTTACTAAAACAACACAAACCCCTTCTTTTACTTTAGTTGTATTTTCTTGACTGATGAAAGAGAACAAAATATTAGGGTTTTTGTCAGACTTTAAAGCTTCGTAGGTAATCTTGTTCATGGTAGATTTTCCACTCTCTAAACTTTCTGCTTTCACACTTACTTCTAAAGCTTTAATTTTTATAGTTTCAGAACTTGCTAAGGTTAATTTGGTAGAAAAATCTTCAGCACTTTCTTCCCAATCATGCAACGTAGAGGTTCCTAAAACTTTAATAAAACTCCCTTCTTTTTGTCCTTTATATTCTTGTCCATAAACTCCTATGCACAAACTCAACATCAAAGACATTACTATTCTAATTTTGTTTTTTCTACACATATTTAATTGTTTTTATAAGACCAAATGTATGACTCATTCTATGTTAGAAATATGACAATAGTCATTGTATTTAAAATAATTCTAAATTACATCCAAACTTTGTTTTCTAAGTTTATATAAATCGTTATTCTAATTACATTTGATACAGATTAAAACATGTTATGCATCCGAACAATCCCTTTGTAGCCGACTACAATCTTGACATTCTTACCAAGGTAAACTCCGAACTAGAACCACATGTATTTGTGAATGAATACGGAAACAAAACCATTAAGTTTGCAGACAAAACAGCAGTTAAAGAGCTGAACAAAGCTTTGTTAAAACAATATTATCAATTGCAATTTTGGGACATACCAGAAAACAATCTTTGTCCTCCTATTCCAGGGCGTTTGGATTATTTATTACACGCAAATGATTTGTTAACGGACAAAAAAGAAGTCTCACTTTTAGATATTGGAACAGGTGCTAATTTGATTTATCCCATTTTAGGGACTTGTCATTTTAATTGGAGCTGTACTGCGAGTGAAGTAGATAAAGAATCTTTGACAAATGCTCAAGCCTTGACAGACAAAAATCCTGTTCTGAACTCCATCAACCTAAGGCATCAACCTTTTAAAAACAGTATTTTAGAACACATTATTCAACCCGATGATTTTTTTGACTTGGTGGTTTGCAATCCTCCTTTTTTTAAAAACTCTTTTGATGCTGATCAAACAAACAAACGAAAAATAAAAAATTTAAAAATAGATACTGATGAAACCTTAAACTTTGGAGGACGATCTAACGAATTGTGGTACAAAGGAGGTGAAGAAGCTTTTGTAAAAAAAATGGCCGAAGAAAGTGCTAATTTTAAAACTCAAGTAGGTTGGTTTACTTCTTTAGTTTCTCAAAAGGAACATTTAAAAAACATCAAAAGAGCCATTAACAAAACACAGCCAGCTGAAGTAAAAATTGTAGACATGGAACAGGGAAATAAAAAAAGTAGATTTGTAGCTTGGAGGTATTGATACAAAAAACTCCCTTTCCATTATAGAAAGAGAGCATTCACACATTTATCAAAAAACTAAAATATTTTTTAAAGGCTACCTTTATAAAACAGTGCTAATAGTTGTAGATTAATTTTCTACAAATCCTATAACTTCATACGCTCTGGTACCATCAACTTGTATTTTTTCATACAACACATTGTTGTATTCGTACATTGTTTGCCCATCCACCAATACTTTTTCAGCATCAGATGGCAACTCATAGGTTATAGTTCCTATTTCAGGATTTACAACTTCGTAATCGTTATTCATTTTCACAAAAAACACCCCATTGCTATTGTAATACCTTCTTCCGTTAAATATAACTACACGGTAACCTACAGGAAGTGCTTTTATATGCAAACCAATACTTGGCACTATAGGCATATACCTACCACCATTCATTCTATAAAAATGATTTTGATCGTAATGTACCGTTGCTCCATTATGCTTTATAGCTATGGTAGATTTTGGCAAACTACGTACTGTGACAACTTTTTTTCTAGGAGTTTTGTAGACAACCTTTGCTCTAGAAATTGATCTATTTTGTACAACTACTGTTTTCTTTGTCTTTTTTTGTGAAAATCCTTCTGAAGTTCCTCCTATTAACATCAGAACCATCATTGTTATTCTAAGTATTGTTTTCATTTTTGTTGATTTTTAAGAAGTTACTATTCCGTTTACATTTACTCTTAAACCAAAAATATACAGAAAGACATCTTCTGATAAAATCAACTATACCAATCCTATTTTTTTATAGACCAATGACATTATAAAATAGATACGAAAAATTCTAAACCACAAAAAAACTCTCTTTCTATTGCAAAAAGAGAGTTTTAAATACTTTAGTAAATTTTATACTATTACATTTTTTTAGCAGCTTCTAAAAAAGTAGCCAAACCACTATCAGTTAAAGGATGCCTCATCAAACCTTCAATTGCAGACAAAGGACCTGTCATTACATCTGCACCAATTTTAGCACAATCTACAATATGCATTGTGTGTCTTACAGATGCCGCTAAAATTTCAGTTTCAAAACCGTAGTTGTCATATACTTCTCTAATTTCAGCAACCAAATGCAATCCATCAGTAGAAATATCGTCCAAACGACCAATAAATGGAGATACGTACGTTGCACCAGCTTTTGCAGCCAACAATGCTTGTCCTACAGAAAACACTAAGGTTACATTGGTTTTAATTCCTTTGCTAGAAAAATATTTACAAGCTTTAATTCCGTCTTTGATCATTGGTAATTTTACCACAATCTGAGGATTCAACGCTGCCAAAGCCTCTCCTTCTTCTACCATTTCTTCAAATACAGTAGAAAGAACTTCAGCACTTACATCACCGTCAACAGCATCGCAAATATCACAATAGTGTTGTAAAATGTTTTCAGATCCAGAAATACCTTCTTTAGCCATTAAAGATGGGTTGGTTGTTACACCGTCTAAAACTCCCAATGCTTGAGCTTCCTTGATTTGATCCAAGTTTGCTGTGTCGATAAAAAATTTCATTCTTTTATAATTTTAGTTATTTATGTTATTCTGACCAATATGTCTCTATTTGTTCTAATGATTTTCCTTTGGTTTCTGGCACCATTTTCCATGTAAATACTACCGCTATAAAACAGAAAATTCCATACAACCAAAACGGAAATCCTCCGTGAAAGGTTTGATAAATTGTTCCTGATTCATCCGCCATCATTGGAAAAGTCTGAGAAACTAAATAATTTGCTGTCCATTGAGCCAATACAGCCATAGACATTACTGCTCCTCTTACTTTGTTCGGAAACAACTCTGACAAATATACCCAAACAATTGGTCCTTGCGACAAAGAAAAGAAAGCAATATAACCTACCAAAACTACCAAGGCAAAAATCCCTGAATATTGGTTGTACATCAAAACTCCAAACAGAATGATACAAACTCCCATTCCCACTGTTCCCCATATCAGCAAGGGTTTTCTTCCTAATTTTTCTACGGTAAAAATAGCTATAATCGTAAAAATCATCATCGCCAATCCTACCACAATCTGATTCACTAAAGCAACATCTCCAGGAAGATTCATACTTTCAAAAATTCTAGGTCCGTAATACATAATGGCATTGATCCCCGTTACTTGTTGAAAGAATGACAAGGCTACTCCAATCAAAATAATCAAACCTATTTTAGGATATTTAAAGCTAAACGATTTTCCATCATCTCCTTTTAGAGAATCTTTAATTTCTATCATTTCTTCTGCAGCTCTTTCCGCTCCATTTACCTTGGTAATAATAGACAATGCTTCTTCATTTCTGTTTTTCATCACCAACCAGCGAGGGCTATAAGGAACAATTAACAACAACAAGAAAAATAACAATGCAGGAATGCATTCAGAACCAAACATGTAACGCCATCCTGTGTTTAAGTTCCAATCTAAATTTACAGGATCTTTGATAAAATAATTCACAAAAAAGACCACTACAAACCCCATTACAATTGCCAATTGATTGATGGAAACCAACTTACCTCTCATATTAGAAGGTGCAATTTCTGCAATATATACAGGAGCTATGGCAGAAGCCAACCCAACTCCTATTCCTCCTAACAATCGGTATATCACCAACTCCGTTACGGATTCTGGCAATGCTGAACCCATAGCGGAAATAAAGAATAAAATGGCTGCAAACAGCATCGATTTTTTTCTTCCAAATCTTTTGGATAAAACTCCAGAAACTGTAGAACCTAACATACAACCTAATAAGGCACTAGAAACCACAAAGCCAATTTCTGTTGCAGAAAGTGTAAAATACAACTGAATCAATTTATCGGCTCCAGAGATAACACCTGTGTCATACCCAAACAAAAAACCTCCAAGTGTGGCTACCAATGTAACCCCTACTAAATATGCTTTGTTAGATTTCATCTTATTATATATTTTGATTTACAATGTTTTCAAACAATTCTTGTTTACCACTAATGCTTGTTAATTCACCATTTTCTTTTGCAATAGCATACAAGTCTTCAAAAGTTAATTTCCCTTCTTCAAACTCTTTTCCTTTTCCGTCATCAAAAGAACTGTAACGTTTTTCTCTTAAGGATTTGTAATTAGATTCTTGCAAAATTTTATCAGCAACCATTAAACCTCTAGCAAACGTATCTGCACCACCAATGTGAGCTAAGAAAATATCTTCTAAATCCGTAGAGTTTCTTCTGATTTTTGCATCAAAATTAACTCCTCCTCCTTGCAATCCACCAGCTTGTAAAAATACCAACATAGCTTCTGCCGTTTCTTGAATGTTGTTTGGGAATTGATCTGTGTCCCATCCATTTTGATAATCTCCACGATTGGCATCTATACTACCTAGCATACCTGCTTGTGCAGCCACATCCATTTCATGTTGCATTGTATGGCTTGCCAAAGTAGCGTGATTTACTTCTAAGTTGATTTTAAAATCATCTTGTAAACCATGCTTGTTTAAGAAACCAACTACAGTAGCTGCATCAAAATCATACTGATGTTTGGTGGGTTCCATTGGTTTCGGCTCAATAAAAAAGTTTCCTTTAAACCCTTTTCCACGAGCGTAATCTTTTGCCAATCCTAAGAATTGTCCCATGTGATTCAATTCACGTCCCATATCTGTGTTTAATAAAGACATGTAACCTTCACGCCCTCCCCAGAACACGTAGTTTTCTCCCTTCAACTCCATAGTAGCATCCAAAGCCAATTTTATTTGTGCACCGGCTCTAGCTACAACATCAAAATTAGGGTTGGTTGCTGCTCCATTCATATAACGAGGATTTGAAAAACAATTTGCCGTTCCCCACAACAATTTCACTCCACTTTTAGCTTGCTTTTCTTTTAAATAAGCAACAATTTCTTTCAAACGAGCTTCAGACTCCTCAAAAGTTGCTCCTTCTTGTACCAAATCAAAATCGTGAAAACAGTAGTAATCAAATCCCATTTTAGTGATAAATTCAAAAGCAGCATCTGCTTTGTCTTTTGCCGCTTGTATTGGATCTGCATTTTTATCCCACTCAAAGTTTTGTGTTCCTGGTCCAAAAGGATCAGAACCTTGTCCGCAGAAGGTATGCCAGTAAGCAATAGAAAACTTAAAGTGCTCTCTCATTGTTTTTCCTGCTACTACCTGATCTGGATTGTAATATTTAAATGCTAATGGATTTTTTGAATCCTTTCCTTCAAACTTAATTTCTCCAATTCCTTTGAAGTACTCTTTACTTCCTACTGTTAATTTTGACATCTTTTTTTATTTTATGATAATTTTGATTCTAATGTTTTCAACCAAGTTGCATAGGCTTTTCTATACAAGGTTTCGTTTGCGTTGTCTGCTTTGTAAGTTTTGATGATGTTTTCATTCACAAAAGCCTCCTCTAAATCTTCAATTTCTCCTGCTCCAAAACCTGCTCCAATAGCAGCACCTACAGCACCATTTGTTTCTTTTACTTGAATAGTTGCTCCTGTTAATGTAGCAATGGTAGTGGCAAATATTTCTGATTGAAACATGTTGTCATTTCCTACTTTCATAACTTCTGGAGTCAACCCCAACTCTTTCATACAATTGATTCCATACACAAAAGAAAAAGCAATCCCCTCCAAACAAGCTCTCACCAAATGAGCCAATTTGTGTCTATTAAACTGCAATCCTTGGTAATGTGCTCCAATAATTTTATTTTCCAACATACGTTCTGCTCCGTTTCCAAAAGGTAAAAAGGACAAATCATTTGCACCTACGTCGACGGTTTTTGCCAAAGTTTCCAATTCAAAATAATCCTGATCTGCAGCCAAATTATTTCGCAACCAAGCATAAGCACTTCCTGTTCCATTAATACACAACAACACTCCCAATCGTCTTTCTTTTTCTGTATGATTGACGTGTGCAAACGTATTTACTCTGTTTTTAAAATCGTATTTTAACTGATCTACCACTCCGTACACTACTCCAGATGTTCCTCCAGTAGCAGCTATTTCTCCAGGTTTCAAAACATTCAAAGAAAAAGCATTATTGGGTTGATCTCCTGACCTATAAGAAACTACAGCATTGGCATTAAAACCTAATTTTTCTGCCATCTCTTTACTAATGGTTGCTTGTTTGGCAAAAACAGGCACAATTTCGGGCATCAAAGAAGCATCAAACCCAAAATAATTCATCACCTCATCGCTAATTTGCTCCTTCTTAAAATCCCAAAAAATCCCTTCGGACAATCCTGAGTTGGTAGTAGTATAAGTTCCTGTCAATTTATAAGCTATGTAATCTCCAGGCAACATAATTTTGGCAATGGTTTTATAAACTTCAGGTTCGTTTTCCTGCACCCATTTTAATTTAGATGCTGTAAAGTTCCCTGGTGAGTTTAACAAACTAGACAAACATTTATCTTCTCCTATTTCTTTAAAAGCTTTGTTTCCTACTTCTACTGCTCTACTATCGCACCAAATAATAGCAGGTCTTGCAGGTTCTCCGTTTGCTTTTAACGTAACCAAACCATGCATTTGATATGAAATACCAATAGCCACAACCTCTTCTTTTTTTGTCGAGTTTTTTTCAAAAAGAATTTCCGTTACTTTCTGGATGTATTCCCACCAAAGTTGCGGGTCCTGTTCTGCCCAATTTGCTTCAGGGGCATCAATGGTCATTTCTTTTTCAGGATACTGAGCTTTTGCCAAAACTTGCTTGGTTTTATTGTCTATCAAAGCTGCTTTTATAGACGAACTTCCTAAATCATACCCTATTGATAACATATCTTATTTTTATAATTTCATGAATATTGTTGAATTGAAACCTTTTGAATCCTTTATATTTAACTCTTTTAAAAGAAGTTAATGTCTTAAAAAATCTTAGTTTACAAAACAAACTAAGCAAATATATAGAGTTGAAATTAAATTTCAAATACAAACTATGTTTATTTTTTAAACTATCTTCATTTATTTACATTTACAATTATGAATATGATAGAAAACTCTGTGGATTGTGTCATCTTTGGTTTTAAAGATGAAAGTTTAAAAGTGTTGTTAATTAAAAGAAAAAACGATCCTCAGAAAGGATTGATGGCTTTGCCTGGAGATTTTTTAGATGCTAATGTTAGTATTTATGACAGCGCTAGAAACACATTAAAAAAAATTACCAACCTAGAAGATATTTATCTTGAACAGATCAGGGCTTTTGGAGAAACGGATAGATACCCTGGAAAAAGAGTCATTACCATTAGCTACTTTGCGCTTATCAATATTGAAAAATATTCTCCGCAAGCAGGATATACTGCCGAGAAATTAGAATGGTGTGATATAGATAAATTACCTGAATTGGCTTTTGATCATCATAAAATTATTCAGTCTGCTCATAGAAGACTCAAACAAAGAGTAAGACACGAGCCGGTTGGCTTCAACTTACTTCCTAATGAATTTAGTTTGACAAATTTGCAACATGTTTACGAAACAATTTTACAAGTAGAATTGAATAAACGTAACTTTAGAACAAAAATCAATCAAATGAAATTGTTGATTGATACAGGAAAAAAACAAGAAAATGTAGCGCACAAACCTGCTATCTTATATCGTTTTGACGAAGATGTTTATCAGAAACTAAAAGAAGATGGATTTTATTTCAAACTCTAAAAAGACACCTCACAACACAAACCATTAAATACAAAAGAAATCTCATGAAAATTAAATCTTACTCCAGCATTTACAGAATCATGCACTGGGCAATTGCCCTTTCGATGATTTTGTTACTAATCACCATTTTTTTAAGAGCTACATGGCTTAATAAAAATCATGTTGCAGAAATTATTGAAACCTATTTGAAAGCAAATACCGATGTTACTTTGACACACAACCAAGCTATCAAATTAGCAAAAACCATTAGAAGCCCTATGTGGAATTGGCACATTTATTTAGGTTATGTATTAACGGGATTGTTTGCCGTTAGATTTTCGTTGCCATTGTTTGGTAGAATGAAATTTCAAAACCCTTTTGACAAAGAAAATTCTTTTATCGATACTTCTAAGGCCTGGACATACATCCTTTTTTATATCTGTATTGTTATTTCTCTAGTAACAGGTTTGTTAGTTGTTTTTGGACCAAAATCTATACACCATACTTCTGAAGAAATTCACGTATTGTCTATTTACTATCTACTAGCCTATATTGCTTTACATCTAGGAGGTGTGTTGTGGGCTGAATTTAAAAAAGATAAGGGAATCATATCAAGAATCATTAGCGGAAACAAAGAAAATGAAAAATAAAGCTTTTTTAATTTTTCATTTGTTCTTATTTGTATGTATTGCAAACGCTCAAGTTATTGTAAACCTACCTCATCAAAAGGCAGACAATATCAAATGGATTGGTGAAGAAAAAGCGTTTTTTTCCAAACGTTGGAATTCAGAGGTTGTAACGAATGTATCTAAACCTAGCATTCAAATTTTTTCACCTAACCAAGAAATAAACACGGGAACCTGTGTAATTATTGCTCCCGGAGGTGGTTTGTATGCTTTGAGTATGAATAATGAAGGAACTTTGGTTGCAGATTGGTTGGTAAAAAAAGGAATTACAGCCGTAATTTTAAAATATAGATTGGTACCAACGTATACTGATGATGGAATTAAGGAATATCAAAAACTAAGTAAAGAAAATAGATCTTTGCTTCATGAAAATGTTCAAAAAACCATGCCTTATTCTGTGTCCGATGCTTTAAGTGCTATTTCTTACGTTAGAGAAAATGCTAGCAAACTCAACATAAAACCTAACAAAATAGGATTGATGGGATTTTCTGCAGGTGGTGCTGTTACCGTGGGTGCTTCCTACAATTACACCACTATAAATAGACCCGATTTTTTAGTGCCTGTTTATCCTTGGCTCACTGAATATCCTGTGAGAGAACCTCAAAAAGATGCTCCGCCATTATTTATTGTTTGCGCTTCTAATGATCCTTTAAAGCTGGCTTTGGAAAGTACAAACCTATACAAATCTTGGAAAGCAGCAGACTTAAATGTTGCGCTACATATGTATGCCAAAGGAGGTCACGGTTTTGGATTAAAAACAAAAGAGCTGCCTTCTGATACTTGGATTGATCGTTTTTACGAATGGGCTCTAAATGAAAAATTGATAACCACAAATAATTAAACCATGCTTAAAAAAATTGCCCTTTTAGTATTTGCTACTTCTTTAAGTATAAATGCTCAAAAAACAATAAAACTTCCTTTTGAGAAACCCCAAAATGTTACTTGGACAGGTGGTGAACAAAGCTATGAAACAGAAGGTATTGTTCGTATTGCAAATATTTCTGAACCTAGTATTCAAATTTTCAGTCCTAAAAAAGAAAACAGTACAGGTACAGCCGTTGTTATTGCTCCCGGTGGAGGTTTGCGTATCAATAGTATTCTTACCGAAGGAACTTGGGTAGCCGATTGGCTCGTAAAAAAAGGAATTACAGCCATCGTTTTAAAATACAGATTGGTTCCTACTCAAAAAGGAAGAGACATGGCAGATTTTAATAAGGTAAACAAAAGCAACGATTTTATAAAAAAAGAACAACTATTACAAAATGTATTTCCTTATTCTATTGCTGATGCTTTGAATGCTATTGATTATATAAGAACACATGCAATAGAATTGAATGTGAATCCTAATAAAATTGGAATGATGGGGTTTTCCGCAGGTGGTGCTGTAACTATGGGAGTTGCTTACAATTATATCCCAAAAAATAGACCTGATTTTTTAGCACCTATTTATCCTTGGACTTCAAAATATCCTATACAAAAGCCAAAAAATGATGAACCTCCAATGTTTATTGTTTGTGCTTCAAACGATCCTTTAAAGTTGGCCACAGGTAGTATTGACTTGTACAATTCTTGGAAAGAGAATGAGTTTAGTGCAGAATTACATATGTACGCCAAAGGAAAACACGGTTTTGGAATGAAAAAACAGGGATTGCCTTCTGACACCTGGATAGAACGTTTTTACGAATGGGCTGTTAGTGAAAAACTTGTCGATTTAAAATAACAACAAAAAGAGACTGTTTTTTATGCAGTCTCTTTTCTTTCTTTTTATAAATATTCTCTTTAATGAGGTAGCTTCTCTTTAAAAACACCATACACATAGGTTCCAAATATTGCAAAAGCAATTACTATTAGCAAACTAAAAAAACCTGCTCCTACAAGTGTAAACATAGGACCTGGACACGCTCCTGCCAATGCCCAACCCAGTCCAAAAATCAAACCTCCAAACAAATACCTTTTAAAACTTTTAGCTTTGTCGTCTATTTTAATAGGAAATCCATAAAAACTTTTGATGTTGAACTTTTTAATCAATTGGGTAGTTATCAAGCCTAATACAACAGCTACACCAATAATTCCGTACATATGAAAAGCTTGAAAATTAAACATTTCATAAATTCTAAACCAAGAAGCTGCTTCAGATTTGTACATGGTAATTCCAAACAAAATCCCGATACTTAAATATATTATTTTTTTCATGTTATTAATTTAAAAAATGATAGGAAATAAAAAATGAATCATAAACAAACCTCCTGCAAAAAAACCAATCACAGCTATTAAAGAAGGTAGTTGTAAATTGCTCAATCCTGAAATAGCATGTCCTGAGGTACAACCTCCTGCATAACGAGTACCAAAGCCAACTAAAAACCCACCAATAGCCAACAACAATAAGTTTTTAATGCTAAAATCCCAAAAAATCTCAGTTGGTAAATAAGAGGTTGCAGAACTTGTAATTCCATAATCTTTCAAACTCAAAACAGTCTCACTACTGATATCTACTCCCGAATTTGAAGACAAGAAATAAGCTCCTATAAAACCACCTATTACCGCTCCAATCATCACCAATAAATTCCATTTTTGACTTTTCCAATCAAACTGAAAGAAATCCGTTTTTTTTCCTGCACCACATATAGTACACAACGTTCTTAAATTGGACGACATTCCAAAACTATCTCCCATCATCAACAACAAAAACATTACCAATGCTATTAAAAACCCGGAAACGTACCAAGGCCACGGAGCTAAAATTAAATCCATCATACTTTGTATTTTTTTTAAGCAAAGATATTTTTTAACGACAAAGACGGCAGTAACAATTGTTACATTGATCCTTTTTATTTATGCTATTTTTGAAATATGATTGTATTTGAAGATGTTTTTATGGGTGGAATTTACAATACACTTAACTGGGTATGGAGCTTAATTACGTTCCAATCTGCTTGGTATCACAATTATTTCTGGGGATTGATTCTTATTTCTTTAATTGTCTGGGGATTAGAAATTTTATTCCCTTGGCGTAAACAACAAGGCATTTTTAGAAAAGACTTTTGGCTGGATGGTTTTTACATGTTTTTCAACTTCTTCTTATTCACCATTTTTATTAGTGGAATTTATGCTTTGTTCTCAAACCTCATCAATTTTCTAGGTTTTAACATCACTGACTTTGCTGTTTTAAACATTCAAAAACTAAATCCTGCAACTCAATTACTGGTATTTTTTGTCATCAGTGATTTTTTTCAGTGGTTTACGCATGTGCTTTTACATCGATATGATTTTTTCTGGAAGTTTCATCAAATTCATCACAGCGTAAAAGAAATGGGTTTTGCAGCACATTTGCGCTATCATTGGATGGAAAACATTTTATACAAACCATTAAAGACATTCGCTATTATGCTATTGGGAGGTTTTGAACCCGAACAAGCATACATTGTTCATTTTATTGCTATCTGTATTGGACACTTGAATCATTCCAACTTAAACATTACTTGGGGACCTTTAAAATATGTATTTAACAATCCTGTAATGCATTTGTATCATCATGCATATAACTTGCCTAAAAACAAAAAATATGGTGTCAATTTTGGAATCAGTCTTAGCCTTTGGGATTATATTTTTAGAACATATTACATTCCCAAAGTAGATGAAAATACAAAACTTGGTTTTAAAGGAGATGAAAACATTCCTACTTCATTTTGGAAGCAATTGTGGGTAGGGTTTAGATAACATCAAGAACGATCTGCTTTTCCTTTTTTTACAAAATAGACAATTGTTAGGATAGCAACAAACATTCCAATACCTACAAATTCACTCATCGCAAGATTAGAAAGCAAGCAAAGAATGATAACGCAAGACAAAATTGGAATCAACCAACCACCAGGAATTTTAAATTCTGTTTTATTAGTTGTGCTTTTAGTCTTATCTTTTCTCAATTTTATTACAGACAAAGACACTCCTAAATAGACCAATAAAATAGTTGCGCTTGAAATAATTGCCAATTGCTCAAAACCTCCTAACGAAGCAAATAAAAACCCCATAGTAGCATACACTATGATAGAAATGTGTGGAATGTAGAATTTTGAATGGATTTTTGTGAAAGCTTTTACAGGCAATACTTCATCTTTTGCTGCTCTAAATAAAATTCTTGGCATGCTTAAAATAGAACTACTCAAATAACCTGTCATAGAAATAGCTGCTCCAATAGTCATCAATACAAAACCTGCTGGCCCAAAAACATGTTGTGCAACAATAGCCAATGGGTTTTCTTTGAACGTAGCCAATGAGGTTCCTAATACACCTAAAGAAACTGTTTGTATCAAAATGTACAAAATTAAAATTCCGAGAATACTTATAAATATTGCCTTGGGTATTGTTTTTTGTGGATTGCGTACTTCTCCTCCAATAGACAAACCTGACTCTGCACCTTGAAAAGCAAAAAATAAAATCAACGACATTTTTCCAACTTCGGTAAAACTCGCTGTCGAAGTAATAGATAAATTAGCGATAGAAACATTTCCCCAAGAAAAGAAAACAAGTAATAACAATGGAATTAACTTTGCAATAGTAATCAACTTTACTACGGCCATTCCCTCTTTTACACCTCTTATATTGATGTATCCAAAACCAGAAAAAAACAACACAAACGTAAGAATCTTTACCCATTTTAGTTTGAATTCGGGAACTACAGAACCTAGAACATCCACAACGGCATTTGCCACAGCAGCATCTGCAGAAATGGTAGATAAAATAAAAAGAATCACGGTTATAAAACCAAAATAAGGTCCAAAAGCAGTTCTAATATACGTGTATGCACCACCAGAATCTGTCAATTTACTTCCTACCTCGGCAAAACACAACATGACTAGGGTAACCAAAACACCACAAAACAAATAGGCAAAAATACTTGAAGTTCCTAAACCAGCAGCAACAATAGCTGGTAGTGTAAAAATTCCGGCTCCTACTACAATATTTACAATATTTGCACTCAAACCTAAAACTCCAACTTCTCTTTTTAAATGCTCTTTAGTTTCTATCATTTTTAAATTTGTTATGGATTATAGAACAGTCATTTTTGAAATACTCATTTTTAACAACCAACACTACACCTTCTTTTTTTTCGTGCATAAAGATACAAACTCATCCACCAAGAGGTATGTGTATATGTAAACATCAATATGTTTTTTAACACCTCATTTCTTTTTTAGATTCAATATATTTGCAAGCTAAAATACGTTGAATGTCCTCCGATAAACATTTTCATCTTTTTACAAGTGATGTTTCTAACATTTCTTTGCCACAAAAATTCACCTTCCCATTTTATTACGAGACACATCTTTTGTGTGAAGTAGCTGCTCAAGAAGTACAAAACTACATTACTACCCAAAACGAATGGGAACATCCTTTTAAAGAACCAAATGAGCAAAACGAAAAAGCCATTGGAAAAATGTTTGGAGTCTTAGTTGTAAAAAACTCAAAAGGACAACTTGGTTATTTGTCTGCTTTTTCTGGAAAACTAGCAGGAACAAATCAACATAGTTTTTTTGTTCCCCCGGTGTATGACATGTTGCAAAAAGATAGTCATTTTTTAACAGAAGAGAAAATACTGAATCAAATCAACAAGGATTTAGACACCTTAGAAAACAATCTGGTTTATCTAAACACTTTAGAGAGATTAAACAAATTCAAAAAACAATCTCAACAAGAAATTGAAACTCTTAGACTGCAAATCATTGATGATAGAAAAATTAGAAAGCAACAACGAATAAAAGCCAAAACAACATTAAATGAAACTGATTATTTGACATTGATAGATAATTTGGCCAAACAAAGTGTAACCTCTAAACTAGCACTTAAAAAGTTGACTCAAACATGGGAGCAACAACTAATTCAAATTCAAAAAGAATTGCATGTATTTGAATCTCAAATAGAAATACTAAAACAGCAACGTAAAGAGAAATCCAACACACTGCAACATTATTTGTTCCAACAATATCAGTTTTTAAATCAATACGGAACCAAGCGTGATTTGCTTCATATTTTTAAACACACTCCTTTTGACATTCCTCCCGCAGGAGCAGGAGAATGTGCAGCTCCAAAATTATTACAATATGCTTTTGAGCACAGTTTAACTCCTATTTGCATGGCTGAATTTTGGTGGGGGGACAGTCCTAAGTCTGAAATTAGAAAACACGGACAATACTACCCTGCTTGCCAAGGAAAGTGCAAGCCTATTTTAGGACATATGCTAGAAGGAATAGAAATGGACAAAAACCCTTTGCTAGAAAACCCTGCTATAGGAAAAGAATTAGAATATGTATACAATGATGAATACTTGGCTGTGGTAAACAAACCTGCCGAATTTTTATCCGTACCAGGAAAAACCATTTCTGATTCTGTTTATTTACGTGTCAAACTAAAATTCCCAAATGCTACAGGACCTTTAATTGTACATCGTTTAGACATGTCTACTTCTGGCTTGATGCTGATTGCCAAAACCAAAGATATTCATGAATATTTACAAAGCCAATTTATCAAAAGACAAATAAGCAAACGTTATGTAGCGTTGTTAGATGGTATTCCACAAAAAGACGAAGGTTTTATTGATTTGCCTCTACGATTGGATATTGATGACAGACCTAGACAATTGGTTTGTTTTGAACATGGAAAATCTGCAAGAACAAAATGGGAAAATATTGAACAAAAGAATGGGAAAACCAAAGTTTATTTTTTTCCTGTTACAGGTAGAACTCATCAATTAAGAGTACACGCATCTCATCAACTAGGCTTAAACACTCCCATTGTAGGTGATGATTTGTATGGTATAAAAGAAAATAGACTCCACTTACATGCAGAGTCTATCACCTTTCGCCATCCTATCTCGAAAAAGGATGTAACGATAAAGGCTGAAGCAGAATTTTAACACTCATTCTTCAGCCGATTAAGATATAGGGGCAAACTATATATCTTATTCTTTTATTTCGAAGCTTGTTTCAATCACTGTTTTAGAACTTCCTCCTAAAAACACTTTAAACATTCCTGGCTCAACAACAAAACTTCCTTCATTGTTGTAAAACCCTAATTCTTTAGCAGTTAATCTAAATTGAATTGTTTTTTCTTCCCCTGTTTCTAATTCTATCATTTCAAAACCTTTCAATTCTCTTACCGGTCTAGTTACACTTGCTACCATATCTCTCAAATAAAGCTGTACGACTTCTTTTCCATGAACATCTCCAACATTTTTCACATCTATTTTTACTGATACTTCGTTTCCTTGTAACTCAACTTTTAAATTTTCATAAGTAAACCGTGTATAACTTAACCCATGTCCAAAAGGATACAAAGCTTCGTTTTTTTCATCTTGATAATGAGACCAAAACACCACATCTTTTCCTGGTAAAGTTGGTCTTCCTGTATTTTTATAATTGTAATACAAAGGCAATTGCCCTACATGTCTAGGAAAGCTCATTGGTAACTTTCCACTTGGATTGTAATCTCCGTACAGCACTTTTGCAATGGCATGACCACTCTGCGTACCTAACTGCCAACATTCTAAAATAGATGGAATATGAGCATCTGCCCAACCTAAAGTCAAAGGTCTTCCATTATTTAAGACCAAAACAATATTCTTGTTTACTTTATAAACCTCTTCTAACAACTCTTGTTGTACTCCAGGCAAACCTATTTCTGTTCTACTTCTACCTTCACCACTTTGAAAACCATGCTCTCCTAAAACCATCACCACTACATCTGCATTTTTTGCTGCTTTTTTGGCAGCATCAAATTCGCTTTTATCCGTTTCGTTAATTTTAACTTCTGTAATAAAATCTGGAGTCCCTAAAGAAACATCAGCTCCTTTAGCATACACAACATTGTTTCCTTCATATTCTGACAAACCTTCTAGAACAGAGACTGCTGTACTATCTTTTGCTGCAATTCTCCAACTTCCCAACGGGCTTGTTTTGTCATTAGCCAAAGCTCCAATTACTGCAATTTTTTGTCCTTGTTTTTTTAACGGCAATATATTTTTTTCATTTTTAAGCAATACAATAGATTTTACTGCCATATCTAAAGCAGCGTCTAAAACAGGTTTACTTCCTAAAACTTCTTGTTCTCTTTTGTTATCGCAGTATTTGTAAGGATCTTCAAACAATCCTAATTCAAATTTCACTTTTAAAATTCTTCTAGCTGCATCATCAATTAGTTTCGCATCTACCTTTCCTTCACTCACCAAAGTAGCCAAATGATCTACATACGCATACGATTCCATATCCATATCTGAACCAGCATTTACAGCAATATTAGCAGCATCTTTGTTATCTTTTGCATGACCGTGTGAAATCATTTCTGAGATAGATCCCCAATCTGAAACTACAAACCCATCAAATCCCCATTTTTCTTTTAAAACAGTTCTTTGTAAAAATTTATTCCCTGTTGCAGGTACACCATTCAATTCATTAAATGAATTCATAAAAGTTCTAACACCAGCTTCAATAGAGGCTTGAAAAGGTGGAAAAATAACGTTGTTCAATGTAGAAGTTCCTACATCTACTGTGTTGTAATCTCTTCCAGATTCTGCAAAACCATAACCAGCAAAATGTTTGGCACAAGCTACAATAGTGTTGTGTTTAGACAAATCGTCTCCCTGAAAACCTTTTACTCTAGCAATGGCAATTTTGCTTCCTAGATAAGTATCTTCACCAGCACCTTCCATCACACGTCCCCAACGAGCATCTCTAGAAATGTCTACCATTGGAGCAAATGTCCAATTAATCCCTACAGAAGATGCTTCTAAAGCAGCCATTTCTGCTGATTTTTTAATAGCTTCTAAATCCCAACTAGCCGCTTCTGCCAACGGAATAGGACTCATCGTTTCATACCCATGAATTACATCAAAACCAATAATCAACGGAATTCCCAATCTAGTTTCTTCTACTGCTATTTTTTGTATGGCTCTTACCTCATCAACTCCTCTAACATTTAACATAGACCCAACATACCCTTTTCTTAGATCTTTGTATTTTTTTGCAGCATCTCCTTGAATAGGGCTTGGACCTGTTACATTCCAAAAACCATTGTATTGATTCATTTGTCCGATTTTCTCTTCCAAAGTCATTTTAGACAATAAATTTTCTACTCGTTTATCTACTGACAACTCATTGTTTTCATAAGTACTTTCATTTTTTTGACCACACGAAAGCAACATTACCCCAAGTGTCAAAAAACTTACTATTTTGTTTAATTTCTTCATGTTTTTATTTCTTTACTTATCACTTTGTCTTCTGAACTTTAAAAAATCCCTATTGGTAAACCCTTACATAGTCAACTTCCATAGTCGATTCTGTAAAATCAGGATCAATGTCTCCTCCTAAAGTTCCTCCCATAGCTAAATTTAAAATCAGGAATTGATCTTGGTAAAATGGCCAATTAGAGCTAGTACTATCAGTAGGTTTTTGATAAGTACCTTTTACCACTCCATCTACAGTAAATTCTATTTTTTCAGCAGTCCAATTGATTCCATAGACATGGAAAGCAGTTGCAACATCATCCACTTTGTCATAATGCTTTACAAATGAAGGGTTTCCTCCTGAACCTGAAGTAGTATGTATAGCACTCGAAGTAATTCCTAAATCGTTACCTGTGTGTTCCATAATATCAATTTCACCACAAGCTGGCCACCCTATAGTTGATATATTTTCTCCTAACATCCAGATTGCAGGCCAAGTTCCACCACCATCTGGTAATTTTGCTCTTACCTCTACTTTTCCATAGGTAAAACCATATTTTTCTTGTGTAATCAATCGTGCAGAAGTATACTCCGCTCCGTTATACAATTGTTTTTTAGCTGTTATTTTAAGCACTCCATCTTCAATCTTAACATTGTCAGCCTCTCTAGTATAATATTGAGATTCATTATTTCCCCATCCGCTAGCTCCAATATCATAACTCCAGTTTTCTAAACAAGGGGATCCGTCAACATCAAACTCATCTGCCCACACCAAAGTAGTAAAGTCTCCTGTAGGAATTGCTGATTCTATCAATGCATTACAGGATTCTTCTGGCGGATCAACACTTTCTACACCACCATCATTTCCACAAGAAAAAAAGGAAACTAGTAATAAACCAGCTGTAATAATTTGTTTGTATTCCATTTTGTATTTTTTTTGAGTTAAAATCTACCCGCACCGTAAAACAACACGGATAGATTTTTAAATAAACTTATTATTCGTTTGCACCGTAAGTAAAGTCATCTAAATAAGCAGTTACCCACTCATAATTATTTTCTCCATTAAACTGAACAACAACTCTACTAAACTTAGTTTCTGCACTGTACGCAGAGAAATCAAATGTCAATTCTTGCCAAGTATCGTATTCATAAGTATGTTCTACTACAACTTGACCTTCCCAAGGAGAAGCACTTGAACCGTCTTGTAACTTCAAAACTATATTGTTTGACTCTACATGAGCTGTTCCAGGGCTTGGTACATATACTTTTACTTTGAATACATTTTTAGTTGACAAATCAAACTTATCTGTTTTGTCTGCATTTAAATCAAAACGGATGTTCGCATATTGTCCACCCTCATCAACATATTGTAATACATTATCTGAAGTATTGATACCTGTTTTTGATGGATTGGCTACACCTGTGTTAGCTCCTGCAGCATCTCCCTCCCAAGTAATATTTCCAGTTCCTTCAAAATCATCATTAGGATCTTCACCTATACCTGTATCAGGACACCCATTTTCATTGTCACCACCATGTAAGTTTGGACATTCATCATCTACATCTAACACACCATCACCATCGGAATCAACATCTGGTAAAGAAGCTCCTTCAGAACCTTCTTTTGCCAACTTAAATTGCCAAACTCCACTACCGATTGAAATTTGTACAGTCATGATGTTTTTATCATCTGAAAAACTCACACTCGTATATGTAAGACTTGTTGCTGCTTGATCTAATGATGAAATTTCTGCACCATTGATGGCTTTAATCAATCCTAAAAAAGCTCCTTTTCCTGTTAGTGTGATTGTTTCTTCTTCTTCGTTATGGAACCAAGTTGCCGAAGCTGTTCCGTCAAACGGTGCTAATGGACTTGCACATCCTTCCGTATCTACTCCTGTCCATGTTTCCATCCAAGTTTCACTACCTAACTCATTTACAAAAGTTCCATCACTTTTGAATTCAAACACGTCATCAAAGAAACAAGAACGAGTTTTAACATCAGGCAAACCATTTGACCACCATGAGAAATCTGTAACACTAGGCCCTATAGCCATGGCACCTGCATCGTGTAACATTACCCACCTACCAACTACATCTGTTTGTGGTATTTGATATGTAATTAATTGTTCTTTTGCCACAGACACACTTTCCTTTCCTTCTGCTTGTGCTGTTACTTTTATTGTATAAGTAGCTGTCTCATCTTCATAATTGTATGTTAGTGGTACTCCTACTGTTTGCTGTACATCATCCGTAGCATCTGAACCAAAATCTATTTCAAACATGGTTGCTCCTGATGAGGTTGGTGTTACCGTAGCTACGGTTCCATCACCACTTATGCTTACTGTAAAATCTACATCAGTCAACACTCCACCATTCATTTCACCATCATCACTAGTACAAGCAACAAATAGCCCTAAAACTGCTAGGATCCCTATTCCTCTTTTTAATAACTTCATATCTTTAAGTTTTATCGTTTATCTATAAATTAGTAATTAGGATTTTGTCCCCATCTTTCTACCGCATTGGCTAAATTCAACTCAACCAAAGGAATTGGAAAAACTTCATTTTTTCCTTCTGTATAATTGATTGTTCCAAAATCAGCAGACTTACTACTATTGTAATTTGCGAATGCTTCTGAGGCTTTATTCGTTCTTACCAGATCAAAAAACCTGTGTCCTTCTCCCGCAAACTCTAACCTTCTTTCTGCATAAATAGCTCCTAACATATCTGTTTCTCCTCCATAAGGATAATCGTGTGAATTGTCTCCAAAAGCTCTTGCTCTGATTTGATTCAAGTAACTAACCGCATTGGTTAATGAACCTCCGCTTTGTACTTCTGCTTCCGCAGCCATTAACAAAACATCTGCATAACGAATTGCACGATAATTATTACTGTAGTTTAATGGATCTGAACCTGCTCTTTCATTTTCATCCTCTTGAGTTGGTAAATATTTTTTATTAAAAAACCCGGTATCTTCTCTACTTTTCTCATACGAATCATTGGTTCTCAAATCCCATAAAGTTTCATCTCTTCTGATGTCATTATCATCATAAGCATCGTATAAATTTTGAGTAGGTAAATTAAGTCCCCAACCAGCAATGTAAGGTGCAATTGCTAGGTTACGTGGAGCATTTGTTTTCGGAAAATAATACCCTTCGCTACATTGCATACAATCCCAACCAGCTCCCTCTACATTGGTATATTGAACTTCAAAAACAGCTTCATCACCATTTTCACCACTATCTGTAAACAAAACGGTAAAATCAACTAAAGAATATACATTTGAAATGATAACTTCTTCTAAAACATCAGCAGCATCTGCAAATTTAGTGTTGTCAAATTTTCCGTGATACAAATACACTTTTCCTAACAATGCCTGCGCAGCTCCTTTGGTAATCTCGTATTTTTGACCTTGTACTACAGGCAAATCAGAAATTGCTTCTTTTAAATCCTCTTCAAGCAAACTGTAAACCTGAGCAATGCTTCCTACTCGATTAATTTCATACTCATCACCTACACTTACCTGTCTATCAGCAATTCTTAAAACACCATCTCTTGTTTCTGTTAACAAAGGAATATCTCCAAAAAACTTAGCTAATTCAAAACCAAAATAAGCTCTTAAAAAATAAGCTTGAGCAATAATTTCGTCTCTTCCTTCAAACTCAGTTTTGCCTTGATATTCTAATACGTAATTAGCCCTATTCATGGCTGCATACATAAAATTCCACACATCTCTCAACTGATTGTTATCTGCTTGTGTTTGATCCATTTTATCAACTCTTTGTAGTGTTGGCTGATCAAAATTGGCTGCATCACCACCTGCAATAATATCATCTGAAGCCACTACAGAAGTCATTACATTTATATAAGTACTTTGTAACATGTCATAAGCACCAATCAAAGCAGACTCGTATTCTTCTTGACTGTTAAAGTAATTGTCTGAAGTTGGTCCTACTGGATCTAATTCTACATAATCATCACAAGATTGCAATGTGGAAACTAAGGCCGTCATAGCTATCATAAAAAATAACAAGCCTGATTTTTTAACTATTTTTATATTTTTCATTTGTTTCTTTTTTTAGGTTAAAAACTTAGGTTCATTCCAAAAATATAGGTCTTTGCTACTGGATAAAAACCTCTATCAATTCCTGCTCCAATTGGATCTGAAGAAGAAGCAGAAGGATCAAAACCAGAATAATCTGTAAAAGTGTGTAAGTTGTTTGCAGATGCATACAATCTCAACTTATCGATTCCTACTTTTGATAAAAAATCTTTATTAAAAGTGTACCCAATTTGTACATTTTGAATTCTTACATACGAAGCATCTTCTACATAATAATCTGAGAAATAGTCTGTATTTACAGATGCTCCTGAAACAACACGTGGTGTTGTTGTGCTTGCATTGGTAGTTGTCCATGCATCTAAAACTCTAGTACTTTTATTTGCCAAAGTATTTACTCTTTCATAATCTCTTACCATTTCATTTCCAAATGAACCAATAGTAGATGCACTAAAATCGATGTTTTTATAAGAAAACCCTATGTTTAAACCAGCTGTAAAGTTTGGAATTGGATCTCCAATATCTGTTCTATCATCTTCACTAATTTGTCCATCTCCATTTACATCAACAAATCTTAAATCTCCTACACCTGCACCACTGTGATAAGTTCCATCTGGAGAAGCTGTATCTAATGCATCAATTTCAGATTGTGATTGATAAATTCCATTGGTTTTGTATCCATAGAAATAACCAATAGCATGTCCTTTTTCCATTCTTGATGGTAAGATTCCCGTACCTAAACCAAAAGCACCTCCTTCAATAAAACCTGATTCACTACCTACATACAAAACTTCGTTATGAATAGTTGAGAAATTTAGACTTGTATTAAATTTAAAATCATCTGAGAATTGATCTCTGTAAGAAACCATAAATTCAAAACCTTTATTTTCTACAGTACCCGCATTAATTACTGGTGCAGAAGAACCAATTCCTCCTACTCCTGTCAATCCAGAAATTTGAGCTGCAATTAATAAATCTTCTGTTTTTTTAGAATATACATCTGCTGTAATGTTGATTCTGTTTTGCAACATAGAAAAATCAACACCTAGATTACTTGTAACACTTGTTTCCCATTTGATTTCTGGATTTGCCAATTTTCCAATTGCAACTCCTGTCAATAAATCTTCAACAGAACTTTCTTCATTGTTACTGTAAACTCCTTCTCCGTCCAATCTAGAAATGTAAGCAAAGTCGTCTATTCTATCGTTTCCTATTTTACCATAACTCAACCTTAATTTTAAGTTGTTAATCCAGTCTGTATTTTCTAAAAATGATTCGTCAGAAATTACCCACCCTAAAGAAACTGAAGGAAAATACCCTACTTTATTATTAGGTCCAAATTTTGAAGATGTATCTCTTCTAAACATTGCCGAAATCAAATATTTTTCATCAAAGTTGTACTGTACTCTTGTAAAATAAGAAGACAAACGCTCTTTGAATTGATCGCTACCTATAGCATATTGTGCCTCTGTAAAGCGATCTATTACTTCTTCAAAATTTGAAATAACTGCATCGCTAAAAGAGTTGCTTCCATCTCTTAATATTTGACCAAATGTTCCTGCATATTCCCCTCTATTTTCTCTAATCTCTTGACCTAACAATACATTTAAATTGTGTAATTCGTTAAAAGTATTTTTATAGGTAACCAAGTTATTCCAAGTATAATCATCATAAGTGTCTTTATTATCAGACAATTCATTTCTAGTACTTCTTGTTAAAGATTTACCTATACCTAAAAAAGTCAACGGTCTAAAAACAGTAGATTCGTCTGTTGCGTGATTCATTTGGTATTTAGACCTTACTGAAAAATGATCTAAAAACTTGTATTCCGCAGTAAAAGTTGGACTAATTTTTCTAACAACATTTGTATTGTATGTGCTTGCTATTTGAGCCATTGGGTTGGCTACTTCTATTGCATTGGTATTTACAATTCCAAATCCATTTCTGTATTTTTCATATCCAGCATCGGCAAGTGGTGTATCATCGTAAACCCCTGTTAAAGGATCTGCGTTGATTGCATTGTACAAAACAGAACCTACTCCATCTTCAGTCAGGTTATTTTTTTCTGAGTAAGTGTATATTGCAGTTGCTGATAATGTAAAGTCATCAGTTACATCATATTGTAATTTTGTTCTTGCCGTCATTCTTTGATAGTTTGACTGACTTCCTCCAACAATACCGTCTTGAGTTAAATAAGAACCTCCAAAAGAATAAGCTAATTTATCAGTACCTCCATTAGCTGATAAGTTTAAGTTATACATTGGTGCAGTTTCAAAAACTTCATCTTGCCAATTACTTGTACCCATTGGTGTTACTGCACTTACAGAAGGATTGTAAATTTGCCCAGTTACCGGTTGTTCAAAGTACGTTAAGTTTCCGTTAGCTTGGTTTACATAAGAAGCAAATTGTGATGGATTTAACAAATCCAGTTTTTTACTGGTTTGCTGAAAAGCATAGTAACTATCAACGTTAAATTTTAGTTCACTATTTTTTCTTCCTGATTTTGTTTCTATTAAAATCACTCCATTTGCAGCACGTACTCCATAAATTCCTGCAGTTGCATCTTTTAATACGTTTACGCTTTTAATGTCATTTGGGTTGATTACAGACAAATCTGTAATTGGGTTCCCATCAACTAAAATTAAAGGAGCATTGTCTCCGTTGGTAGAAATTCCACGAATCCTAATGTTAGATGATGCACCCGGAGAACCCGAAGAAGAAGTTACTGCAACTCCTGAAACTTGTCCCTGTAAAGCTTGTTCTACTCTTACAGGATTTAACTTTTCAATAGTTTCTGCTTCTACTACAGATACTGCACCTGTAATTTCTTTTTTCTTCTGTGTACCATAACCTATCAAGACAACACTTTCAAGAGCTTCAACACTTTCTTTTAATTGAACATTGATTGTAGTTTCAGAACCTATAGTTACTTCTTGAGATTCAAATCCCAAATAACTAAAGACTAATATTTCACCTTTGGTTACATTACTAATAGTGTACTCTCCATCAAAATTAGAATACACCCCTTTTGTAGTATTTTTTACAGTAACATTTACTCCTGATAAAACAATATCATTTTGCGAGTCTGTTACAATACCACTTACATTTACACTCTGCGCAACTCCAAAAAACGGAATTGCTAACAAAAGAATTAAAATAAGATAATTTTTCATATGATTTAGTTATTATTTGTGTTTTAAACAAAGCTACACCCCAAAAACTGATAATTAACCAAAAACGCCCACTACAAAAAACATACACACTTAAAAAAAACCATACCAGTAGTATTCCTCTAGGTTTTCAAACAGTAAAAAAACACAATGTAGTGGTGTTGTAGTGGTAAAAATCAAATATGTAGTGTACTAAAACCTGCTTTAAAACATGTATTTACAAAAAAAGAATCTAAAAACGTCAAGTTAGAGAACAAACACAAAGACATCTACACAAACAAATACACACAAAAAACCCTTTAAAAATAGATATTTCCTATTTTTAAAGGGTTTTTCACAAGAATAAATCATAAATAAAACTTTACATTTCTAAAATATGATCCACTAAATTCTCTTCATTTGTCAAATTCATCTTTTTTCTCAACCTGTAGCGTTTTACTTCTACGCTTTTTGTAGAAATATTTAACAACGGAGCTATTTCTTTAGATGACAAATTCAATCTTAAATAAGCACACAACCTTAAATCGTTATTAGTTAATGATGGATGTTCTGTTTTTATTTTTTTAATAAAATCTTTATCAGCATTGTTAAAAGCTTCTTCAAACAATTTCCAATCATCACTATTATTTAAACTTTTATCAATGATCTTAATTACATTGTCTATATTTTTTTGACCATCAGTTTTAAGCAACTCCTCTTTAATACTATTCAACAATTCATTCTTTTTGATAACACTCATTGTAGAGCTTGCCAATTCTTTATTTTTTAATGTTACATCTGCTTCTAATTTTTCATTTTCTAACAAGGTCATTTTTTGCTCGTTTTCTAGCTTATGCAATTCAAATTCTCTTTGTTTTTTTGATAAAATTCGTTCCCGTTGTTTGGCATAATACCTATTGTACATAATATGCATAAAAACAGAAAACAATGCCAAAACACCAAAGTAAAAAACAATCATAGGAATAGAAATGTACCATGGTTTGTCTATTTTAAATTGATAACTAGCAACATTTGTTGTTAAGATCCCATTTATTTTTGCCCTCACTCTAAAATGATATTTACCAAAAGGCAAATTCTCAAAGAAAACATCGCTTTCTTCTCTCCATGAACTCCATTGTGAATTCAATCCCTCTAATTGATACTGATATTCAACCTGAGAAAATTCATTAAAAACAGGTACACTACACGTAAACTTAAAATTATTCTGATTGTTATGGAATAATTCTGTAGTAGTTAAATTCACATTTTTGGGCCAACTAGTCAAAGATGAATTTTTAATTTGATTGATTTTTACTTTATAATCTTTGTGTTTTTCTATATTTCTCAAGTTTAAAGTAATATACCCATTAGAGGTTCCTAACAGATATCGATTTTGAGATAATTCACAAATATTCTCAAAACCAGTTGCTCCTTTTCGATCTTTTAAGGGAATTGAAATATGATGTATTATAGGCTCTTTACTTAAAGTTCCTTGCTCTATATAACTAACATTTTTTTTAGAAAACCCCCATAATTTATTCTCCGCAGAAGTATTGACCAGAACCCCTGAAATATACTCAGATTGTAAGGCATATTTAGAGAGCACTGTATCTTTTTCAAAAATATTTTTAGAAAAATTATACCTATAAACCCCTTTCTTATACGAATATAAAATGTTGTTTTTGTACTTTAACAATGCAGAGTGAATTCCTTTCTCTACAGAATTTAAAATTGATACATTTTCCACTTTTGTGAATTCCTCATCTACATCTATTTTGTAAACTCCTTTGTATTCGTGATTTACAAAAACAGAAGCATCATCTCCAATTTCAAAATATCGACTTGAAATGTTAAATCCTTCAATTTTATTTTTCAACCTCCAACTTCCTTTTTCCTTCGCAAAAACATACAAACCAGAATAATTTCCTTGTAAAAACCTATTCTTACCCAAAGATTCTATTTTCCAGGTTCCCATAACATCCCCTATCAATTCTGCCTTTGTATCTTTTATTAAAAAAGTTCCAGAATTGTGACCACAGAGCAATTCCCCTTCAATAATTTTCAATCCCCAAACCTGACCTTCTGTATTTTCAACAAACTTAAATTCCTCTTCTTTCTTGTATGTTTTACAAAACAACCCTTGATTGGTTCCTAAATAAATTTTCCCTTCATGTAAAATTGACGCATAGATTGTACCTAAAATTCCGTTATAATCTCTGTGTACTTTAAAAGGAGAATTGATATCTATAATATTGATTCCATCATCTAACCCCAACCAAATATTTTCTTCTTGATCTTCAAAGACAGAAAGCACCGTATTATCATTCAACCCTTTTTTTTGATTGATGTAATACTTAATATTCCCTTCATTATTTAAAACAATAACCCCTTCAGAAATAGTTCCTAAAATTAAATTTCCATTGGCTGATTTTAGACTACTGTAAAGTGTGTAATCTCTTAAGTTTGAATTTAGAGATTCATTCCACGGAAGTAAAACACCATTTTCTAAATAAAATAAACCTTGACTCTCTGACGTAAACACTAGTCGGTTTTCAAGTTCATGAATTCCAACAATTTTATTTTTTTTAAAAATTTTATGACTAGAAATTAACTGAGAAATTCCATTACGCAACAAATAAATTCCCTCATCATACACTTGATAATAAATTGTACCCTTTGCTTTAAACATGGATAAAATTTGATCTCTTGCCTGAATAATTTTATATTCTTTTGTTTTTAAATTATACAAGTAGATACGTTCTAAAGACTGGAACAAAACCCATCCTTCTAGAATTTCAATATGCCAAAATTGTTCATCTTCTAACAAGTCTATTTCGGAAGAAAGTGATGTAAATTTTAACACCCCAAAATCATTTTTTTCCCAATAACCAAATCCGTTGTAAAAACCTGTATATATTTTATCTTTAACAGCTTTTACAGACCTAACAATGGTTTCATTCTCCATGGGATACAACCTCCATGAAGCACCATCAAATTCTAAAAGTCCCTGATTGTTGGCAACATAAACTTCTTTGCTTTGAGATTGCGTAATTGACCAGTTTTGATTTTCTGCATGATAATCCTTTGCTGTATAAACAGATATAGGTGGCAATCCTTGAGAAAAAACACTATTTATAAATAAAAAAAAGACACTTAGTGATTTGAAAAAATTCATATTTCTGATAGGGTATTAAGCAGACAAATACAATAGATCTACTATACCGTTAAATTTAAGAGTATTTGTAATAATCTCAACAAAAATATGGAAACAAAAAAAGATGCCTAAGCATCTTTTTAATTCTTATGAGTCTTTTCCCATTCTTGATAACCTCCTTTTAAATCCCAAATACTTACAAATCCTTTTTTTTGTAGAATTCTCAAAGCCATCAGACTTCTTTTTCCAGACCTACAATAAACATACAAGGGCTTTGTTTTATCTAAAGCTTCTATTTGTTGTTTAAAAGTTATATTAGACAAGACATCCATATTAATAGCACTGGCAATATGTCCGTTTTTATACTCTTGATCTGTTCTCACATCTAAAACTTGAACTCCATCCTTTGCTATTGCTTTCTGAAATTCTTCTACATTTAACCTATTAAATTTTACCTGGGCATTTAATCTGTAAAAATAGCTCAATCCCCAAACAACGGCTATAACAATAAAAACAACTCTCATTCTCAATTATTTAAAAATATTTACGATAATGTTGAAGGACACACATAAGCTGTTGTGGAAATATCCGATTCCTTAATAGCTGCAAAACCTCCCATAATATCTACAAAATTATGAATACCTCTACTTTTTAAAATAGAAGCAGCAATCATACTTCTGTAACCACCTGCACAATGAATGTAAAAATTCTCTTTTTCTGGAAAATCTTCTAAATGACTATTCAATACATCTAGAGGAGTATTTTTTGCTTGTGGAATTCTTTCCGACAAAAATTCTGTATGTTTTCTTACATCAAAAATAGGCAAATTATCCGTTAAAACATCTTCTAAATCAGTTGCTAAAATCTGTTGAACTGTGTCGTATTCTTTTCCAGCCTGAATCCAAGACTCAAAACCACCTTTTAAATATCCTAAAGTGTGATCAAAACCAACACGGGACAAACGTGTTATTGTTTCCTCTTCTCTTCCCTCTGGAATAACCAATACAATAGGCTGTTCTACATCACCAATCAATGCACCTACCCAAGGAGCAAAACCTCCATCAATTCCTATAAAAATAGATTGAGGAATGTGTCCAGTTGCAAACTCTTCTTGCGTTCTAACATCCAGCACCAAAGCACCTGTCTCGTTTGCCAAATTCTCTAATTCTTGAGGCGTTAATTCATGCGTACCTTGTGCTATTACTTCACTAATATCTTCATAACCTTCCTTATTCATTTTCACGTTCAAAGGAAAATACTGTGGCGGTGGCAACAAACCGTCTGTCACTTCTTTTACAAACTCAGCCTCTGTCATATCTGCTCGTAAAGCATAATTATTTTCTTTCTGCCCTCCTAAAGTACCTGTTGTTTCTTTACTCAAGTTCTTACCACAAGCAGATCCTGCTCCATGACCTGGGTATACAATCAACTCATTTTCTAAAGGCATTATTTTAGTTCTCAAACTATGGAACAATGTTGCTGCCAATTGCTCTTGTGTCATGCTTGCAGCTTTCTGAGCCAAATCTGGCCTACCTACATCTCCTAAAAACAACGTATCTCCTGTAAATAATGCGTAATTTTTACCTTCTTCATCTTTCAACAAATATGTAGTAGACTCCATAGTATGTCCTGGAGTGTGGATTGCAACAATGGTTAATTTCCCCAAAGAAAACTCTTGTCCATCTTCTGTTATAATAGCCTCAAAACTAGGGTTGGCATTTTTACCGTATACAATAGGAGCACCAGTTCTTTTAGATAAAGTAACGTGACCACTCACAAAATCTGCATGAAAATGTGTTTCTAAAATATATTTGATTTTTGCATTGTCTTTATCAGCACGATCTATATATGGCTGCACTTCTCTTAAAGGATCAATAATGGCTACTTCTCCTTCGCTTTCAATATAATAGGCTCCTTGAGCCAAACATCCTGTATATATTTGTTCTATTTTCATCTTATGACTTTTTTATACTTCAAAAATAAGTGGTTTCTATTTCTCTTACAGTAACATACGTTACACAGTTGTTGAATTTTGTTGACAAATTTTATTTTGTAAATCATCCTTACACACAATTCCATCAAAACAATCTACGGCTTCATAGGTTCTCACAAACAAATTTTCTTTTCCTAAAACATCTACAATTCCATTCTGAAACAGCACATCTCTAGTAGGACCAATTGCTCCTGTAATAAAAAATTTAATGTTTTGTGATTTTAATTGCTCTATATACGATATCAACATTGCATTGGCACTACTGTCTATATAACTAATAGATTCTGCATTTAAAATTACTGCTTTTAAAGTCTTGATTTTATGTTGAACCAATGCTTCTAATTTATTCTTAAAATAATCTTTATTTCCAAAAAACAACTGAGCATCAAATCGTACGATGAGCACATCATTTCGCTCTTGGATCTCACCACTAAATCTTGATATATTTTTAAAATAATTACTTTCTTCTATTCTAGCCAATACTGCAATGTGTGGCTGAGATGTTCTGTATACCATTAAAATTAAAGAAACTACAATTCCTACCAATATACCATGAATGATACCTACAAAAAGTGTGATGATAAATGTAACACACAACAAAAAAAACTCATCTCTATTTTGTTTCCACAATTGCACGGGAAATTTAAAATCTATCAATTTATAAACGGCAACCATAATCATAGAAGCCAACACTGCTTTGGGCAAATAATAAAACAAGGGGGTTAAAAATAACAATGTTACCCCAACAACTGCAGCACTTACCAAACTTGCAATTCCTGTTTTTGCTCCTGCCTGATGATTGACGGCACTTCTAGCAAAACCACCAGAAGTAGGATACGCTTGAAAAAAAGACCCTATCATGTTAGATGTTCCTAATGCTATCAATTCTTGATTGGCATCTACCTTATAATTCTCTACTTTTTCTTCTAAAGATTTAGAAATAGAAATAGCCTCCATAAAAGCCACCAAAGCCAACGTAATAGCCATTGGTATCAGTTCTGCATAAGGAAGGTGTTTGAGTTCTGGTATTTTAAAACTTGGCAGTCCATCTGGAATACTTCCCACTATCTTTACCCCTAAAGATTGTAAATCCAAAAAATAAACTGCCAAGGTTCCTACTGCTACTACTACAAGTGCAGCTGGAATTTTAGGTACAAATTTTTTCAACAATACTAGAACAACAATTCCCAACAACCCCAATAAAAATGTTGTGAAATTTACTTGATCAAGTACCGTTACTACCTGTCCTAAAATAATATGTAATTTGGAACTCCCTTTTAAAGAGACTCCCAATAAATGTTTCAACTGACTCAATCCTATTACAATTGCAGCTGCTGATGTAAATCCGCTAATTACAGGTTTGGATAAAAAATTGACCAAAAAACCCATTCTCAAAACTCCTAACATCAACTGTACCAACCCCATAAACAAAGACAATACAATTGCCATTGCAATATAATCGTCAATACCCGAAAGGTGCAATACTCCTAAACTAGCTGCCACTAACAAAGAATCCATAGCTACAGGCCCAACTGCTAGTTGTCTAGAGGTTCCTAAAAAAGCATATACAACTTGTGGCATAAGAGCAGCATACAATCCATACACAGGTGGCAATCCAGCAATTAATGCATACGCCATTCCCTGCGGAATTAACAAAATTCCAACTGTGATTCCCGCCATCAAATCTCCGTACAAAAACTCTTTTTGATAGTCACGAATCCACGTAAAGAATGGAAAATACATTTTCATAGTTTATATTTTAATACAAAGAAACTTATCTTTCTAAAAACAGGCAGTAACAAAAGTTACAGAACAGCAAAGTTGTTTAGCAATCCTGTAAAAAAACAAGTGATATTTTTTTTTATCAACAATAGATTAACGATTTTTACCGCTCGAAATTAATTATCGATTTTCTATGGAAAACGCACAAAAAGAAGTCATTTTACTAAAGGTTTCAGGACAAGATAAGCCAGGAGTTACAGCAGGTTTGACCTCTGTATTGGCACAATACAAAGCAAATATTTTAGATATTGGTCAAGCTGATATTCACGATACATTATCTTTAGGAATGTTGTTCGAAGTTCCTGCAGGAGCTGATTCAGGACCTGTATTGAAAGATTTATTATTCAAAGCTTATGAATTAGACATCAAAGTAAAATTCATTCCTATCTCTATAGAGGATTATGAAAACTGGGTAAAATCTCAAGGAAAACCTCGTTATATTGTAACTATTTTAGGAGAAACTTTGGCCGCAGAACAAGTATCTGCAGTAACTAAGGTTATGGCTGAAGAAAACTTAAACATTGACGCTATCAAACGTTTGACTGGTCGTACTTCTTTAATAGAAAATAACGATCATCCTCGTTCTTGTATTCAGTTATCTGTGAGAGGAGAAGTAAAAAACAAATCAGAAATGACAGCTAAGTTTATGGACATTTCTAGAAACTTAAATGTGGATTTGTCTTTTCAAGAAGACAATATTTACCGTAGAAACAGACGTTTGGTTTGTTTTGATATGGATTCTACTCTAATTCAAGCTGAGGTTATTGATAAATTGGCTGAATTGGCTGGTGTTGGAAAAGAAGTTTCTGCTATTACGGAATCAGCAATGAGAGGAGAAATAGATTTCAATACTAGTTTTAAAAAACGCATGGCAATGTTGGAAGGATTGAGCGAAGATGTATTGCGTAATGTTGCTGAAAACTTACCTATTACCAAGGGAGCACATCGTTTGTTCAAGGCCTTGAAATATTACGGATTTAAAACTGCAATATTATCTGGTGGTTTTACTTATTTTGCTCATTATTTGCAACAAGAATTAGGAATAGATTACGTACATGCCAACCAATTAGAAATTAAAGACGGTGCCTTAACAGGTGGTTATTTAGGAGAAATTGTAGATGGTAACAAAAAAGCAGAATATTTAAAAGCAATTGCTGAAAAAGAAGGAATTCACTTAAACCAAACCATTGCTGTTGGTGATGGTGCTAACGATTTGGCCATGTTAAATTTAGCTGGTCTGGGAATTGCTTTTCATGCCAAACCAAAAGTAAAAGAAAACGCAGAAAGTTCTATTTCTAGTTTAGGACTGGATGGTGTTTTATACTTATTAGGTTACCATGACAGACATATTGATATGTTATAATACATATTAGTAATTATATTATTGTTTACAAACAAAAAGCCTTTCCATTTCTTTTGGAGAGGCTTTTTCTTTTTTAGAACAGAATGCAATTCCGTTTTTAAATAAAAAACTACAACACTTCTAAAGAATTTCTATGCAAAGCAATTATTCCTTGATTTTCCAATTTTTTTAGCAATCTAGAAATCACTACTCTAGAGGTATGCAACTCGTAAGCAATTTCTTGATGCGTACTTTTAATTTTACGACTTGCTGTAACTGCAACTTTATCATGCAAATACTTTAACAAACGTTCGTCCATTTTTTTAAACGCAATATTGTCAACAGTCTCCAGTAATTCCATCAATCTATGATGATAACTACCCAACACAAAAGTTCTCCAACTTTTATACTTTCCTACCCACTCGTCCATTTTTTCTACAGGAATCATCACCAGTTTTGTATCTAATTCCGTTACTGCTTTTATTTCGCTTTTTTTATTACCCGTACAACAACTCATAGTCATAGCACAAGTATCTCCTTTTTCTAAAAAATACAACAACAATTCGTCACCTTCTTCGTCTTCGCGTAAAATTTTGATGACTCCTTCCAATAACAAAGGCATTGATTTTACATACTGTCCTATATTCATCAATGTAGTTCCTGCAGGAACTTCTTTAATAGTAGAAACCCTAACAATTTCTTCTAGCAATTCTTTTTCAAAAATATATCCGTAATGTTGTTCCAGTAAGGTTAGCATATTGTTCTATTTTATACTTTATAAAAGTAAAGAAATCTCTACAAACTACATCTCTTATTTTTAGCCTTAAAAAACTATAATTTAACAATTCTTTAGTTATTCCTAAAAATTTTAAACAAAAACCAAATCTAGTGTTTGATATTATAAAAAAGATGATTTCAAACTGCGATATATCAGTTCGTATACTGTCACTGTTTTTTAAATTTACTATATGAAATATAAATAAAAACTTAAAATTTAAGACCATGAAGTATTTAAACAAGAACATCGAAGAAATTGGAAAAAAGACTAGTGAAAAATCATTGGTGAATCGTTCAACATCATGTGGAATATTTCAAAATCACGATTACAATAGTCCTGCTGTAAAAAACTCTCTTCAAAGCAGTAAAACTGACAAATCAAGCGAAAATGAAAACTCTATAAATTATCTTTTCATTTAGTATCGTTTATAAATCATATAGAGAAAGAGAACCTATAAATCACAACTTTTAAACATTTAAAACTATGAGCTATTTATTTTTGAACAAAAGTATTGAACCAAGTACTAAAAAAGTAAACAATACATCTATTGCAAACCGTACTTTAACTGATGATATTTTTAAAACTTCTGATTACAACCTATTTCTAGTAAAAGAATCTGGTTTAGGAATCCGCACTTTATCGTAGAGATAGAAAAAGTAATCCTTTTTCTTTTGTGTAAGTTTGTTTTGTAAATATTGACTTAATACAAAATAACAATTATGAAATATTTAAGCAAAGATATAGAAGCATTGTCTAAATTACAGAGTCATAAATCTCTAGTAAGAGCCAATACATCTTGTGGTATTTTTCAAGATACAGATTACACAAAAGACTCGGGAAAATTGTACCATCAAATTAAAATAGAAAAGTTAAAACCAACAAAAAAGAGTCACTAATTAGTGACTCTTTTTAATTTTATAGTATTTTATTTGCTAAATACTACCATTGAAACAATGGTCTATCTTGCATAAATTCGTTTACTTTACCTGCAATAGTTTCTAGTAAATCTTCATTTTCAAAGTTGTTAATTACTTCATCAATAAAGTTAGCAATTACAGCCATATCATCTTCTTTTAATCCACGAGTAGTAACTGCAGAAGCTCCTAAACGGATCCCAGAAGTTACAAACGGAGAACGAGTATCATAAGGAACCATGTTCTTATTTACTGTAATATCTGCTTTTACCAACGCTTGCTCAGCATCTTTACCTGATAAGTTTTTATTTCTTAAATCTATCAACATACAGTGGTTGTCTGTTCCTCCAGAAATAATTTTATAGTCTTTAGCAACCAATTCAGCAGCCAATCTAGCAGCATTCTTTTTTACTTGAACTTGATAATATAAATATTCATCTGTCAAAGCTTCACCCAAAGCAATAGCTTTAGCAGCAATAACGTGCTCTAAAGGTCCACCTTGCATTCCTGGGAATACTGCGCTGTTAAGCATTGCTGACATTTTCTTTAAGCTTCCGTTTTTTAACGTAAGACCATCTCTGTTATCAAAGTCTTTACCCATCATAATCATCCCTCCTCTTGGACCTCTTAAGGTCTTATGAGTAGTTGTCGTTACAAAGTGACAGTGAGGCATAGGATCATTTAAGATTCCTTTTGCAATCATTCCAGATGGATGAGAAATATCAGCTAATAAATAAGCTCCTACTTCATCAGCAATTTCTCTGAATTTTGCAAAATCAATATCTCTTGAGTAAGAAGATGCACCAGCAACAATCATTTTAGGTTTTTCTGCTTTTGCAATCTCTAAAATATTATCGTAGTTTAAAACCTCAGTTTCTTTATCTACACCATAGTGAACTGCTTTGTAAATTTTTCCTGAAAAGTTTACTGGAGAACCATGTGTTAAGTGACCACCGTGAGATAAGTCAAAACCTAAAATTTTATCTCCTGGCTCTAATACTGCAAAATACACTGCTGCATTTGCCTGAGACCCAGAGTGAGGCTGTACGTTTACGTACTCCGCTCCATATAATTCTTTTGCTCTATCTATAGCTAATTGTTCTACAACATCAACTACTTCACAACCTCCGTAATACCTTTTTCCAGGATACCCTTCAGCATATTTATTAGTTAAAACAGAACCTTGAGCTTCCATCACTTGTTCACTAACAAAGTTTTCAGAGGCAATCAATTCAATTCCTTTTAATTGTCTCTCTTTTTCCTCTTGAATTAAATCAAATATGATTTGATCACGTTTCATATTCTAGGTGTTTTTGAAGTTGAAAATAAAATGCAAAAATAATAAATATTTATTCACACTAAGCTAAAACTCAAAAGAATATATTTCTTTATATTAACCCTATTTAGAAACCTATTCTATTTACCGTATTGCAAACTATTGCTATTGGTAAATTTTACTTTTAGTATGATTTACAAGCTGTATTTCAACCAAAACATTACATTTCTTTTCTTCTGATAAATTTTATTTAGCTTGGTGTTAAATTTTAATTCTTGTTCCAAAAAAAGCGTTTCTGGTAAAAAACGACTCTACTTATTACTACTTTATCTATAAAGTGTAGCAATCAATCTAAAAAATTCATCAACAATTAGCATTGTAATTACGATTATACTATTGAATATTTGATTTATACAATTACAAAACAACTCACAACTTAGCATTCCTAATAGTAATAGAAATGAATTCACTAAGCATAACTAGGTACAATTTTGACAATTATTGGGGTGTTCACCATTCAACTAGAATTGTCAATATTCATATTATTGATAATCGTACAAACCAAATAACTTCTTCCATTCCAGTAACCAGTCATTATGTTTTTGAATATATATACTACACAATCTGGAGATAAAAGAGCTTTATCCAAACAATATTTAGATCTTACTTCTTTAAATCCTAAATAATAAACAAATGATTTTAGATGTTGAAAACGAGATCAAAAATCAAATGCAAAATCAACTCATGGGTTTAAAATTCTAAGTAAATTTGCCTCAATCAACACAGAATTCTATGAAATATAAAATGATAGTTTTGGATATGGATGACACTTTGTTAACCGACAATCACACTATATCTGACAGAAATAAAAGAGCTATAAAAGCAGCCCAAGAAAAAGGAATTTACGTTGTACTTGCCTCCGGAAGACCCACTGCTGCTATGGTTCATTATGCCAAAGAATTGCAATTAGATCAATACAACTCCTATATTATCTCTTTTAACGGAAGTCAAATTATAGACATGGCTAAGGAAGAATGTATTTTTGAACAAACATTGTCTGTAGAAGACGTACATGATATTTATGACTTTGGACAAGCAAACAATACTGCTTTTATTACTTACAAAGATGGAGTAATTATAGGTACTAAAGATTCTGAATACATTGATATTGAAAGAAAACTTACAGGAATGCCATATAAAAAAGTAGTTGATTTGAAAACTAACATTACCAAAAACTGTGTGAAATGTTTGTTATTGGAAGAGCCTAGTTATTTAAAAACCGTAGAAACCAAATTAAAACAAGTAAGACCTGATTTGAGCGTATCTATGTCCAAACCTTTCTTTTTAGAAGTGATGCCAAAAGGAATTGACAAAGCTGCCACTCTAAAAAGATTGATTGATCAATTGGGTATTTTACAAAAAGAAATCATTGCTGTAGGAAATGCTGGAAATGATTTGACCATGGTTGAATTTGCAGGACTAGGTGTTTGGGTAGACAATGTAACTCCTGAATTGCGAGAAAAAGCAGACCTCATCGTAGCTTCAAACAACAACGATGGTGTTGCAGAAATCATAGAAAAAAAACTGTTATAATACATAAATCGCAACAAAAGAAACAAAAACTAACCAATGTCAACTATTTTGATTCTTTTTTTTCATAATTTTATATACAAATCATTTATAAACACAAAATGAAAAAAAGATACTGTCCATGTTGTGATTCAACATTACGTTCAAAAAAACGTAAAAAGAAGTTTCTGAAGCTATTGTTCTTTGTTGAACTGTTAAACTGTTCTACATGTAGTGCATTTTATGCTTACCTAAAAGGAATAGACAAATCCATTTGCATAGATTCTGGAGTTTCAGAAAAAAATACCGAAGAAGTTATTTCATAAAAAAAATCCACTCAAATTGAGTGGATTTTTTTATACTAGACAAGTCTTTGATTTATTCATCACTATCATTCTCAGCAAATTGAGAAGTTTGTTTTACCTCATAAATTTTAGCAACTCTATAGTCTGTACCAAAATCTACTTGTGTATAAGCTTGATTATTGTTTGCATTCCAAAAAAACCAAGTTCCTGTTTTTTTACCATTGTCATAATGTCCCAAAGCTTTCTTCTCTCCTTTTAAGTCAAATGATTTCCAAGTTCCTTGTAATTTTTTGTCTGCGGTAATGTAACCTGTTTGTGAAACTTCTCCATTGTCATGGTAAAATGTTACCTCAAACAAATCACCTTCTTGTTCTACTTTTACTTTTTTATCTTGGCTGTAAGAAACGAATCCGATCATTAATCCTACGATTATTAATATTTTTTTCATAATTCTATTATTTAAATGTTGATGATACAAATATACAACTATTTTACACTTAAACAACATTTAATTAACATTAAATTAACATTAGGAATCAAAAAACATTTTCATGACTGCTAACAAACAGTTTTTACAAGCCAAAATCCACCATCATAATATATGGTATGGTAAGAGGTGCTATTTATAATGACAATTCTAGAACTCCGTAATGAGAATCATGCTGAGTTACTTTTCCATCTTCGATAAGTAAAGCCTGTGGAGATTGATGCACTACTTGAAATTTATCAGCAATAGCAGCCGAAATATCTCTATGAGATATCAAGTCTAAAAAATACAATTTATAACCTTCACCTACCTGTTTCTCAAATTTATTCAAAACACTAGCACTAATACTACATCTTGTACTGTGTTTAAAAACAATTACTTTCTGAGTTTTAGAATCTTCAACAACTTGATCTAATTGTGACACCGCTGTTAAATAATTCCATTGTGTTTTTTTATGCCCTTGTTTTTTCTCTTCTGATGTACTTCCTAAAATTTTATCAAAAAATCCCATATACTTTAATTTATTGTTAATAATTCCTTCTACAAATATCAAAAATTAAGTCGTAACATCACTCACAACTTACACTATAGGTCAAAACGTCGGTTAACTATCTAAATATTAAGTCATTTTGTCTAATAACACGACAAGATTTCCGTTTTACAGGATGGGAACAACAATTGCTATTTACCTATCAGAAATAGCTATTTAAAAAGTCAAACTTTATAAATCAATTAAAAATGAACTTTAATAATTTTACCATAAAATCACAAGAGGTTGTACAACAAGCTCAACAGATAACTCAAGGGTTGGGTCATCAACAAATAGAAAATGCACATCTATTTAAAGCCATTTTAGAAGTAGATGAACATGTTACTCCTTTTATTCTAAAAAAACTACAGGTAAACATTTCTATACTACCTCAAATTTTAGACAAAACATTAGAAAGCTATCCTAAGGTAAGTGGAGGGCAAATAGGTTTATCCGCTACATCGTCTAAAACATTGACAGACGCTAGCAACATTGCTAAAAAAATGGACGATGAATATGTTTCTATTGAACATTTATTAATTGCGTTGTTAAAAAACAAAGACACTGTTAGCCAGTTATTAAAGGACCAAGGGGTGACCGAAAAAGGTCTAAAAGCAGCCATTGATGAAATCCGTAAAGGACAAAATGTAACGTCTCAAAGTGCTGAAGAGACCTACAATGCGCTAAACAAATATGCAAAAGATTTAAACAAATTGGCTAGTACAGGAAAATTAGATCCTGTAATTGGTCGTGATGAAGAGATTCGTAGAATTTTGCAAATTTTATCACGTAGAACCAAAAACAATCCAATCTTAATTGGAGAACCTGGAGTAGGTAAAACAGCTATTGCAGAAGGTTTAGCTCATCGTATTGTAAAAGGTGATGTACCCGAAAACTTAAAAGACAAACAAGTGTTTTCTTTGGATATGGGGGCTTTAATTGCGGGAGCTAAATACAAAGGTGAGTTTGAAGAACGTTTGAAATCTGTAGTAAAAGAAGTAACCTCTGCTCACGGAGACATTGTTTTGTTTATTGATGAAATTCACACATTGGTAGGAGCTGGTGGTGGTGAAGGTGCTATGGATGCAGCCAACATTTTAAAACCAGCATTGGCTCGTGGAGAATTAAGAGCTATTGGAGCTACAACTCTGGATGAATATCAAAAATATTTTGAAAAAGACAAAGCACTAGAAAGACGTTTCCAAAAAGTAATGGTAAACGAACCTGATACAGAAAGTGCCATCTCTATTTTGCGTGGTATTAAAGAAAAATACGAAGCACATCACAAAATTCAAATCAAAGATAGTGCGATTATTGCTGCTGTAGAATTGAGTCAACGATACATTACTTCTCGTTTTTTACCAGACAAGGCGATTGATTTAATGGACGAGGCTGCTGCTAAAATGAGAATGGAGATCAACTCAAAACCAGAGGAGCTAGATGTATTGGATAGAAAAATAATGCAGTTAGAAATTGAAATTGAAGCTATCAAACGTGAAAAGGATGAGAAAAAACTGACTGCTTTGCGTAAAGAATTGGCCAATATTCAAGAAAATAGAGATAGTATTTACACACAATGGAAATCTGAAAAAGATGTGGTAGACAATATCCAAACCATTAAAGATGAGATTGATCAATTTAAACAAGATGCAGAAATAGCAGAACGTGATGGAAATTACGGTTTGGTAGCAGAATTACGCTACGGAAAAATTAAAGATGCGCAAGAAAAACTGGAAGTTGCTCAAGCAAAATTGGCTAAAAATCAAGAAACCTCTTTGATAAAAGAAGAAGTAACGGAAGATGACATTGCGGAAGTTGTTGCCAAATGGACTGGAGTTCCCGTGCAGAAAATGCTACAAAGTGAACGCGAAAAATTGCTAAAGTTAGAAGATGAACTACACCAAAGAGTTGTTGGACAAGAGGATGCTATTCAAGCAGTTTCTGATGCTGTAAGAAGGTCTAGAGCTGGTTTGCAAGACGTTAGAAAACCGCTTGGAAGTTTTCTTTTCTTAGGAACAACAGGAGTAGGTAAAACTGAATTGGCAAAAGCATTGGCTGAATATTTGTTTGATGATGAAAATGCATTGACTCGTATAGATATGAGTGAATATCAAGAACGTCATTCAGTAAGTAGATTGGTAGGGGCACCTCCTGGTTATGTAGGTTATGATGAAGGTGGACAGTTGACCGAGGCCGTAAGACGCAAACCTTATTCTGTTGTGTTGCTAGATGAAATTGAAAAAGCTCATCCTGACACATTCAATATTTTGTTACAAGTTTTAGATGAAGGTAGGTTGACAGACAACAAAGGTCGTTTGGCAGATTTTAAAAACACTATCATTATCATGACTTCTAACATGGGAGCTGAAATCATTAAAGAACGTTTTGAAAGAGCAACAGCACAAAACAGAGAACAAATTGCTGAGGAAGCAAAGGTTGATGTTTTACAAAACTTAAAACAAATAGTAAGACCCGAGTTTATCAACCGTATTGATGAAATAGTAATGTTTACTCCTTTAAACATAACAGAAATTGCACAAATTGTAGAATTGCACTTGAAAGGATTGACACATCTGTTAAGCAACAAAGAAATTACTTTAGAAGCTACAGAACATGCTAAATTGACATTAGCAGAAAAAGGATTTGATCCTGAATTTGGTGCAAGACCTGTAAAGCGTGTAATTCAAAAAGAAGTTTTGAATCTTTTGTCTAAAGAAATACTAGCAGGGAACATTAGCAATAAGAGTCATGTAATTTTAGATGCTGTTGATCATAAATTATTCTTCAAAAACATAACTATAAATTAACGCTAATTATACGTTGTTTTCTCAATGAACACTAAAGCTCTTTACCTACAGGTAAAGAGTTTTTTTTATAGAAAAGCATACTAAAGTATGATAAAAATCAAGAAAAAGCCAACTAGTTTTACCTAACATTTAACAATACAAATAACCACACAAAATTATTCAACATGAAACAACATTATTCTAAATCAATAATGAAAAAAACAAACATTCTCATTACACTTTTTGTTCTTTTTGCTTATCAAATAAATGCACATGCATTGACAAAACCCGTAATAACTAGTATTACAACAGATAGCGGTATAAGCGTTTCTGACTACATTACCAACGACACAAGTATTCAAATACATGGTACAGCAACACCAAATAGTCAAATAGCTTTAAAAATAAACGGATTTTCCACTTCCCTTTTTGGCGTATATGTAATAACTGATAGCTCAGGAAACTTTATTTTTGACTTAACTCCCTATGATCCTTTAAACGATGGTACGACAACCTTTATTGCCGAATCTTCATTAGGTGGTGAATCAATGGACTCTGATCCAAAATCAGTAACTATAGATACTATAATTCCCGAAGTAACGTCTATTGCAGTAGTTACTCCTAGCGAAACACAACCAACATCTATCAATTTTTTGGTGAATTTTAGTGAAAAAGTAAACAACATTTCTGCTGATGATTTTGAATTAACTTTGACAAATTCCGTGGGAGCATCTATCAACTCTATCACACCTTCATCAGGAACGGGTTCTAACGTAATTGTTAACGTTGTTATTTCTAACCCAACAGTAGATAGTGGTACAATTCGTTTAGATTTAAAAGCAAACACCAATTTAATAGATCCTGCAGGTAACGGAAATGGAACTAGTGGATATGTATCTGCATTTACTTCAGGAAGCTCATATGAATTGAACCCTACAACCTTAAGCAATTCTAGTGCTGAATTAAAAAAAGCAATTACCATTTATTACAACACTTCTAATTCCAATCTAACAATTACAAGTAAAAAAATAATTGACCATATTGCTATTTATGACGTGTGTGGAAAATTAATTATTTCTACGACCGAAAAAAGCATCAACCTTAACTATTTAAAAACTGGAGTATACATTGTAAACATTGGTAGTGAAGGAAAGCTTTTTAGCAAAAAAATAACAAAGTAAATATGAAAATCATTATTTAAAAATTGATAAACATTTTTTTATAACTAAGAGAGCTAAACCCACTGATGTTTAGCTCTCTTTTTTTTCTAATTATTTATTGGTCTTTTCCATTTCAATATCATATTTAATTTTTAAATTTATTTGGCATTATTCTTGAAAATCTTAATCCAAAAATTCACCAATTCTATTACAAAATGCATTTACTATTTTCCTACGGAACCTTACAGTTAGAAAAAGTTCAGCAAGAATCTTTTGGAAGGACCTTAACAGGAACTCCAGATACTCTTAAAGGATACAAATTAGGGAAACTTAAAATTACTGATGCAGACGTACTTGCAAAAAGTGAGCAAGAATTTCATCCAATTGCTGAAATTTCTAAAAATAATAACGACCAAATAAAAGGAATTCTTTTTGAAATTACCCAAGAAGAGCTAGACCAAGCAGATGCTTATGAAGTGTCTGATTACAAACGAATAGAAGCCACTTTTGCCTCTGGTATAAAAGGGTGGATATATATAAAATCATAATTCAATAAAATAAATAACTATGAGCACATTAAGATTAGGTGACATTGCACCAGACTTTACCGCACAAACTACAGAAGGTGAAATTAATTTTCACGAATGGTTAGGAGACAGTTGGGGAATTTTATTCTCTCATCCTTCAGACTACACTCCTGTTTGTACTACTGAATTAGGAACCGTTGCTAAATACAAAGAAGAATTTAACAAAAGAAATGTGAAAATTGCTGCATTGAGTGTAGATGGTGTAGAATCTCACCACGGATGGATCAAAGACATCAACGAAACTCAAAATACAACTGTAAATTTCCCAATCATTGCCGATGAAGATAAAAAAGTATCTGACTTGTACGATATGATTCACCCAAATGCTGACAACACCTTAACTGTTCGTTCTGTATTTGTAATTGGTGCTGACAAGAAAGTAAAATTGATCATTGTATATCCTGCTTCTACAGGAAGAAATTTTGATGAATTGTTAAGAGTAATTGATTCTTTACAATTGACAGCTTACCACAAAGTAGCAACACCTGCAAACTGGAAAAATGGTGAAGACGTTGTAATTTCTCCTGCCGTAAGTAACGAAGAAATCCCAACTTTGTTCCCTAAAGGACACAAAGAAGTAAAACCTTATTTGAGAGTAACACCTCAACCAAACATCTAAAATTGTTATCCAATTTTTAAACTCCATGATTTATTTCATGGAGTTTTTTTATTTTAGGCAAATCACAACCAAACATCAAAACATGCTAAAACTCAACAAACTTCATCATGTAGCCATTATTTGCAAAAACTACCAGCTTTCTAAGGAATTTTATACAAACGTTTTAGGCTTTACTATACTACAAGAAATTTACAGAAAAGAAAGAGATTCATATAAATTAGATTTGTGTCTAAACGGAACTTATATTATTGAATTATTCTCCTTTCCTAACCCACCACAAAGACCATCAAGGCCCGAAGCGCTTGGATTAAGACATCTTGCTTTTGAAGTAGATGATATTGAAGAAAATGTGAAAATTTTGCAAGATAAAAATGTAAATGTAGAACCTATTAGAATGGACCCACATACGGGTAAAAAATTCACTTTCTTTGCTGATCCAGACAATTTACCTTTAGAAATTTATGAAAACTGATTCTTTTAGCACAAAACACAAAATTGTTTATTTTAACAAATGACAACACAAAATCAGTTAATTCTGTACAAAAATTCATCAATAAGGTTTCAAGTCATTTCAATAAATAATCTTAGAATTGTACGCTACATTCATAAAGTATATTATTAATCTTTATCAGCTAAAATAATAAAATGAAGAATAAAAAAGATCTCGTCATTGCCTCACAAGCCCAAAGTGCAGCAGGAATAAAAGCTGTGTATATTTCATTACAACAAATTTTTAGCAGAATGTCTTTTCAGAACTCTTTTAAAGTACTGAGTAAACTGAATCAGAAAAAAGGAATGGACTGTCCTGGTTGTGCATGGCCAGATCCTGATCATAGATCTAAGCTGGGTGAATTTTGTGAAAACGGTGTAAAAGCAATTGCAGAAGAAGCTATGGAACGGGTGGCTGATCCTGATTTTTTTGCAAAATACAGCGTTGAAGAATTGTCTAATCAAAGTGATTATTGGCTGGGACAACAAGGTAGATTGACACATCCTATGATTTTAAGAAATGGAGAAACTCACTATACTCCTATTTCCTGGAAAGAAACCAATCAAATTATTGCGAAAGAATTAAATAGTTTGAGCAGTCCTAACGAAGCCGCTTTTTATACTTCAGGAAGAACTAGCAACGAAGCTGCCTTTTTATATCAATTATTTGTACGAATGTTTGGAACAAATAACTTGCCAGATTGCTCTAACATGTGTCACGAATCTAGCGGGGTTGCACTATCCAAAACCGTTGGAATAGGAAAAGGATCTGTTACTTTAAATGATTTTAACAAAGCAGAATTGATTCTAATTTTTGGTCAAAACCCAGCAACCAATCACCCTAGAATGTTGTCTACTTTAGAAAAGGCTAAAAAAAATGGAGCTAAAGTAGTTGCCATCAACCCACTAAAAGAAGCTGGATTGATCAACTTTAAAAACCCTCAGAGTCCAAGCGGAATTTTAAAAGGGGTTGATATTGCCGATTTGTATTTGCAAATAAAAATAAACGAAGACGTTGCTTTGTTAAAAGCTGTAATGGCTAAATTATTTCAACTTACTGCGACAAGACCTGAAGTATTAGATCATGAATTCATCAACAACAAAACTGCTGGTTTTACGGAATTTAAAGAGGAAATCTTAGGTCATGACATAGAGAAACTCATTCAAAAAACAGGCATAGCAACAAGTGAAATTGATATTTTGGTTGATTTAATTGCAAATAGAAGTAAAATTATTGCTTGTTGGGGAATGGGATTGACCCAGCACGTTAATGGTGTTGATAACATTCAAGAAGTCGTCAACCTTTTATTGATGAAAGGAAGCATTTCCAAAGAAGGAGCTGGTACTTGTCCGGTGCGTGGACACAGCAATGTACAGGGAGATAGGACTATGGGAATTGCAGAAAAACCGTCCAAAGAACTACTTGATAAAATTAGTGAAAATTTTGGTTTTACACCTCCTAAAGAACATGGGTATTCTGTAGTAGAAGCTATTGAAGCTATGTATAAGGGAGAGGCCAAGGTTTTTATTGGAATGGGAGGAAATTTTTTATCTGCAGCACCAGACACCAACTACACAACCAAAGCACTAAACAATTGCAATCTTACAGCTCATATTTCTACCAAATTAAATCGTTCTCACTTAACTCCTGGTAAAACCGCATTGATTTTACCTTCTATGGGAAGAACTGATACTTTTGTAAAAAATGGTAAGGAACAATTTGTAACGGTAGAAAACTCAATGGGAGTTGTTCATACTAGTAAAGGTATGTTAACGCCTCCTTCTGAATTTGTGGAAAGTGAACCTGTGATTGTTGCCAACATTGCCAAAGCTACATTGAATCAAGACAAAGTAGACTGGGACTTTTTAACAGAAGACTACAACAATATTCGTGATCTGATAGAAAAAACTATTTCTGGATTTGAAAACTACAACCAAAGAATACAGCAACCTATTGGTTTTGAGTTACCAAATGGTGCCAGAACTGGTGAATTTACAACACCAAACAAAAAAGCAAATTTTACAGTCAATAAAATCAACGAAATTACTGTAGAAGATAATGAATTTATCATGATGACCACCCGTAGCCACGACCAATTTAACACCACCATCTATGGTTTAGACGATCGTTATAGAGGAATTTACAATGGTCGTATGGTTGTATTTATGAATCCAAATGACATTTATAAATTAGAATTAAAAAAAGGAGATAAAGTTTCTTTGTACAACAACTACAACAACGTAAAAAGACAAGTTGATAATTTTTCTGTAGTACCTTACAACATTCCTAAAGGGTGTTTGGCTACTTATTACCCAGAATCAAACCCATTAGTTCCCATTAATTTAACGGCACATTTAAGCCACACACCTTCTTCAAAATCAATAAAAGTTAAAATTAAGCGATAAAACTACGGAAAGACACAGTAAAGAAGTTCTGTAAGTAAAACTAGAAATCTGTAAATTTGGGGCAGGTTTAGTTTACCACACTTTAGTTTTATTAAATACCCCACTAAAATCCTCGTCTATAGTTATAAATGAGGATTTTTTTTATTTTTTAACAACACTAGTTCTTTAGTACTAGTTTAGCTCAAATTTTTATATTAACTTCATGCTTACCAAACCCCTTAAACCCCATATGAACTATGAATAACAAAAGTTAATTCTCTAAAACATTGTTTATCAAATATATAATTTTTATTGATATATGTTTTTAAACAGTATTTTTTATGTTTTTTTGCATGTGAAAAAATAAATTAATTTTATAATAGTCAAAACCATAGATTCCTATTTTAATTAATTAAAAGTAATATTTACCCCAAACCAGACTAACAATGGTTATTATTAAATAACAAATGAAGATTACGGACTATAGCATATTCGATAACATGATAGAGGGCGTACAAGTCGTAAATAAAAAATGGCAGTACGTCTATGTAAACGATTCAATGGTTGTTCACAGTAAACTAACCAGAGAGGAATTACTTGGTCATACAATGATGGAAAAATACCCTGGTATTGAAGAAACAGATATTTTTGCTCCTATTTTGAAAAGTATGACTAAAAGAGTTCCAACTCAAATAACTACTGAATTTAAATTTCCAGACGAAAGTAAAAATTGGTTTAGTTTACGTATTGAGCCTATTCCTCAAGGAATTCTTATCATGACGTATGATGTTACACTTCAAAAAAGAGCTGAAGAAGAATTATTCAAAATGAATGAGCTTCTAGAAAATTTAGTAATTGAGAGAACTCTAGAACTTCGTGAATCACTTGATCGTCAGAAAAAACTTATTAAAATGAAAAGTTCATTTATCTCCATGGCTTCTCATGAATTAAGAACCCCTTTAGGAATCATCTTAACCAGTGCAAATCTTGCAGAAAAATACACGGAAAGTTCTCAACAAGACAAAAGAGAAAAACATTTTAAAAGAATTAAATCCTCTGTCAGAAATCTTGTAGAAACACTTAATTACTTTTTAACCGCTGACAAATTAGGGCATGGTAAAGTAGACACCACAAAAGAACAATTTGATTTTGATGATTACCTAAAAGACCTTTTAAAACAATTTGAAGAAATTCTCAAGAGAGGACAAAAAATTAAATATTCCTTTAAAGGAGATAAAGAAATTGTTAGTGATAAAAAAATAATTAGAAACATTATTCAAAACTTAGTTTCTAACGCTATTAAATATTCAAAAACGGATATTGAATTGAATATTGTTGTTGATCCTAAAATAATAAAGATTGAAGTTATTGATCATGGTATTGGTATACCAAAAGATCAACAAGGTGAAATGTTTGAAAAGTTTTTTAGAGCCAAAAACACCTCAAACATCCAAGGAACTGGATTGGGGTTAAATATTGTAAAACATTATCTTGATTTGTTAAATGGTCATATTTCTTTTACAAGTGAAGAAAATATAGGAACTACATTTACCGTAAAGCTTCTTAATGAATTGACATTAGAAAAAGAAAGGGACAAACTATATTCTTCTAACAAAAGAAATTAACAACCACAAAGAAAATTACAAACCTCTTAAATTTTTCTTAATAATCTTAAGAGGTTTGACTTATTTGTTAGGTACTTACAATTCACTTTTATCTATAGACAAATCCTTTAACTAGCAAATATTTTCTACGTGTACCCAATATTCTTTTTTAAGTTATTTTCCTTTTATAGAAACTAAACTTATTCACTTGACAAAAGAACATTTATTTCTCCATATGCTATTTGAAGTATATATCATAGATATTTTTTCGCTTAAAATACATTAAACAATTACTAGTTTCAACAATCTAAAGCCACAAACTAGTACTTTTCTTATCACCACAGCTTTGTTACTAACATATCTAGACAGCCTATTCACCTACGTGATACGTATGACTTTATGTTCTTTGATCTAAAACACCATACCTTTAGAAACACCTAGCTATTGTAATCTTTAATTACCTCGAGTCTGATTATAGCTTTCAAAATACAACAACTCATAGGCTCTATTTTTAATTTACACCTTATTTTAACAAGTAACATATATACAAACAAAATTACAACCTAGCCCATTCTTTTGTTTCATCCACCATCATTTCATAACTAACAGTTATCTACTATAACTAAATCGGTTTCGTATGATTATCTATTAATTCTACATTTGAAATACACATAAACATAATTATTCAATTTAAAAATCATTACAATTATGAAAAAAATCATTTTATTCAGTCTATTGATCTTTACCAATTACGTGCTAACAGCACAAAAAACAGAGAAAGATTACGAACATAGATATGATGCTCCATGGCAGCAAAAAACACAACAAGCCACTACTTTTATAGGTTACGGAATAGACAATGCACCAGATTTTCATGGAGATATAAACAATCCTGATTTGGTAATTTTTTTTGCAGGAAATCAATACATGGTTGTACCAGAATTATTAGCTGCATTTAAAAAAGAACATCCTGAATACACACGTGTATTTGCAGAAACTATTCCACCAGGAATTGAAGAGTCACAACAAAAAAGTGGAACCTTGGTATTTGGAAATATGAAAATCACACTACAACCAGATGTAGTAACAGCAGGAAAAAGCAGAATTATTGCGCAAGAAAAAACACACGTACTAAAAAATACCTATGCTTATGCTAAAAATAAATTGGCAATTATGGTACAAAAAGGAAATCCTAAAAACATAAAATCTTTGATAGATTTGGCGAGAGCTGATGTAAAAGTAAGTATGCCTAATCCTAAGTGGGAAGGAATTGCAACAAGAATTGTTAAAGCTTATGAAAATGTTGGTGGCCCTAACTTAACAACAACCATAATGGAAAATAAAGTAGAAAAAAACAACACCTTTCTCACTACAATTCATCATAGAGAAACACCTTTAAGAATTATGTATAATAATTCTGACGCAGGTCCTGTTTGGTATACTGAAGCCTACTATCATTCAAAACTAACCAATCATCCTATAGATATGATTACTATACCTGATGAAAACAATGTATCAACAGTCTACATGGCTGGGATTTACAACAATGCTCCGCATCCAAAAGCTGCAAATCAGTTTATAGCTTTTTTAGCTACCGATCTAGCACAAAATATTTACAAAAAATACGGATTTGACACCATTAAAAACTAAAAATCATGAAAGCATTTAACTTAATCGCTTTACTAGTACTTCTATTTTTTGGATCAAAAACAACTGCACAAGAATGGAAAAACCCAATTATTAAAGAATATGGTCGTATAAAATATTACAGAGATGCAGAAATACTTCCCAACAAACATTTAGACTATAAAATTATTTTTGACATTAAAGATGCTAAGGAAAAGGATGGCGTTAATAAAGTTTTATGGCATATTGCTAGACAAATAAATTTATTAGGTGCCGCTGAAATTCCCCTTAAAAAAATTCATATAGTAGCTGTTATTCATGGCCCTGCAACATCTATTGTTTTATCAGACAACAAACATCAACAACTATATAACAAACACAATCCCAACTTAGAAATTTTGAAAGCTTTGACTAAACAAGGTGTAAAAATTTATGTTTGTGGACAAGCGGTAGCAGAAAACAATATAGATCCATATTCAGAAATGAATCCATACATACACCTTAGCTTATCTGCTCTAATTACCATTCCTAACTACGTCCTAAAAGGATACGTATTAATGCCGTAGTAAAAAAATCTAAGACTCTTACACTACCCTCTACAATTATTTAGTCTTTCCTAAATAACAGACTTCTCATGCTTATATCTCAATAAAAAGATAAAGAAGAATTAAACAAAATAGAATGAAAACAGTTAAAACTATATCAAAAGCATTGATAATTCTTTGCCTACAACTTGGTCTTATCGCTTGCAAAAAAACAGAAAAAAAATACAGTGCTTATTTAGAATTGCAAAAAGACACATTGACATCAGAAACACAAATATTTACTTCTGATCCAAACATCCTAAAATTCAACATTAAAAACATAGATCAACATCCTCCTAAAGGGTTAAATATTGAATTGATTAAATATGGTTATAAATTTTTAACAACAACATCTCGTTATGTGGGTTATGTGGTTAGCAATCCTAAAAAAAGATACGCTGGAAACAATTTGGCTTGTGTAAACTGTCACATTAGCGGAGGTACAAAGGCTTATGCAGGTTCTTGGATTGGTGTTATGAGTAGTTATCCTGCTTATAGAACCAAAAACGGTAAAGTAAATGATATTTATATGCGTATTAATGGATGTATGGAAAGAAGTATGAACGGTCGTCCCTTAGAAAAGGATTCCAAAGAAATGCAAGGAGTTGTAGAATACTTTAGATGGCTAAACACAGATAAAAAACTAAATTATTTACCACAATACAAAGGATTTTTAAAAATTGATTTACCCAAAAGAGCTGCTGATACAATAAAAGGAAAAGCTCTTTATAATAAGGAGTGTTTTTATTGTCATGGTACTAATGGTAGTGGAATATTTTTTGACGATAGAAATGTATCTAAAGGATATGTATACCCCCCACTATGGGGAAAACAATCCTACAATCTAGGAGCGGGAATGGCTAAACTTGGAACCTTAGCTGGTTTTATAAAAGGAAATATGCCTTATGGTGTTGAAGCTAATGACCCTAAAATTTCTGATGAAGATGCTTATGACATTGCTGCTTATGTTAACACAAAGCAAAGACCTAGTCCTCCTGATTTAGAACAAGATTACCCAGATAGATTGACTAAAGGAGCAGATATTCCTTATGGACCTTATGATGATATTTTTCCAGAAATTCAACATAGAATTGGTCCCTTACAACCTATTAAAAGATATTACTTGCAACAATTAAAAGAACGAAAAAAATAAAAAATAAAAAGCCCAAATAACTTTAAGTTATTTGGGCTTTTTGAAATGTAGTACTGAATTCTTACAGTTCCATTTCTTTTAAATTTTCAACTTTATTACGCTCTAAAAAGGCATCAATTGTTTCAAAATGTTCTATTACTCTCTTTTCTTTGAATTCAAAAACTTTTTCTGACAATCCTATTAAGAAATCACGATCATGAGAAACTAAAATCAACGTTCCATCAAAATTCTGCAAAGCCTCTTTAATCACATCTTTAGAACGTAAATCCAAGTGGTTGGTTGGCTCATCTAAAATCAATACGTTTACGGGCTCTAATAATAATTTTACCATGGCCAAACGTGTTTTTTCTCCCCCTGAAAGCACACCTACTTTTTTCTCAATATCGTCACCCTTAAACATAAAGGCACCTAAAATATTCTTAATTTGTGTACGAATATCACCTACCGCAACATTGTCTACCGTCTCAAAAATTGTAAGTTCATTATCCAATAAAGAAGCTTCATTCTGTGCAAAGTATCCCACTTTTGCATTGTGACCCAAACCGCAAACACCTTCAAAATCAATTTGCCCCATAATCGCTTTGATCATGGTTGATTTTCCCTCACCATTTCGCCCAACAAAACTTACCTTTTCTCCCCTAGCAATGGCCATATTCGCATCTTTAAACACCACATGATCTCCATAAACTTTGCTCATATTCTCCACTTTAACAGGATAATCTCCTGAACGCGGAGAAGGTGGAAAACGAAGTCTTAAAGAAGAAGTATCTACCTCATCTACTTCAATAATTTCCATTTTTTCAAGCATTCTTTTTCTAGAAGCTACCGAAGAAGCCTTAGAATATGTTCCTTTAAAACGCTCTATATACAATTTATTATCTGCAATTGTTTTTTGCTGCTCATCGTAAGCTTTTTGTTGATTAGCTCTACGTTCTTTACGCAATTCTAAATAATGTGAGTAATTTGCCTTGTAATCGTATACCTTTCCCATAGAAACTTCCAATGTTCTATTGGTAATATTATCTACAAAGGCTTTATCGTGAGAAATTACAATAACCGCTTTTGCTTTGTTCAGTAAAAAGTTTTCTAGCCAAATAACCGATTCAATATCTACGTGATTGGTAGGCTCATCCAACAATATCAAATCTGGTTTTTTCAATAAAATTTTAGCCAATTCTATACGCATTCTCCATCCTCCACTAAATTCAGATGTAGATCTGCTGAAATCCTCTTGTGTAAATCCTAATCCTTTTAAAGCCACCTCTACTTCTGCTTCGTAATTTACATCTTCTAATGCATAGTACTTTTCACCCAAATCTGACACACGTTCAATAATTTTCATGTATTCATCAGATTCGTAATCAGTACGGGTTTCTAATTGCTTGTTCAACTCTTCCATTTCAGATTTCATAAGAAAAACCTCATTAAAAGCCTTTGATGCTTCTTCTACTACCGTACAATCATCATCTATTAATAAGTGTTGTGGTAAATAAGCAATAACGGTATCTTTAGGACAGCGTATTCCTCCTCTGGTAGGAGTTTGCATACCTGCAATAATTTTCATCATGGTAGACTTTCCAGCACCATTTTTCCCCATCAAGGCTATTTTGTCATTTTCATTAATTACAAATGAAACATCACTAAAAAGCACATGTCCACTAAATTCTACCGCTAAATTATCTACAGAAATCATAAATGTATTTTTAAAGCCCCAAAAATACAAAAAAGTAACCCCAGAAAACCATCCAGAGCTACTCTTATTTTGTACGTGAAATAAATTAAAAATTCTTGCCATAACTGACTAATGAAATGGCAAGAATAACTAGAAACTATTAAAACTACCTTTTATAAAATAATAAAGTGCAGACTAATACGTATTAAAAAGATTCTACGATACATTGGTGTTTCTTAGCAGATAAAACCAAATTCTATCAAACATTAAACTTCCAGAATTTACAGCATAAGGGGATTTCAACCTAATAAATATTGTTTCCAAAAATGTATCTTTCCTTATACTGACAAAACAACTTTTCATCTCAAAAAACTCTCAATTTTATTCAATTATGTTGACGGAAAACACACAACGATCGTAGAAATTATAAACACAAAATTAAATTAAGTATTTATACGTACAAAACTAAGTAATGTTTTATAGAATCCAAAAAGAAATCTAGTCTATTTTAAATTTCCAAACATGTAAAGACATCATAAACAATACAATACCTAATAAAAGCTGAAATACACAAAAATCCACCACTAACATAGATAGTGGTGGATTTAAAATATTTATATAACAAATGTATTAACTCAGTAACCTATTATTGTTTAGGCAGAAAGCAATTCATCTTCTTTAGAAAATTTAATAGTTAACGAAACCAACGCTGCTACAACCACTAAAATACCGATGACAAAATATCCGCTAGAAACCGCATCTGAAGAAGCTGCAGATTGAGCTGCTTTGACAACTGCTTCACTAGCTCCTTGTGTCTCTATAATAGCTGCTTTTTCTGCAACTGCTGATTTAGATTTTAATAAAATTGCAGCTAAAAATGCTCCAACATTCCCCCCTGCTCCTACAATTCCACTAATAGAACCAATCGCTTTTTTATTGATAAATGGAACTACCGAAAAAGTTGCTCCTTCGGCCATTTGTACAGACAAACTAAACCCTATTAAAAATGCAAATGCCACTATAAAATTATCAACTCCAGAAAATAGCATCAACATCATCCCTTCTATAGCTAAAATTACAGTTAAGAAAATTACACGTCCTCTCAACCCTTTTAATTTACCAAATTTATCTCCAAAAAAACCTCCTAAAGTTCTTGCAAAAATATTCATCAAAGCAAAAGATAAAACCAAATTACCAGCTGTTACACGCTCAAGTTGAAATGTATTTTGTAAATAATCATCCATAGTTCCGTAAACCGTTAGCTCCATTCCAAAACAAGCTGCATATACCAAAAACAAAATCCAAACTCTATAATCTTTTACCGCGACACCAAAACCAGCTTCGTCTTTCTTCAATTCCGGCATCTGACCAGAGGCTTTTAAATCTTTAAAATTTCCCTCTGGAGTATCTTGTGTACAGAAATAGTAAACAATCCCCATCAAAAAACAAATCACTCCTGCAATAATCATAGAATACCTCCACGCTTCTGTTTCTGCAACACCAAAACTGATCACTCCAGCAGCAATCAAAGGCATTCCCAAACGATTGGCTCCACCTCCTAAATTTCCCCATCCTGCAGAAGTTGCATTTGCTGTTCCTACAATATTTGGAGCAAACATGATGGATGTATGAAATTGTGTAATTACAAAAGAAGCTCCAATAAAACCAATAAACAATCTACATATTAAAAACTGAGCAGGTGTCTGAACCAGACCAATAGCTATTACAGGCAAAGCACCCAAAGTTAACAACCATGTGTAACACAATCTAGGGCCATATTTATCACATAGTTTTCCTATTAGTAGCCTTGCAAAGACAGTTCCTGTAACCGCTAAAATGATAGAATTCCACTTCTGATCTGGAGTCAGCCCCAAATCTTTTACCACATACGGCATGAATGGAACAATACCAAACCAAGCGAAGAAACACATGAAAAAGGCTATGGATGTGATCCAAAAAGTTTGAATAGGCTTACTCTTTAAATTAAATAATTCTAATTTTGTTGCTTTAGATGAAGTTGACATATTTCTTATTTTAACAATATACTTAACATTAACTACGTAAATATACGTAAACTATATTGCAAAAATACGTATACGAATCATTAAACAAACTATTTATTTGTTTTTTTTTACAACAAACAAACACTAAACTTATAAAAACGCTTTAAGTCATTAAAAATACAACCAGTTATTATTTTGCTCGTTTTATAGAATTCATACAACTTAATACCATTTTTAAAAACAAATTTCCTTCTGTAACTATCTATAGAGTTTGTAATGGAAACTTTGTATTTTTGCCATTAATAAAATTGAAAAATAAATGAAGAAATTAATTATACTCCTAATATTCACTATTTGTGCAACTGTTAGTGCTCAAGAAATTGGAATTAGACTTGGTAGTTTTTACAAAAGTAATGTAGCTATTGATGGTATTGTGAATTTTGAAGACAACACAAGACTCCACGGGAATATTACTTTTGGAGATGGAATAGGAGCCGATTTGTTGTATGACTTTACTGTAGAAAAACTAGCTATTGAAAAATTAGACTTTCAATATTATTTTGGGATGGGATTGTCTACTTTTATTGGAGATCCTTTTACTTTAGGAATCAATGGTGAAACAGGAATTGAATATCTTTTTAAAAAAACTCCAATAACTATAGGAGTTGATTGGAGACCACAAGTAAACATTTTAACCAAAACATCGTTAGAAATTTTACAATTTGGTTTCAACGTTCGTTACAGAATTAACGAACTATAAAACTTACAAAAATGCAAAAAAAAATAAACATCCAAAATAAGAAAGCTCGTTTTGAATACGAAATTCTAGACAAATACGTAGCTGGACTTGTTTTAACAGGAACTGAAATAAAATCCATCAGGTTGAGTAAAGCTAGAATTACAGAAAGTTTTTGTGAGTTTAACCATCAGGGAGAATTGTTTGCTATCAACATGTTTATAGAAGAATATCTATACGGTAATGCTTACAATCACAAACCTAAAAGTTCTAGAAAATTATTACTAAACAAAAAAGAGTTGAAACGTTTGTACAAAGAAGTACAAAATGTTGGGTTGACTATTGTTCCCCTTAAATTATTTTTAAATGACAAAGGTCTTGCAAAATTAGAAATTGGTTTGTGTAAGGGTAAAAAATTACATGATAAAAGACAAACTCTAAAAGACAGAGACAATAAAGTAGCTTTGGATAGAATTAAAAAGAGCTTCAATTAACACTTATTATATAGCACAGTAAACAGATTACAAGTAAATGCTACAACAACTACTCAATACTTATCAAATTATTTTAGGTTCAAAATCACCTAGAAGACAACAATTTTTAAAAGACTTAAACATTCCTTTTGAAATAAGAACTTCTGATTGTGATGAAGTTTATCCACATCACTTAACCTCTGAAAAAATCACAGAATTTTTAGCAGAACAGAAGTCAAACACCATCAAAATTTCTAACAATGAACTTTTAATAACCGCAGATACTATTGTTTGGGCAAACAACAAAGCGCTTGAAAAACCTTCTAACAAAGAAGAAGCTTGTAAAATGTTAGAAACCTTATCTGGTACTTGTCACGAAGTCATTACATCTGTTTGTATTGCTACTCATAAAAAATCGATAGTGTTTACAGACAAAACAAAAGTCTACTTTGAGGAATTGGATTCTGAAGAAATTAATTTTTACATCAATCATTACAAACCTTTTGACAAGGCAGGAAGTTACGGTATTCAAGAATGGATTGGATGGATTGGAGTTTCAAGAATAGAAGGTAGTTATGCAAATGTTGTGGGAATACCAACCAGCAAGTTGTACAAAGAGCTTAAAAACTTTTTATAAAATTCCCTATCCCATTATAAAATTATTACTTTTGTCGGCAATTAAACGTTAGAACTGTAAAATGAAAAAATATACATACACAGAGAAAAAAGATACTCGTTCAGGTTTTGGTGCTGGTTTGGCTCACTTAGGTAGAACAAATCCTAATGTAGTTGCTTTATGTGCTGATTTAATTGGTTCATTAAAGATGAATGAATTTATCAAAGAAAATCCTGAAAGATTTTTCCAAATTGGTATTGCAGAAGCTAACATGATGGGAATTGCTGCAGGTTTGACTATTGGTGGTAAAATTCCTTTCACAGGTACTTTTGCAGGATTTTCTACAGGTCGTGTATACGATCAAATTAGACAATCTATTGCCTACTCTGATAAAAATGTAAAAATATGTGCCTCTCACGCAGGTTTGACTTTGGGTGAAGATGGAGCAACACACCAAATCTTAGAAGATTTAGGTTTGATGAAAATGTTACCAGGAATGACGGTAATCAACACATGTGATTACAATCAAACAGAAGCTGCTACTGTAGCTATTGCAGAACACTATGGTCCTGTATATTTACGTTTTGGTAGACCTGTAGTGCCTATTTACATGCCTAAATTTACGGATACTGAACACGAAAACAAATTTGTGATTGGTAAAGGAATTCAAATGACAGAAGGAACCGATGTAACTATTATTGCAACTGGTCACTTAGTTTGGGAAGCTTTACAAGCATCAGAAGAGTTAGAAGCTAAAGGAATTAGTGCTGAAGTAATCAACATTCACACAATTAAACCTTTGGATGAAGAGATTATTATCAAATCTGTAGCCAAAACAGGATGTATTGTTACTGCTGAGGAACATAACTTTTTAGGAGGTTTGGGAGAAAGTGTAGCAAGAACATTAGCATTAAACACTCCTGCTCCACAAGAGTTTGTTGCTACAAATGATACTTTTGGTGAATCTGGAACTCCAGCTCAATTGATGGACAAATACGGATTGAACGCTGCTGCAATTGTTGCTTCTGCTCAAAAAGTAATACAAAGAAAACAAGCTTAGTTCTAAGATCTAAGCTTATACATAAAAAAAACCTGTGAAGAAATTCACAGGTTTTTTTGTTATAAACTGTACAAATATTAATATCTGTAGTATTCTGGTTTGAAAGGACCTTCAACAGAAACACCAATATAACTTGCTTGGTCTTCTGATAAAACATCTAATTCTACACCAATTTTTGCCAGGTGCAAACGAGCAACTTTTTCATCCAAATGCTTTGGTAACGTGTAAACATCATTTCCATAAGCATCTGCATTTAACCACAATTCTAATTGAGCCAATACTTGGTTTGTAAAAGAGTTAGACATTACAAAACTTGGGTGTCCTGTAGCACATCCTAAGTTTACCAAACGCCCTTCTGCCAATACAATTACATCATTTCCATTTACGTTGTACAAATCTACCTGAGGTTTGATTTCAACCTTAGAATCTCCATGATTGTTATTCAACCAAGCCATATCTATTTCATTGTCAAAATGACCGATGTTACATACAATTGCTTTGTCTTTTAATGCTTCAAAATGACGACCTACAATAATATCTTTGTTACCTGTTGTAGTAACTACAATATCAGCTTCTTTAATTGCATCATCCATCTTTTTAACAGCAAAACCATCCATAGCAGCTTGTAAAGCACAAATAGGATCAATTTCTGTTACTACTACTCTTGCTCCTGCTCCTCTTAATGATGCGGCAGAACCTTTTCCAACATCACCATAACCAGCAACAACGGCAACTTTACCAGCCATCATTACATCCGTAGCTCTACGAATAGCATCTACTAGAGATTCTTTACACCCGTATTTGTTGTCAAACTTAGACTTGGTTACAGAATCGTTTACGTTAATAGCAGGCATTGGTAAAGTTCCAGCCTTTACACGCTCTATCAAACGGTGAACCCCTGTAGTTGTTTCTTCTGACAAACCTTTAATTCCACCTGCTAATTCAGGATATTTATCCAAAATCATGTTGGTCAAATCACCACCATCATCTAGTATTAAATTCAATGGTTTTCTATCTTCTCCAAAGAAAATAGTTTGCTCAATACACCAATCAAACTCTTCTTCGTTCATCCCTTTCCAAGCATATACAGGAACTCCTGTTGCAGCAATTGCCGCAGCTGCTTGATCTTGTGTTGAAAAAATGTTACAAGAAGACCAAGTTACCTCTGCACCTAAATCTACCAAAGTCTCAATCAATACTGCTGTCTGAATTGTCATGTGCAAACACCCTGCAATTCTTGCCCCTGCCAATGGTTTTTGACCGTTATACTCTTCTCTAAGACTCATCAAACCTGGCATTTCAGACTCAGCCAATCTAATTTCTTTTCTACCCCATTCTGCTAATGAGATGTCCTTTACTTTATAAGGAACGTATGTTGTTTCTAAACTCATATTACTATCTTTGTTGCTTTTAGACTACAAATTTACGAAATCCTTACTACAATAAATGTCTTTATTTAAAACATTCCAAATCACACCAAATACGATTATTTATGTGTGGAAAATTACCGAGAGCCTAGATATTTTAAGGGATGTTTACTTATCTAAAAACAGTATAAATAGATTGAATTCCATGAAATCAGTCTCACATCAAAAAGGTTTTTTAAGCATCAGGCACTTGTTGAAACAAATTCAACTGAATGATGAAGATTTGTATTACAATGAATTTGGAAAACCCCTATTAAAAGATCAAAGACACATTTCTATCACCCATTCTTTTGACTTTTCTGCTATTGTAATTTCTGACCAAATTGTGGGAATAGACATTGAAAAAAACAGGGATAAAATTAAAATTATCCGTCATCGTTTTACAGATTTAGAACAAAACACACTGACAGATGAAGCATACATACAACAACTAACTTTTGTATGGGGTGCAAAAGAATCTATGTTTAAAATTCATCCATGTGGTGGTTTAAACTTTAAACAAGATCTGATTGTCAAAAACTTAAACACTAAAAATGCAGATGGTTACATTAATACAGATGAACTACAACAAAACTGCCACATTCATTTCTATCAAATAGAAAACTATTCGTTAGCAATTGCTTTGACTCTTAACCAAAACTAACATAAATCACCTAAACCACTCAAAAAGATTCTATTAACATATATTTATTAAAAATTGACAAAAGCTTTACAAAAACATGTTTTCCTACTAGTAGTTAATTAGATAAATATCACTATTATTGTCTTAGATAAAATCCCTACTTAAATAATAGGGAGTGTCTTACAAAAAAAAGTGTTATTAAAATTATCAAAACAAGTATGAGGTTAGAACAAAAACTAAGAGAGGAAATTGACAAGAGAGGTATTACAAAAGAGATGCTTGCACATCAAATGTTGGCATTTGTAAAAGGTACTCCGACTATCAAATTAGATAGAATTGCTACCCTTGGCGATGGAATTATTGAAATTAACAGCTACGACAGAAGTAAATTCATGAATATTTACAACTTGAAACAACAAGAGGTTTCTATCGTTAAATTTACTCCCGCTTCTGGTTTGGCCTCAAGAATGTTCAAAGGTTTGTCTGAGTTTTACAATACTAAAACCAACAACCCAATGTCACAATACTTTTTTAACAACTTACATAAGTTTCCTTTTTATAAAGATGTGATTATAGAGTTTCACAAACTTTATCCTTCTATTAAAAAATTAGACAATTTAACCAACAAATTATTGTTCTTAAGCTTTATTTTAAGTGACGTAGACAATGGATTGAATTATCAAAAAACTCCAAAAGGATTGATCAAATTTCACCAATACGATATTGATAACAAATCTGCTTTGGAGGAACAAATTGACGAAGGATTCTATTATGCTATTTGTAAAAATCAAACAGTAAATATTCATTTTACTGTAAGCCCTGATTTTGTGAAAAAATTTCAGAAAAAGGCTCAAGACTACATCAAAAACAACTACTCAGATTCTGGAGTAACCTTTAACATATCGTATTCTATACAAAAACCAAGTACTGATACCATTGCGTTGAATTACGACAATACTCCTTTTAAGGACGAAAATGGGAACTACCTATTTAGAGCTGGTGGACATGGAGCTTTGATTGAAAACTTAAACGAACTAGATGCTGACGTTATTTTTATCAAAAATATTGATAATGTAAGTCACCAAAACCACATGGAAGAAACCATCAAATACAAACAAGTATTGGCTGGAAAATTATTGTTTTTACAAGAAAAAATATTCCATTATTTAACACTTTTAAAAAGTAATTCTAAAAATTTAGACGTACAAGAAGTTCGTTATTTTATTATGGAAAACTTCTTTATTAGTTTTGATGATAGCTGTGATACCGATTGTTTGATAGATTTCTTGAACAGACCTATTAGAGTTTGTGGTATGATTAAAAATCAGGGAGATGCAGGAGGTGGACCTTTCTGGATTAGCAATACTGAAGGTGGTGTGTCTTTACAAATTATAGAAAGTGCTCAGGTTGACAAAACCAATAAAGAACAGTTAGGAGTAATGCACCAAGCAACCCATTTTAATCCTGTAGACATTGTTTGTTCTGTTAGAGATTTTGAAGGAAATAAATTTGATTTGACCAAGTACGTAAACCACGATGCCGTTTTTATTACAGACAAAACAGTTAACGGAATTAAGGTAAAAGGTTTAGAATTACCAGGTTTATGGAACGGTGCAATGCATGACTGGTTGTCTGTGTTTGTAGAAGTACCTATCGAAACATTCAACCCTGTAAAAACAGTAACAGATTTGCTTTCGCCAATGCACCAAGCTTAATTAAACATTGGCTTGCTCAATATAATTAGTCAAGTCTTCTTTTCTATCTAACCTACCCGTTTTAAAGTAGGTAACAGCATCATTATTGTTGATAAAGAACTTTTGAAAACCAACTTTATCAACAATATTGCTTTTGGTAAGCATGTCTCTCACCGGACCTTTTACGTTAGAAAAGAAGACTTCTATTTTTTTATCGTTATAGAAATCTATTGCTGATTCTAACATTTGTATCGCCGTACTATCTACACCATTGATACATTCACAATCCAACAAAACAAGTTTTAGTTTTTCTCCTTTTCGTTGAACTTCAAGTTGTAAAATCTCACTAAAATAATTGGCATTTGCAAAATAAACTCTTGCATCAAACCGTATAATTAAAATATTTTCATCTACTTCTACCTCTCCAAATCTTTCAATATTTCTAAAAATATTGGTGTTCGGAATTCTACCCAATACAGCTACATGAGGTCTAGAAGTTCTTGCAATCAACATTAATAGAGACAAAACCACCCCTATTAAAATTCCCTCTTTGATTCCTAAAAAAACAGTTCCTGCAAAAGTAGCGATCAACATCCAAAAATCACTTTTATTCAAGATCCACAATCTAGAAGCTTCTTTATAATCTACCAACTTAACAATGGAAACCATAATAATAGCAGCCAAAACTGCTTTGGGTAAATAATAAAAATGAGTCGTTAAAAACAACAATACAATTACAATTACCATCACCGAAAAAAGACCTGCCATAGCCGTTTTAGACCCCGCCTCATCGTTAACTGCCGATCTAGAAAAACTTGCTTTTGTTGGATATGATTTAAACATCGAACCTACCATATTCATCATTCCTAAGGCCACCAATTCTTTGTTAGGCTGTATCACAACATCATCTGTACTTTGTTCTAAAGATTTCCCTATTGATATTGTCTCTAAAAAATCTATCACCGCCAAAGTCAAAGCTATTGGAAATACATCTGCCATCATTTTATAAGTAAATGTTGGCATTTCAAAAGAAGGCAATCCTGATGGAATTTCTTTCAACACATTAACATTTGGCAAATAATCGTGAAAATAATGAAGAATTAAAATCCCTAAAACCACAACCAACAAGGGGCCTGGAATTTTTATTTTTGTGTACTTAACAAGGTATAAAATAGCAACTGCTCCTCCTCCAACTAAAAAAGTCTGAACATCTAAGTCTTGAAAATTTTTAACAAACGAATACACAATGGCTTGCAAATGACTACTTCTAGGAATGTCTATCCCCGTCAAGTTTTTCAATTGATTTACCCCAATCATCAAACCTACCCCAGAACTAAAGCCACTAATCACTGGTTTGGATAAAAAATTCACGATAAAACCTAACTTCCCAATCCCTAACACAAACTGAAAAAGCCCAACCATAAACGTTAGTAAAATAGCCAAGGAAATATATGCATCGGTTCCTGCTACCGCCAAAGTAGAAATTCCGGCAGCAACAATTAAGGAATCCATAGCTACTGGCCCCACAGCAACACGCTGTGAAGTACCAAAAATTAAATACATAATTTGGGGTAACAACGCACTATACAACCCATAAATTGGTGGCAAACCTGCAATCAAAGCATACGCAATTCCCTGAGGAATCAATACAATTCCAACAGTCAAACCACCTACCAAATCTGCTTTAAATTTTTCTTTAGAATACCTAGGCAGCCATTCTAGTATGGGAAATATATTTTTCATAGCTTAAAACAATTCTCCTTGATTGGTTGGTTTGGTAATACTCAAATGTCTGTATGCTAAATCCGTAACCTCTCTACCTCTTGGAGTTCTCATAATAAATCCCTGTTGAATCAAAAATGGCTCATACACCTCTTCAATAGTCTCCGAATTCTCACTTACTGCCGTAGCCAATGTACTAATACCCACAGGCCCTCCTTTGAATTTTTCAATAATCGTTTTTAGAATTTTATTATCCATTTCATCCAATCCATAAGCATCTACATGTAAAGCTTTCAATCCATATTTTGCTATATCTATGGTAATGGTTCCATCTCCTTTTATTTGAGCAAAATCTCTTACTCTTCGCAGTAATGCATTGGCAATACGAGGTGTTCCTCTACTTCTTCCAGCAATTTCTATTGCCGCTTCCATGCTGATTGGTGTTTTCAAAATTTGAGCACTACGCTGTACAATAGTACTTAGCAATTCTGTGTCGTAATATTGTAATCTGCTAGAAATTCCAAAACGTGCACGCATTGGAGCTGTTAGCAAACCTGAACGAGTGGTAGCTCCTATCAAGGTAAAAGGTTCTAAATTGATTTGAACCGTTCTTGCGTTGGGTCCAGACTCAATCATTATATCAATTTTAAAATCTTCCATTGCAGAATACAAATACTCTTCTACAATAGGACTCAATCTATGAATTTCATCAATAAACAAAACATCTCTTTCATCCAACCCTGTTAACAAACCCGCTAAATCTCCTGGCTTGTCTAAAACGGGACCTGAAGTAACTTTGATTCCCGCATTCAATTCATTTGCAAGAATATGAGCCAATGTTGTTTTCCCCAGCCCTGGAGGTCCATGAAACAAAGTATGATCTAGTGCTTCATCTCTCATATTAGCCGCCTCTACAAAAATCTTTAAGTTTTCTATAGCCTGCTCCTGACCTGTAAAATCATCAAAAGAAAGAGGACGTAGTTTTTTTTCTACATCCAATTCATCATTTGAAAAATTTGAATTATCTGGGTTTAAGTTTTCGTTCATTTCTAATAGATTCTACTTACAAATATAAGGTTTAGATACCAAAACAGAGAGAAACTTATAGAAGCTCCTCTCTGCATTTAAAATCTTGTTGTCTACACTACGTTTTTATATAAACAGATAGCCTACATAAGCCAAAACCACTCCATATTTCACCAACTCTAAAGTTACCACGGGTTGTTTTTCCATCATCCTTCCTATGGTAATTAGAGTTGTTAAAATAAACATTGTGATGATTTCCATACCAGCAGTTGGAATGTAAGTTATGAACGCTGACATGAATCCTAGCACAACAATGGTCAAAACCAAACTTCCTATAATATATGTTTTTTGACCTTTTGTGTATACTTTATATTCATACGTTCCTTTATCTACATACAATGGCAAATGCTCTAACTCACCTGATGCAGGAATCCAATCTGGGCCTTTTAGCAAAACATTTAATTTTCCTCCAAGAGTTGGCATCTGCTTCATTAAATGAAATAAATTTCCATAATAATGAAAAACACCTGTTAAAAAACCTCTTGAATTGATATCTCTTGTAATTCCATAACTCACCTCTTCATCTTCTCTTTGAAATGTACCAAACAATCGATCCCAAATAATCAAAACACCACCATAATTTTTATCCAAATATCTTTCATTACTTCCGTGATGTACTCTGTGATGAGAAGGAGTTACCATAAACTCTTCTATAATTCCTAATTTTGGAATTAAAGGAGTATGTAATAAAAATTGATACAAACCAATTACTAGATGTGTTCCTAAAACCATTTTAGCACTAAAACCAATAATAGGCATCAAAGACCAAAACATAACCCTTACAAATACCTGAAAAGGAGTTAAATTAAATGCTACTGAATAATTGTAATCTTCACTTTGGTGATGTATGATATGAGCCCCCCAAAACAAATTTATTTTGTGTCCAGACTTGTGATAGAAATACCATGTAAAATCAGAAACAAATACGGCAAAAACAAACCACCCTACAGTTTCTGGAATTTCAAAAATTGCAAAGTACTCATGCAGATAATGAAAATAAAAATAAATAATAGGCACCATAAAGACTCCTGCTATTCGATCAAAAATACCCATAGAAATATTTGCAATGGTATTTTCAAATCTAAAAATCGTCTTTCCTTTTCTTCGAGCAATCAAATACTCAGTACCTAAAACAAACATGACAACAGCAATTGCAATAAACAGACTTGCTTTGTCGTTTTGAGGCATCAAAGAAACTTCTCCTTTCATAATACTAAAATTTTATACAGCAAAAATAACAAAGATATTACGAACCATAAATCGGATCTTCACCTAAGTTTCACTTCTTAAAAAAATGTTAATCTGTAGTCGTAAAAAAAACATTAACACACAGATTTGTAACTTTTTTTTACTTGTTTATATTTTAAATACCTATGCCACTATAAATCATTATAATAAAAAACCTAGTAGAGGATTCAAACAATTTAATCATCTTGAACACTGTTGAGAACCTTAAAGCCTAATTTTCACTTACCCCTTTTAATGATTACTTGCCTAGAAAACCATCATTTCCTCAATTCAATATCCTTATATTTCTTTTAATTCTCCCTAATTATGGATCAAGCCCAAAAGTTGTGTGTGAATTAGGATAGCATTAATTTAGGAGTTTTTAAACTGACTTATATTGGAATTATCCTCAGACTTATTAAAACTGATCTTACCTGAATTCTTAATTGATCACTTTGATTTAGTAAAACATCATAAAAAAGAAGAAACACTTCATTTATATTTTGAA
>NZ_JAUOSB010000020.1 GCF_030548295.1 Wenyingzhuangia sp. 2_MG-2023
TGTGACCGGGCTGGGGCTCGAACCCAGGACCCTCTCCTTAAAAGGGAGATGCTCTACCAACTGAGCTACCAGGTCGTCCGTGGTGAGAGAAGGATTCGAACCTTCGAAGACGTAGTCAGCGGATTTACAGTCCGCCCTCGTTGGCCACTTGAGTATCTCACCATGCAATAACTACTGTTATACTGTAACTTTGTGACCGGGCTGGGGCTCGAACCCAGGACCCTCTCCTTAAAAGGGAGATGCTCTACCAACTGAGCTACCAGGTCAATAATACCATTAGTTATTGCGGGTGCAAATATAGTACTTTTATACAGTTACACAAAACATTTTTTAGATTTTATTCTTCTAAATATACTTTTCTAACTTTCTTAAATAAATTAGAACTGTACACAAAATCTACAACTGCTTCATTGTCAGTTTTAAATATATCATCACTGGTCCCTTGCCACTCTTTCAAACCATCTTTTAAAAAAATAATTTTTTCTCCAATTTCCATCACAGAATTCATATCGTGAGTATTTATTACTGTAGTAATCTCATATTCATCCGTAATTTCTTTGATCAAATTATCGATGACAATCGCTGTTTTTGGATCCAATCCTGAATTTGGTTCGTCACAAAACAAATATTTAGGCTTGGTCACTATCGCTCTTGCAATTGCAACTCGCTTTTGCATTCCCCCAGACAATTCCGCGGGAAATTTATGATTGCTATTGACCAAATTGACACGCTTCAATACAAAATTTACGCGATCTAACATTTCCTCTTTACTTTGCTTGGTGAACATTTTTAACGGAAACATAACGTTTTCTTCAACTGTTAATGAATCAAACAGTGCAGCACCTTGAAAAACCATCCCTATGTCTTGCTTCAATTGTCTTTTTTCATGCTCTGTCATGCTCTCTGTGGTCTTCCCTCCAAAAGAAATAGTTCCTTCATCAGGTTGGTGCAATCCTAACATCGTTTTTAGAAAAACCGTTTTTCCTGACCCACTTTGCCCAATAATCAAACTGGTAATACTCGGTTCAAAAACAGCATCAATTCCTTTCAAGACTGGAGTATCTCCAAATCCTTTTTGTATTCCTTTAACTTCTATCATAATTCTTTTCTAGCTTAACAACAATTGGGTTAAAAAATAATTCGTAATAATGATCATTACAATTGTCCAAACCACGGCCTTTGTACTGGCTCTACCAACTTCTAAAGACCCTCCTTTTACATAATATCCAAAATACGAAGGTACTGTGGCAATTAAAAAAGCAAAAACGGTAGATTTTATCAAACTGTAATTTATCAACGAGGGCTTGAAATCAATCCTAATTCCAGAAATATAATCTTGTTGTTCAAACAATCCTGTAGCAACACCTGCTACCCATCCTCCAAAAATCCCTAAAGTCATGGCTAGCAACACTAAAAAAGGATAAAAAAATACAGTTGCCATAATCTTTGGCAAAACCAAATAGTTTAATGAATTGATTCCCATTACTTCCAAAGCATCTATTTGTTCTGAAACCCGCATAGCACCAATGCTTGAAGTGATGTATGACCCCACTTTACCCGCTAAAATAACCATGACAAATGTAGATGAAAACTCTAAAATCATAGACCTTTTGGTTGCAAAACCAATCAAATCTTTAGGAATAATTGGATCCTCTAAGTTCAAAGCAGTTTGTATCGCAACTACTCCACCAATAAAAAAAGAAATAAACGCAACAATCCCTACTGATTTCACCCCCAAATCATCAATCTCTCTAAACACAGCTTCTCTAAATATTTTTCCTTTTTGAGGTTTGGTAAAAACACTCCTTAGCATGATTGCGTAAGCTCCAATACTTTTTATATACGACATTGAATAGATTTTTAGCTAAAATATCAAATCCTTAACAATTAAGTTGCCTATTCTAATTACTTTTAGGGCATCAAAATTATTTCAATAAATAGTCAAATGAAAAAACTAGTCACTATTATAATGCTAGCTAGCATTTTTGTAGGAAATGCTCAGAAAAAACCCAAATTAGTTGTTGGTATTGTCGTAGATCAAATGAGATACGATTATCTTTTAAGGTTCAAAGATAAATTTGGTTCTAAAGGTTTTAACAAACTTATTTCAGAAGGAACAAATTTTGAAAACGGTCATTTCAATTACATTCCTACTTACACAGCAGTTGGGCACTCTTCTGTTTACACAGGAACCACTCCTAAAAACCATGGAATTATTGGAAACAATTGGTATGATAAGGATTTGAAAAAATCTATTTATGTGGTAGACGATGCCAATTACAACACCATTGGAAGTACTTCTAAAGAAGGGCAAAAATCTCCAAAAAGATTGGTCGCTTCTACAGTTTCTGATCAATTAAAAATAGCACAAAACTTTAAAGGTAAAGTGGTTGGTGTAGCTATCAAAGACAGATCTGCTATTTTACCTGTAGGGCATGCTGCTGACATTGCCTATTGGTTTGATGGAGGTAACCAAGGAAAATGGGTAAGTAGTACTTTTTACGCTAAGCAATTACCAAACTGGGTAAGTGCATACAATCAGGAAAACAAAGCCACCTTAGATGCTTATTTGAACGCTCCATGGGTTACAGAAAAAGATATTTTGGATTACCACGAAAGTACTCTGGACAACAAACATTTTGAAGGAACTTTCAAAAATGAAAAGGCTCCTGTTTTTCCTCATGACCTACCAAGTCTAAAAGAAAAAAACGGGAACTACAGTTTGCTAAAAACTACTCCTTTTGGAAATACAATGACGTTAGATTTCGCCAAAGAAATCATTAAAAAAGAGGAATTGGGAAAAAACAAAATGTATTCAGATTTTTTAGCTGTCAGCTTGTCTAGTACCGATTATATTGGGCACAAATACGGACCTGCTTCTAAAGAAATTGAAGATACTTATTTACGTTTGAACAACGATTTGGATGATTTTATCAAATATTTGGATAGAAAAGTAGGTGATGACAATTATGTTTTGTTTCTAACAGCAGATCATGCTGTAGTACAAGTTCCTCACTTTTTAACCGATAACAAATTGCCTGGAGGGTATGTAAACGGTAAAGATTTGTCTGGAAAATTGTTAGAATTCACTTTTAAAAAATACAATTCAAAACACCTTATAGAAAACTTTTCTAACGATCAGATTTTCTTAAACCATGATGAAATTGCTAAATTAGACCTATCTTTAGAAGATGTTGAAAATAGCATCATCAAAGAAATCATCAATTCTCCTTTGGTTTACAAAGCTGTTTCTGCACATACTTTGCAAAAAACTGAATTCAACAACACTCCTTTAAGCTTGTTACAAGAGGGATACAATCAAAAGTATTCTGGAGATATTCTGGTAACATTTACACCTTCCATCCTGAAAGGAAGTAATGCTAGTACAGGTACGAGTCACGGAACAGGTTACAATTACGATACCCACGTTCCAATCATTTTTTACGGAGCAAATATTGCGAAAGGAAAAGCCGTAAAAAAACCTGTTGTGATTACGCAAATAGCTCCTACGCTTTCTAATTTATTGCAGATTCAAGAACCGAACATGAGTTCTTTAGACATTTTAACAGAAGTGTTTTCTAAAGAAAAATAAGTTTTAAAACCACTTTATAAAAAAAGATCACAATTTTAAATTGTGATCCTTTTTTATCTTAAACAATCTAACAACATAACTCAAAATCAAACTTCTCGATACTAATTTTATCCACTGCGTTTCTAAAATTCACTCGAAGTGACAACAATCTCAGTTCGAGTGCGATTTATGGAAGAGAAACGAAAATAAAACGTGTATCGAGAACAATGTTAGTTCAATTTCTATGATAAAAAATCATTATCTTCCCATAGTTAATCTAAAAATCAACAAACTATGGTCAAAGAAAAATACGACTCTGTATTAAAATTAGGAGAAACATTACAAATTAAAAATGGGGATGTAAAAGTAGAAGGAGAAACGCTTCATGTTAGTGGGCAAGCAGCTACTCCTTACATCAAAAACATTTTATGGGACGAAATTAAAAAAATAGGTGGGCAAACTCCTTCAGACATTATTGCCGACATCACCATTCTAGACAATTCTATTTACCACAAACACACTGTAGTAAGTGGAGATACTCTTGGAAAAATATCCAAAAAATATTATGGTAAATCTAGCGCTTACAATACCATTTTTGAAGCGAATAAAGACATTTTAGACAATCCTGATTTGATTAAAGTTGGACAGGTATTAACCATTCCAAACCGATAAATTGCAAACAAAAAAGAGGAATTTGAAACTCCTCTTTTTTGTACTTCTAAACTTTTACTTTACAGCAATCAAAATAGTAGCTTCACCATCAGTAGGATTGACTGCCTTGTCTCCATAGATTTCTAAATCTGTGGTATAAGCTCTAGGCAAATCAGAATTCCAAATTTCCATCCAAACATCAATCACAGCATTCTGTGTCAAATCTCCTTTAGCGACAAATTGCTCATAGTTGGATTCTGGAACAATTTTCACCGTAAAATCCTCAGGAATATTATCCAAACTGTTCACATGACATCCTAAAATAGCAGTATAAGGTCTTGTATGATCACTTTCATAATCTGTGTACAAGGCATAAATAGTAGCATCTGTTTTGTTAGGAATTCTATCTGCAATTTCCTCTTGCATGAATCTGTTCCACAATGCAGGAATGTCTTTTGCTGCTTGACCATTCTCATTGGTGGTACGTACTTCAATACCCACAATATACAATTCTTGTTTGGTGGTTTTCATAAGTGTTTTTCTTTGTTTTAATTTGATACAAAACTAAAACACACTTAAGACAGTTGTTGTCAGGGGTGTCTGCTTTTATTTAAAATTGTTGAAACTCTTACAAACACAACTCAAAGCGTATGTATACACACAATCAATAAACAATGGTTCTTAACAAATAGTTCATTTCATTCCTTATCTTCGTTCTATGGATACAGCCAACCTAAAACAACTTAAAACAGAACTCAATTCAATGGACAGAACTGAGTTGGAAGCTATTGTATTACGATTAGCAAAATTCAAAAAAGAGAACAAAGAACTCCTTACCTATTTGCTTTTTGAAAGTGACAATGAGCAGAACTACGTGCAAGAAATAAAACAGGAAGTAGATTTGGAGTTTACCAAAATCAATACCTCATCGTACTTCTTTATCAAAAAAAGTGTAAGACGAATTTTAAAATCAATCAAAACATACATTCGCTATTCCAATGCAAAAGAAACGGAAATAGAACTCCTACTCTATTTTTGCAAAAAACTTAAAGTTATGTCTCCCTCAATCACCAAAAACCAACAATTGCTCAACCTGTTTTTAAGAGAGCTGAAATTGATAGAAAGAAAAATAACAACACTTCACGAAGATTTACAATACGATTACAAACATTTGGTAGAGAATTTAAAGCATTAAAATTTATTTTATTTCTGGCAAACACACCACCTATCCAACACGACTCTTTCACTACAAAACATAAACTACTAGATACCAGCCACTTGACACCAACTTCCAAACCCTAATTTTTCTGCCAAACTCTAAGATATTCTATTTCGTAATCCGCAGGCAAATCAGAAATATCTGGCTCTCCCCACCATGGAAAAATCTCTGAATCTATCCAAACAAATTGTCCGCCGTCCAAAGGCCATTTTTTAGAATCCAAACCATTTTCTTCAACCCAAGCTTGCGTAACAGATTTGATCAGTTGACCATCTGCATAAATTTTCACAATATCGTCTTCCCATTCTGCACCATAAATATGAAATCCATCAGAAAAGCTAAACGGTAAGGTGTTGGTTTCTGTCCAAGACACATTTGGATTGGGAATAGACCAATCATGAATGCTAGACCACATTTTGTTTTCACGAGGCCCTTTTCCAATGGCTTCGTAAACATCCAATTCAGAAGACACCTCATCTCCAGTAGTCCATAAAGAACCTACTACTTTTGCCACTGGCAATTTGCTTTTAATTTCTATATAACCAAATTTAAAAGACTTTTTAGAATTGATACCTGCTGTTGTGTATTTGTATTCTGCCCGATCTGAAGCTGCCACATCTACCCAATCAAAATCAGGTTCGTATTTTATCTGAATTTTTAACATCCCATTTTCCAAACGCACGTTTTCCGTAGAAAATTGCCAAGGAGAACGACCTTTAAATCGAGAACGGTACACTCCATCTCTACCTTGAATCAACCATTTTTCTTCATCAAGTACTGTTCCTTCAAACTCATCACTTATTTGTTCGTTTAATACCCAACCTTCTGTATTTTCTGGATCGGTAAAAGGTACAATACCCACAGGAACGATGTCTTCTTCACATTTGCAATTTTCTGTATTCAAACGAAAACCTGAATCACAAGTTTTTTCACAAAGTTCTTCTTTAGATTGATCATTGATGAGATCTAAAATACCATCTTCTTCACCATCCGAAGAACAAGAACTTATGGGAACCCATAACGTAACTAAGACGATTTTAACAACAAAAGACGATAAGGAAGTTCTATTCAGCATGACAATTGATTTTACATTTCAGCAAAATTACTAGAGAATAGCCCAACAAGGGAGTACTATTTTAACACATGCTTTATCAAAAATGATATTACAAACAAAATAAGCAACAAAAAACAGGTTTAATTAAAAATAAAACAAATAAAGAGCAACAAAATCATCATAAATTTAATTTCTTAAAAAAGCGTTCTACTCCTTTAAAAGCATCGAATCGATATCCCAAATGTACCGAAGCAAAAATTCGAGTATCCACCAAATCCACATTGGGGTATTCTGAATAAGCTAGTGAATTAACCAAAATACTGACACCGTAATAAAAGGTTTTTGAACTGTATCCAAAACCAAATCTTGATTTCAAGCCAATGTTAGGAACAAAATAATCTTCTTTGACAGAATCACCATCACTATCATCGTGAGTAGCTTTGATGTATCTTACGCCCACACTCGGCGTTACCTGTGCAAATAAATATTTATTCTGATTGACTACCAGATTGTATACATAACCACCACTTAGATTAAAATTGTAACTTCTATCATTCAAAATAAAGTAATCGGTTGTTGGTTTGTTTATTTTAGAATAATAATATTTTACCGTAGCCAACCAAGTTCCTTTTGATTTTATTTGACGTTCTGTGTTGGAAAAAATTGCTCTATATCCAAACTTATTGCTAAAGTAATACCTTGTTTCACCACCTATTTCTCGTGTGTTCAAGTTGGTCAATTGCAAATAAGGATCTTCGCCTTCCTTCCAATTGTCTACGTAATCATCTGTATTTTTGATGTAAAATCCTTTGGTACGATAGTAATAAAATTGATGGTACAGCTTTGGAAAAAATAACTGTACCCTATAATGTCTATATTCTGTAGCTCCTTTCAAGCTTGCATCATTTTCTAGAAATTTGGGAGAAAACCCTAGTTTTAGACCTATGATTTTATAATTTAAAGACAATGCTAGTTTTCCAACTTCATTTTGCATCAAAGAATAATTGTCTAGCGTATTTTGATTGATCAAATCCAGAGATTGACCTTCTGTTTCCAAAGAGGTTTTGATGTTGATTTTATGCGAAAAAGATTCCACATACAAGGTGTCTTTCTTCTGAGCAAACAGAGAAAAAGAGATTAGGCAGATGAATAGCATCAGACCACGCATCTAAACCCAATTTTTTGGATTCATTAGTGTGTTCACTAATTTTTCTTCCCAACTACCTTTCTCTGGTTCGTGACAATAATGCCATTGCACGTGTGGTGGCAAACTCATCAAGATAGATTCAATTCTTCCATTGGTTTTCAATCCAAATAAAGTACCTCTATCGTGTACCAAGTTGAACTCTACATAACGTCCTCTACGAACCTCTTGCCAATCACGCTGTTCTTTGGTATACGTTAATTCTTTGCGTTTTTCTACAATAGGCACATAACTTTCTAAAAAACTGTTTCCAACTTCTGTCACAAAATTATACCATTGTTCTAATGACATTTCATCAGTAGGTTTTAGGTAATCAAAAAATAAACCACCTATTCCACGTGCTTCATGTCTATGAGCATTCCAAAAATATTCGTCGCACTTCTTTTTAAACGTTTGATAAAAAGTGGCACTATGTGCCTCACAAGCATTTTTACATACGGTATGGAAATGAATTGCATCCTCATCAAACAAATAGTAAGGAGTCAAATCTTGCCCACCTCCAAACCATTGTGTAACTACATCCCCTTGCTCATCATACATTTCAAAATAACGCCAATTTGCGTGTACGGTTGGCACCATTGGATTGGTAGGATGAATCACCAAACTCAATCCACAAGCATAAAAATTTCCTGCTTCTACTCCAAACTGTTTGCGTAAAGCCAAAGGCAATTCTCCATGTACAGAAGAAATATTCACTCCACCTTTTTCAAACACCTTACCTTCTGAAATGACACGAGTTCTTCCTCCACCTCCTTCAGGCCTATCCCACAAGTCTTCTACAAAGGTTGCTTCACCATCCACAGCTTCTAAGCCTGCACAAATAGTATCTTGTAATTGTTGTATGTATTGATAAAATTGTTCTTTCATTTTCTTTAGTATCAAGTAGCAGGTATCTAGTAACTAGACCGTAACCCACAATTTTCTAGATACCTGATACTATGTACCAGATACTAAATACTGTATTCTTTAACCGCATCAATAAACGCACCAGCATTGTCTAAACCAATATTTGGTAAAATACCGTGTCCTAAATTCACAATGTATTTGTCTTTTCCAAAAGCATCAATCATGGTTTTTACTTGCTTTTTAATTTCTGCTGGAGGCGAGAACAAACGTGTTGGATCAAAATTACCTTGTAACGTAATATTTCCCCCTGTTAACTTTCGTGCCCACTCTGGTGTAATGGTCCAATCTACTCCTAAAGCAGAGGCGTTAGATTTAGACATGTCTTCTAAGGCAAACCAACATCCTTTTCCAAAAGCAATTACGGGAGCATCGTCTTTCAACGCTTCAATAATTTGGTTGATGTATTGCCAAGAAAATTCTTGATAATCTACAGGTGATAACATTCCTCCCCAAGAATCAAAAACTTGAACGGCATTTACTCCTGCCTCAACTTTCTTCTTTAAATAAGCAATGGTTGTATCTGTAATTTTTTGTAACAAAGCATGAGCTGCTAAAGGTTGTGTAAAACAAAACTCTTTGGCTTTGTCAAAATTCTTTGACCCTTGTCCTTGTATACAGTAACATAAGATTGTCCATGGAGAACCTGCAAATCCAATCAATGGAATTTCATCGTTCAACATTTCTTTTGTCAACTTGATAGCATCCATGACATATCCTAACGTTTCATCAATATCTGGAACAATGACGTTCTCTACATCTTGCATGGTACGAATAGGATTTGGCAACCAAGGTCCAATTCCATTTTTCATTTCCACCTCAATATTCATCGCTTGTGGAATCACTAAAATGTCCGAAAACAAAATAGCTGCATCCATTCCGTATCTACGAATAGGTTGTACTGTAATTTCTGCAGCCAACTCTGGAGTTTGACAACGGGTAAAAAAATCGTACTTCTTTTTTATTTCTTGAAACTCTGGCAAGTATCTCCCTGCTTGTCTCATCATCCAAACTGGAGGTCTCTCAACAGTTTCGCCTTTTAAGGCTCTTAGGTATAGGTCGTTTTTTATCATATTAGTAGCTGGTAGCTGGTAGCTAGTATCTAGTACTTCTCTACGTTTATCCCTTCGATTTTATATACTTATTAAAACTATGTAACATTTTCTGAATTTGATTTAATTTGTCTATCAATATGTCAAAATCAGATTTATTTATAAACTCCAATTCAAAGGCTATAATCAATTGTGTTTCCACTTCAAAAGAAGATCCTAACGCAATATTTATAAACCTTGAAAAATCTTTATTTGTTTCTCTTCCCGAACCTTCAGCAATATTAGAAGGAATCGATACTGTTGCTCTATTTAATTGACTCGTCAAGCCATATAGTTCAGAACTTGGAAATATTTTAGTAATCTTATACACTTTAACACTAAAGTTCTTAGATTCTTTCCAAACATTTAGCTCTTTAAAATTATGCATAATTCTTAATTTTAAAACATCTGATACCTGATACTAGATACTTGATACCATTTCCATCGACTTCTCAATCGCCACTGCCAACTTCTCCAATTCTCTTTCTTTAATTTCTGTGGATAAAAACCAAGCTTCGAACTGAGATGGTGGTAAAAACACTCCATTTTTGATCATTGCCCAAAAGAATTGTGCAAATTTTTCTGTATCAGACGTTTGTGCATCGGCAAAATTGGTCACCTCTTTGTTCGTAAAGAAAGGATTGATCATAGAACCAAAACGATTTACTTTCAAAGCAACACCATGTTTTTTAGCAGAAGACAATAACATTTCTTCTATCTGTTCAGCAACTTTTTCAAATTGTTTGTATGGATTTTTATTTTTCAACGCTGTCAATGTAGAAATTCCAGCCGCCATAGCAATTGGGTTTCCTGACAATGTTCCTGCTTGATACATTCCACCCAACGGAGCAACATTGTTCATAATCTCATCAGAAGCACCATAAGCTCCTACAGGAAAACCTCCTCCTATTACTTTTCCCAAACAAGTAATATCTGCTTCAATTCCAATCAATTCTTGCGCTCCTCCGAATTGAGAACGGAAACCTGTCATCACTTCATCACAAATTAACAAAGCATTTTTTTCTTTGGTCAAAGCTCGTAAACCTTTGATAAACGCATCACTTGGCTGAACCACTCCCATATTTCCTGTTACAGGCTCTAAAATAACTGCAGCAATATCATCGTGTTTTTCAAAATGAGCTTTTACACTTTCTAAATTATTATATTCAGAAATCAACGTATTTTCTACCGCTTGAGAAGGCACTCCTTTAGATCCAGGCAAACTTAAAGTTGCCAATCCAGAACCTGCTGCCACCAACATGGCATCCATATGTCCGTGGTAACAACCCGAAAATTTTATGATTTTATCTTTTCCAGTATGTGCTCTAGCCAAACGGATAGCACTCAACACTGCTTCTGTACCAGAGTTTACAAAACGAACTTTGTCCATTCCTGGAAATGCATCACAAACAATTTTTGCCAATTTGATTTCAGCATTGGTAGAAGCTCCAAAAGAAGTTCCTTTTTTCAACGCTTGACTTACCGATTTCTCTACTTTATTGTTTCTATGCCCTAGAATCATCGGTCCATAAGACAAGACCAAATCGATGTATTTGTTTCCATCCACATCTTTGATATAAGCTCCTTTAGCCTTATCAATAAACAATGGATTTCCTCCCACAGATGCAAAAGCTCTAACAGGAGAATTTACTGCTCCTACTAAGTGTACACATCCTTTTTTGTATAGTTTTTCTGAATTCTTTGTGTTCATGTTTTTTAGCTCTTAGCTATTGGCTTTTGGCCTTTAGCATATTTTTATATAGTTTATGTTAGCTAATAGCCAATGACTAAAAGCTAACTGCAAAATTTTACTTACGTAAAATCTTAGCTACTTCCTTTGCAAAATAGGTAATGATAATATCTGCTCCTGCTCTTTTCATTGATAGTAAAGACTCCATCATTACTTTTTCTCCATCAATCCAACCTTTTTCTGCAGCTGCTTTAACCATGGCATATTCTCCACTGACATTGTAACAAGCAATAGGTCTATCAAAATCCTCTTTCAAATCTCTAATAATATCCAAATAAGACAAAGCTGGTTTTACCATTAAAATATCTGCTCCTTCTTCATCGTCAAAAGAAGCTTCTCGGTGTCCTTCTAACCTGTTGGATGGATCCATTTGATAGGTTCTTCTGTCTCCAAACGTCGGGGCAGAATCTGCAGCATCTCTAAAAGGTCCATAAAAAGAAGAACAATATTTTACAGAATATCCCATAATTGGTAAATTTGGAAAACCATTGTTATCCAACGCTTCTCTCATGGTTGCAATGGTTCCATCCATCATTCCAGAAGGTGCTACCATATCCACTCCAGCTTTGGCATGAGAAATAGTTTGCTTCGCTAAGTTGACCAAAGTAGCATCGTTATCTACATCGTCATTGCAAAGAACCCCACAATGTCCGTGACTGGTGTATTCGCAAAAACAAACATCGGTAATGACATACAAACTAGGATAGTTCTTTTTGATAAAACGAACCGCTCGTTGCATAATTCCATCATCGTTCCACGTTTCCTTCCCTATTTCATCTTTTTCAGTTGGAATTCCAAACAACAAAACAGCAGGAATGTTTAGAGCTACCACCTCATCTAATTCCTTAGAAATTTTATCTAATGAAAAACGGAAAATTCCAGGCATAGAAACAATTTCTTTTTCTATGTTTTCTCCTTCTTCTATAAATAAGGGATAAATCAAATCATCCACCGTAAGATTGTTTTCTTTGACCAATCTTCTAATTCCTTCGGATTTTCTTAATCGTCTTGTTCTGTTCATAACTTAGTAGTTAGTACATAGTACACAGTACAAAGACTATCGTAGCTACGTAATTTATTACTTCTTAGTACTTTGTACTATTTTATCTCTTTTAATTTTTCTATCACTGACGCTACCGTAGTTTCATCTGCAATATATACTTCTTCAAAAGCATCTAAAGCTTCTGTAGCTGTAGTAACACCAATACAAATAGCTTTGGCATTACAATTGTTTTTTCCGTTTACATAACTTGTTACACCACTTGGACTAAAAAACAAAATAGCATCAAAACTTTCGTTAAAAGTATGTACACATAATTCTGTTTTGTACACAATATATTCTGTAACCAACACTCCATTTTCGGCCATTACATTTGGCAAATCATTGTTACGGAGATTACCACAATAAAAATGAATGTCTTGTATTTGTTTAGCTACTAAAATAGCTGCCAACTCTAAAGCATTGTTTGCTACTTCTTGTACATCTACTCCAAAACTTTCTAACAAAGATTTGGTTTTTAACCCGACACAATAAACTTTTTGAAAGCTTTCTGCTTTATTTTTATTCTTTTCAAATACAGATCTTACAGCATTTGCACTCGTAAAAACAGCATGAGAAATACGTTCATCTACCTTAAACCCTTCTCCAAAAGAAATAGAAATCATTGCTTTTTCTACCACAGAAAAACCTGATAACAATTCTTTTTGAATTGGAGTTACTATTTTAGTAGATAGAATTTTCATTTTTTTCAGTATCAAGTATCTGGTAGCGAGTATCAGGTACTATTTCTTAATCACTTTTTTTATCTCCTTCATCAACACATCTCCTCCATTGGCTAGAATTTCTTCTCCACAAATATTTCCAAGGTTTTTAGCATCTTCCAAAGTAGCTATTCTAAAGACTCCTTTTTGTTCTTTTCCATCCAAAGCACTTAACAGTCCTTTAAAAACCACTTTATCTTCTATAATTTCAGCATGTCCACCAATAGGAGCCGTACAACCGCCTTCTAAGGTTTTCATAAAATCACGTTCAATCCCCACACACAAGGCTGTTTCTTTGTGATGCAATTGAGCACAAGCTTCCAAAACATATGCATCCGACTCCAAAGCTGTTATCATGATAGCTCCTTGTGCAGGTGCTGGAATCATCCAATCCAAAACCAAATGATTTTCTGGTAGTAAATTGATACGTTCCAATCCTGCTTTTGCAAAAATAGCTCCGTTCCAATCATTGTCATCTAATTTCTGCAAACGTGTATTCACATTTCCTCTTAGATCTGTTAAGTTGTGTGTTGGGTATTTGTGCAACCACTGTGCTGTTCTTCGCAAACTTCCTGTAGCAATGGTAGCACCATCTGCCAACAAATCTGCTTCTGTTCCTTTGTACACCACAACATCGTTCACATCGGCTCGTTCCAAAACCGCTGCTTGTACAATGGTTTCTGGCAATTGAGTAGGTACATCTTTTAGAGAGTTTACCGCAATGTCTATCTGCCCACGCAACATCGCTACATCTAATGTTTTGGTAAAAACTCCCATGCTTCCAATCTGATGCAAGGGAATGTCTAAAATTTCATCTCCTATAGATGACAATTCTATAATTTCTGTGGTGTGTCCTAATTCTTGTAATTGTTTTTGTACCAAATGTGCTTGCCATAAAGCCAATTCACTATTTCTAGTACCTATTCTGATGGGTTTATCCATTGGTAGGAATCTCTGCGTTAAATATTTTACTCACAATTTCAATACTCTGATCTACAGAGGTGCTTTCATCTTTTAGATGTTTCACAAATTGTGTCGTTATTTTCTGAATGATTCTGGAAGTAATTTGTTCTGCATGTGCAGCATTGAATCCTTCTATCTTTTTTTGATGAAAGTTGAGTTCATCTTCTTGTATGGATTGCAAAGAAAGTTTTAATGCATTGACTGCAGGTGTAAATTTTCTTTGATCCAACCAAAAAGAAAATTCCTGTTTGTGCTTCTGAATGATGGCTTTTGCCTTGGGAACCTCACTTTCTCTAAGAGCCAAAGTTTTGTCTGTAATTTTAGACAATTGATCCACATTGACCAACGTAATATTCTCCAACTCTTTTACGTGTTTGTCTACATTTTCAGGCATAGACAAATCCAATATCAACAATTTTTTATCTTCTTTGATATTTTTAGTAGTGATGGTTGGCAATTCTGCTCCCGTAGAAACAATCAAGACATCCGCATCTTCAATCTCTACATCTAGATTTTCTAATGTATTGACAGCAATATTTTCATGAACCTCAGCAAACTCTAATGCCCTGGAATGGGTTCTGTTGATCAAATGTATGTTGTTATTCTCAGTATATTTCACCAAATTTTTACACGCATTTTTTCCTATCTCACCCAAACCGTACACTAGAACTCTTTGAGAATTGTAATTGGCTACATTTTCTATAATGTATTGCGTAGCAGCATAAGCCACAGAAGTAGTACCAGAACTCAACTTAGTCGTATTTTTCACCTCCTTACTAGCCTGCAATACGCAATTCATCAATCTTTCTAAATACGTGTTGATGGTTCCATATTTTTGTGCTAATTGGTACGATTGTTTGAGTTGTCCAACAATTTCATAATCTCCCAAAATTTGGCTTTCCAATCCTGTTCCTATGTTAAAAAGATGTTGAATAGCTTCTGAACCTTTGTAAATGTTTGAAAACCGAACAAACTCTTCAACAGTTCCATTGGAAAATTCACACAACAAACTAATCAACTCAAAGGGATGTTTCGCAAACCCTGTCAGCTCAGTTCTGTTGCATGTAGAAACAACGATAACTCCCTCAATACCTTTCGCTTTTGCATCTTTTAACAATGCAATTTGCTTCTGTTTTGACAAACTAAAAGCACTACGCGTTTGCACATCTGCTTTCTTATAACTCACTCCGACATTATAGAGTTTGCCTCCTGATTGTTCTGTATTCATATGTCTGTACACCAATAAGTATCGACAAAAGTACTATCAATACTTCTTTAATAACATCGCTATAAGAACTATAAATACCCCTCTAAGGTTTTTGGCTTAATTTAAAACCGATACAAATAACCACACACACTCGTAAAGTCTAGTGAAATATGACAACAATCATAGAATATCGTCTCAATTACACTCTTTTAAAAAACGTCTTTTTAAATCCTTATTTTGCTATTTTTAACTTAAATTTGTACTTATCTACACTAAAAATAACGATGAAAAATGATGCATTTCAACCCTAAAAAATATCAAAACATCGATAAAAGTACTCAAGTACTTGTAGATGAAAAAAACTTATTTTCGCTCTTGACAATTGAAAATAACACTACTGAAAATCAATATTTTATACATAAAACCAAGCTCAATTACATTCAGCTTTTTTTCAGCCTAAAGACTCCTACCAAAGTTGCTTTCAACATGGAGCATTGTGCCATTCAATTGCAAAAAAATGAGTCTGGAATGGTCTATTTTAACGAAGACGAGACCAACATCCTTTTTGACATGCCTGAGAACTCGCAAGTAATTGTGATGTTGATTCCCGTACAGTATTTTCATTCTTTATTTACTTCCGAAGAAAATTACTTGCTCAATTTTGACAATTTTGTAATTGGTAAACCCATCATAGAAACTAGATCTACCACACCGGCACAACAAGTTGTTCTACATCAAATCACCAACAACCCTGACAATTCCCCTCTAGACAATTTGTTTTTAAAAGCAAAAGCATACGAATTGTTCAGCTTGTATTTTAGCAATTTAGAAGATAGCAATAATGAAAATTGTCCTTTTATTTCTAATGAAGATACCGTTTCTCAATTGAAAAAAGCCAAAGACTTTATGATTGAAAACATGGCAGATCCTCCATCGTTAGAAGAATTGGCCAAAATAGTGGGATTGAATATCAAAAAACTAAAACAAGGATTCAAAGAAGTCTACGGAACTCCCGTTTTTACGTTTCTACTGAATTACAAACTAGAATATTCCAAAAAATTGCTTTTGGAGAACAAGTTGAACGTGAATGAAATTGGAAACAAAGTAGGCTACAGTACGTCTAGTCACTTTATTGCAGCTTTCAAAAGAAAATTTGGCATCACCCCCAAACAATTCACCAAACAAAACAATGCCTGATGGAACAATTAGCACATGAATCCATAAAAAAAAGACCACAAACCTTCCCCATTGTGGTGATTGCAGATGAATTGAGAACTCCTCAAAACGTAGGTATGTGCCTTAGAGTTTGTGAGGCTTTTGGAGTTTCTAAGTTTTACAGAAACGACCAATCTCCAGATTTGGACAACCGCATGGTACAACGAACAGCTAGAAACACAGACAAATTCCTAGAAGTTCAGGCTTATGAAAATACAGTCAACACCATCGTAAAATTAAAGACCGAAGGGTACACGGTATTGGCTTTGGAAATAACCAACAGCAGTAAAAACATTCATCAATACAGTTTTACAAAACATTCAAAAATAGCGTTATTGATAGGTTCTGAACGATTCGGAATTGACCCAGATGCTTTATTGCAATGTGATGGAAGTATCGATATTGCAATGTTTGGCCTAAATTCTTCTATGAATGTAGTCAACAGCCTTAGCGTCTGTCTTTACGAAATAACAAAACAATTAAACACAACTGAAAATACCCTCTCATGAAAGGAATATTGTTAGTAAACTTAGGATCTCCCAATAGCACATCGGTAAAAGATGTCCGCAATTATTTAGACGAATTTTTAATGGACAGTAGGGTCATCGATCTTCCTTATGTCACTAGATGTCTATTGGTCAAAGGAATCATTTTAAACACTCGTCCCAAACAATCGGCAGAAGCTTACAGTAAAGTTTGGACAAACGAGGGTTCTCCATTGATTGTGATTTCTGAGAAATTCACCTCAAAAATAAAACAACAAATTAAAGTTCCTGTAGAATTGGCTATGCGTTACGGAAATCCTTCTATGGAAAGTGGTATTTCCAAATTGGCTGCACAAGGCGTGACAGAAATGTTGTTGGTTCCTCTATACCCACAATTTGCCATGGCAACTACGGAAACCATTGTGGTCTTGGCAGAAAAAATCATTCGAGAACAGTTTCCAAACATCAAAATGACTAGTTTGCCAGCATTTTACAACCAACAAACCTACATTGATGTATTGTCTAAAAGCATTCAAGAAACCCTAGAAAAAGAAGACTACGATCACCTCTTGTTTTCCTACCATGGAGTTCCCGAAAGACACATCAAAAATTCAGATGTCACCGAGAATCACTGTCAATTGAACGGTGCATGTTGCCACACTAAATCAGAAGCACATGCTTACTGTTACCGCCATCAATGTTACGCGACTACAGAAGGGGTTGCAAAAAAACTGGGTTTAAAAGCTGGATTTTACAGCACTTCTTTTCAATCTAGATTGGGAAAAGATCCTTGGTTGCAACCTTACACAGACCTGACCATCAATGACAGGGCTCAGAATGGAATTAAAAAATTGGCCGTTGCTACTCCTGCATTTGTAGCAGATTGTTTGGAAACCATTGAAGAAATTGGCATGGAAGCAAAACACGAGTTTGAAGAAAATACAGGAGAATTATTCACCACGATTCCTTGTTTGAACGACCGAGACGATTGGGTAGCAGTCGTTACTAATTGGCTAAATGAGTGGATCGACAAAAATTAACAATTGACGAAATGCAATTGGCAATTAAAATGAACAATTAGTAATTCGTTGTGCGTTTCAGAAAATATAAATGTCAGTTCGAGTGATTTTGAGGTACGAAAAATCGTATCGAGAACTATTTTTAGTAATACAATTCTTATTTCTCGATACAATTTTCTCAATTTCATCCTAAACCCCACTCGAATTGACAGGATTTCATCTCAAATACACAAAGGATATTCGTAATTTGTAATTCTTAAAAATCGTAATTAAATACATATGGAATATTTATACATCAAAGCACTACACATCATTTTTGTGGTTACTTGGTTTGCAGGACTTTTTTACATGGTTCGTTTGTTCATCTACCACAAAGAAGCAGAACAAAAATCTGATGAAGCTCGAATCATCTTACAGCAGCAATACAAACTCATGGAAAAACGATTGTGGTACATCATTACCTGGCCATCGGCAATTATTACGGCACTTACTGCGATTTATTTGTTGTACTTGTCTCCTGGATTCTTAACCCAAAGCTGGATGTGGGTCAAACTATCTTTTGTTGCTGCTTTGTTTTTTTACCAATTTGCCTGTCATCGTATTTTCAAACAATTACAAAACAACGTTTGCAAATATAGCACCTTTCAATTGCGCTTGTGGAACGAAGTAGCCACCATCATCTTATTTGCTGTTGTGTTTTTAGTCGTGTTAAAAAGTGCTGTCAATTGGATTTGGGGAGTCGTAGGAATTGTATTGATTTCTGTCATCTTAATGATGATGGTCAAAGTGTACAAAAAAATGCGTGCCAAAAAAAGTTGGGACAAAGAAGAAGAAACTATAAAAAAATAATATTGTCATTTATTATTCTTTAGTTTTTTTTTGATAAAAGCACTTATCTGAACAATCTTCATCACATTAAAACGTCAATTCGAGTGGTTTTGAGGCACGAAAAATTGTATCGAAAATCATCTATACACATAACAATATTTACAACAACAAATGTCAATTCGAGTGGTTTTGAGGTATGAAAAATTGTATCGAGAATCAGCTACACACAACAATATTTATAACTCCAAATGTCAATTCGAGTGGTTTTGAGGTACGAAAAACTGTATCGAGAATCAGCTACACATAACAATATTTATAACTCCAAATGTCAATTCGAGTGGTTTTGAGGTACGAAAAATTGTATCGAGAATCATTAGGATCCATCAAAAACAAACTATTCAAGTTTTAAATCAAACACTTACATAATTTGAAAAACCAATTATTTCAAGAAAATAACCTCACCTCTACCATCGGCAGAATTGCTACCTATCAAAAAATTGGTAGAATTGGGTAAAATTTTAAATAAGACTTTGTGAAATCTATGCGTTCCAATGTGATTGATGATCTCTTGGTATGACATAGATTTTTCTTCAAACCAAACTTCCTCTATCTTCTTTTCTCGAATGAACTCTTCCAATTTAATGGTATCGTTTGGGCTGACTTTCACAATCTCTTTGTTCAGTTGCAGGTCGTTAAAAATATCTCGATCTCCCACAAATAGAATTTTCTGTGTATCTTCAATCAAAATAGGAGCGTTGGAGAGTTGGAAATACTTGATCAAAAACCACAGCTTCACTCCCAATTTCATCAACAAAACATCGATTCCTGAAAACTTAAAATGTTTACGATAGAAAATATTCATAGCCCCGTAAAAGTGTCTCAAATACTTTACATCTTTCCGAGTACTCTCTCCTTTGTAATGGATGACTACTGATTTTCCAAAGTAGTAATTTGTGTAACCTGCTTTGTTCAATTTGTAACTCAAATCAATGTCTTCTCCGTACATAAAATAATCTTCATCAAACCCTCCTACTTCTAAGTAGCGCTCTTTTTTTAGCAGCATAAAAGCTCCGACCAAAACATCAATTTTACCGATTCCGTCTTTGGTCAAATAATTGGCATAATAGCCTCCGTTGTGCATCCCCAACATTCTTCCTAAAGATCTTTTAGGAGTAGGCAAGCCTCTTTTGCTTTCTGGCAAAAAAACCCCCGTACCATCAATCAATCGAACCCCCAAAGCTCCCAAATCTTGTTGAGCATCGGCAAAAGGTAATATTTCATTAAACAAACTTTCTCCTACTACAGTGTCTGGATTCAAAATCAGCACATAATCTCCCTTTGCCAATTGCGCTCCTTGATTGTTTGCTTTGGAAAAACCAACATTTGTTTTGTTTTCTACCAAGGTAACATTCGGGAAACGTTTTTTCATCATTTGACAACTGGTATCGATAGAAACATTGTCTACTACAATAATTTCTCCAGAAATACCTTGCAAAGCTTTTTCAACACTCAACAAACACTGCTCTAAAAAATAGCGGACATTGTAATTTACGATGACAACAGAAACTTTCATCTGACTCTTGTTTTTTCTAATTCGAAGATAGGAAATATATCATTCTTTCGTGATTTCTATAGATGAAATCACACTAAAAAACAAAAAAATGGAGGGACAGCCCTCCATTTTTTTGTATCATGATTATTTGTTTTTAAATCTTTATCGTTTGAAAATATGATACCATTTCTTTTTCTTGGTATCGTCATCCTCATAAGAATACCCATAACTGTAGGCATAATTGTAATTGTAGCCATAACCATAACCTTTGCTCGCATCCACACCATTGACAACATACCCAACGTTGTTCAATTTCTTTTCGTCTATCAAACGTTTGGAATACTCCACAATATTTTTTTCTGTGTAATTAGATCTTGTCACATAAACCGTGGTGTCCACTAATTTTCCAAAAATCAACGTATCACTTACCAACAACGTAGGTGCGGAATCAATCACAATATAATCGTATTTCGCTTTCAATACGCCTAACAACTCTTCAAAACGAGGTGTTGACAACAAACTAGTCGGGTTTGGAGGAATGGAACCTGCAAACAAAATATCCAAGTTGGGGGTTTCTTTGGGATGGTGGAATTCCAAATCTGACAACTCAATATTGTCGTCATTCAAATAACTGGACAATCCTGTATTCACATTGTCTATTTCCAAATACTTGTGCAACTGTGGATTTCTCAAATCGGCTCCTATCAAAATTACTTTATTCCGATGGTTGGAAATCTCAGAAGCCAAATTGTACGAAATCAAGGTTTTCCCTTCTCCTTTGACCGAAGAAGTCACCAATAAGGTTTTTCCCACACCATCTTTTGTTTTGGGGATGATAAACTTGATGTTTGTGATCAAAGTTCTAAAAGACTCCTTCAACACACTACGATCCTGCTCCCCACCTTCAGTCAATATTTGTTTCACATCTTTCAACAAAGGAATACTACTCAAGACAGGCAGCCCTTTGGCAATACTTTCTACGTCTTTCGTCGTTCCAATTCTAGTATTTAACAAAAATTTTATATACAAGGAAACTAATGGAATTAAAATTCCTGCAAAAACAGCTAAAACTAAAATCTTCATTTTGCTAGGTGCAATTGGTGGACTGACAATGGCATTGTCTATGATTTTTATTTTAGACACTGCTACCGCATAATTGATAGCCGATTCTTCTCGTTTCTGCAACAAGAGTAAATACAAACTCTCTTTCAAATTTTGTTGGCGTTCTATGTTTCTTAAAATCTTTTCCTTTTCAGGTAAATTTTTAAAATAGGTCCTGGCCAATCCTTGAGAGTTTTGGGCTCTCTGTAAACGCAATTGCAACTGCCCCACATAAGAGTTGATAGATTTATTGATGTTGCTTCTTAAATCTGATAAGTTTTTTGCCAATACATTTAAATAAGGGTTGTTTTCCCCAGCACTTATTTTTAGTTTCTCGTATTCCAACAGACTAGAATTGTATTCGCTGGAAAGTTGATTGATGGTTTCACTATCTAACCCTATGTTGGAAGGTAATAACTCAAAGTTCTTTTGTTTTTGTAAAGAGGTTTGTAACATTTCCCCTAATTCTAATTGAGTTTCTATCAGGAACAATTCTTCTTCTTTGGCTGCATTTTTTTCTATTGCCACCCCAGCATCTACCTCAAACTTACTAACACGGTTTTCTTGTTTGTAGTCTTTTTTCTCTTTTTCAATTTCTTCTAACTCTGAAACTAAGTATTTAAAGCGATCATCTACAAACTCAATGGTACGCTTGAATACTTTCTGACGGTCTATAATTCCGTCTTTTTCGTATACCCCTATCAAAGCATTGATGATGTTTTGAGAATGTCTCGCATTTTGTGTTTGAATGCTTAAATTTAGTAAGTCACTATCATCACTAGTGGAGGCAACATTTAGTGATTTTACAATTCCTTGCGTGGCAGCCTTTAAACTTTGAACAACCACAGTATAGGTTATACCTTGTTGAGATTCGGGGTCCTGAATTCCAATATTTCTAATTTCTACTAGGAAATCTGGATGGTTTGCCTGATAATTGTAACCATGAGTTTGATAGGTTTGCTCCGTTTTTAAGTTGGTTAGCAAATATCCTTTGTCATTTACCTCTAGGGTAAAACTAATCCCTACTTGTATGCTATCTATGGGGAGTTGGTGGCTCACCTTAAAAGGGGGGCTAAATACCTGACGTGTAACCAATCTACCTTTGGCAAAGTAGCTGACATTCAACTCTAATTCTTTTACCACTTCTCCCACTATTTTATGAGATTTGATGACTGCAATTTCGTTGTCTAGATTGACTTTTGATTTTCCCAACAAACCTTTTAAATCCAAACTAAAATTCGCATTGTCTTCATTGTCCAATACTTGTATTTTAGCTGTTGCTTCGTACATATCGTTTTGAAACTTTAGATATACAAAAGCCAAGATACAAGTACATACTACCCCCAATACAAACAAAGGCCAGTACCTTAGATATTTTAAGAGTATCTCTTTAATGTCTATTTTTTCCTCTTGGAAATCCATTTCAAAAAAATCCTTTTCTGTCATTTTCACTTTTTTAATTGGTTAGTAAAACCGTCGTTGTAATTACTAAAGAAATTACTCCTATTAGGCTAGACACATTCCCCAAATAGCCAGCAGATTTTACTTGGGCTTGGTTTGGATTGATGATCAAAACATCGTTGGGTTGTATATAATAAGTTTCTTGGTTGATCCAATCGGTTTGGGTTAAATCGATAGGGAATACTTTTCTTTTTCCCTGTACTTCACGAATCAGTACAATGTCTTTTCGTTTCCCTTTTACAGTTAAATCTCCTGCATAACCCAACGCTTGGGGAATGGATAAGGTTTGTTCGGTAAAATTGTAGGTTCCGGGTCTTTTTACTTCTCCCAAGACCGTTACTTTGGCATTTAGCAAACGAATGTCCACCGAAGGTTGTACCAAATGTTTTCCTTCTTCCAACATCTTTGTAATTTCTTGCCTCAGATCGTTAATGGTTTTGTTTTCGGTTTGGACAGTTCCTAAAACAGGGAGTTGAATGCTTCCGTCATTGGCTACCAAGTATCCCTGTAATTTTAAAATTTCTAAATTATTTACAGGTTGTGCACTGCTCCCTTCCGATGCCCATTTTTTGTTATAGACTACTGCTGTTTCGGAGACCAGGGCAGAAATTGCAATAGATAAGATATCGTTGGGTTGAATGTATAATTGAGGGCGTTCTACTTTTTGTTGGTTGAGTTCACTTGCATCTTGAAAGTATAAAATGTCTTTTTTATAAACACAGCTTTGTAAGCTTAACATCACCAACAGTATTCCCACCTCTAGTTGTTTTCTTTTAAATATTTTCATAGATTTTGTTTTTGTTTGCCTCCATCATTACTTATTTGCAAAACTAAGATTTTCTATTGACTTTTAGTGGGTCGTATTTTGCTGTTTTTCTTTATATATTGTCCTTCTTTGTTTACGGATGCGCAATCCCATTTTTAAGAGAACGTATCCAAAAAAAGGACCGTAATAGACATAGCGTCTCCACATACGTTTGGGTTCTTTTAGCAAGCGTATAAACCATTCTAAGCCTAGATTGACCCAAAATGGCGAAGGTCTTTCTACGGTTCCTGCATAAAAATCGAACACTGCCCCAATGGCACAAATCGTTCCTACATCCAACTGGTCTTTATGTGCCTTTGCCCATTTTTCTTGCTTGGGTGCCGTCATTCCTACAAACAATACGTAGGGTTTAAAACCATTGACCGCCGCAATCATGGCTTGGTTGTCTTCTTTGGAAAATTCAGGTTTGTAAGGAGGAGAATAGGTAGCCACTCTTATATTGGGATATTCTTGAGACAGTCGTTCTTTAATTTTTAACAAAGTGCTTTCCGAAGCCCCCATGTACATACAAGTTCCATGATCTTTGTTTACTTGCTCTAACAAGTACTGATGGATTTCGGCACCTGCAATTTTTTGTATTTTTTGTTTTCTCAGCAATTTTGCTGCCACTACAATTCCAATCCCATCAGGTAACAAAATGTCCGATTTTTGCAAGGCTTTTTTAAATTGCAAATCATTATCTGCAATGCAATAGGAATACTGATTGATAGTAGTTATCAACTGTTTTTTACGGTAGTCTATATCTGTTAGTTTCCCTGTAAATATTTTGTACTCTAATAAAGAAAGGGTTTTGTGTTTTTGTTTCATACTGGCTCTATTTCTATCAAATCAGACTATAAAAATCTATAAATAATTACTAAATATTATAATTTTTAAAATTAATTAGCTGCTATTATTTTTAAAATGGAGGTGAAATTGGATTCAAATCTTTCAAGCGTAAATTTTTCTTGAAACCTTACTCTTCCATCTCTCCCCATTTGGTAACACATTTCTGGATTAGATGACAATTCTATGATTTTTTCAGCCAATTGAGTTATGTTCTGCTGTTCAATCAAAAAACCTGTTTTTCCATCCACCACAACATCAGGAATACCTCCTTCAAAAGTTGAAATTACTGGTAAACTGTACTGCATAGCTTCTAAGTTGACCAAACCAAAGGTTTCGTTATGATAAAATGTTGGAAATACAAAAACATCTGCTTTAGAAAAGTACTCATGTTTGTCTTCTCCATATTTTTTACCCAAATATTGTACATGTTCTTGAAGATTTAAACTTCTTAGCTTTGCATTGAACTGGTTTTTGTTGATATCACCTTCCCCTCCTATAAAATTACAAGTGAATGGTATTTCTTTTTCTTTTAGGATAGCTAAAGCTTTTAATAAAATAAATACTCCTTTGCTTTCTATCAAATTAGATAAATAGAGTAAACTAACAGAAGTATTATTTTGTTTTCTCCTATCTATTAATGGAAGCTTTAAGTCTGGAATTCCATTGGGACAATAAAAAACATCTTCTTTTATCACGTATTTTGAGATGTCTTGATACAAATGTTGAGACAACAAAACTACTTTGGCATTCTTAAATATTTTTTGATATAAAAAATTATCTAGTTTTTTATGTTGGTTTACCGATACCCCTTTGTTGTGAAAGTGAATGACCAATTGAGCACCAAACAACTTTAATAGGAAACCAATCACTACATCTTTGTAAAAAGCACCACCTTTGGCCGTCATTGCTAAATAGCATACCTCAGGCCTGAACACAAGTAACTGATACCAGATCTTAAAAATAATGCGAATGTATTTTAATAGTTTTCTAATGTCCCCTTTCCCAATTTCGTCTACATTATCAGATGTTCCTAGATTGACATACTTAGTCAAAAAAGTATTATTAATAACAACACTTTCGTTAATATATTTTCCCACCATTGAAGAACCATGTACAGGAGGAGGTATATGTAAACAGAACAATATTTTATTCTTCATAAAAATTAATTTTAAATACTCTTTAATTCATTTTTTTTATAAAATTTATAAAAGTTTCTTCGTAATTCTCCAACATATTACTATTGCTAATAATTAAATTAGGGTATTGAGTATTTTCAATAATTAACTTGGCCATTGTCTCAATATCAAAGGGGTCAAAAACATCCCCATTCACCCCTTTTTTTATTAAACTTTTTGCCCCAGCTTTATTAGAACATAACACATAACTACCAGAGATAAGAGCTTCATTAACAACTGCTCCAAAAGGTTCATAATAACTCGGCAATATAAAAGTGTTAGAAACATTATAATAAGCCAATAACTCGTTACCTTCTTTTCTACCTATAAAAATAATTTCATTTGTTAATCTCAAGGACTTAGACAATTCCTTCAATCTTACTTCATCCTCTCCACTTCCAACCATTAGCAATCTAAAGTCAGATATTTCATTACTTACTAAATCTACAGCTTTAATTAAGCTCTCTAAGTTTTTAACTTCAACCAATCTTCCTACATACAATAAACACTTTTTATCTTTTAACTGATGTTTATCAATTATTTCTCGACTAATTTCTAGACTTTTTGTTAACTTTTCTTTGAATATCAATTCATCTCTTATTATAGGGAAGATTAATGATTTTGCATTCATGTTTAAATTAGAACTATACCAATCGCTAACCTCTTTATTAGTGAAAACAATTCCATCTAACCTTGAAACAAAATAATTCCTTAACAACCTCCTTAAACCTTTGCAGTCTTTAGCTATATCAACACTATCGTCACATATTGTGTAAATTTTTATTTTATTGAAAAATAAAAATTTATGTAAATATGTAGATATGGTTACAGGCCCAAATTCACTCACCAAAACAATATCTGGTTTATCATTCTTTAGAATATTTAAAATACCAAACCTAAAGACTCTTCTTTTAATAGTAAAACCTTTGTTTAAAAAATTGATTTTAAAATTTGCTTGAGATTTAAGACTATCTTGATTAAATTTTTGAGTTGGAACATTAGATTCAGAAAAATAAAATTTAGCATTAAAACTTTTATGAATTGAATTAAAAAAGTCTAAACGATAAGGAGCTAATGCTGGATGAAATACTACTATTTTTTTCATATACTATTATAATTTTTGTCTGTCCCAATTCATATTTTCTTTTACTATCTTACATGGAATTCCAGCATATACAGCATTTTCACAACACAGTTTTTTACTAACAATACTTGAGTTACCAATAATTGAATTAGAAGGTATTGAAGCTCCTTTTAAAACCTTTACGTTTGCAGTTAACCATACATGATTCCCAATAAACACTGGTTTTGCATGATTTAATCTTTGTTTCGTCAGATTATCAACCATAGAATGACTATCTCCATTTCTAATTTCAATTTCACCCGAAAACATGCAATCATTACCAATTCTAATTAACTCACCTTCTGTAGAAGCAATATGTCCTCCTTCCATTGTAAAATCGTTTCCAATATTTATAGTAGAATTATCATCTTGACACCATAACACAGTATTTGAAATTATAGTACTCCCAGTACCTATTTCTATTTTACAATTATTACCTATAATTACAATTTCACAATTCGTTAATCTCGCCTTCTCTCCTATTATTACTGTATTATTATGCCCTTTAATATTAAACTTAGTTTTTTTTAAAAAAGAACCTTCTAATTTAATATTATTCTTAATTCTATATTTCCAACTATTATTAAAGTTGATTATATTGTGTATTTTAGAAACTAAAAGCAATAAATTTCTTGCTTGTTTCATTCTATTTTTTAATTTCAAAATCATGGTTTAATTTTTTTATCCCATAATGAAGGGAATACGACTCTTAAGTGGTTTGTAAAATAATGAAAAACCGCTATTATAGTACCATAATGTCTTTTCTCATAAATATAATGTTCCTCAGGATTATTACCTAGTGGGGAACGAAACGCTTTTACCCTTTGCTTAAATGTTTTATTAGGGTTACACCATGTTGCCAAACTTTCATGAGCATCACAAGCACCTAAAAAACCAGGTGCAATATACATTGTCACCCCTTTTTTTCGAGCTCGTAATCCGTAATCAAAATCACCCAATGCGTGATGAAAAATAGGATCATTCATCCCAACTTTTTTATATACAAATTCTGGAATCAACACAATATTTCCATTAAAATAATCACAGGCTATGATCTCATTTTTCGGTAAAATTAATCCTTGGTTTAAACTCCTCCCTCCATAAGTTAGTTCCATATTATTTTGAATAGCATGGGTAGAACCAATTACAATAGATTGATCATCTAGCCCTGCCGATGTTTCTAATAAAATATTAAGAGCATTGTTTTTAAGTTGGGTATCATCATTCAACCAAAGATAAAAGTTATATTCTTTTTTCTTAGCTGCAATACTCCAAGCTAAATGCATACCTCTATTCCAAAACAAATCCCCTTCACTATTAATAATTTTAACATTTGGATATAATTGTTGTACTAAATCTGGAGTACCATCAGTACAACCATCATTTATTAGATACACGTCAATATTATATTCTTTATTTAGGTGTTGATTGTATATTTGTTGCAAACAGTTTAAGGTCTCTTTTTTACGATTATAAACAGTTAACAATACGGCTATATTTTTCATATATTTCAAAAATTAATTACTTACATTTCTATTTTCGATTGTCTAATACACTTTTGTATAACTCGATGTGTTTTTCAGTAATTTTTTTATCTAAGTATTTTGAATTTAAAACATCAAAAGCAACTTCAGTAATTTTTTCAACTTTTTCAGGGTTTAAATAAACATACTCAATCGTTTTATATATATTGTTTGGATTGGAAACATCACACAAATACCCTAACTCTCCATGTTGTAAAACATAAGGTATAGCTCCTGAAGATATTCCAGCAACAATAGGAATTTTTCTAGCCATACTTTCTAATAGGGTATTTCCAAAGGTTTCTTCTAATGATGGGCTTACAAAAACTCTAGCTTTATCAAGATATTTTTGTAATTCACTATGATTTACTAAACCAACTAAACTAACTTTTTTTAGCATTCCCTCTTTTTCCCATAGCTGCATACTCTCACTTTCTTTAGTGAAAGGTTCTCCTATTAATGATAAATGCGCATGAGGGTATTTTATCAAAAGTTGTTGGAAAGCAAGCAATAATGTTCTCACATTTTTACGCTTATCATTACTAGAAGAAATACATATGATCTCTAAATTTTCAGGTATAGTTGTCTTATCATATCTAAGAAAAGATTGATTTATTGGATTAGGAATTATAGGAACCTTAATCCCATATTTTTTTTCAATCCTTGCTGCTGTATATGGTGAGTTTGCTATAAAATTCACTTTTTTATTATTCAACACTAACTCATTTAAAATACACCTAAAACTCCAAGTAATTTTATTTTTTGTTGACTCTATTTTCCAAATATATGTAGCCCAATCTCTCACTGTACAAAATACAGGTATCTGCGTTGTATAAAATTTAGATGCAAAAGCAAAAGTATAAGTCCAATGGGCATGTATAACATCCAAATCAGAAATATTATTTTTAAGTTGTCTTCTAATTCTTTTACTATCAATAAAATCACCCCATAAATATTTAATTGGGTAACCATCATAAAACTCTATTCCATATAGTTCTATACCTTTCCCTTTTAAATAAAAGTTATTTTTAGATAGAGTAAAAACCCTTACAAAATGACCTTCACTTACTAAGGACTTAATTAATGTATGTACAGCTGTAGCTACTAAATTTCTTGCATTTAATTTTAAAACTTCCTTAGAGTTTTCATCTGGAAACAACTCTGACAATGCATTAATATTCATTAATGATACAATTCCTATTTTCATAAATTAAAGTGATTTAAATATACTTTTAACCCAAATTTTAAATTCTTCATTAGACATTTTCCTAAACTCAACTGAATACCCCATTGCTATAAACATCCAAAGAGCAGCACTTGAAATATCAAAAATATTTACATCCTCAATCCAACCATAAAAAAAACGAAAAGCTATATAAACTCCAATCATTTTTAAAATGATGCTATTTGACTTATATAAAGCTAAATAGATACTTTTTAAGTAAATCAAGCAATACATAAACATCCCTACAAAACCTAGCCATGTAAAAACATTCGGAAAACATAATTCGTTAAAATGTCTTTCTTCTTTATCCACACCTAAATCTTTGGCTATTCCTCTACCAAACCATCTAGAATCATTACCTCTAGCAGGAGTACGCCCCCACCAAACGTAATTATGCTTAATGGCAGAAGATATAACCTCTTGATAAATAAAGGTTCGAGTATCCGCAGACAAATCTTCTTCACCTTCTTTTACCACATTTTCGTGTCCTTCATTTACGCTTAAATTTTTAAAAATATTGAATTGTCCTGTTATTCCAAGAAATAGCAACAAAACTGGTAATACGACAAATACAATAGCTCCTGTTTGTAAAAGTTTATTAGTAAGTATCTTATTAAATAGCAAACCTACAGAAAAAGATATAGAAAGAAATGCTTTTATAACTTGACTTCTAGACCCTAAATCAATAATTAACATTAAAAACAATAAGCCCAAAACAATTAGAAACCATTTTCTAGGTATACCTAGTGGTAAAAAACAACCTATTAAAAAAACAGGTCCTAAATAAAACTGATATCCTGTTACTCTTAGAGACCATATAAAGAAAAAAATAAAAATAGGAATTGCATATTTTAACCAAAATTTTAAAACATTTTTTAACAACCAAGGAATAGAAAAAACATACACCCAAATAGGTAAACTTAAATTTAAACTACCAACGATTAGTTGTTTCCATTCCCAATAATTTGAAGCGACAAAGCACCCTCGAACAATAGATATAATTAACCAGATAAAATAGACTAATACAATCAGATAATCCTGTTTATTTGAAGGGTTAAAAAACTTTCTTTTATAAAATAAAATGGCAATTATAATACTTATACTAATCAACCAAACTACAAAAGTATTCCCTATCGGAAGCCTATTCCATTGATTAGCTGACACCAAAGTCAAAAACAAGACTAATGATGGCAACAAATACTTTATAATCTCTATCCTTTTAATAAACATAAATATACACTTACATTATTACCAATAACAAGCACCTTCAACACTGTTCGCATTTTCGGGTAGGAATTTATCACCAGGTCTAACCCAATACTCGTTCATCAATGCAGCATAATTATAATCTTTATTATAATTTGGATCTTCCCAACGTTTACCTTTAATTCCAAATAATAATTGTAACGAACCTCCCAAGTGTACTGCTTTTTTTCCGTTTCTCTTTACATGTGCAGCCAATGGAAAACCATAAGCTCCTGCACCTATTAAACATATATCATAATCAGCTTCATCTATTTGTTTTTTCATATTATTCAAAGCCTCAAACCAATCTTTAAAAACCTGATGTTTCCCTCCTAAAGTTTGTACAGCTTTTATTGTATGTAATTCAAATTCTGGAAGTATATCTTTATTTTTAAACAATAATTCTCTTCTATTACTATACTGATGCTCTATTAACTCAGCAAATGGGTGAATGACCAATACTTTTTTTCCATTCAAAGCTTTAGTCCATGGCTTTTTTGTAAAAAAAGGGTTTTGAATTTCTCTTTGAACTAATATGCAGCTCATTTGTTTTAAGAAATAATTCTCATCTGCTAACCAACTTCCTAATATATCAACCTCTTTTATATCCTGTACCATTAATTCACAAAATTGAGTTATTTTATCTTCCGTTGCTGGAAAAAAACCACTCCAATTTTGCATTTGATTCATTCTTTTTGACTCCCACCACCATGGAGTTCCTTCTCCATTAATATATTTATATATATTTTTATCAGCCTTTATAATCCCGATGTAATTAACTAACATACTTAATTCTGTTGAACCAAATCTAGCAACCATTGATGGCTTATCATGCATTAATTCCTTATAAATAATTTCAGAAACACTGTCTGGGTTTGTCTCGCATTTTGGCTTTTCACCAATTATTGGAGAAAAAGCTTTAATATAAAGTTTCCTTAGAGTTTTTAATATAATAATTTTAAGTGCGCTTGTATTATTCATTCCGTAATTTGAATTATTTTTTTTTGTCATAATTTTATATTTTAAAACTAAGTAAAGTATAAATCACTTTGCTTTATTATTCTTTAAGCTATTTGATAACCAATGTAAAATTATAGACAAAACAATGGTAATTGGTAAACTCACATATATTGGTTCTGAAAACACAAACAAATGATGAATTAAATATATTTCCATAGCTAAGGTACCAATATATACAATTACCTTATTCTCAAAACCTAATACCTTATACTTTACAAACACTCCAATAGTTAATAATGCCATGATACAAGTATGAAAATGTTTAATATAAATACCCCAATTGTAATTTGTTGCATATTCGGTATACAATAAACAATAGCCTATAATTAAGAGAAATACAATCAAATATGTATTCATACTTTCTATAAGAAGCTTAAGTTTATTAGCATTAAAATACAACCACATATAAAAAAACAAGTAAACTAAAATATTTCCTCGATAAACAAATCCTAATATTAATAGACCTAAAAATAAAAAACTTGTTTTTATTGAAGAACTAAACCATGCTTTGACAATACTGTTTTTCCCAAAAAAAGCCAAGACAATATAACACAGCATCAAAACTTGCATAAACCACAAGTGTCCACAACCTGGTAAATAATATCCAAAATTTGTAATATAAGCAAGCCCCGCTAAAAATGATACTATATAAGTTTTTATTTGAACGTAATCAGATACTAAATAAAATAAAAACACGAACGTTAAAAATAAATAATAGGTATTTGATAATGCCCACCATCTTTTTTTAAGAAAAGACCAACCTAAAGAAACAGTATTTTGTTCTCTTAACCCGTATAAATAGGCACTCATCAATAAAAAAGTAGGAACAGCTATGGAGAAAACCCACAAAAAATTTCTCATTCCTAAACCAGCAAAGTAATGTAACAAAAAGACTTGTAACAAACTAAGCACTCTTAAATTAACAATTGCATTATTTTTACTATTCTTCATAGTACTAAATATTTTTAAATCTATATAAGGTAGTTCATAGTTTGTTAACGAACTACTTACTTTTTCTTTCTTAATAAATTTAACTCTCTGTTATTTCTAACTATTTTAGGTAATTTATTTAATCTATACTTCACTCTTTTAAAAAACGGTTTTTTCTTTGCATCTTTAAGAAAACCACGCTTAGAAAAATCAACCTCTATACCATACTTTTTAAATAAAGGAACTACTTCTTCAAACCATCTTCCTTGAACAATTCCTGTAAATACATAAGGAATTATTTCATATGTATTCAGTTTTACATAATTTGTGTCTACAACATAATATTCACTTTCTAGAACCTCTGACCTTAACGAACCAAACTCCTCAAACTCCCAAGCATCCTCATATTCTCTTATTAATTTTAGTAATTCAGATTTTCTCCACAATGCTGCCTGACATGAAACTCTATATCTTTGCTTGAATTTAACTTTATTTAAATCTTTATATTCAGAGTCTCCATCTGCAACAACAGCTTGATCTGTTAATTGAATACATTGTATATTTTTATGACTCTCCATTAAAGAAACATAGTACTCAACCTCCTCATTCTTTACAGTATCTTTTAAAAAATAATCCTCTTGTAAATACAATACAATATCATCTTCTATAGCCTCTAAAGCCCATTTTAAACACTGACTCCATGTAGCTCTTTGTGTTTTAGGGAAATTATTCCTTTCACAGACTTTTAAAGACTCTATACTTAAACCTTCATAAGCATACTCTTTGTATTCTGTATTTAAGTATAAACTGCCTTTACAATCTGGCCAAAACTCTTTCCATAATTTAAAAAAGGGCTCCCAACAATCATCAAATTTATCACAAGTGTTTACTAATATAGAGTAACTGGTCATATTATTATTTTTTAAAATCTATTTCTTTAATTACTTTACAAGGATTTCCTGCAGCAAATACTCCTGATGGTATGTCTGAAGTAACAACAGCCCCTGCTCCTATTACAGTATTATCTCCTATAGTAACACCTGGTAAAATAGTTACATTAGTCGTTATCCACACGTTATTCCCAATGGTAATAGGTTTTACAATTACTTTTGAAAAGTCACTAAAATCATGTGTAGAAGTTATTAGAACATTTCTATAAGAAAATGAACAATTATCACCTATAGATACAGGTGCATAAGATAAAATCAATGTATCTGCTAATCCTACATTTTTACCAACCCTTAAATTATTAGAAGTGGTTCTAAACTTATTATTAAAAGATACAGAGTTATGTAATCCTAATCGCCTTTTTAATATTTTTTGAACAAAAAACCTTCTTACAATCGTGTTCTCATTTAACTTAAAAAGGAATCGAGTTTTATAACTACAAGTAGGCAAATGGTCTACTCCCATTTGAAAAAACGATTGACCTTTGGGTATATGTTTTACATCTATTCTACTAGTCATAGTGCTACTTTTTTTTAATTATTTTATCCTTTAAGCCTATAATTACTTCTTTCTCTTTATTATTTAAAACTAAATAGCTTGAAATTGAAAACACTACGAATGACACCAAAACTACCAAAACCAAACGCAACAAACCTTCATTAATACCCAAACATAATAAATAACCACTCACTATGGCACTTGTAAAAACAAAAACACAAGGTAATATTACTATTCTAAACAGGTCTTTTAATTTTAACGAGCATAATTTTATACAGAAATACACCTTAAATCCTGTTCCCAACACAACCATTAAAGCGATAGTAACTATATACAACCAATAGGGAGGAAAACCATTAACAAACAATAGGTAGAGAACTATAAGCGGTAATAAATTTGAAGCTAGACTTGATATATTCAGCCCTTTTATATTTCCATGTGCATTTAAAGAGGTTGTAAGCGTAACAGTTAATTGTTCCAATAGTCTTTGAAACAAAGCTAATCTTAAAAATATTATTGTCCACTCGGGAATTTGCTTTAACCATAGTTTTAAAATATAAGGAGTTTCTACAATTACAGGTATAGCAAAAAAAGCCAGAATTAAAAAAGACATCTTACTACCTAACAAAGAAAAATACATCATTGACTTTTGATCCCCTGCTCCTTGTTTTTTAACAATAACTGGATTTAAAGCTTTTATCATATTATTAGAAAAAGCCATCAACTGCCCATTTAACTGATTTGCAACACCCAAAGCTGCATTTACTACAGCACCAAAGAAATGATTTACTACCAAAGCATTCCCATAGTTACCAATCAACCCACTACCATTCCCTAACAAATTCCATCCTGCAAAAGAAGCCATTTCTTTCATTAAAAGTTTATTCCAAAAACGTTTAGGAGCAATAACACATTCTCTATATTTCTTATGACAATAAATCCGCATGATTGTTAACACTACCAAAGGTATGCAAGCCATAAGAATTCCATACAATTCCAACTTATCACCTACATAGTTTACAATTACCAAAGCAACAGTAAGCTTTAGTAAAGATTCCAAAACCCCTACTATAGAATAATACAACATGTTTTCATGTGCATTTAAAACTGCTTCATAAGGTACAGACATTACTGTAAATAACGTACTCACAATTAAAGAAGTATAAACTACTTTAGCAGCATATATTCTAGCTTCGGGTATGTTTAAAACTCCATTGAAAAAGAAATACCCCGCTATTAATAACACCAATCCTAATATCAAAGCAATAAAAAAATGCAACACCAAACTAACATTAAAAATTTGTTTCTGCTTGTTTAATTCTCCCTTTCCTTCGTAAAACGACATAAAACGTTGGGTAGCTCCAGCCATAGCTGCATGTAAAAAACCTAGCATAGCAATTGCTCCACCAACTACATTAAAAATACCAAAATCAACAGCTCCTAATCCGTTTAACACCAACCTGGTTGTATATAGAGAAATAAACATTGTTATCCCCATTTTGGCATATAAAAAACCTGTATTTTTAAGAACTTTATTGGCTGTACTCAAAATCTTAATTATTATAATAAATTATTTATTCTATCTCTGCTTTGTTGTTTCAGGCTCTATGGAATTAAACTAAAACAACATTTCATTTTTTTTAATTCTCCTAAATTTTAGTCGTCCTAAAATATTATTTTTCAGTATTAACATAAGACTAAAACCCTATTTATTTCATCGATTGGGTATTCAGCATATATAATATCAAATACAGATTTCAATATTACTTGACAGCTTGTTTGATTCCTAATATTATATGTTTTTAATTAAAAATACTTTTTAGAATATATTGTCAAATATATTATTTACAAATGTTTAAAGCTACATTTCCATTCTAATTTATTGTTAAAAAAAAAACAGTTAATAAGACTTTTAAAACGAAAGAGTTACCCTATTTTCTATTGACATTCCTCAACAAAACAAACATATTTATTTGAATAAACAGCTTTTAAATTAACATAAACATATGTAAAAAACACCTAACATTCATAATTTTACTTTTTTCTAAAAAACTGTCTTGAACCATTGCTTTCAAAAACAACTCACCTACACCACACTTGCTTTTGACTGCCAATCTATCTTTTTTCAAGTTGTAATGATACAAAATATTCCTTTTCAAAAAACCATCATATCGCAGTTGTACATCACTTTTGTGAAATCCGAAACGAGAAGGCCTCTATTCTAAAATTTTTGTATTGAGAATTCGTTTAAATCAAAAAAAAATAATTTTTAACAAAAGTTAACATCTTTAACAAAGCTCTTAACCTTTAATTTTTCTTTTTTTCAATCCAAAAAACCGTTCAAAAAAGATCTTTATGAGCAGTTCCCGACTTTTTCAAACAATTTTCTCCTAAAATTTGATTGAATTTGCCCCTAGGGTTAGTGAAATTTACTAGTGAAAAAAATACAAATTGCTGCAAATAAAATGTTGCTAAAAAAGTTTTTAACAGATATACCCACATATACAAAACCAACAAACATCTGAAATAGAGTGAGTTATACCATATTTATATGACTTTCCAAAAAGTTATCCACGCTAAACACCAATCAATCAGCCTGTTAACTGAAGGATTAAATCTTATCTTTAAGTTGCTCTACAAATTGTTAGAGCCTCTCCGTATGAGAGTCACTTAAATACATATAGAATGGTACAAATTAAACCCGTTCAAAAGGTAAATCCGCAAGACCTTACAGCGGAAAAAAAGTTTTATGCCCAAGCAGTAACTACAGGAACAGTAGATTTAGAACGCTTGGCCTATTTGGTTGCCAACCAAAGCACGGTAAGAGAAGCAGATTGTTATGCAGTTATTTTATCTTTGGTGCACAACATTATGGATGAATTGCAACAAGGTAAAATTGTAAAGTTAGACAAATTGGGTTCTTTTCAGGTAGGTGTCAAAACTTCAGGTGTAGCTACCCAAGAAGAAGTCTCGGTACACTTGATTAAAAAAGCACATCTTAATTTTAGACCTGATGTGCGTTTGAGAGAAATGCTAAACAACCTAAAATTCAGATTGGTTGCTTAGCATTGGTATTTGAAGCAAAAAACTTGCATTCGTTGACATAAGCAAGTTAGAAAAAAATCCTTTACTTTTTTTAAGTAGAGGATTTTTTTGGGTCCTTTTATCCTCTTTTTTGACAAAATTGCAACGTATCTTTTTTAAATTTGTACGTTACTTTTAGGTAAAATCACCGTATCTTTTCTGTAAGAACACCGTTTCTTTGCGTCAAAAGATACAGTGCTTTTAAAAAGAGAACCGTTTCCATTTTTTCACTCTATTGTTGGTGACTATTTTCAGATCCAAACGCTCCCAAAAAGTGCAAAATCCTAAACACTCGTTAATTTCTTTCAACGAAGTTACAGATACAGGTACAACCACAGGTGCATGTTTGTGTTTTTCAACCTTTCCTAATGTAAAAAATGTCAGTTCGAGTGCGATTTGTTGAAGGGAAACGAAAATAAAACGTGTATCGAGAACTTTGTTGTATTGAACACTCCAATGACATTAAACTTCTCGATACTAATTTCATCCACTACGCTCCTAAAATTCACTCGAAGTGACAATAAAATGTCAGTTCGAGTGCGGTTTGTTGGAGTGAAACGTAAATGAATCGTGTATCGAGAACTTTGTTGTATTGAATACCCCAACAACATTAGCTAAACAATTAAACTTCTCGATACTAATTGTATCCGCTACACTCCTAAAATTCACTCGAAGTAACAACAACCATACTGTCAGTTCGAGTGCGGTTTGTTGAAGTGAAACGAAAACAAAGCATGTATCGAGAACCTTGTTGTATTGAACACCCCAACAACATTAGCTAAACAATTAAACTTCTCGATACTAATTTCATCCACTGCGTTCCTAAAATTCACTCGAAGTGACAACAACCATACTGTCAGTTCGAGTGCGGTTTGTTGGAGAAAAACGAAAATAAAGCGTGTATCGAGAACCATATTTTATATGGGTTAGAATTTGTATCTTGAAGACTGCTATGATATATTATGTTTACATTTTACTTTGTGCTGATAAAACTTATTATACGGGTATTACCAATAATTTAACAAGAAGATTAAAAGAACATGAAAGCGGAAAATATTTTAATAGTTACACCTCCAATAGACTGCCTATTTCTCTAGCCTACTACGCTACTTTTACAAATGTAGAAGTTGCTATCTCAACAGAGAAACAAATAAAAAAATGGTCTAAAGCTAAAAAAGAGGCTCTCATAAATAATGAATTTGAAAAGCTACCTAATTTAGCGAAAAAAATATTTTAACCATACAAACACTTCTCGATACTAATTGTATCCGCTACGCTTCTAAAATTCACTCGAAGTGACAACACTACTGTCAGTTCGAGTACGGTTTGTTGAAGTGGAACGAAAATAAAACGTGTATCTAGAACCTTGCTATCTTGATCACCCCTAAAAAATTAAACTTCTCGATACTAATTTCATGCGCTACGCTTCTAAAATTCACTCGAAGTGACAATAATACTGTCAGTTCGAGTGCGGTTTGTTGAAGTGAAACGTAAATAAAGCGCGTATCGAGAACCTTGCTATCTTAAACACAACAATAACATTAAACTTCTCGATACTAATTGTATCCACTATGTTCCTAAAATTCACTCGAAGTGACAACCATACTGTCAGTTCAAGTGCAGTTTATTGAAGTGGAACGAAAATAAATCGTGTATCGAGAACCTTGCTATCTTGAACACTCCAAAAACATTAAACTTCTCGATAATAATTTCATCCATTACGTTTCTAAAATTCACTCGAAGTGACAACCATACTGTCAGTTCGAATGCGGTTTGTTGAAGTGAAACGAAAATAAAAAGTGTATCCGCTACGTTCTCAAAATTCACTCGAAGTGACAATACTACTGTCAGTTCGAGTGCAGTTTATTGAAGTGGAACGAAAATAAAGTGTGTATCGAGAACTTTGCTATCTTGAACACTCCAATAACATTAAACTTCTCGATACTAATTTTATCCGCTACGTTCTCAAAATTCACTCGAAGTGACAATACTACTGTCAGTTCGAGTGCGGTCTTATTGTAGTGAAACGAAAACAAAGCGTGTATCGAGAACCTTGCTATCTTGAACACTCCAATAGCATTAAACTTCTCGATACTAATTTCATCCGCTACGCTTCTAAAATTCATTCGAAGTGACAACACAACTGTCAGTTCAAGTGCGGTTTGTTAAAGTGAAACGAAAATAAAGCGTGTATCGAGAACCTTGCTATCTTGAACACTCCAATAGCATTAAACTTCTCGATACTAATTTTATCCACTACGCTGCTAAAATTCACTCGAAGTGACAACAATACTGTCAGTTCGAGTGCGGTTTATTAAAGTGTAACCAAAATAAAACATGTATCCACTACGCTTCTAAAATTCACTCGAAGTGACAACAATACTGTCAATTCGAGTGCGATTTATTGAAGTGAAACGAAAATAAAGTGTGTATCGAGAACCTTGCTATCTTGAACACTCCAATAACTTTAAACTTCTCGATACTAATTTCATCCGCTAAGCTTCTAAAATTCACTCGAAGTGACAACACTACTGTCAGTTCGAGTGCGGTTTGCTGAAGTGGAACGAAAATAAAGCGTGTATCGAGAACCTTGCTATCTTGAACACTCCAATAGCATTAAACTTCTCGATACTAATTTCATCCGCTACATTCCTGAAATTCACTCGAAGTGACAACCATGTCAGTTCGAGTGCCGTTTGTTGAAGTGAAACGAAAACAAAGTGTGTATCGAGAACTTTGCTATCTTGAACACCACAAAAAACATTAAACTTCTCGATACTAATTTTATCCGCTACGCTGCTAAAATTCACTCGAAGTGACAATACTACTGACAGTTCGAGTGCGGTTTGTTGAAGTGGAACGAAAATAAATCGTGTATCGAGAAACTTGCTATCTTGAACACTCCAATAGCATTAAACTTCTCGATACTAATTTTATCCACTACATTCCTGAAATTCACTCGAAGTGACAATACTACTGTCAGTTCGAGTGCGATTTGTTGAAGTGGAACGAAAATAAAAAGTGTATCGAGATACCGTACAAAAAAACGCTTCGTATTTACGAAGCGTTTTTAAAAAGAATGTTAAAAGACAGCTTATTCAGCCTCCAATTCTTTTAAGGTCCAATATTCTTTTCTTTTGTTTGTTTGTCTTACTTTCCCTACATCTCCCCAACTTTTGACAGCACCTTTGTCATTCATTGCTCTAACATAACTCAACACATTTGCAATCCACTCGTTATCGTTACTTTTTAAAGACATCATGACTCCATAATCTTTTCCATCTACTTCTCCTATCAAACCGTTCAGCAATATTTTAATCAATTTTTGTTTGTCTCCCATCACACGCTTGCTACCAATCAAAGATGGTGCTACCAAAGAACCGTCTTCATTTTGAGCTCCTCTCAAATCATTACCATGACAAGTAATGCACAATCCATTGTAAATATCATAACCTTTTAAAATACTTGTTTTGTCTCCAGAAGCTCGGTGTTTGATACGTTCTTGCAAAGCCAACAATACTTCGTCATCCTTTTTTAAACTTTCTGTGATAGCATGAGAAACCACTTGATTTTCTGAATACTTAGATTGAATTTGTTTTAATAAAGACGTTGCTTTTTGCGTTTCACTATATTTCAAACTCAAAGCCAATTGATGCACAACCTCTATAGAAGGATCTTCTGCCAATTGCTCGTAATTTTTTAAAAAGTCCTTTTCCCCATTTTTCATGAAACGTTCACTCAAACGTATAGCAGTAACACGTACTCTAGCATCTGGATCTTGCATTTTCTGTTGTAGCATTTCTGAATCAACAATCCCCAAACCTTCTAAGGTCCACAAAGCGTGAATTCTTTCCAATCCATAATCTTTGTCATCATTTCCAAACCATTTGTTCCACAAGCTTTCATTGTCCATTGCTAGATCTTTTAACGTAGAAACCACAGATTCATCACCTTTTAAAATGATCAACTTTTGAGCAGTATTTCTGTACCATCCGTTTCTGTGTCCTAAGTATGGAATTAATTCTTTCGCTGTTTTAGATAACAATTCTGGTTTTTTATCTGGCTGAATATCTTTGTGTACAATTCTGTAAATTCGCCCTCTTCCTATATTTTTATCCAAGCCTTTGCGTTCTATAACCGGTCTTATTTTACTCCCTTTACGAGTCCAGTTGCTTTCTTGAATAATTCCCCTATACATGTCCACTACGTACAAAGTACCATCAGGTCCTGTAGAAGACCATACTGGTCTAAAATTCAAATCTGTAGATCCTAAAAATTCTGTTTGAAAATAAGGGTTTGACAAGACCTTCAATCCATCTATGGTATTTACTTTCGCTCTTCGGATAAACCTACCTACAGGTTCTGGAATAAACAAATCTCCATACATACTTTTGGGTAATTTGTGTCCCCTATAAATTTCTTGTCCCGCAACTCCTGTAAAATGATTCAAAGTTCCATCCTTTTTCAGTCGAAATGGTCCTCCTTGCACATCTGGAGTTCCTACAATAGGCCACGTTTCCATAAATCCTTTTTCTAACCTTTCTTTTGGACTGTAATCTCCGTAAGGTGCTGGGTTTTGAAATCCATATGCTGGATTTTCTCCTCCTGCGGTGGAATAATACATCACACCTAAATCGTCTTGTGTCAATCCCCACTGCCCTCTTGGCATGTGATCCAAAGAATCTGCAATCACTTCGTCTTTGGTAAATTTGAAACGAATTGGATTGTAAGTAGTATAGACCCAGTTGTCTAAATTCCACAACAAACCGCTTTGTTGGTGCTCTAAATTCCCTCCTCTTCGGTTGGGATTGTAATACACACGTTTTTTAGTATCCGCTACACCATCTCCATCGGTATCTTTGTAACTCCACAAATCGTATGAATACGTTTCATTCACAATCAATTCTCCATCTCCCAAAGGAAGGATCATACGAGGCAATAACAAACTATCTATAAATACCGTACTCTTGTCCATTTTCCCATCTCCATCTACGTCTATCAATTGTTTTATTTTACTGATAGACCTATTGGTTCCTGTTCCATCTACATCTTGCATATAGGTATTCATTTCTGCCACATACATTTTTCCATCTCCATCCCAAGCAATAGTAACCGGCTCGTCTATCATCGGTTCGCTAGCTACCAATTCTATTTGATAACCGTCTGGCAAATAAAAAGACTCCAAACTTTCTTCTGGTGACTGAAAAGCTGCAGAAGCTTCTTTGATAATTTCAGGCTTGGTGTATTTGTTATCAAAATACGTTTTCTCTTCTTTTTTACAATTGACCAAAAGCGCAAAAGAAGCCAATAGTAAATAGTGTGTTTTATTATTCATGTTTGGTTTGTTGTTTTTATGATTGTTTTTTTAACAATCAAAGAGCTTTTTTTAGATGTATTATGCAAAATAACCCTATAAAAAACAAATACTCTTTAATCAAAAAACGTTTTATAAACGATAAAAATAAAGATTACAACTTAAAATCTGTTTGTTTTTTTTCAATGAAAAATAACAGACAAGTTTAACAAGATTTTATTGACGTTTCTAGTCCGCTCAAAAGAGCTTTATTTAACGCATAAGATTTGATTTACTCACTCTTTGTTATTGACACTATTTAGATAAACCATGGCTCCAATTCCTATCACCAAACCTAAAAATTCTCTTGATCCTTCTAAATAAGGTTTTTCATACACCATTTTCCCAAAAATCTCTTCTTTATGACTGGTTTGCAACCACCCCCATACATACTTAAAATACGTGATAGCATACACCGACAACCCAAGAATAACTAGTTTTAACAAAAGCTTCTGTACCTTTACAAAAGGAACCAACACACAAAAACCACTAATCAAAAAATAAATAGAAAACCAAGTCAATGGATCAGGATCATTCAATTGCAACAAAGCAAAAGAGACAAAAATAAAACAAAGAAAAAAGCAAAAGTACGTGTTGATTTTAGAGGTTTTTATCATTTTTTTAGAGTATAATAGGAATATAAGGTGTTGTATAAACATGTTTGTTATTCTTCAATGAACGAAAACAAACAAAAGAATTCATTTTTTTTGATATTTTTGACGACTCTTAATTTTACTATCCTTAAAATTACAGTCTTATTTTTAAATTTTATGAATCTTTTTAAGAATTTTACAATGATGAAATCTTTTTTTGTTCTTTTTATTTTGTTTATCTCTAATGTCATGTTTTCACAAATACAGTTCACAGGAACGGTACGCAATAGAGAACAGGCTCCTATTGAAGCTGCAATCATACATATAGACAACCAACACAAAAACACGTTTACCAACAAAAAAGGTTTTTTTGTTGTTGAAAATCTTTCCAAAGGCACACACTTAATCACAATTTCTTGCTTGGGTTACCAAAAAAAGAGTCAACATTTTTTTGTTTCTGAGAATAATAGTACTGCTGATTTTGTCTTAGAGACTTCTTATGAATCTCTAAATACAGTGGTGGTAACAGGAACTTTTGATCCTAGAAAACAGCTAGAATCCACAACTTCTGTAAGCGTGCTGTCTAATGACAGACTACAAAAATTGATTCCTAGAGGTACTGCAGACCTGATCCATAACATTCCAGGAACTTTTACCGATGCTTCTGCGGGAGAAGTCTTTACCAAAGTATATTCTAGAGGGATTTCCGCTTCTGCAGAAGACGATTTGGGTTGGTATTATACCTCTTTACAAGAAGACGGTTTGCCTGTTAGTTTGATACAACACTCGTATTACAGTCCCGATTTGTTTTACCGATCTGACTTGACCACCAAAAGGTTGGAAGCTGTAAAAGGGGGAAGTGCTACCATCACCGCCATGAATGCTCCAGGGGGAATCTACAATTTTATTTCTCAAGACAAACGTGAGGCTTTTGGAGGTCAGGTACAATGGACTAGTGGAATTCAAGGAAACGCTAATCCTTATCAAAAAATAGAATTTTTACTCAATGGGGATTTGGGCAATCATTGGTTTTACAATGTTGGAGGACATTATAGAAAAGACGATGGTGCTAGAGATGTAGATTTTACTTTTAGCAAAGGTGGACAAGTGAAATTGAATATCATCAAAGACAATGACTATGGATATTTTAAATTTTATGCCAAGGTTTTAGACGATAAAACCAATCGTTGGAACGGGGTTACAGCAACCAACTGGAGCAACCCTACTCCTGTTTACGGACAAGATTTTAATCACACATCTCAATTGTTGCCAAGCTTTAGTGCCAACATTCCCAAAGACGCAACATCAACTACTGCTTTTGATCCCACACAAGGTGTATATGCAAAAGATTTGATGGCAGGTTTTGACTTTACGCAAACTTTAGGTAACGATTGGTCACTCAAAAACAACCTCAAATTCTCTAACAAAAGTGCCAATTGGCAAACAACCATCAGCAATGCTTTTGTAAGTATCAACAACCCTTTGGCATATTTCATTACAGGAGCGGGATTTCCTATTGGAAACGTAGTATTTAGAAATGCCCAAAATAATGAAGAGGTAGCACAAGTAAACAACAGTGCCATTTTGTCTGGAGGTGCTGCTAGTTATCTCAGTGGTCATTTGCCTAACGATGCTTTGCTAGGAGGTGCTGCTTGGTACAAAGACACTCAGGCTACAGAAATTATGGAGCATTTGGTATTGAGAAAACAATTTGAACACCATGATCTGAACGCAGGTTTTGATTTTGGGTATTCCAATACAGACCACAACACTTCAAGTAGTTTTGTATTTGCAACCTATGAAAACAATCCAAGAAATTTATCCGTTACTTTAGAAAACCCTGGAAGTCCCGTAATACAGTTATCCGATCAAAATGGGGTTAGCAACTACGGAGGTTTGTTCTTTGAAAAAGCTTCGGCAACATTGCAACAAACAGCTTGGTTTGTAAATGATTTGTGGAACGTTAGCCCAAAATTTCAAGTAGATGCAGGTTTCAGACTTGAAACAATTAATCACAAAGGAACCAAACACAGAGCGACTCCTTTAGAACAAGATGGTGGATTTGACGAAAACATTACAACCGATTACGACAATGGAGTTTTAACTTCTAGCAATGTCAAAGATCGTTTTGATTTTGACTACAAATACCTGTCGTATTCTATAGGGATGAATTACAAAATACAAGAAAACACAGCAGCTTTTGTTCGTTACTCTAGAGGAAACAAAGCTCCTGAGTTCGATTATTATTTCAATAACTTTAGCAATGTACCGATTCCTAAAAAAGGAGAAATACAACAAATCAAACAATTGGAAGTAGGAATCAAACAGAACTCTAACTACGTATCATTTTCAGGGACGTTTTTTTATAGCGAATTGAAAAATATTGGAACTACGAATTTTGAATTTGATGGAGACAGCAATACTGTTTTTTACACGCCTACCCAATTTAACAGTTCTAAAACCATAGGATTGGAAGTAGAAACCAGTTACAAACCTTTTGATTTTTTAACACTACAATTGAACGGTGTTTTCCAAAACGCAAAATCAAAACTATGGACAATTTACGATGCCAATGGAACCGTAGATGCTTCAGATGATACTATCTTAAACTACAACAATCATACATTGCCTTTCAACCCAGATCTTATGTTTGATTTTAAAACAACCTTTCAAAAAAATTCTTTTTATGCGTTTGCTACTTACAAATACATGGGAAAACGATATGGAAATATTTCTAATGGATTTGAACTGCCTAGCTATGCAACAGTTGACCTAGGTACGGGTTATACCTTTGATGAAAAATGGAGTTTGAGCCTAAATGTAGTCAACTTATTAAATTCCGATGGTTTGGCTAACTTTTTTGGACCTAATAGTTTTGGAGGAAATGCCAATCAAGCAACTCCTGAATACATAAAAGCAAATCCAAGTGAAAATTTCATCGTAGTTCCTATACTCCCAAGAGGTATTTTTACCAAACTTAATTATCAATTTTAGCAGTGAGTAATTAATTTCAATACAAATTCAACACACCATAATATCTTATCTATTTTAGTAAGATTATTGCAAACATCAAACAAGAGAAGTTACCTTGTTTGATGTTTTTGTTCTTAAGAACATCTTCTCATGAATTTATTAAAATTACATTTGTCCCTTTGAATGATTTTTAAAATGAAATGAAAAAATAAATCTCAGTAGAAATAGTAAGTTTTACAAATATTAAAATTCTCTGAACCTGACATTTTCTACTCTACATACACAACACATATAAGAAACTATATTTAAGTTTTTTAATTAATGACAAGTAATTCTTCTTTGGGCGTTTCCCCTTTGATTCGGGGTCGTGCTATCACTACTCGCTTTTTGTTTTAGG
>NZ_JAUOSB010000197.1 GCF_030548295.1 Wenyingzhuangia sp. 2_MG-2023
GTATTAGGGAAATAAGAATGATAGCAACAAATGCCAAGGTCGCATTCCAAACTATTTCTGTTACTGCTATGACATCATTAAACCCTACAACTCCCACTAATAAAGCAATAATTGCTCCACCCATTGCAGACCAGCCGATATTCAATCCCTTTGGCTGCCAAATTACTAATACGAGTGTGGCTACAAAGATTAATATTGCTAGTATAAGAATCATTGACAATATAATACCTCCAATC
>NZ_JAUOSB010000198.1 GCF_030548295.1 Wenyingzhuangia sp. 2_MG-2023
CTTCAAAAGTGATGTTTTTGTATTTTTGTATATCTATATCTTTTGAAGATGTTTATTTACAATAACAAAAAAATACAGCCAAAAATTTTTTTAAAAACACAAAAAAAAAAAACAATAATGATACAACCTACCTAAACATTAGGTTTTTATAAAAAATAAGTAATTTTACAAAATAAAAAATACAAAGAAAACCCAACAAAAACTACACATAGTTTATACCTAAAACTTGTTTCATA
>NZ_JAUOSB010000199.1 GCF_030548295.1 Wenyingzhuangia sp. 2_MG-2023
CATTTACATTGACTATTTGAATATTTGTATGTCATCCAGGCTTAAATTTGGTGCTAATGTAAACTCATACACATACGTTAAGTCGATTGCTGAAGAACTGCGTGGGCTGGCTGTTGAGTTCGATGTGCCTATTGTGTCGGCTACTCAGACTACTCGTTCAGGTTATTCGAACACTGACGTTGGACTAGAAGATACAAGTGAATCGTTTGGCTTGCCTGCAACTGCTGACTTTATG
>NZ_JAUOSB010000200.1 GCF_030548295.1 Wenyingzhuangia sp. 2_MG-2023
ACAGCAAGCCGCGCGTTCTTCAAGGCGTTTGGCCTTGGCACAGAACAGTCCGTCATGGACCGCCTGCGCCGGAAGCAGCAGGAGTTGGGCGAGGATTACAGCTAGCCCCAGCGCGACCCGAGCCGCAAGAAGCTACTCTCCGACCCGGCCGGGTTTGTCGAGGGCACAATTCTGAATGACCCGGTGACGTACGCCTACTACCGGACTGCCCCGATTGCGTTCTCAGGCCCAGAGG
>NZ_JAUOSB010000201.1 GCF_030548295.1 Wenyingzhuangia sp. 2_MG-2023
CTTGAGAAGAATGGCACATGGGATGTTGTGCGCTTGCCTAAACAAAAGAATGCTGTCCGCTGCAAGTGGATCTTTAAAAGAAAGGAAGGTTTGTCTCCTAATGAGCCCTCACGGTTTAAGGCAAGGTTAGTAGCAAAAGGTTTCAGTCAGATTCCAGGTGTTGATTATAATGATGTATTCTCCCCGGTTATGAAGCATAGTTCTATTCGTGCTTTCTTTGCTATTGTTGCTATG
>NZ_JAUOSB010000202.1 GCF_030548295.1 Wenyingzhuangia sp. 2_MG-2023
TTGCAAATCATCTAAAAATAATACAAGTGGATGTTCTTTTGTTGCAAATACACGCACAAAGCTTCTGATCGCATGCCGAAAACGATTATGAACTCCTTGTGGGGGCAAATCTGGAACCTCGCCATTTTCCCAAATTAACCAGCGAAGCTCCGGAATAAAATTCGCAATTACGCTTGCAGAGTGTCCTAACGATTCCGTTAATCTTCTCCCCCACTGCTCCATACTAGATTTACC
>NZ_JAUOSB010000203.1 GCF_030548295.1 Wenyingzhuangia sp. 2_MG-2023
CACTACATCTTGTTCTAAAAAATCAGGTTGCATTCCATAAGCCAATGATTAAGCAGGCAATGTATGTTATTGCAAATAAGCAGATGCACCTCTGTGCGCAATAACAATCATATTATATTTATTTTTTGTTTGACGACAAGACATTAACCCTCCTAAAATAGCCAAAATAGAAACACACAAACTAACTTTAACCTTCATTTCTTCTGTATCTTTACATTGCGAGTTAAATTAGCT
>NZ_JAUOSB010000204.1 GCF_030548295.1 Wenyingzhuangia sp. 2_MG-2023
CAGTGGTCATTTGCCTAACGTTGCTTTGCTAGGAGGTGCTGCTTGGTACAATGACACTGAGGCTACAGTAATTATGGAGCATTTTGTATTGAGAAAACAATTTGAACACCATGATCTGAACGCAGGTTTTGATTTTGGTTATTCCAATACAGACCACAACACTTCAAGTATTTTTGTATTAGCAACCTATGAAAACAATCCAAGAAATTTATACGTTACTGTAGAAAAACCTGT
>NZ_JAUOSB010000205.1 GCF_030548295.1 Wenyingzhuangia sp. 2_MG-2023
TGTTATTTCTAAGTTGTGTTTGAAACGATTGTTTAATATGGAATTTACAGATGAATTGGATTTGAAAGAGGTTTAAATTGGTTTGTTAGACAGTAAACGATTGGAATCTCCTGTAGATGAAATTGTAGAAAAAGTTATTAGCAAAATAAACCAAATCAAACTATAAGAAAAAAATAATTATATTTCCAAAAAAATAGTTTATATTTCTAAAAGAGCATATTTTACTACATTTTA
>NZ_JAUOSB010000206.1 GCF_030548295.1 Wenyingzhuangia sp. 2_MG-2023
AGATAATATAAAAAGAGCTGAATAGGTGTCTACTTTAACGACATAATATTCATAAATATATCATTAAGAATAAAAACAACGAAATGTAGAAACAAAACAAAACCTTATTCTTAATAAAGAAATAGGATGAGCTTTAAAATCAATTTTGGTAAAAGAAGGAAAAAAAGTAAGAAAATGACAAAAAATATATATTATAGATGATTGTGTTACATTCACTTATAAACAACTTACTAT
>NZ_JAUOSB010000021.1 GCF_030548295.1 Wenyingzhuangia sp. 2_MG-2023
AAAGCCTTATAAACATAATGTTTATAAGGCTTTGGAAGAGATTAACTTTTCTCTTGCGGTCTGGACGGGACTCGAACCCGCGACCCCCTGCGTGACAGGCAGGTATTCTAACCAGCTGAACTACCAGACCGTTGCTGTTAGCGGTTGCAAATATAAGACTTAATCACAGTTACACAAAGGCTTTTTAAGCTTTTTTTTAATTTTTTTCAACATCAGAAACTTAGCTTATTAATAACCAGAATTTTACGCATAAAAAAAGATTCCAAAATTGGAATCTTTTTTTATTATCTGTTGATTTAAGCTTTAGATAGCAGCATCAATTTTTGCTGCATAGGTAGCTTTTGGAGCTACACCTACTTGCTTATCTACAACTTCTCCTCCTTTAAATACTAATACTGTAGGAATGTTACGGACTCCATATTTTGCAGCAAATTCTTGGTTTGCATCTACATCAACTTTTCCTATGACAGCTTTACCTTCATATTCTTCTGTTAACTCATCAATAATAGGAGCTACCATTCTACATGGTCCACACCAAGCTGCCCAAAAATCAACCAATACTGGCTTATCTGATTTTAATACTACTTCTTCAAACGTTGCATCTGTAATTTCTAATGCCATAATTTTATTTTTTTAATGTTTTTAATCTATTCTTTTGTTCTAACAAAAATATACAATTATTCTAGGTATCAAAGCTTTCAATGATTGCTTTTGCCTATATGTCTATCAATCTAGTCAATACTTACAAATATTATTCTTCTGCCATGTTAGGACTTAACCATCTTTCTGCTTCTGCATTAGTTAATCCCCTACGGTTTGCAAAATCATGAACTTGCTCTTTGGTAATTTTACCTAAACCAAAGTAACGAGCATCTTTGTGTGCAAAATAATGTCCAGAAACAGATGCTGTAGGGAACATTGCCAAGCTATCTGTTAGCTCTACTCCAATGTTCTCTTTTACATTTAACAATTCCCACAACTGAGTCTTTTCAGTATGATCTGGACAAGATGGATATCCTGGTGCAGGACGAATTCCTTGGTAAGACTCTTTAATTAAATCTTCATTAGATAAATCTTCTCCTTTGGCATATCCCCAATCTTGTTTACGAATCTTATCATGTAAGTATTCTGCAAAGGCTTCTGCAAATCTATCTGCCAAAGCTTTTACCATAATACTATTGTAATCATCTAAATTTTGTTTGTATTCCTCTGCCTTTTCTTCTACTCCAAAACCTGCAGTTACACAAAATGCTCCAATATAATCTTCTAAACCACTTTCTTTAGGGGCTACATAATCAGACAAAGCAATATGTGGTTTTCCTGCTGCTTTTTTAGATTGCTGACGTAAGGTTAACATGGTCTGAATAGTTTCTGAACGATCATTATCTGTATAGATTTCTATGTCATCAGAATTCACCGAATTTGCTGGAAACACTCCGTAAACGGCTTTGGCAACAAACCATTTTTCTTTAACAATTTTGTCCAACATTTCTTTGGCATCCTTAAACAAATCTTTAGCTTGCTCTCCTACAATTTCATCTTCTAAAATAGCTGGATATTTTCCGTGCAATTCCCAAGATTGAAAAAATGGAGTCCAGTCTAAATAAGGAACCAATTCTTCTAAAGGTAAATCATCAATTACCTGCACTCCTGTTTTGTTAGGAGTATAAACAGTATCAGTGTTAAATTCAACTTTATAATTATTGGCTCTAGCTTCTGCCAAAGGCAAGTATACTTTTTTACGAGCACGATTCAAAAATCCATCACGAACTTTATCATATTCCGCATAGGTTTTGTCTTTAAAGGCTTGAGAAATCTTTTTATCCTCTCCTATTAACGTACTCGTTACGGGTACAGATCTAGATGCATCTAATACATGTACTACACCTCCATCATATTCAGGTGCAATTTTAACAGCTGTATGTGCTTTGGATGTTGTAGCTCCTCCAATCAACAATGGAATGGTAAAATTCAATCGTTTCATTTCTTTGGCTATGTGCACCATTTCATCTAGAGAAGGTGTAATCAATCCACTCAATCCAATCACATCTACCTTTTCATCAATAGCTGCTTGCAATATTTTTTCTGGTGGCACCATTACTCCTAAATCTACAATCTGGTAATTGTTACAGGCCATTACTACTCCCACAATATTTTTACCAATATCGTGTACATCTCCTTTTACGGTTGCTAACAATACTTTTCCTTGTGGCGGACTGTTTTCATCTTTAGCGGCTTCAATAAATGGCATTAAGTGAGCCACGGCTCTCTTCATGACACGAGCAGATTTTACCACTTGTGGTAGGAACATTTTTCCTTCTCCAAACAAATCTCCAACCACTCCCATTCCAATCATTAAATGACCTTCTATTACTTCTAAAGGCTTGGCAACTTGCAAACGAGCTTCTTCAACATCTTCTACAATAAATTGATCCACTCCTTTGACCAACCCATGAGTAATTCTTTCTTGTAAAGGCAATTCTCTCCAAGCTAATTTTTGAGCCTCGGTTTTCTTTTCACCCTTAAAACTTTCTGCAAAATCTAACAAACGCTCTGTAGCATCATCACGTCTGTCTAGAATAACATCTTCTACATGTTCTAATAAATCTTTAGGAATGTCATCATACACTTCTAACATGGCAGGATTTACAATCCCCATATTCATTCCTTTTTTAATGGCATAATATAAGAATACCGAATGCATGGCTTCACGTACAGGATTGTTTCCTCTAAAAGAGAAAGAAACATTACTCACCCCTCCACTTACACTTGCATTTTCTAAATTGGTACGTACCCAATGCGTAGCTTCAATAAAATCGATGGCATTTCTACGATGCTCTTCCATTCCTGTTGCTACAGGAAATATATTTAAATCAAAAATAATATCTTCGGAAGGAAAACCACATTCATCTACCATGATACGGTAAGATTTTTCTGCAATTTCTATCCTACGCTCATAGGTATCTGCTTGACCTTCTTCATCAAAAGCCATCACAATAACAGCTGCTCCGTACATTTTTAACTTACGAACCTGTTCTTTAAAATTGGCTACTCCTTCTTTTAAAGAAATTGAGTTGACCACACATTTTCCTTGAACAACTTGCAAACCTGCTTCAATGATATCCCACTTAGAAGAGTCAATCATAATAGGTACACGAGCAATGTCTGGCTCTGCCATGATTAAATTTAAGAAACGAACCATCGCTTCTTTTCCATCAATCAAACCATCATCCATGTTAATGTCAATGATTTGAGCTCCTCCTTCTACCTGATGTAATGCTACTGCTAAGGCTTCATCAAATTTTTCTTCTTTGATTAACCTTAAGAACATTTTAGATCCTGCTACGTTGGTACGTTCTCCTACATTGATAAAATTCATATCGGGACCTAAAACCAAAGGTTCTAATCCTGATAACTTCATGTACTTTGTTTGCTTAATTTTACTCATGCTTTTTAAGGCTTAAATCTTTTTGCCCAAAGGGCTATATTTATAAAATCACTAATGATGCAATAATGAAAAACACCACAATAAAAACGTATTGCCATACGTCTAAAAAATAAGGATAGTATTTTTTCCACTTTGTTTTCATTAGGCGATTACTTTTCTTGGTTCTGCTACTGCAGCAATATCTGCAATGGCTTTAATATGTGCTGGTGTAGTACCACAACATCCTCCAATGATATTGATTAAATTTTTATCAAAATATCCTTGAATTTGAGAGGCCATTTGTGATGGACTTTCATCATACTCACCAAAAGCATTTGGCAATCCTGCATTAGGATGCGCAGATACTCCATATTCCGTATTGCTTGATATTGCCTCTAAATGTGGCACCAATGCATCTGCTCCTAAAGCACAATTTAATCCCACGGTTAACAATGGAATATGTGATACAGAAATTAAGAAAGCTTCTGCTGTTTGACCTGATAAAGTCCTACCTGAAGCATCTGTAATCGTTCCACTCAACATCACAGGCACATCAATTCCTCTTTCTGCTTTTACCTCTTCAATAGCAAACAAAGCTGCTTTGGCATTTAGAGTATCAAAAACAGTTTCTACTAACAACACATCAACTCCACCATCTAACAAAGCTTCTGTTTGTTGTTTGTACGCAATTCGTAACTCATCAAAAGTAACGGCTCTAAAACCTGGATCGTTTACATCTGGAGACATACTTAGCGTTCTGTTTGTAGGTCCAATAGATCCTGCTACAAAACGTGGTTTGTGTGGTTCTTTAGCAGTAAACTCATCTGCAACTTCTTTCGCTATTTTTGCAGATTCGTAATTTAACTGATATACATAGTTTTCCATTTCATAATCTGCCATCGCAATGGTAGTACTTGAAAACGTATTGGTTTCTGCAATATCTGCCCCTGCTTCAAAATATTTAGCGTGAATTTCTTTAATAGCTGTAGGCTGTGTAATAGACAACATATCATTATTACCTTTTACAGAAACATGCCAATCTTTAAATTGTTCTCCCCTGTAATCTTCTTCAGTAAATTTGTATTGCTGAATCATGGTACCCATAGCACCATCTAACACTAAAATTCTTTTCTTTATTTCTTCTCTAATATTTGCCATAATTTTTCTTTGGCTAATAGGTCGGAATTACTGATAATTCTTACCTATTATTTTGACTCGCAAATATAGGCATTATAGAACAAAAAAAGAGGATAGAATCACGAATAAGTATTTCTACAACAGCTCTTCTAATTTAAAATAAGAATAAAAAACTACTTTAAAAATTTTAGGAATAATTTTTGCGAATCTAACTACATCAAAAAACACATTGCGTTTATGAAAACAAAAAAAATATTCATTCTTGTTTCTTTTTTAATTTTTAGTGGTATTGCACTTATTTACATAAGCTGGAAGCCCGTTATTTGGAGCTTAGTTCTTTTTCTTCCTTTGTTTTTACTCGGTATTAGAGACATGCTTCAAACCAAACATTCTATCAAACGAAATTTTCCTGTAATCGGGAATCTTCGTTACTTCCTAGAGTCCGTCCGACCTGAAATAATGCAATATTTTGTAGAAACAGATACGCAAGGAAGACCTATCAACAGATTGGATCGTACTTTGATTTACGAACGTTCCAAAAAAGAAAATGATACGACTCCCTTTGGAACTCAAGAAGATGTTTACAAAGAAGGTTACGAATGGATGGATCATTCTATCTACGCTATCAACAATATCGATTTGAAAAAAGATGCTAGAGTTTGGGTTGGAGGATCTGATTGCACCCAGCCTTACCATGCGAGCATCATGAATATTTCTGCAATGAGTTTTGGTTCTTTAAGTAAAAATGCTGTTTTAGCCATGAATACTGGAGCCAAAATAGGAGGTTTTGCACACAATACGGGAGAAGGCGGTTTGAGTCCTTATCATTTAGAACCCGGAGGAGATATAATTTGGCAAATAGGAACCGCTTATTTTGGTTGTAGAACTTCTGAGGGAAAATTTAATCCCGAAAAATTTCAAGAAAAAGCGAGACAAGAGCAAGTTAAAATGATTGAAGTTAAAATATCTCAGGGAGCAAAACCTGGACATGGAGGAATTTTACCTGCCGCTAAAAACACTCCAGAAATTGCGGAAATAAGAGACATCAAACCTCATACAGACGTACACTCCCCTCCTGGTCACACTGCTTTTACCAATGCTGAAGAATTGTTGTTTTTCATAGCCAATCTCAGAAAATTGTCTGGAGGAAAGCCTTGTGGATTTAAAATCTGTATCGGAAAAAAACAGGAGTTTATAGACATTTGCGAAGCGATGATAAAAACCAATATCAAACCCGATTTTATCACGATTGATGGTGGTGAAGGTGGTACAGGTGCAGCACCTATTGAGTTTTCAAACTCTATTGGAATGCCGTTAAGAGACGGATTAGCTTTTGCTATTGACACCTTAAATGGTTACGATTTAAAAAAGGACATCAAAGTAATTGCATCGGGTAAAATATTTTCTAGTTTTCATATCGCTAGAGTTATTGCACTAGGTGCAGACATGGTAAATAGTGCCCGTGCTATGATGATGGCCGTAGGTTGCATACAAGCTTTGCAGTGTAATAGTAATACTTGTCCTGTAGGAGTTGCTACTCAAAATCAAAGTTTGATGAAAGGATTGGTGGTCAAAGACAAATCTGTTCGTGTAGCTAATTTTCACGAAGAAACCATCAAAAGCTTTATGGAGCTGTTGGCTGCAGTAGGTGTGCAAGAACCTAGCAATTTGAGAAGAGCTCACATCAACAGAAGAATCTCTATGATTTCTTCTTTAAAGTATAGTGAAATTTACCCACCTGTAAAGACAGGTTCTTATTTAAAATTACATCATGAAATGGCATAAATTAAAAAAACACAGAATTCTAGAAACAGAATTGATCAAAAACCTAAAATGGAGTTATGCTACTAAGGAATTTGACCCTAGTAAAACGCTTACGAAAACAGATTTAAAAATCATCAAAGAAGCAATTCAACTGTCACCTTCTTCTCACGGTTTGCAACCTTACAAAGTATTGATTGTAGAAAACCCAGAGGTAAAAGCGCATTTGAAACAAGTAGCATGGGGACAAAATCAAATAACGGATGCTTCTCACCTTTTTGTTTTTTGTAGTTATCAAGACCTAACAGAAGATCATATAGATGAGTTGTTTGATTTGAAAGCAACAACTTATAACAAAGAAAAATCAACCTTTCAAGGTTATATTTCTTTTATGAAAGCAGGACTTAAAAACAAAACTCCAGAAGCTAGACGAATATGGAATTCTAGGCAAGTTTACCTTGGATTGGCAAATTTGCTAAACGTATGTGCTGAGTTAAAAATTGATGCTTGTCCAATGGAAGGATTTGACACCAAGCAATTTGGAGAAATTTTAGATCTGAACAGCAAAGGATTAGATGCTATAGTTTTGGCAGCTGTGGGCTATCGTTCCAAACAAGATCAATTTCAACATTTTCCTAAATTGAAAAAACCAAAAAATTCATTATTCGAGATAATTTCCTAAAAGACATTCCTTTTTACTCTAATAAAACCACTCTTTTACAACGAGTGGTTTTGTTACTTTATAAAGCATTTTATTCCACAAAAAAACAAGTAGTTATAGAAAAACCATCTCTTTTTTTATAAATTGTTCAGCTAACAAACCTCAACATTTTTTAAACAAATATGTTGTATTACTTAACTAAAAAAAATGAAAAAGATCCTTTTAATTGCTTTACTAACATTCCCCTCCATAATCTGTTATTCACAAATAGACAGTACAAAAGTAGCTTTTGTTTCTTATTGGTCTATTGGAGACCGTTACGATTTTAAAATCACCAAATCCAGTCAACAATGGAAAGAAAACAAACAACAGAAGAACACAAAACACGAATATATAGCTCATTTTGAAGTGGTAGATTCTACTGCCAATTCTTACGACATCAAATGGAGTTACAAAAATAATTTGAAAAGCACATACAACATCCCTCAAGAGTTGCTAGATAAATTCTCTAAATACGAAACCACCGAAATACGATACAAAACTTCTGAAGTTGGAGATTTACTTGAAATAACTAATTGGGAAGAAGTTAGTAAAATGGCTAAAAACCTTTTTGATGACATGGTTCTTATTTTAGGTAAAGGTGATGAAACCCTCACCAATAAAATAAAAAAAACAATGGAACCATTTAGAGAACTATATGGTACTAAAGAAGGTATAGAGGAATTAGCCGTAAAAGAGCTGAAATATTTTCATTTTCCTATGGGTGTTGAATTTGACGTTACCGAACCAATGTATTACGAAGAAGAATTGCCCAATATGTTTGGAGGAGATCCATTAAAAGGAAATGTAAAATTGTCTTTTCAAGAAGTAGATTTTGAAGACAATTTCTGTATTCTTAAACAAGAAATGAATATAGATCCTGAAGACACAAAAGAGCTTTTATTACAGGTATTGAAAAAAATGAATCTTGAAAACGATGAAATGGACAAAATGTTCAGATCTGCTTTGTTCGAAATAAAAGACAACAACACTTACCAATATTATTACAATCCAGGAGTTCCTCATAAAATTGAAACTATTCGTGAAACCATCATCGACATCAACAATTCAAAAGGAAAAAGAGTAGATGCTATTACTATTGAATTGCTTTATGAGGAGTAAAAAAAAGGGATGGAGCTCATCTTTTCCATATTTGAATTTCATAAAACGTCAAAAGAACATCCTATAAACTTAATATTCCATAAAGTCCTGTTTACACAATTCTCATCTCATCAATTTATGTAAACAGGGCTTTCATTAAACAATTATATCGATTTGTTGTAGTCCATTCACCATAATTTATAGTTGTCCTAATAATGTCCATCGTTGTTTTCTCATCCCAATGAACAGTCTAATTACATTTGAGAATAATCATTTTTAAACACGTTTATTCTTATGAAATATTTTAAAACAACAGTTTGTTTTGTTTTTTTTCTAATGAGTTTATTTACTATAAATGCTCAAACTTGGAAAGATCCAAATGCAAAGATTGAAAACAGAGTTGAAGATTTATTATCTAAAATGACTTTGGAAGAAAAAATTAGTTATTGTGGCTCTAGAATACCTGAAATAAAACGTTTGGGAATTCCATATTTTGAATGGTATGGAGAAGCTTTGCACGGAATTATTTCTTGGAACTGTACCCAATTTCCACAAAACAACGCTATGGGTTCTACTTGGAATCCTGATTTAATGTTTGATGTTGCCACGGCAATTTCTAACGAAGCAAGAGCCTTAAAAAACGCAGGAAGAAAAGAAGTCATGATGTTTTCTCCAACGGTAAACATGGCAAGAGACCCTAGATGGGGAAGAAATGAAGAATGTTACAGTGAAGATCCCTTTCACATGTCCGAAATGGCACGTATGTACGTTAGAGGAATGCAAGGAAACGATCCGAAATATGTAAAAACCGTTACTACTGTTAAACATTATGTAGCTAATAATGTTGATAAAGGAAGAGAGAAAATACATTCTTATATAAATAAAAAAGATTTGTATGAATACTATTTTCCAGCATACAAAACATGTATAGTAGATGAAAAAGCAACAGGAATTATGACCGCATTAAATGGTTTAAATGGTGTTCCTTGTTCTGCTGATAAATGGTTGGTTAATGATGTATTAAGAAACGAATGGGGTTTTAAAGGATATGTAATTGCTGATTGGACTGCTGTGGAAGGTATTGAGACACGCATGCATTATGCAAAATCTCAGGCGGAAGCTGCTGCCATGGCTATAAAAGCAGGGGTAGACCAGGAATGTTATAGAAATAAGGTAAAAAAAGCTCCTATGGTGTATGCATTACCTCAATCTTTAGAACAAGGTTTAATTACAGAAGAAGAATTAAATATAACTGTTAAAAGATTACTAAGACTTCGTTTTATGACTGGTGATTTTGATGATGCAAAATTAAACCCATATTCAAACATCCCAAAAAGTGTTTTAGAATGTGATGCTCACAAAAACTTAGCTTTAAAAGCAGCAGAACAATCTATCGTTCTATTAAAAAACGAAAATAACATTCTTCCATTAAAAAAGGATATTAAAAATGTAGCTGTTGTTGGTCCTTTTGCTGACAGATGTTGGATGGGAATTTATTCTGGAAATCCTCAACACAAAGTAAGTCCTTTAGAAGGAATCAAAAAAGCTGTAAAAGGTAATGTAACCTATGCAGAAGGTTGTTCTATTGAAGAAGGAGCTGATGACAGTGCAAAAATTAAAGAAGCTGTTGCCTTGGCAAAAAAATCTGAGTATGTAATTGTTGTTGTAGGTAATGATGAAACTACTTCTACAGAAAACATAGACCGTATGTCTTTAAAATTGCCAGGAAACCAACATGAATTAATCAAAGCTGTTCGTAAAGTAAATAAAAATGTAATTCTAGCCGTTGTACCAAGTGGTTCTACATCTATTGGATGGGAGCAACAAAACATTCCTGGAATTGTTTGTGCATGGGCAAATGGTCAAGAACAAGGAACTGCTTTGGCAAATGTATTGTTTGGTGATGTAAATCCTGGTGGTAAACTAAACACTACTTGGTATCAATCTGTAAAAGATTTACCAGATTTTCATGATTATAAGATAGCTGGAGGAAACAGAACTTACATGTATTTTGACGGAAAGCCTTTGTACCCGTTTGGATATGGTTTGAGTTATACTGATTTTGACATTGATAAAGTAGCTATCGATAAAAAGAAACTAGAAGCTAATGGATCTGTAACCGTTTCTGCAACTATTAAAAACAATGGTAAGGTTGATGGAGACGAAGTTCTTCAGGTTTACATCAGAAATGCAAAGACAGGAAAAAAAGCTCCTAAGAAAGCTTTAAAAGGATTCCAACGTGTTTCTGTAAAAGCAGGTCAATCAACAAAAGTAGAAATTCAAATTCCATACGAAGCTTTTACCTATTACAACGCAAAGAAAGAGCAATACATGGTAAAAAAAGGTACCTATGAAATTTTAGTAGGTAACTCTAGTGAAAACATTACCGCTGTTAAAAAGGTAGATGTTAAAGGTGGAATTGTACCCAAAATTAAAGTAGGGCAAAAAAGTGCTTTCTATAAATTTGATTCTAAAAAACACGGAAGAAACTGGGATTATTTATACCAAAACAAATCAGAAATGAGTTCTTCTAAAAAAGAAGAAAAAGACAATTCTGATTGGGTAGAATATGAAATTGTTTTTGTGGATCCTGGTTTTTATGTAAATACATGGGATGCTGAATTAAGTTTTAAATCTGCAACTAAAGAAGCAATTATAGAGACTTTTATGGCAGGAAACTCTATTAAGTCTTACACTATTCTTAACAATCAAACCAAACTAAAAATTAAGATTCCTATTCCACCAGAATATGGTCAACCTGTTCGATTGAAAATCAAAACTCGTAAAGGAGAAGTAACACATGAGTCTATAAAGATTATTCCTCCAGGCGATGTAAAACCTTTTGTGATTTCTAAAATTATAGATGCTTCTAAATAAAATTAGAATCCATATAAAACTAAAAGCTCAGATGATTTATAAATCGTCTGAGCTTTTTAATTAAATACTATTGATGTACGTAACCAAATTATCATCTCTATGTAAACTTAGCTTCTTTCTCAATCTATAGCGAGCTTTGTTTACACTATCCGCAGAAACCCCTAATAATTGAGCCATTTCTTTGGTAGAAAAATTCAGTTTGATCAATGCACAAAGTTTTAATTCATTTCTACTTAAATTGGAATGTTTTTTACCTAAAGATTCATAAAAAGAACTGTTTACCTGTACAAACCTAGTCTCAAACTCTTCCCATGTTTTGGTAGCATTTATTTTAATGGTACTTTTTATTTGTTCTACAAACGTATCGTCTTTATCCCTCTTTATTTCTTTAAGCCCTTTTTTTATTTCTTCTAATAGTTTGTCTTTTTCCATTAATTGCAAAGCCGTTACCGCCAATTCCTTTTTCTTAATTTCAACTTCAGCTTGAGCTCTTTCTCTCTCTAGTTTTTTTTCTATTAGATGTTTTTTTCGAATCAATCTAATTCCAAAAATTGATGTGGTTATCGTAAGAACAACCAAAATAATTGAAAAAATTAACTGTGCATTCAATTTTTCCTTTTGAGTTTTGATCAATTGTAACTCTTGTTCTTTTTGAATTCTTTTGTTTTGAATGATAGACATTCTATAAGAATCCTTAATCTCAAACAATTGCTTGTTCCGAACACTTTGACTCCCGAACAGACTATCTCCTAAAATTTTAGAATTCGTCATTTGCTCAAATGCCAGCTTGTAATTTCCTAATTCACTATTTAATTTTGATGCTTTTTCTAGCATATCTACCTTAAGCCCAATTCGTGTATTGTTCTCAGAAATAAGCTTTAAACTCTTGTCATAAAAAAACAAGGCCTTTTCTTTATCTTCTTTTTTACTGTACAAATCTCCTAACATAGAATATACAATAGACATATAATCATGTTGATTAGATATCTGATTTAAAAATTGCGTAAGAATTTTTTCAGATGCATCGTAATTCCCTGTTAAGGTATTAACATGTGCCTTTTCTGTAAGAACATATATTTTATCATCAAAAGGACTCTGTAAAGAATCTAAAATTTGTTCACTTATAGCTACATATTCTTTTGCTAAACTATATTTATTATTCATTCTATACGTTAGTGCAGCAGCATAATACAAATTAGCTTTCTCTTTAGCTTCTTCTAAATATCCCAATTCAGTCGCATATACAAACATAGAGTCTACAGCTGCAATGGCTTTGTTTTTTTGATGAAAAATAGAATACAATAACGACAAATTTTTATACGCTTTGTATTTAATTTTTGGGTTATTTAAAGAATCTGAAGCAATTAACGCATTCCATATTTTATCATATGCTTCTGGGTAATAAGCAAGTGACGTAAGATGTTTTGATTCCTCTAAATCAACCTCTACTTGTTTTAGAAATAGATGATGATCTGATAAACCTATATTTTCTTGAGCATAGTTTTTTTGTTGAAACAGAAAAATAAAAACAGTTAAAAACAATTGTTTAAACATACTTCATAAACTTATTATTGTAAGATTTCTACTTTGTCTTAAATTTTCATCTAAGTTAAAAAAGCTGTCTATTGTGTAGACAGCTTTCATTGTATTTTGCATTTAAATATAACAAAAAAACATCCTTTTTGACAAAAGTCTAGAGAGATGTTTTTTATTGAATACTTACAGATACTTTATGCCATTCTTATTTTTTTCTTGTTTAGAATAGATTCTATAACTACAAAAGTGTAAGACACAAGAACACCAATAGCTACGGCAAAAATTAAATCCCAAAACACTGTTAAAATCAAAACCAACAACATCACAATACCGTTTTTAAGGGGTTGTTTGTGTACAGTTTTTAAACTCTTTATATCCATTACTCCTATCCCTACAGTAACTAAAATTCCAGCCAAGACCGCATTAGGAATTAAAGAAGCCAATGGTCCTAAAACCATCAAAACAATTAATAAAAGTATACCTGCAATCATACCTGATAATTTGGTTTTTCCACCAGCATCTATATTTACAACGGTACGAATGGTAGCTCCAGCTCCAGGAATCCCTCCAAAAAAAGCTGCAATAGCGTTTCCTATACCCTGCCCAATCAACTCTTTATTACTATTGTGTTTGGTATTGGTCATATTGTCTGCTACAACAGAAGTTAGCAAAGAATCTATAGTTCCTAAAAAAGCTAAAGTAAGAGCTGTTAAAATGTATGGTGAAAAACTACTGAAAGAAAACCTATTGAATATCTCAAAGTTTGCTTTTGGAAATCCTATAGGAATATCTCCAATTATTCCATAAGAACCCGATTCTAAAAACAGTAAAGCTCCTATACTAATTGTTAATAAAGCCACCAAGGTGCTAGGTATTGTTTTTGTTATTTTCTTAAATCCATAAATAATAAAAATTGTCAACACAGCTAATACAAATTCCACCGTATTTATATGAGTCAATGCATATGGAATTGTTTTTAAAGAAGCTGAAACCCCTCCTGCTTTATGACCAAAGACATTGGGAATTTGTGTTATTAAAATAATGAATCCTATTCCACTCATAAACCCAGAAACTACCGTAGAAGGAATGTATTTTATAAGGTTTCCAAACTTTATGACTCCTAAAAACACTTGGAATAAACCTGCAACAAAAAACACCATTAAAATTAAAGGCAAAGCTTTAGCAACCTCTCCATTATTTGCATGAATTATGGTACCAACAGCTATCAAACTAACTGCTGTCATTGGTGCTGTTGGCCCACTAATTTGTGTAGCTGTACCACCTAATAAAGCAGCAAAAAAACCAATAAATATAGCTCCATACAACCCTGCAGAAGCTCCTAATCCTGATTGTACTCCAAAAGCCAATGCCAAAGGCAACGCTACAATACCTGCAGTAATTCCTCCTAACAAATCTCCTCTTAAATTTTTAAACATAGTCCTTACTCTTTGATACTATAAAGGTATTTAAGAGACAAAACACAAAAAAGACTAATTAGTATTTTTATCGAAAACGTTATATCTTATACATTACTAAGCACTAAACTATTCAATCTACACAAAGACTCAAGCCCAACTAGATAGTGATATCTAATTGAGCTTGGACTACTACTAAACTAAAAAACTATATTCTAATAATTATTCTGTTGTAAAACTCCTTTTGATAGAGTCATTTGAGAATAAGGAATTGGCATAACTTCGTGCTTTCCTATTTGGAAGCCTAAAGGTCCTAATACGGTTGCGGCTCTACCTGTTCTAATCAAATCATGATATCTATATCCTTCTCCCGCTAACTCAATACGTCTTTCTTTATAAATAGCATCACGTAAAACATCTCCTGTTAAAGTCAATGGTAAATCCTGAGGAAATAAATTCCCTACTCCCGCACTTTCTCTAGCACGCTTTCTAACTTTATTCACATATTCTATTGCAGTAGTTGGATCTGATTGATAAATAGCTTCTGCATACATTAAATAAACATCTGCTAATCTTAATAAGCGAATATTATTGGAGCTAATTGTATTTCCTAGTGTTGGAAAAGGGTTATTTGTATGAGGTGACCAAGAATATTTTTTATTAAACCAATGAGTCCCATAAACATCCCTTGGACTTATCTCTCCATCTTGCGTTATCGATAAAGGTTGATAAAAAGTAGTATCATATCTAGGATCACGAATGGTATCTTTTGTAATAGGATCTACATTTACAACGTAAGCATCTCTTAAACCTTTTTTTGCTTGAATTAATCCGAAACCTTTTTCACTTTTAGGAGTTAAATCTTTAACAATACCTGTTCCTAAATAGCTTGTATTTGTTGTACAAATTAATTCAAAAATAGATCCTTGATTCCATTCTCCACCTTCCTCAAAAATGGAACTAAAATCACTTGTTAAGCTATATCGTTTATCATCTTCTATCAATATTTTTCCATATTTTTTTACCTGATCCATTTTATTTTGATACAAAGAAACACGCATCATGTAACCCAATGCAGCTCCTTTATCTGCATGACCATAATAACTAGGTCCTTTGTCAAATCTATAAGGTAAATCTGCTATTGCTATTTTTAAATCAGCTTCAATTTGAGCATATGTTTCTTCGGTTGTAGATCTAGGCATATTAGAATCTTCATAGCTTGTTCCTTCTTTTATCAAAGGAACTCCTCCAAAAGAATTTACCAAATCAAAATAATAGTAGGCTCTTAAAAAATGTGCTTCTGCTAATATTTGTTTTTTTTCATTAACATTATCAAACGGAATATTAGGAACTTTTTCTATCACTAAGTTAGCATAGTTAATTCCTTTATAATTTATAGTCCATATTTCATTAAACATATTATTTGATGTCTGTATTTGATATAATTCTTTTTGTAACAAAGGTGGATTGTCACTATAACGACTACCTCCTTTAATAAAATCATCGGTTCCTACATCTCCTAATAAAAGATCGGTTGAAATTGCACCCCAAAAATTTGTATTATTCCCTAAATACATTTCATGTAGTGGTGCGTACGCAGAAGTTATAGCTTGTTGAGCGTCTTCAGGAGTTTTGTAAAAGTTTTCTGTTGTTGATACTCCATAAGCTTTACCGTCTAAATAATCAGTACTACAAGCATAAAAGCCTAATATAACTACAATATAGATATACTTAATATTTTTTCTTATTTTATTATTTAATTTCATCATAAACTAATTTAAAATTTAACATTAAGCCCTAAAGAGAAGGTTCTAACCGATGGGTACCTCCCTCTATCAATTCCTATATCTAGAGGACTACCTCCCCCTGATCTACTAGAATTATCGATACCTACTTCAGGATCTAAACCATCATACTTAGTAAAAGTTAATAAGTTTTGAGCAGATACATAAAAGCGTACATCACTAATAAATGTTTTTGTCAACACATTTTTAGGTAACGCATATCCTAACTGTATATTTTTTAATCTCATATATGATCCATCTTTCACAAACCTACTTGACATCTGTGTATTGTTTCCTTGACTTGCAAAACTAGCTCTAGGCATTGTGTTAGAGGTTCCTGGTCCTGTCCATCTATCTAAAACACTTGTGTTAGAATTAGATGCCAAATCTCCAATCATCCAATAATCTGTTGAGTTAAAAATTTTATTTCCTTGACTTCCTTGGAAAAATGCAGAAAAATCAAATTGCTTATAATTCATGTCAATGTTAATTCCATACGTAAATTTTGGAAATGGTGATCCTATATACGTTCTATCATTATCATCTATTTTTCCATCTCCATTTAAGTCTTTATATTTTACATCTCCAGGTTTGGTTCCTGTAAAATGAGCATTGTTGTCTATTTCTGCTTGGTTTTGAAAAATCCCTTCCATTTTGTAGCCATAAAAAGAGGCTAACGGATGACCTGCTTCTGTTCTACTTATGTTTTTGAATGTATTTCCTTTCCCTGTTTGGATAAGACTCCCATCTCCTGATAATTCTAATACTTTATTTTTAATAAAAGAGACATTACCTCCTATATTAAAAGAAAAATCTTCTATTGTTTTTCTGTAATTAGCTGTCAATTCTAATCCTTTATTTCTTACATTTCCCAAATTAGAATATGGATTTTGTGCAAAACCAGCTGTAGCGACAATAGGCGATGCTAATAACATATTACTTGTTTGTTTAACAAAATATTCTGCTGTAAATGTTATTGAATTATGAAACAACGCCATGTCTAAACCAATATTACTAGTTTTTGTTGTTTCCCACTGTAAATTAGCATTCCCAGGTCTAAGTGGTGCAGCTCCTAAAGAAGTTGATTCATCTTTACCAAATAAATTATTAGTCTGACCAATTGCTACTGTGTTAAAAGTAACTGTATTTGGTATATTTTGATTACCAGTTTCTCCCCAGCCTGCACGTAATTTTAATTGATTAATAGCACTTATGTGATAAAATTTTTCTTTGTGGATATTCCACGCTAATGCTAAGGATGGAAATTGTGCCCATTTGTTATTAGATCCAAAACGGGTAGACCCATCAAAACGATAAGTTCCAGTAAATAAATATCGATTATCGTAGCTATAATTTACTCTTCCAAAAAATGATAATAATTTAGATGAACTTATATTTCCCCCATTTCTAGCTGAAGAGATATCTCCTGATCCTAATGTTGGGTTTGCAACACTGGCAGGAATTCCATTTCTGAATCCATTTAAACTATTAGAATTCAAATTTTGAATTTCTTGTCCTAACATAGCATTAAAACTATGTTTTTTGCTAAATGTTTTATTATAGTTTAACGTATTTGATAAAATTAGCACTTGATTTTGTGATCTACTTGCTGTGTAAGTACTTGATGGCTGACTCAATGTTGGTCCTACATTATAAGATTTACGAAAGTTATCAACACTTGTATTATTAACCTGTAATCCAAAATTTGATCTAAAATTTAATCCTCTTATAATTTCTGCTTCCAAAAATAAATTCCCAAAGAAACTTTCTCTTACTTGAGGTGTTTGTTGATATTTAATCAATCCCATCGGATTTACAGCCTGGGGAGCATTCATTGGAGTCGATTCTTTTCCATCTACGTTGTAAAAAGGAGTCACAGGATCCATTAAATAACCACTAAAAGCAGCTTTATTTGATGAATTATTACCATAATTAGGCACTGAATTTCTATCAGACTTCGCGTATTGAATGTTGTGTCCTATTTTTATATTTGGTTTTATTTGATAAGTATTGTTAACTCTAAAATTTGTTCTCTTGTATTTTGTATTTTTTACAATACCATCTTGATTTATATAACCAAAAGACACAAAATAAGTAGATTTATCTGTTCCTCCAGAAACAGACAATTGATGATTTTGCATAATGGCAGATTTGTACACTGCATCTTTCCAATTGTAATTTTTTAAAGAAGAAAGATCTGCAAACATTGGAGCTTTTCCATCATTAGCATTTGCTTCATTGTACATTTTTGCATATTGAGTAGCATTTAATACCTTTAAGTTTTGTATTTTACTCTGAACACCAACATAAGTTTTATAACTAATAACAGGAGTTCCTTTTTTACCTTTTTTGGTAGTGATTAAAATCACTCCATTGGCCCCTCTAGAACCATAAATTGCAGTTGCCGATGCATCTTTTAACACCTCTACAGATTCTGCATCTTCCATATTAATGGTCGAAACATCATTGATAGGCACTCCATCAACCACATATAAAGGACCAGCTCCATTAACAGTTCCTACTCCTCTAATATTTACTGTGGGTGTAGCTCCTGGAGCTCCTGAACTCTTAGAAACCGTAACTCCTGCTGCTCTACCCTGAATGGCTTGTGCTAAATTTGTGTTTTGAGTTTTGTTTATTTCTTCTGTATTTACAGATGATAATGCCCCTGTTACATCTGATTTTTTTACAGAACCATACCCTACCATTACTACAGCATCTAGCTCACTTACATCTTGTTCTAAAGCAACATTGATGGTTGTTTGATTTCCTACAATCACTTCTTTATCCTTGTAACCTACATAAGAAAACACCAATACTGCGTTCTTTGTGTTTACAGCAATTTGATAATTTCCATCAAAATCTGTAATCACTCCTTGATTGGTTCCTTTTACAACAACATTGGCTCCAGGCACTGGCATTCCTCCATCATCTTTTACAACTCCTTTTATGGTTACCCCCTGTTGCAATGATTTGTTTTTAAGAGTATTATTTTTTGTTTTTCTTGTCAGAACAATCTGTTCTTCTAACACCTTAAAACCAATTTCGGTATTGAAAAACATTTTACCTAAAACAGACTCAACAAGTTCATCGTGAGCAAAAACGCTTACTTTTTGGTTCAAGTCTATTTCTTCTTTGCTGTAAAAGAAACTATAATCAGTACTCGATTCTATTTTTTGAATGATCTGTAAAATGGTAGCAGAATCTTCTTCTAGCGTAACTTTTTTATTTTGAGAATAGCTGTTTTTAGCTTGGATTTGAAATACACTTATTACTAAAAATAGAAGGGAAATTTTCATTTTTAAATCAAATTGTAAAAAGGCATAGCGATGCCCCTTCAAATTGTCTTTTTTTTTCATAATTTTGAATGATTTTTGTTTATTAATCGGACTTAAATCTTTTTCAATCGGAAGATGTTGCCGCATCTTCCGATTTCTTTGTTTTTCTTACGGACTCATATTCTTTTTTATTTGGTTACTATTTTGTTTAATTGGTTATGACAACATTTTTTTCTTTGATTGTGTAATTGAAGTGAGTATGCTCTCTAAAAATTCTAAGCACATCCTCTAAAGATTCTTTCTTAAAGATTCCTGTAAATTTTTTACCGTTTAGTTCTGTGTATTGATTGATAATTTTAACATCGTATTTTCTTTCCAATCTTTTTACAATCACATCAAAAGAATCGTCCATAAATACTAGATTTTCATCAGTCCAAGCTGTATATTTTGAAACATCTACTTTAGAAACACCAATTGCATCGTTCTTAAACAAAGCTCTATAGCCAGGTTTTATAAGGGTCGGATGATCTTTTCCTTCTCCATTAGCCTTGTAAACTCCTACACTACCTTCTACCAATACCGTAGCTATTTTATGCTCATTTTTATAACAAGAAACATTGAATTTGGTTCCATAAACCCTCGTATTCATTTTGTTTGTTACCACCGTAAATGCATTCTTTTTATCTTTTGCTACCTCAAAAAATGCTTCTCCTTCCAAATACACATTTCTAGGAGTATTTTTTAAAAAACGAACAGGGTATCTTAACTTTGTACCCGCATTTAGTTTTACACGAGATCCATCGGACAATTCTAATTCAAATATTCTTCCATAGGGAACCGTTATTTTATTGTACACCAACTTATTATCTAAATCCTTTTCAGCGTTTTTGTAAGACAACGTATTTTTATCACTTACTACTGCTTTGGTTTTATTGGTAATTGTTTCTGAATTTACTTCGTCTAAAAACACAATGCTTCCATCTTCTAATTCTAATGTAATTCTGTTACTGGCAATTGTTTTTGAACTTTCTTTCATCCAAATAGAATTGAAATAATAAGCTGTAAAACCTAAAGCAAACAACCCAATAAAAACTGCTGCAATTTTTAACAAATTTGAAATCTCATATCGTCCTTTATTCTGCTTTTTGAAACCTTTGTGCACTCCCCTATTTTCAATAATGGTTCTCCAAATAGCATCAACCTCTTTTTTTGACAACTTGTCTTCATCACGATCTAGCAACAAAACAAGTCTTTTTGCTTTTTTTACCGTTTCTCTTTTTTCTGGGTGATCTGTCAACCAATCTGCCCAAAATTTATTTGCCATGGCATTCGGTTCAAAAACCCACATCTGAAAGTAGGGATCGCTTGCAAAATCTTCTATGGAATAATTATTGTACTTCATTTATTGTTGTGATAGTAAGGTCCTTGTATTAGTATAGAGACTAAAAAATAAATTTTACTCACAAAAAAAATGGTTTTTTTATCAAAAAACCATTTTAAACCACGTACAAATATCAAATCCTCACAAAAACAAGGACTTAGGTATACTTTTAAATATTAAGAAATAAAATTAAAAAGATCAAAAACTCTTTCAGTGTTTTTAAAGTTCTAGACAATAAGTTGTATGCCTGTTTTTTATCAATGTCCATTATTTCCATAATTTCTTCGTAACTAAGACGAGCATAATATTTTAAAAAAACAATCTCTCTTTGCTTGGGTTGCAATTTTTCTAAGCCAATTTTTAACGATTGTTTCTCAAAATCCAAACGTTGTTTTTCTATCAAACTAAACTCTACAGACTCCGATTCATAATTAATCGTTTCTACATTTTCATTCTTATTAAAAATTTTATGGTACTTAACTTGTTGCTTGATCAACTTTCTTCTAAGACTGGTAAACAAGTAGGATTTTATAGATTTTACTTCGGATAACTTTTCTTTGGTATCCCATAATTCAATAAACAAATCCTGAACAGCATCTTTTACAATACTTTTATCGTAGACAATTTTCAATCCATAAGTATAAAGTCTACCTACATGATCTTCGTAAATTTTTGCAAAAGCAGTTTCACTTCCCAATTGAAATTCCTGCCACAAAACTAGATCACTCACTTTGTGTTTCTTCAACACAACATGCGACTCCTTTTTATCATTTGCATGATAACGTTCTGTATTCAATTCTTTTAAATTTCCCATTTAAATAGTACGGATTTCAACAAAATGTATTTGCATAAAATTAAAAAAAAGATATTGAAATTTAACAAAAACATAAATATTTATCCTTTTTTGTTTGCATAAATTTTACACGAAACTGATTTTCACACACCAAAACAATCTTTATTTTCATACTGATTCACAAATAGCTATGGTTTCAATTTTTTAACAAACAAGCCTTAAAAAACACCATTCTATAAGGTAGCTAAACACAAAAACCTATCCTAGTGTTAACACAAAACTAACTCGATTTTAATATGCTATAAATAAATTGCAACTCTTTATTTTCTGACAAAAAACTATGATCAACCTACAATCTGCCACTATTAGAAAGTTTTCTAATTTTAATGTTTTTGAGCATTTAAGAGAAACTCACCCAGATATAGATTCGTATGTAAGTGAAACTATTAAACTAAAAGGAAACAACATATACAAAGCTGTTTATAAGTCTAAAAAAATATATGAAATTGTTAGAGGTGCTGTAAAATTAGGAAGCTACAACCAAGAAGGAACACCATTTGTGTATGATGTAATTGGAAATGGCGATTTTTTTGGAAATTTTGAATACCTAAACAACAATCAGTTTTACGAATATTCCAAAACAATTGTAGATTGCAAACTGCGTGTTTATGATTTAGACTTTATCAAAGAAGCCATTTTACAAGATCCTATTCTTACAGATTGGTTTATCCGCTATTTGGTAAAACGCTGGTGCAATGCAGAAAAAAAGGTAAAAATGTCTAACGAAAAAGGAACATTAGAAAAGCTACGCTATCTTAAAAGTTATTTCAACAATAAAATTCACGACTATGTAGGTGATGAATATATTTTATTTGATTTATTAACTCAAAAAGATTTAGGAGATTTAATTGGAACTACCCGTCAGAGCATTGCACAAGCTTTAGAAAAAGTTTAAAAAATAAGGGGAACCAAGTATGGCTCCCCTTATACTTTCACAAAATTTAAACTTGTTTTAATACAATGAATTATGGATATACTTGTATTATTTCTTGTTGAATTTTATCATGATCTCCTCGCATTTGCATCGTAACTTTTTTCTCATCAAAATTAAATTTTAAAACTCCAAAGCTATTGGTATGCACAACCTTACCTACTCTAAGCGGATTGTATTCTTTGGTAAAGTTTTTACTTGCATGCGTTAATCCACTTGAGGTAAAATCTATTAAAGGGTAGTTTATACTTTCTACATCTATTTTAGAAAATTCTGATATGTGTCTATCTCCAGATAAAATGATGACATTTTTAGCTTTTGACCCTGCTATTACACCAAACAATCTTTCTCTTTCATTCGGAAAATTTCCCCACTTTTCATAAGGATGTTCTGCTGGAATTACCTGAATGCTACTCATTACAACATTAAAATTTGCCGTTGAATTTTTTAATTCTAAGTTTAGCCAATTCCATTGCTCTTCTCCTAGAATAGTTCTCCCTACTTGTTCACCTAATTTATCAGCTTTTGAGATTCCTGTTCTAAAATAACGCGTATCTAACAATACAACTTTTACACTTCCTTTATCAGTTGTAAACATCTCTGATGCGTATACTCCTTCTTGAGTTCTTCTAGGAGAATCTTTAGGTACTCCAAAAAAATCTAACATCAATTGCTGACTTTCTTTCTTTTTGGGAAATTCTACTCCAGCATCGTTTTTTCCAAAATCATGATCGTCCCAAGTTCCAATTACTTTAGTGTTTTTAACTACCTCAGCGTATCCATTTTGTTGATGTTGCAACTCATAATCCAATTTAATTTTATTCATGTCTTGAGAATCACCATAAATATTATCTCCTCCCCAAATCCATACATCTGGATTCAATTTCAGTACATCATCCCACAAAAAATTTTCTTTGCTAGGCTTGTTGCAAGAACCAAATGTAATTGTAAAATCAGAAGATGTTTCCGTTTTGTTAGTAGAACTTACAAGTGTTGTTGCCTTATTTTCATTGCTTTTACACGACAATAAAAAAACCGATATGAGTATTAAAAATATATTTTTCATGTTATTTTTTTTTAAAATGAATATCTAGCTCCTAATTGTAACCTCCAAGGTGTTCCTCCAATTGGTTCTGTTCCTGCTCCTGTTTGTACTTCGTAACTATAGCTCTTTGTGGTTGGATCAAATCCGTTGACACGCATAAAGTCTCTATTTCCTAAATTGTGATTTACACCCCAATCTTTGTTTAACAAGTTAGCAACGTTAAATACATCTGCAGAAAACTCTAATTTATGAGATTTGAACAATTTCACATCTTTTGTCAAACGCATATCTAGTGTAAAATAAAATGGGTTTTTACCTCCATTTCTTTTTGCATACCCTCCAAAACTGCTTCTTAAATAATCTTTAAAACTTTCAGATGTTTCTGGATCGTTTAAAATTTCATTGTAAGCATTTGCTATTTCTGCTGGAGTATTTGCATCATTAGGATCGTAGATGTAAGCAATGTCATTTCTTAAATTGTAATCTCCGTTGGCACTTGTATTATCATCAACCATTAAAGAATACCTAGAACCTCCAGAACCAATAGCTGTCAACCCTAGTTTAAATCCTTTCCAAGTTGGTGTAGCACCATTTACAATTACTTTGGTATCAAAATGATTGTCAGAATATCCGTAGTTCAAATCTCTAGGATCTCCCTCAACAGGTAAAAAAGTAGAAGTATTGGCCACACAACAGTTGTAAGATGAGTTGTCTTTTGTTTTGTTAAACGTAACACTTGCATTTACATATCCATCTTTTCCTAATTTAGATCCTGCATTTACAACCAATGCTGATTGATCTAAAATTCCATCAGAAGTTAGTAACAGAGCTCTACCTACTTTGTCAGATTTTCTTGATGCTGTCCAATCTACCTGACCGTTAGCTCCAATAGTATTTGCGGGTACAAAAACTTTTCGACCATCAGCAGTAGTAAAATATGGTTCATCAACCAAATTAGCTTCTTGATAAGTATAATAATCTTTGGTGTGACTTAAAAGTGCATTCACACCAACATATATTCCGTTGTCAAAAAAGTGTGTATAACTTATATTTCCTTTAAAAACAGTAGGTACTTCAAAATCATCACTTACAGCATTGATGGTAGAAAAAGGTGTTTCTCCTGCTGGAACTCCTGGAACTGTAGTGACATCTTTACGGTATTTATCAAACTCTGGGGTAGGTACTTTGTCTCCTGTAACATCTATAGCTCCTAAAAGCATTCCACTATTTTGAACGTTATTTACCTGTGCGTAATAATGTGGTTGAGATGAAAACATCCCTCCTCCAACTCTAAGAATGTCTTTGTCTTGCCCCTTGATATTCCATGTAAATTGCAAACGTGGTTGAATGTTGTTTAAATCGCTAGGCTTATTATCTGTTCTTATTCCTAACTCCTCATAAACTACAGGATTGAATTTTCCTGCTTCAGAAAAAATGGTAGCATCCCATCTAAGCCCCGCCACTACATTTACATCTTCATGAATGTTAAAATCTGCTTCTGCAAACAAAGACAAATCGTACACATTTTGTTTTACCAACGGTGGCGTTCCTTCTAAAGGCACTTCTCTAGCATAACGACTTGCATTTAAATTTTCAAAATCATCTAAAGAATCAAAGAAAAATCTACCATTTTGCTCGTTAGACAACAATGTTTCCAAATGCGTAATGGTATTGTCTGTACCAAAAGTAAAGTTTACGTTGTCTAGGTTTACATATGTGGTGTTGGTAATGTGAAATTGATTCTCTAAGTTGGTTTCTGGAGAATAACGTTGTCCTCCTATTTGAATATCTCTAGATCTTGTGTTTCCGTTTGGCAATACAGATGATACCTCTACAATAGCACGTGGAATGTTTGCACTAGGCAATAATGGGCTTGGTTGATAAGCTCTTTCTGCATGTTGGTATTGCAACTTAAATTCATTGGTAACTTCTGATGATAATTTAGAACGTAAAGAAAGTAAGATGCTGTTTTCTTGAGATTCAAAATCTGACCAAGACTCCGCAATTTCATAATCGGAATTGTCACTTGAGTTCATAGGACTGTTGTATTTGTTAAACAAATTACGAAGCGTTAAACGATGCTTGTCATTAATTTGCCAATCCAATCTTACAAACAAGTTGTTTGCCGTTGTTTTACGATCAAATTGTCCTACTTGTTGTGCATTACTAACTCCGTATTTGGTTCTAGCAATGTCTAAAAACCTGTCTAAATTATCTTTAGAAATTCCTAACAAGTTTTCATCCTCTTCACTTTGTATGTCTGCAATAGTTACAGGGCTCCCAGCATCTTGTCTTTCGTAAGTAGCAAAAAAATGAAGTTTATCTTTAATAATTGGACCTCCTACACTAAACCCTGTTTGTAAAGTATAAAAATCTGCATTTCTATCTTGTCCTCTAATATTATACTTGCTTTGCAAAGCATCTGCTCTGTAGTAAGAAAAAGCACTTCCGTGAAACTCATTGGTTCCAGATTTTGTTACAACGTTTAAAGCACCACCGCCTTGACGACCTTGCGTTACGCTATAATCATTGGTAGAAACCTCAAATTCTCTAACAGCTTCTTGAGAAATGGTAAAAGGACCACCACCTACTTCACCAGCCGTTAATGTATTTCTTGCATTGGCACCATCAATTGTAATGTTTGTAGAGGTTCTACGTTGCCCCCCTAAGTTCATAGATCCACCACCTTGCAAAGGAGACAAACTAGTCAACCTTGTAAAATTTCTACCTTCTGATGGTAAATTTTCTATTTGTTGACTGCTAATTTTGGTAGAAGAACCTATTTGCTTGATGCGTTTTGAGATTCCTGAACTTTTAAGCACCACCGTTTCTAAATTGTTCAAACTTTCTTCCATCACAATTTTTAGGATGACTTCATCATTTTGATTCAAAATAAGATCGTGTCTGGTAACACTAGAAAATCCAATATATGATGCCTTAAACACATACGGACCTCCTAAAGGAAGTTGCTGTAGAATAAAATCTCCTTCCATGTTAGAGCTGACTCCTGTTTTAAATCCTGTAGCAGTGTTTTGCACCAATACAGTAACTCCTGGCAGGGGTTCACCTTTGTTGTCTGTAAACGTTCCTTTGATCGATGCATTTGTCGATTGAGAAAAAACGTTTGTTGAACTGAATAAAATTACAAATAGGATTGTAACAATTTTAATAGTTTTCATTTTATAAGTTTGTTTATTTTGATGCAACAAAACTATTTATAGCCTCAACAAGCAGGATGTTAATTTTTAACACCATCTCAAACTTAACATTATGTTTAAGGTTTTATAACCTTGAAAAAAACGTAAAAAAAGCAATTTAATCACGCAATACATTCAACAAAAAATCTAAACGCTACTAATCTGCACCAAAAGACTTTCTTTTTAAGAATAAATTCAAATACATCAACTTAATAAGTATACCTTCGGTAAAAAGTAATGTCGATAGAGCAAAGAGTACAATTGGTAGAACATCTTTTTCATCAATTAGAGCTAGAAAGTGCTCAGTTTCAAAAAGCATCTGGAATGAGTTGTGTTTCTGGTTGTGGTAAATGTTGTTCGCACCCTAATATAGAAGCTTCTCCTTTGGAGTTTTTACCTTGGGCATTTCACTTATTTTTAAATGGAGAAGCAGAAAAAACACTGCAAATACTCAAACAAACACAAACTACAAATTGCATTGTTTACAAATCTCTATCTGTTATAGACCAAGGCCGATGTAGCGCTTATCAATACCGAGGCTTGATTTGTAGATTGTTTGGATTTGCTGCCAACACCGATAAATATGGTAGTTTAAGATTGGCTACATGTAAAATTATCAAAGAAGGACAAGCAGATAAGTACAACTCTACCTCCCAAGCCATTGCAAAAGGACTGTATGTGCCTGTGTTTACCGAATATTACATGCAATTGAACCAAATAGATTTTAACTTAGGCAACAAGCTACTCTCCATAAACAAAGCTCTTAAAATGGCTTTAGAAGAAGTGTTGCAGTACTACACTTACAGAACGTCTCCTGATTCTGAAAAAAAGTGTGGCTAAAAACATTTCTACTTCTCTTAACAATTCTTAGTTTTTTCTAAAAAAACCGGTATCAACTGACTAAAAAACAATACTTTTAGACTGATAAAACAACTAAAAATGAAGTTATCCTTAAATATTGACGGGATGACATTACGTTTGGTGAGTTTATAACGAGTTGTATTTCATACTTCATCAATAATTAAAATTTTAAAATAAAGCATGAATTTATCTTCTGAAATTTTTAATACAATAAATATCGTTATTGGAGCTGGTTGTGCTTTAATTGGAGCATATTTTCAAACAAGATTTAATGATAAAAACAAGAAAAAATATTTATTATCTGAAAAACTAGAACGTACTTATTCTCTTTGTCAAGATATTTATGATGGTCATAAAAGGGAAATTTCTAATATTGAAAATAACTTACCCGAAAATACAAATAAATTTTTAGAGAACAGAAAACACCCTGGGAAAGAAACAAGTGAATTAAAAATGTTAATCAAAAGTTATCATCCTGAAATTAATTATTTATTAAAGGATTTAAATAAATCTCATTCTATTTTGAAAAAAAATGCTTTAACAATTGAAGAAAAAATTAGAGTATATAAAACTATTTCAGATGAAGAATTGATAGTTTTGAATAATGAACTTAATGAAGAAATTATAAATTTAGGGAAAACATTAAATATAATTAAAGACAAAATATCTAATAGTCTACACAAGCTGATATAGTAAAATTACGCAAATACAACACCGGCTAAACTTAATGCGGGTTCTGTGCTTTCTCAAAGTTTTGTGTATATTTACTAAGTCGCCAAATCTTGTTTCTTTGGCTTAGTTAAAACCAAAGAAACAAATCCAAACAAAAAGCTTCGGCTTAGTCCAGTCCGAAAATCTTGGCGATTTTCTTCCCGCACAAAGCCTAGCCAAAACCGTTGGATTTAAGGTAAAATCACACGAGTGCGGTGAAAAAACACCATAATCACCGCAATAAATAATGAGTTTATTTTTCATATGCGATAAATAAGATTTATATTCACCGCATAATAAGCGGATAATGAAACCATATATACATCAAAAAGAAGATTGGCCAAATTTTAATTGGAATAATGAAGAAATCCTAACTCTATTAGGAGAAGTCAGAAATTTACAAGGAAAAATAATTGGTAAAATGGAAACTCTTGGTTTCGACTTAAAAAACGAAGCTGTACTTGAAACTTTAACTCTTGATGTAATAAAATCCACAGAAATAGAAGGAGAGGTATTAAATCCTGGACAAGTACGTTCATCAGTCGCAAGACGTTTAGGAATGGAAATTGAGAACTCTGTTTTTTCAGAAAGAAATGTAGATGGTGTTGTAGATATGTTAATAGATGCAACTCAAAATTTTGAATCCAAATTAACTAAAGAAAGATTATTTGATTGGCATTATTCATTGTTCCCAACTGGACGAAGTGGAATGTATAAAATATTAATTGGTAATTGGAGAGAAGATACAACAGGGCCAATGCAAGTTGTTTCAGGAGCATTAGGAAAAGAAAAAGTTCATTTCGAAGCTCCTAAATCTAATATCTTGGATAAGGAAATGGAAGCATTTCTAAATTGGCTAAACTCAGATATTAAGATAGACCCTGTTTTAAAAGCTGGTATTGGACATTTATGGTTTATTACAATTCATCCTTTTGAAGATGGAAATGGACGTATTGCAAGAGCTACAACAGATTTATTATTATCAAGAGCAGATGGAATAGCACAAAGATATTATAGCATGTCTTCACAAATTAGAATTGAGAGAAAACAATATTATGATATTCTTGAGAAAACTCAACAAGGAACACTAGACATTACAAATTGGCTTTCTTGGTTTTTAGAATGTTTATTAAATTCTTTAAAAGCATCAAATACTGTTTTAGAGAAAGTTCTTTACAAACATAAATTTTGGAATAAAAATGCAAAGATAGTTAATAACGAAAGACAGAAATTAATGTTGAATAAGTTATTAGATGGTTTTGATGGTAAATTGACATCCTCAAAATGGGCTAAAATAACCAAATGTTCTTCTGACACAGCATTGAGAGATATTCAAGATTTAATGAAAAAAGAAATATTAAAAAAAGAACAAGCTGGAGGAAGAAGTACAAACTATGAATTGATAAAAATCATGGAATAAAACCCTACAGCCTACAACAGCTAAAAAACAGTTGAAATCAAACACAATGATAAAATTAGGTGGATTGCTGTTGACCAAATCAGAACAGTAGATAAAACAAGAATTGTAAAACGTTTAGGAAAAATGTATAAACCTGAAATAAAAGAATTCAAATTAGTAACAAAAGAAACTTTTGTAAATTAAAAAAACTAAAGCTAACACAGCTAAACTTAGTTCAAATTCTGTTTCTTTCTCAAAGTTTTGTGCACATCCATCAAGTAGCTAAACCCCAACCAAAACCGTTGGCAGCCATATGAAAATCAAAATATTAAACATTATTTCAGCCATAATTATTTTAGTTTCTTGTAATGAAAAAACTACAACAAAGGAAATACACAAGTCCGAATTTCAATCAATTATCGATTCAAGTAATGTAAATGGATCTATTCTAATTTATGATTCGCAGAAAGATTTATTTTATTCGAATAACTTTGTTTGGGCTAAAACTGGGCGGTTACCCGCATCTACATTTAAAATTCCGAATTCTATAATTGCTTTAGAAACTAAGGTTGTAGAAAATGATAGTACATTATTCAAATGGAATGGAGAAAAAAGAGCTTATAAAATCTGGGAACAAGATTTAATATTAAGAAATGCTTTTCAATATTCTTGTGTTCCGTGTTATCAAGAAATTGCTAATAAAATTGGAGAAAAAAGAATGAATGAATATCTTAAAAAACTCCAATTTGGAGATATGAATGTTACTTCTAAAAATTTAGATTTATTTTGGTTAGAAGGAAAATCAAGAATTAATCAATTTCAACAAATAGATTTTTTAAAACGTCTTGTTAATTCAGAGTTGAAAATTTCTAAAAGAACTGAAGAAATTCTAAAAAGGATCTCTTTTATTGAAGAAAACGAAAGATATAAATTATATGGAAAAACAGGTTTATCAATTAGAAATGGAAATTATAACGGTTGGTTTGTAGGTTATCATAAATCGAAAACCAACACTTATTTTTTTGCTATTAACATTGAACCTAATGAAAATACGAATAAAGAATTATTTCCAAATTTGAGAAAAGAAATCACTCTTAAAGCTTTAGAGTTAATGAAATAAATTCAATTACAACTCTGAACTACTTTCCAAACATTTCTCAAAGATACTTTTGTATATTTGAAAACGAAATGAGATTTAGCACCTTCATATTATCCATCCTTATATTAGCAATGGCAATAATGCCTTGTGAAGATGCTGTGGATACACTTTGGGAACAAGAATCTATAACACATTATAAAGATTCTTCTCACAATCATCTACCTCAGCATGAAGATGAATGTACTCCTTTTTGCATCTGTCAGTGTTGTGGAACCTCAATCTCATTACCTATTTTAATTGCTTTTGAAGAAACAAACGCAGCTGATTGGTTTTCTGACTCTTTTCATTATTCTTCATTATACTCTTTTGATTATCAGAACGGTGTATGGCATCCGCCAATCTTAAGTTAAACTTTTATTGCAAGGATTTTTATGTCCTTTTTTTTAGAATTTTTTAAAGTTTAACTTCTTAAATCACATATTTATGTTCGATAAGATCATTGCTTATTCCGTACAGAATAAGTTTGTTATAGGGTTATTTGTAGCAGCCCTAACTCTTTGGGGTGTGTTTTCACTCCGTCAGCTACCCATAGATGCCGTTCCTGACATCACCAACAATCAGGTTCAAATTATTACCGTTTCGCCAACATTGGCCACACAAGAAGTGGAACAATTCATTACAACACCCGTAGAATTGTCCTTACAAAATCTTCAAAAAGTAGAAGAAATAAGATCCATTTCTCGTTTTGGTTTGTCTGTAATTACCGTTGTTTTTCAAGAAAACTATGATATTTATTTAGCCAGACAACTCGTTACTGAACGTATCAAAGAAGCCCAAAACAATATTCCTGATGGATTGGGATCTCCCGAGCTAGCTCCAATTTCAACGGGATTGGGAGAAATATACCAATACGTAGTAAGACCCAAAAAAGGGTTTGAAAATCAATATACCGCTTCTGATTTAAGAACCATTCAAGATTGGATTGTTAAAAGACAACTCTTGGGAATTGAAGGTGTGGCAGAAATCAATTCCATGGGTGGTTTCTTAAAACAATACGAAGTAGCCATCAATCCAACTCTTTTAAAAGCTGTGGGTGTAAGCATTACAGATGTGTTTTCTGCCCTAGAAAAAAGCAATGAAAATACTGGAGGTGCGTACATAGAAAAAAACGCTAATGCTTATTACATTCGTTCCGAAGGATTGGCAAAATCTCTTAATGATATTGGAAATATCGTGGTAAAAAAAATGGGGAATACTCCTATTCTTATCAAAAACGTTGCAGATGTTCAGTACGGAAAAGCCCCTCGTTATGGTGCTTTGGTTCGTGATGGTGAAGAAGTAGTTGGTGGAAAAGTAATGATGTTTAAAGGTGCCAACTCTTCCGAAGTTACAGAATTGGTAAAAGAAAAAGTTGTACAGATTCAAAAATCTTTGCCCAAAGGAGTTGTGATAGAGCCTTATTTGGTTCGTGACAAATTGGTCTCTACTGCCATCGGAACTGTAGAAAAAAACCTGATTGAAGGAGGATTGATAGTTGTGTTCATCTTGGTGCTTTTTTTAGGAAATTGGAGAGCAGGATTGATTGTTGCTTCCGTCATTCCTTTTGCTATGTTGTTCACCGTTTCTATGATGAATCTTTTAGGAATTTCTGCAAACTTGATGAGTTTGGGTGCTATAGATTTTGGATTGATTGTAGATGGTGCCGTTATTATTGTGGAAGCAATTGTTCATAGATTGCATTTAAAACATTCGGGGAAATTGTTGAGTCAGCAAGAAATGGATAATGAAGTGATTGTTTCTTCTCAAAAAATAAGAAGTTCTGCTGCTTTTGGAGAAATCATTATTTTAATGGTCTACATTCCCATACTTGCATTGGTCGGTATTGAAGGAAAAATGTTCAAACCCATGGCTCAAACAGTCATGCTGGCTATTACCGGAGCATTGATTTTATCTTTGACCTACGTGCCTATGATGACTGCTCTTTTTCTGCATAAAAACATCACTCAAAAAAGAACTATTGCAGATAAAATTGTAGCTTTTTTTCAAAGAAACTATACTCCTATTCTACACAAAGCTCTAAAACACAAACAGCTATTTGTAGGTACTACTTTGTTTCTATTTCTCATCAGCGTTTTTGTATTTGGTAAAATGGGTGGAGAATTTATTCCAACTCTTGAAGAGGGAGATTTGGCTATGCAACATATTTTACCTCCTGGAGGTTCTCTTACACAAAGCATAGAAACTTCTAAAATGATACAAAAAAAATTATTAAAGGAGTTTCCAGAAATCACAGATATTGTTTCTAATATAGGTTCTGCTGAAATTCCCACAGACCCAATGCCTATTGAAGTTGCCGATTATGTTTTGGTGATGAAACCTAAAAAAGAATGGACTTCTGCCAGCAACAGACAAGATATGTTTGAAAAAATAGAGACTATTTTGAAAGACATTCCTGGAGTCGGTTTTGAATTTTCGCAACCTATTCAAATGCGTTTCAATGAATTAATGACAGGAACTAAGGCCGATATTGCTATTAAATTGTACGGAGATGATTTGGATGAAATGTTTCTAAAAGCTAGTGAAGCTGAAAAAATCATCAAACAAATAGCTGGAGTTGCCACAGTAAATGTTGAACAAACTGTGGGAATGCCTCAAATTATGATCAATTATCAATACGAAAAAATGGCTCAATATGGGTTGCATGTAAAAGATGTAAATCAAATTGTTAGAACGGCCTTTGCAGGAGAAAAAGCGGGTGTAATTTACGAAGGAGAAAAAAGATTTGATTTGGTAGTGAGGTTGAATCAGCAAAACCGTGTAGGTATAGAAGACATTCAAAATCTATTTGTAACACTAGACAATGGAACACAAATTCCTCTTAACAATATTGCTACCATTGATTTGGTGAATGCTCCTATGCAAATTTCTAGAGAAAACACCAATAGGAGAATTGTTATTGGCGTAAATGTTGGAGATACAGATGTGGAATCTTTAGTTGGTAAAATTCAATCCAAATTAGAAGACAATATAAAACTACCCGCAGGTTATTATTTTAGCTATGGAGGGCAATTTGAAAATTTAAAAGCAGCCAACCAAAGACTTTCTGTTGCTTTGCCCATTGCCTTAGCGTTGATTTTTATTTTGCTCTATTTTACGTTTGGCTCCCTCTCTCAGGCTGCTTTAATTTTTACAGCCATTCCCTTGTCCGCTATTGGTGGAGTTTGGGCTTTGCAACTTAGAGGCATGCCTTTTAGTATTTCTGCTGGTATTGGTTTTATTGCGTTGTTTGGAGTTGCTGTACTGAATGGTATTGTGCTTATTGGCTATTTTAACCAACTAAAAAATGAAGGAATGAAAGATATTACAGAGAGAATTTTAACGGGTACAAAAGTAAGATTACGACCTGTTTTAATGACTGCGGCTGTAGCTTCATTTGGTTTTTTACCTATGGCCCTTTCCAACTCTGGAGGTGCTGAAGTACAGAGACCATTGGCAACTGTGGTTATTGGTGGATTGATAAGTGCTACATTTTTAACTTTGGTGATTTTGCCTATATTTTATTATTGGTTGGAAAACTGGAATCTAAAAAAATCGCTACGTATTTCTAAAACTAAAACGTTGAGTATTTTGCTGCTTTTAGGTGCAACTGTTTCCTCTCTAGGACAAGAAAAATCTCCTCTAGAACTACATCGTGCTGTAGAAATAGCTATTGAAAATCACCCAACAATCAAAGCAGCTAATTTGAGTTTAGAAAAAGAACAGTCACTCCAAAATTTAAAATACAATTTAGGAAATACAGACTTCCTCTATCAAGGTGATGGTTTGGTAGATAGAGACTTTGGACAACAAGTAAATCAAATTGGTTTCATTCAAAACTTTCCAACGCTCAGCATTACCAAAAGCAACAACAAACTACAAGATGAATTGACTGCAAAAAGCAGGTATGCTCAACAACTAACAGCCAACGAATTGAAATGGAATGTAAAACAGCTTTATTTTGAGATTCAACATCAAAAAGAATTGAAAAAATTGTTTACCAATCTTTCTGAAACTTATGACCATTATTACAAAATAGCTAAAGTAAGAGTGACAGCAGGTGCCACAAATGCTATTGAAGAATTGTCATTAAAGGCCAAAAGAAATGAATATTCATTGTTGTTAAAACAAGTAAACATTCAACTAAATCATCTTAACCAAAAGTTTCAATACACGCTAAACTCAAAAGAGCCTATCACTACCAAAACACCTTTAACAGCCATTAGCTACAGCAAAATTTCGGATGTAAATTCCACTCTGTTTGTACAGCAAAGCAAACAGAATATTGCCATTGAACAAGCCAAAGTAAATGTGATAAAATCTGAATTAAAACCTAATTTCAGTTTGGGGTACGCATCACAAAACTATTACGAAGGAGGTCGATTCAATGCCGTAAAAGCAGGAGTCTCCATTCCCTTATTTAACGGTCAAACAAAAAGAAAAGTAGAAGCACAAAAAATGCAAATAGACATTGCCAACTATCAATATGAAAGTGAAGTTTTGACTTTGCAACAAAAATTGACAGAAGCAGAAAGCATTATTTTGGTTTACAATGAAGGAATGCAGTTTTACAAAGAACAACTACAAACCATCAATCCAGAAATTGTAAGAATTGCAAAATTAAATTATCAATCTGGAGAATTGTCTTATCTAGAATTGTTGAACACCTTAGAGTTAATGGCATCCAATCATAAAAATTATTGGAACCAATTAGCAGCGTACAACAAAGCTGTGGCAGATTATCAATTTCTTACAAATCAATAAAAACACACCATGAAAAACACTATAAATTATACACTAATTATCACCATTTTTCTCGCTAACATCCTTATTTCTTGTGGAAAATCCTCTAAAGAAAATCCTAAGACTATAGAAACAGAACATCATTCCTCAGAAAAAGAAGAACATCACGATGATGAAATTCATTTGACTCAAAAACAAATAGAAACCATTGGTTTGGAATTTGGTGCACTTTCTTCTTTAAAAGTAAACGATTACGTAAAAGCAACTGGAGTTCTAGGATTGCCGCCAAATGCACAAGCTTCTGTTGCCGCAAAAGCAGCAGGAATTGTTACGGAAGTTAAAAAATTAGTGGAAGGAGATTATCTTGAGAAAGGCGAATTTATTGCATACGTAGAAAATCCAGATTTTATTGTAAAACAACAAGAATATTTGGAAGCCAAAGCACAATTGAAACTCAAAAAATTAGATTTGATACGACAACAAACTTTGGTAAAAGCAAATGCAGGAGTTGCCAAAAATCTTGAAAATGTAGAAGCAGAAGTAGCAATTTTAGAAGCAAAATCTACAGGATTGTCCAAACAGCTTTCTTATTTAGGAATTTCAACAAAAAACCTTACTCCATCTAATATACAACAGCAAATTTCTATAACTGTGCCCATGAGTGGTTACGTGTCTAACATTGCAATTCACAACGGAATGTACACACAACCCACAGTGCCTTTGATAGAAATTATATCTTCCAAACACTTACACTTAGAATTAGACGTGTTTGAAAAAGACATTGCAGAAATAAAAGTAGCTCAAAAAATAAGTTATAACATTCCTGCATTAGGAACTAAAATTTATGAAGGAGAAGTAAGTGTTATTGGTAAGGAATTTAACAACCTATCCAAAACAGTTCGTGTTCACGGTCATTTGGACGGAGACAAACCCTTATTTCTTAAAGATTTGTTCATCAATGCAAAAATATGGCTCAATGATAAAATTGTTACGGCTGCTCCAGAAAGTGCCATTATCAAAGACGGAAAAAATATGTTTATTTATGTAGCCAAAAAAGAAGACAATAATGATGAAACACAATTTCAAAAAATAAAAGTGATTTCAGGAGCAACTCATAACGGATATACTGCCGTAAAGCTTTTGGATGAGATTCCAGATGGGATGAATATCGTCACCAAAGGAGCGTATTATGTGTATGCACAATCTAAATCTAGTGAACTAGCACACGAACATTAAAAGACAAAGACAACACCTTATTTTTACTCAAAAAAGTAAGGTGTTATTTTTAACCAATTACAAACAAAAAGGAGTGTTTAATAAAAACTAAATTCATAATTAATCCTTAACTTTAAAGATTCGGACATTTGATAACTTTGAGAATTTATGGACTTGACTCCTTTGCTATTGACCTTTAAATTGGCTGCCATTACAACACTTCTGTTGTTTTTTTTGGCCATACCTCTGTGTTATTGGTTGGTGCAAACACGTTCCAAACTAAAGCCTTTTGTAGAAACTGTGGTTAGTTTGCCTTTGGTTTTGCCTCCTACTGTTTTAGGATTTTATTTTTTACTGTTCTTAGGTTCTAACACCTCTCTAGGTCTATGGATTCAAAACACTTTTGGTATTTCTTTGGTTTTTTCTTTTACAGGATTGGTCATTGCATCCTTGTTGTATAGTTTGCCTTTTATGGTCCATCCTATTCAAGCAGGGTTGACATCTTTGTCCAAATCTTATGTAGAAACAGGACAATTGATGGGGAAATCTAGATTTGTGATTTTATGTAAAATTTTATTACCCAACATCAAACCTGCTATTCTTACAGGAGTGGTATTGACCTTTGCACATACCATAGGAGAATTTGGTGTAGTGTTGATGATTGGTGGAAATATTCCCAACCAAACAAAAGTTGCCTCTATAGCTATTTACGACGAAGTAGAATCTCTAAATTACGCAACTGCCAATCTCTATTCTTTGATTTTATTAGGGATTTCTTTTGCTATTTTATTAACAGTATACCTTGTAAATGGTGGCTATTTAAAAAGAGTTGTACGATGATTCGATGTCAATTTCAAAAAACTTACGGTTCGGGAAAACAAACTTTTCATCTGAACATCAAAGCTTCCTTTCAATCCAATGCCATCAATATCTTATTTGGTCCGTCGGGAGCAGGAAAAACATCTTTGCTTCGTTTGATTAGTGGTTTGGACAAAGTAGATGAAGGATCGGTATCAGTAGATCGTGTAGATTGGATAAATACGCAAACCAAAACATTTATGCCTTTGGCTCAAAGAAACATTGCCTATGTGTTTCAAGATTACGGTTTGTTTCCTAATATGACCGTATTGAAGAATTTAAAATTTGTTCAGAAAAAAATTCCTCAACAATTGTTTAATGATGTGATTGCTACTTTAGAAATCAAACATTTACTAATGGTAAAACCCAACGAACTTTCTGGAGGTCAAAAACAACGAATTGCTTTGGCAAGAGCCTTGGTGCAAGAACCTAAATTACTCTTACTAGACGAACCTTTAACAGCCTTAGATGAAACGTTAAGGAACAAATTACAAACGTATTTGGTCTATTTGCAGCAGAAATATCAATTTACTGTTATTATGGTGAGTCACAACTTACAAGAAGTACTAAAAATTGCAGATCGTGTGTGTGTTATCAATTATGGAGAAATTATAGAAGAAGGAAAACCTACCATTTTGATTTCTAAAAACACTCAAAATACGTTAAAAGCAACCGTTTTAGACATGGAAAAAGAAAGAATTACCGTTAGAGTTGGCATACAACAAATTAAGATTGACAAAAAACAAATTGTCAATCTCGATTTTCAAAAAGGTGACGAGGTAGAGATTCAGATTTCTTAAAAAACACGAACAACCTCTTGTAAAGATTTTCTTGATTTGGGTTTCTTTTCCAATTGATTAAAATCCTCTGTATCTCTCACACCAATAGCAACAGCTAAAACAGTTGTGTAATTTTTGTTTCCAAGAATCTTATCATATGGATCGGGTTCTATTCCTTCCATAGGAGTTGCATCTATTTGCATAGAAGCACAGGCACTTAAAAGCATCCCCAAAGCAATGTATACCTGCTTTTCCATCCATATTTTCACTTCTTTCTCAGAATGTGTGTCTGCATATTCCTTGTAAAATTCCATAGCATACTCTGGCAATCTGCTTTTCAATTCTTTATAAAACACAGCAAGGTTGTTTACAGTTCTAAAAACAACCAATGTGTCACAATCTTGAACTTTAGCTGTATTGTGTTTAGAGAATACTGCTAATTTGTCTTTCATTTCTTGATCTCCTATAAAAACAAATTCCCAAGGTTGGCTGTTGATAGACGAAGGACAAAGTCTTAAAATTTCTTGAAGTTCTTCAATTTTACGACTTTCTATTTTTTTAGAATTATCGTATTTTTTTGTAGTGTAACGATTCTGAATGTGATTTATAAAATTCATACAATTGTTTTTTTAACTCAGAAGTAAATGTACTAAAGAAAATAAAAAATCAACATGCTCCTTTTCCAAATCACAAAAATCTCCTGCATTTTTTTTCGGAAGCTAGCTGTTGCAACACATCAACCAACATTGTTTTGGACACAGCTCCAGTAAGTCTAAGCTCTTTAATTTACAACAAACGTTGGTGCAGAAAGAATGTTTAATTCTCGCAACTCACATTCACTTTTCAATACCTAATTCTTATACTAATTTTCATCATGCCAAGCCACCTCAACTTTTTTTGATTGATATTCTTTAGTTATACTAACAAGATCGTTAACACGAGTAATAGACATACCTTCTCCAAAATAAACAGATTGTATTGCATGTACTACTTGTATTTCTACATTATTTTCTTGTGCTTTTAAAACAACTTGATCTATTTTTAAAATAGTAGGAATCTTTGTAAAAAGAGTTCACTCAACAACAATCCTTCTGATTCTAAAGCTTCTTTTCCTTTTTCATCAGCTGTATTTACATCTAAAATCCCTTTACCTTTCCAATATTCATGAATGGAAATTCCTTTTTGAGGTAAATGTGACCTGATTTGAAACGGAATCAAATTGATGTTAACTGCTACTTTTGTTTTTTGAACTGCATGAGCCAATCGTTGGTTTCCGGCATAACACCATAGACAGATAATATCATAGACCAAACCTATATTAAACCTTCCTTTTTCATCCGTTTTTAGACGAATTACAACACAACCCTTACCATTTAAATCTAGTCAAAAAAACAAAATTTTGAACATATGAGTTACAAATTAAAAGACCCAAGCTCCCTTTTTTTAAACTTTTTTAAGATATTGAATACATTAAAATTCTTGAAAAATGATGCACAAAATCCTCCTACTCATTTTTGTCTTGTTTATGAGTTGTAACCAAGATAAAAGTACACAAACAGACCAAGTGATTTACACCAAAATTGGAAAAGGAATACTCACTGGACAAGGAGAAGAAGGCATCTCTAAAAGTAATTGGGTGGTAACCAATGAAAAAGACTGGAACCATCTAAAAGCAAAAATGAATACCATAAACCAAGAGACCAGCCATTTTACAGAAACTCAAATAGATTTTTCAAAATACATTGTGATTGCTACATTTGATAGTATTAGACAACAAGGAGGTTCGTATATTTCTATTGCAAATGTTGTAAAAAATACATCAAACACGGTGGTTTGCACAAAATACATTGAAGACAACTCTCCTTTTGCCACACATGTTGTCAATCAATCCTATCATTTGGTGAAAATTGAGAAAACTAACTTGCCTATTATTTTTGAATAAAAACTCATAAAAACAAAAAATCCTATCTAAAACTAGATAGGATTTTTTAAGGGTGGAAGACGGGACTCGAACCCGCGACACTCGGTACCACAAACCGATACTCTAACCAACTGAGCTACAACCACCATTTGCGCGCGCTTGCGTTAGCGGTTGCAAATATAAGAGGTTTCTTGAATTCTACAAAGAAAAAAATTAAAAAATATCAGATAAATTTTTAACCGCTACGTAACGTTCTGTGGTAAAACCTTCTGCGTAATTTACACCTACCAATCTTCCCAAATCTTTTGCTCTATAGTCTACACTCTCAAAAAAGTTTTTACTCGTTATTGGAGATTCTGGCTCTTTGCTATTTGGATCGTAAAATTGTGATTTGAATGCTTTGATTGCGTTTTCTTTTACATCCATATAATCAGAAATATCCACCACAAAATCTGGTTCAATGGTTTTCCACTGAATGTAATGGTACACATTTTTAGGTCTCCAAGCTTCTTGATCTCCAAACCCCACGTCCGTTTTTATGGCTCTCAACCCTGCTAAAAAACAAGCATCCGAAACCAATTTACTTGCTTTTGCATGATCTGGGTGACGATCATCTATAGCGTTACACAACACAATATCTGGCTGGTATTTTCTAATAATTTCAACTATTTTTAACTGGTATTCTTTACTATTTTCTAAATACCCATCAGGCAATTCTAAATTTTCTCTTACCATTACCCCTAAAACACCTGCAGCAGCTTCTGCTTCCATGGCTCTAATTTTTGGAGTTCCTCTAGTTCCTAGTTCTCCTTGAGTCAAATCTAAAATTCCTGCTAATTTTCCTTCTGCAATCTCTTTTGCCAATGTACCTCCACATCCCAACTCAACATCGTCTGGGTGTGCTCCTATGGCCAATATGTCTAACTTAAAATTCATATATATTTATTTTGTAATCCAATTTACAATGCTTGGATCGTTCGGTTTTATTTTTGGACTGATTACTTTTTCTAGTTTTCCATCTCTTCCTATCAAGAATTTTTGAAAATTCCATGTGACTTTTGAATCTTGTACGCCATTGAATTTTTTACGAGTTAAAAACTGATAAATTTCTGCTTGATTTTTTCCTTTTACATCTATTTTCTCCATCATTGGAAAAGTAACTCCATAATTCAATTGACAAAATTCTTGAATGTCTTCAGAATCTCCTGGTTCTTGATATAAAAAATTATTTGCAGGAAACCCTACAATTGTAAAATTGTTACTGTTATTATATGCTTCATAAATTTCTTGTAATTGTTCGTATTGTGGAGTCAAACCACATTTAGAAGCCGTATTTACAATCATTATTTTTTTTCCTTTTAAAGTAGAAAAATTAAAATCATTTCCTTGTAAATCTTTGACTATAAAATCATAGATAGAAGTTTTCGTGTTTGTAATTTTCACTTTCTGCTCTCTAAAAATATAGTAAGCAAATAGCAAAATGGGCAATATGATATATAGGAGTTTCATCGTTGTAAATTTTTTGCTCAAAGGTAAACTTCGTATTTGTCGTAATCAAATCTAATTTATTTCAAGGTAGTGTTTAGAATTGTTCTTATTTTTGACCCCTATGACAAAGGTTTGTATACTTGGAGCAGGAAAAGTGGGTACGCATTTTATCAAAGAGTGTATCAATAATCCCGCCATTGAACTTATTCAGATTTTCAACAGATCTCAAAAGGGAATTCAACTTTATCAAAATAGTATTCCAACCACACAAAGCGTGTATGAATTGAAAAAAGCAGACCTTTATTTGGTTGCTTTGCCAGACGATGTTATTGCTACGTTAGATTTAAATCATTTAAAAGGGTTAGTAGCACATACCTCTGGAACCTTAGCATTTACCAATTTACAGGCACAAAATAGAGCTGTTTTGTATCCATTACAAAGTTTTAGCAAAGAGAAAAAAATACATTTTAAAAAATTGCCTCTTTGTTTGGAAACCGAGTTTGAAAAAGATTACAAAATTTTACGTGAATTTGCCTACTCTCTTTCAGATGCAGTCTACGCTATTGATGCTTCTAAAAGACAAAAAATACATTTGGCAGCTGTTTTTGCCAACAACTTTAGCAATAGAATGATGGGAATTGCTTATGATTTGTGCAAAGAACATCAGATAGATTTTGAGATTTTACAGCCGTTACTACAAGAGACATTTTTAAAAACTCAAATTTTGCCTCCTCATATTGCTCAAACAGGACCTGCGCTCAGAAATGACCAGCAAACTATAATAAAACATATGGATCAATTAACAGGAACTAACAAAACAATTTATCAACTAATAACCCAATCAATACAAGAAAAGCATGGCACAGAGTTATAAAGAATTATTGAACAACGTAAAAGGATTTATTTTTGATGTTGACGGTGTTTTAACCAACGGAATGGTTACTATATATCCTGGTGGAGAATTGGTACGTCAAATGAATATTAAAGATGGTTATGCCTTAAAAACTGCTATTGATGCAGGATTTCCTGTTTGTATCATATCCGGAGGAAGCAATATTGGTGTTAGAAGTCGTTTGGAAGGATTGGGTATTAAAGATATTTATTTAGGCGTTCATGATAAAATTGAAAAATACCACGAAATCTTAGAACTTCACAACTTAAAACCTGAGGAAATTGTGTACATGGGAGATGACATTCCTGATTATCCTGTAATGGAATTGGTAGGAATTCCGTGCGCTCCACAAGATGCTGTACCCGAAATAAAAGCGGTTTCTAAATACGTTTCTCCTATCAAAGGTGGAGAAGGTTGTGTGCGAGATATTATAGAACAAGTGTTACGTGTGCAAGAGAAGTGGAATGGAAAATTTTACGCTAAGTTTGACTAAAATTTTATTTTTATAAATATAATTAGACAGCTTTCAAAATTAATTGAAAGCTGCCTAACATTCTTCTTCATCAATCTTCTATTTCTTTTCCTACTGCAAAAGGCTCAAGCACCTCATTAATTGTATTTTCTGTAACATGGTTGATGTAATTACCAATTGTTTTAAGAGAAATTCCCACAATTATTTCCATTACATTTTCAGGAGAAAAACCAGCATTGTAAAATAGTTCTAAATCTTCTGTCTCTATATTTCCTCTAGTTACAGTTAATTTCTGAGCTGTTTTGACTAAAATATTCCATCTAGTATCTTCCAACTCTTTTTGTTTTCTGACCGCGTTCAATACAGAAGAAGGAATTCCGTTTGCTTTTGCTGCACGGGTATGAGCAGCTGTACAATAATCACAGTGATTGACAACGCTAATCGCTAACAAAATTAAATGTTGTTCTCCTGCTGTAAATGAAGTTTTAGAAAAAATATTGAATACATCAACGTAACTTTCTAAAGCCGCTGGTGCACCAGCCATATACCTAAATAAATTGGGTAACATACCGTATTTTTTCTCACCATATTTTAGCAATTCTTTTGATTCTTCTGGTGCACTTTCTATTGTGTGCTTTGTAAATTGTTTCATACTTTCAAATTAAATTTGCTGTAAAGTTACCCCTAAACAAAACCTTTAACAATGGACAAAGGTTCATCCGTCAATTTCGGTTTGTTTCTATTTTACAAACATGTTTATTTGTTAAGCATCCGCTATTCATCTAATATTTTGAATAGAACAAATCATCATTCAAAAACAATTATCAATAAAAAATAAATTATTAACAACAAAACAGACATATAATTTATATTTTCATAAAAAATTTCCAACTTACATACATATGTACAAACAAAAGAGAAAAAAAAGAACTGAATTTTCTTCTAGAAAAGAGTATTTAGAGCATGAATTGTCTATACTAAATTTTAGACGCTGGAAGTTGAATTTACCCTTTAGAGACTACTCTATTGAGATTGAAGATCTAGTTCCTGCCATTGCCGCAACTATCGGAAAAGTGGTAATGGTTACCGCTGTAGTTGCTGCTTTTGCAATTCAATATGGACTAAGTGCTGAATTTATAGCCGAAAATGTTCGTTTTGAGCTTTTGATTGCTGGAATTCTATTTGTTTTTGTTTTTTCTGCAATTCTAAATCCTAAAGCTAATTTAGCGGGGACACATGGACCTATGTTGCCACTCATCCCAATCATTGCTCTGGCAGGTGGTCATCCTCTTGCCCTGGGTATTCTCATCGGTTTTTTTGGAATCATCCTAAGTATTACCAAAGGAGGTTCTAAACTTATGAATTTAACAGGAATTGGTGTTCGTGGTGGTTTGCTTATTTATTTAGGTGCTGTAGGCCTGATTGGTCAAATTAACAAACTAGAAAAATGGGCAGTTTTAGGAGATACCAGTACCATTTCTTTTGTTGTAATTGGATTGACAATCTTAATTTATGCCTATTTGGCCAAAGCAGGTAAACGATGGTTGGCCATTCCCCTCTGTTCTTCTATTGCTGGAATTGTAGCTTATGTAATGGGAGCACATTTTGAGTTTACTACCTCTCCTGGCTTGCCTCACATGAATCCTATGTGGTGGTGGGGAGAAAATACAGGATGGAAATTAGGATGGCCAGACATCAACAGTTTTGTGGCTGTTTTACCTTTTGCCATTTTAGCTATTGCAATGTGGACTCCTGACTTTTTAGGTCATCGTGTTTTTCAAGAGCTAAATTATCCTAAAAAAGCCGACAAAGCATTGATGGATATTGACGATACCATGTCTATTGCTTCTATTAGACAAATTATTGGATCATTCTTAGGTGGTGGAAATATCAGCTCTTCTTGGGGAACCTATATTATTCCTGCAGCTATTGCCAAAAGACCTATTCCTGGTGGTGCTTTGTTGACCGCTATTTTATGTGTATTGACTTCCGTTTTTGGTTATCCTATGGATTTAGCAATGTGGGAACCTGTTTTGAGAATTGCCTTGATTGTAGGAGTGTTTTTACCGCTTTTAGAAGTAGGAATGCAAATGGTAAATAAACAAAAAGATGCATTGAGTGCTGGAACTTGTATTTTTGCATGTGCTTTTGTAAACCCCGTTTTTGGTTGGGCATTAAGCATGTTCTTAGATAATTTGGGGTTGATTGGGGATCATGAAAGAGCCAAAACACTAAACTTAACCGAAAAATTAATCATCCCTGGACTGATGTTCCTAATTTGTATTGTTTCTTTGGCTTTGGTTGGACAATTGCCTGGAATTCCAGCTCTTCTATAACTCCTTTAGACAACAAAAAAGCTATCCTAATTTGTATTTTGGGATAGCTTTTTTCTATGATATATTTATGATATGTTCATCCAAAAACAGCAAACAACAACTTACTGATTGATTTGTCTGTACTCTGTAGGAGACATACCTGTTTTCTTTTTAAACACTTTGCTAAAATAATAAGGATCTTCAAAATTCATTTCTTGAGCAATTTCTTTAATCGTTTTGGAAGTGGTCTTTAAAAGATGCTGACTGTAATTTATTTGTTTTTGAAGCAACAATTGACAAGGTGGAAGGCTGTTTTGTTTTTTAGAAAGTTTGCTTAAATATTTTGGTTTTACGCCCAATTCTTTTTCATAAAAAGCAATTTCATGTTCATTTATAAAATGCTCTTCTATCAAATTTTTAAACTTTTCTAATATCTCCATCCTCAAATTTATAAAATGATTTTACAATGTTCAAAAAAACAGAACAATCGTTTTACAAATATCTTCATTATCAATCCTCAACGTTTAGCGTTGTCAACTCTACAGTGTTTTCCATGTCTGTATGTTTAAAAACGCCAGTTACTGTGGTCAACCCGTCTTTATTTTGAATAGCCTCAAGTTCTTCACACAAATCACCACAATCTATATGTATTTGATTTAAAATTTGAAATCCATCAGTTCTATTGCCAGTCACATATAATTCTGAATCTTCTGTATAAGCTTTTCTCAATGTAATTTCAAACTCAGTATCTTCTGCTATTTTTTCTTTAGAAATTAGTTCTTCTAACTTGTATTTCAAATCACTTCCATCCTGCGGAGGAGCCTCAATTTTAGTTTTTACTACAGAAAGTGTGTAAACATAACCAAACTCATATTCAAAATTTTCAATGCTATTGTAAAAAATGCTCCATTTGTCTGTACCTAAATCCTCTCCTCCTTGAGTATTCATAAACAGTCCTGCAAAAGGTCCGTAAGCCACTGTTTTAAAATGATTTATTTTTATAATTTCCTTTTCTATGCTGTCATCATTCTTACAAGACAAAGTGATCATAGCAATTACAATTCCTATAAATGTTAATTTTATATTCATACGCTTATTTGTTTTTTAAGTAGATGACATTTTGTTTTATAGGTTGCTTTGAAAAACAATAAAAAGTAAAATCATTTTGTAATTCAGATCTATAGAAACGCCTTTTCAAACTCCTCATAGTCAATCCAAAAATAAATTTCACAAAGGCTCATTGCATGTGGAAATGAGGGAGTTATTCTAATTTAACATTAGCTATTTCAAACAGGTCTAATTGGTGGGTAGCAGACAAACAACCTTTACCTGTAAAGAACACACTGTTTTGACCCCTATAAAACAAGAGTAATCTTTTAAATTTCGGATTATTAATTAAGCTGCTTTATTTTTAGTTAAAA
>NZ_JAUOSB010000207.1 GCF_030548295.1 Wenyingzhuangia sp. 2_MG-2023
ATCGTATCCAAAACAATCAATGACCAAGAAACAATCCACGAAAATAAATTTGATATGAAATTTCAAATCAAAAAAGCAAAAGAAATAAATAAAAACATACCAAAAAAACAAAGCCCATTGCAACTATCATATCAAAAATTAAGAAAAAAAAACGAACAAAGATTAAAAAGAATCCATACAGCAATCGTTAAATTCTCCAGGACGACCAAATATAGAAAGTAACAATCATAAACA
>NZ_JAUOSB010000208.1 GCF_030548295.1 Wenyingzhuangia sp. 2_MG-2023
AACTTTGATCTGTGAACAATTCTGTACTGTGACAACTGTTGCATTTTTCCTGAAAAACTTGATACCCCACTGCTTCTCTTTCAGTAAATTTTTTTCCTTCGTTACGTTTTATACTATCGTATTTGCTGTTTGATGAAATCAACGTATATTCATATTGTGCAATACTATTGTATATTCGATCAGCAGTAATATCATCGTCACCAAAAGCTTTATAGAATAGTTCTTTATAAAAT
>NZ_JAUOSB010000209.1 GCF_030548295.1 Wenyingzhuangia sp. 2_MG-2023
GGTTTTGGCAAAGGAAGTTTATCTCGTGATGAAAAAGAATTGTTTTATTAATTATGCAGCACGTAAATATATTACGTTATTAGTACGTGAAATCGAAAAACTGCATTTTCCCACAGAGAAAGATGCGGTTACTTCTATACAGAGCTCTGTATTATAGTTTTTATCTATCATTATGATAGATATGATGTAATAGACAAATGATGAAGTCCTCTTTACAATGAAGACAACTCATG
>NZ_JAUOSB010000210.1 GCF_030548295.1 Wenyingzhuangia sp. 2_MG-2023
GTCCAGACCTGCCACGCCGCGGAACTGACCCGGCTCGATGTGCCAGCTCATGCAGTGGTAGCTGAAATCGGCCAGCGGGTGGCCCAGCGTCGAGAGTTCCCAATCGAGGATGGCCAGCACACGCGGCTCGGTCGGGTGGAAGATCAGGTTGTCGAGCCGGTAGTCGCCGTGAACGATGCTGGTGATTTCCTCGGCTTCCTGCGGCACGTGCTTGGGCAGCCATTCGATCAGGT
>NZ_JAUOSB010000211.1 GCF_030548295.1 Wenyingzhuangia sp. 2_MG-2023
ATTTTGTAGTAATGAATAATAGTGGTGATCTATTAGAAGAACACGAAATAATTTAAGATAGACTCTTAGTTAAAATTAAAGATTATAAAAAGGGTTCACATCAATTTGCTTTAGTTTGGGATGCTTGTTCTCAAATGAACAAGCCTATACAACGTTTGTTTAAATAAGTCAGACGTCAGTATTTTGGAGTATATTTCGATTGTTATGATTTTAAAATTTAAGAAGAACAATCA
>NZ_JAUOSB010000212.1 GCF_030548295.1 Wenyingzhuangia sp. 2_MG-2023
GACTTATCATCGTCAGTAGCTTCTTAATCGACAAAACCTAAAGAGTTAAAAATACTACCTGCCATCAAGTTAGATAGGTAGGTGTATATCATTGGTTGTGCAAATTGGTAGTATGCAAAGGCCATGGCAAAGTTAAAATAGGTACCTTATATAATTAGTCCTCTTAATCCATTAACCAATTCTCTTCTATTGAAATTAGAGTTATTCTGGTTTTTAATAGGCGAGGAAGCAAA
>NZ_JAUOSB010000213.1 GCF_030548295.1 Wenyingzhuangia sp. 2_MG-2023
TTTGAAAACTGGTAATGCCATTGAGAATGGCAAAAGTTGTATACAACCTTCGCTAGCCAATCTTCTTATATGTTGATTGTAATGAATAGTAGTATGATTTATTTTGGCAATTGTGTACTTTGGATGTGTTGTAATAATAGGTCTAATAGCATATTAACAAATTACATAAGGGGTAATGGTTTCAATTCTAGCTTTACTTTCTACAAATTATTCTTTACCAAACATTGCTACAT
>NZ_JAUOSB010000214.1 GCF_030548295.1 Wenyingzhuangia sp. 2_MG-2023
ATAATACGAGGATACAGTCACATTCTATCAATTTTATAAATGTTAGCATACTCTTGATTCTACAAACATTTTAAAAATAATTCGCTATGATCATTTTTATGTTTTTATTTCTAACAAAATAAAATGCTATTAAAAAATGTTTAGATTATATATTTATTGATTATCTTTTTTTTGTATTATTTTTTTTTTATGTTGTTTTTTATGGTTATTTTATATATTTTTGAGATATTTAT
>NZ_JAUOSB010000215.1 GCF_030548295.1 Wenyingzhuangia sp. 2_MG-2023
ATATTAAACATTCTTATAATCATTCAGCTTATTATAACACTTATTGAATGCAAAAATAATGATTATAGAATAAAAAACAAATAACAAAAATAAATAAGAAATAAAAATAAATTGAAAAAAAAAAAACGGATTAATCATAACAAAAAAATATATAAAATAAGCAATATAAAAACATCACCAATTTTCAATTTTGCTAAACTAGGCATAAACGTGAAATAGATAACTGTCTCTTA
>NZ_JAUOSB010000216.1 GCF_030548295.1 Wenyingzhuangia sp. 2_MG-2023
GTTGAGGTCCAGCTTCTTGGTCCAGTCGGTATCACTCATTGGGCACATCCTTCTTCTGTTGCCGAGTTCCGCTCGGCGCGGTTTGGTTTCACCAAAATTCCCCCATCATCCCCGGTTCCGGCTCGCGCACGACCTCCACCCGAACGGCATGGGGGTAATACGCCGCGATTTGCGACAACCCGATCGCCCGCTCGGTGAACGTGGAGCCGTCCGGCATCCACACGCGATACTC
>NZ_JAUOSB010000022.1 GCF_030548295.1 Wenyingzhuangia sp. 2_MG-2023
GATAACTCAATGTCTTTTTTCATCTAGGTAATTTAAAACACAAAGAAAGTTAATTTTCAATTTAGACCCAACTTTTGAGATTGATCCGCTTTTATAAATAGCTTGTCATGGAAGATTTCCGTTTGGAGAGGAATATTGCTTATTTCCTTACAAAAGCCCGTAGATGGTAGTATAAGACCTCCATATTGATCATGTGGTAGAGGTTTTGGTTTGGTAGCACGGAGAATTAGCATTACGGCCAATTTTAGGGCTTGTCTAAAAAGGTGTCAAAGTTAATAATTGACATAATATTGGTAGTTTCTATGATGAACGATAAAGAGGTGTAAATACATTTCAATAGTTATTTCATTGATAGAAGTACTAGTTGCTATTGTTGAATTTTCAATATGAAATTGAAGCTTTTAGAGCTGTTGGTAATATTGAGTTTGTCCCTATTCTAGAAGAGCAATTTTTTTGCTCAAACACAACTTTTGAGGATGATCTGGCGAATCCTAAATCATCCTACTTCCGTTAATGAAATGCAGTGGAATAAATTGGTTTTTGCTTAAAAAAGAACATAAAAAAACTCAACTTGTGGTAAGTTGAGTTTTTCGGTCTAAATATCGTCAAAATTGATTTCTGTGAAATCGGATGATGCTATCGAATCTCCATCGGAATCATTTTCTTCTTTTTTAAAGTCTTTCTGGTGTCTTTCACTAATTACTTCTTCTCCTTTTTCGTTAATGATAAAATCAGTCGCTTGTTTCAACTGCTCCATAAACTCGGTAAAGTCTTCTTTGTAAAGGTAGATTTTGTGTTTTTGATAGTGGAAAGTTCCGTCGTCATGAGTAAACTTTTTACTTTCCGTAATGGTCAAATAATAGTCTCCTGCTTTGGTCCCTCTAACATCAAAAAAATAAGTTCTCCTTCCAGCTCTTAGGATTTGAGAAAAAATTTCTTCTTGCCCTTCTCTTTCTTTCATTTTTAGTTTGATTGTAAGTTGTCATACCAAATATATAAAATAATTTGTTGTAGATAAATTATTCTATTTCTTTTTCTTCTAGTTGTTGTTGGTAGATTTCTTGGTAGATTCCCTTACTGCTAACCAGCTCTTTGTGAGTTCCTTGTTGAGCTATTTTTCCATTATCTAACACAATAATTTTATCCGAATGTTGCGCAGCACTAATACGGTGACTCACAATTAGAGTCGTATTGTTTGCACTAACGGATTTTAAATTGCGTAAAATCTTTTCTTCAGTTTCTGTGTCGACAGCTGACAAACAATCGTCAAACACATAGATTTTAGGATTTTTAATGATGGCTCTAGCTATGGATACACGTTGTTTTTGTCCTCCAGAAAGTGTTACTCCACGTTCTCCTAAAATGGTTTTGTATTTTTTATTAAACTCAATAATGTTGTTGTGAACTACAGCTTTTTTACAAGCTTGTACAACTTCTTCTTCGGTGGCATCTTCTTTTCCAAATCGAACATTGTTTTCAATAGTGTCAGAAAACAAAAAAGGATCTTGAGGAACAAACCCAATGTGGTTTCTCAAATGATATACATTGTGCTCTTGAATGGATTTTCCATCAACTAAAACTTCTCCAGAAGTAGGATCGTACAATCTACTCACTAAGTTTAAAATACTAGATTTACCAGAACCTGTTTTTCCTAATATGGCCAAACTTTCTCCTGGATTTACGGTAAACGAAATGTCTTTTAAGGCCTCTATATTGGTGTCATCATACGTTAGCGAAACGTTTTTAAAAGCAATAGCACCTTGAATAGGGTCAACAACCTCTGAGTGGTTTTGAATTTCAGGTTTTTGGTCTAAAAATTCATTGATTCTTTTTTGAGAAGCTTCTGCTTGTTGAATGGTAGAAGTTACCCAGCCAACCATGGCAACAGGCCAAGTAAGCATGTTGGTATATATGATGAATTCGGCAATTACACCTATGGATATAAAACCTTTGATGTATTGCATTCCTCCAATGTACAGAACAATAATGTTAGAAACACCAACAAGTAATATCATTAATGGGAAGAATAAAGCTTGTACTTTGTACAAATCAATGTTTTTTTCTTTGTTAGTATCAGCTATTTCCATAAAATCTTTACGGATTGTTGCTTCAATAGCATATGATTTGATCACATTGATTCCAGAAAATATTTCTTGTGTAAATGTCGTTAATCTAGAAAGCTGTTGTTGTACAATGGTACTTTTGTTGTTGATGCTTTTACTCAATATAAAAATGGAAACGGAAAGCACAGGAAAAGGAATCAACGTATATAAAGTTAATTTAATGTCTATTTGCACCATTTTATAAATAGCTACAGAAAACATTACCAACATGTTGATGGTATACATTAGTGCAGGTCCTACATACATTCTAACTTTTCCTACATCTTCACTAATACGGTTCATCAAATCACCTGTTCTGTTCTTTTTGTAAAAATTAAGACTCAAACGTTGGTATTGTTGATAAATTTCATTTTTCAGGTCAAATTCAACCAGTCTTGAAGTAACTATAATAGTCTGCCTCATTAAAAAAGTGAAGAAACCAGAAAGCACTGCCAATCCTACAATGTATAATATATTGTACAACAAGTCTTGTTTTACCATATTTAGGTCTGTGGTAATTCCTTGTGTATAGTCATTGGCTGTGTTTAGGGAGTTTTTTACGACTTCTGGAATTTTTACAGCCAAATATCTAGAAGCTATAGAGATTAAAATTCCTAATAAGAAACGAAACCTGTATTTGTAGAAAAATTGGTTGATATATTGTAGTTCTTTCATGGGAAAGGGGATTCATTTTTAAGTTTACGAAGATACTAGAATTTTAACATTATTGGGGTTCAAATAGAGTGCCATAGTCTGTGTAAATTTAGAAGAATATTTTTGTTAGAATTCTTCCCATTACTTAAATTTAGTATTACTTTTGTGGTCGTAAAAACTATAAGTTCTTTTCAAATGATTAACAGAAGACATATTCGTGTAAAGGTGATGCAATCCGTTTACGCAATGATTCATGCTAAAAGTGACAATCTTATCAAAGAAGAAAAATTTCTAAGGATGAGTATTGATAAAATGTACGATTTGTACGTATTATCTTTAGATATGTTGGTAAGAGTTAATCAACACGCAGAAAACAATTTAGAAGCTTCTAAGAAAAAATATTTTGCGACAAAAGAAGACTTAAATCCCAATAAAAAATTTATCAACAACAAGGTAATTGCTCTTTTAAAAGAGAGTGTATCCTTGCAGAATTATATAGAAGACCACAAGTTGAACAATTGGTATTTAGATAGTTCGTATGTTGGAAATCTTTACAAGGCATTGATGACAAGTGATTTGTACAAAGATTACATGGCCGAAGAGGAAAATACCTTTAAAAAAGACCAGAAGTTTGTCATTAAGTTTTTTGAGGAATTTGTAGCTCCTAATGAAAAATTAGCGGAATACTACGAAGGTGAAAACATTAGTTGGGTAGATGATATTCCATTTGTAAATACATGGATTGTTAGAACGTTACAAGATCTAAAATCACAAAAACCCTTTGTCTTAGGAAAACTATACAAAAATTCTGATGATGAAGAATTTGCTTCTCATTTGTTTAGAAAGGTAGTGTTGAACTTGGCTATGTTTGAAAAAGAAATAGAAGACAAAACTCCTAACTGGGAAACAGATCGTATTGCCGATGTAGACATGATTCTAATCAAAATGGCAATTTGTGAATTTTTAAAGTTTCCATCCATTCCGGTAAAAGCAAGTATCAACGAATATTTAGAAATAGCAAAAGACTATTCTACAGATAAGAGTAGTGTATTTATCAATGGAGTTTTAGACAAAATTTGGAAAGATTTTGAAGAAAGAAAAATATTGAATAAAATAGGAAGAGGAACTTTGTAAAATTCCTTAAAAAATTAAAATATCCTTCTATATTTACCGTATTAAAATAAATTAAAAATAGACATTAAATAAGTTTAAAATGATAGCATTACAAGAAAGTCCAATGAGTCCTATATTCTTAATAGTGATGGCAATTTTCGTAGTATTTTTTATGATCATTCCACAAGTAAGAAAAAGTAAGAATGAAAAGAAATTTAAAGCATCTTTGACCAAAGGAACTAAAGTAGTAACTACAGGAGGTATTCATGGTAAATTGTTAGAAATTAACGAAGGTACTGTAATGATTGAAACCAATGCAGGAAAATTATTGCTAGAAAAATCAGCATTAAACATGGAATTGACCAAGCAATACAACGCACCGGCAACTCCTGAAAAGAAGAAATAATCAATAAGCTTTTTTAAGCAAGTTCTAAACGTCTTTAGTTTTTACTAAAGACGTTTTTGTTTTTAAGAATCTATAGTGCTTTTTAGAGAGCATTTCTTATTTTAGCTACTATGAAACTAGGTACAAAACCAACCCTTTTTAAGTTTAACAAAAGAAGAGATGTTGTTTTCTTTATTTTTGTGATAGCAACTTTTATTTTTTGGTTTTTAAACAAATTGTCAAAAGAATACACACAAGATATTTATTGCAATATATCTTATACAGAGCTTCCTAATAAGTTTGTGTTTCAAGAGGATCCACCTGAACAACTTGCTTTTTTGGTAAGAGCCAATGGTTTTTATCTTTTCAATGCAGCGTTTAAAAATAAGGATTTGACTGTGTCTTTAAAAAAAATTAAAAGAAAAGACAAGTTTCGTTATTATTTATTGGGGAATGAACTCAAAAGACAAGCACATGAAAAATTCAACGATCGAATAGCTATTTTAGACGTATTAAAAGATACGTTGTTTGTTACGTTGGGAAAAAAAAGTTTTAAAAAAGTACCCATAAAACCAGATGTGAATTTGGATTACCATTCTGGATACAAATCGTTTTCTGATTATGTCATTCAACCAGATTCTATTGAAGTTTCTGGACCAGAAATGCAAATTGCTAAAATAAAACACATCAAATTAAAACCCTTTCATAAAGAAGATGTAATGTCTTCTATTGAAGAAGAGTTAGAAATACTGAAAGCCGACATTCCCAAAGTTAGTTACAGTGAAACAAAAGTAAAACTGAGTGTTTTGGTAGAAAAAATTACTGAAAAAACAATCTTAGTTCCTGTAAAAATCATCAATACTCCCGCAAGTGAAGTGGTCATTTATCCAAAAAAAATCAAATTAAGTTGTCAGGTTAAATTGTCAGATTTTCATAAAATTACGGCAAAAGATTTCACTATTGTCTGTGATTATAAAAAAAGAAAAGACAATTATATGGAAGCTGAATTGACAGAAAGACCTACCGAAGTTACAGCAGTTAAGATTGCAAGAAACAAAGTAGAATATTTAATTTTAAAGTAATGGTTGTTGGATTGACAGGGGGGATTGGAAGTGGAAAAAGCACCGTGTTGACTGAGTTTGAAAAACTTGGAGTTCCTACTTATATAGCAGATGTAGAGGCCAAAAAAATAATGAATAGTTCAGAAGAAGTAAAGAGCCAAATAAAAGCTTTGTTAGGAGAAAAAGCATATTTGAATGATGTCTTAAACAGAGGGTATATAGCTGAAAAAGTTTTTAGTGATAAAAAATTATTAAAGCAGTTGAATGCTATTGTACATCCTGCAGTCCGTAAACATTTTCAAGATTTTATAAAAATGCAGACAACTCCTTACTTGGTGTATGAGAGTGCTATTTTATTTGAAAATAATACGGATGTATTGTGTGACAAGATTGTTGTAGTTACTGCAGATTTAGAAGAAAGAATTTCAAGAGTAATAAAGCGTGATGGTGTCAGTAGAGCATCCGTTTTAGAACGAATGAACAATCAATGGAGTCAAGAGGATAAAGTGAAAAAAGCAGATTTTATCATACAGAATAATCATGTTGAGCAATTGGAATCACAAGTGTTGCAACTACACAAACAATTGCAAACCTACAGTCTGTAATTTGATTTTTTATCAAAAAATGAGATTGTTATTATTTTTAAAATTTAAGCGTTTATATTTGCCAAACGCTTGTCAAAAATATGAAGTATAAAATTTTACTTTTTTTAACGTTTTTGTTTCAAAATCTGTTCTCCCAAACAGGAGGAGAATCGTTGTATTCGTTTCTAAACACTCCTACATCACCAAAGCAAATTGCACTTGGAGGTGTTACCTTAACCAGTAGAAATGATGTTTCTCAGTTGTTGTGGAATCCTTCTTCATTGAATGAAGAAATAGATGGAGATGTTTCTATAAACTTTGTGAATTACATTGCAGATATCAATGTAGGTTCTTTGGTTTATGCAAAATCTATCAATCCTAAATATGGAATGGCTTTTTTAGGAGTGCAATATTTTGATTATGGAGATTTGGACAGAACGGAAGCTTCTGGTCCTGAAATTTTAGGGAGTTTTTCTTCTAGAGATTTGGCTTTTAGTTTGGGATATGGATATGTGTACAAAATGGTTTCGGTTGGAGCCACGTTAAAATATGTGTCTTCTAAAATAGATGTGTACACTTCTACGGCTTTGTTGTATGACTTTGGAATTACATATTTAGATCCAAATTCATCTTTTGTAGCGTCTTTGGTTGTGAGGAATTCAGGAAAACAGTTGACACAATATATAGATACAGAAGAAAAGGTAAGCAACAACGTAATTTTGGCTGTGGAGTACAGTTTGGAACATATGCCTATTAAGTTTTACGGAGCCTTGGATGAATTGAACAATTGGGACATCAGTGAATCCAATCCATCTAGAGAGAAGGTAGATTTGAATGGAGAAGTAACAGAAGAAAATATATCAGAATTATCAAATGCTTTTCGTCATTTGTCAGTAGGAGCTGAGTTATGGCCAGAAAAGAAAATCAATTTAAGAATTGGTTACAATCATCGTAGAGCTCAAGAATTTCAATTGGAAGAAGTACGTACGTCCGCAGGTTTGTCTTACGGTTTTGGGATCAATACACGTTTGATTAAGTTTGATTATGCTTTTTCAAAATTTCAAGAAGGTGCTAAGTACAGTACTTTTGGTTTGACACTTCACTTATAATTTATGAGTTCAAAAATTATCATTGCTATTGATGGACATTCATCAACCGGAAAGAGTACTGTTGCCAAAGAATTGGCCAAACACTTAGGGTATATTTATGTAGATACAGGAGCTATGTACAGAGTTGTAGCTTTGTATGCCTTGCAAAATGGTTTTGCAAAAGATGGAGAAGTTGATGAGTTCTTATTGACTCAGAATTTAAAAAATATAGAAATAACGTTTCAGTACAATGCTTCTTTAGGTTTTTCAGAAGTGTATTTGAATGGTGTCAATTCTGAAAGTGAAATTAGAGAAATGGAAGTTTCTTCTTATGTTAGTAAAGTGGCTGTAATTTCTGCTGTAAGACAAAAATTAGTGGCTTTGCAACAACAAATGGGAGTTGACAGAGGAATTGTAATGGACGGTAGAGATATAGGAACTGTAGTGTTTCCGAATGCTGAACTGAAATTGTTCATGACAGCTTCTGCAAAAACAAGAGCACAACGTAGGTTTGATGAATTAGTGGCCAAAGGAAATAGTTCTGTAACTTTTGATGAAGTTTACCACAACGTAGTAGAACGTGATCAAATAGATTCAACAAGAGAAGATTCTCCTTTGGTAATGGCAAAAGATGCAATAGAAATAGATAACTCCAATCTAACTAGAAAGGAGCAGTTTGACTATATTCTATCTTTAGTAGCAACTAAAATTTAAGGAATATTTAAATACTTGTGTGTTTGTAAAGAAATTTTCCATTGTGGATTTTTCATCACATAATCAACAATTAAAGGAGTCATTTTTTCTTTTTTACTCCACTCAGGTTGCAAATATAAAGTACACTTAGCCGATACTTTTGCAGCTTCTTCTTCCGCAAATAGAAAATCATTCTGATTGTGAATGATCATTTTTAGTTCATGAGCTTCTGGGTAAATACCTTCTAAAGGTAATTTTGTTTTTTTAGGAGACAAACAAATCCAATTCCACTGACCACTTAAAGGGTAAGCACCAGAGGTTTCTATATGGGTTTGTAAGCCTTTGTTTTGTAAAGAAGAAGTCAAGTACTGCATGTCCCACATCAAAGGTTCTCCACCTGTAATTACAATTGTTTTTGCGTATTTATTAGCGTTTTCAACAATGATATCTGCATGTGTAGGTGGGTGTAAGTTGGCATCCCAGCTCTCTTTTACATCACACCAATGGCAACCAACATCACAACCACCAACTCTAATAAAATAAGCAGCAGTACCAGTATGATTTCCTTCACCTTGTATGGTGTAGAATTCTTCCATTAAAGGGAGCATAACTCCTTTGTTTACAAGTTCTTTGGTTTTTAAGTCCATCGGTTTTCTTTTGGAGTGCAAAGATACAAGAAAATAAAGAATAAAAATTATTTGTGACAAAAAGGTTATTTTATCAATATCCAATTCAATTTGCTTAATTTTAGGGTTCAAAATTTTTAACATGAATAAACTAGTTTCCCTTTTCCTTTTAGGAATGTTGTTGGCAGCATGTACCCAAAACAGCAACACTATTTCACTTAACAACGTAGGTCCAATTTCTAAGACCACCACCATTGAAAATATCAAAGAGTTATTTTCTAAAGATTCTATCGTTTCTAGATTGAGCGAAGGAGATTTGGGGAATTTAAATGTGTATGTACAAGACAATGATACTCATCTAATTTACAAAAAAGGAGGAGAGCTGTTGTTATCTGTAGCACCTGTAAATCCGTTAGATTCTGTTTCTAAGATAAAAAGCGTCACGGTTTTTAGTGATGTATATAAAACAGAAGAAGGAGTTGGAATTTCTTCTTCGTTTAATGATTTGAATGTGCATCACAATATAGAGAAGTTGGAAGCAACTTTTAAATTGGTTACCGTTTTTGTAAAAGACATCAACGCTACCTTTACATTGGACAAACAAGAATTAGGAATCAAAGCGTTTACTTTAGGAGCTGTAGACAAATCACAAATTCCAGAAAACGCAAAGTTTACTTCGATGACTGTTTGGTTTGAAGAGTAATATTTAAAACGTGATAACAAAAAAAGAAGCCCTTTGAATTGATTCAAAGGGCTTCTTTTTTTATTTAGATTTTATTAGGCTCTATTTTCTCCGGCTAATAATGTGTTTTTTAGTAACATAGCAATGGTCATTGGCCCTACACCTCCAGGAACAGGAGTAATGAAATCTGCTTTGGGAGCAACAGATTCAAAATGTACATCTCCAGCCAAACGGAAACCACTTTTCTTGGTAGCATCGTTCAAACGTGTAATTCCCACATCAATAATGGTTACACCTTGTTTTACCATGTCACCCGTTAGGAATTCTGCAACTCCTAAAGCAACTACAATAATGTCTGCTTTTAATGTTAATTCTTTTAAGTTGGCTGTTCTAGAATGAGCCACTGTAACGGTAGCGTCACCGGCTGCTCTTTTTTGAGACATTAAAATACTCATGGGTCTACCAACAATATGAGAACGACCAATTACGACTACGTTTTTACCAGAAGTTGGAACTTTGTAACGCTCTAACAATTCCATCACCCCATAAGGAGTTGCGGGTAAAAAAGTAGGTAATTCTAAAGCCATTCGTCCTACATTGGCAGGATGAAAACCATCTACATCTTTTGTAGGATCTACAGCCAATAAGACTTTGTGTTCGTCTATATGTTTCGGTAAAGGTAATTGAACAATGTAACCGTCAATAGCACTGTTGTTGTTCAACTCTTCAATTTTGGCAAGTAAATCAGCTTCGGTAGTATCTTCTGACAATTCTATCAAGGTAGAGTCAAAACCAACCAACTCACAAGCTTTTACTTTGGCACCTACGTAGGTTTTACTAGCACCATCGTTTCCAACAATTACAGCAGCCAAGTGAGGTGTTTTTTTACCTTGTGCTTTTAATTCTTTTACTTTTTCTGCAATTTCTATTTTGATGTCTGCAGAGGTTTTTTTACCGTCTAATATGGTCATCTTGTTATTTTTAGTACTGAGTACTTAGTACACAGTAGTAAGTTTAATTGTTGCTTGTAAAACTAATTACTCAGTATTGTGTGCTGAATACTAAAATATTACATTCCTGGCATTCCGTTTTTAGCACCTTGCATCATCTGCATCATTTTTTTAGCACCACCACCTTGCATCATTTTCATCATTTTGCTCATTTGAAAAAACTGCTTTAATAGTTGGTTTACTTCAGTGATAGAAGTACCAGACCCTTTAGCAATTCTTTTTTTACGAGAAGCATCAATCGTTTTAGGTTCTGTTCTTTCTAAAGGAGTCATAGAATTGATAATTGCTTCAATACCTTTAAAAGCATCGTCATCTATATCTACATCTTTTAGGGCTTTTCCTGCACCTGGTATCATTCCTACCAAGTCTTTCATGTTACCCATTTTTTTGATTTGTTGAATCTGACTTAAGAAATCATCAAAACCAAATTGATTTTTTGCGATTTTTTTCTGAAGCTTTCTAGATTCTTCTTCATCAAACTGTTCTTGAGCACGTTCTACCAAGGAAACAACATCTCCCATTCCCAAAATACGATCGGCCATACGATCTGGGTGGAAAACGTCAATAGCTTCCATCTTTTCTCCTGTACCAATAAACTTGATAGGTTTGTCTACCACAGATTTGATCGTCAACGCAGCTCCACCACGAGTATCACCATCCAATTTGGTAAGTACAACTCCATCAAAGTTTAACAAGTCGTTAAAAGCTTTGGCAGTGTTTACAGCATCTTGTCCTGTCATAGAATCTACCACAAACAAGGTTTCTTCTGGATGTACTGCTTTGTGAATGTTAGAGATCTCGGTCATCAAAGCTTCGTCAATAGCCAAACGACCCGCAGTATCTATAATTACGGTATTTTTTCCATTTGCTTTGGCATAAGCAATGGCATTTTTGGCAATTTCAACAGGATTTTTATTGTCAACTTCGGCATATACTTCTACACCTATTTGCTCTCCCACAACCTGTAGTTGATTGATGGCAGCAGGTCTATAAACATCGGCTCCAACCAACAATACTTGTCTTGTTTTTTTTGTTTTTAAATAGTTGGCTAATTTACCAGAAAAAGTAGTTTTTCCAGAACCTTGCAAACCAGCCATTAAAATTACTGTAGGGTTTCCGCTTAAATTTACCCCAGCAGTTTCTCCTCCCATCAAATCTGTCAACTCGTCTTTTACGAGTTTCACCATCAATTGACTTGGGTTTAATGTGGTTAATACATTTTGACCAATGGCTTTTTCTTTAACACGTACAGTAAAATCTTTAGCAATTTTAAAGTTAACGTCGGCATCTAACAATGCTCTACGAACTTCTTTTAAGGTCTCTGCTACATTTACTTCCGTTATTTTTCCGTGTCCTTTTAAAAGATGTAAGGCTTTATCTAGTTTATCTGATAAATTATTAAACATATGCTGTTTTTTGCTTCATTATAGTTAAAGTGCAAATATACAAGAATATCCTAAATTTTAAAGATTTTAAAAGCAACAAAAAACCTTCCCAAAGAGGAAGGTTCAATTTGTAAAACTAAAAACAAAAACTATTTACATCTATCAAGTTTTCGATGCTTAAAAAAGCAAATCAAAAACTTATATTTTTATAAATTTAAGAAATAAATAATTGATAATCATTAACTTGTGTTAGTTGTCTTTGTTTTTTTTGAATACTAAAGCTGCAGAGTTTACACAATAACGTTTTCCTGTTGTTTTTTTAGGACCGTCTAAAAAAACATGTCCCAAATGTCCATCGCATATATTGCATACAACCTCGGTACGTAACATACCGTATTTATGGTCTTCTAGAAAAGAGACATTGTTGGCTATATGATTGTCAAAAGATGGCCAACCCGTACCTGAATCAAACTTGGTTTCTGAAGAAAATAGAGGAGTGTTGCAACCCGAACAATAGTAAATTCCTTGTCCGTATTCTTTGTTTAGTTTGCCACTAAAAGCATATTCAGTTCCTTTTTTTCTTAAAATAGTAAATTGCTTTTCGGTTAATTGTTTTTTCCATTCTGCTTCTGTTTTTACAACTTTTTGTTGTGCATTGCTGGCAAAAGAAATGGCAAAAATAGCTGTGGTTATAAATATTTGTATGGGTTTCATAAATAAAGGTTTGTCTTTTGGTCGATTATACTTTCTATAGATTACGTTTTTTGTTAGCAAATAGTATCTTTGTATTTAAAATAAAAATACTTAAGATGAAAAAAACAATATCGATCATAACTATATTTACTCTTTTAATTGCTTGCTCAACAGTGCCAATTACAGGTAGAAAGCGTTTGAATTTTGTATCTGATGCTTCTGTTTTACCAACTAGTTTTGCACAATACGATGCCTTTTTAAAAGAAAATAAGTTGTCTACTAACAAAACGAAAACACAGGAAATTAAAGATGTTGGAGCTAAAATTTCTAAAGCAGTGGATTTGTTTATGAGAAAAAATGGAATGACAGCAGAGGCAGATAGTTATAAGTGGGAGTTCAATTTGGTAGAAGATGAGCAGTTGAACGCATGGTGTATGCCTGGAGGAAAAGTAGTTTTTTATACAGGAATTTTACCTGTAGCTAAAAATAAAGATGGGATAGCTGCTATTATGGGGCATGAAGTTGCGCACGCTTTTGCAAAACATGGACAAGAAAGAATGAGTTCTAGTCAAATTCAAGAATATGGAGCAGCAGCTATTGCAATAGGAACCTCCTCTCAAGATGAAAAAACACAACAAATGTGGAACATGGCTTATGGAGTAGGGTCTCAGTTAGGAATGCTAAAATACAGTAGAACTCATGAGACAGAAGCAGATAAGTTAGGGTTGGTTTTTATGATTATGGCAGGGTACAATGGAGCAGAAGCTGTTGGTGTTTGGGAACGTATGAAAGCTTTGAGTGACGGATCTCAGCCAGAATTTATGAGTACACACCCTTCAAATGATACTAGAATTCAGACCTTAAAAGATTATTTACCAGAAGCAAAAAGACTGGCTATTCAATACAAATAAGCTAGGTTTTTATAAAGAATAAATTTGAAAAATCATGTGGAGTCCACATGATTTTTTTGTTTTACAAAGAGTTTTTAGGTTCAGCCTTTTATCCTTCAGTTGATTGTTGAAGTATTCTCTCTATCATGTGTTTTAATAAAGTATCTTTGTATCGTATTATTTATCTGTTGATCGAATGACCTTTTCGCACTACTTCAGCGATTTGTAAAGACTTTATTTTCTGTAGTCTTTGTTTTGATTCATAAAATCCTAGTGAGCACTTAATGCCTGATTGCTAGAACACAAACAACTATCTAATCGTGGTTTTAACCTTACGCTTTGCTTATCTCATTACTCTGCAACCCGTTTCAACCTTAAAAATACATGGCTCTATTAAAAATGGGGGTTATTGGTACTTCAAAAAAAGAAGACGAAAGACGTGTGCCTATTCATCCGGAACATTTAAAAAGACTTCCAGAGCAAATTCGCAAACAACTTATTTTTGAAAAAGGCTATGGATTGCCTTTTAATATAGAAGATAATGAAATTCGAGACTTAACTGGAGGAATCGCATCACGAAATGAACTTCTTTCAGATATTGGAAACGTAATTATAGCCAAGCCAATTTTATCGGATTTGGAAGAAATGAAAGAAGGCGGTACAGTTTGGGGATATCCTCATTGTGCTCAACAAAAAAACATTACACAAATTTCCATAGATAAAAAACTTACGTTGATTGCGTTTGAAGATATGTATGTGTGGAGTCCAAGCGGACAAATGGGAAGACATACATTTTATAAAAACAATGAAATGGCAGGATACAGTGCTGTAATTCATGCATTGCAATTAAAAGGTATTGATGGGCATTATGGAAATCAAAGAAAAGCCATCATTTTTAGTTTTGGTGCCGTAAGTAGAGGTGCTATTTACGCATTAAAAGCACACGGTTTTAGAGACATTACTATTTATATTCAAAGGCCAGATCATGAGGTTAGAGAAGAAGTATTGGATGTACATTATGCCAGATTAAGAAAAGGAAATAAAGACGAACCTAGATTGATTGTTGTAGAACACGATGGTTCCGAAAGACCACTGCTAGAGGTTGTACAGGAATCTGAAATCATTATCAACGGAACATATCAAGACACCAGAGATCCTATTGATTACATTATAGAAGAGGAAAAGCACATGCTAAAACCTGGAGCTTTGATTGTTGATGTAAGTTGTGATGAGGGAATGGGGTTTTATTTTGCAAAACCAACTACATTTAAAAATCCAATTATTTCTATTGATAAGATTGATTACTATGCTGTAGATCACACACCAAGTTATTTTTGGGAAAGTGCATCTAGATCTATCTCTGCTGCGTTGATAGTGCATTTACCTTCTGTAATTTATGGTAGATCGCATTGGTACGATAATATGACTATTAAAAATGCTATCAATATAGACAAAGGGGTGATTGTAAAAGATACCATTCTTCAGTTTCAGAATCGTAAGAGAGACTACCCTCATCATTTAAACAGCTAAAAAACATATTTGATTTATTACAAAAGGACAAGAAATAATGATTACAGATATCAAGATAAACAAACCAGAGGCTATTGTTTCTGAAAAACAATTGAGGTTGTTTAACCAAGCATCAGATGTTAAACATACAATAAAAGCATTAGAAGCAGGAAAAGCAGTACTAATTACAGCATTTTATAGCAATGGATTGCTACTTTTAAAAGAGTTGGAGTTGCATTTGAAAAAAACGTTTCCTAACAAATCTTTTCAAGAACAACGAGCATATCGTTCAGAGTATCACAAACTATCCAATCTTATTTTAATAGAAATTGTAGATCATAAATTGATTGTAAAAAAAGCTCCTGCTATAGGTTGGTTGGAAAAATTGTATGCAGAAACAAGTGGTTTTTTATTGCCATTTGTTCAAATTCAAGGATTGAATAGTGCTTGGCAATGGTATGAAAAAGGAATTTCTATTCCTGTATTAAGAAATAAATTACATCCTTATTATGGAACTTACTTTCCAACACGTTTTGAACATTTAGAACTTTTTGACAATTGGCTAAAACGCTATGAAGGAACTAAAAAATCTGCTATAGACGTAGGAGTAGGGTCTGGAATTCTTTCTTTTCAAATGGTGAAACATGGTTTTCAGAAAGTTTATGGTACGGATACCAATCCCAATGCCATTGTTGGTTTGGAGGAATTTATGAAAGATACAAAGCTGTCTAGAAAAATAATGTTGGATTTTGCTCCTCTTTTTGGAAAATGGGAAAAACCAACGGAACTGATTGTTTTCAATCCACCTTGGTTGCCACAATCATACAACTTAAATAGAATAGACGAGGCCATATATTACGATGAAAATTTGTTTCCTGATTTTTTTGAAGCGGCTAAAAAGAAGTTATTTCCAGAGGGAAAAATAGTACTTCTGTTCTCTAATTTGGCACAAATCACAGAGGTAACTCAAGAGCATCCTATAGAAAAAGAGTTGGCGGAAGGCGGTAGGTTTCAATTGGAAAAATGTTTGAAAAAAGGTGTGAAAACAGCTTCTGACAAAACCAAAAGAGATCAGCATTGGAGAGCTTCTGAAGAAGTTGAACTTTGGGTCTTAACACATAAATAATATTTTAAAATGTACATTTTTAGCGTTGTTTTTTTCTGAAAATGTACTTCCTTTTTGTTTTTAAGAATTGGTATCTAAAATCATCAAAATACAAACTGAGTGCTAAAATTACTGCTCCAAAAATCAACGTATTTAGTTTTAAGTTGATTTTGGAATATAAAAAACCACCCACAAGTCCACCCATAAAAAAGAAAGAAATAATGTAAAACCTAAGTTTGATGTTGGCTTTTAATTGATCTCTGTTTGGATGTGATTTCGGGAAAAATAAGTGAGAAATTTCAATTCCTAAATCTGTAAAAAGTCCTGTCAAATGTGTAGTTCTTACTAGGGTATTAGAAATTTTGGTAACGTAAGAATTTTGCAATCCCATAGCAAAAAGTAACAGACAAGCTATCAAATTTGGAGAATGGATCTCTATAAAATTGCTGATTGTGGCAATGGAAATTAGAATCAAACATTCTATTGTTGTGGGGACTACATAAACATTGAATTTTTTATTTTCTTTAAACAATTCAATCAAAAAACTAGAGAAGAAAGAACCAAAAAAGAAAGAAAAAATATACAGAAAATAAACGGTTCCTTTCCAAAATTCAAAATGGGCAACATCGTTCATGAACAGTGCAAAATGTCCAGTTACGTTTGTGGTTAATTGTTTAAATGACAAAAATCCAGTAACATTAACAATACCTGCAACAAAAGACAAAACTGTAGCAATTCTTAAGTTGTGTTTTAATGTTCTGCTTTTTCCTTGGTGTTTAAACATAATGGTGTTTACTTCTGTTGAAAGTTAGTTTAAGGTGTTGGATTTCAGTAGTAAATAGCTGTTTTTTGATGACTTTTTAAAGTGGTTTTACTGTTTAGTAGTGAAGTTTTCTTAATATTTTACGATCAATATAAAAAGTTCCAAAAGGGATAAAGCAAGCTATAATAACTTTCCAAGTAGTAGTTTTAAATTTCCAATGTTGTTCAATACCTACGCTGATGGTATTGAAAACAAAAAGCAAAAATATAGCTCCGTGAATAGGACCTAAAGCTTTTGTCAAACTTGGATTGTTAAAATAATGATTCATTGGTGCGGCTATAAATATTAGAATTAATAATGAAATACCTTCTAAGAATCCAATAATCCGTAATCTCCCAACTTTTGATTTGAATAAATGTATCATATTATCTAAAATAAGGTCTGTTTGCTAAGGGTGAAAAAGGCCAGGGAATGGCTATAAAAATGATGAACAATGCAATAGAAAACCAAAGAAGCATGGTTTTAAATTTTGCTTGATCTGTTTGTTTTCTTTTTGCAAATGCAGAACCAAGAGTTATAAAAAGTATTGCGATGGTCATTAAAATTAGATGAATCAATCCAAAAAAAAACGTATCTATTTCTTGAATTGCTTCTTTAAAATTTGACCAAAAATACTTGATGATTGGACTTTGAGCATATAGAAGAATTCCAATCATTAATTGAATATGTGCCAAGGTAGCTGTCCAATGCCTAATTAAATTGTCTGTTTTGCTAAAAGTAGTTTTTGCAATGTAGCCTTTGTACGCTTTAAAAATTGCAAAAACCAAACTTATCAACACAAACCAACGTACTGTTGAGTGAAAAAATAGAATTGCTTGATACATTATTTTTATTTTCTGAGGCAAAGATAAAGTAAAGATACTGTTTGGTATGTTTTTAGTGAAGAAAATTATACTAACGAGTGTAAATAATTATTAAGACCGTTTAAATAGGTTGTATACACAGTTGTATTGTCTTCTAATCTTCCCAGATTTCTTATACCCCAATAGCCAGAAATCACAAAGATTGTTACCTGTTTTGTATTTGTTTCTTTGCTTACAAATCCTTTTTCAATACCTGAATTTAATGCATCGGTCATTACTTGGATCCATGTTTGGATGATTTCGTTCAGGGCTTTGCTAAAATGAGTGTTCCAAGGAGTCATTTCTTGAGTAAAATTGGAAGCAGGACAACCATATTCTACCTTTAAAAAATCATTTTCTAGTAAAAGGTGTTTCATTAAATTGTAGATGCCTTTCAAAGGATTTTCTTCTTTTTGAAGGTCTACAAAACTAGTTTGTAAAGTGGGTTTCATCAATTCATTTATGATGGCCAATCCCATTTCTTCTTTGTTTCTAAAATGATAGTAAAAAGCACCTTTGGTTACTTGAGTAGTAGAAAGAATGTCTTCAATACTGGTGGTTTGATATCCTTTTGTATAGATCAAATCAAACCCTTTTTGTAAAATTGTTTGTCTTGTAGCTTCTGCTTTTTTCATCATAATTATATTCAGCAAGGTCTTTTTGGTTCAAAGCTTTAATTTACAAGATTAGTGAATATAGAATAAACCTCTATAAAAATAACAATACTTTATATTTGACTGCTGTTGGTCAGATGTATGTGTGGGTTTTAAGAATCACAATTAATTTATATTAAGGTGCTGAGAAATGCAAAAAGTATTAAAAGCTTAAAAGAAATCAATATCCATTAAAAATAGATTTTTAGATGAATTCAATCAAGCTTTTAAAACGATGACAGTACTAGAATGTAATAGAATTGTTTTTTAACGCAATTTCTTGTGGGTCAATATTTACGGTTTTTTTACTCTTTTGTTTGTTTAAATAGTTGCTTAAAGAGAATAACAAAAGCATGCAAAAACCTGCCAATAATGTGAAAATATACCAAGAGTTGCTAAAGCCTAAACCATCAACCATGTGCATACCTGCATTGTGTGCAAAAATATGTGCTACAGAAAAAGAGATAGAATAAAGTGCCATGTATTCTCCTTGGTTACCTTTTTTTGCTCTGTCTAAAGCAAATGCATTTGAAAATGGAAATGTAATCATTTCACCCAAACTCATTAGAAACATTCCTATAACTAAAACACCAACCCAAGAGCTAAGATTTAGAACCAATAGACTTAAGCCAAGGAGTAGGGTTCCAAATAGCATCAAGCCAGATTTTGTGAATTTTGTGGCTTCTAACCATTTGATCAATGGCATTTCTAATAGAAAAATAACAAAGCCATTAAAACCTAAGAGAATTCCAATTTCAAATTCTGTCAAATGATGAACATCTTTGTAGTACAGAGGCATTGTAGAAAAATATTGCAAGAATACAATTCCAAAAATCACCATAGCAATTAAAAATATAAAAAAAGCTCTGTCTTGGTAAGCAGAAGTTGGATTTTCTGTTTTTACATCGTCCGAAACTTTGGCTTTTTTAGGATTTAAAATCTTGATAAGCAATATTGTTGCTAAAATACAAGTAACACCATCAACCCAAAACAAGCCTCCGTAACTTAATGTGGTAATGATGATACCTCCAATAGCTGGACCTGCAGAAAAACCAAGGTTGATTGCAAGCCTAATCAACGTAACAGACCTTGTTTTATTTTGTGGTTTGCTGTACGCACTAAGTGCAACAAACATTGCTGGACGAAACATATCTGCAACCAACATTACCAAAAATATACCGATGCAAAATCCTACAAAAGAGGTTAGAAATTGAAGTGCTATGAATAGAATTCCTGTAGAAATTAAGCTTCTAACCATTACTTTATAATAGCCTATTTTATCGGTCAATTGTCCGCCAAGCCAAGAACCAACCACAGAACCAAGGCCAAAAGCACTCATAATCCAGCCAATGTCTTTTAAGGTGAAATTAAGGTTTTGGGTTAAATAAAGTGATAGAAAAGGGATGACCATGGTTCCGGCTCTGTTGATCAACGTAATGAGTGCAAGCCACCACACCTCGTGCGATAGACCTTTAAAGGTGTTGATGTAATTGTGAAATAGCGTTTTCATTTTAATGGTTTTTAATTTCCTTACTTAAGGAACTTTTGAAAAAGTGTTTTGTTAAAAATTGGTTAAAAAAAAAGTCCGACTGTGAAGTCGGACTTTTTAAATATTGGTAATAATATATTTTTACATCATCGCAATACATAGCAAGCCCAACCTGTTCTCTTAGAACGAGAGGTACATAACTTTCTATAAATAGTGACGTTGGTTAACATTGCTGTTTTAAATTTTTTTCAAATGTATTTAAAATTATCCTAAGTTGCTTTCTAAAACTTTAATAATTTAGAAATGAGCATGTAAAATTAGTTTGTCAAAAAAAAACTGCCTTTTTGAGACAGTTTTAGAGTTACTTTACAAATTTAAATTTTGTTGATGAATAGCGGTTATCGCAATTATTCGTTTTTGGACAACTGTTTTTGAATCAAATTGTTCCATTGTTCAATAGACTGTAGTTCTCCACTTAACTGGTAGCTCAAATCAAAGCTATAGAATTCTAAAAGAAAGCTAGGTTTGTTTTTGTCTGTAGAAATCAGTTCTAGGTCAAGTCTATCTATTATGTTGTTGTTGCTAATAATTTTGTTGCTGCTAGAAACGTTACAGTTTTTAATGGTAGAGAGATCAATATATTGTTGTTTTGGTCCCTCATTTGTGTTTAATTGAAAGAATAAAAAATTCTTAGTAGTATCTATCCCAATGGCGTATGCTCCACAAAGTTCATGTTGGGTTAGTTGACAATGTTGTTGTTCTGCTAAATTTTTTATAGCGTTTAACAATTGTTTTTCTTTCTTTTTCTTGTTTTTATTTGTTAAAACAAACGGCATTGCTGCTGCCGTAACGCATACAATTCCTACGATTGCTGTTCCTAAATCCATGTTTAAGGTGTTTGAATTTTGATATACTAGTTGTTTACGATGTGAAAAATCACAACGCATAAAATCGTTTTTAAGACTAAAAAATTAGTTTTGAAACAATAGTATTACCAAAAATTATGGAAAGGAAAAATGAGGTCAGATTTTCGATACCTGACCAATATGGTTTTTAAATAGTTGTTGTATTGTTTGAATTTTGCACCAAAATGCAATTCTAAACAAGGAAAAACAGCCCAAAAATCATTTAAATTAGAATTGAAATTGGGAGTAGCATATTCTGTGATTACAGAAAAAGCTGTTTCAGTATTTGTAGTGTAAAAGCAAAGAGCGTTAGAAAGAGCAGAAAATTGTTTTTCTTGTTTTTCTTCTTCAATAAAATTCTTAGGAACAACTGTTTTTTGCACAGACAAACCTATACTCAAACAATAAATTGAGATCAGAAATAAGATACTGAATAGGTTGCTTTGCTTTTTCAATTTTAGATTTTTGTTACTTTAATCTTTGGATACTTAAAATCAGACTTTTTTTATAAAAGTGCAAAGGCAAAAATAATGAAATGCAAAGATTTTTAGTGAAAAAAAATGTTGAATTTTAGAAATCTTATTTCATGTCAAACAGTCTATAGAATATGTTCAAATTGCGTATAATAATGGACTTTAAAAAACATGTAAGTTGCCACCATCAAATAAAAATAGGCAGATGGGCATTTCTGTCATCAATTCTCATAATTTATACCATTCATTTTTAATTTCGCTTTTCCTGTTACAAAAAGAGGATATTCAAGCTCAATATCTACTATATTATCATCAATTTCAAATGTTGTTTCAGTTTTTAGTCTATCTTTTCCTACATAATGAAAATAAGTAACTAATTTATAATTACCGTTATCAAGTTTAAAATTATTGACAGTCAGCCATTTGTATTCTTTTTTATCAACAAGTTTTCCTCTGGTTAATTGATTGTCAGAATCATCATAGATTTCAATAGTTGTTGTATTGCTTCCTAAAGGCCTAGGGGCTTCATTTATTGTTATCTGTATTCCTTGAGATATCTTGGAGGTTCTGTTGTCAACTAATTGAATTTTTTTAGGTGAAATGACAACACAAGAATTACAAAATATGAAAATTGATAGTAGAAATAGATTTTTCAAATGATTCATTTTTAATTGGATCAATGGTTTTGAGTCGTATTGTTGTAAGGTTTTTTATCTAAATTGTTTAGGTTTCAAATTGTTGCTTGCATTTTCAACAATTTCTAGAATTCTTTTTTGTCGTGTTTCTTTTCTTTTGGCAGAAACAATCCAGTACAATAAGATTTTTTTAGCTGAATTGCTCAGACTATTAAAAAACTCCATAGAACCTTTGTAATTCAAGAACTCTTCATGTAAATCGGTTGGTATTACAAGAGCTTCAACTTCATCTAAAATTGTCCAAGAACCATTTTCTTTGGCAATTTCAATGCTTTTGTAACCTTCTTCTCTCATAAGTCCTTGTTCAATTAAGGTTTTTACTTTTTCCTTATTTACCTTTGACCAATTACTTTTTGCTTTTCTTTTGGAGAAGTATTGTCTGTACTTTTCGTTGTCTATTGTTTTTTTGGTACTATCAATCCAACCAAAACAAAGTGCTTCATCAACGGATTCACTCCAACTCAAATTAACATTAGCGGAGCTTTTCTTGTAAAAAATAACCCAAACGGATTCTTTATTTGTGTGATTCAATTCAAGCCATTCTCTCCAGTCTTGCTGGTTAGAAGGACAATAATCTTCTGCATCTTTCATTTTTTCTACTCGGTCATTTCCTAAATATACACAAACTTTTGAGGAAGTACTAAATCCGTATTAAGTGGAGGTGTTAGGCAATAGTTATTATTTAAAGAAATTTAAAATTTGATTCTTTCGTAGATTTAAATTTTTTGAATGATCAGTTCCACTAGTTGTAGTTTTAAAAATTAAATCAAAAAGCTGATCAGTACTATATTTAACTTCATTTTTCTTCCTTTGTTGGAATATTTTCTCGAAAATTTGAAATAAGAATTTACCTCTTAAATGAGTCTGATAATTATCTTTTACCATTTGTTCTAATTCAATTTTAGCTTTTTTTACTTTTCTCTTTTCAATAAATTTTTCAGTGAATATAGTTGATTTTTTTTCCATGACTTGGTGATTTAGAATTGTAACTTCGGAGAATTTACAATCACTAACGTCTTTGTTTAGATACTTTTCAATCTCGTAAGAAAACCATTCACAAATATTATTGAGAATTTCTTTTTTAGTGTTAATTTCCTCGGGTGTTAAAAGTGAGTTTAAGAAGTTAATACCATCTTGATATAATTCATTTTCAATTGAGTAGCCATTAGTTGTAATAAGGTCAGTATTGGTCGTTTTATCTTCTTCAAATATCCATAAATCAGAATCACATATAAAAAGTAAATCAGACTCGATTTTATCTTTTGACTCATAAACTTTCAATAAAGCTGTTCTACCATTGCATGGTAGAATATTGATATCTAAGTCATCTATTTGATTTTCAATTTGATTATATATTGATAAATCGTCTTTACCTTCTATTAAAACAGTTTTTAAACTACTTTTTTTAAGAGTAGCGATTATTATTTCTGGAGTTAAAGGTGTTTTTCTTTTAGCCATTAATTATTTCCTTTGTCTTCATTAATAATAATTTCTTTACTTTCATATTTTGAGTAAATAAACGGTGAGTGTGTAGCTATTATAAATTGATTATCTTTTTTTTGTTTAAGGAGTGTAGGGAAAAGTAGTCTTTGCCAATCAGTATGTAGACTTAACTCTGGTTCATCTATGAATATTACTGAATTATCGAAGAAAAAATTATAGCATAAAAAACTTAACATTTGTTTTTCACCAGCGGATAATTTATTAGATAGAATAGCTTCTTTGGCTTGACCTAATTCTAAGTTACCAGAGATTTTAATTGATTTTTCTTTAAAAATCTATTAAATTTGATAAAACTAGAAAAGGTCTTAGAATCTTAAATTTTTCTCCATCATTTTCTTTTACAATTTTTCGAATTCGTTCTAATGATTCTTTTTCTTTAGTATCACTATTAGCAACTATATTTAGAATATTTCTTGATTGATTGGCTTCTAATTTACGTATCTTTTCTGAAATATCGGCATATTTATTACTCAATAAGTAATCAATATCTTCGGTAGATAATGAGGCTATAAATTTGTGATTGCTACTTGTAGAGAGATTATCAGATATTGTATCAAGTGCTTCTCTCAATTGATTCCTTCTAAATCGTCGTCTATTTTGAGTGTTAGAATCTACACCAAACCCACCTTCTATTCTTCTAAATGTAGGAAAGAATAGTGAACCTTCTCTAGTATTATAGCTGTTAGGTAAATTCTCAAATTGACTAAAGGGTATTTCTTCTTTAATTTCTAATTCCGATCTTTCACTTATAACTGAGAAATGAATAATTTTTTCTTGTTTTTCATTTTCTTTTAAAACTATAGTAATTTTACCTCCTTCTTTGTATTTTATTTCCGCATATTCGAAGTACATTTCTTCAAAAATTTTATCGAAATTACCACTTACCATAAACCATAAAAGTTTTAGTAGAGTGGTTTTCCCGCAACCATTTTTTCCAGTAAGAATGTTTAAATCTTCATTGAATTCATAATAGCCACTAATTTTATTGTTTAAATTCTTTACTTCAAATGATTGTATCATAGGTGTTTTTTTAAATTTTTGGCAACTTATTATATACTTACTAAAAATAATGCCATCCTATAAAAATTAACGGACAACACCGCTTTACAAGTACTTTTATCAGTTCTAAAAGTATTGTTTTTTAGTCAGTAATAAATACTGTTTTTATAAAAAAGCTAAGAAATGTTAATTAAGAAAAGAAGAGATAGGTCTTAGAAACTATAGAGAATGTTATAAAAACCAAAAACTGCCACATACTATGTGGCAGTTTTTGGTTGCAATGCAGTAAAATTAATTACTTGTTTTCGCAATCTTCGGGCATTTTTCCACAAAATCCACAAGGTTCTCCAGAATCGTTAAAATTGCTGTTTTGACTGGCACAAGTACCTGCAAATTTTCCGTCTTTTTTTCCCCATATTTTAATGGCAATTCCTGCAAATGCCAAAGCTAACAATCCAAATGAAATGATAAATAGTTTCATATAAATATTTTTGTAACTTAGAACAAAGATATCAAATTTTTTCTAGGGTAGGGTTTTTGTGTTCAAGCATGTTTTAAATTTACCAACCTCATAAAATTATAGCGCATGAAAATTATAAGTGTCATTAAATTGTTTGCAATGGCTACCTTAACAGGTTATATAGCCTCTCTTAACGGAGCAGAAAAAATAGCAACAGAACCATTTAACAATGTCACAATTTTTGCAGAAACAAGTTACGACATTACACCTGTTTTAGAAAAGTTGACTGCTTTAGAAACGGTATCTTACAAAATAGTAGGAGACATGGTGTATGTGTATGCTACGGGAGTTCCCAATCACAAATCACCGTATTTTATAGATACCCAATGGGAAAAAGAAAAGTATGTAGACAATACTAGCAGAGGTTTTCATTTGAATCCTAACAGAATAGAAACGCAAGATTATGAATTTAGAATTCCGTTACATCCCAAAGAAAGTCGTGTAAAAAGAGCCACCAACATGGGGCCTATGGGAATTGCAATAAACGGAGTTCCTTTTTTCAATCAATATGCAGCAGGTGGTGCAGCATTGACTAGAGAAATTCGATCTTTTGACCAGTACAACGGACACCCAACCGCAAGAGGAAATTACCATTACCACATAGAGCCTACTTATTTGACAGATGAATACGGTTCTGAAGCGTTTTTAGGATTGCTTTTGGATGGATTTCCAGTATATGGTCCTATGGAAAAAGGAACCGCAGTTGATGGAGATAGATTGGATGAATATCATGGTCATTTTGGAGTTACAGCAGATTTTCCTAACGGAATTTACCATTATCATATTACACCAGATGCCCCTTATATTAACGGAGACGGATTTTTTGGAAATCCAGGAACTGTTAGCAATTAAGCAATGAAAAAGAAAATTGTTTTGGCAATCTTGTTGACAGTGTTGATGGCTTGTCAACAAGAAAAAAAATTAGAATATTCTCAAGATTTTGTGGAGAAAAACCGTGTGTTGTATCATTTGGAAGAACCTTACACAGGACGTGTGTACCAAAAATACAACGACACACTTTTGAGGTTTGACAAACAGTACAAAAGTGGTTTGTTGAATGGAGTGTCTAAAAAATGGTATTCCAATGGAGTTTTGGCAGAATTTAGAGTTTACCAAGCAGGGAATAAAGTGAAAACTCACAAAGGATGGTGGTCAAATGGCAATCAAAAATTTATATTCACTTACAATGATGAAGGCGTGTATCATGGCAATGCAAAAGAATGGTTTGAAAACGGGCAATTGTACAAAGATTTTAATTACACAAATGGACATGAAGAGGGAAGCCAGAAAATGTATTTGAATGATGGAACTTACAGAGCCAATTATGTGATAAAAAATGGAGAAAAATTTGGATTGATAGGATCTAAAGGATGTGATGGTTTGAATTAAAAAGAACAGAATGAAAAAGCTAATAATATGTGTTTTTTTAATGTTGATGGCTTGCAATTTTTCTAAAGAAAAGCAAACAGTACAAAAACTACCGTATTTCAATTCGTACGATTTGACACCAGAATGGGGAACTGAAGCAAAAAAACACCACATTGCACCTTTTCAATTTGTAAATCAAGAAGGACAAAAGGTGACCGAACAAGATTATAAAGGTAAAATTTATGTCACTCATTTTTTCTTTACCAGTTGTTCTGGAATTTGCCAAACGTTGATAAAAAATCTATCTATTTTACAAGAAAATTTTAAAAATGATGCTTCGGTCAAGTTTTTATCTCATTCTGTAACACCAGAAATTGATTCCGTTCAAAAACTAAAAGATTATGCAGAATTTCACAATATAAACAGCAAACAATGGAACTTGGTAACGGGTGATAAAAAGGCAATTTACAAACAGGCAAGAACCTCTTATTTTGCAGACGACGATTTTGGAATAACGCAAAAACCGAGTACTTTTATTCATAATGAGAATTTTTTATTGATAGATCCAGACGGATGTATTAGAGGTGTGTATAACGGAACTTTAAGTCTGGAAATGAGCAGAATAACACGTCATGTGAAACTTTTACAGGAAGATTTTTTTAATAATTAAAGTTAATTTTTTGACTGTTAGAGCGTTTGTCCCTGTGGGTTTTTGTAGATTTGTGTAAAATTTAACAAAAAAATATTTTATGTACGATCAATTAATAGTTGTAAAAGTTGGAACTAATGTAATGAAGAACAAGAACAATAGAATCGTTCGCCCAGTGCTTCAAAACTTAGTCTCTCAAATAGCTACCTTATATGAACGTAATATCATGACGATTCTAGTTTCTTCGGGTTCTGCTATTGCTGGGAAAGAAGTTATAGGGCCTTCAAAAATTAAAGATAAGTCTATTAGAAGACAAGTTTATTCTTCTATAGGTCAACCAAGAATGATGCGTTTGTATTACAATATATTCCATGATTATGGAATTAACTGTGCACAAGTATTACCTACAAAAAGAGATTTTCAGCCTGGAGTTCACCGAGACAATATGGTGAATTGTTATATGGGCTTGTTAGAAGAGGGGGTAATTCCTGTTGCTAATGAAGACGATACGGTTTCTCTAACATCTACCATGTTTACAGACAATGACGAAATGGCAAGTTTGATTGCTGAGTTGGTAGATGCTGATAAATTGATTATTTTAACAGATATTGACGGTGTGTATACAGGAAATCCTACCGATGAAGGCACAGAGTTGATTGAAGAGGTTACCTCTACAGAAAATTTAGACCAATACATTCAAGAAAACACCAAAGGAGAAGGTGAAGGTAGAGGAGGTATGAGGTCTAAAATTAGTGTGGCTCAAAAAGCTGCCAAAAACAACATTCCAACTTACATTGCAAATGGAAAAACGGAAAACATCATTTTAGATATTATAGATGATGAGTATGTAGGAACCAGAATTTCTAACGATTTAGAGAAGTAGTTTTCTAAAAAACATTCACTTCAATTTCCAGAGAAATATCAAATTCATTTTTGATTTTTTTCTGGATTTTTTTTGCGATTTCGTGAATCTCTTTACCCGTAGCATTTCCGTAGTTTACCAGAACCAAAGCTTGTTTGTTATGTACTCCCGCGTTTCCAAAACGTTGTCCCTTAAACCCCGCTTTTTCAATAATCCAACCTGCAGGTACTTTTACAGTTGATTCTGAAACTGGATAAAAGGGAATTTCAGGATATTGTTGTTGTAATTTTTTAAATAGAGTAATATCTATAACAGGATTTTTAAAAAAACTTCCACTGTTCCCAATTTCTTTAGGGTTTGGTAATTTACTGTTCCTAATAGCAACTACAGCATTACTAATCTCTTTTAAACTAGGAGTTGTATTTCCTTTTAATTCTTCTTGAATAGCTCCGTAAGAGGTGTTGGTTTGATGATTTTGAGTTGTTAATTTAAAAGTAACATTCACAATAATATATTTTCCTTTAGCCCAAGTTTTAAAAATGGAATTTCTGTAACCAAATTCACATTGTTTGTTGGTAAAGGTTTCAATTTCTAAAGTATCAACATTCAACGCTTCTAGAGAAATAATGGTATCTTTTACTTCAAAACCGTAAGCTCCAATATTCTGAATTGGGCAGGTTCCTACGTTTCCAGGAATCAAAGAAAGGTTTTCCAAGCCTCCATAATTTTGATCAATACACCACAGCACAAATTCATGCCAATTTTCTCCTGCATATGCAGTTACTTCAATAGTATTTTCAGTTTCATTGTTAACAATTACCCCTTTTAAATTTAGGTGAACCACTGTCTTTTTTAGATTCTGTGTCAACAACATATTGCTACCTCCACCCAATAAAAATAAATCCTTGTTTTCTTGAACAACGGTTTTTAAGTCTTTTAAGGTGTGAACAGAAATAAATCGATCAGCAGTTACATCAATACCAAACGTATTGTATTTTTTTAGAGAAAAATGGGTATTATATTGCATAGCGTAAAGATGCTTTTTTAATGAAAAATAGGAATTTTGCTACTCAGATTGCTTTAAAATTGCTAAAAATAGAAATGTCCAGTAATTGTCTATCAAATTAGGATGTGTAGAAACATTTAATAAATAGAGAATTGTGTTGATATTTAACTTTTTAAAGTTTATTTGTATTGAATGTCAAATATAAATAAATAGATAAATGGATGAGCTTTATATAACCAAAATAGTTGTCGATGTATCTCTAATTCAAAATGGTCCAATCCAATTGTTAAACACAGTAGGAGATGTTTTGTATCAAAATAACAATGTCAATTCAGCAATAGTTATAGAGACTTCTTTGTATAGGGAGGGAGCTTATATGTTAAAAGCAGGAAATATTTACAGAGCTATTTTTATTTATTGATCTACAAACTCTAACAAACCAAACATACTAGGCTGGTGTACATCTTTTTCTTTAACGTTTTCTACAGGAAATAAAGTAGACATGACTCTTCTTCCAATATTTTCATCATCTCTGATTTGTTTCAATGCTAAAAATGCCCACTGACTTCCTTTTTTTATTGGAAATTCATTAGAAACAGCATTAAAAGTTTCGTGTGGAATTGCCATTTCTAAAGACCATCCTTTGTCAATATCAGAATTGTTGTTCAGTGTACCATTGATAGCAACTTCTAATTTAAAATCAGGGTTAAAAGCTCTTATGGCTACATTTTGTCCTTGGTAAAAGTCATTCACAAAAACCAAATCATTGATGGCTTTGTTCGGGTTGATTTCAAAACAATAATGAATGTTTTCTCCGTTGGGAGCGGGAATTAAAAACAACTCAGCACAATCGTCTAAATAAGGTGCTCCGTCTCTTTTTGTTTCGGCAGCATTGATGAACTTATCATTCAAGTCGTAATGAACGTAAAGATATTTTTCATCCCATAACATTCTAAATGTTGTTTTTTGTTTTTCCTCTTCTTTGTCAGTTAGATAGTAATAATCAAAAGTTCGAGCTTCTGCTTTTTCCCATGCAGTATCGTCTAATTTACCATCAATCACAAGTTCAGAGTTTGCTTTGTGAACTTTGTAGAGAGGTCTTTCTTTTAGTGATAATTTACTCTTGTGAGAGGAAGTACAACTAACAAAAAAAACGATGATAGGTAATAAAAGATATCTTTTCATGGGAGCGTGTTATGTTGTTTGTAAATATTTTTTATCTGCGTAAAAAGTTCCAAAAGGCAAAATAGAACAAACTAAAATAATAGCAAATTCTTTTAACGTCCATTTCATTTCGTTTTTAAGTAAAAAAGCCATGATGATGTAAGTAATAAATAACAAACCATGTGGCATTCCTAAGGTTTTTACTAAAATTTCGTTTCCTGTAAAATGTTTTAAAGGAGTTCCTACGCCTAGTAAAAGTAAGTAAGAAACACCTTCTAATATGGCAATTATTTTGAAAGTTTTGATGTTTATCATTTGATATAAGTTTGTTTCAAAGGTAGCCTAAATTTCGAAAAATCAGATTGGAATTGATATCAAAATTATTCAATAATCTCTGCTAATTGCCAAGTTCTTACCCAATCATATTTGGTAGTTCTATCTTCCCAATTACCTGTCATCCCTCCGTCTGTAGGTTCAGGGTTCCAATCGTAGGTTTCCGTAACCATTCTAAGAGACATGGGAAGGTTAAATTTTTCTATAGGATTCACTGTAAATTGATGTTTTCCGTCTAAAAAGAATAAAATTTCAGTTTCATTCTTCCACCAAGCAGCATATATATGATAATCTTTCCAGTTTTCATCAGTTTCAACTTCACCACCTTTACTACCTATATTGGTTTCATCACAAGAGGTATTTCTACTGTGTGTGTTAGAATTCATACCGTGGTTCATTTTTTGTGCCCAAGTAGCATCTGTGGTTATTTCTCCCACACATTCTTGAATATCTAATTCAGTAGTTCTTCTGTCACAACCTGAATTAGAATTTCGATCATTAATCAACCAAAAAGTAGAAGACATAAAAGTTTTATTGGCTTTCATTCTACATTCAAAATACATTCCGGGGCTACCATTGTGAATAGATCTTACCAAACTCCCAGCATGGGTATAAGTGTTTCCATTGACTACTTGCGAGGTGTTTAATAAGTAATTAGTAACGTTTAAGTTTCCGTTACTTAGGGTTACTGCTTCTTCTGTAAAAAGAGCTGGGGGACGACCTGCCCAAGAACTGATTAATAAAGCCCATTTGTTACTGTCTAAAGTATTTTCTTCAAATTCATCAGATAAAAGATCTACTTTTTCCCAGATTTTGTTGTCTGGTTTTGGATCTTCGCCATTGATAAATGTAGGTTGGTCTTTTGTAGATGTTAAAATTTCTTCTTTTGATTCCACAGCTGGTGGAATGTATACGTTGTCATCGTTGTTATGGGTACAGCTAACAAAAGTAATTAGTAGTATTAAAAAAGAGCGTAGTTTGATCATAGTTACCATAATTAATAGGATGTTAAAGCTATTGTATAATGATGAAATGAAAGATGACCTATGGTTTTTTGTGAGGATGAAATGATTAAAATAGCATAGTTTTAAAAAGACAACCATACAAAATGTATTTGTATGGTTGTTTTATATTTTTTTTAAGAACTCTATTTTGATTGAACAACTAGTAGAATTATAAAAACCAAAAATGCTAAAATTAATTTTAAGGTTTTATTTGTTCTTTAGGTTTGTTTTTAAAATTGGAAGGGATCAAATCTATATTGCGTTTTTCTGCAGCACGAATTACAAAAGGAATGATAATACTTGCACCAGGTAAGAGCACAAAAGGAATTCCAATTCCCGCTACTTTTAACAAATCATAAACATATATTTTTAAGAATTTTTCTTCTTCTTTACTAATGGTTCCTTTGGTAACAAAGGCTTGTATGATTGTAGTTGTTTTTTTGGTGTCACTAGCACCGTTTTTTAACCCCATAAAAAACACGTCCAAAGCATGACTTATTTTGGAGCGATTTTTATGTATGAAAATTCTAAAAAGGCGATACGTTTTACTTTTTCTTTTTGTTGTCATTTTATAATACGGCTAGTAAAAAAAATAACCAAGACAAAAGTAAGCATAAACCTCCTAATGGAGTGATAGGTCCTAAAAATTTAACAGGAAGTTCACGACTTTTTAAACTACAGATTCCATAAATACTTCCAGAAAACAGAAAAATACCCAAAATAGCAAAAATTACGGATAGAGTACTGCTTATGGAGTTGAATGTTAGTGTACTACCTAACAAGACTAAAAATAATGCATGGTACATTTGGTATTTTACACCAATTTCAAAACTGTCTAAAATATCTTTACTCCATTTTTTTTTGAGTAAGTGGCTACCAAAGGCACCTAAAACAATGGCTAAAAGTCCAAAAATACCTCCGAGTAAATAAGCAATTTGTTGCATTAGTCTTCTATAATGTCTTCAGAGTCCTCAATAACTTCTTCTTCATTTATGATTTCATCGTCTAGAGCTACAGGAGCTTCTTCTTCGTCTTCCTCAAAAGAACTTTCTGTATATACTTTGGGTTGTGCAATAGTTTCTATTGGTTCTTCTCCATCAAAAAATGGAAAAATATCAATGATAGGAGACTCTGTAATACTTGGAATAGAAAAATCAGAAACGGTGTCTGAAAATTGGTCTAACAAGTATTCATAAGCATCTTTTACATCGTTTGCTTGTACCAAAACATAGGTGTTGGTTCTGCGTTCCAATCCTTTGTCTTCGTCTAAGGTTACCAAAGAAACTTTACATTTAAACCAACGGTCTCCATGTTCACTCGGAAAAATTTCAGAGAAGTTGGCTACTTTAATGTTGGTGATTTTAAAACCTTCAGAAAGGTATTTTGCCATTTCTTCTGTAGCACGAGCTTCTGCTTCTGTAAAAGTTAAAGCATCAAATAAATAAGGTTGATTAAAGGTTTTTACCTTTTCGTTATCATCTATTTTGCTATATTTTACTTTTACTTCGAACCACATAATGTTTATTTTTTAAGAGTCACAAATGTAAAAACAAATCCGAATTTTGAAGAAACAAATTTAAATTAATTTACAATTTACTTTTTAAAGCTTTTATTTCATCTCTTAATTTAGCAGCAGTCATAAAATCTAAATTTTTAGCTGCTTTTTCCATGGCACGTTGTTTTTCTCTAATACGGTCTTCAATAGCAGGTTTGGACAAATAATCTAAATCTTCTTCAGCAGCTAAATTATGTTGAATTTCTTGGTAGTTGGTACCTTGATTGTCCGTTAAATTGTTTCCAAAATCTTTTTTAATCTGAGTAGGAGTAATGTTATTTTCTAAATTATAAGCAATTTGTTTTTCACGTCTTCTGGCAGTTTCATCTATTGTTAACTGCATACTCTTGGTAATTTTATCAGCATACAAAATAGCCATTCCGTTTACGTTTCTTGCTGCTCTACCTACGGTTTGAGTGATAGATCTGTGCGAACGTAAAAAACCTTCTTTATCGGCATCTATAATAGCTACCAAGGAAACTTCGGGTAAATCCAATCCTTCACGAAGTAGGTTGACACCAATCAATACATCAAACAAGCCTTTACGTAAATCTTGCATAATTTCTACACGTTCCAACGTATCTACATCGGAATGTATGTAACGACAACGGACTTGAATTCGGGTTAAATATTTGGCCAATTCTTCAGCCATTCGTTTTGTCAAAGTGGTCACTAATACACGTTCATCTACCTCAATACGTTTGTGAATTTCTTCAATCAAATCATCTATTTGATTTTGGCTAGGACGTACTTCAATAATAGGATCTAACAATCCTGTTGGTCGAATGACTTGTTCTACCACCACACCATCAGATTTTTCTAGTTCATAATCTGCAGGAGTAGCAGTTACATAGATGACTTGGTTTTGAATGGCTTCAAACTCTTCAAATTTTAGCGGACGGTTGTCCATAGCAGCGGGCAAACGGAAACCAAATTCCACCAAATTTTCTTTTCTAGAGCGGTCTCCACCATACATGGCATGGGTTTGTGGAATGGTTACGTGACTTTCATCAATGACCATTAAAAAATCATCTGGAAAATAATCTAGTAAACAATAAGGTCTTTCCCCGGGATTTCTTCCATCTAAATACCTAGAATAATTTTCAATCCCGCTACAATACCCTAATTCACGAATCATTTCCAAATCAAATTCGGTACGTTCTTTCAAACGTTTGGCTTCTAAAGGTTTTCCTATTTCGTTAAAATAATCGTATTGTTTCATCAAATCGTTTTGAATCTGATGAATGGCTCCTTGCAATACATCTGGAGAGGTTACAAACAAATTGGCAGGATAAATATCTAAGGTTTCAAAACGTTCTATGACCTGTTTGTTTTCTAAATCGTAGGATTCTATGTCTTCAATTTCATCACCAAAAAAATGAACTCTGTATGCATATTCACCATATGATGGAAAAATAGTCACCGTATCTCCTTTTACTTTAAAGTTTCCACTTTTCATATCTGCTTCGGTACGAGCATACAAACTTTGTACTAGCTGATGTAAAAATTTGGTTCTGCTAATTTGTTGATCAACATTAACGGTAATGACGTTGTTTTTAAATTCAACAGGGTTTCCCATACCGTAGAGACAAGAAACGGAAGCTACGACCAAAACATCTTGTCTGCCACACAAAAGAGAAGAAGAAGTGCTTAAACGCAAACGTTCAATTTCCTCATTAATAGACAAATCCTTTTCTATATAAACTCCTGTAGAGGGAATAAAAGCTTCAGGTTGGTAATAATCGTAGTAAGAAACAAAGTATTCTACGGCATTGTTTGGAAAAAAATTCTTGAATTCAGAATACAGTTGAGCAGCCAACGTTTTGTTATGAGCCAATACCAAGGTTGGCTTTTTGACTTCTTGAATAACATTGGCAACCGTAAAGGTTTTACCAGATCCCGTTACACCTAGTAGTGTTTGGTACTGATCACCATTGTTTACACCTGCAACCAATTCCTTAATAGCATTGGGTTGATCTCCTGTGGGAGAATATTTAGAAACCACTTTAAAATCCATAGTGTAAAATTATGGAATGTATTTGAAGCAGAAAGCATGTTTTTATAAAAAAAGAGAAGCTGTATAGCTTCTCTTTTTTTAGTAGTTGTGTTTGCTAATTAAGAGAAAGTAACTGTGTGTCCAACTATAGTTGCGTATGATTGAGATAAAATGGTATCTACAAAAATCCATTCAGAAGTTACTTCTGTATTGGTAAAAGTAGTCATGACAAATCCTCTTCTTGAAGCATCAAAATAATTCAAATCGTCTATCAAAGTAGTTAAGGCACCTTCAAAAGCAGTAAGTGTTTCTGCGCTAGGATTTCCTAAATATTGTTCAAAACCAGGAGAACTGATTCCAGCAGTTGCAATTTCTATTCCTACTTCTGTTTGATCTTGTTTGGTTAATTTGCTACTCCATCCGTTGTGTGTGTCTCCTGCAAATGCAATTACTTTCTTATCACCCAAAGCATTGTAAATTAATTCTCTTTCTACAGGATATCCATCCCAAGCATCTAGGTTGTAAGGTATAACGGTAAGAATTCTTGTAATTTCTTCGGTAGTTAAAGTAGGGTCTCCAGCTTGGTATCTCATTTTTATTTGAACCAATTCAGCTAAAATAGTATTGAAATTAGCAGTTCCAAAAGCAGCCAATAAATCACCAGGAATGTACATTTTTCCCATCAATACCTGCTGTCCTAAAACTTGCCACTTGCTAGTACTTGTATTCAATTGCCCTAGCAACCAATCACGTTGTGTAGTTCCTAACAACGTTCTGTTTGTATCAAAAAGGGCATATTGAAAAGCAGCTCCGTCCAAACCGGTAGCGGTGTAATAATCTGCTAAGTCTAATTGCTTGTCACGTCCTATAACACGAGTGTCTAACATGATCAAATCTACCAAATTCCCTAAATTAAAGGTTCTGTAAATCAAACTTTGGTTGTCAGCATCCAATCTAGAAAAAGGCAAAAATTCGCTATAGGCTTGCAAAGCATTGTTTTTTCTAGTTTCAAAAGAACCTTCGCTAGCAGAATGGTTTTCAGCACCATCTTTGTAAGTATCGTTGGCTACTTCGTGGTCATCCCAGACACAGATAAAAGGCTTTTTTTGATGAGCCAATTGCAAATCTGCATCTTGTTTGTATTGTTTGTAGCGAGTTCTGTAATCTTCTAAAGAAACAATTTCGTGTTCTGGTTGGTGAAAACGGTTTAAAAATGCGTTTTCATCCGAACTACCATAACCACCCGCTTGGTATTCGTAAAAGTAATCACCTAAATGTACAATGATGTCAGCTTCTGAATTTGCCATGGCATTGTATACATTAAAAAGTCCTGCCTGAAAATTAGAACAAGAACAAACTGCCAACTTTAAACTAGAAGCATTTTCTGGCAAAGTAATGGTTTCTCCAATTGCTGAGGTTTGTTTGTCCTCTTTGTTAACAAAACGGTAGTACAATTTCAATCCTTCAGAAAGATCAGTCAACTCAATAGCAATAGTGTTATCTCTAGATGTTTCTGTTACAACAGATCCATTTCTTAAAATATCTGTAAAATCTATATCTGTAGCAACTTCCCATAGTATTTCTTTGTTGGCTGCGTTGTAACGAGTCCAAATAATTACTTGAGATGAAGTAGGGTCAAAACTTCCAACTCCTTGTTGAAAATTGGTACTTGTATAACCTTCAGTATTTACGCTGCTATCTGTAACGTCATCATCACTACAACTGATAAAATTAGGAGCTAAAAGAATTCCCCCCGTAGCCATTAAAGCATTTTGAATAAATTGTCTTCTACTGTTGTTGTTTTTTGTCATGTCGATATTAGTTTGTTTTTGGTAAAGTTCTAGTTAATAAGGAAACTTGAGGTTAGTAGATTCTTATGATACTATTATGCTCTCCGTTTGTGATGTTAAAAAATTGTGTGGGATAAAATTTGATTTTTCTAGTAAAACCAATCAATTGTAAAGAACAGTTATTACGATAACTTACAATTAACAGTTTTAAAACCTTTTTTTGATTGTAAGATGATTGTATCGTAACGTTAACATATGTATAGAGTAATAAGTTTGTTGCCAACTAAACTAAAAACTAAACAATGAAAAATTTTTATTTAACAAGTATTTTCTTGCTAGTCACACTGGCAAGTTTTGCTCAAAAAGGAATCATTCGCGGACATGTGTTTGATGAAAATAATTTGCCTTTACCAGGAGCTGTAATTACGATTGAATCGTTAAACACTAAAACAGTTTCAGACTTTGATGGAAACTTTATCCTTTTAGGATTGAAAGAAGGAGCCTACAAAGTAAGTACTTCTTATTTAGGTTACGAAGATATGACCAAAGAGGTAACGCTAGGTGAAAAAACAGAAATGGTAAATTTTGTTTTAGAAGTTATTGTAAATAGTTTGAATGAAATTGTTCTAAAGGGAAGTAACGGTAGAGGTCAAGCAAAAGCGTTGAACAAGCAGAAAAACAATATGAATGTAACCAATGTTGTTGCTGCAGATCAAGTAGGGAAGTTTCCAGATGCAAATATTGGAGATGCTGTAAAACGTATTCCGGGTATTGCTGTGCAGAATGACCAAGGTGAAGCTAGAAATATCATCGTAAGAGGTTTGGCAGGACAGTTGAATTCGGTAACGTTAAACGGGGAAAGAATTCCATCTGCAGAAGGAGATAACAGAAATGTGCAAATGGATTTGATTCCATCGGACATGGTACAAGCAGTAGAAGTAAACAAGGTAGTAACTCCAGACATGGAAGGAGATGCCATTGGAGGTTCTGTAAATTTGGTGACACGTGCTGCATCTGCAAGAAGAATTACTGCTACAGTTGCTTACGGACAAAACCCAATTAGAGAAGGATTGATTCACAACTTTTCTACAGTTTTAGCAGATAGATTTTTTGACAACAAATTAGGAGCGGTGATTAGTGCTTCTTCTCAGTCTAACGAATTTGGTTCTGACAATGTGGAGTTTGAATGGGATAAAAATGACAATGATGAATTGGTGGTTAAAGAACACGATATTAGACGTTATGATTTGACAAGACAAAGACAAAGTATTGCGTTAAATTTAGATTATAAGATTAACAATGAAAACACCATTTATTTCCACTCTGTATTAAACAATAGAAAAGATTGGGAAAACAGGTATAGAGTACAATTTAAAGATGTGGAGTCTAAAGACAATCCAATGTTATATTCTACAGAAGTAGTAAGAGAAACCAAAGGAGGTTTGAAAAAAGATGCTCGTTTGGAAGAACAGCAAATTCAGAAATTTGCTTTGAATGGAGATCATATTTTATTTGGGATTGTTAAAGCAGATTGGAAAGCAAGTTATTCTAAAGCTTCTGAAGAAAGACCAGATGAAAGATACATTTCTTTTAGTCAAGAAGATGTAGAAGTAAGACAAAATTTAAACAACACCAAGTATCCTTACATGGTGCCATCTAACGGAGATTACAATGATCTTTCTAAATTTGATTTGGATGAAATCACAGAAGAAAATCAATATACATCTGAAGAGAATTACAGTTTTAAAACAGATTTTGAATTTCCGATTATAAAATCAGGAACGTATACAAATACGCTTAAAACAGGTTACAAATTTCAACAAAAAGACAAATTAAGGAACAATGACTTTGCAGAATATGAGCCTGTTTCAGATTTGGAAAATATTTCTTTTGTAGACAAAACATTGAGTGATTTTGAGCCTGGAGAAAGATATGTATTGGGTAATTTTGCTTCTAAAGAATACTTAGCTTCTTTAAATTTACAAAACCAAACGTTGTTTGACAGAGAAGATGTTATAGGAGAATACGTACCCGGAAACTATAAGGCTACGGAAAAAATCAACGCTGTTTATGCTATGATTACGCAGAATTTGAGTGAGAAATTATCTTTGCTAGCAGGTTTGCGTATAGAAAATACAAACATTGATTATACGGGTTATAAAATTGACGTAGAAACTGCTGAAACTATAGATGATGCTGAAAAAATCAACCAAACAAAAGAGTATACCAATGTAATGCCTAACTTACAATTTAAGTACAACTTTACAAAAAACACCATTGCTCGTTTGGCTTATTCTAACACCATTGCTCGTCCTAATTATTACGATTTGGTTCCTTATTTAAACATCAATTCTGATGACAATGAATTGGAAGCGGGAAATTCAGCATTGAAAGCTACAGAAGCTAGAAACTTTGACTTGATGTTTGAACACTATTTTTCATCGGTAGGAATTGTCTCTTTTGGATCCTTCTATAAAAACCTAGACAACTTTATTTTTAACTATTCTGAAAATGATTATTTAGATCCAATTTCTGGAAATACATATGAGAGTTATTCTCAGCCAAGAAATGGTGACGAAGCAACTGTTTTTGGATTGGAAACATCACTACAAACCAAATTGAGTTTTATTTCTGAAAAATTAGAAAACGTAAGTCTTTATGTAAACTATACCTACACAGATTCAGAAGTTGAATTAGAAGGTAGAGGAAAATTAGCATTGGCAGGAGCTGTTAAAAACATGTTCAACACTTCATTGGCTTACGAAACTAGAAAGTTAACAATGAGAGCTTCTTTAAACTATGCTGGTGATTATATTGATGAATATGGAAGTGAAGCGTTTGAAGATAGGTATTACGATTCTCAAATGTTCTTAGATATTAACGGAAACTATGAACTGTCTAAAGGATTAAGATTTTTTGCTGAGTTAAAAAACTTAACCAATCAACCTTTAAGATATTACCAAGGTTCTAAAAATTATACCATGCAAAATGAGTATTACGGTATGAATTGGAATATCGGTTTAAAATACAATTTCTAAACAATCTAAAAATTCATAAAAATGCCTATATTCTACTATAGGCATTTTTTGATACAACAATTATGAAAAAAAAGATACTAGTTTTAAGTGTGATTTTGGTAGGAATGGTTTCTTGTCAAAAAGCTTTAAAAAATAAAAAATTGGTTTTTGCTGTACATGCTGTGACAGAAACTACTCCTGTAAAAACAACCGATGACGCTGCTGATGATATGTGTGTATGGATTCATCCTACAGATGTAGAAAAATCAACAATCATTGGAACCAATAAAAAACAAGGTCTGTGCGTTTACAATTTAAAAGGAGAGTTGTTGTACAACTACTTAGTAGGAAAGGTGAACAATGTAGACGTAAGAGATGGTTTTGACTACAAAGGAGAAAAAATTTCGGTGGTTACCGCTTCTAACAGAAGTAACAATACCGTTACGGTACACAAAGTAAATAATGATGGAACTTTAGAAGATCTTGTTCAAGAACCTATAAAGTCTAACCTTGCAGAAATTTATGGTTTGTGTATGTATCAAACCTCAAATGAAACTTTTGTTTTTCTTTCTGGAAAATCTGGAGGTGTAGAAAAATGGAAGTTGGTGGCAACAGAATTTGGTGTTGTTGGAGAGTTGTTAACAACCATCCAAATTGGTTCACAAACAGAAGGAATGGTTGCAGATGATGTGTTTGGCTTTGTTTACATTGCCGAAGAAGACGTGGCTCTTTGGAAATACAACGCAGATGATTTGACCAAAGAAAGAGTTTTAGTGGCTAAAACAGATGAGGTAAATTTAAAGGATGATTTTGAAGGAGTAACTATTTATAAAAAATCAAAAGATACAGGTTATTTGATTTTATCGTCTCAAGGAAACAATTCTTATGCTGTTTTTGATAGAGTCTCTAATCAATACATAAAAAGTTTTACGATTGAAGAAGGTCATATTGATGGAACCAACGATACAGACGGAATAGATGTAACTTCGGTAAGTTTTTCTAACTTTCCCAAAGGCTTTTTTATCGCACAAGATGGACAAAATAAAGATGCGGATGTAATTAGCAATCAAAATTTTAAAATAGTTGATTTTAAAGATGTTTTAAAAGGTTTGGAATAATGTCTGTACTTTTATCCATAAAAATCCGCTATTCTAAGCGGATTTTTTTATGTTCGTAGGTGAACTTATTCGTTGAAAAAAATGGAACCAAGAATAGAAATTTTAGAAGAGAAAAAGCTGATTGGAAATACAAAAGTGATGAGTATTGCTAATAATAAAACCAAAGAGCTTTGGAGTGGTTTTGCTCCCAGAATTCAAGAAATAGAACAAAGGGTTTCTAGTGATAAAATTTCTATGCAAATTTACAATGATCTATTGTATTTTAAAACGTTTGACCCTTATCAAGAATTTTTAAAATGGGCTGCTGTAGAAGTAGAAAATTTTAACAACGTTCCCGAAAATATGGACATGTTTGTTTTAGAAGGAGGAATGTATGCCGTTTTTGATTACAAAGGATTGAGCAATGATTTTAGTGTTTTTCAATATATTTTTACAGAATGGTTGCCCAATTCAGCATATGAATTAGATAAAAGACCTCATTTTGAAGTTTTGGGAGAAAAATATCAAAACAACGATCCAAATTCTGAAGAGGAAATATGGATTCCTATCAAATAGACTGACTAGAATTGTAATTGTTTTCAACTATTTAAATCAATCATTCTTGTTTGAGGTTCTGATTTTGAAGGCTTTTATTTTTAACGGTTTGTATGTAATGAATAGAAGCAATCGTTTTTAACAAATCAAGATATCAAGTACCAAATTAACGTTATCTACGTATCAAATTAAAAAGTTTTGAATTTTGTGTGCAATTAACAATGAATTTGTTCCTGTTACTTTTTCATATTCAGATACTGTAAAGCTTTTGGTGTTTTTAAAATATTGTAGCACGTTGTTTTTTTTCTTTGCATCATGTTCATCCATTCCTAAGTTAAAGATTAGTGAAGATTTTTTAGTTAAAAGTCTGGATAAATTGGAGCAAAATGTTACAGAATAAAATTGACTTGGTACTCTGTTGTCTATAAACAAATCTACAATTATCAAGTCAAATGTATCAGTACAGACATTTACAAAATGATATGCATCTTGGTTTACTATTTTTAGATTGTCAGAACTAGAAATAGAAAATTCCTGTTGCGCAATTTCAATAATTTTAGGATCTAATTCAACAGCAACTATTTTTTTAGTGTAACTAAATTTTTTGTTGAGAGAAGTAATGATACTTCCACCACCGAGCCCTAATAACAAAATGGAATTTACAGCTGTTAAATCAACCTTAGAAATTCCTGTTTCTAATATTTTTTGCAAGGATCCAAAAGAGTAATTGGCATTTTTACTATCAAGCAATTTTTTTCCATTAACGAATGTTACTTCTAACATTCCGTTGTATTCTGAATTTACTTTTGTTGTTTGTGGCCAAATAAAACTGAGTAGTCTTTTCATTTTTTAATTATTGACAATACCAAATAAAGAAGAATAAGCTTTTTACTAGTGGTTGTATTGCCTATCAAATATAGAAAATCAAGAGCTAATATAAATTTCTATTTGTTGAAAGTTGTTGTTGAGTAATTTATCTCGTTCAATATAGGTATTAATCAATTTGTGGCGTGTGTAATTGTTGTTTACAGTTTTGGCTAGGCTTCAGCAGTGTGGATTGTAAAATTGTTGAGGTTTTAGAGAACACCATCAGCTTAGAGTTATTTTTGCTAGTCTGAAATGGTATTTCCTTCTTTATCAATATAAAAAGTTTGACCATCTAATTCAACCAATGCTTTTCCATCAACAAATGGCTTTGCGGAAGTATATTTTATTTTAGAAATTGTTTTACCTGTGTAATGAACATAACCGTATTTTGTATAAGTTCCAAATACAGCTCTCCAAGCTGTAGAAGTACTTACAATAGCAATTCCGTCTATAAATTTTGGGATGTTATGAAATTTTAGTTCTGATACAATTTTTCCTTCGTTGTTAATAATTACATAATATTTACCTTTTTTCAAGATAGCATATCCATTAATAGGATTGAAAGAACTTGCCAAATTAGATTTATTTTGACTGATCTTTTTTCCGTTTTTATCAATAAAATAAGTTTTGTCTTTTCCGCCTCCCATAAAAGAATCGTTTCTTGTATATCTTTTTACTTGGGCGATACCATTTTTAAAAGGTGTTCCTGTATCAAATCTTTCTTTAACAGCAATTTCATTTTTTTTATTAATATAACAGGCTTGGTATTTAGGATCTATATACAAACTATTTGATAAAATCCATTTTCCTTCTTTAACCTTTTTTTTCACAAAAGCTAAATCTTCTGAAAACGAATCCGCTTCGGAGTATGCAAAAGGAATAACTAAATTTCCTTTGGAGTCCGTGTATCCCCATAGTTGTGTTGTTGGATCTTGAATAGCAGCGAGTCCTTCTGATAGATTGCTAGCTCCTAGATATTTAATAGGAATCACAATTTCACCCAGAGAATTTATAAATCCATACAATCCATCTTTACTTACTAAAGCAAGCCCTTCATTAAAATCTGTGACAGAATTGTAATTTGAAACTTCTAGTATGGTCTCTCCCTTTTGATTGATAAAGAATATTTCATTATAATCTCTAACATGTATCAGCTTTAAATTTTCGTGACTATCCCAGTTGTAGTTTTCGTGTACCAAATTCAACAGTGTGTTTCTTATAATATCGCTTCCGTATTTAGATTTTTGCTCTTCATAAATTCGTTGCTGATTTAAAAGATCCTTATAGCTATCTAGTGTTTCTTTGTAAGCATTTTTATAAGTACTATTTTTACTGTCTAAAAGAGTAATCTTTTTAAGAATTGCTAATTTATCGATAAGTTCAATATTAGTTAATTGTGACTTTTCATAAAGCCAAGCAGTATTCTTAGGATTTTTTTGGAGAGCTAGTTCTAAAAAATAAGGAGCATTTTCTTTAAACTCATCGTATCTACTTTTTGATTTTCGTTTGTATGCATCATAATATATTTTGCTCGTGTTTTTTTTTCTGTTGTTAACAAATTTTTGTTTCCCAGGGTCATCACAATAGTTTCTATTTCCTAGTATAATATTTGCTGCATCTTCAATCATACAATCTGCAAATTCATACTTTTCTAGGTAATATGTTTCTGCTTCTTCTGACACTGCTAGAATGGCTGCTTTAAAAGCTTCTTTTTTTTGAGGGAGATATTTATTCTTTAATTTTTCTGCTATTTTTGATAATTCTTTTTCTTTTTGTCTTTCTAAATTTTGACGTGCTTCACGCTCATTTTTTTCAAGTTTTCTTCTAGCCATTACTATAGCGGTTGTCGCTAATAATTCTCCTACGGCAGCTTGAGTTTCATTTTTTGCAGCGGCTAATACTTGGGTTCTTGATGTGGCTAATTCTCTTTCTAGGTCTCTAGATTTTCTATCAAAAACAATTTCTAACTGTCTTTGTTTTTGTTTAGCCTCTCTGATAATACCGTCTACATTTGTTGAGTTTATCTGAGAAAGACTAGATATTTGATTTATATAATCTTGTTCTTTTGCCCAATTGTTAGATATTTCGGTAAATTGAGTGGTTAAGGTATTACCCAAATTTTTTAAGGCAGTATTATAATTCTCACTTGCAGCATTTTGTTTGGCTATAAAATTTTGAGCATCTGCAAGTTGCTTTTCTTTAGCTGTTCTTCTAATTTGCTTTTCATCGTTTATACTATTTGAAGGGGAGTTTATGATGGTAGAGTTTTCATTTTTAGAAAGTTCTGATGGTTGAATTTTTGGATCCTCATTTAAATTATCCGTATCACACAAACTCAATTTATTAGCAAAAGTATGAAGGTAGGCATCAACGTGAACTATTGTTCCGGGATTGGCCTTTATGCGATTGATTTCAGATTGAGTAATAAATGCTTGACCTGTTAGTTGTTCGGCATTTGCAGTAAAATGTCCTTTTTTTATAGCTACTTGTGAACTTTTATAAATAGGATGGGTTTTTATTGCTTTCAGAATTGCTCCGTTCACTTTTCTCCACCAAATATCATCTCGTGGTATACAAAGTTCTTGCGGCGGAAAGTAAGCAGAGTAAAAATGGTATTGTAATGTTTCTCCATTTTCATTTTCTCCAATTACAGAAGTCCAAGCTCCAATACCGTGTTTTTCTTTAATTCCAGATTTTGAATAACATTCACATTTTGTTTCTTGAGAAAATAAATTAGTGTTGAAAAAGATAATAAAATTTATTAAAATTAATTTTTTCATGTTTTTAGTATTTATTATAATTTTTCATGTTATTCAATTATTTCGGTCAAACTTATTAGTGAGCAAAAGGAGTAAATCCTTTAAGTACAGCTACTAATATGAAGTTTTATTTAGATGTGTATTTCTAATTTTACAAATCCAAACGAACAAAATTTGGCAATTTAGTAAATATAAGCAAAACTATGAGTAAGCACCAAACCTCATATTAATTTTAGCGAGTGTTGGCTATTGCGTTTTTCTAATTCAGTATCTTTTAAATTTAGAATTTTCAATCTGATTTAGGTGGTTTTCGTAAGTTTTTTATTGAAGACTGTCTTTTCTTGTTTTCAGTTTTTCGTTTTACAGATGCTTTGGTAGGTTTTGTTGCTCGTCTAATTTTTGGACGGATTAAGTTTGCTTTCAGTAAAGTAATTAAACGTTCTGTAACCAAATCTTTATTTCTATGTTGTGATCTAGTTTCTTCGCAACTCAAACTAAGTATTTGCTCTTTGTTAATTCTGTTTTTTAGCTTTAACAGAATTATTTCTTTTTCTCTTAGATTAAGAGCTTCGCTATTGTTGATATTAAATAACACTTCTATTCTAGAAGATACTTTGTTGACATGTTGTCCACCTGCTCCAGAACTTTTACTAGCTTTAAAACTTAACTCGCTTATTAATGTTTGTAGGTCCATAAATAAATTAGGAGTTTATTCTTCTTTTTATAGGGCTTCTAAAATAGATGATGAGAAATAAATTTCAAATCAAGAAACCTTTTTTGATAAAAATAAATTAAAAGAGTTTTGTTACAAAGTAAAAAGCAAGAAAACTAGCATTAATAGCGGATGATAATAAGTTGCTTAAACAGTGTTTTGCCATTGCTAAATCCGGTAGGACTTATGATGAAATTTTTGTTTTTTACCTCAGTTCTTGGTTGGCTAATGTTTTTTATTTAGCTCTTTTATACTAGGAATGTATTCTTCAAGATATTCAGGAAAATCATTTTTTAATATAAATTGTTCTTCTTCAATTGTAAATAAGTGACTTGGGGTATCATTGTATTTACTTGTTTCAAAAAGAGTAACGGAATCGAAAAACTTCCAATTTTCATTTAAATGTTTAAAACCTAATTCATATCTTTCTTTAACTTCATTATCTGGTACAAAATGACCACCATTTTCAAATCTAATACGAACTCTTTCCTTTGCTTTTTCAATTGAATCTAAGCAAAAGAAAACTATTTCAATTCTATAATTTTCAGATTTAAAAATCTTAGGCCAATACAGTGGAGTAGAGTTGAAGTTTGTTTCATAACAGAAATCAGCTCTGTTTTTAATAGAAGATTTTATTGTATTTTCAAGATCTTTTCTAGCAAGATTATGAGCCATTCTGTCTCTAAATTCAGTATCAATTAGTGATTCGTACTTTTCTTTATAGACTTTGTCATAATCATAAGCTTTTGTTTCTCCTTCAGTGAAAGCTTTTGAGAAAGAAGATTTTCCAGAACCGTTACAACCAGCAATTACTAGTAATATTGGTTTATCCATTAAATTGTGGTCCTGGTGTAGGATTAGGGTTTAATTTTCCTTCTGCAAGTTTTTCTTCATAGACACGAATTTCTTCTGAAATTCTAGGAAGCTCATCTTTTAATCTATTTTTCAGATTAGATATATAATTTTGTATGTCTTCTTTTTTAGTCATACTGCAAATTTACAAAAATTTTATTTCTAAAAATATCGCTCGAAAATATTTGCTAACGGTTGTGGTTAGGATTAGTACGGGGAGAAAAGGAGCAGAGCCTTTTCGAGCATGGACTAAGCCTAAGAGCTTCGCTATTGTTGATATTAAAAAACACTTCTATTCTAGAAGATACTTTGTTGACATTGTTTTGACCCCTATAAAACAAGAGTAATCTTTTAAATTTCGGATTATTAATTAAGCTGCTTTATTTTTAGTTAAA
>NZ_JAUOSB010000217.1 GCF_030548295.1 Wenyingzhuangia sp. 2_MG-2023
GTTACAACGGCATACAGTGGCGACAGACCACGCTGGCGTTGCTCGGCGATGCTTTCGGCAATAACGATGGCATCGTCCATCAGAATGCCCAGCGCCAGCAATAACGCCACCATGCTCATCATATTGATTGATATGCCAAACTGCAGCATCAGAAAAAAACTGGCGAGAAAACTTACCGGCAGGCCCATCACTACCCAGAAGGTATAGCGGAAACCAAAAAACAGCATCAGCG
>NZ_JAUOSB010000218.1 GCF_030548295.1 Wenyingzhuangia sp. 2_MG-2023
CGTGCATGTACATTCGCCAACATCTGCTGGAAGATGAGCAGGCTGGCAGCGCGCCAGAGCACAAGCCGCCCGTCATTGAGAAGGTGGCAGAAAGCATGAAGGCGACGGCGGCATATAACTGTTGGGTAGACCGTCAAGGACGATTCGATGCCAGCCAGACCTACGTCATGCCCGATCTGATCATGGGTGTCGATGATGCTATTGCCGACCTGAGACGTGGCAAGTTGGTGAT
>NZ_JAUOSB010000219.1 GCF_030548295.1 Wenyingzhuangia sp. 2_MG-2023
TAAGAGACAGATTTAGAGGTGTCGTTATATTATAGATAGAAAACGTATATCTTTGCTGCGTTTTCGATACTCAATAAGTTAAGTTTTGGGTTGTTCGTTTTTAGCCAGCCCACTGCCGACAATTTGATAGAAACTATGCATGTAGAAAGCTACGCGATAGCTCGTTTGGACACGAGTTCGATTCTCGGCGTCTCCACAATTAAAAAAAATAAACAACTTACTTGTAGGGGTT
>NZ_JAUOSB010000220.1 GCF_030548295.1 Wenyingzhuangia sp. 2_MG-2023
ACTAGAATCACATATATTTATAACAAAAAGTATAAAATCTAATTTATTTATTTAAACACCATGATTTTTTTTAATTTTTATAAATTTTAAATATTTTTATTTGTAAAAAATAAATTTAAATTATTTTTGATAATTTTAATTCTTTACACATATTTTTAGAGAACTTTTCTATCATAGAATGTTTTTTTTAATTAGTTAATAAAACTGATTACTTTTTTATTCTTTAGGGTTT
>NZ_JAUOSB010000221.1 GCF_030548295.1 Wenyingzhuangia sp. 2_MG-2023
AGCACCTGCTGCACCAGAAACCACAAGTGTTTCTCCTTATTTTGGATTCCCTATTTCTGTAAGTCCACAATAAGCCGTTAAACCAGTCATTCCCACAACACCTAAATATGCACTTAAAGGAACTTTGTTATGATCTATTTTATTTAATCCTTCTCCTGTAGAAATTTGTTTTGTTTTCCAAGCTAGTAAAACAGAAACATAATCACCTTCTTTAAAATCAGTGTTTTTAGA
>NZ_JAUOSB010000222.1 GCF_030548295.1 Wenyingzhuangia sp. 2_MG-2023
CTACGATCGTTAAATCTTCGCTTGATATTATTTCAGTTGATTGCGTGATTTTGAATCGCGATGATGTTTACATCTTTCTCACAGAACGCGCGGGCCGTCCGTTTGTGGTGGACCCAAAACTAGATGGGAACCCACTTATTCAAGCATGGCGATGTGTGGAGTTTACGTTCGGATGGATCGGGCCGGGAACATGGACATTTACGGCGGAATTTAAGGAGGTGGGGGGACGAT
>NZ_JAUOSB010000223.1 GCF_030548295.1 Wenyingzhuangia sp. 2_MG-2023
GCTGCAAACACTAAAAAGCCGCTTGGCAGCGGCTAGTGAAAGCGAAGTCATCAGTACTGATATGATACACCAGCTTGAGTCTTTAATTGATCAGCTGACGCAACAGTCTGAAACAGCTTATGAAGATACCCGTCAATGGCTCAACAATCTGATGATGCACACTCCACAACTCGCCCCTGTTATTGATCGAGAACTGCTGTGGATCTTCGGTGGCGATTGCCTGCACTACCT
>NZ_JAUOSB010000224.1 GCF_030548295.1 Wenyingzhuangia sp. 2_MG-2023
GTCCGGCATTACCAGAGCCGATAATAGAGACTTTATTAGCCATGATTTGTGTCCTTAATCTGGTTGTTTTTCCTGAAATCAGATTAAGGCGTTTCGTGTGCTTCTCGCCAATGCATCACTTTACTACTAGTATGCAAAAAAGTAATACCCCCTTAAAATCATGGCGCTAAGTAGCTAATAAATAACAATTAAACTCACAGCTACAATTAGCACATACACCAAGCAATAATG
>NZ_JAUOSB010000225.1 GCF_030548295.1 Wenyingzhuangia sp. 2_MG-2023
ATTTTACAACCTATCTCTTATTTATAGCAACTATTATTACGGATTGGAATTTATTGTTGATGGTTTTCAATGGGATTCTGGATTGGAGAACTACAATATTAAGTACGATTTAAAACAATATTTTAATGATGACATTGCCATAAACTATGGAGTTCAAGCCATCAATTACGTTTTCAATCATGGAAAAATACAAACTAGTGAACCTGGAACTGGAATTGAAACCAACCAAAT
>NZ_JAUOSB010000023.1 GCF_030548295.1 Wenyingzhuangia sp. 2_MG-2023
GGGTGTAGCGTAGCCCGGTCATCGCGCCTCGTTTGGGACGAGGAGGTCGCAGGTTCGAATCCTGCCACCCCGACAAAAACACGATTCATTTTTTTAATGAATTGTGTTTTTTTGTTTGATAGCATAATTTTATTTTTAGTAAAATACTATTTTCACATAAAAACTCTCAAATGCTATTTAAAAATACAATCCTTTCATTTTTTGCCTACGCTAGTTATAACTATATAACTTTTTAACGCACAAATGTTGGATGGAAATCTACGGACAAAAACCAATAATGAATTATTCATGTTTTTTTCTGTTTTTACTTTTCAAATCAACTTGTTATAAATGCAACCATAGCTCTTGTCGTTTCTAGAAAGGTATTGAACAATAGTATGTGACTTGAATTGCTCGTTATCAAAATAAAGAGTATCGATCTAGTGCTTTTCTCGAATAAATACATCTCGATTTTAAAAAGAATTGGTAGCACTATCCTCAATCCACACATACATCAACTATCTCCTCATAATGAAATTACCTAAAATTAAAATTCTATAAAGCAGTCATATAAAAGTTTATATTTTAATTTATAATCGTAAGCAGATACACATATAACGAATGCCTACGTACGTTTAGATAATGGCGAAAAAGTGAAGAAAACTATTTTCAACACAAACACAAAATGCTTTTACAGCATCTATATGTACTATTATCAAACAATTAAAACACAATTTCATCATTTAAAACACCTACTTTCAACTAGACCTTCATGTTTTATTTTTATTAAACTCATTAAAAACCATATTTTTAAAAAAAATTATGTGTAATTTGACAATTAATAAACTGTTATAAACCACATAAAATTAAAGTTCTAAGTAATGTTTGAAAATAAAAAAGAATGTACTTTAATAACTTAAAACGTATAGATCTATGGAAAAGAAGAACATCTTACCAATCTTCTCCTCATATCATTTAGAATCAACCTTTTACGACGAAGTTTTTAAAGGTAATAATGAAGTGAGAAATACTTACACTGAGTTATTTAAACTCTTTAATGAATATCAGGTAGAAGATTTTCAAATGTTAAATGAAAAAGCAAAAGTTTCTTTTTTAAACCAAGGGATTACCTTTCAGGTTTATAATAAGACAACTGTTGAAAAAGTATTCCCATTTGACTTATTTCCGAAAATCATTACTGCCAGTGAATGGAGTCATATAGAAAATGGTGCCTTGCAAAGAAGTAGGGCATTGAATTTGTTTTTACATGATGTTTATCACAAACAACAAATCATTAAAGATGGAATAGTTCCTCTTGAATTGATTTCCAGTTCTGAAAACTATCTAAAACAAATGATAGACATAGAACCACCTGGTGGTATATACAACCACATTTCTGGTACAGATGTCATCAAACACTCTGATGGGGAGTATTATGTTTTAGAAGACAATATTCGTTGTCCTTCAGGTGTCAGTTATGTAGTTAGTAACAGGGTTGCTTCTAAAAGAGCTTTGTTTGGTGTTTTTAACAAATACCCTACACATTCTGTAGCCAACTACTCCGAAAACTTACTAGATATTATGCAATCTGTAAAACCTATTGGTGTAGATATTCCAACATGTGTAGTGATAACTCCAGGTATATACAACTCTGCGTACTATGAACATTCTTTTCTTGCAAAATCTATGGGGATAGAGCTTGTTGAAGGTAGAGATTTGTTTGTAGAAAACGATTTTGTTTACATGAAAACCATCTACGGTCCTGTTAGAGTAGATGTAGTTTACAGAAGAATAGACGATGCCTTTTTAGATCCAAAAGTATTTTCTCCAGATTCTGTATTAGGAGTGCCTGGTATTTTTGAAGCCTATAGAAAAGGAAATGTAACCTTAGTAAATGCACCTGGTACAGGAGTTGCTGATGACAAAGCAATCTATACATACATGCCTCAAATCATCAAATATTATTTAGACGAAGAACCTATTTTAAACAACGTTTACACGTACCACTGTAGCAGACCTAAAGAACTTGAATTTGTATTGAACAATATAGATAAGTTGGTTGTAAAACCTGTAGATGAATCTGGTGGTTACGGTATCTCTATTGGTAACAAATTGACCAAAGAGGAAATTGAAAAAGTTAAAAAAGTTATCAAAGAAAACCCTCGTAAATACATTGCCCAACCTATTATGGCCTTGTCTACTCACGCAACATTTATAGAAGATGAAAAATGTTTTGAACCAAGGCATGTAGATTTAAGAACCTTTACACTTTTAGGAAAAGATCAAAGTTTTGTCTTAAAAGGTGGGTTGACACGTGTAGCATTACAAAAAGGAAATTTAATCGTAAACTCATCACAAGGTGGTGGATCTAAGGATACTTGGGTTTTAAAATAGTAGAATTATGTTAGCAAGAGTAGCCAACAATTTATTCTGGATGGGAAGATATCTAGAAAGAACTGAACACATCGCAAGATTTATAAATGTAAATTATTTTTCGTCATTAGACGCTCCTAATGAAACTTCTCAGTCTAGACAATTTGTCTTAAATTCTATTTTACGAATGGTAGATGACGAGCCTGACAATGATGAGTTTTTAGACGAAAAAACGGTCTTGTTTGATACTGTATTGAACACCGAAAACTTGTACTCTATCACTAGTTGTTTTAGAATGGCAAGGGAAAATGCTTCTGGAGCCAGAGATTTAATTTCTAGTGAATTGTTTGAATCTATCAACAAACTACATCACTACATCAACAACTTTGACACAAATATTTTCTTGGAAAGAGGTTTGGATGAGTTTACTAGCAATATTTCAAAAGCTATTTCTACCATCAAAGGTAAAATAGTAACCACCATGATGCACAATGAAGTTTACAATATTATTATGTTAGGTGTTCATCTAGAACGTGCAAATATTGTAATACGTGTGATAGATACAAAGCACCAAGATGCTATGTTGACTAGAGAAGAAATAAGCTACAAAACAAGTTACGAATGGACTACTTTGTTAAAATGTATCCAATCTTTTGACATGATGAAAAGGCATTACAAAAAAGTACCTATCAGCAAGGATACTTTGGATTTTTTAATTCTAAATCCTCAATGTCCTAAATCTGTACTCAAATGTTTAAAAAATGCCAAATGCAATATTGACAGCTTAAACAAACACGACAATCTTGCTTCTGCTTTTTTAATTGGTAAAATAACTGCAGAATATTCCTACAAATCCATTGATGAAATAGAGACTAGTTTTAATGATTTTATTCAAAAAATCATCAGAGAAATCAATTATATATGTGAAAGTATTGAAGAAGAACTCTTTGGAGCTTAACAAAATTACACTACAAAAAGCTGTTACATTCTGTAACAGCTTTTCTTTTTTACACACTTTTATAAAGCATTGTCTTTACTTATCACACCATTGTAAAAAATTATAAACATTCCATCTACAAGCTGTAAAAAAAAATTAATTTAGCGACTCATAAATTCTAAAACTATAGAAACATGTCAGATACTATTGAAAGAATTAAATGCTTGATTATTGGATCAGGTCCTGCAGGATATACTGCCGCTATCTATGCATCTAGAGCAGACTTAAAGCCTGTAATGTATACCGGAATGCAAATGGGTGGACAGTTAACCACAACTACCGAAGTTGACAACTTTCCTGGTTATCCTGACGGTACAGATGGTACTGCTATGATGGAAGACTTGAAAAAACAAGCGGAACGTTTTGGAACAGAAGTTCGTTTTGGATTGGCTACCACCGTTAATTTTAGTGATGAAATAGGTGGAATTCATAAAATAACCATTGATGGAACTAAAGAAATTGAAGCTGAGACTGTTATTATTACAACAGGAGCAACAGCCAAATATTTAGGGCTAGAAAGCGAAGAAAGATTGAAAGGTGGTGGAGTTTCTGCTTGTGCTACTTGTGATGGTTTCTTTTACCGAAAACAAGACGTAATTGTTGTAGGAGCTGGAGATACCGCTGCAGAAGAAGCTACGTACTTGGCTAATATATGTAACAAAGTTACCATGTTGGTTCGTAAAGATGTAATGAGAGCTTCTAAAGCTATGGTGCACAGAGTAAACAAAACAGAAAACATTGAAGTATTGTACAATACCGAATTGGACGAAGTTTTAGGAGACAATGTTGTAGAAGGTGTTAGAGTGGTAAACAACCAAACACAAGACAAACATGAAATTGCTGTAACCGGAGTATTTATTGCCATTGGTCACACACCAAATACTGAAATTTTTAAAGGTCAATTGGATATGGATGAAACTGGTTATTTGGTAACCAAAGGTAAATCTACCAAAACCAACAAACCTGGAGTTTTTGCTGCAGGAGATGTACAAGATCATGAATACCGACAAGCAGTAACCGCTGCTGGTACAGGTTGTATGGCTGCTTTAGATGCTGAACGTTACTTAGGAAGTTTAGAATAAAAACTATCCAACATATTTTCACTTAAAAAAAGTTACACAGAAGTGTAACTTTTTTTATGCCTTATTCTACAAAAAAGTTGATTCTTATTAATTTAGCAACAATACGTTCTTATTTACGTTTCTATTTTTATAGCTTTCGTAACAGATAAAAAAAATAAACATGCGTTTTTCTTCTTTTTCTAAATCAAAAATAAATTCTTTTCTAAAAATAATCGCTTTTGGAGTGATGGGCTGCTGCTTGCTTTTATTTCTAAGCTCTTTGGTTTTTGATATTGTTTTAAAAAACAAACTTACTAAGATAGATCATCTTACTACTCAAAAGATTAAAACGTCATGGCATTGCCAAAGCGTGTCTCTAGAAAATATAAATTATTCTAAAAAAGACACATTAGACATTCAGGTTGAACATCTAAACCTGATTGATATTGAATGGATAGATTTACTGCTGAATCATAAAATTAAATTTAAAAAAATAACTGGGAGCAATGGTAGTTACAAATCGCATCATCAACTCCAAAAAAACAAAAGTACTTTTGATATTTCCGATTATCTATTTTCTGTTAACAAATTAAAATTGAATAATTTTAACATTTCAATCAATCATGAAAATCTTAATTTAGGAGCATCTAATAATAGTCTTGGGATAGAAAATTTGATAGTATCCAAAAACAACATTTCTTTTGACAATGTGAAATTTGAATCTCATCAACTGGAAATGAATGCTAAAAAAAGTGCATATCAACTAAGTTTAGACTCTATTTCTTTGGATCAAAAAAACACGTATCTCTACAGTTTTAATATGCAGCCCAAATTCACCAAAAAACAATGGGAACAAAAATTTACATACAAAAAACCCAGAACCATAGTAAAAATCCCTGTTATTAAAATTGACCATATAGACTACGATAAACTCTTAAACAAGCAACAGGTTGATATTGATGAAATTGTACTACAAGATGCTTTTTTAAAAGTTTTAACCAATGAAAATAAAAAGCCAGACCCAGCAGCGTACAAACCTTTTTTACAAGAACTTTTATTAACATGTCCAATTCCACTAGACATCAAACAAATACTTCTTAAAAACAATCGAATTGATATTGACATCAAAAGCAAATCAACAAAAAATTACGGACTGGTTTATTTTAACAAAATAAATGCCATTATAAAAAATATTCAAAACAAAGAAAATCATATTATAAACACTAAATTACATGCACAGGTTTTAGGTAAAAGTCGCCTTGATCTAGATATCGATTTTCATACGCAACCCAAGCTATCTCCATATACCATTAAAGGAAAAATGGCTGCCTTTAACTTTGATATATTCAATGGTTTTTTGTATTTATACCAAAGAATTAAAATAACTTCTGGACAATGTGATCGGTTGGAATTTACCATCAATGGTAATAACAATTTGGCTTCAGGAAAAATAACACTAGATTACCAAAACATAAAAATGGGATTGTTAGAAGATGGCACAAAATACAACATCAAAGACCTTCCTTCTTTTTTAATCAACAAGCTCCTTATCAACACACACAATACACCTGGAGATACAAAGTATAAAAAAGGAAAAATGTATTACCTCAGACCTAAAAACAGATCTATGTTTCACAGTTGGTGGTATACACTTAGAAGCGGTTTTCAATCGGTAATATTGCCAAACTTGGTAAACCCAGACGAATTAGATAATTAAAAAAACATGAATACAAACTTAGCCGTTTTAATAGATGGAGACAATATACCATCATCTCCCGTTAAAGAAATGATGGAGGAAATAGCCAAATACGGAAACCCGACCATTAAAAGAATTTATGGAGACTGGACCAAACCTCACTTAGGAAAATGGAAAGATATATTATTAGAAAACGCCATCACTCCTATTCAACAATACGCGTACACCACTGGTAAAAATGCCACGGATTCTGCCATGATTATTGATGCCATGGACATTTTATATTCCGAAAAAGTTCAAGGATTTTGTTTGGTTTCTAGCGATAGTGATTTTACCAAATTAGCAACTAGACTAAGAGAAGCGGGTATGCAAGTCATAGGAATTGGAGAAAAAAAGACTCCTACTCCATTTATTGTCGCTTGTGATAAATTTATTTATATAGAAGTATTACGAAAAATACAAGACAAGAAAGAAAATACAAAAACATCTGAAAAAGATAATTTTGACAACATTAGTCCTAAAATCATCAAAATGATAAAGGCAACTATTTCTGATGTTTCCGATGATGATGGTTGGGCATTTTTAGGAGATGTAGGTAGTTTGTTACAAAAAAAACGTCCTAGTTTTGACTCAAGAAACTACGGATTTGAAAAGTTAACACCAATGATGAATGCAATTGATGAGTTTGAAATAGAACAAAGAGAAACCCCTAAAAGTAGACATAAACTTATTTTTGTGAAAAATAAATAACAATTCATAAAAACAATTACATTTGCTCGGTTATCATCAATTTGAATCATGTTAAAAATTAAAAGGTTCCCTGCCGAATGGGAACCACAAAGTTTTATACAATTTACCTTTCCTCACGCTGAAAGTGACTGGGCTTATATGTATACGGAAGTGGTTGCCTGTTTTGTAAATATTATAGAAGCTACCGCACGTTTTCAACCTGTTTTAATAGGATGTCATGATATAAAAGAAGTAAAATCTTACTTTAAAAAAGAGGCTGAGTTCCCCTTGCTTTTTGTAGCAATAAAATCTAATGATACTTGGGCTAGAGACCATGCAGCCATTACTATTATAGAAGATGAGAAACCTATTTTATTGGACTTTATTTTTAATGGTTGGGGACAAAAATTTGAAGCGGAATTGGACAATATCATTACGGAACAATTAGGAAAAACCGTTTTTAATAATTTAAATATAAAATCGCTAGATTTTGTATTGGAGGGTGGAGCCATAGAATCAGACGGACAAGGAACTTTGTTAACAACCTCAGAATGCTTGTTATCTAAATTCCGTAACCCAAACATGACCAAAGAAGAAATAGAAACCTATCTAAAAAACACTTTGGGACTTGAAAAAATATTGTGGTTAGATTATGGTTATTTAGCTGGTGATGATACAGATTCTCATATTGATACCTTAGCAAGGTTTTGCAATCAAAATACAATTGCTTATGTAAAATGTGAGGATGAAAATGATGAACATTACCAAGCTTTACAACAAATGGAAACGCAATTAAAAACGTTTACCAATCATAAAAATGAATCCTATAATTTAATTCCATTGCCTTGGCCAAATGCTTGTTTTGATAGTGATGGAGAACGCATTCCTGCCACCTATGCTAATTTTTTAATCGTAAACGGTGGAGTGTTGGTTCCAACATACAATGTTCCTCAGGATCAAGAAGCTTTAGCTATCCTTCAAGAAGTTTTTCCAGACAGGAAAGTTGCAGGATTAGATTGCAATGCTTTAATTCAACAACACGGATCTTTGCACTGTATTAGCATGCAATATCCTGAGCAAGTGAAATTAAATATTTCTTAGTATTTTTATTTTAGTATTTAACATATTATAATGAGCAAATTAAACGTTGGAATTGTACAACAATCTTGTACAACAGACAAACAAGACAACATCAACAAATCTATAGCAGGTATTAAACAATGTGCTAAGGACGGTGCTGAGTTGGTAGTTCTGCAAGAATTGCACACAGGAATTTATTTTTGTCAAGCAGAAGAGGTAGAAATGTTTGAATGGGCTGAACCTTTTCCAGGTTCTTCTTACAATCAGTTCTCTGCTATTGCCAAGGAATTAAATATTGTTTTGGTAACTTCTTTGTTTGAAAAAAGAGCTCCAGGAATTTATCATAATACAGCCGTAGTTTTTGAAAAAGATGGAACCGAAGCAGGAAGATATAGAAAAATGCACATTCCTGACGATCCTGCTTATTATGAGAAATTTTACTTTACACCAGGTGATTTAGGCTTTACTCCTATTCAGACCTCTGTAGGTAAATTGGGTGTTTTAATTTGTTGGGATCAATGGTATCCAGAAGCAGCTAGATTGATGGCTATGGCAGGTGCAGAAGTATTGATTTACCCAACAGCTATTGGTTATGAAAGTACTGATACCGATGCCGAAAAAGCTCGTCAAAGAGATGCTTGGATGATTTCTCAAAGAGGACATTCAGTAGCAAACGGACTGCCTGTAATTTCTGTAAACCGTGTAGGTTTTGAAAAAGATTGGACAAGTGTTACCAACGGAATAGAATTTTGGGGTACTAGTTTTATAACAGGCCCACAAGGAGAAGTTTTATGGGAAGGAACTCAAAAAGACGAAATCAATAAGGTAATTACGATTGACAAACAAAAAACAGAGGATGTAAGAAGAATATGGCCTTTCTTTAGAGACAGACGTATTGATGCTTATGGTGATATTACCAAAAGATATATTGATTAAATTCTTTAGTTCCTGTAGTTTCATAAAAATTACAGGGGCTTTTTTATGAAACTTAGTGTCAGGTAATAAATTATTATTTAAAATCACCTTTATAATATCTTAATCGTCTAACTTTACCCTCTTAAATTTTCATTATTATCATGAGAAAAGAAGTTATTAGAAAAGGATATTACAACCTAGTTTTAAACACAATTTTGGTTGTTTTTTTAGCTACACTTTTAGGTTATTCTTTAAAAAACAGTACTGCTTTTTTTGAAGAATCTTTGTTAGAAAAAGTTCATCATTTTCCCATCTTTTATTTCTTCCTACCCTCTATAGGAATTACCATCATTTACTTTACAAGAAAACATCTATTCAAGGGAAAACAAAACAAAGGAATTAAAGAGGTTTATAATACGCTTGAAAACAGAAAAGATGAACTGCCTTTTTATAAAATTCCATCACATTACATCAACGGATTTTTAACGGTGGTTTTTGGAGGTTCTACAGGTGTAGAAGTTTCTACCGTAGTAGCCACTGCCGCTATAGGAAGTGCTGTTTACAAAAAAGAAAAAGTAGCCAATACTTATAAAACTGAATTAATTTGTGCGGGTGTCGCAGCCGGAGTTACTACTTTGTTCGGAAGTCCTATTGCAGGACTTTTATTTGCTATAGAAGTGATTTCTCGTAAAGTAACCAAAACCATCTTTTTAAGTTGTGTTATTTCTATTACCATCGCTCAAACATTCATGTATTTTTTTGACAACAATAAATTGTTTGATTTTGAAGTTTTTCATTGGAAGTATCAAGCCATCCCATATATGGTTTTACTAAGTATTTTAGCTGGTATTATTGCTGTCTTTTTTACCAAAAGTGTCATTTTCATCAAATCTGCCTTTGGCAAAATAAAAAACAATTTCATTAGAGTAAATACAGGGGCCTTGTTGGTAGGAACTGCTATTTTTATGTTTCCTGCTTTATACGGAGACAGTTACCATGCCATTCCAGAATTATTACACACTGATTATCAAACTATTTCTATTGGATTTTTATTATCGCTTGTTCTGATTGTATTTTTAAAACCATTAGCAGCTTCTCTTACATTAGGAGCTGGAGGAGATGGTGGTGTATTTGCTCCTAGTATTGTAACAGGTGCTATCTTGGGAATTTTTGTAGCTTTATTTTGTAATCATTATTTTAAAACAGAATTAATCGTATTAAATTTTGCATTAATTGGAGCTGCAGCCATGTTAAGTGCAGCTATACACGCTCCTTTAACAGCATTGTTTTTAACTTGTAATATTGTAGACAATGGTTTTGCTTTGTTTTTACCTTTATTAGTTGGGGTTTTTATAGCCAAATTAATGGCTTCTTTTTTATGTAAACATACTGTGTATAGCTATGAAAAAGGATACAAAAAACTATCCATCCATCTAAAGTAATTAACCTCTGACAATCAATATTGTAGATCTATTTTTTTCATCAAAAAAAAACAACTATTTTTAATTGTAATTTGAAAAAAAAATTACATTTGCCGAAAATTATAAATCAATTTAACAACATTAAAAATGTCTAAAGTTTTAATCATTGGTGCTGGTGGAGTTGGTAGCGTTGTTGCACAAAAGTGTGCTGCTTCTCCTGAAGTTTTTTCTGAAATTATGTTAGCAAGCAGAACAAAATCTAAATGTGATGCGATTGCTGCTTTAATTAAGGATAGAAAAATTGAAACCGCACAAGTGGATGCCGATAACGTACCAGAATTGGTTGCGTTATTAAATGAGTTTCAACCAGAATTGGTCATCAACGTTGCGTTGCCATATCAGGATTTAACCATTATGGATGCTTGTTTAGAAACAGGTGTTAACTATTTAGATACTGCAAACTACGAACCTAAAGATGAGGCGAAGTTTGAGTATAGCTGGCAATGGGCATATCAAGAAAAATTTAAAGAAAAAGGATTGACCGCTATTTTAGGTTGTGGTTTTGATCCTGGTGTAACTAGTATTTATACTGCGTATGCTGCCAAACATCACTTTGATGAAATTCACTATTTAGATATTGTGGACTGTAACGCGGGTGATCATGGAAAGGCATTTGCTACTAACTTTAACCCTGAAATCAACATCCGTGAAGTGATTCAAAAAGGACGTTATTGGGAAAATGGGCGATGGGTAGAAACAGAACCGCATGAAATTAAACAAGCTTTAAATTACCCTAACATTGGTCCTAAAAACTCTTATGTTATTTATCATGAGGAATTAGAATCTTTGGTTAAAAACTTTCCAACCTTAAAACGTGCTCGTTTCTGGATGACTTTTGGTGATGAATATTTAACGCATTTACGTGTCATTCAAAATATTGGTATGGCTAGTATTGAGCCAATCATGTATAAAGGTGTAGAAATTGTTCCTTTACAATTCTTAAAAGAAACCTTACCGAAACCAGAAGAATTAGCGGATGGTTATACAGGTGAGACTTCTATTGGTTGTAGAATTAAAGGAATTAAAGACGGACAAGAAAAAACGTATTACGTTTGGAACAACTGTAAACACCAAGATGCTTTTGATGATGTATCATCTCAAGGAGTTTCTTACACCACAGGAGTACCTGCTATGTTAGGAGCTATGATGTTTTTAACAGGAAAGTGGAAAAAACCTGGAGTGTACAACGTAGAAGAATTCAACCCAGATCCATTTATGGAATTGATTGGTCAATACGGATTGCCTTGGCAAGAAGAGATCAATGGTAATTTAGAAATGAACTATTAATATATCAAACAACATTTGGTTTACAGCCAAATACAATGTTTACTAAAATATAGGTAGTAGGTATTTCTTTTAAAGAACTACTTACTACCTTTTTCTTTTTATAAAAATGATAGACTACAACCAAATTCCCTCTTCTTCTTTTGTACTAGATGAAGAATTGTTACGTAACAATTTAAGTTTGATTAAAAACGTGCAAGACCAAGCAGGTATAGAAATTATTCTTGCTTTTAAAGGTTTTGCTATGTGGGGAGCCTTCCCTATTGTTCGTGAATATATAAAAGGAGCAACCGCTAGCTCTTTATACGAAGCTCGTTTGTGTTTTGAAGAAATGAAAACCAAAGCACATACTTATGCCGCTGCTTATGTTCCTGAAGAATTTGAGGAATTAATGAGTTACAGTTCTCATATTGTATTCAACTCTGTGTCACAATTTCATAAATATTATGAGCAAACACTTACTGCTGGTCATAAAATTTCTTGTGGAATTAGAATCAACCCAGAACAAAGTGATGTGGAAGTAGATTTATACAATCCTAGCTCTCCAAAATCAAGATTGGGAGTGTTAAAAGATTTTATGCCCGAAGCATTACCAAAAGGTGTAGAAGGATTGCATTTTCATGTGTTGTGCGAATCAGATTCTTATAGCTTAGAAAAAACGTTAGTTGCTTTAGAAGAAAGATTTGGAGAATATTTACATCAAATCAAGTGGATCAATATGGGTGGCGGTCATTTAATGACTCGTAAAGGTTATGACACCGAGCATTTAATCAACCTATTAAAAGCTTTTAAAGAAAAATACAACATCCATATTCTCTTAGAACCAGGGAGTGCTTTTGCATGGGAAACAGGAGTTTTAACGGCTCAAGTATTAGACATCGTTCCTAGTAGAGGAGTTACCACTGCTTTGTTAGATGTTTCTTTTACAGCTCACATGCCAGATACTTTAGAAATGCCTTACAGACCCAAAATTGTTGGAGCATCAGATCCTGATGAAAATAGCAAATTTGTGTATCGATTAGGAGGAACTAGCTGTTTGGCTGGTGATTTTATGGAAGAATATGCTTTTGAAAAAGGATTAAACATAGGAGATCAGATTATTTTTAAAGATATGATTCATTATACAATGGTAAAAACGAGCATGTTTAACGGAGTCAAACATCCTGACATTTGTATATGGACTATTGACAAGACCCTGAAAACGCTGCGTAAATTCGGCTATAATGATTATAAAAGTAGACTTTCCTAATAGCATACTGTATATCAGAAAAGTACAGTTAAAAATAAAATAGTTTTTATGATAGATGATGGTTTATTTATTCTACCTTGCAGACTTTAAAAATATACATTTATTATTATGAGTAACGGTACAGTAAAGTTTTTCAACGATTCAAAAGGTTATGGATTTATTACTCCAGACGATGGAAGTAAAGATGTGTTTGTTCACATTAATGGTTTAACTGATGAAATCGCTGAGGGAGACAAAGTTTCTTTTGACGTTGAAGAAGGTCGTAAAGGATTAAACGCAGTAAACGTACAAGTTATCTAATTTGATTCCTTTACTATAAAGTTTAAACGAAAAACCTATCATTCATTTGATGGGTTTTTTTGTGTTTATACACATCTGATTTTAAATTTTATTATTGCAACTATTAAAACCGACTAAACACAAAAATTGTATTTAGTCGGTTTTTAACAAATTATAATTTGAGTCTCTTAATCTACAATCTCATTGTTCTTGTTCACTCTTAACCCGTACCAAGCTATGTACACAAAACAAAACAAGGGTAAGATAAAAGAGATATTAACTTCTGAAACTCCTAATACTTTAACATCCGCTACTCCATTACCACCAGCATCAATAATAATTCCTTGTAGTTTTGGCATCAAAGCACCACCAACAATAGCCATAATCAAACCTGCTGATCCAATTTTTGACTGTTCTTCTGTCAATCCTCCCAACGCAATACCATAAATAGTAGGAAACATTAAAGACATAAAAAACGAAATAGCAACCAAGCAATACAACCCTACCCTACCTTCTATAAAAATGGTAAAAAGTGTAAAAACACCTCCAAAAACGGCAAACATCATTAGTAGTTTTCCAGCATTAACAAATCTTAACAGATAAGTACCAATGGCACGTCCTACGGTAAAAAGCACAAAAGCTGCCATTTGATAATAACCAGCCGTTACACTATCAATACCAATAGCTTCAGAATATTGATATATATACGTCCAACACATAATTAAACATCCCATGTGAAAAATTTGCGCTAAAACCCCTAAAACATATTTTTTATTCTTTGAAAGAATCTTAAATGTATAGCCTATTTTAGGTAAAGCTCCTTCTTCTTTAGACTGAGGCATTTTACTAACTACAAACAACGTAAAAACACCAATAAGCACCAATCCTAAAATAACATACGGGTTTCTAATCACTAACAAGTCAGATGTTTTTACCAGTATTTTTGAAACTTCATCCAAAGAACTAAAATCATCAATATCATCACTTTTTAAATTCTTTAACACAAACTGTTGTGCTACAAACAAACCAGCAATCAACCCTATAGGATTGAAAGCTTGAGCCAAATTTAAACGTTGAGTTGCTGTTTCTTTAGGTCCCATAGCCAAAGCATAAGGATTTGCTGCTGTTTCTAAAAATGCCAACCCAAAGGTTAACACATACAATCCTACACAAAAAAACCAAAATTGCTCAGTAATAGCTGCAGGATAAAATAACAATGCACCTGTTGCATACAAGCCTAAACCTATTAAAATTCCTACCTTATAAGAGTATTTTCTCATAAACATAGCTGCAGGTAAAGCCATACAAAAATAACCTCCATAAAAAGCCATCTGTACCCAAGCAGCCTGTGAGTTAGACAACTCTAATACCTTTTTAAAAGCTTGCACCATAGGATCGGTAACTGCATTTGCAAATCCCCACAAAGCAAATAAAGAAGTCACCAACACAAAAGGAATTATCATCTTCTTAGGTACTACTGATATATTTTGTTGCATATTCATTTTTTGAATTTAATTTTTAAGAATCATGAAACTAACTCATATATAACATATAATATCAATTTTTTCGACAAATGATAGATCTAGCAATCTAAACGATACAAGTTAGCCCATTAAAGATTTTTTTAATAAAAAATAAAATCATCGTATGTATTAAAAAGAAGAGAGACTTGTTTAAAATATCTTCGCTTTTACATATATTTCAAGTAAATCTATAAAAGCCACCAAATATGTCTAGCACAAACGCATCAATTGCAGGAAACAAAAACAAATCTCTAGTTCCTATTTTAATTATAGCTGGACTTTTTTTCATTTTTGGATTTGTTACATGGATCAACGGAGCTTTGATTCCTTTTATGAAAGCTATCAATGAATTAACTTCTGCACAGTCTCTTTTAGTAGCTTCTGCTTCCTACATTTCTTTTGTGGTTATGGCAATACCCGCTTCCTACATTTTAAACAAAATTGGATACAAGAAAGGAATGTCTTTAGGCCTGTTTGTAATGGGAATTGGAGCCTTGGTTTTTATTCCTGCTGCAGAAGCTAGAACGTATTGGATGTTTTTAACAGGAATCTTTATTCAAGGAGCTGGAATGACTTTATTACAAACAGCGTCAAATCCGTATATTACTATTTTAGGTCCTATTGAAAGTGCTGCCAAAAGAATTGCTATTATGGGAATTGCCAACAAAGTAGCTGGAGCTTTAGGATCTATTATTTTTGGAGCCTTGTTACTATCTGGTATTGATGAAATTCAAGAAAAACTTCTTATTGTAACAAATTCTGAAAAATCAGAACTCTTAAATACCATGGCAGATAGTGTGGTAATTCCATACATTGTAATGGCTATTGTATTATTTGCACTTGGAGTTTTGATTAGAAAAGCTCCATTACCAAATGTAGAAGCAGAGCCTATTGAAGAGTCACAAGATGGAACAACAAACAAAACTAGTATTTTTCAATTCCCTCATTTATGGTTAGGAGTTTTTACGTTATTTATGTACGTGGGAGTAGAAGTAATTGCTGGAGATACGATTATTGCCTATGGTATTTCATTAGGAATTCCTGCTATGGATGCTAAATTCTTTACCACATTTACTTTAATGGCCATGGTAGCCACCTATGCATTAGGTGCTGTATTAATTCCAAAATATTTAAGCCAAACAACTGCTTTAAAAATAAGTGCATTGTTAGGGATTCTTTTCTCTTTTTGTATTGTATTAACTACAGAATTTACTTCTGTTTTATTTGTTGCTGCCCTTGGTATTGCCAATGCCTTAGTTTGGCCAGCTATATGGCCTTTGACACTAAAAGGGTTGGGTAAATTTACAAAAACGGCTTCTGCCCTATTGATAATGGCTATTTCTGGAGGAGCGATTCTTCCTCCATTGTATGGTGAATTAGTTGACAGCAACAAAGCAACCTATCTTGCACAAGGGATGAATGATGCTATGGCAACTGCGAATGCAGCTACAAAAGGATATTGGATTCTACTACCTTGTTATATAATTATCTTATACTACGCTATGTATGGACATAAACTAGGATTGAAAAAATAAAACCTAAAAGACAAAAACGATCAAATAATTGATTGTTTTTTGTCTTTTAAATATTGATAGTAACTTAGTATATTCACAAACAGAATTATGAATAAACTCAAAAATTGTTTTAACTACCTACTACTCTTTGTTAATTTTATAATTCTTTTGGATTTTTTTCTACCTAAAAAAATTAAGGAAGAAAAAATTATAGCCATCTCTACTAAAAAACAGAACTATCACAATGCTGCCAGAAATTTTCATCTTACACACAAAGTAAAAACGGCAAACTATCACTTTTATGTATCCGATGATTTTAAGAGCACAACTACCATAGGACAATCAGTTGCTTTAAAGATTTCTCCTATCTTCCAAAAAACACACGTTTATAAAAACCTGGCTACTCAGACTCAAGGAATGTATTCACTTCGCCTTTTTTCTGGATTTATTTTTCCGATTTTCAGCATACCCATCACGATCTGTAATATTTATGACAAATTAAAAACGATAGCTCTTATAATGGTACCTATTTTATTTATCGACTTGATATACCTTCTCTTTTATTAAATCAATTGGATTCAAGATCTATTTACAATTTTTTTGTTATCAAATCCAACCAACCAGTTATTCTTTCCTCATTTAAATGCGATTCATTGTCATTGTCCAAAGCCAAACCGTAAAAATAAGCCTCATCATTTGGAATAATTGCCTTAGAATCTGTATGTCTATATCCATCTACAGGCCATTTTCCAATTACCTCTCCTCCATTTTCTAAAACAACCTCTGCTAACATTCCAACTCCATCAATAAAATACTCTGCATATCCAATTTGATCTCCTAATCCATAAATAGCTACTTTCTTTCCCGTAAAATCAATCGTTTTAAACTCGTCAAAAAAAGTTTCCCAATCACTCTGTAAATCTCCATCATACCAAGTAGACAAACCCAACAAAATAAAATCATAAGGTTTAAAATCTTCTGCTTTTGCTTCTGATATTTCTTTGACTTCTATGTTTTTAAAAGCATCTACAATATCATGCGTCAATTCTTCTGTAATTCCCGTATCCGATCCAAAAAATAATCCAACTGTATGTTCCATTTCTTCCTCTTTAATTGTTCTGAGAATCAAAGTTACTTTATTTTTATTTATTCTTAATAAACTAAATAAAAATACTACTATAGAAATGTGTAAAAAACCATCAAATAGTTGTCACTAAATTCATCGTTTACAGAATTTATTAAAAATATAACACTAAAACTACTTATGATTTTATGATTTTACAAAAATGAAAATATTAAAAGATAAAAAGGTGTTTTATTATGTAATTTTATTTAAATTTGATGTATAGAAATCAACTAATCATTATTCGTATGGAAACTTTAGATATCAAAACCGGTTTAGACAAAAATGTCGTCAGTGTTAAGGAATTTGTTTATAAAAACATTACTCCTTATGTAGGAACAGATGCTTTTTTAGTAGGTCCTAGTAAAAAAACAATAGCACTTTGGGAAGTATGTAAAAATGCAACTCTAGAAGAAAGACAAAACAACGGTGTTCGCTCTGTAGATGTAAATACCATTTCTGGAATTGCCAATTTTGAAGCAGGATATATAGATAAAGAGAACGAAGTGATTGTTGGTTTGCAAACTGATGAACTGTTAAAAAGAGCGATGAAACCTTTTGGAGGTTACAAAGTGGTACAGAAAGCATTGCAAGAACACGGATTAGAACCTAGTGAAGAAGTAAACAGATTGTTTACCAAATATGTAAAAACACACAACGATGGTGTATTTGATGTGTATACTAGCGAAATTAAAAAATTTAGATCTCTTGGTTTTTTAACAGGATTGCCTGACAATTATGCTCGTGGTAGAGTTATTGGAGATTACCGTAGAGTGGCTTTGTTTGGAATTGACAAATTGATTCAAGACAAAAAAAGTGATTTAGAAAATATTACAGGCCCCATGTGTGATGCTACCATCCGATTGAGAGAAGAAGTAGCAGAACAAATAAAAGCTTTAAAAGATATGATTGTGATGGGAAATCATTACAATTTAGATTTAAGTCGTCCTGCCAACAATGCTCAAGAAGCCGTTCAATGGACTTACATGGCTTATTTGGCTGCGGTAAAAGAACAAGATGGTGCTGCAATGTCTTTAGGAAACGTATCTACTTTCTTAGATATTTACATTGAACAAGATTTAAAAAATGGAGTGATTAATGAGATAGAAGCTCAAGAATACATCGACCAGTTTGTGATGAAATTAAGAATGGTTCGTCATTTACGTATGGCTGCTTATGATGAAATTTTTGCAGGAGATCCTACTTGGGTTACAGAAGCTATTGGAGGAATGTTGAACGATGGTAGAACAAAAGTAACCAAAACAGCTTTCCGTTTCTTACACACTCTGTACAATTTAGGTCCATCACCAGAACCAAACATTACTGTTTTATGGTCTCCTAAATTACCCGAAAATTTCAGAAAATTCTGTGCAAAAGTAGCAATAGACACTTCATCAATTCAGTTTGAAAACGATGATTTGATGCGTACTTCTAGAGGATCTGATGATTACGGAATTGCTTGTTGTGTTTCTTACCAAGAAATAGGAAAACAAATTCAGTTTTTTGGAGCTCGTACCAACTTAGCTAAAACTTTATTGTTAGCTATTAACGGAGGGAAATGTGAAATTACAGGAACTCAAATGGTCAAAGGAATTGACAAGTGTGATAATGAATACTTAGACTTTTACACGGTAATGTCTAATTTTAAAACGGCAATGAAACAAGTAGCAGGTGTGTATAACGATGCCATGAACATCATTCACTACATGCATGACAAATACTATTACGAAAAAGCACAAATGGCATTGATAGACACCAACCCTCATGTAAACATTGCTTACGGTATTGCAGGTTTGTCTATTGTTGCAGATTCATTATCTGCTATTAAATACGCAAAAGTAAAACCGATTAGAAATGAGCAAGGTTTGACTGTTGACTTTGAAATTGAAGGAGATTTTCCTAAATACGGAAACGATGATGATCGTGTAGATATTTTTGCTCACAATGCTGTAGAAGATTTTAACAATGAATTAAAAAAATTACCTGTATATAAAAATGCAGAACCAACATTGTCTGTGTTAACAATTACCTCTAATGTGGTGTATGGTAAAAAAACAGGAGCAACTCCAGATGGTAGACCTAGTGGTGTACCGTTTGCTCCTGGAGCCAACCCAATGCACGGACGTGATACCAATGGTGCAATTGCTTCGTTAAATTCCGTAGCTAAAATTGATTACAAAGATTCTCAAGATGGAATCTCTAATACCTTCTCTATTGTTCCTAAATCATTAGGAGCTACTCAAGAAGAAAGAATTGATAATTTGGTTGCTACATTAACCGGTTATTTTACCAACGGTGCGCAACACTTAAATGTAAATGTTTTAGACAAAGAAACATTGTTAGATGCAATGGAGCATCCAGAAAATTACCCCCAGCTTACAATTCGTGTATCGGGTTACGCTGTGAATTTCATCCGATTGACCAAAGAACAGCAGTTGGAAGTAATCACTCGTTCTTTTCACGAATCTATGTAAACTAAACCATTATTATAATTTGTTGTAGGGGTTCAAAAAACAAAATTGTCTCTTTATTAGAGTCCACTTTTTAAAAAAACAAAAAGTATCATTAGTGTTTTTTGAATCCCTTTTTTACTTTAAAACTTAAGCCTATCAAAACTTCAGACCACACATTAAGCGTTCATTCCATAGAATCATTTGGTACGCACGACGGACCTGGAATAAGAATGGTTATTTTTTTGCAAGGATGCAAACTAAAATGTCTGTATTGCCACAATCCTGACACGATTGATACGCATGGAGGTACGGAATATGAAATTGAAGAACTAGTACAACGAGCTGTTAAAATGAAAGCTTACTTTGGAGACAAAGGAGGAGTAACCGTTTCGGGTGGAGAACCCATGTTACAAGCAAAAAATCTTATCACTTTTTTTAAAAGACTTAAAGAAGAAGATATTCACACCAATATAGATACCAACGGTAGAGTATTGAATCATCCCGTTATTGAATTGTTAGACAAACACACAGATTTGGTGATGTTAGACATCAAACACATGACAGAAAAAGGATATCAATACATTACAGGAGAAAAAAATAAAGAAACATCCTTTTCTTTTGCCAACTATAGAGAAACATCTGGTAAAAAAATGTGGTTGCGATATGTCTTGATTCCAGAAATCACCAATACTCCAGAATTGTTACATGCACTAGGAGACTACTTTAAAGATTTTGAAACTATTGAACAAATAGAATTGCAACCTTATCATAAGTTGGGAATTCACAAATGGGAAGCCTTGGGTTGGAAGTATGAATTGGAACATGCTAGAGAAAACACCGAAGAAGAGCTACAGAACGCTGCCAATATTCTAAGTAAATACTTTAAAAAAGTAAAAATTAATTAGAAAAACCAAACTTTATGAATTCACAAAAAATAAAAAATCGTTGGTTAATAGCTGTTTCCTCAATTGGTATACATCTATCAATCGGTTCTGTTTATGCTTATTCGGTAATCACCAATCCTGTAAAAGATATTTTTGGAGTAGAAGGAAGTGTCATCAAATGGGCTTTTAAAATCACCATCTTAATTTTAGGATTGTCTGCTGCTTTTCTTGGAAAATGGGTAGACAAAGTTGGTCCTAGATTAAGTGGTACTACTGCTGGTATTTTTTACGGTGTAGGTATTTTAGGAGCAGGATTGTCTGTGCAACTAGGGTCTTTACCTCTATTTTTTATTAGTTATGGTGTTATTGGAGGAATTGGTTTGGGCTTGGGATACATTACTCCGGTAAGCACCTTGGTCAAATGGTTTCCAGACAAAAGAGGCTTGGCTACTGGAATGGCAATTATGGGCTTTGGTTTTGCTGCTCTAATCTTTGGTCCTATTATGGCCAAATTATTTGAATCTGTAGGTGTTGCCAACACCTTTTATATTTTAGGAGTTGTCTATACCATTATTATTTTAGCTTCAGCAAGTTACATAGAAAGACCTCCTGTAGGATATGCACCTGCTGGATTTAAAGATGGAAACAACAACAAAGTAAAAGCAGACATGGCTAATTTAACTGTGAATGAAGCCGTTAAAACTTCAAGATTCTATTATTTATGGATCATGATGTTCATCAACACTTCTTGCGGTATAGCACTGATTGCTGCTGCCAGTCCAATGGTACAAGAAAAACTAAACTATACACCAATGGAAGCTGCTGCAATTGTTGGTTTTATAGGTGTTTTTAATGGCTTGGGAAGACTGTTGTGGTCCACGCTCTCTGATTATATAGGAAGAGTAAATGTTTATATTCTATTTTTTGTTTTTCAAATAGCCGCTTTTTACTTTTTACCCATCATTGGTTCCGAGGTTATGTTTCTAATAATTCTGTTTACCATTATCACTATGTACGGCGGAGGTCATGCAACATTACCCGCTTTTGTAGGAGATTTATTTGGCATCAAACAATTAGGAGCTAATTATGGACTTATTTTAGCTTCATGGGGATTTGCAGGTGTAATAGGTCCAACTATTTACGATGTGGTTCTATCTAAAACAGGTTCGTTAGAAATTACTTTGTGGGTATTCTCCTTATTGTTTATTGTCGCTTTAATCATATCTATATTGATGAAAATGCAAATTATAAAAGCTTACCAAATACAAAAACTAAGAATTTCCATGACTTAGTTGATTATTTTTTTCTGAAAATGACCGGCTTAATAGTCGGTCTTTTTTGTTTCTACTAAAAAAAAATAATTATCTTCGGCTCGTAATAAACCCCAATAACGCTACTTGTGGAAAAGATCAATTCTAAAACATTCATAAAACAATTATTTGTCAAAGATTTATTCGGAAAAGACTCTCACAGAGGTGTTAGCTTGACTTACGCATGGTTGGCCAATCAATTAGGACATTTTACATTAGGTTTTTTCCCTAGTATTGTATTGAGTCTTGTCTTTAAAAATGAACATCCTCCTATATATTACAGCATTATTGTAGCATCTGTTTGGGCGTATTTTGAAGTTTTCAACCTTGTTCTTCCTTTATTTTTTGCTAAAAAAGACATGGTTTTCAAACCTAAATGGAGTCATTTAATTTTTGACACCATTACAGATGTTCTTTATTTTGCATTGGGAGCTATGGTTTCTTGCGTTGTCATCAACCCAAGCAATCTAAATATAAAATGGGTGTCTATTATACTACTCGTTCTTTTGTTTTACCCATTTATTTATTGGTATACAACCAGAATTTACCAACAATATGCCTACTTTCCTTTTCAATATAGATTGTCTCAATGGAAAGGTGAATTTTTAGACGATGAAGAAAAACAAATTGTTGAAACCTATGTAAAACAAGCTCCTAAATCTACTGGAAATCATATTTTGATATATGGTAGTGTAAATGAAGGAAAATCCAACCTTGGAGTTGCCATAGCTAACGAACTAGCTTTAAAAAAACAAACTTGTACTTACACAACTGCAACAAAACTTTATAGTTTATTTCACTCTCCTGATCAGATAAACAACGAACTGTTGTGGACATGGAACAATTGTAAGTTTCTAGTCATTGATGATATTACTCCCGACAAGTACAATACTGTTTCTCATAACGATTTTCTAAAACTTATCGACACTTTAGAAAGTGAAGAAACTAAAAGTAAAGAAATTCTCAAAAACAAAAATGTAATTTGGATTTTAGGAGTTAACAAAGAAGATGAAAAAGAAGAATGGTCAGAACTTTTAGAAACTATTGGCGTGCCTAACTCTAAAATTAGTATTGTTAATCTTTCTTATTAACACAATTAAACCATTCGTTTTTTTGTACTAAAGAATGTTATTTTGATAAGCAAATCCTATCAAGTGAGGTAAACTTTTTACATTAAATCTTTTGTACAAAGGAATTATTCTCTTCTCAATTGCTGATTGAGAAACACCTAGTTCTTCAGCAATTTCTTTAAATGCAAAACCTTTGGCTGCTAAAACCAAAGCTTCTCTCTCTTTTCTAGAAATTGCATAGTGCTGAAAAAGTTCTTTGTTTAGAGCTTCTTCAAATTCGTTAACTTTAGGACCATAAGCTGCATATTGCATTACATTTCCTAATCTTAGCGTTTTAATCAATTCAGAATAACCAATAATTTCTTCTATCTGCCCGTCTTTAGCTTTGTGAATTCCTACTCTAGAAAACAAGGGTACTATAGTTCCATCTTTATGAATTTTTTCCAATTCCAACGTAAAACTATATTCCTCTAAATCTTCTGTAATACTCTTTAGAAACATCATGGCTTTATCATTCAACTCTGCCGAAAACCTTAAAAACTTAGGAGTAGTAATGGTCACAATAGTCAACATAGTAATCTCATCATCTCTATAGCCTAAAATTTCTTCCCATCCTTCTGCATACACCATTCTATTCTCTTTAAAAGAATAAATGTAAACTGCCTGATTTGGAAAGCTAGGTAGAGTAGCATTGTAGTGTTTGTAAATAGCGTGATTCTGATCTACAGGAACATTTGTTAGCAAGCTTTTAGAATAAGAACCAATATTTTCTATATCCATTTTTTAGTAATTCATAAAACTGCGTAAAGACACAGTTGTAAATAATTAATTAGAAATCTATCTTTGTATTGTAGGGATTTGCACGTAAATACCTAAATAAATAAGAATTGCAAAATTACGTTTTTTATTTATATCACGACATAAATTGGGGAGAATTTGCTATGAAAAAGAAAATATTCGTACCCATCAAAAAAGTGTTAGTTAACTCTAACACTTTTTTATTTTTGTCAACTAAACACTTGATTTTTGCTGCTTTATCACAAATCATACATTTCTTTTTTATCTAAGTTACTCAAATAAATCTTTATAGAACCAACCTTCTAACACTTGTGTATCAATTCACTTTCACATCAAAACCATAGACGTTAATTTTTTAAGAAAACCACACTAAACTGCATTTCTAAAGGATCTAAAACAGCAAACAACTTATCTATAAATGGTTTTCCATAACTTTCATAATAATCTGAAAAATTACGTTGTCTCTCTTCTAAAGTTTGATTCGGAAATAACTCATTTTGAAGCAACTCTATGCGTGTAACCAAATCGTACATTTGTTTCTTTTCTGCTTTCAACAATCTTTTTTCCAAATGTTTCAATCCTTTTAACTGCTTTACTTCTTGTGCTTTTACTGCCCCTACAAAAGATTTGTCTGTTTTTGCTGCTAGCAATTCCAATTCTTTAAAAGTAGTTATCAATTGATTTCGTTTGCTTTCAAAGTCAAAATTGATTTGCGAACGTTCTTTTACTTTTTTTGAAATCAGTTCATTTTGAGTCAAAAAGAAATCCGTAAAATCAACTTGTAATTTTCTAGCTTTTTGCTGCTGTTTTTCGGTAACCAACAATGCTGAATTCCTAAGTAACAACATCGGAAAAGGAACTTTAAAAGCTTTGAAAGTAGTTTTTAGTTGCATCCAATAAGCCAACTCACCTCCTCCTCCAACATAACATAAATTGGGCAAAATAACTTCTTGATACAAAGGTCTCAACAAAGCGTTTCCTGAGATTACATCTGTAGAATTTTCTGTAGATTTTAATACCTCTAAAGGAGAATTGAATTGTAATGATGTCTCATTTACTTGAAAAACACCCTCTTTTTTAAGAATACGTTCTCTAAACTGATCTCCAATATAAAACAAATTTACCTCTCTAGGATTTACTTGAATCTTATATCCTTCTTTTTCTAATTTTAAATTGGTTTCAGATACATTTTTAAAACTCGTCTGTGCTTCCAACTCTTGCAAAGCATACGGTTTAAACAATGCTTTTAATTCTTTATCATCTCCATCAATCACTACCAAACCATATTCTCCAAACAAAGCATTGACCAAATAACGAGATGCATCCGTCAAATTTTCATTTTTCAAGTAGGCTTTTTTAAAGATCTCTCTTAATTCCTCTGCATTTTTCCCAAAGTTCAATTGGCTAGAAAATTGTTCAAAAACAGCATCCAATCCTTCTGTAGACAAACGTCCTACTGCTCCTGAAGCTTCTCGTTTCCAAGATATTTTTTTCCCTTTTGAATTAAAATACTGTATTTCTTCAAAATCATGATCTTCTGACGCCATCCAATACACTGGCACAAAGTTTTGTTTTGGATATTTTTCCTTTAAACTTTTACACAAATTGATTACAGAAATAATTTTGTACAAAAAATACAAAGGGCCTGAAAACAAATTTAGTTGATGTCCTGTAGTTATGGTAAATGTATTGGGCAAAACCAACGTGTTTATGTGTTCTTGAGTCAACACACTTGTCTTTAATCCAACATATTGTTGTTCTAAAGCATTGGCTAGTATTTTTCTGCTTTCTGATGAATAAGAAGCTCCTTTTTCTTGAATCTGAGCTTCAAAATTATCAATTGAAGGAAAACGGTTGTAGAAGGGTTGAATAGTTTCTTTTTGTGCCAAATAATCAAGTATTATTTTAGAAAAATATCCAGTGTTTTTATAAGGTATTTGTAGGCTTTCCATAGTATTTTATGTAGTAGAAATATAGGTCGTAAAATTTTTACTGAATTACAAATTTACAAAGAGATCAAAATACATTCAGCAATTATCATTCTGATTTCTTAAAATGCAAGCAAATTTACTGCCGAATATTTTTTAAACGAGTCCAGGCCCTTTTATTTCTTAGCGTGTACAAATAAAAACAGCTAATATCTAATAAAAAATAAAACAAACTAATTCCACTAGGCGGATTGTTACTCGGTAAAAAAGAAAACATACCAAAGGCAGTGTCTGGCCATTTCCAACATCCAAAAGCGGTTCCTCCTATTTCTAAGGCCGCGACTAATAAGTACATAGAAAAAAAGAACAATCTATGTTTGGGTCTTTTCCATAGCAATAAAAACACACAGAGAGTCATGACAAAACCAAAAACATCTTTAAAAAAAACAAGGTAGACCGTAGACAACAACGCTATAAAAATAGCAAAAACCTGCTCTACACTTTTATGATTTTTTTTCACCACCGATGCCTTGCTAAACATAAAAATTCTACCATAAAGTGCTGCATGCCCCAAAGGCACATACAAAGGAACATTTTCCAAACGATACGTGTACATATCCAAACCTCTAGAAAAAAAATGCTCTCCTAAAAAACCAATGAATACAGCATAAATCATAGATTCTTTAACTCTAGGTGTAGATCTAAAATACATTTTTAGAAACCCCAACAGCATTAAAATATTTATAGGAATTTGAGACGGAGTAACGTGTTCTGAAAAATAAATACTATCAAAAAACAAGACAAATACAAACAGTACAAAACGTCCTATTTCTCTATTAAAGATTGATATTATTCTACTCAAATCTTTTTTCTCAACGGATAAGATACGAAGCATTTACAAATTTGTTTAAACGTTTTACAGATTCGTAAATGTAAGAAAAGCTCTGCTTTTAACTAGGAATTAAATCACAATACCAAAAACCAGTATCCCAATCTGTTTTGGTGTCTTTTTGAAAACAATTGTCATCATCATTTTCAGAAGGTTGGTACGTTTTGTGCACTTTTTCACCTGTTTCAAACAAAACTGGAGTTTTAAAAATTGGCCCATCAAAAACAAACGTATGGAATTCTCCATTTTCACCACAAACATCTACATTTTCTGGCAAATCTTTTACAAACTGCTCGTCTATAATTCTACCTACAAAACTTTTGTCCAAATACTGAGCATTTACACAAACCGTGATGGCTTTAAAACCCAAATCTAAAAACTCTTGCAACAAGGTTTTGGTGTCTTGTTTCCACAACGGATACAAACCAGAAATTCCTACTTCGGACAATTTCGCATCTCGATAAGCTTTCAAATCTTCTAAAAAGATATCGCCAAAAAAACAATGTTCATAACCTTCATCTATTATCGTTTTCATAGATTTTTTCATGATTGCATCGTACGCTTTCATAGTTACATTTCCAGAGAACTCAATTTTACGCAAAGGAATTCCTATGGACTTGGCTTGAGCCTCTAACAACTCTTCACGCAATCCGTGCATAGAAACTCGGTTGACATCTTTGTTCATATTGGTCAACAAAAAATCAACCTGAAAGTCAGATTGATTCTGTGTTTTATACAATGCTAAAGACGAGTCCTTTCCAGAGCTCCAATTAAAATAGGCTTTGATCATATGTTATTTATCTATGGAACCTAAAACACGTTTCATAAAACCATTCAAAGCTTCTTTTTGAGGCACTCCTTTTTTAACTTCTTTATCAACCTCAACAGCACCGTACAAATTAGAAATAATTTCTCCTATTACGTCTAATTCCTCATCTTTTAAAGAGCTAACTTCTGTAAGCGCTTCCAAAGTCTCTATGGTTTCGTGTACGTAATCTACATCGTTCTCAGCAATAAACTGAGTCATGTGTTTAATTATGGGTAGCTTCATCGATAAAAGATTTTAAAACGTCTGCTTTATTTGTTTGTACTTGATTTAACAATGTTCCATTTTTAAAAACTGCAAAAGTGGGTAGATTGCTTACATCTGCTAACTTTCTAGATTCTGGATTGTTTTCTGCATCCACTACTAAAAACGCTGCTCCTTCTACTTCTGTAGAAAACTTTTTGAATTTTGGTTTCATAATTCTACAATTCCCACACCATCCTGCAGAATATTGTACAAATACCAATTCGTTATTGTTCACTTCTTCCTGAAGTGTATCTGTTGTTAATTCTCTCATTGTATTTTAATTTTATATATAAAATTGTTAAATGATACGTGTAAAAAAAACCAGATGATTGATTTCATCAACTTTAAACATCTGGTTTTTATTCATACTTTATAGTCTTAAAAATTGAGAGTTTTATTAAAAACGCTTCACAATTCTTGTACTAGAATTTAGTTTTTAGCTAAATAAGCTGCTGTTCCTTTTGCGTTTGGAGACATCGCTTCTTTTCCTTCTTCCCAGTTTGCTGGACAAACTTCTCCATGAGATTGTACGTGTGCATAAGCATCAATCAATCTTAAAAATTCGTTTACGTTACGTCCAACTGGCATGTGGTTGATTCCTTCGTGGAATACAGTTCCTTCTTCGTCAATTAAATAAGTAGCACGGTAAGTTACGTTGTCTCCTTCTTTAATGTAAGTTCCTGTTTCTTCGTTATAAGTTTCATCTGTAACATCTAAAATTCCTAAAATATCAGACAAGTTACGGTTAGAATCTGCCAACAATGGGTACGTTACTCCTTCAATTCCTCCGTTGTCTTTTGCAGTACTTAACCAAGCAAAGTGTACTTCTGGTGTATCACATGAAGCACCAATTACAATAGTGTTTCTTTTTTCAAACTCACCTAAAGCTGCTTGAAAAGCGTGCAATTCTGTAGGACAAACAAAAGTAAAATCTTTTGGATACCAGAATAACAATACTTTCTTCTTGTCTTTTTGAGCTTCTTCTAAAATATTGATTTTAAAAGTATCTCCTAATTCATTCATTGCATCAACTGATAAATTTGGAAATTTTTTCCCTACTGCTGTAGCCATAATATTTGTTTTTATTTGATTAATTTATTTCATTATTCTATGACAAATTTAAGGGCAATGTTGGATTAAACAAGCGGATTTCAATCTATTGTTTTTATATCAACATCAATTTTATTGATAGCAAAAAAATATTCATCATAATTAGTTATAGACACCCTCTCTTTCAGCTATTTTGTAATTTCACCTTTTATATTTCGACTTAAATTTAAAAAATGAGACTTTTTATCACCATTGTACTTTTTACCACTACTTTGTTTGCCCAAACAACAAAAGCTCCTACCAACCCTAAATTAAAAGTTGCCTATTTTGCCAGCGGATGTTTTTGGTGTGTAGAGGCCATTTACGAAAGTGTTTCGGGAGTAGAAGAAGCCATTTCTGGTTATGCAGGCAGTACGGTTAAAAATCCAACCTATAGAACCATTAAAAAAACAGGACACGCAGAAACGGTAGCTGTTTATTACAATCCTAAATTGATTAGCTATGCGGCATTGATTGATGTTTTTTATGCCTCACAAGATCCTACCACCGTAGGGCAAAACCCTGATTTTGGTCACAACTACAGATCCATAATTTTTTATAACAATACTGATGAAAGAGAAATAGCGAAAGCCAAATTTACAGACATCAATACACGTTATCAAGGCAAAGCAGTTACTGAAATTCAACAAATTGACAAATTTTATCCTGCAGAAGATTACCATCAAGATTTTGAAAAAAGAAATCCAGACAATTCGTACATCAAAGCAGTCTCTATTCCTAGGTTAAAAAGGTTTCAAGAAAACTATAAAAATACCAAGCATTAATAAAATCTATACAATTGTAATTATTGGCAAACAAATAGTTTAGCAACAACTCTGTACACAAGGATATACAAAACGTTAAAAACCAAACAACAAACACTATCTCGATCTTAAGATTTGTCATTGCAATCAATTTTCTGTAACTTAAGGGTTCAAACATTTAAATCAAAAATCACCATGAAAAATACAGATTACGACACCTTGTCTCAAGCAATGAATCAATTGACAAAAGAAGGCTATACCGATAGTTTTTCTGCCGAAGAAAATTACATCAAAGCCCTTTATGCCAAAAAAGAATACAATCCTAAAGATTTAAAAATTGACCAAACTTTTAGATTTGATGGGATGACCAACCCTGCTGACGAAACAGAATTGTTTGCTATTTCTGCCAACGATGGAACCCAAGGAACTTTAACCATGTCTTATAGTTCTGAAAACAACCACAATAGAGAATTGATAAAACAGATTAAATAAATCTTTGTTATATAAGGAAACCATGTTACTTTTATCATCTACTTTAAACAAATGGTTTGAAAAGCAGACTACTAAATAGTATCAATCACAACCTTATCTACAGAATCACTTTTTTACTCAGTCTTTTTGGGTTACTCGTGTTTGTCTTAGATTTTGGTTTTAACAAATCTAAAAACCTACAGACAACTGTAAACTTGGTCTATTTTATAGTCCTTACCATGGGGTTGGTTGCCACAGCAATCCGATATTTAAAACAAAACAAAGTTTTAAAACGTAAAGTAATTGTTTTTGATGCTCTTAGTATCATTGTCATTCTTAGCATTGTGTACTTGCACTTTTTTTCTGAGCAATCTCACGAAAAATTATCTATTTTTTACGATGATATTTGGGTAAAACTAGCCATTATTCTAACTTTTATTAGGGAATTTGCAGAACGAAAAGTAACCTACAAAAGAACATTTTTAAACCCTGCACAATTATTCATTGTCAGTTTCTTAATGCTTATTCTTTTAGGTTCTTTTTTACTCATGCTTCCTAACGCAACCTACACACACATTTCTTTTTTAGATGCTTTGTTTACTGCAACTAGTGCTGTATGTGTAACGGGACTTGTTGTGGTAGATACTGGAACTTTTTTTACACAATTTGGACAAACAGTCATTATTATCATGATTCAAATTGGTGGATTGGGAATTTTAACCTTTGCCAGCTATTTTAGCTATTTTTTTAAAGACGGATCTACTTATGAGAATCAATTGGTTTTGGGAGACATGACCAATTCTCAAAAAATGAGTGAAGTTTTTAATACTTTAAAAGGAATTCTATTCATCACCTTCATCATAGAATCTTTAGGAGCGCTTTTAATTTACACCAGCTTAGACAGAAAACTATTCGATTCCTTTTTTGAACACTTGTTTTTTGCTGCCTTCCACTCTGTTTCCGCTTTTTGTAATGCTGGTTTCTCTACGTTATCCAATAGTTTGTATGAAACTGAATTTAGATTCAATTACACTTTACAATTTGTAATTATCTGCATCTTTATGTTGGGTGGATTAGGGTTTCCTATTGTAGTGAACCTTGTAAAATACACCAAATACTTTTTTCTAAGCAGAGTTTTCAGAAGAAAAAGACAAACAGCATACAGACCCTGGGTACTGAATATCAACAGTAGAATTGCACTCATCACCACAACAGCGTTAACCATTGCAGGTACACTTTTGTTTTTTATGAACGAGTACCATTATATTTTATCCGATCAAAAAGGGATGGTGGGTAAATTTGTCACCTCTTTGTTTGCTGCCACCACTCCTAGAACCTCGGGTTTTAACACTATAGACATGGGGGCTTTGCAAATGTCATCTGTTTTATTGATTATATTATTAATGTGGATTGGGGCTTCACCGGCATCTACAGGGGGTGGTATTAAAACCAACACCTTTGCCATTGCAATCCTTAATTTTCTCAGCCTAGCAAAAGGAAAGTCTAGAATTGAAATTTACCGAAGAGAAATTGCCAATGTTTCTATCCGCAGGGCTTTTGCTGTAATCTCTTTGTCGTTGATTGTTATAGGAATTGGAATTTTTGCCGTTTCAGAATTCGATCCACAAATAAAACTCATAGACATTGCTTTTGAATGTTTTTCCGCGTACAGTACCGTCGGTTTAAGTTTGGGAATCACCTCAAGCTTGAGCGTTTCTAGTAAATTTGTCATCATCGTCATTATGTTTATCGGTAGGGTAAGCATGTTGTCTATCATCATAGCAGTGTTCAAAAAAGTAAAACACAAAAATTATAGATATCCTACCGAAGAAATCACCATTAACTAACATCTTATGAAATATATTATAATTGGTCTTGGAAACTTTGGATCATCGTTGGCTGAAAAGTTGACCGAACAAGGAAATGAAGTCATCGGTATAGATACTGACATGGCTAAAGTAGATGCTTACAAAGAACGAATTACACACACCATTTGTATGGATGCTACGGACGAATATACTGTTACAGGACTGCCTTTAAAAGATACAGATGTGGTAGTGGTGGCTATTGGTGAAAACCAAGGAACAAACGTAATGGCAACCGCTTTGTTTAAAAGTTTGAAAGTAAAAAGGTTGATTAGCAAAGCTACAAACCACATTCACAAAAGAGTACTACAAGCCATTGGAGTGGATGAAATTGTTTTGCCAGAGGAAGAATCTGCTGAACGTTGGGCAAAAAAACTATGCCTAAAAGGTCTTGTAAATTCTTATGAATTGGATAGAAACTATAGCATAGTACAAGTAAACATGCCCGAGAAATACAACGGAAAAAGTATTTTAGAAATTCAGATCAAAGAAAAATACAACTTGCTGGTCTTAACCACCATTTCTCATAGCGAAGTAAACACTGCCATTGGTAAAAAAAGAAATGTTTCTACCGTAAAAGGGTTGGCAAATCCTCACGACATTTTATACGAAGGAGACATTTTGGTAGTTTATGGAGCCAACAAAGACATTCAGCGTTTCTTAAAACAATAATTTTTAATTCAAGCTCTGCCTAAACTCTTTGGGGCTTAAACTTGTTTTCTTTTTAAACATTTTGCTAAAATATTGTGGGTACTCAAATCCTAAGGAATAGGCTATTTCACTCGCACTTTCTTTAGAGTTTAACAGCTTATTCTTAGCTTTTTCTATAATGTATTGATGGATGTGTTCTTGCGTACCTTTTCCTGTTTCTTTTCTTAACAAATCACTTAAATATTTAGGAGACATCTTCATCATTTCTCCACAGTATTGTACCATAGGAATTCCTAAACTTAGTTGTTTATTGTTCTGATAATATTCCTTTAACAATTGTTCAAACTGACTTGCTATGTCTTTGTTCAAATTGGTACGGGTATAAAACTGTCTGTCATAAAAACGCACACAGTAATTAAGCAACAATTCTAAATTAGAAATAATGATGGTTTGACTATGAGCATCAATATTACTGTTAAATTCTCTTTCTATTTTATGAAGAATTTCTGTAGCAACAATTCTTTCATCATCAGACAAATGCAAAGCTTCGTTAGAGGCATAAGAAAAAAACGAATACTGATCTATTCTTTTTCCTAACTCTGATTTCCTGATCAAATCTGGATGAAATACAATGCTCCATCCTGTATCTTGTTTATTTACTTGTTGTTTTTCAAATTCTAGTATCTGATTGGGAGCCATAAACATCATAGAACCTTCTTCAAAATCATAGGAATTTCTTCCGTAATTAGAAATGGTAAACGGACAAGTATCTTTTAAACTGATATGATACAAACCTAAAGAATATCTAAACTTCTCCAGCTCTATCTCTTCTAACTTATTGGCTACTCTCATCACTGTAATTAACGGATGTTTGGGTTTTTCCATTCCAAAAAATTCGTGGAGTTTTGTTATGCTATCAATGTAGATGATTTCTTTCATAATTGTTTATAATTTTTCCCACCAATGCGTGTAATTTGTAATGGAATCTTTCACAAAAAACTGCTCTCCTATTTTAGGAGTAATTACTTGTAAATTCAATCCCTCTGCTTTAGATTGTAAACGTTCTACAGGATCTGTCCAACTATGCAATGCCAACTTAAATCCTCCCCAGTGAATAGGCATGATTCTTTTTGTTTGTACATCTATTCCTGCTTGTGCTGTTTCCTCGGGCATCATGTGTATGTCAGACCACATTTTGTTGTATTGCCCACATTCCATCAAAGCCAAGTCAAAAGGACCGTATTTATTACCTATTTCTGTAAAATGAGTAGCATAACCACTATCTCCACTAAAAAACAAATTTTCATCTTTAGATTGTATCACCCAAGAACTCCACAACGTACTTTGACCATTGTTCAACTTTCTACCCGAAAAATGCTGTGCGGGAGTACAGACCAAAGTGATGTCTTTAAACGTAGTTTCTTGCCACCAATCCATTTCCGTAATTTTATCTTTAGCAATTCCCCAAGCCGTTAAATGAGTCCCCACTCCAAGAGGCACAAAAAACTGATTGGTTTTGTCTTTTAATTTCATCACAGACTCGTAATCCAAATGATCGTAATGATCGTGAGAAAAAATAATGGCATCTATTTCTGGCAACTCTTCAATAGTTAACGGAAATTCGGTGTTAAATCTATTTCCTCCCAACAACGGATGTGGAGCAGCAACTTTTCCAAACATAGGATCTATCAATATATTTTGTCCATCCATTTGCAATAAAAAAGCAGAATGTCCAAACCAAACCAATCTTGCAGCTCCTTTGTAATGGGCTACCTCATCAGCAGATAACTTTTTTACTTTTAAGTCTTCCATAGGTCTATCCTTAGGAACTTTTGTGGTAAAAAAAGTATACATCAATTTTATATTTTCAGAAAAACTCAATTTTTTAGGAACCAGATTGGTATTGTTAAATTTCCCATCTTTATATTGATGAGAAGCTTGGTATATTTTCTGTTGTTCTTCAGAAACGTCACCTCCTAAACTCGGAGTAAAATTGATAAACAGTATGTAAACTAGGATCAATACACCTATAATAGCAAAAATTGTAATCATTATTTTTTTTAATATATTTTTCATCATGTTATAAAAGAATCTCTTTACAATGTTGAATTGATGTATCAAAAAAACCTTCTCATTTTTTAAACACTATCAATATTACAACAAAACTATCACAAATGTAGTTGTGAAAATGTATCCTAATTGCTGATAGTTGAATCCTTTTTGCATAATTATAGAACGAATCACGGTTTACTTAACCAAAAGGTCATCGAGCGTGGTTGCAGAACTCAGTCGAAGTAAAGTCAAGATGAAAAACTCAGAACTAAAAGGCCATCTAGCGCAGTCGAGATGAAAAAACTTAGAACTCCATACAAACAAGTCATTTATATGTTTACAATTAGTATAAAAAAACGACAACCGAAGTTGCCGTTTTAAATGTTTTCACAACGGAATAATCCTTATTGTGAATTGATTTCAAATTGTATTGCTAATATAAAAAGATTTGGTAAATATTAACATAAATCACTACATTTAATTCTATCTTTTAAAATTGCTAAAAGAACACCTTTACTTAAAAATTAAAATTATCTCTTATTTACTATAAATATCAGAATAATACGTCAATTTAAATATGAAAAAAATACTAGGATTAGACTTAGGAACCACCTCTATTGGTTGGGCTTTGGTACATGAAGCTGAAAAAGAAAATGAAACATCTAAAATAATAAAACTTGGAGTTAGGGTAAATCCTCTAAGTACAGATGAAATTACAGATTTTGAAAAAGGAAACCCTTTATCTGTAAATGCAGACAGAACTCTTAAAAGAGGTGCTCGTAGAAGTTTACAACGCTTTAAATTGAGAAGAAAGAATTTAATTGAAATTTTAATTAAGTACAATATCATAAATTCTGACACTATTTTAACAGAAATAGGAAGTAATTCTACCTACGAAACTTTATACCTTAGAAATAAAGCAGCTAAAGAAAAAGTTGCAAAAGAAGAGTTTGCTAGAATTCTTTTGTCCATCAATAAAAAGAGAGGATATAAAAGTAGTAGAAAGGCAAAAAATGAGGAAGAAGGAACTTTGATTGATGGAATGTCTGTTGCTAAAGAATTGTATGAGAACAATTATACTCCTGGACAATATGTTTATCAACTTCTATTAGAAGATAAAAATTATATCCCAGACTTTTATCAATCAGATTTAAAAAATGAGTTTCTAGAAATATGGAATTTTCAAAAAGAATTTTATCCTGAGATTTTGACTGATGAACTTTTTCAGAGTTTAGAAGGAAAAAATAAAAACCAAACATGGGCTATTTGTAAAGAACCTTTTGACATCAAAGGAATTACTCAAAAAGGTAATGCTACTGAGAAAAGATTAGAAAAATATAAATGGAGAAGCGAATCCTTAAAAAATAAAGTTGATTTAGAAACGTTAGCCATTGTATTGCAGGAAATAAACAATGATTTAAATAAATCCAGTGGTTATTTAGGAGCTATTGGAGATAGAAGTAAAAAACTATATTTTAATAAAATAACTGTAGGCCAATATTTATATAAACAAATAGAAAAAGACCCACATACAAGTTTAAAAAACCAAGTGTTTTATAGACAAGATTATTTAGATGAATTTGAACAAGTTTGGGAAACACAAGCCAAATTCCACTCTGAATTAACAATTGAGCTAAAAGAAGAAATAAGAGATGTTATTATTTTTTATCAACGAAAATTAAAATCACAAAAAGGATTGATTAGCATTTGTGAGTTTGAACAAAAAACAATTGAAGTTGCTATTGGGGACAGTAGCAAAAAGAAAACCATAGGTCCACGAGTTGTTCCTAAATCATCTCCTGTGTTCCAAGAATACAAAATATGGCAAGTACTAAATAATCTTAGTTTTACACCTAAAAAAGAAACCACAACAGACCTTTTTAATCAAGAGTTTCCTGAAGAAATACTACCCTTAGAATCTAAAAAACTGTTATTTGAGGAGTTAAATCTTAGAGGTACTCTAAAAGCCAATAGTGTATTTAAACTCTTAAAATTAAATACTAAAGATTGGAAATGTAATTTTACTGATATTGAAGGGAACAACACCAATCAAGCTATTTATAATGTACTACAACAAATTTCTGAAAACGAAGGGCATGGTTTTGATTGGAACAAAAAAAATGCCTTTGAAATAAAAGAAGAATTAAAGGCTACATTACCAATCATAGGAATCAATCCTAATATTTTAGATTTTGACATTAATGATGATAACTTTGAACAACAACTTTCCTATCAATTATGGCATTTGTTATACTCAGCCGAAGATGATTCAAAGATTAGCAAAGTAGATGAGGCTATCTATGGTAAAACAGCTGTAAACCTTAAAAAGAAACTTCATTTAAAATTTGGGATTCCTGTAAAGTATACTTCTCTATTTGCTAATATTAGTTTACAGTCAGATTATGGAAACCTAAGTACTAAGGCTATCCGAAAAATTATTCCTCACTTACAAGATGGAAATGAATATTCACAAGCTTGTACGTTGGCTGGTTATAATCACTCTAACAGTATTACCCAAGAAGAAAATTTAAAGAGAGAGTTAAAAGTAAAACTAGAACTGTTACCTAAAAACAGTTTAAGAAATCCTGTTGTAGAAAAGATTTTAAATCAATTGGTAAATGTTGTCAATCAAATTATTGATACCTATGGAAAACCTGATGAAATTAGAATTGAACTAGCTAGAGAGTTAAAAAAATCGGCAAAGCAACGAAAAGAAATGACTTCTGGAATTGCATTAGCAACAAAAAGAAATCAAGAATACAAAAAGATTTTACAAAAAGCACCTTTTAATATTAAAAATCCTACTAAAAATGATGTGGTTAAATATCGTTTGTATCAAGAGTTAGAAACAAATGGTTACAAAACATTATACACCAATCAATATATAGCACCACAAAAATTGTTTTCTAAAGAAATAGATATAGAACACATTATACCAAAAGCCAAATTGTTTGATGATTCTTTTTCTAACAAAACATTAGCATTTAGAACGGTGAATCTTATAAAATCAGACATGACTTCTTACGATTTCATGGAAGACAAATACAATAATGATTTAGAAAATTATGTTTTAAGAGTAAAAACTTTGTACGATAGTGGTGTGATTTCCAAGGGAAAATATACCAAACTTTTAATGAAAGAAAGTAATTTACCCGATGGATTTATTGAAAGAGATTTAAAAAATACGCAATACATTGCTAAGAAAGCGAAAAATATGTTGCATGAGGTCGTTAGAAATGTAGTTCCTACCACAGGTAGTATTACAGACAAACTAAGAGAAGACTGGGATTTAATTAATGTAATGAAAGAATTAAATCTTCCTAAATACAGAGAACTTGGTTTAACTGTTTTAGAAGAACGAAAAAATGGAAATAAAGTTGAACAAATTATAGATTGGACCAAACGAAACGACCATAGACACCATGCTATGGATGCTTTAGCAGTAGCTTTCACAACACACAATCATATTCAATATATTAATAACCTAAAGGCTAAAAATAACGAAACGAGCCCTATATATTCAATACAACAACTTGTCACAAGCAAGAATGATAAAGGGAAAAGAATATTTTCACAACCTATGCCTAACTTTAGAACAGAAGCTAAAAAACACATAGAAAGTATTTTAATCTCTTTTAAAACTAAAAACAAAGTAGCAACAAAAAATATAAATAAAACTAAAAAAGAAGGAGGTTATAATATTCAAAAAGCTAAAACTCCTAGAGGGCAATTGCATAAAGAAACAGTTTACGGACGTTCTAAAAAAGAAATAGTAAAACAAGAGAAAATTGGTACAGCCTTTACTGTTGATAAAATCAACACAGTTACACAACCAGAATACAGAGCTTTATTACTAAAAAGAATAACTGAATTTAACAATGATCCTAAAAAGGCTTTTAGTGGTAAAAATGCGCTTAGTAAAACTCCCTTATTTTTAGCAAATGGTAAAGAAATGCCTTTATTGATTACCACTAAAAAATATGAAAATGTATATACCATTCGTAAAGAAATAAGCCCTGATTTAAAAATAGAAAAGGTACTAGATGCTAAAGTAAAAGAACTTTTATACAAAAGAGTAGAAACTTTTAATGGTGATAAAAAAGCTGCTTTCTCTAACTTAGATACTAACCCTATTTGGTTAAATAAAGAAAAGGGAATCGCTATCAAAAGAGTTACCATTTCTGGAGTTGCCAACGTAGAATCTTTACATGATAAAAAAGACCATTTGGGTAATCTTATTTTAGATGCTAAGGGTAATACACAAGCAGTAGATTTTGTAAGTACAGGAAATAATCATCATGTGGCTATTTACAAAGATGAAAAAGGAAAGCTACAAGAACAAATAGTTTCTCTGTTTGATGCGATTGCTAAAGTCAATCAAAATCTGCCTATAGTGAATAAAAATTACAACAAAGACAAAGGTTGGGAATTTTTATTCACACTAAAGCAAAATGAACTATTTATTTTTCCAACAGATGATTTCAACCCCAAAGAAATAGATTTATTAGACACAAACAACTATCATTTGATTAGCCCACATCTTTTTAGAGTGCAAAGTATCTCTACTAAAGACTACTTTTTTAGAAATCACTTAGAAACTACTGTTACTAACAATATAGAATTCACTTATAAAAGAATTAGAAATTGTAATGCATTAAAAGAGTTAATTAAAGTTAGAACCAATCACTTAGGTAATATAGTTCAAGTAGGAGAGTATTAAAATTATATGTTATGATCAAAAGAACCATCTACATAGGAAACCCAGCCCACCTCAAACTAAAACATCAACAATTGTTGGTGCAAGAACCTTTAGGAGAAGTCAAAGGGTCTGTCCCTATAGAAGACATAGCGTTGTTGATCTTAGATCATTATCAAATTACCATCAGTACCCAAGTCATCAATAGCTTACAAGGAAATGGAGTGTGTATTGTAACCTGCGATGCACACCACTTGCCTTTTGGAATTACTTTACCGCTTTACGGACATAGTGAACATTCCGAACGTGTTAAATATCAACTGGATGTTAGTGAACCTTTAAAAAAACAATTATGGAAGCAAACCATTCAACAAAAAATTAAAAACCAAGAAGCTTTACTAAAACTCAACAACCGAGTCCATGAGCCTATGGAGGAATATAGAACCGCTACCAAAAGTGGAGATACTACTAATACTGAAGGAAAAGCGGCACAGTATTATTGGAAACATTTGTTTCCAGAATTTCAACGTAATCGTTTTGGCGATGCTCCCAATACACTCCTAAATTTTGGCTATGCTATTTTGCGAAGCATTGTTGCTAGAGCTTTGGTAAGTTCAGGACTGCTACCTGTATTAGGCTTGTTTCATAAAAACAAATACAACCCTTATTGCTTAGCAGATGATATCATGGAGCCTTACAGACCTTTTGTAGATAAAATGGTGGTAAACCATGTTAATAATTATGGAGATACTGACGAATTAACCAAAGAAGTAAAAGCCTATTTATTAGGTATTGCGACACAAGATGTTTGGATAGATGGACAACAAAGGCCTTTACTAGTAGCAGTAACTACTACAACAGCCTCTTTGTACAAATGTTATACAGGAGAATTACGAACCATTAAATATCCTGAATTAGATTAACCATGTCACAAGACAGATTTAACGCTTATAGAATTATGTGGGTATTGGTGTTTTTTGATTTGCCTACCGAAACAAAAGTAGAACGAAGAGCAGCTAATTTATTTCGTAAAGATTTAATTAGAGATGGATTTGATATGTTTCAATTCTCCATCTATTTACGTAATTGTCCTAGTAGGGAAAATGCCAATGTACACATCAAACGTGTTAAAAATGCCTTACCCAAGCATGGTAAAATAGGAATCTTATGCGTTACAGACAAGCAATTTGGAAATATGGAATTGTTTCATGGTAAAAAACAAACAGACTTACCAAGTACAACCCAACAATTAGAGCTTTTTTAACAATGGTCTTCGAGCGAAGTCGAGAAGAAAACCTCACAAAAAACATTAAATCAGTTGAAAGGTCATCTAGCAGTATCGAGATTAGAAAAACTTAATTATACAGAATAAAACACAGACGCGCAACACGTAAATAGTTCTCGACTTCGCTCGAACACCAAACATAGAATTGAAAAACTTAGGTTTAAACATTCACGATATTTTAGCCCCCAATAAATTCGGAGTGATATTTTAAATTTCAAATAGATAAATTTGAGATATGAAATACAAGAAAT
>NZ_JAUOSB010000226.1 GCF_030548295.1 Wenyingzhuangia sp. 2_MG-2023
AGCGTTGCTACTTTAAATTCAGCGTAACGACGATTTTCAAAAAGAAATCTTTCAGTTCTTGTAAATTTCTCAGCAAGTAAAAATTATCTGGATTTAAATTTATGAACTTTCAGCAAGTAAAAAGTTTTGTGAAAAAGTAGGAGTGACGTGGTTTCAATTCTCTAAGAATCTTTATAATTTCTGTAGCTGCTAAAAATTCGACCGAATTTTACTGACTGTTAAAGCTAACG
>NZ_JAUOSB010000227.1 GCF_030548295.1 Wenyingzhuangia sp. 2_MG-2023
CAAACGGAACTACTTTAAAAGAATTAGCTGTACGTTTAGGTTATGTAACCCCATAACAATATGATGAATTGGTTAAACCAGAAAACATGATAGGTTCTTTAAAATAACAGAATCAACTTTATATAGTTAAAAACCGTTATTCTCTAGGATAAAGGTTTTTTTATTTGATTTTTTCTGAATTAAAAATGAGAAAGAAAATAAAGCTCTAAATTTAAAACACTGTAATACAT
>NZ_JAUOSB010000228.1 GCF_030548295.1 Wenyingzhuangia sp. 2_MG-2023
TTATAAGAAATGTTTTGTAAAAAAACAGTAGCAGCTCTTTTAAGGTATTCTGGAAAATCTATTACAGAAGATAAGCTTCACAATGTAATTATGTCCAGAAAAACTGCAGCAGAAGATTGTGAGTTGGTAATGACAACCATTGATTTACTTAATTCTGATTTAAACAGCAATTATAAAACAGATTAGAAAGTATGTTGGGCTAAAAAAATGGCAGAAAAACAATGATATTC
>NZ_JAUOSB010000229.1 GCF_030548295.1 Wenyingzhuangia sp. 2_MG-2023
AGAAAAATCAGAGATCTAAAAAATAAAAAATTAAAAAACCTTTTATTTGGGCAAGTTTTCGTATTTTCTATTTATGATCTTTTATAGCTTCAGAAATGTTGTTAACATTTTTTTAAAAAGTAGATAGTAAATTGCAAGCTTTGTATTTGTTTGAAGTTATATAAGTTTTTGCATTTGTATTAAGAGGAGTTTTTGATGTAGATTTTGTAATTACTGATTTTAGTTCATTT
>NZ_JAUOSB010000230.1 GCF_030548295.1 Wenyingzhuangia sp. 2_MG-2023
GAAAAAAAGAAATGCTAAAAGAAATGATAAAGTAAGCAATTTGCACTCCTTTTTTTAAGGTGAATTTATTTTTGGGTTTTGTTTGGACGGGTATGTTTGTGACTACTTCTAGTTGAAAATCTTCAAATTTTTTGTGAGGATATTTTTTTTGACAAGACTTAAAATTGTTTTACATTTTTTTACAACAACTTTCGCAAAATATTTGATATTCTGAGTTTAAAGGATTAGAA
>NZ_JAUOSB010000231.1 GCF_030548295.1 Wenyingzhuangia sp. 2_MG-2023
TTCTTATCCTTTCATGAGGGAAATTTCAGATATCAAATTCTTCAGGCCGTTCTTGATGAAATATGCCAACATTTTCTGTTTTGATCCACGTTTTTCATAATTTTGATATGCTTGGATGATTTTTTCTTCAAAATCCTTCGGAACAAAATCTAAATCAACCAGTTGTTGATTTCGCTTCCAATTCTTTCTTTCAAGATCTGTGGTGCATGCATATTCACCAAGCTCTAGAA
>NZ_JAUOSB010000232.1 GCF_030548295.1 Wenyingzhuangia sp. 2_MG-2023
GTTTCGTGGTCGAAGTACAACCGCCAACTCAGATCGACCGAGTCGAACGCGCACGGGTTCTCGCCCGCCGTGTCACGGTACAGGATCGCCGTTTCGTACCCGGACGCCGTTACCGTCCACGCCTCGGACATGCCCCCGACGCACTGGTCGCACTCCGTGAAGCACCCGGACCCGCTGCCGGACCCGCTGCCGCCGTCGCAGCAGTCGGCCGGTTCGGACCGTTTACACC
>NZ_JAUOSB010000233.1 GCF_030548295.1 Wenyingzhuangia sp. 2_MG-2023
GAGCCAAGCGCCTTACAAAATAAGCGCTCAATTCAAATTAAAGAAAAGCTGACCGTTGAGGTAGCACTGAACAGATTGTTGAGTGGTACGGATATGGATTGGCATTTAATCAATGGCAAAGCCGTTGCCATTTCCAGCAAACCGAAAACCACAGTGACTAGCAGTTCAGCTCCGCTTCCTGTTCAGAAAAATACGGATGCTGAATTGACGGTATTTGCCGATGTAGATG
>NZ_JAUOSB010000234.1 GCF_030548295.1 Wenyingzhuangia sp. 2_MG-2023
CGAAAATACCACCGATGCGTACCACTTCCCGATTGTACACAAGTCTTTCGTCAGCTCTCTGGACGATGCAACAGCCGATATTTTCGACTTCCTGGATGGTGAGGGTTTTGTGGAAGACCTCGGCCATGGTCACAGCGTGATGGTGATGATCCCTGAACTGGTGGATCTTGAAGCCGACCTGGATCAGCCAATTCCTGCCCGTTTCGAAGCTCTGGCAGCGGAGCTGCGT
>NZ_JAUOSB010000235.1 GCF_030548295.1 Wenyingzhuangia sp. 2_MG-2023
GATACAAATGAATTAGTAAATAAAGTATTAACATATTTAGTATATGAATCAATACGTGATTATGAAACCCAATAAAATAGTCCTTTGTATAGTAGTTCAAAAAGAAATTTTACAGAAAAGATGAAAGATTTTTGTATTAAATCAGCATAACAAAATTTCAGAATAATTAATAACCCAAATGATTATAATAGGGATAGATAAAAATATCTGATATTTAAAATTAAGCCTT
>NZ_JAUOSB010000024.1 GCF_030548295.1 Wenyingzhuangia sp. 2_MG-2023
ACGGATAAAGGACATGCATACTTAGCATTAGTAACAGATGCTTATTCTAAGCAAATTATGGGATATAAGATAGATAACAATATGAAGACAGAACTCTGCTTAGATGCGCTTAAAATGGCTATTAAAAACAGAAAGTATCCCAAGCAAAAAATCATTCATCACTCGGATAGAGGAATACAATACTGTAATACTACTTACACAAAATTTGCTGAAGATAATGGAATAACAATGAGCATGACAGAACAATATGATCCTTACGAAAATGCAATTGCTGAAAGAATTAACAGAACTTTAAAATATGAATATGGTCTAAAACATATCATAAAAAATCTTAAATTAGCAAAAACGATGACCAAAAAGGCTATCGATATTTATAACAATCTTCGTCCACATTGTAGTCTTGATTTATGCACTCCAAAACACGTGCACTTAAATCAAAATATTAACTACAAATCGTATCGAAGAAATAAAATCAATCTGGAATTATTAACCTTTTAAAACATCAAAAAAGGTCAACCTATTTCAGGACGATACAAAATTCTTGAAAAATAAAATAATGATAGAAATTTTAATATATGGAGAAAATGGAAATTACTTAAAAATCAATACTCAAAAGATTTTTAATTTCCCTGAAACAACATGTCCATTTGGTGGATACGACACAGAAAGTTCAATCGAAATTAAAGCATCAAGTTACAATGTTAAAGGACTAGTTTGGATTTCAACAGGAGATTTATATTTCTTTTATGAAAAATTGAAGCAGTGTTATGAAAATTTAAAAGGGGAAGCTCAATTAAGCTCGTATGAGAATAATTTAGTTTCGGTTTTAACATTTGACAAATTCGGAAAAGCTACTTTAAAAGGAAAATTTATTGAAAAACATCACGAAAATAATTTACTTGAATTTGAAATAATAAGTGACCAATCATATATTAAATCAACAATTTTACAGCTTGAGAAAATGATTGAAATTTACGGAGATAATACTGGAGTCTAAAAAAAATCTACAATCCCTGATTTATTATGAAAATAAAATTACTACAGCCAACACAACCTAAACTTAATACATATTTTTAGTGCTTTCTCAAAGTTTTGTTCTTGTTCACTTTATCTGTATAATTTTTTTTATAAACAAATACACAAACCAAAACCTCCCATTAGCAACTCTAATGGGAGGTTTTTATATACATACAACACTACAAAAATTATAATTTCTCTGTTATTCATAAAAATCAACTAGCACAAAGAATTCTTATATTTACTTTAGATTATAAAACACAACAGATGAAAAGACTTCCTGAAAAAATATATACAGAAGTGGTTAAAAACACTCCTTTGATCTCTATAGATTTAATTATAGAAGATACCATGGGCAATATATTATTAGGCTATCGCTTAAACAACCCTGCAAAACATACTTGGTTTGTTCCTGGGGGTATCATTAGAAAAAATGAAGCATTTGTAGAAGCTTTCCAACGCATTGCAATAGCAGAATTGGGATTTTCTATCAACCTGACAGAAGCTACTTATGTAGGGTTGTATGAACACCTGTATTCCACAAACTTTGCAGATACCGATGATTTTGGAACTCATTATATTGTAAATGCATTTCATATAAAAATAAAACAAAAAAACACAGCTCTACCCAAAGCACAACATTCAGAATATTGGTGGGCTAGTAAAGAAGAACTAGTAGCACATAAAGACGTTCATACAAACACTAAAAACTACTTTAACGGACATGCTCCTTTTAGTAACTATCAATAAAAAAGAATTTTAGCGAAACCCAAATCCATGCAAAACACTTCCGAAATTTATTTGTTACAACTCAAAACATCCATGAATGCGTATGCTCCGCTATCTCTAAAAACTTGGGAGCAAATAGTAGAAATGGCTACGTTTCAATTTCTTAAAAAAGGAGATATTTTAATAAATGCTGGGCAAACTGCTAAAAACATCCATTTTATTTGTGAGGGAATTTTACGCTCTTTTATTACCGATGAACAAGGAAGTTCGTATTCTAAAAATATTTTTCTAGAAAAAAGTTTTGCAGCCACTAAGGTATCGTTGTTACTAAACGCTCCCTCCTATTTTACCATAGAAGCGTTGGAAGATTGTACACTCATCAACCTAAATTTTAAAAAATACAAACAACTCATTGCTCAAAATTCAGACCTGAAAGATTTTTACATTGCTTACATAGAACGCAATTGGATTGTTGAAAAAGAACAAAGAGAAATTTCTTTGGTGATGGAAAATGCGAGTGAACGCTACCAAAAATTATTGAACCAACATCCTAGTATAGACAAACGTGTTTCACAACAACACATTGCTTCTCACTTAGGTATTACACCCACACAGTTAAGCAGAATTAGAAAAGCTCTAAAAAAATAGCAAAATCAACATATGTACATGCAAGGTTTGTTTTATTGGTTCAACTTTGCTGCATGAATCAATACACATTATCTATACTGGCTTTTACAGGAGGCATTTTTTTAGCAGCTCAAGGAGGTTTGAATGCACATTTAGGTGTGCTATTAAAAAATCCTTTATTGGCATCAGTGGTCGCTTTTTTTATTAGTTGTTTGTTTGCGCTTTTATTTGTTTTGGTAAGCGTAAAAAACTATCCAACCACACAGCAACTTCAACAAATTCCTTTCTACTTATGGTTTACAGGAGGACTTTTTAGTGTGCTAGGCATTGGTTTGTATTATTACACCATTCCTAAATTAGGAGTAGCCACCATGATTTCTTTTGGTTTGTGCGGACAAATACTTTTTGCTGTAATTGCAGGTCACTTTGGCTGGTTAAATTTACCCACCGAACCCATTACGGTAAAAAAAATGATAGGTGTATTGGCAATGATTAGTGGAATTTTTATCATCAATTGGAAATGAAAACAACAACAAAAAACAGTACCAAGAACATTCAAAATTTAACTTCTCTGTGGAAAACAGTCGGAAATATTTTTAACGTCTATTCAAAAACATCAGAGTTTGAGTTCTGTGAAATTCAACATTCTGAATGGCCAAATAGAATTTGGGGAGTACCAAACATCACTCAAAATGTTTTAGAAAGCATTCAACAAAAAATAGCCACAACCAACGCAACCATTACCTTGCCTATTTGGAATGAGCTAAATACCAAACAAAAAATACTTTTAGAACACAATGGCTTTGCTTTTATTTTTGAACAGATAGGAATGTCTTTAGTACCCAATCAACCTTTAAAAACAAACGGAAGCATTCTACTAAAACAAGTAACTAATTTGAACGAAGCTGAATTGTGGTCAACCCTATTTAAAGAATCTTTTGGCTATGCAATTAGTACAGAAACCATTGTAAAAACCTGTAAAAGTATTTGTTACTACTTGGCTTATGACAAGAATACAGCCGTAGGAACCGCCATTACACACACCACAAATAAAGTTGTTGGAATCCATTCTGTAGGAATTCCCCCAGCTATGAGAAGAAAAGGGTATGCAGCAGAAATCATGAAATTGTTGATCAACACATCTCTAGAAAACAATGCAGAACTCATCACATTACAAGCTTCCAACATGGGAAAAAACATCTACCTAAAACTAGGTTTTAAAGAAGAGTTTGTTATTAAAAATTATCGATGGATACAACAATCATAAATGGGTTTTCTTAAATAAAATCATCAAAAAAAAGTATAATTACGGCTTTAAATTTTCAAAAACAAAGGAAAAATTTGCACGCACTAACTAAATTTAATCCTTAATTTTAAACTCTCATTCAAACATGCTATACAGTGTATGAGTATCAAAAAAACTACCTTATCTATCCTTTTTAAAGACCTTACATTTACCGATGAAGAGCAGGATTTAATTGCTTCTAAATTTGAACTTCGAAAATTAAAAAAAGGAGAAATTCTATTGCATGCAAACGATGTGGTTTACCATCAATACTATGTTTGTAATGGATGTTTACGAACCTATTCCGTAGACAAAATGGGGAAAGAACACACTTTGCAATTTGCCATTAAAGATTGGTGGATTAGCGATTATACAGCATTTTTCACCAGTACTCAAGCCATTGTGAGTATTGAGTGCATTCAAGAAGCTACCATTTACAAAGTATCTAGAGAAAACATGGAAGTTTTGTTTGATAAAATTCCTAAACTAGAAAGCTTTTTTAGAAGGAAAATGGAAAAAAGTTTTGCCAATTTTCAAAAACGAATCTTGGGCAGTTTGTCCATGTCTGCACAAGAAAGATACAATGCCTTTTTAAACAAATATCCCGATATTGAGCAAAGTGTAAAAAACTATCATATAGCTTCTTACTTAGGAATTACTACCGAAAGTTTGAGTAGAATTAGAAAGAAAATTTCAAAATCTTAATTTATTATCCTACATCAATTTTCACACATAAATCTCCACATACCTTTGCTTCAATTATTAGAAATAAAACCTTAAAATTATGAACAACTTATTTGTAGCTATTGCAGTAGTTATTGGACTTACATCTTGCAACCACAAAACAGAAAAGAAACAAACTAAAGAAACAGCTACCATACAAACAAAACAAGTATTATTTGTATTAACTAGTCATGATAAACTAGGAAATACTGGAGAAAAAACTGGTTTTTGGATTGAAGAATTTGCGGCTCCCTATTATTTATTAAAAGACAAAGGAGTACAAATTACGTTGGCATCTCCAAAAGGTGGGCAACCTCCTATTGACCCTAAAAGTGCTTTGTCAGATTTTGAAACACCAGCTACCATAAGATTTAATGAGGATAAAGAAACTCAAAACATTTTATCAAAAACCGTTAGGTTAGAAAGCGTAAATCAAGCAGATTTTGATGCTGTTTTCTATCCTGGTGGACATGGACCATTGTGGGATTTGTCTGAAGATAAAAACTCTATTGCGTTGATTGAGTCTTTTTACAACAACAACAAACCTGTAGCAGCTGTTTGTCATGCTCCAGCAATTTTTAAACACACCAAAAACACAAACGGAACACCTTTGGTTACAGGAAAAAAAGTTACAGGATTTTCTAACACCGAAGAAGCTGCAGTACAATTAACAGATGTAGTTCCATTTTTGGTAGAAGATATGCTAACAGAAAATGGTGGTGTTTACACCAAAGGTAACGACTGGACTTCTTATGCAATAGAAGATGGATTGTTAATTACAGGACAAAACCCAGCCTCTTCAGAAAAAGTTGCAGAATTATTGTTCAAAAAATTGAACTAAAAACGTCTCTCTATTCTAAATACAATGCTTAGCAAAGGCTGTTTGAAATTTATGTTCAGACAGCCTTTGTTCTGTAAAATAACATTCATTTTTAAGGATGTGTAACAAAACATCAAATAAAATTGTACTTTGCCTTTGTTGTGATTTAAAAAATTACATCTTAAAATCATTTTAAAACACAACCTCTTTCTCTAATAAATTATTGATTTTTCAACTACTTTTCCACATATGAATTTAATATTACCTCTTATACTAATTGTAACTATTTATAGTGTTTGGTCGTTTAGAAAGCAAAAAAAAAAAGCCGTGTGGCAACTTCCTAAAGAACCTTTTTCTCAAGATTGGAAAAACATCCTAATAAAATATGTGAGCTTTTACAAAGCACTTTCTAAAACAGAAAAAACAAGATTTGAATTTAAGATTCAAGAATTTTTACTCAACTGTAGAATTACAGGCATCAGCACCACAGTAGACGATACAGACAAAATTCTTGTTGCTGCCAGTGCTATCATTCCTATTTTTGCTTTTGACGATTGGAAATACACCAACATTAATGAAGTTTTGGTGTACCCAAATAGCTTTAATAAAAATTTTGAAACCGAAGGTCCTGACAGAAATATTCTAGGTTTGGTAGGAAATGGCTATATGGAAGGCAAAATGATTTTGTCCAAACTGGCTCTAAAACGTGGATTTGAAAACGAAACCGATAAAAAAAATACAGCCATTCACGAATTTGTTCATTTGATTGACAAATCTGATGGCACTATTGATGGCATTCCGTCTTTATTGCTAGAAAAACAATACACCATTCCGTGGATTGATCTTATCAATAAAAAAATTAAAGAAATCTACGATGGAACATCTGACATCAATCCTTATGGAGGAACCAACAATGCTGAATTTTTTTCTGTAGCCAGTGAGTATTTTTTTGAACAACCCCAATTGCTACAAAGAAAACACCCTGAATTGTATGAAATTCTAGAAAGTATATTTCATCAAAAAATGTCTTCTAGAAAATTAATGCAAAAGAATACACAAATCCGTAGAAATGCTCCTTGTCCTTGCAATAGTGGAAAAAAATTTAAAAAGTGTTGTGGAAGTTCACATTATGCATAAATCAGTTTTATTCTATAAAATTTAAAATATCCAAACCATGTTTCAAATATGTTTCTGAATTGCTTTTTTTAGAATCATCATTCTATCATTTACAAAAGTACAATTTGTGCTTTTTACAATATAAAAGCCTATAAAACTATTCTATTTTTCTTTGCAATTTCTAAAAATACTTCATCCAATCGCTTTTTGATACTGTAAGATTTTGCTTACTTTTACTACTAATACACAAAACAATTCCCATATGCTTACTTGGAAAGATATAATGAACTTTACCGTTTATGGAAACTTAACTCCAGAAAACAGAGTAGAAAAAACAGAATCTGAATGGAAAGAAATTCTGACACCAATACAATTCAACATCACTCGCTTGTCGGGTACAGAAATGCCACATACAGGAGAATTTTGTTCTAGTCACGAAGCTGGAATTTACAACTGTCTTTGTTGCGGAAGTGAACTGTTTGACTCCACTATTAAATTTGAATCTGGTACCGGATGGCCAAGTTTTACACAGCCTGTAAAAGACAACGCTATCAAATACCTAAACGACGATTCTCGTGGTAGATCTAGAGTAGAAATACAATGCAATGTGTGTGACAGTCATTTGGGACACGTATTTCCTGATGGACCAGAACCAAGTGGTTTGCGTTATTGCGTAAACTCTGAATCTTTAATCAAAAAATAAAATGGCCAAATTAGAACAAGCAACATTAGGAGCAGGATGTTTTTGGTGTGTAGAGGCTTTTTTTAACGAAGTGAAAGGAGTTGTAAAAGCCATTTCTGGTTATAGCGGAGGTAGTGTACCCGGAACCCCAACCTACAAAGAAGTATGTTCTGGTTTGACAGGTCACGCAGAAGTGATTCGCCTAGAATTTGATGCAGAAATTACTTCTTACGAAGAAATTTTATTTCTATTTTTCACCGCTCACAATCCAACCACGCTCAATCAACAAGGTGCAGACAAAGGAACACAATACCGTTCTGTAATTTTTTATCACAACGATTTTCAAAAAACAGTTGCAGAACAGGTGACACAAAATGTACAGCAATATTTTGACGATCCTATTGTTACCGAAATCAGTCCTTTAATCAATTATTTTGATGCCGAAGACTACCATCAAGATTATTACAAACAAAATCCAGAACAGGGATATTGTGCCATGGTTGTAGCTCCTAAATTGAACAAATTGAGAAAACTACACGCAGCACAATTAAAAGAATTTTAATTGTGGAAATAGAACATCAAAAAGAACAAAACAGGTTTATTTTAAACGTGAATGGTGCCATTGCAAAAGTAGACTACGTTCTTAAAAACAATAAAATGTACCTTACCTATTCCGAAGTTCCCAATGCATTACGCGGTCAGGGAATTGGAAAACAATTGGTAGAAAAAACGTTTGAAAAACTAACCGAAGAAGGTTACAAAGCTGTTGCTGTTTGTAGTTATGTAAAATTGATTGCACAACGAAGCGAAAAATGGAAATCCATCATTTCCTAAAAAAGAATACATGAAATTAAATATTCAGAATACCTTTACCAGTGAATTGCCTGCGGATAGCAACCCTAACAACTTTACCCGTCAGGTAGACAATGCTTGTTATTCACTAGCTACTCCCATCAACACCAAAGCACCAAAATTGTTGCATGCAAACAAAGAGGTGGCCAAACAGTTGGGTTTTGAAGAAAAAGATTTAAAAACTCAAGAATTTTTAAATTTAGTAACTGGGAATCAAATATATCCTAACACGGCACCTTATGCCATGTGTTATGGTGGACATCAGTTTGGAAACTGGGCTGGTCAATTAGGTGATGGTAGAGCAATTAATTTATTTCAAGTACAAACAGATGCTTCTTACACTTTACAACTAAAAGGAGCAGGAAAAACACCTTATTCTAGAACTGCAGATGGTTTGGCTGTATTGCGTTCGTCAGTTCGCGAATATTTATGTGCTGAAGCTATGCATCATTTGGGAGTGCCTACTACCCGATCTTTATCTTTGTCTCTTTCTGGAGATCAAGTGTTAAGAGACATGCTTTACAATGGAAATGCTACATACGAACCTGGAGCTATTGTTGCTAGAGTATCCGAAAGTTTTATCCGTTTTGGTAGTTTTCAAATTTTTGCTTCTAGAAATGACAAAGCTACTTTAGGAGCATTGATGAATTACACCATTCGCCATTATTTTCCTCATTTAACAGAAAATGACAAAGACAGTTATGCGCAATTGTTTCAAGAAGTTGTAAATGCTACCGTCAAAATGATTGTGCATTGGCAACGTGTAGGTTTTGTACATGGAGTTATGAACACGGACAACATGTCTATTTTAGGACAAACTATAGATTACGGTCCTTATGGTTGGTTGGACAATTACGATCCTGATTGGACACCCAATACTACAGACAGCCAAAATAGACGTTACCGATATGGACAACAACCCAATATTGGATTGTGGAACTTGTACCAGCTGGCAAATACGTTTTATACATTGACAGAAGATGCAAAACCTTTAGAAGAAGCATTGGCTAGCTACAAAACACAGTTTGAAACACAAAATTTAGAAATGATGTGTGCTAAAATAGGAATTCAACATCCCAACAAACAAGATGCTATTTTGATTCAGTCTTTAGAAACCAATCTAAAACGAGTAGAAACAGACATGACTCTTTTTTTTAGATTGTTAGCTACAGCATCTCAAATAGAAGATTGTTTAGAGGCTTTTTACATTCCTGAAGAATTGAAAGGAGAAACGTTAACAGAATGGCAAGTTTGGTTTGAGCAATACCAACAAAGATTGATACAGGAAAACATTCCTAAAGAAGAGATAATTGAAAAAATGAATGCAGTCAATCCTAAATATGTACTGAGAAACTACATGTCTCAATTGGCTATTGATGCTGCTGAAGAAAGTGATTACAGTTTGATAGATGAATTGTATACTTTGCTACAAAATCCATATGATGAACAACCAGAACTCCAAAAGTGGTTTGCCAAAAGACCTGATTGGGCAAAAAATAAAGTAGGTTGCTCTATGTTGAGTTGTAGTTCATAAAAAAGTTTCTAAATCAGAAAGTATAAAACTGAGCAACAAATTAAAGATCAAAATAAAATTTAATTTAATTTAAAAAATATACTTCCTAACGTTAATTGCTTAAAACCTACATACAACTGAACTGTTCTTTCTTTTTTGCATGGTGATTTTATCCTCACATAGAAACCATCTCCATTTATTTTGGTAGGAAAACATGAGTACTAATTTAATTTTGAAAGGAATAGTTCCTGCTACACACCTCAACTCTTTTAAAAACAATTCAGAAAAAAACTCTCAAAACCATTCATTACGCAAGTATTGTCGTTTATCACCTTAAATTCCTCAACAAAACAGTAGTTGTACTAATACAAATTAATTATTTTGTAGAACAAATATTGAACCTAAATTAAAAACACTTTTAAATCAATCTTAAGAACCACATCTAAAAACAAACCAAACCAATCAAATACAGATAGTTAACAACAAAAAAACACCTAGTAATCATATGTGTCTTATATATAACGATACGTTGTTCATAAACACATCTCTTTCTGACTATTTTTATGGTATTCACTAATTAATTCACAAAAAATTAACCAAAAACCATTTAAAAATGAAGAAAATTAACTCTTTTATCAAATGCACCATTGCAACAATTGTCTTAGCACTTACTTTCTCTAACGCATCTGCACAAGACAAAGTTGCTTTTGTTGAAAAAGTAACTAGCGTTCCAAGTCAAAAAGCTTTGACTTTTGAAATAAGCTATAACGCAGAAAAGGATAGAGAAATCAATTTAGAATTAAAGAATGTCTCTACAAACAAATGGGTTGCAGGACAGCTTAAAAAAGTAAAAAAAGGAGAAGGAACAATTTCAATGACTATCAAATCTAAAAAGGGTTTTGAAAAAAGTAGTGATTATGTTTTAACTGTTTCAATAAGACCAAAAGGTTCTACATGGAAAGAAACGATCAATAAGCAAGCTATAAAACCTTTTACAATTGGTTCTGGTGTAAAAACTTTAGACGATAGTGTTTCTTTTGTAAACCAACCAAATTCTATCAACGGAGGAAAATCTGTTTCTTTTGAAGTTGAATATTCTGCTAAAGAAAATAGAGAAATTAATATTGAAATTAAAGATCCTAAAACAAACAAATGGATTGCAGGATCTACTAAAAAAGTAGAAAAAGGTACAGGTACAGTTAAAATAACAGCTTGGAGTAAAGATGGAATTCCACAAGGAGAAGGAAAACAAATTATATTGTCTATAAGACCTGTTGGAAGTACTTGGAAAGAAATCATTAACAAAGAAGTGGTAAAGCCAGTAAGCATAAAATAATCGTTTGATTTATTTTTTATAAAAAGAGTTGATTTTCTATTGAGAATCAGCTCTTTTTTTGTGTTCAATTTGATAAATTTGGTGTATGACAAAAATCGGCTTAGGTCTTGCTGCTTTGGGAAGACCAGAATACATCAATTTTAAAGAAGATTCACAAATAGATAAAAGTGAAATTGCTTTCAAACAAAATGCATTGGCTATGCTACAAACAGCCTACAACCTTGGTATTCGTTATTTTGATACTGCTCCGTCTTACGGAAAAGGGGAAGCATTTTTAAAAGAATGGCAAGATTCTACTCAATACAAAGACACTCAATTAGCTACCAAATGGGGATATACTTATGTTGCCAATTGGAAATTAGGATACAAAGGTGCCCACGAAATAAAGGAACATAGTATTGAAAAACTGTTAGAACAATGGGAAACATCCGAAGAAATGTTACCTGCACTAAAAGTCTATCAAATTCATTCTGCTACCTTAGAAAGTGGAGTATTGGAAAACAGCAAAGTATTAAAAAAACTAGCTCAAATTAAACAAGAAACTGGCTTGTCTATTGGTTTGACAACAAGCGGTCCTAACCAAAGCACTATTTTACAAGAAGCTTCGGAAATTAAAATCAATCAACAATATTTATTTGATGTTTTTCAAGTTACGTACAATGTATTGGAACAAAGTACTTTTGAAACTTTGACAAATTTAATTCAATTGGGTAAAAAAATTGTCATCAAAGAAGGGGTTGCTAATGGAGTTATTTTTAAAAACTGTCCTCCTCTTCTGAATGATTTAGCAGACAAATACAATGTAGGTATTGATGCCATTGCGCTTAGATTTATCATAGATACTTTACAGCCGTTTGTAGTACTAAGTGGAGCTTTTTCTAAAGATCAACTGACAGACAATTTAAAAGCCTTACAACTAGAACTAACACCCAACGAAATTATTTCTTTAAAAACATTAGGTACAAAACCTGAAAATTATTGGGCCAACCGAAAATCTTTAGCTTGGAACTAAACTATATTTTAAAGACTTCTTACCAATCTCATGAAAAAAAAAGATTTAATAAGTAGAGACATAGATGTCTTTTACACCAAAGCCTCTGAAGAAACCCGACTAGAAAAAGGAATGGGAATTTTTGAGTTTGAACGCATCAAAGAACTTATTCTAAAATATATTGCTAAACCCAATGCTAAAATCATTGATGTAGGTGGCGGTACTGGTAAATATTCCGAATGGCTAGCCAAACAAGGTCATGAAGTATACATGGTAGAGCCTGTAGAAAAACACTTAAAAATTGCTCAAAAAAGAGCAGACAAACTAAAAAATAAATTTGCAGTTATAGCAGGCGAAGCACAACATTTAGATTTTAAAAACAATTTTGCTGACTTGGTAATCATACACGGTCCTCTTTATCATTTGCAAAAAAAAGAAGATCGTTTGGAGGCTATTGCAGAAGCCAAAAGAGTCTTAAAGAAAGATGGAATTATTTTAGGTTTTGCCATCAATCACGCAGCTTCTACAATTGTAGGTTTGCTTCAGGGATTGATTCATAAAAAACCTTTTTTTGATATGTGTAAAGAAGAACTAACTACTGGAATTCATTTGCCACCTAATGAATATCCGTGGTTGTTGGCAGAAGCATATTATCACAAACCGACTGAATTAAAACAAGAATTTTTAAGTCAAGATCTACAATTGATAAATCTAGTTGCTGTAGAAGGAATTACTTGGTTAGACAAAGATTATTTTGCAAATATGTTGCACAAAAAAAATCAAAAAAACTTGGCAGAACTCACTAAAATCACTGAGAACAACGAAGAATTATTAGCCTTTAGCCCACACATGATGTTGGTGGCAAAAAAATAGATGGAAGCCCGTCTCCATAAATTACGCTTTAAATACTAAGTAAAAACAATTTTTTTTTGATCTCTATTTGGAAAAAATAAAACTTCTAAATATAAAAAAACTGTCTAAAAAAGAAATCTTTAGACAGTTTTCAAAAAAATACTGAATGAAACCATTACTTATTTGAATTTTATTATTCATTCTTTTTCCAAATTTCTTTTGGATAATGATTTGCAACAAATTCATCATAAGCATCCATACTCGCAAGCATGTTTTTGTAATCAACTAAAGTTGTAACCTCTGTCTCTTTAGGCACTTCTGTTGTTTGCTCTAATGCTACTTTTTCTTTCTGATTAGAGATCTCATTATTTTTTTCATTTCCTCTTGTATTTACCGAATTACAAACTAGACAAACACTAGAGCTAATCTCACTGACGACTGTGGTAAACCCACAAGATTGGCAAACATATCTTTCCACATTCATCTCATGAAAATACGCTTCAAAAAAAGCTTTTCTTTTTTTAATTCTTTCCATTTTTTTGTTTTAAAATTAAAAAATCCCATGCTAACTATATTAATATTAAGACTACATATGTTAATTTCCTAATATTTTTAAGTCTTATTTTTGAAAATAGACACAAATCAACCCTTGTACGGATAATTATCAACTACACAAATTATCGATTTATATTCCTAAACCCAAAAAAGAACTCTTAAATTTTAATAAATCAACACATTACAAAACAATCTTATTTTTAACAAGATTACAGTCTCGCTACGCAGCCAATCTGCATAGTTTCATTTTTTATTGGATTATAAATAAAAAGAATATTGGAAAGTCCAAATTGTTAGTATCAAACGTTAAAAAAACAAAAGCTTAATTACAAACAATGTTACTATTCCATTAACACACCACAGGACAAAAGTTCTATTTATAGAAATTTTATTTGAAATAAAAATAAAACTTAAAAACAGCAAAACAATTAACAATTGAGCAATTTCAATCCCAACATTAAAACCAAAAAGAGGAACTAATATTGAATCCTCTTCAAAAAGCATCATTCTTAAATAATTAGAAAAACCTAAACCATGAATCAAGCCAAAAACCAATAAAACCCCGTAAGTAAAAAGACTAGATTGTTGTTGTTTTGTTTTTAAAAACAAACATTTAAAATTGTAAAGACAAGAAATCATAATGGTAATAGGAATCAACGTTTCTACCAAACCGGAATTTATGCGAACAATATTAAACCCCGAAAGAACAAGTGTTATGCAATGACCAACTGTAAAAACCGTAACAACTCCTAATAACTTTCTCCAGTCTTTAAACGTGTAAAACAAACTAAAAGAGATAATAAAACACAAATGATCTAGACCGTTGATGTCTAAAATATGAGAAATCCCTTGATTTGTATAAAACAGAAAATCATTCATAAAAGTCTCTTTTTTTTTGCCTCAAATTAAATCGATTTTCTTTTCCGTTGTATTTGAGATGATTTACTTGATTAGAAAACACCTCAAAAAACAAGGTGTTGTACAATTCAAATGATTTTTTTTCATCAAACCTTTTTTCTGATTTACAAGTTACAATCAACACCTTATGGTCTTCATCAAATGATGTTTCTATTATTTTAAACTCTATTTTTTCATCCTTTTGACGTACGTATAGGTTTGAGTTTAAATACCTCTGTAAACATTGTATTCCATTGGTTTCTTTGGACGAAAAATCGACATTTACCAAGCGATATTTGTTTTTTATTTGCTCCGTAAGATCGTCTAAAAAAAACTTGGTTGTAATTTCAGCATGATGATCTTCTGTTAGTATCATTTTACTAAAAGTCATTTTTAAAGGATGATATGCTGCCTGTGTACTGACTCCAGAAATAACTAAGAGCAGTGCTATTACTATTTTTAAAAACAATTTCATTGTATACTTTTTTAATAAAGAACCTCTCTTTTAAATAGTTAAAAGAGAGGTTCTAAAATTATGTGTATTTCAGTGCTACTTTAACAAAAGTTTTAATGTAGTTACTGTTCCCTCTGTATAAACATTTACAACGTACATACCTCTATCCATAGATTTTAAATAAATAGTTGTTGTTGTTTGGTTGATTTGTTTTTGTGTTTTTACCAACTGCCCATTCATGTTATACACTTCTACCTTTTCAATTTCTGAAGCAGCTTTTACATAAGCAATCCCTAATGATGGATTTGGATAAATAACTATTTTATTATCATCAGATTTAATTTCTTTTACACCTAAAGTATCTTCTATTTTAAAATAAAATCTATCAGAAATTTCATTGTATCCATCATTTTCAAACAGCGCTAAGTAATAATCCCCTTCTGAATTTACCCCAGCCAAAGTAACACTTCCCGTAACTAAATTACTACCATCTACGTATTTCCAAGTCGTAGAATTTACGTCTCCAGGAGTTTGTCCTTCTGCATAAACACCTATCCAGTCTTTAGAATTTCCAGGCCCATTGCTGTAATTCACCACCAAAGCATCACCAGAAACTACACTGGTAACATTCATGGTAGCGGTAGGTTTTACATTTTCTATAAAACTAACACGATTTGAAATTTCTTCTCCCGTTGTCTGGTCTATAACTACTGCAAAATAAGTCCCTCCTGTTTTTGGCAATACATTCTCATCACCCAAAGCCCCCTCAGCACCATTTATCACAACATCTCCGTTTACAAGATCTTTCAAACTTATATACGTTACAAATGCATCTGTTGCAGGGTTGTTTCCATTTTCAAACACAGCTAAATAATCTTCATTATCACCAGAACCATCTGCAATGGTAAATGTTAAAGCTTCTCCAATAAAATTGTCAGATTGTAAAATACTTATAGTAACTACTTTATTTCCAACTTGGAACTTTGTTCGGTTTCCAACTTCATTGTAAGAGCTTTCTGTGTGATAAACTGCATAATACAACCCTTCTTCAAACTTTCCAAAATTGAACGTTTTAAGATCACTTACAACTTCCATTTTTGCTAACAACTTGTTAGAACTTGGTTCATCTCCATTGGCATAAATACCAATCCAATCTTGTACATCAGACAAACCTCCATCAGTTAGCGTTACCACCACATCATCTTCTTCTGAAAAAACTTCTTTTGTTGGTTCTAATATTGGAGTTCCTCTTACTACAAAAGAAACTCTATCTCCTAGTTCATTGTATCCATCATTTTCAAAAATACCAGCAAAATATTCTCCACCGTTAGACAATTCAAAAGTTCTCAATCCATTTGCTTCTCCATCAATGTACTGGTACTTCTGAGAGGTAACACTTCTAGGGTTTTGTCCATTTTTATAGATTCCAATCCAATCTTTTGTATTACCTGGTGCATTTACAAAATTGATATCAAAATTCTCTCCTTCATTTACAATCTTACGATCCATGTAAATAGCAGCACTCTTTGTAATGGTAATAGGAATTGCATTTGAAACCTGCGTGTAACTATCGTTGGTAAACATTGCCAAGTAATAAGAACCTTCTAACGGCAATTGATTTGCCCCACCATGACTAAAATCTTTTCCTGTAATGGTTGTGGTTCCTGTTGTCAATCCTCCAAAATACTTGTAAGTCCATAAATTATCTGTTCCGGCAGGTTTTCCATCATTTACAATAACTCCAATGTAATCTTTTTCAATACCAGGACCATCTTTAAAAGCAATTGTAATAGGTTCTCCTTCAGAAAACGTGGTTTTAGACGTTGTTAATTCTGCAATTTGCTCACCTACTTGAAAAGCAATTTGCTCTCCTGCCGTTAAATCACTTCCTTTTACATGGTAAACTGCAAAATAATAAGCATTTGAAAGTCCACTAAATGTTAAATTCTGTGTACTTGTATCAACATTCAAACGTTTCACTTCGTTACCATCTCCTATTTCACTTCCCATCTTGTAAATCCCAACCCAATCGTTATCATTGTTTGGATGGTTGGTAAAACTAATTGTTACATCTTCTCCTTCGTTATATTTTGTTTTATCCGATGTCAATTCTGGAATTTTTCCAACCCAAAAAGTAACACGTTTTACAATTTCTTCATATCCATCATTGATGAAAAAGGATGCATAATAAATTCCGCTTTCAGACAATTTAAATGTTTTTACTCCACTTACACTTCCATTAACATATTGGTAAGCTGTAGACCCATTGGTTCCTGGCTCATTTCCTTCTTTGTAAACTCCAATCCAATCTTTGCTACCTCCTTTTCCATTGATAAACGTTATATCAATGTTTTCATTGGTTTCAAAAGAAGATTTCTCCAAATAAATTAATGGAGTACCATCCGTACTTCCTTCTACAGTAAAAGAAATTGCATCAGACCAAGGACTCCAACCTAAATTGGCATCTCTATGTCTTACACGGGTATAATAGGTTCCATTGCTTAAAAAATATTCTGGAATGGTGTAATTTAAAATTCCATTACCTAAACCAATATTCACAGTTGCATCTGTAGTAACACCGGGACCATAATAATTATCTACATGTCTAAAAGAATCTATATCGATAATTGAAAAATCACTTGTAGAAGCTACTTGAAACTGCGTAGAATTTAAAACCTCTGACGTTGATGTTTGGTATTCTGAACTATTTAACGTGTAAGGTAAGTTGATTGTGCCTACAATAGGATTGGTAATTTCTGGTTTTTCAGGAGTTGCTACTTCTCTTTTGTAAGTAAACTCATCTAACAATTCATTGTCTTTAGATGTTGTCAAGCTACCAATAGTGTACGACTTTACGTTCATTTCATTTGTAACATTGTTGATTTCTATAAATTGATAAGCAAAATCTGACCATGTACCTTGTGTTTCCTCTCTATCATCTTCATTACTACTGTCTCCCCAATATTGAGGCCATGCAGTACCACCTGAAATGATATGGTAACTATTGTGATTTTTAAACTGTCCACGAGCATACAAATGGTGATGTCCTGCCATGTGCAACACATATTTATCTGTAGTATGTAATTTTGGCAATGCACTGTTTGCAAACCAAGATGAATAATCGTTTGAATATTGTTCTGCTTCATAAGGACGATGACCAATAGAAATAATCCATTTTACCTTGTCATCTGTCTTAGCATAATTTACAACACTCTGCAACCAATTTTCCTGTGTTGTATTGGTCAATTCAGAATCTACAACCAAAAACAAGACATTTGCCATCTGATACGCATAATAACGTTCTGTTCCAGAATTGATTCCTCCATAAGACCAATCGTCGTCTAAAATAAAGTGATCATAATACGCTTGCATAGCACCATTTTGATACGATCCACCATAAGTTTCATGATTACCAACCGCAGTAATTAAAGGTAAATCTGGAGTAATTGGGCTTGTTTTTTGGAAGTGAATTTCTTCATAATGTTGAAGTTTCCCCAAATCTACTTGATCTCCATCATTCATAATCAAGTTAAAATTATCTGCCAAAGGCGTTCCATACAAAGCTTCTGCTTTTGCTTTTGCAGCCAAAACCAATTCGTTGTATTTGTAGTAAGGAGCTCCATCGTAATTTAATATTTGATGATCACCTAAAGCAATAAATCGCAAAACACCACTATCATCTCCCAATGCTGGAGGTGTTTTAAAGTAATGAATTTCAGAAGTGTCTGTTTCTCCACTACTTGCCTTGTAGTAGTAACCTGTATCAGGACTTAAACCTTCTAATTTTACTGTATGGTAGTGGTAAGGTGTTGAGTAATCCGAATCTTTGGGCTCTAAATCTTCGGTAACTCCCAAAGCTTTCTGAGCTAAGTTTGTAGACTCTGTTCCGTAAACAACTTCAGGATTATTTCCGTTGTCCGTTTTCCAATTCACATAAATAGAATTGGGTTTTGCAGCCTGTAAATAGGGCTTAATTGTTTGCGCACAGCCTATACCTATAAAAAGTAAAAAGGCAGCACAAAAAAGTACTAGTTTCTTCATGAATGGGTGGGTTTAGTTTCGCCACAAAACTACCCTCTCCAAACTGCAAGTATATATCCTTATTCTTAAATCAACATGATATGATTCTTAGCTAAAGGTTATGAAATTTATAATATTGTTAATTCTATCATATTACATAAGGGTTTTTAATATAACATTTTTACCTTGAGTAATTTTTGAACATATAAATCCAAATCATTTTGGACATTCTGATATTGAAAAAAGTAAGCAACACAATCACCAAAGCAATGATTGGAATCACTCTTAGATCCAATGCTTTTTCAAAAAAAGGTCTTGTTAAGAAGTAGGTACACAAAGCTTCGGCAACAGTCAATCCGTAACTTACATACATTGCTCCTATAAAAAAACCAGGTTCTTTTTGGTACTTAGAATGACAATGGTCACAACTCACTTGCATTTTAGGGAATTGTATTGAAAACAAATTATTTGATTTTTCAAACACTCTTCCTTTGTGACAATGTGGACATTCGTTGTTCAACATTTGTTTGATAGACTTAAACATATAACTACTATTTTTAACAAAATTAAGACATCAAACTCCTCTTTATTTTCTATATAATCCCTTATTTTGTTACAATAAAGACATTGATACTTATGAAGGATTTTCCTGTTTACGACATTCAGAAATTTAACTGTAACATTTCAAAAAATGATTTGTACATCAATACTTTTAAAATCCATTTGGTTTCGCATAGTTTTATTGAAAACTCACATCGACATAATTTTTATTTATTGGTGGTCTTTACGCACGGCAATGGAACACATCAAATAGATTTGAACACCTATTCTATTGAACCACGAAGTGTTTTTGTTATTCAACCTGGACAGGCACATCATTGGAAACTATCCAAAGATATTGAAGGATATATTGTTTTTTTTACACAAGAAATTTACAACCTATATTTTGGAACTAAAAAAATTGAAGAATATCCTTTTTACAGCTCCACAACTAGTACTCCAAAAATTCTCTTAAACGAAAATGAATGGTTGGATTTGGAACCTTATTTTCAAAAATTGATTCAAGAAAACTTACGCAAAAAATCTAGAAAAAAAGACAAAATATTGAATCTTTTAGATTTGATTCATATTGAACTCTCTAGAAATTATTTATCCGAAAACGCTCACAATTTTCAATCTTACAATCATAAAATAGAGCTTTTTAATGATTTGTTAGACAAGCATTACAAAACTCAAAAAGCTCCTTCTTTTTATGCCTCCAAAATGAACATCACGTTGAAACATTTGAACAGAATTTGCAAGGAAACCCTCAACAAGACTGTAACGGAATTGATTGCTCAAAGAATAATCTTAGAGAGTAAAAGAATGCTCACTTTTAGTCCAAAAACAATTAGCGAAGTGGCAGAATCATTGGGTTATTATAATTATTCCTACTTTACCAAAGTCTTTACAAAACATACAGGACTGAGTCCTACAAAATTCAGAAAAAATCTAGGAACAATCCATTAATATTCAATCTACAAAAAAATATTGTTCTTATTTCCCCATCTCCATTTCATGATCGTACTGACAACAACCTGGCAACTCTGTATAAGCCTCTCCACTTGCTGTTACTTTTTCGGTATCGTAACCCGATGCTGCAATGGCATTATGAATGGCGATTTCATTGGTTATTGTTGGGTCTAAAACCACTTCTATTTTCTTTTCATTTACATCCCAATTTGCACTAGCTATCCCCTCTACTCCGTTTACAGCTTTCTCAATGGTTTGTTTACACATGGCACAATTTCCTCGTACGCCAAAATTTAATGTTGCCAATTCTCCATGCTGAGATACTGTACTTGTAACTTTTTTTTCTGATTTAACTCCTTCTTTACAGCCTGCTAAAGCTAAAATGGCAACTACTGCAATACTTAAAATTCCTTTTTTCATTGTTTCTATATTTTACTATTTGCTTTCTATAACTGCTTGTATTTCTCCACAATTTGGCATTTTTGTTCCTAAATATGGATTTTTAATTCCTTCATAAGCACTCAACCAATAAGCTCCTTTGTTACCGTCAGACATTGGACAGAATTGCTGGAATACTTTTTCATTAATTCCAAAGACTTCAACTGCTTTTGTCAAATGTATAGACAAACCTCTGAATGACATTCTTTGTTCCTCAATATTTTCTGTAGTAGAAATAGAATGTGTTGCTATTTTTATTTTTCTCATCAATAACATCCATTCTGTCTGTAAACTTGCCTTTTTTAACAATTTTATGTTTATATGATCCAATTTTCCCAACAAAGTTTTAGCCTCTTTATGTGCTGTTTTGGCATCGTCTACCACCAAAGCATCTTTCAATTTGATGTAGGAATGATATACCTTGTTTAACTGATTTTTAAACGTTTCTGACACATTCAGATTCATCAACTCATTAGTCATTTTTTCAGCATCTGTATCCATTTCTGTTGTCATCTCCATATATCCTGTCGTTGTTTTTCTTATTTTTTGATTCATCATCGACTTTTTCCCTTGCAATTGAGCAGCTGCATCTACAGTAAAAGTTCCTTTTGTAACAACCTCATCGCCGATAGAAAGTCCATGTAATACCTCATAAGAACTTCCCTTTTTAACACCCAAAACTATTTCTCTCATTTCAAAAACAGGTTCCTCCAATTTTGCTTTCACATACACTACCGATCGTTTCCCTGTCCACAAAACTGCCGTAGCAGGAATTAAGAATGATGTTTGATCATGCGCTAATTCACTTTCAAAATTCCCTTCAACAAACATTCCTGGTTTTAAAATTCCTTCAGTATTTTTTAACACAGCTCTTAATTTTACTGTTCGTGTTTTTAAGTCTAACACAGGATCTATAAAATCTACTTTTGCCTCAAAATAAGTATGGGCAACAGCGTTTGTTTTTACGTTTATTTTTTGTCCCTTCTTAAACAGATGGATTTGTTTTTCATACACATCAAAATTTGCCCAAACCGTAGTAAGATTTGCTATTTTCAACAAAGCTTGTCCTTGCTTCACAGCATTACCCTCTTCTACTAATTTTTCCAAAACAGTTCCAGAAACCGTTGCATATACATGGAAATTTTCTTTTACCTTTTTTGTAGTTTCTATTTCATGGATTTGATTTTCGGAAAGTTTCCACAATTTCAACTTGTTTCTAACAGCATTGTACAATGCAGGTTGTGACTTTTTTAAAGCCGATGCCGTAATTAACTCCTGTTGTGCAGCATACAATTCTGGTGAATATATGGTCGCTAGCAACTGTCCTTTCTGTATTTTTTCGCCTGTAGCATTTACATTCAAGCGCTCAATTCTCCCTGAAAAATAACTAACCTGAACTGTATTGGTTTCTTCATTTTCAACAATTTTCCCAGATAACTTTATGTTGTTATCCGCATCAATTCCATCACCAACAACCGTTGTTTCTATGTTTGCCAAGGCCATTGCATTTTTACTAAGGCTAAATTGATCAACAGACAAACCCTCTGTACCCATGTCCGCTGGAATCAAATCCATACCACAAATAGGACAATCACCAGGTTCTGTTTTTATTATTTGTGGATGCATAGCACAGGTCCACAAGTGCTCCTTTTCTACAAATTTATCATGATCTTGCTTTGTTTCTTTTTTAGATTGCTCTCCTCCCATCAACCATCCTCCTAAAAGAAAACCGAAGACTAAGAGAACTACATAAATACTGTATTTTTTCATTTCGTTATATTTTAACCTTCTTCAATCTTAACGCATTTGCAATAACAGAAACTGAACTAAAACTCATGGCCAAAGCAGCAATCATTGGGGAGAGCAACAAACCAAATACAGGATACAAAATTCCCGCAGCAATAGGCACTCCAAAAACGTTGTAGACAAATGCAAAAAACAGGTTTTGTTTGATGTTTTTCACAACGTTATGACTTAAGTTTTTAGCTTTTAAAATACCTTGTAAATCTCCTTTTACCAACGTAATAACTGCACTTTCTATAGCAACCCCAGTACCTGTTCCCATAGCAATTCCAATATCCGATTGTGCCAAAGCGGGTGCATCGTTGATACCGTCTCCAGCCATGGCTACAATCTTACCTTCTTTTTGTAATTTTTCAATTTCATTCAACTTGTCATCGGGTAAACACTCTGCTTTGTAATGTGTTAAACTCAACTGTTTTGCAACCGCTTTCGCCGTGTTTTTATTGTCTCCTGTAAGCATGATAACTTCTACACCAGCACGTTGAAGTTCATCAATTGCTTTTTGACTTGTTTTTTTAATCGCATCAAAAATAGTTACATATCCTACCACACTATCTGCAACAGCAATATAAGAAACTGTTTTACCTTGGTCCTGTTCAGCTAGTACCTTTTCAGATACTTTTTGTGGAATAGTAATGGAAAGTTCATCTAATAATTTTCTATTTCCTAAAGCTATTTTTTTAGTTTTTACAGTTCCTACAATACCTTTACCAGCAATGGTCTCAAAATTGTTTACGGTTGCAATTGTGCTCTTTTTTAATTTTCCATAATTGACAATTGCCGTTGCCAAAGGATGCTCACTGTGTTGATTCAAAGAGCTAATATAAGCCACCAAATCAGACGTTTCTATAGCTGCTACTGCGACTACTTTTTCTACAGAGGGTTTTCCTTCAGTAACCGTTCCTGTTTTGTCTACAATTAAAACATCTATCTTATCCATTCTTTCCAAAGCTTCCGCATTTTTAATCAATACTCCAGATTGTGCTCCTTTTCCTATTCCCACCATTACAGACATTGGAGTTGCCAGTCCCAAAGCGCATGGACAAGCTATAATTAAAACCGCAATGGCATTTACAAAAGCATAAACATAAGCAGGTTCCGGCCCATAAACAGCCCAAACAACAAACGTAATTAAAGAAACAATCAACACTGTTGGTACAAAATATTTAGCTATTTTATCTGCTAATTTTTGAATAGGAGCTTTAGATCTACTCGCGTTGTTTACCATCTGTATGATTTGAGAAAGTAAAGTTTCTGATCCTACTTTTTCTGCTTTCATTACAAATGATTGGTTTCCATTTATGGTTCCTGAACTCACTTTGTCTGTTACCTTTTTAGTTACTGGAATGGGCTCTCCTGTAATCATCGACTCATCTACGCTGCTCTGTCCTTTTTCTACACTTCCGTCAACTGGAATTTTTTCACCTGGTTTGACACGTAACAAATCTCCTTCTTTAATTTTGTCGATAGCAATTATTTTGTCTTCTCCATTTTCTACCAAAGTTGCCGTAGCAGGAACTAATTTTAACAATTCCTTTATCGCTCCACTCGTCTGACTGTGTGCTTTTGCCTCTAACAATTGCCCCAACAATACCAATGTTAAAATAACCGTTGTAGCTTCAAAATAAACAAACACATTTCCTCCTTCAGTTTTAAATTCTTGAGGAAATATTTGTGGAAATAACAAAGCAGTAACACTAAAAATCCACGCAATACCCGATCCTATTCCAATCAATGTAAACATGTTTAGATTTCTTGTTTTAAAAGAAGTCCATGCACGTTTAAAAAACATAGCTGTTGCATAAAAAAGCACGGGAATTGACAACCCTAACTGAATCCAATTCCATATTTTTTGATCTAAAACAGTATACAACGGATTGTTTGGAATCATTTCTGACATGGCTATTAAAAAAATAGGGAACGTAAACCCAACAGCTATCCAAAATTTGTTTAATAGTTTTCGATAAGTCTTTTCCTCCTCAGAAACATCTGCTTTCATTGGAACCAAATCCATTCCACAAATAGAACAAGATCCCGGATCTTCTTCTACAATTTCAGGATGCATAGGGCACGTCCATTCATTTGATGACGTTGAATCCATGTTTTGTTCCTCCACCAAATCCATTCCACAAACAGGACAATCCCCTGCTTTCTCATACGTTTTATCACCTTCGCAATGCATAGGACAATAAAACACACCTGTTCCCTTTCCTTTTGATTTTTCTTCTTTTTTGGGTTTAGAATGATGATGCTTCTTGTCTTTATAAATTTCATACCTATCCCCATTTTTTTGCAACGCTTCTTGAAATCTTTCCAAAGGAATATGTGCATCCATTTCTATAGATGCCTCTGCCTTTTCTAAATCAACCTTTGCAGCAACAACACCGGTTACTTTATTCAATATTTCTTCTACGTGTCCACGACAACCATTACAAGTCATTCCGTGTATGTGATAAGTATGTTTCATGTTTCTCGTATTTGATGATACTCCAAAAATAGAAATTAGCACGAGTCTTTATTTGTACAATTAGGATGAATGCTTACACAATTTGGTCTCTTGATTTTCTATCCCATTTTCTCAAATCTTTAAATTGAGTCATAGAGATTCCTGTTGTATTTTTAAATTGTTTTGCCAAATGACTGCTTGTTTTATAATTCAAACTATACGCTATTTCCGAAAAATTTAATTGCCCTAACTGAATCAGTTCTTTAACTTTTTCAACTTTTAAATTAATGATATATTTTTCTATTGTAATACCTTCAGACTTGCTGAATATTTTACTTAATGCCGAAAATGTCTTTCCTAATTCAGTGGACAGAAATACAGAAATTCCTTCTGTATCATTTTCTTCTATTTTCTGAATGATTTTTGTTTTGATTTGTTCAATTAGAGAATCTAACTCTCCTTTTATAAGCTCAAACCCATTCTTTTTTAATGCTTGTTCAAGTTGTTTGTAATCTCTAAACTCATTCCCTTCAATCCTTACTTCTCCGAGTTCTACCTGTTTAATCTCATACCCATTTTCTTCGAGTATTTGTTGAACAATGGTTTTGCAACGATCACAAACCATATTTTTGATGTGAAGTATTTCACTCATTATTTCTATTGAATTTTGCAATAAGTTATTTTAACATTTACGTAGCAACTTTTTTTAGTTGATTTGTTTCTTCACAGCACCACAAGTCATCATTTTTGCTCCAAAATAAGGATTTTTAATGTCCTTAACTTCACTAAACCAATATGCTCCTTTAAACTCATTTGCCATAGGACAAAAATCTTGATACAAAGTTTTGCTAGTTCCTAAAAGTGCTATCAAATCACTAATATCTGATGTTAAATCTATAAAATGCTCTCTTTGGTGTGCTATTTCGCTTGTGGAAATATGTACTGCGTGCTCTTTGGCACTATTGTAAATCTTCATGTATTTTTCATGAGTATTTCCGTCCAATTGTTTCATGTCAAATTCCGTAAAAGCGGTGTTTAACTGATTGGCTCCTTTGGTTACAGCTTCTTTATCGTCTGCCACCAAACCATTTTTAAGCTGAAGATATGCCTCAATAATTTGAGTTGTTTCCTTGTTTTCAGAATGGGTAGTTTCAATAGATTTGTTATTTTCTACTGTTGTATGATGTTCTTCTTTTTTGTTGTCCTTACAAGACGTTAAGCTTAAAAAACTCATTGCTAAAATTGCGAATGTGATTGTTGATTTTCTCATTTTTATTTGTTTTATTTTTGAATTAAATAATTGATTATAACTGTTTGTATATAAAAACTTTTTATAGATGCTACTTGTTGTAACTGAAACTTTAATTTCAGTTCTTGAACGTCTAAAACCTCCTTAAAGTCTACACGATTTGTTTCGTAACTTTTCATTAAAATAGTTTCGGCATGCACTGCTTGTTCTAAATTTTTTAATTGAGTTTCATAATTTATTTTTGCAGAAATCCGATCTCGAATCGCTTTTTCCAAACGTGACTCAAGTGCATTGGATCGTTCTTTTTTTTGCATTTTAATTTCCTTTTCTTGCAATTCATTTTGTTTTGTTTTTGACTTGTATTTTTTATTAAAAATAGGGATAGATACCGCCAACATAGGCATCAAAACATCTTTTCCATTGTCTACAAAACTCATCTCTGGTCGTTTTTCAATATTGATATAATCAATCCCAAAACCAATCAAAGGACTACTTTCTTTTTGATTCAACAATTCAGATTGCTCTACAGACTCATACAATTTATCGTATTTTAACAATTCTGGATGCAATGCCAATTTTTCAACCTTAAGTTCTTCTAACTCTTTTGGAATTGTCAACTTACTCATGACTTGAATTTCTATTTCACTATCTCTATTTAACAACTTGTTAAAACTCGCCTGCTCAGCCAAAAATTGTTGTTTCAAAACTTTTTCCAATTGCTCCAATTCATTTTTTCTCATTTGCAAACGCAACACATCTACCACTGTAGCTTTTCCAACTTCTACAGCATTTAATGCTAAAGTTTCGTAGGTTTTTAACAATTCGCTATTCTCTATCAACACTATTTGTTGGGCTTTGTTTGCATACAAATTGTAATACGATTGAGAGATAGATGCCATCAACTTTCTTCTGGCAATTACAATATCTTGGTATTTTGTATCTGCCAAAGAACTGACATAATTCTCTCTAGAAGTTATGGTTCCAAACCAAGGTAGCATTTGTTTTGCAGAAACTTTAAAACGCTGTGCTCCCGTTCTAGTTTCTGGTTGAAGCACAAAATATCCCAAACCAAATTCTGTATTGGGAAGCGTATTTACTTCATGTATCTTTTCTTTGGCAATTCCATATTGCAGTGCAATTTTTTGGATTGCAGGATTGTTTTTCAAACCTAAATGGATGTACTCATTTAAACTTTGAGCTTTTACATTTTGAAAAGTCATCAAAAAAAACAGTAGCAATACACTAGAAACTAGAGAAAAGAATTCCAAATGCTGCTCCACATATGTCGTTTTAAACTTTGGATTTGTACTATTTGATTGTATCATCTTGTTTCTTTTAAACTTCATTATTAGACTCCAATACATTCTTTTTTATTTCCACTTCTTTTTTCCAGCTAAACAGAACGGGAACTAAAAAATAAGAAGTAATGTCAATTACCATTCCCCCAAAAATGGGTATTGCCATCGGAATCATGATATCACTCCCTTTTCCTGTTGAAGTTAAAACGGGAAGCAAAGCCAGAACAGTAGTTACTGTTGTCATCAAACAAGGCCTGATTCTTTTTCCAGCAGCTTCTAATGTAGCCTTACGAATTGCTTTTGTGTCTACAGGAATTTCTTTGTCAAAAGTTCGTGTAAGATAAGTTGCCATAACCACTCCATCGTCTGTGGCAATTCCAAACAAAGCAATAAATCCAACCCAAACGGCAACACTTAAATTGATGGTTTGCAGGTTGAACAACGTTCTTAAATTTTCTCCAAAAAGACTAAAATTTAAAAACCATTCTTGACCATACAACCAAATCATGATAAAACCACCTGCAAACGCAACTGATATACCCGTAAAAACCATTAAAGTGGTAGACACAGATTTGAACTGAAAATACAGAATTAAGAAAATAATCATCAATGCCAATGGCACCACAACGGATAGTGTTTTTTCTGCCCGTAACTGATTTTCATAAGTACCTGTAAATTGGTAATTGATTCCTTTGGGTACTGCCAAATCCCCAGATTCAATTTTTTGAAGAATCAATTCTTGTGCATTTTCTACTACATTTACTTCTGCAAAACCGTCTAATTTATCAAACAAAACATAGCCTATTAAAAAAGTGTCCTCACTTTTAATAACCTGAGGTCCTTGTTCATATCTAATTGTAGCCAATTCACTCAATGGAACAGAATTTCCATCTCCAACAGGAACATAAATACGATTTAAATCTTCTGGATTGCTACGCAATTCTCTAGGATATCTAACACGCATACCATAACGCTCCCTCCCCTCTACTGTTTGAGTAAGAACCATACCACCAACCGCAACTTTTAATGTGTTTTGAACGTCTTCTACAGAAATACCATAACGTGCTATTTTTTGACGATCCAAATCAATCAACAAATAGGGTTTTCCGACAATTCTATCAGCAAAAACAGCTTCCGATTTTACTCCTTCAGCTTCTTTTAAAATTTTCTCTAACTGAAGTCCAAATCTTTCTATTTGTTTTAAATCTTGTCCTTTTATTTTTATCCCCATAGGAGCACGCATCCCTGTTTGCAACATTACCAAACGAGTTTCAATGGGTTGTAATTTGGGTGCCGATGTAATACCTGGCAATTTAGTTACCCTAATAATTTCTTTCCAAATATCATTCGAACTTTTTATTTGAGGTCTCCAATTTCGGTAAAACGCTCCTTCTTCATCCTCAATCAACTGTGAATTTAATACGTTTGTTTCCAAATCATTTGTGGTTATTTTTTGATCAGAAAACACACTCAACCTTTCACTTCCATCATAAGCTAATTTTCCGTCTTTTAAAACAAAAACACCTTGCTTATTTACCTTATAACACTGACGTATTCCCTTAGTATTCAACATGTATTCTGGTTTGTATTGAATCATGTTTTCATACATAGACAACGGAGCAGGATCTAATGCAGATTCAGTTCTTCCTGCCTTACCAACAACCGTTTTTATTTCTGGAATACTTGCAACTGCCATGTCTAGTTGCTGCAAGACTCTCTTATTTTCTTCTACTCCAGCATGAGGCATAGATGTAGGCATCAATAAAAATGAACCTTCATTCAAAGAAGGCATAAATTCTTTTTCTGTATTTTTCATAATAACAAAACCACAGATAGTTATGGTAGCAGGAATGATGATAAACAACCACTTATGATCTAATGCCCATTGCAAAATTTGAAGATAATAATATTGAAAAACTTTGAAAACACCTAGAAACCCAAAACAGATGGTTGCAACAAAAACAAGATTGATCAAAATACTTTTATCAACTCCCAAAGGCCTCCAGTAGGTTGCCAAAAGAACTACAATTGCAAAAGTAGACACCACAATATTCATCACATTTCTAGACAAACAAACCCGAAAAGAGAACACTGAAAAGCTTACTTCTTCTTTTTTTAAATAGCAACTTGCTAGAGCTATCGAACCAAAAATCACTAAAACCAAACCTAGCCAATAGCCATAAAATAAGGCTAAAAATCCAGTAAAAATTAAAAGAGCATTTGATAAATATTGAACTTTTTTCTGAAAAGTTCTTTTTCTAAAAATCATGGCTGCAAATGGTGGAATGATGAACAACGAAATGATTAATGCAGCAATCAATGCAAAGGTTTTTGTAAAAGCCAAGGGCCTGAATAGTTTTCCTTCAGAGCCAATCATGGTAAATACGGGCACAAAACTAATAATGGTTGTCATTACTGCGGTAACAATAGCTCCTGAAACTTCTGATGTTGCCTTGTAAACAATACGATCCATACTACGTTTTGAGTTTTGTGGATCTACTACCAAATCTGTCTTGTTATTCTTGTTTTCCTTTAGTTGATCACGGGCTTCATCCAAATGTCTAATGATGTTTTCTGATAGAATGACACCAACATCTACCATGGTTCCAATGGCTATTGCAATTCCAGACAAAGCCACAATATTGGCATCTACATTAAAAAATTTCATTGCAATAAAAACCATCAATACCGCAACAGGTAGCAATCCTGAAATCAATACAGAAGCTCTCAAATTAAACACCATTACAATAATGACCAAAATGGTAATTAATATTTCCAAAACCAATGCTTCATTTAGAGTTCCCAAGGTTTCTTGAATCAATTCGGTTCTATCATAAAAAGGAACAATAGTTATTTGAGAAATACGACCATCTTTTAATGTTTTGGTAGGAAGTCCCGCTTTTAGTTCCTTTATCTTAGTTTTTACATTGTTGATGACTTCCATTGGATTGGCTCCATATCTAGCCACTACAACTCCCCCAACGACCTCTGCTCCTTCTTTATCTAAAAGACCTCTTCGTGCAGCAGGTCCAAGTGAAACTTTAGCTATATCTTTCAATTTGACAGCAACGTATTCTTTAGAAGAAACCACTGAATTTTCAATATCTTCTATGGATTTTACATAACCTAAACCACGAACAAGGTATTCAACTTTGTTCATTTCAATAGTTTGAGCACCAATATCTTTGTTACTTTCTTTTACCGCTTTTACTACATCTTGTAACTGAATGTGGTACTGTCTCATCAACTCAGGATCTACATCTATTTGATATTCTTTTACATATCCTCCAATAGATGCAACTTCTGAAACACCACTTGCAGCAGAAAGTGCATATTTCACATAATAATCTTGAATGCTTCTTAACTCTTGTAAATCCCAGCCTCCTGTAACATTTCCTTTGGCATCACGTCCTTCTAAAGTATACCAAAATATTTGCCCCAACCCTGTTGCATCAGGTCCTAAAGAAGGTTTTACTCCATCTGGAAGTAAACTGCCAGGCAACGAATTTAATTTTTCAAGAATGCGACTTCTGCTCCAATAAAACTCTATGTCCTCTTCAAAAATGATGTAAATACTAGAAAAACCAAACATAGATGAACTACGAATTGTTTTTACACCTGGTATTCCCAATAATGAAGTTGTTAATGGATACGTAATTTGATCTTCTAGATCTTGAGGAGAACGTCCGTCCCATTTGGTAAATACAATTTGTTGATTTTCTCCAATATCTGGAATAGCATCTACAGCTACAGGATTGCTAGGCAAGAATCCCAATTCCCAATTGAATGGAGAATTTACAGCTCCCCATCCTACAAATAGAATAAAAAGTAAAATAGAAACCAGTTTGTTTTCTATGAAGAATTTGATGCTTTTATTCAACATTATATTGATTTTAAAACGATTAAATATTGTGTATTCCTAAAACAAAGAATACTACGAAACATCCCACAACATCAATTCGTTACAGGATCTAAAATCTACGATTTAAATCAAATTAGGTAAGACTCGTCTAGCTTGTATATTCGCTTTGTGACAAGTGGAATTTTATACTCTTGGTAAAGTACTTTTTCTTTAGTTACCCCTACAAAAAGTTGCATGTAAGTATATGCAAAAGAAGCTATAAAAAGTTGCTTGTTTAGTTGTAATTCATGTAAAGATTGTTGCAATTCACTATTCCCATCAACCAAAATCTGTTGATCATTACAACATCCTTTTTCCGAAAAAACACAAATTTCATTTTTTGATGTTTCTTTGGTCATTTCCATTCCACAACTCTTTGCTTTGTGAAAAACCGAAGTATCCATCAACATGTCTCCACAAAAATGCATATCAACAGTAAATGACATTGTAGAAAATAAAACTACAAATGCCATCAACAAAGATGTTATTTTATGGAAGATACTTTTCATAGAGTACAAATTTACGAAAAAAACAAAGCTTTCATAAATATCAAACTGACTTTTTAGAATTAAAAGTTGTTATGGTATTAAAAAAGTGAGTAAAATTTACACACACCTTTATGGGATTACACACATTTTACTCAAATAATTCTGAGTAAAAAAACGCCCACAAAACCACAAACAACTGATAAAGAGATAACTAAGACAAAATCTTTCATTACTCACACCTACTGGCATGTTTCTTTCTTTATAGTAATTGTAAATAATTACAAACCTTAAAACATTTATATCATGAAAAAAATCATCCTATCTGTAGCAATTTTAGCAAGTGGAGTTTCAACTTTTGCATTCGCTAACAACGTTTTACCTGTTCAATCAATCAACATCGTTATGAACGAAGAATTCACTGAAATATCTGTTGAAGAATTGCCTGAAGCTGTAAAAGCCGCTGTTAAAAAAGACTTTGAAACTGCAACCATTGCCAAAGCTTACACAAACGGTAGCGAGCAATACAAATTAGAATTGACCATTGACGGAAGTACAAACATTGCTTATGTAGACAAAGATGGAAACTGGTTGAAAGAAGATGCTATCAAATAATCTTTCCAAGAAAAATTAACAAATCAAAACAAACAATTACAAACATTAAAATATTTATATCATGAAAAAAATCATCCTATCTGTAGCAATTTTAGCAAGTGGAGTTTCAACTTTTGCATTCGCTAACAACATTTTACCTGTTCAAACAATCAACATCGTTATGAACGAAGAATTCACTGAAATATCTGTTGAAGAATTACCTGAAGCTGTAAAAGCCGCTGTTAAAAAAGACTTTGAAACTGCAACCATTGCCAAAGCTTACACAAACGGTAGCGA
>NZ_JAUOSB010000236.1 GCF_030548295.1 Wenyingzhuangia sp. 2_MG-2023
CTATGGTTAGTGGAGGGATAATAGGTTTATCCGATAAATCGTCTAAAAAATTGACAGACGCTAGAAACATTGCTAAATAAATGGACGATGAATATGTTTATATTGAACATTTATTAATTGCGTTGTTAAAAAACAAAGACACTGTTAGCCTGTTATTAAAGGACCAAGGGGTGACCGAAAAAGGTCTAAAAGCAGCCATTGTTGAAATCCGTAAAGGACAAATTGTTTC
>NZ_JAUOSB010000237.1 GCF_030548295.1 Wenyingzhuangia sp. 2_MG-2023
CATATTCAATAATTATGATACAAACTAAGCCAAGAAAAGTCTTTGGTACATCTAGAAGTATGTTATTTGTAGTTGTATTGAGTTTTTTATTTTCTTAAAAACCTATTTTTTAGTATGTTATGATTTTTTTAGAAAATTAAATAGTAGTTTTGGTGTGTTTTATATGTGAGTTTTATTTCGGTTTATTGTTTTTAAATATGAGAAATATATAATTAAGTTGCTTTTGATT
>NZ_JAUOSB010000238.1 GCF_030548295.1 Wenyingzhuangia sp. 2_MG-2023
TTTGAAATGTATTTTTTGTTAGGTTATTTTTTTATGATCAAGAAATTTTGTTATTCGTTTTGATTTGTATTTTGTTTTTAAGTTTTTGTTTTTTATTTTTTTCGTTTTAAAGTATTTTTTCATTCTAAAATTTATTTTTATACTTTTACTATTACTGATATTTAATTGAATAAATTATCTTTTAATTTTGGTAATATTTATTTATATTATTTTAATTTAGGTGCTATTG
>NZ_JAUOSB010000239.1 GCF_030548295.1 Wenyingzhuangia sp. 2_MG-2023
ACCCCCACTCCTTTTTTAATTATACTTTTTTTAATGATAAGGAGACTTACGTTTTCTAGTCTGAATAGATATAGTTGTATTAGTGAGATGTTTTTTAGAGTCTGCTTTTATGCAACTCGTATCTTGAATTTCTTTTTTATAAATAAGAGTGTCTTGGTGAAATTGTGGGACAGTTAGTATAGGTAACTTTCCTTACATTTCTAATTTTTATTTTTCAAATTGATTATTT
>NZ_JAUOSB010000240.1 GCF_030548295.1 Wenyingzhuangia sp. 2_MG-2023
CTATAAATAGGAGAAGTTTATAAGATAAAGATTTAAAAACAAAAAAAAATCAAGAAATTTTTTAAATTGATTCAAAAGAATTACCACAAAAAAAAATTATTTTTAAAGAAATAAATAAAAACCAATAAAAATAAAAACCAAAACCTTTTAAGAAAAAATTCTTAAAAGAAATATAAAAGATAAAAGAATATTAAAAATAAAGTTTATATACATAACTATATAAATTATA
>NZ_JAUOSB010000241.1 GCF_030548295.1 Wenyingzhuangia sp. 2_MG-2023
ACGAGCTGATTTGACATGGTTTAAAAGTACAGAACATTGAGAAAGAAACCAAACACAAATTGTTTTTATGCGTTGTTACCCAATGCAGACTTTTTTAAAATGCATTTTCAACGAAGATTTACACTTTTAATAATTTCCGCATAGCTACAATTTCATTCAGACGGCTACGATAGTTTCAGCATTGCTACTGTTTCAAATACGCGTTGTTACGATTCCATTCAGACCGCT
>NZ_JAUOSB010000242.1 GCF_030548295.1 Wenyingzhuangia sp. 2_MG-2023
TTATTATACAAAGAAAACAAAAGATCTTTTGTTTAAAAACAATGAAGTTCCTTATCAGTCTGGGCAAACAACATACGCACAAAATTATGGAGTTGTTGATGTACAGGGTTTTGAATTAGGTTTGGGAGTTGATATTATTAGAAACCAGAAGATGAATTGGAATTTTAACGGGAAATTTTCTGTAGGAAAAGCTACAATGGATGGGTTGATTACAGATTATATAAATGC
>NZ_JAUOSB010000243.1 GCF_030548295.1 Wenyingzhuangia sp. 2_MG-2023
GATATCTACTAGTGATGGTGTGCTAACTACATTTGAGTAGCTATACTAAACCCTTGAAACACTTGTAGTAATTCTAGACTCGGACAAAGGTGAACTATAAAAGTATTTTGATAAATAGAAGCTTGCAAAAATGAAAACTTGGGATTGGTAAGATTCCCTAAATGAATAAATTGCAATGATATCCTTGCTAGCTTGCACTAGTATAGCTTGCCTTGATTGGTGCAGTTG
>NZ_JAUOSB010000244.1 GCF_030548295.1 Wenyingzhuangia sp. 2_MG-2023
CTGTACGACAAAAACAACACTATCAGGGCCATACAAAATGAAAAATAATAAAATCTTCAAGTTGCTGCCAATGGCAGCGGCGGTAGCTATCAGCGCACAGGCGTCTGCCGCTATCACGCTGTACGACCAGGAGGCGACCACCTTTTCTGTGGATGGTTTGTTCAATACCTTTTATGTCAACAGTGATAGCAGTGCTGACGGTACCAATGATGTATCCCAGTCCCGTGT
>NZ_JAUOSB010000245.1 GCF_030548295.1 Wenyingzhuangia sp. 2_MG-2023
CACATACCTCAAACACTACAAAACATACATATAACAAATGATTAGACTATATCAAGTCAAATTTGCCCTAATGTTTAGACAAAACCAACCATTGTTTAGGGATGGTCTAGTCTAAAAAACAACTATCTCTATCTATTTCAAGCAATTTAGCCCCAAGTAATAAATTAAAATTTATCATATGAAAGTTCATTTAATCTCTCGTGTCAAAAAAATCAAGCTATACATAAT
>NZ_JAUOSB010000025.1 GCF_030548295.1 Wenyingzhuangia sp. 2_MG-2023
TCTTTGAATTGCCTAAAACAAAAAGCGAGTAGTGATAGCACGACCCCGAATCAAAGGGGAAACGCCCAAAGAAGAATAGTGCAGATGAATAACATCTTTATCGGTATCTTTGGTATATGTATGGAATAGTAGATTGCAACAGTTTTTACGCTTCGTGTGAACGTGCTTTTAGACCTGAATTAAAAGGAAAACCAATTGTAGTTTTGTCTAATAATGATGGTTGTGTAATAGCACGTAGTAATGAGACTAAAGTTTTTGATGATATTCCGATGGGAGCGGTAGCGTTTCAATATAAGCAGAAATTTAAAGCCTACGGAATACATGTTTTTTCATCTAATTATTCGCTATACGGTGATATGAGTTCTCGTGTAATGACAATTATTGAACAATATGTAGATGCTTTGGAACCTTATTCTATAGATGAAGCTTTTTTTAGGTTGCATGGTAAAACTGAGGAGGAGGCAATGTTGATAGGAAAAAAAATTCAGAAAGAAATATTACGTCAGTTAGGTTTGCCCGTTAGTGTTGGGATTGCAAAAAGTAAAGCATTGTCTAAAATAGCAAATAATATTGTGAAAAAATTCCCTGAGAAAACGAATCATGTTTATGTGATAGGAACGGAAGAACAGCGAGTGAAAGCATTGCAATGGACAAATATTAGTGATGTTTGGGGAATAGGTAGAAGGTTGAGCAAACAATTAGAGGTAATGAGTATTGACAAAGCTTATGGCTATACGTTGTTGTCTGATGAATTGGTAAGAAATCGTTTTTCGGTAGTTGGTTTAAGGTTGAAACATGATTTAGAAGGTAAGCCCACAATCGCAGCTGAAAAAGAGGGAGACAAATTGACGATAATGACAACTCGAAGTTTTCCTAAAGCATTGTCGGACTTAAAGGAAATAGAAGAACGTGTGGCTACATTTGCGAATAGTTGTGCTGAGAAATTAAGAAAACAGAAGAGTGAGTGCGGTGGTGCATATCTTTTTTTAAGATCAAATAGCTACGGAAAAGAATACGTTAAATTGAGTGCAATGGTGCATTTTGGTTTTGAAACAAGCTCTAGTATTACTATTACAAAAGAGGTACTACTAAAATTACGTGATATTTTTAAAGAAGGTTATGCATACAAAAAGGCTGGAGTTGTTTTGATTTCTATCAAACCTGCAAATATGCATCAAACTAGATTGTTTGCAGATGAAAACCCCAAACATAGGTTGTTAATGCACACTATGGATGAGATGAATGAAAAATTAGGAAAGGGAAAACTTAAGTTAGCGAATCAGGATATAAAACAAACTTGGAAAATGAGACAAGAGCATTTGTCTCCCCAATATACTACAAATATAAACGATATCATTAAGGTAAACTGTAGATGATGAATTTGACTTTTTATAAATATGAATCAGAAGGTTTTATAGAATTACCTTTTATAGAAGAAGGAATTAAAGCGGGATTTCCTTCTCCAGCAGCAGATTTTGAAGGAAAAAGAATTTCTTTAGACAAGGAGCTGATTAAAAATGAAACAGCTACTTTCTTTGCAAGAGTGGATGGTGATTCTATGATAAATGCAGGAATGTCTGATGGGGATCTATTAGTGATTGATAGAAGTTTGGAGCCTCAGAGCAATAAGATAGCTGTCTGTATGTTGGATGGTGAGTTTACCGTAAAACGTTTAAGAGTTACCCGTGAAGCTGTATATTTGGTTCCAGAAAACAAATCATTTTCAGAAATAAAAGTAGAAGATGATCAAGAATTGGTGATTTGGGGAATTGTAACTTATGTGATAAAAAAAGTATAAATGATATTAGTAGATTTTAGAAATTGGGATTTTGGAAAATCCTTAGGATATTTGCCCAATACTCAAAAAGAATTGTTGCAGAGAGATTTTGAAGTTTTAAATAAACTAGGTGATTTTGAGGTGTTAGAATTGTTTGGTGTTGATAAGAAGCCTATTGTTCTTTCAGACTTGTTTTTTGAAAACAAAGATAATATAGCGGTTTCGCCTGTGAAAAACGTATCTAATTTTTACGAAAGCATTGATCTTGTCTTGGAAACAAAGAACAAAGAAGTTGTAGATTATACAGAAGCAGCTGATGAACAAGTTTATTTTTATGGAGCTAGTAGTTTGGTTGTACATTCAGATTCAGAAATAGCTTTGTGTGGTATTAATGATTTTACAGATGAATCTTTGTTTGAAGAATATTGCGAAGATTTTGAACTGACTCCTTTTAGTTTTGAAATTTCTAATGATATTTTAACTAGTGATATAGCCCTATTTACAGGGAATACATTGTTACTTTGTTTAGATTTTATAAAAGATAAAAAGACTAGAAAAGATTTGTTTTCTCTGTTAAAATTGAATCACCTTGATGTGATTTTAGTTACAAAAGAACAAGTAGAAAAGGGAGTTTTAAATATGAAGTTAGTAGAAAATACTTTGATAATAACAAAGCAAGCTGAAGTTTTACTTACAAAACAACAAAAAGAACAATTATTAAAAAATAGTACAAAAGTAGCAACACTTCCTTTTTTAGAAAAAGTAGGTGTCAAACTAAGAGATGTTATTTTATAAAAAAAAGGATGAACTGTTAAGTTCATCCTTTTTTTATTTATTCTGTTTCATTGTCTATAGGGTGTTCTATAGAAATGGTCAGTTCTTGTTTTTCTTTGTCGAAATTCATGTGAATAGAATCTCCATCTCCCAAATTAGAGTTGACAATTTCTTCGGCCAAAGCATCTTCAATGTACTTTTGAATTGCTCTTTTTAGAGGTCTAGCACCATATTTTTGATCAAAGCCTTTCTCTGCTATGTAATCTTTAGCTTCATCGCTTAGAACCAAAGTGTATCCTAAACCACTAATACGTTTGGTAAGTTTGGACAATTCAATGTCAATAATTTTATGAATATCTGTACGTTCTAAAGCATTGAATAAAATAACATCGTCTATCCTGTTCAGAAATTCAGGAGCAAAAGATTTTTTCAAAGCACCTTCAATCACACTTTTAATATGGTCGTTAGCTTGTGCCGTTTTAGAGGCTGTTCCAAACCCAACTCCAGCACCAAAGTCTTTTACCTGGCGAGCTCCAATATTAGAAGTCATGATAATAATGGTGTTTCTGAAATCAATTTTACGACCCAAACTATCGGTTACGTATCCATCGTCTAAAATTTGTAAAAGCATATTAAATACATCAGGATGCGCTTTTTCAATCTCGTCCAAAAGGATAATAGAGTAAGGTTTTCTTCTTACTTTTTCGGTCAATTGACCACCTTCTTCATAACCTACATAACCAGGAGGTGCTCCTACCAATCTAGAAATGGCAAATTTTTCCATGTACTCACTCATGTCAATACGAATTAACGCATCGTCAGAATCAAACATTTCAGAAGCCAGTATTTTTGCTAGTTGAGTTTTTCCAACACCTGTCTGTCCTAAAAAGATGAACGAACCAATCGGCTTGTTTGGATCTTTTAGTCCCACACGGTTACGTTGAATTGCTTTGATTACTTTAGCCACAGCTTCGTCTTGACCAATTACTTTTCCTTTAATGGTATTTGGCAATTCTTTCAGTCTGTTGCTTTCTGCTTCGGCAACTCTGTTTACAGGAATTCCAGTCATCATAGAAACAACTTCAGCAACATTTTCTTCGGTAACAGTTTCTCTATTCAGTTTAGAAGCCTCTTCCCACTGTTGTTGAGCAGAAGCCAATGCAGCTTCCATGTTTTTTTCATCGTCTCTTAACTTGGCAGCTTCTTCGTATTTTTGTCCGTTGACTGCTTTTGTTTTTTTCTCTTTGATGTTTTCTAACTCTGCTTCTAGCGTAATAATCTGTTTAGGAACCACAATATTTGTAATGTGAATTCTAGATCCAGCTTCGTCTAAGGCATCAATAGCTTTGTCGGGTAAAAAACGGTCGGTCATGTAACGGTTTGTTAATTTTACACAAGCCACAATAGCTTCATCTGTAAAAGTAACATTGTGATGATCTTCGTATTTACCTTTGATATTGTGCAAAATCTGAATTGTTTCTTCTTCGGTTGTAGGTTCTACAATTACCTTTTGGAAACGCCTCTCTAAAGCACCATCTTTTTCAATATTCTGACGGTATTCGTCTAAAGTTGTTGCACCAATACATTGAATTTCACCTCTTGCCAATGCAGGTTTTAACATGTTGGAAGCATCTAAAGAACCGGTTGCTCCTCCAGCTCCAACAATGGTGTGAATTTCATCAATAAACAAAATAATGTCATCGTTTTTCTCTAGCTCATTCATCAAAGCTTTCATGCGTTCTTCAAACTGACCACGGTATTTAGTGCCAGCAACTAAACTTGCTAAGTCTAAAGAAACCACACGTTTGTTGAATAAAATTCTAGAAACCTTACGTTGTACAATTCGTAATGCCAAACCTTCAGCAATGGCAGATTTCCCTACACCAGGTTCACCAATCAACATTGGGTTGTTCTTTTTACGTCTACTCAAAATTTGAGAAACACGTTCAATTTCTTCGTTACGTCCTACTACAGGATCTAACTTGTCTGTTTCTGCAAGAAATGTTAAATCTCTACCAAAGTTGTCTAAAACTGGAGTTTTAGATTTTTTGTTAGGACTGTTTTGTTGTGGTTGACTTCTTTCAAAAGAACCCGTGTTTCCACCAGAAAAATCTTGAGAACTTTCACTGATTGGATCAGAGAAAGTATCTTCTATAGCTTCATCAAGACTTTCTTCGTCATCTCCTTGGCTTAGTTGTTTGTACAACGATTTTACATCATTGTAATTTACGTGTAATTTGTCCAATATTTTGGTAATAGGATCGTTGTCGTTACGCAATATGCATAGTAATAATAGTGCTGTATCTACAGTTGTACTGTTATACAATCGAGCTTCCAAAAAAGTAGATTTTAATGCTTTTTCGGCTTGTTTGGTTAGGTGCAAATTTTTTCGGTCACCTGCTGGAATTGGTAAGCTAGAAATAGGATGTAACGCTTCTACCTTGTGTTTTAAATACTCAAGGTTGACATCTAATGCAGTTAACATATCGTTAGCTTTGCTAGTTTGATTTCGAATAATACCCAACACCAAATGTTCGGTACCAATAAAGTCATGACCTAGTCTGATAGCCTCTTCTTTACTGAAACCAATCACATCTTTTACTTCTTGTGAGAAATTATCATCCATATTCTATCGTTTTTTAGATTAGGTTCTACGTAAATTTAGTAGATTTTTTTTAGATAATTTACAAATAACCTGCCATTGTTTGAACAAGACAAAATGTCTTGATTTTAAATGGTTGTAATTCAGTTGTTTGCGATCTTGGTATGTTGTTAAAACAGATAAAAAGCTAAGTATAGTCTAGCGGTGAATGTTGATAACTTGTACTTAAATAACCCCTCTAATCAACTTGTAAAATCGATGAAAAGGTGTAAATTGCTATGTTGATAATAAAAATATAACTTAAGAATAATATACATGATTGAAGGAGAAAAGCTGATTCCGATTAATATTGAGGAGCAGATGAAATCTGCATATATTGATTACTCAATGTCTGTAATAGTGTCACGTGCTTTGCCAGATGTTAGAGATGGGTTAAAGCCTGTACATAGAAGAGTTCTTTTTGGAATGCATGAGTTGGGTATAAAATCAACTGGAGCTTATAAAAAATCTGCAAGAATAGTAGGAGAAGTATTAGGAAAGTATCACCCACACGGTGATACATCGGTATATGACTCAATGGTGCGTATGGCTCAACATTGGAGTGTGCGTTATATGATGGTTGATGGACAAGGGAACTTTGGTTCTGTTGATGGTGATAGTCCGGCAGCAATGCGTTATACGGAGGTTAGAATGCAAAAAATATCTGAAGAAATGTTGTCGGATATTGAAAAAGAAACGATTGACTATCGTCTAAATTTTGATGATACCTTGAACGAACCAACGGTATTGCCTACTCGTATTCCAACCTTGTTGGTAAATGGAGCTTCAGGTATTGCAGTAGGTATGGCCACCAACATGGCTCCTCACAACTTAACAGAGGTGATTGATGGGATTACAGCTTATATAGAAAATAGAGATATTGATATTGATGGTTTGATGGAATACATCAAAGCACCAGATTTTCCTACAGGAGGAACTATTTATGGGTATGAAGGAGTAAAAGATGCTTTTCATACAGGTAGAGGGAAAATCGTCATTCGTGCCAAAGCCTCTTTTGAAGAAATTAAAGGGAGAGATTGTATTGTGGTTACCGAAATTCCTTATTTGGTGAATAAGGCAGAAATGATTAAAAAAACTGCTGAATTAGTCAATGAGAAAAAGTTAGAAGGAATTGCAAACATTCGTGATGAATCTGACCGTAAAGGAATGCGTGTTGTGTATGTCTTAAAGAAAGATGCAATTCCAAACATTGTTTTAAACAAATTATACAAATATACCTCTTTACAAACATCATTTAGTGTAAATAACATTGCTTTGGTAAATGGAAAACCAGAGATGTTGAACCTAAAAGATTTGATCCATCATTTTGTGGAGCACAGACATGAGGTTGTGACTCGTAGAACTGAGTTTGATTTAAAGAAAGCAGAAGCAAGAGCTCATATCTTAGAAGGATTGATCATTGCATCAGATAATATTGACGAAGTAATTGCAATTATTAGAGGCTCTAAAAACGGTGATGAAGCTCGTGAAAAATTAATGGCTCGTTTTGAATTGACTGAAATTCAAGCGAAAGCGATTGTTGAAATGAGATTGCGTCAGTTGACTGGATTAGAGCAAGATAAATTGCGTTCAGAATATGATGATATCATGTTGTTGATTACTGATTTGAAAGATATTTTGGCAAATGAGCCAAGAAGAATGGAAATAATTAAGAATGAATTGATTGCTGTTAGGGAAAAATACGGTGATGAAAGACGTTCAATTATTGAGTATGCAGGAGGTGATATGAGAATTGAAGATATGATACCAGATTCTAAGGTAGTTGTAACAATTTCTCATGCAGGGTATGTAAAACGTACTCCATTGTCAGAATACAAAACACAAAATAGAGGTGGAAAAGGACAAAAAGGTGTGGCTACCAGAAACGAAGATTTCTTAGAGCACTTATTTGTAGGGACCAACCACCAATACATGATGTTCTTTACTCAAAAAGGGAAAGTTTTCTGGATGCGTGTATACGAAATTCCAGAAGGAACTAAAGTGTCTAAAGGTAGAGCGCTACAAAACTTAATCAACATAGAAAATGATGATAAAGTAAAAGCTTTCTTAGTAACACAAGATTTAAAAGATACAGAGTACATCAATAGTCATTATGTGATTATGGCGACTAAACAAGGTCAAGTTAAAAAGACATTGTTAGAGCAATATTCTAGGCCAAGAACCAATGGAGTTCAGGCAATTACCATTAAAGAGGGGGATGAGTTGTTAGAAGCAAAATTGACCAATGGAACAAGTCAAGTAATGTTGGCTTTAAAATCTGGTAAAACCATTCGTTTTGAAGAAGAAAAAACACGACCAATGGGTAGAACTGCATCTGGAGTAAGAGGAATTACACTTGCGCATGATAAGGATGAAGTAATTGGTATGATTGCTGTAGATGATATGGAGAGTGAAATATTGGTTGTTTCTGAAAAAGGATATGGAAAACGTTCTAAATTAGAAGATTATCGTATTACAAACAGAGGTGGTAAAGGTGTGAAAACATTAAATATTTCTGATAAAACAGGGGAATTGGTTTCTATTAAAAATGTAACGGATGAAGATGATTTGATGATCATCAATAAGTCTGGAATTACAATTCGTATGGAAGTTGAACAGCTAAGAACAATGGGTAGAGCTACGCAAGGAGTTAGATTGATTAATATTAGTGATAACGATTCTATTGCAGCTGTAGCAAAAGTAATGAAGGATGATGAAGATGTAGAAATAGAGGCGGAGGATGTTGTTGAGAGCACAGACGAAACTAACGTAGATACAAATAAAGAATAAATAAATTATTACCAATGAAAAAAATAATAATATTGATTTTGAGTATAGGGATTTCTTTTTCGACACTTGCTCAAAAAAAAGAGTTGAAAAAGGCTGAAAAATTAGTAAAATCTTTTAAAACAGGAGCAGCTTTTAATGCTTTAAATGAGCAGAAAGATGCTGTTGTGGGTACAGAATATGAATCTTATTATTATTTTTTAAGAGGAAAGAATTTTTTCGGGAAAAGCAATAAAAATAATTTTGACAAAGCCGTTAAAGAATTTTATCATGTTTTAGCGATTGAAGTTAAATCGGGACAAGATGACTATTCTGATAAGGCAATTAGTTATATCAATATCATCAATGATTCCTATTTTTCTGAAATTACAAAAGCTTTAGCGAAAACCAATTATATAGAGGCAGGTAAGGTTTATGAAAAGTATTACAAAACAGTTCCGGAAAGAAGAGATGTTTTAAGAATGGTGTTGTATTGCTATCAAAATGCCAAAGACAATGATAAAATTGCTGAAGTTTTACATCAATTGTTGAAGTTAGACACAGGTGATATGTCTTATAATGCGACTAATAAACATACAAAGCGTGTAGATGAGTTTTTTAAGAAAGAATCTAGAGATTTAGCTGTGAAACGTAAAACACATGAAAAGCCAGATGATTTAAAAATAGAAACCAAAACTCGAGTAGATTATTACAATTCATTGGTTAGAATATACCATCAAAAAGGAGATAGTGAGAAAACCTTAGAGGTGCTAAGCAATGCTAAAAAAGAGTTTCCTGCAAAAGTAAAATTCTTTGAAGATTATGCTGCTGTAGTTTATGGTACAGGTGATAAGGAAGCTTATTTGAAATCTTTAGAAGAGGTTTTTGCTTTGGATGCTAGTAATAGAGACTTGTGGTTTAACTACGGAGTGATAAGTCAAGATTTAGGAAAGAAAGAAAAAGCGATAGAAGCGTATGATAAAGCGATAGAGATTGATCCTGAGTACAGAGGTGCATATATCAACAAAGCATTGCTAATCCTTGCTGATGAGAGAGATTTGATCAATGAATTGAATGAGAATTTAAGAAATAAAAAGAAGTACAATGAGATAGATGCAAAAATCAAAGAAATGTACTCAAGAGCAATTCCTGCATTTGAAAAAGCAAATGAATTAAAGCCAGATGAAGGAATTAAAGCTACTTTAGAGAACTTATATAAGTCGTTAGAGAAAAAATAAGTTTTTGAAAATTTAAGACAGTAGTTTTTGTCGAATAAATTGATGTGAAAACCTCAATCTTAGTATTCTAAGATTGAGGTTTTTTTGTTTTATAAAGTTTTTTATACTGCTTTATTTGATTGTGATTTGGAAAAAGAAAATAAGAGAGAAGAAATTTTGAAGTCAGTATTACTTAGGTAATTTCAGAATAAGTTTAAAAATTGTTTTTACGTAGTTTTTTAAGTGGTTTGTAATAGGTTTTTGCATGTTTTAATCGCTTTGTTGTAAAAAATTTGCACACCGTTCAAGTAAATTTATAGATTTGTGTACGTAAGTAATTTAAGTAGTGTCGCGACATACTTACGTATTTTAACTTAATCAACATCAACTATAAAAACTTATGAAAACATTAAAATTATTATTCATTGGAACGGGTCTTTTGATCTCTTCTCTAGCTTTTGCTGAAAACCCAATAAAAACGGTATTAGATAAAAGTATTGAAATTCAAGCAGAAGTAAAATTGATGGATTCTATTAAACCAGAAGAGGTATTCAAGCCGTCAATTCATGTTGGGGGAATTATTCACATGTATGCGGGTATGCAGCAAAAAGGTTTTGCATTTGGAGGAGATCCAAGTTTGTCAGATGCAAGTGATTGGGAGTCGGATTTTACTGTGTATAGAGGTAGAGTTCTAATTGGAGCTCAATTATCTAAAAAAGGGAATTTCTTTATGGAAACGGAACTAACAACTTCTGTCAATGGAGCAAATGACATTACAGGTAGCAAGAGTACTAGAATTACTCCAATGATTTTGGATGCTCAGTACGAACATGTTTTTAGCGATCAGTTTTCTGTAATTGGAGGTTTACAATTGGTATCACACAATAGAAATGGGTTACAAGGAGCTGCTGGATTGATGGCAAATGACTTTACTTATTATCAATATCCTTACAATTTGCATCCAAACAGTCCATTACAAAATAATTTAGGACGTGATTTAGGAGTGAATTTTAGAGGTTTTTTAGCAAATGAAAAATTAGAATATCGTTTAGGGTTCTTTTCAGGTAGAACTTCTTTTGCAGGAACAGATGAGTCTCCTTTAAGAACTGTGGGTAGATTGGTGTACAATGTATTTGACAAGGATAAATCTTTTTACTATTCAGGAACTAACTTAGGAAACGGAAAAACATTATCTATTGGTGCAGGTGTAGATACACAAGGTAGTTATACAGCTATTGGAGGAGATGTGTTTTTAGACATGCCTGTAGGAACTTTAGGTTCAGTAACTTTAAACGGTGCATATTCTTATCTAACAGGAGGAAATGATGTAACAGAGGATTATACGTTTGCAGAGATGATTCCTACACAAGGTACACAGTATTTAGAATTAGGATATTACTTTAAAGATACAAAACTACAGCCTTGGATAAGATATGAAAAACAAGACATGAATTCAGAAGATCAGCAAACAGGAGGTATTTCTACAAGTGATTTTGACAAATACAATACAACAACAGTTCTTGGTGGAGGGTTGAATTATTGGTTTAATGGATACAATACAAATTTAAGATTGTCGTATACATCAACTACAAAAACATTTCAAGATTTGAGTTTGAACGATCAAACAAAAACATATGGTCAACTTTGGCTGCAGGTACAATTATTTATTTTTTAACTAAAAAAAACGAAAACTAAAAATACAATCACATGAAAAATTTAAAATTTAAAAAAAGAAATTTTGTCGCTTTTGCATTTGCAATAGCAATGATGTTGACAAGTTGTGGCGATGCTAAAAAAAGTAAAAGCACAGAAACCGCTGTTGCTGCTACAGATGAAACTATAAAAGTAGGAATCTTACATTCGTTGAGTGGAACTATGGCAATTTCAGAAGTTTCGTTAAAAGATGTAGTCTTAATGGCTATAGATGAAATTAACGATGCAGGTGGGGTTTTAGGTAAAAAATTAGAGCCTGTAATTGTGGACCCAGCTTCTGATTGGGATTTGTTTGCTGAAAAAGCAAAAGAATTGTTAACCAAAGACAAAGTAGATGTGACTTTTGGATGTTGGACATCTGTATCTCGTAAATCTGTTTTACCTGTTTACGAAGAATACAAAGGATTGTTGTTTTATCCTGTTCAATATGAAGGGCAAGAGCAATCACCAAACATTATTTATACAGGAGCAACACCAAACCAACAATTGATTCCTGCTGCAGAATATTTAATGAGCGAAGATGGTGGAAGCTATAAAAAATTCTATTTGATAGGTACTGATTATGTTTTCCCTCGTACGGCGAATAAAATTTTAAAGAATTTCTTATTGGCTCAAGGAGTTCCTGCTGAAAACATCATTGAAGAATATACCCCTTTTCATCACCAAGATTATCAAACAATTGTATCTAAAATTAAGCGATTTGCTTCTTCAGGAGATGCGTGCGTGTTGAGTACTGTAAATGGAGATAGTAATGTTCCTTTTTACAAAGAGTTTGCGAATCAAGGGTTGTCTGCAACTACTTGTCCTATTATGGCTTTTTCTGTGGCCGAAGATGAATTGAGAGCTATGGATACAGAGTTTTTAGTAGGGCATTTGGCTGCTTGGAATTATTATGAGTCTATCAAAACAGCTGAGAATTACAAGTTTGTAGAAAAATTTAAAAATTATTGTGAAAAGAATGGATTACCAGGTGGTAAAGATCGTGTTACAGATGATCCGATTCACTGGTCATATGCTGGAGTTTATTTGTACAAAGCAGCTTTAGAAAAAGCGCAAAGTACTGATGTAGAAAAAGTAATAGCAGCTTTGTCTGGTTTAAAATTAGATGTTCCGGGTGGAGAAGTACAAATGCATGAAACAAATCATCATTTGGCAAAGCCTGTATTGATTGGTGAAATTAGAGCAGATGGTCAATTTGATATCATTTCAGAGTCTAAAGGTTTGGTAGTTCCAGAGCCTTTTAGTCAATATGCTAAGTAAATAAACAGTAACAATCAATCAGTCAGTGTTTTTTTATGTTAAAGGCTGATTGATTGTTCTTTTTTATAGAATTATAACAGAAGAAATATGAAGAATAAAATTTCCATTTTTGTTGCATTCTTAACGATTTTCATGGGATGGGCTCAAGAAATTGAACCTTGTGGTATTTCGTTGGATATTTGTGTAGATGTTATTTTACACAAAGAAGCAACACAACTAAAACAAGTTACCAATTGTATGGTAGCAAATGATGATGTAGTTTCGTATCCCTTAATTTCAGCAATCTTAGATAAAAGATTGTTCAATTATAAAGAAACTGCAGTGACTAAATTTCCTGGAGATACTTTGTATTATTCTGTATATCCAAAAGTACTGCCTATAAATGTTCAAGAAAAAGAGCTTTCAGAGGTAAATCTGTCAAGAAAAATCAGAACTCAATTCAATGTGTTGGCTAAGAAAGTCAACTTAGTGCATCCAGATAAAAATGTTCGAGAAATGTCGTTTAGAAGCTTTAAAACTTCAGGTGTTTTAAGGGATGTCGATTTTTTAACCTCTCTTAAAATAAATGAAGAGAATCAAGATGTTTTGTTAGCTGTAAACGAAGCTATTTATAGTATTTGGTTAAATAGTTCCGATGTAGATCTACAAAACAAAGCCTTAACGGCTATTGAACAAGAAGTGAATGTGCAAATGCTGGAACCACTTACCAAATACGTGGAAGCTACAACCAATATTGAAGGGAAATCTAGAGCAGAAAAAATAATTGAAGACATAGAAAATAGAGAAAAAACCATCAATATCATTCAAAATTTATTTAGTGGTATTAGTCTAGGGAGTATTTTATTATTAGTGGCTTTAGGACTTTCTATTATTTATGGTTTAGGAGGAGTTATTAATATGAGTCACGGAGAATTTGTAATGATTGGTGCTTACACAGCTTTTAGTGTACAACAATTTTTTATTGGTTTTTTACCAGAGTCTTGGTTTGATTTGTTCTTTTGGTTTTCATTACCCTTGTCGTTCATCGTTTCAGGATGTTTTGGATTGTTGGTAGAAAAATTAGTCATCCGTCATTTATACAGCAGACCCCTAGAAAGTTTGTTGGGAACATGGGGAGTTAGTTTGATTTTAATTCAGTTGGCTAGAACTATTTTTGGAGATGTTACAGCAGTCAAAAGTCCAGAAATTTTATCAGGAGGGATTGATGTTACTGCTGGATTGATGTTGCCCTACAACCGATTGTTTATTATTGGGTTGACTATTATAATGGTGCTGCTAACGTATTTTGTGTTTTTCAAATCAAAATTAGGGTTGAAAATTAGAGCTGTAACTCAAAACAGAGATATGAGTGCTAGTTTGGGAGTTTCTGTAAAAAGAATAGATTCCTTAACCTTTTTCTTAGGTTCTGGTTTGGCTGGAGTTGCAGGTTGTGCCATGACGTTGATTGGAAATGTAGTTCCCAACATGGGACAAACTTATATTGTAGATTCCTTTTTAGTTGTAGTAGTAGGTGGAGTTGGTAAATTGATAGGAACTATTATTTCTGCCATGGGAATAGGAGTGTTGTCTAAAGTGTTTGAATTCTTTTATGAAGCAGTGTATGGAAAAGTAATTTTATTGCTAATCATTTTCTTCTTCTTGCAATACAAGCCAAAAGGATTGTTTCCAGACAAAGGTAGACATAGTGATGATTAATTTTAAAAGCTAAAAAGATGTTTAAAAATAAAATATATATAATTTTTATAGTGGTGTTTGCCTTGCTAATGCCAATAGGATATTTCACGGGATTGGTTCCAATTAACACCTTAACACTTTGGGGACGATATTTTTGTTTGGCCATTGCTGCTTTAGGAGTTGATTTAATTTGGGGATACACAGGAATTTTAAGTATGACACAAGCCTTGTTCTTTTGTATGGGAGCATACGGAATGGGAATGTATATGACCTTGAGTAATTTGCCAGAAGGTCAAGTATTACCAAGTTTTATGGTGTGGAATCAAGTTACAGAATTGCCTTTCTTTTGGGTTCCTTTTGATAATTTCTGGTATGCGCTTATTTTGTCTGTATTTGTGCCAGGACTGTTTGCAGGGTTTTTAGGATACTTCATTTTTAGAAAACGTATCAAAGGAGTTTACTTTGCCATCATCACCCAAGCTATTGCTTTGGCTATGTTTTTATTGTTTAGTAGAAACGAAACGATGTTAGGGGGAACCAATGGGTTGACAGATTTTAAATTCTTTTTAGGATTTGATTTGAGACACAATTCGGTAAAGTTTGGTCTGTATATGTGGAGCTTGGTTGCTTTAGGTGTAATTTACTGGTATTGTCATAGCTTGGTCAATTCAAAATTTGGAAAAGCCTTGGTGGCTATTAGGGATAGTGAATCTAGAATGCGTTTTACCAAATACAAAGTAACACATTATAACGTGGCTATTTTTATGATAGGGGCTATGGTTGCTGCTGTAGGAGGAATGTTGTACATGCCACAAACAGGAATTATTACTCCTGGTAGAATGGATGTTCAAGCTTCTATAGAAATGATTATTTGGGTAGCGTTAGGTGGTAGAGGTAAATTAAAAGGAGCTGTTGTTGGAGCTTTGGTTTTAAACTTAATGTACAGTGTGTTTACTACCGTATTGCCAAGTTCTTGGTTGTATATTTTAGGAGGGTTGTTTGTAATTACGGTACTGTACTTGCCTAAAGGAATTGTTGGTTTGGTAGATCAAATGAAAGAGAAGTTGAACAGTATGTTTGTGAAAACTGCTTAAAAAGGAAAAGCGATGTTAGAAGTAAAAGATTTAAAAGTTTCGTTTGGTGGCTTGGTCGCCTTAAACCTAGATGCTTTTTCGATAAGAAAAAACGAACTAAGAGTAATTATTGGTCCTAACGGTGCTGGTAAATCTACTTTTATGGATATAGTTTGTGGAAAAACAAAACCACAACAAGGAAGTGTTAAGTTTAAAGGTTTAGAATTGTTAGGTAGAAAAGAGGTAGAAATTGCCAAATTGGGAGTAGGAAGAAAATTCCAAAAGCCATCTATCTTTTCAGGGTTAACAGTCTATGATAATTTACTATTAGGATTGGATGGTCCTAAAGATGTATTCACGTCTTATTTTTACAAGTTAGCTTCTTTTGATAAAGATAGAATTATGGAAGTGGCAGAAAAAGTAGGCTTGGTGAATGATTTACAAATGATTGCAGGAAGTTTATCACATGGGAAAAAGCAGTGGTTAGAAATTGCCATTGTCATGTTACAAGATTCTGAATTAATGTTGATTGATGAACCTGCTGCGGGAATGTCTGATGTAGAGGCTGAAAAAACAGGAAACTTATTGTGCGATTTAAGTAAAAAGCACAGTGTGATTGTGATAGAACACGATATGAAATTTGTAGAACAAATTGCCATAGAAAAAGTAAGTGTTTTGGTACGTGGTCAAATGTTAACCGAAGGAACTTTTCAAGAAGTAAGAAACAATCAAGAAGTGATAGATTGTTATTTAGGTAGCGCAAATTCTGCACAACAACAAGCACATTCATAAAAAACGAAGAAGCAATGGAAAACACAAAAGAAAACACACTGTCTTTACAAAATGTTGAAGTTTCTTATGGAGAAAGTCAAGTTTTGTGGGGAGTAGATTTAGAGGTTAAAAAAGGAACTATTACAACCATTATGGGGCGTAACGGAGTGGGGAAATCTACTACGTTAAAAACTATTATGGGATTGTTAGGCGAAGCTAAAGGAACTATATCTTTTGAAGGGAATGATATCAATAAAAAACAAACCTATAAAAGGGTAAGGAATGGAATTGGTTATGTGCCTCAAGGAAGAGAGATTTTACCGAAACTAACCGTTTACGAAAATCTACAAATAGGTTTAGAAGGAAACTTAAACAAAAAAGCACAAATTCCAGAAGACGAAATTTATACTATGTTTCCAATTTTAAAAGAATTCAGAAACCGTATGGGTGGAAATTTAAGTGGAGGTCAGCAACAGCAATTAGCCATTGCCAGAGCTTTGTGTGGAGATCCTACTTTATTACTGTTAGATGAACCCACAGAAGGAATTCAGCCTTCTATTATTCAGGAAATTGGAGAAGTTTTAAAAATGTTGGTAAAAGACAAAGGAATGACGGTTTTGTTAGTGGAACAAAAGTTTGATTTTGCGAAATACTTAACCGATTATTTTTATATTTTAGATAGAGGTAGAGTCATCAAAGAAGGAGCTTCTAAAGAGATAGATATGGATGAATTAAGATCTTATTTATCAGTATAGTCCTTTTGTAAAATACAATCAAACTAAAATCAAATGCATTTAAGTCCAAAAGAAATAGATAAGTTAATGCTCCATAATGCGGGGTTTTTGGCTCAAAAAAGATATGCAAGAGGTATTTTGTTAAATTATCCAGAAACCATTGCTTTAATATCTACTCAATTATTAGAATTTATAAGAGAGGGAGTTTCTGTAGTAGAATTAATGGATAGAGGTAAAAAAATTCTAGGTTGTGATGATGTCATGCCAGGAGTAGAAAAAATGATTCATGATGTGCAGATAGAAGGAACCTTTCCTGATGGAACCAAACTGGTAACAGTGCACGAACCTATTTGTGATGAAAACTTAAATAACAACTGGGCTTTGTACGGATCTGGTTTGCAAAAAACAGGAAAATCTATCAAAATAGACAATGTAATTGATGCCAATCCTGGAGCGATAAAAGTGGGAGAGGGAGTCATTCTTTTAAATGAGAATAGAAAAACCATAGAATTACATGTAACAAATACCGGTGATAGACCTATACAAGTGGGTTCTCATTACAATTTTATTGATGTGAATTTGGCTTTGGAATTTGACAGAGCAGCAAGTATTGGTTATCGATTAAATATTCCTGCAGGAACGGCCATTCGTTTTGAACCAGGAGAAACCAAAAGTGTGGAATTGGTAGAAATTAGCGGAAGTAAAATTGTCTACGGAGGAAACAATTTTGTAGATGGTTGTATAGACGATGTGTCTAAAGAAACCATTATGGAACGAATTAACAAACAAGCAAAATAAGAAATTATGGCAAAAGAAATTAGTAAGCAAGCTTATGCTGCAATGTTTGGAATTACCAAAAATGATAAAATCACTTTAGGAGATACAGGTTTAGAAATTGAAGTAGAAAAAGATTATACAGTTTACGGTGATGAGTGTAAATTTGGTGGAGGAAAAGTTTTAAGAGACGGAATGGGGCAGGCCTCAAACGTCACTCGTAAAGATTGTTTGGATACCATTATTACCAATGCGTTAATTATAGATCATTCAGGAATTATAAAGGCAGATATCGGAATTAAAGATGGTTATATTGTAGCCATCGGTAAAGGTGGAAATCCGCACATTATGCCTGATGTACATCCGTTAATGATTGTAGGACCTAGTACAGAAGTCATAGCTTCCGAAGGATTGATTGTAACTGCTGGAGGAATTGATGCACATATTCATTATATATGTCCGCAACAAATAGAAGAAGCTTTGGCATCTGGAGTCACCACTTTTATTGGTGGAGGAACGGGACCTGCCACAGGAACCAATGCAACTACCTGTACACCCGGGGCTTTTCATATTGAGTTTATGCTAAAAGCTACGGATGAATTTCCAATGAATTTTGGGTTTTTAGGAAAAGGAAACACCTCACATCCAGAAGCCATTGTGGAACAGGTAAAAGCGGGAGCTTGTGGTTTAAAATTACACGAAGATTGGGGGTCTACTCCTGCAGCTATAGATAATTGTTTGTCTGTAGCAGATGAGTTAGATGTACAGGTTTGTATTCATACAGATACATTAAATGAGAGTGGTTTTGTGGAAGCTTCTAAAGAGGCTTTTAAAGGAAGAACCATTCATACGTATCATACCGAAGGAGCAGGAGGTGGTCATGCACCAGACATTATTATGTTGTGTGGAGAGCCAAATGTAATTCCATCTTCTACCAATCCTACAAGACCTTTTACAGTAAATACCATTGATGAACATTTAGATATGTTAATGGTTTGCCATCACTTAGATAAAAATATTCCTGAAGATGTAGCTTTTGCGGAAAGTAGAATTCGTGAAGAAACCATTGCCTCCGAAGATATTTTACACGATTTAGGAGCCCTTTCTATTGTGTCTTCAGATTCTCAAGCCATGGGTAGAGTGGGAGAAGTGATTTGCAGAACATGGCAAACGGCTTCTAAAATGAAAGAGCAAAGAGGTAGGTTAGAAACCGATGAAGAGAATGATAATTTAAGAGTTAAAAGATACATTTCTAAATATACCATCAACCCAGCCATTGCCCATGGAATTTCACACGTAGTGGGGTCTGTTGAGGTAGGAAAGTTGGCAGATTTGGTTTTATGGAAGCCTCAGTTTTTTGGAGCTAAAACTGAAATTATTGTCAAAGGAGGAACCATTGTTCAAGCTCAAATGGGAGATGCCAATGCTTCTATTCCAACACCAGGGCCTTTGTATTCTAGACCTATGTTTGGGGCAAAAGGAAATGCAGTAGGACAAACTTCTTTTGTGTTGGTAGGACATACGGCGGTAGAAACTGTAGAAAAATATGATATTTCTAAAAATATAGTGGCTATTAAAAACTGTAGAAACATCGGGAAAAAAGACATGAAACACAATGATTGTATTCCGAATATTTCTGTAGATCCAGAAACGTATAAAGTAACCATAGATGGTCATCATTTAACTTGTGAACCAGCTACTAAAGTTCCTTTGGCACAATTGTATAATTTGTTTTAATGGGAGAAAATAAGAACTATCATTTATATCAAATTTTGCATTTTGCAGATTCAGCTTTTCCTATTGGGGGATTTGCTTATTCTAATGGAATGGAATATGCTGTAAAATCTCAACTCATCAATACAGTAGAGGAGTTAAGGCAGTATTTAAAATCGTACATAGATCAAATGTATGCGTTTGATTTGGCTTTTGTAAAACAAGCATGTACCGTTACAACTTTTGAAGAATTAGAACTTTTGTCTAACGATTACAATATAATGTTGTTGAATCCTGCTTTAAAAAAAGCGGGAGTGGTTTTAGGAAAAAACTGGTTGTCTATTTTAGTGAATTTGTACGATGTTCCTCATTTGGATTGGTACAAAAAAATAGATACGGACTTTCATGTGGTGTTTGCAGCTTCTTTAGGGAGTTTGGGTTTTTCGGCTCAAGAAATCTGTGAGTTGTTTGTGTTTATGAATGTTAGAGATCAATTAAGTGTGGTGGTTAGATTAGGAACCTTGGGGCCTACAAAATCACATCAACTACAAAAAGAATTATTAAACTATGTGACGAATAATTATGATATGTCATCTATTCCAGAAGTAAAAAATGCTTGTAAGAATGCATATTTATTAGAATTGTGTCAGTTGTCACATCAATATTTATATACAAAATTATTTCAAAATTAATTTTATGAAAATTTACGAAGAGATTTTACATCACAAAGAAACTTGGGAGAATCCTGGTTTTTTCTCTAACAGAGAATTACAGGTAGAAAATAGAGATTTTAAAAAAAGAGCCTTTACCGTGGGGATTGGTGGACCTGTAGGAACAGGAAAAACTGCGTTGTTGCTTAAAATTTGTCAGATGTTGTCTGATAAAATGAAGATAGCAGCCGTTACCAATGATATTTTTACCAAAGAGGATGCTGAGTTTTTAACAAGAAACAAAGCTTTAGAGGCTGATAAAATTGTGGGAGTAGAAACAGGAGGTTGTCCACATGCTGCTATTAGAGAGGATGTTTCTGGAAACTTAAATGCTTTAGAGGAGTTGATGACTAAGTTTCCTGATACAGAAATTTTGTTTGTAGAAAGTGGAGGAGATAATTTAGCGGCTCACTTTAGTAAAGAATTAGTTGATTTTTCTATTTATGTAATTGATGTTTCTGGAGGTGATAAAATTCCTAGAAAAGGAGGACCAGGAATTACACAAGCAGATTTATTAGTGATTAATAAAATTGATATTGCAAAATTGGTACATGCAGATTTAAATGTAATGGATAGAGATTCTAAAAAAATGCGTGGAGATGGACCTTTTGTGTTTGCAAAAGCTTACGAAGGATATAACGTAGATGTGATTATAGATCACGTTTTACATGCAAGAAAACATGCTTTAGAAGATTAGCATAAAGAATTTTCATGATAAAGGGGAGAACTGTAAGGGTTCTCCCTTTTTGTTTGTTACAGTCCTAAAAAGATGATAGAGATTCCACAAGTTAATAAGGTAATTCCAACCAATACATTGCTGTATTTGTGTATGTTTTTAAAAGGAATTTTTACCGTTAAAAAAGACAAAGGCAGTACCACTGCTAACATAGTTAGTAAGGTGGCAATGCTAAAGGTAACAGAAACCAATAAAATAGCGGTGCTGTTTTCATGAGCAGCAGGATACATTAACATAGGAACTAATACCTCGCAAGGACCAAAAACAAAAATTAAAAATAAAGACCAGGGAGATATTTTTCTATCGCTGTTTTTTCGGGTCAAAAATTTAGGCAATTTGTGTGTGTGTGGTTTCTGATGTGTGATCCTTTTTGTAATTCCAAAAATTAGATAAAGGGCTCCAATAATAATAAACAACCAACCAGCAATATCTCCTCGCTGACTTTCTAAAAATTCAATTTTAGACAATCCAACTCCAAAAATAATTCCAATAATTCCAATAATAATAGAGCTAGAAACGTGTCCTAATCCACACATAAGTGTCACAGAAGATGTTTTTTTTAAAGTCCATCCTTTAGATTTTGCCATCACAACAAAAGGAACGTAATGATCGGGTCCTGTAAGGGTGTGTATAACACCAATAGAAATAGCTGTGCTTAGTAGTATTTGTAGTTCGGGAGTAATCATGTTTTAATATTTTCTTTCGTAGGGGTTAAAGTTTAGTTGTTCTTTGTCTAAAAAAATGGTTCCAATTTCTTTCACAAATTTCCAGAGAATTAAGGTTTCTGTAGCCGAGGCTCTAAGAATGTGTAAATTGGGGTTTATAGTATCTGCAGATACTACAAAAGTTGGCTGAGGTTTACTCTCGGTACTTAGCCATTTTTCTACAATATGTTTGCAATGGTTTAATACAGTTAACGCTCTTTTTGTATTTCCTATCATATATAAGTTTACAAAGGTAGTATGGTTAGCTAGTATTCCTGGAGAGTTACAATTGCTGGTTTTAGGGTTTAAAGAAAATTTATCTAACAGTATTTTTTTACCGTTATAGGTAACTTCTGCTTCAGAATAAAAATAATCAAACTCTAAATTTTCGTTGCTTTTTACTCTCCCTACGCTTACCCAATCTAACAACACAAAACTACTTTCATTAGCTAAATTACATGTTAAATATTGTTTTAAATTGCTGTCTTTTTGTAAAACTAAAGGGTCGTTTAGTATAAAAAAAAGGGCATTATCTTTTATGTTTATTTCTTGATGAATGGCACAAGTTCTTCCATCTTCCGATTTGTAAACTCTATTGTTTGCTTGCGATGTTAATACACAGGTAGTATTTGCATTTGCTTCAATATTTATTTTTACATGATCTCCTTGTACAAAACCTCCACCGTAATTTGTAGTGGTTAAATGGCAATTGGTTTCGTGAGATTTGGGAGTCAGTATCTTAATAGGTTTCTGATTCCGAATAGTAGTAGCCTTGGTAGTCCCGTGGATGTTTTTAAGAACAATTTCTGTGCATCTATTCATTATACGTACGTAATTTTGTTCAAATATAAGGATTCTAAGGTTTTGAAATCTGCGTTTTGTCAGTCTTTAATCTAAAATATGTAGGTGATATCTTTTGTGTTACTTAAGTATATTTGTAGCTTAACTATTGTAATAAATAATGAAATCTACTTCTTTTGATGGAATTCCACAAACTCCAAACAGCACTCTAAGACAATACCATGTTTTGTATTTGGCAGCTTTGTCAGTAATTGCAGTTATCACCATTATCAGCCAAGTGTTGATACAGAAACATTTAGATCATCAAATTCACGATTCTCATTTGATCAATTATGCAGCTAGATTACGAACCAATTCTCAAACTCTAGCTAAGTTAAGTCTAAAATTGGAAAAAGGAGAAGAGTTAAGAACCAATAGTAAAGATTTTGAAACCACATTGATGCAATGGCAAAATACGCACGAAAGCTTGTTGTCTGGTAATGAGTTTTTAAGTCTGCCTAAGAATAAGAATCTGGATATGTTTGAGTTGTACAGAATTATAGACCGTCCGTACAGAAGTATTTTGAATGCAGCCTACAAAGTTCATGAATTGATGGACGAAGGAAATATAGAGGATGTGTCGGTAATAAAACCATATATCAATATCATTCTGGAAAATGAAAATTCTTATTTGTTGGGAATGGAAATGATTGTTTTTGATTATGATAGAATTTCTAGAATCAACATTAGAGATTTAAAAAATATAGAATATGCGCTGTTAACCATTGTGTTGATTATGTTAATGTTAGAAGCTGTTTTTATTTTTATCCCATTGGCTAAAAAAATAAAAATTAGTTTTAATGGATTGATTGAATCGGAAAAGAAAACCAAAAAATTGGCAAATGCTTTAAGAGATAGCAATCAAATTTTAGAACAATCTCATAATGAGTTGAGAGAAGTGAATTTTGCTTTAGAAAAAGCTTCTTATTTGGTAAAGATCAATGCGGAAGGAAATATTATTTATGCCAATGATAAATACTGTCATGTAACCAAATACAGTATGAACAGCCTGATTGGAAAACCTGTTTTTTATAATAACATGGGGGGGGATGAAAGTATTATTTACAAACATATAAAATCTCAAGATTTAAGAAAAGAAGTTTGGCAAGGAGAAATTTTTGATCATGCTTCTGATGGTACAGGCTTCTGGTTAGATGTAACTGTAATGCCTGTTATCAATAAAAAAGGAGAAGTGCATCAATTTTTGGTGATAGGATTTGACATCACTTTAAGAAAAAAGACAGAACAGGAATTACGTTTGTTGAGCGAAGAAAGGTTAAGAAGACAGATAGTTATTCAGAAAGTAAGGAATACAGCAACCATCATTGGTCAAGAAAAAGAACGCAGAAGAGTAGCAGCAGAAATTCATGATGGAATTGGACAAATGTTGACATCGTTGCGTATTCAAGTGGAGTTTTTAGAAGAAAAAAATCCGAAAAATGTAAAAGAAATTTCATTATTGTATCAATTGATTCATGCCATTGTAAATGAAACTCGTAGAATTTGTTTTGAGTTGCAACCTAATGTTTTGGAAGATTTTGGTTTGAAAGCAGCATTGTCAGACTTGATAAAAAATATTAGTAAAAACACAGGATATCATATTGTTTATGAAGATCATTATGATATTTTAGAAAAAAATCCAGAAAGAGATATTGCAATTTATAGAATTCTACAGGAAACGTTGAACAATGCGGTAAAACATTCTAATGCAGATACCGTACATGTGTTTGTAGAATCTGATGCTGAATTTATAACTTTACAGGTGAAAGATGATGGGGTTGGTTTTGAGTATAATAGTACTAATATATTTGAAACCAAAACTAATACACATGGACTTCGCAATATAAAAGATAGAGTAGAGTTGTTGAATGCAAAATTGTCTATTTGCTCGGAATTAGAAAAAGGAACGGAGATTAAAGTAGAAATCCCTATAGATAAAGCGTCTACTTTGGATGAAGATAAATAAGTGTTTATGAAAGTGAAAAAAATAATGTTGGTAGATGATCATGAAATATTTCGTCATGGTGTGGTTCAGTTGATAGATAATGAAGTTGATATGGAAGTAGTGGCTCAAGCAAGTAACGGTTATGAAGCCATTGTAAAATACGATCAGTTTCAGCCAGACATTATTTTGATGGATATTTCTATGCCACAGTACAGTGGTTTGGATGCTTCAGAAGAATTGTTTCGTAAAAATAACGAGGTTAAAATATTGTTTTTGTCTTTGTACGATAGAGATGATTATATTTTAAAAGCTGTAAATATGGGGGCTCATGGTTATATTTTAAAAGACGAATCCAATAAAGATTTTTTAAAAGCTATTAGAAAAGTATCGGAAGGGAAATTGTATTTTTCTGGAGACACAAGTAATATTATTATCAATAGCTTTAGAAATCAATCAAAAGAAGGAGGTTCGGTTTCTGCTGTAAAAGTTGAAAAATCGTTTAGATTGTCTAAAAGAGAAACACAAATTTTAGAACAGATAGCGGTGGGTTTAAATAACAAAGATTTATCTGATATGTTTGGTTTGAGTATTAGAACGGTTGAGTCACATCGTCTGAATATCATGAGAAAACTGAGAGTTAAAAATATAGAACAAGCTATTTTGGTTGCCAAATCAGAAAAGCTGATACAAGTTCAAGAATGAGCCAATAAAATAGAGATTAGAAAATCCTGTTGTTTTAAAAAGCAACAGGATTTTTTATTTATAAATGGTGTTTTGTGAACAGATAGCGGTTTAAGAAACTAGAAAACGACTAATTTTTTTCTTATATTTAAGTAAACTCAATTTTAAAGCAGATGATTTCCAAAAAAGTACATTCAGTAAAAGAAGCTTTGCATGGTATTGACAATAACATGACGTTGTTGGTGGGTGGTTTTGGTTTGTGTGGTATTCCGGAAAATGCCATTGCTGAATTGGTTCGTTTAAATACAAAAGGATTGACTTGTGTATCGAACAATGCAGGTGTGGATGATTTTGGTTTGGGTTTATTGTTGCAAAAACATCAAATTAAAAAAATGGTTTCTTCTTATGTAGGAGAAAATCATGAATTTGAAAGGCAAATGTTGAGTGGAGAAATAGAAGTGGAATTGATTCCCCAAGGTACATTAGCTGAAAGATGTAGATCTGCAAAAGTAGGCTTGCCAGCTTTTTTTACACCAGCAGGTGTGGGAACAGAGGTTGCTGAAGGAAAGGAAATAAGAGAGTTTAATGGAAAACAATATCTGTTGGAATATGCTGTTGAGGCGGATTTTTCATTTATCAAAGCTTGGAAAGGAGATGAGGCTGGGAATTTAATTTTTAAAGGAACAGCTCGTAATTTTAATCAAGCCATGTGCGGAGCTGCCAAAATCAACGTGGTAGAAGTAGAAGAGTTAGTTGCTGTTGGGCAATTAAATCCTAATGAAATACATGTCCCAGGAATTTTTGTACAACGTATTTTTCAAGGGGAAAAGTATGAGAAACGAATTGAGAAATTAACTTTATCTGAGTAAGAATGTTAAGCAAAGAACAAATAGCACAACGTATATCTAAAGAACTGCAAGATGGTTTTTATGTGAATTTAGGGATTGGAATTCCAACCTTAGTGGCTAATTCCGTTCCAAAAAATATCAATGTAGAATTCCAGAGTGAAAATGGGGTTTTGGGAATGGGATCTTTTCCCACAGTAGAACAAGTAGATGCAGATTTGATCAATGCAGGGAAACAGACTATTACTACGTTACCTGGTGCTTCTTTTTTTGATTCGTCTCTAAGTTTTGGAATGATTAGAGGAAAGCATATTGATTTGACTGTTTTGGGAGCTATGGAAGTTTCTCAAAATGGAGATATTGCCAACTGGAAAATTCCTGGTAAAATGGTAAAAGGTATGGGAGGTGCCATGGATTTGGTAGCAAGTGCAGAAAATATTATTGTTGCCATGATGCATACTAACAGAGCTGGTGAATCTAAATTGTTAAAACAGTGTAGTTTGCCCTTGACGGGAATTAAATGTGTAAAAACCATTGTAACCAACTTAGCTGTTTTAACGATTGAAAATGGTCAGTTTGTATTGCAAGAAACTGCTCCAGAAGTTGGTGTGGAGTATATTAAGAGTGTTACGGAAGGAGATTTGGTAGTTGCTCCTAATTGTAAAGAAATGTTTATATAATTTTCTTAATCACTCTAAGTTTATGGGTGTGTCTTTTAGTATCTACGTTGTAAATTCCCAAATGGTCTAAACGGTCAATTCTTACTTTTCCGTGGGCATGAATAATGTAGTTGTCAGCCATCATAATTCCTACGTGAATAATGTTTCCTTCCTCGTTGTCAAAAAAAGCCAAATCACCTGGTTCGCTTTCTTCAATAAAACTCAATACCTCTCCCTGTCCTGCTTGATCTTTAGCATCTCTTTTTAAAGCATATCCGTTCAGTTTGTATACCAATTGTGTCAATCCAGAACAATCAATACCTAAAGGAGTTTTTCCTCCCCACAAATAAGGAGAATTGATAAATTGCAGAGCGGTGAGTACAATGTTTTCTTTGCTTTTTTTCTCATGAGTAACTTCTCCTTCTATATAAAAATTTTCACTTCCAATAGTAAAGTTGTTTTGCTGATACAAAGGCAAATGAGAACCTATCAAGACATGTGTAAGCAGTTGCTTTTGATTTTCAGCAAAATTTATCAAGTCGTTGGCAATGTGTGTAGGTTTGTTTTCTAGTAATGTGTAATCTTCTTCTGGAATTAACAAAAACTGTTTGTTGTCTATCCAGCCTTCATAGTTGTCAAAAGCCAATTGAATTCTACTCCATTTGTTGTGGATTTCTAATACTTTAAAATGTTCACCCAACAAAACTTGAGACACCATTTCAGAAGTGTCAGTAGGTTCTAATCTCAGAGGAACAACGCTAAGGTTGCAAATACCGTAATCCATGTACTGTTTGTAGACTAAGTAATATTCTTAATAATCATTGCGGTAGCACCACCACCACCGTTGCAAATTGCAGCAAGTCCATAAGTTGCTTGCTGTTGTTTTAAAACATGTATCAAAGAAACAACAATTCTTGCACCTGAGCAACCTAGAGGATGTCCAAGTGATACAGCTCCTCCATTTAAGTTGATTTTTTCTAAAGGTATGTTTAGCAATTTTGCATTGGCAATTCCTACTACAGAAAAAGCTTCATTTAGTTCAAGGCAATCTATTTCTTCTAAGGTCATTTTTGCCTTTTTTAAAACCGCTGGAATCGCTTTTGCTGGAGCTGTGGTAAAAAGTTCAGGTTGAGTAGCCACATCTTCATAAGCTATTATTTCAGCCAAAGGTTTTAGATCAAGTTCTTTGGCTTTAGATGCTGTCATCAGAATAAGTGCTGCAGCTCCATCGTTTAATGTAGATGCATTGGCAGCAGTTACGGTTCCATCTTTTGTAAATGCAGAACGTAACTGAGAAAATTTTTCGGGTTTATAATTTAAAAATTCTTCATCTTCATTAATTGTAATTTGATTTCCTTTTCTGTCTTGATAATTTATAGGATAAATTTCGTCTTTAAATTTTCCTTCATAATTTGCTTTGATAGATTTTTCATAAGATAGAATAGCAAAAGCATCTTGTTCTTCTCTAGAAATTTGATGTGTTGTAGCGCACAAATCCCCACAAACCCCCATGTGTTGTTGATCATACACATTGATGAGTCCATCTTTTAACAAACCATCTTGCATTGTTTGATTTCCGAATTTTACCCCCGTTCTTAAATAAGTGTAGTGAGGTACTAATGACATGTTTTCCATTCCGCCACAGAGAACAATTTCTCGGTCTCCTGCTTTAATAGCTTGTGCTCCCATACTGATGGCTTTCATTCCTGATGCACAAACTTTATTAACGGTTGTACAAGGAATCTCATCTGGCAATCCTGCAAATTTGGCTGCCTGTTTGGCAGGAGCTTGTCCAATTCCAGCTTGAAGCACGTTTCCTAAATAGACTTCTTGAATAAGATTTGGTGACAATTTTGTTTTGAACAAAACACCTTTTATGGCATTGGCAGCAAGCTTGGGGGCAGCAAGAGTGGATAAACTTCCAGAAAAAGAACCAATAGGGGTTCTCTGAGCAGCAACTATAACAATTTTTTGAGTCATCTTAGAATAGGATTGGTAGACCTTAATTTACAAAAATTAATTGTTTATTTTTGAGTAATATCAAAATCACTTAATGAAAAATATCATTAACCGCATCTATCAAAACCAATCCATTATTTACAAAATATTTTTATTTGTGATGGTGGTGTTTTCTATTGTCTATTTTTTTCCAAAAGGAGGGAAGTTTAAATATGAATTTCAAAAAGGAAAACCTTGGCAGTATGAGACTTTACTAGCTCCTTTTGATTTTTCTATTCAGAAAACTGATGACGAAATTTCGATAGAAAAACAAGAAATAATAGGGGAGTCCAATGTGTATTTTGAGTACAAAGAAGAGGTAAAGTTAACAGTGCAGCAAAAATTTTCTGAGGTTTATGATAAAATCATCAACGAAAAAGGTTTTCAAGAGGTTGTAGAAAGTGCGATTTACAAGAAAACGGCTAAAGATTTAATTGAATACATCTACAAAAGAGGTTTTGTGGATACAAGTGTAAAAGATATTTTGTCCGATAATAAAGTTGTTTTGTTAAGAAAGCAACAAGAGGTTAGTGAAATTCAATACGGAAAGTTTATCACTCCAAATGAAATTTTACCTTTGATCAATTCGTCTTTAAGAAATCAAATAGATCATACTTACAAAAGTATCATCACGAATGTTTTAACAGAGGTGTTAGTGCCGAATGTATTTTTTGATCAAAAATATACAGACAAAGATTTGCAAGAATTGCTAAATACAATCTCCTATACCAAAGGAAAGGTATCTACCAAGGAATTAATTATTGTAAGAGGAGATATTGTAGAAGGAAAAAAACTAGAAGTGCTAAATTCTTTAAAAGCTGAATATACTTCTCAGATTTGGACTAAGAAAAATTACGTTTGGATTCTAACAGGATATATTATTTTAGTTTCCTTGGCAATGGGAATGTTGATGCTGTTCTTGTACTTAGACAGAAAAGAAATTTTTGAAAACAACACGCACGTTACATTTATTTTTCTGAATGTACTGTTAATGGTGTTTTTGGAAACTTTTATCATCAAACATATGTCGGAATATCTATACGTTGTTCCTATTTGTATTTTGCCAATTGTAATGAAAGCTTTTTTCGATGCACGTGTTGCGCTGTTTTCTTATCTGTTGATGGTGTTGATGTTAGGTTTTGTGGTGCCAAATAGTTTTGAATATATCTACTTACAAACCATTGCCGGATTTGTGACTATTTTAACTGTTTCGGACCTTCATAAAAGAGGAAATTTGTTTATTTCGGTAATTAAGATTACGTTGGTTTATATGTTAACGTATTTGGCATTTTACATCATTCATGAAGGTGGTGTAAGTCAAATTAGAAGTAGTTATTTTGGTCTGTTTGCGCTGAATGGAGTTTTGTCTTTTTTGTCAGTGTTTTTAATTTGGTTGTACGAAAAATTATTCGGTTTGGTATCAGACATCACTTTGTTAGAGCTTTCTAGTACTAATAGTTTGTTGTTAAGAGATCTTAATGAAAAAGCCCCAGGAACGTTTCAGCACTCTATGCAGGTTGCTAATTTGGCCGAAGCAGCGGCTAATGAAATCAATGCAAACGTAATGTTGGTAAGAACGGGAGCTTTGTATCATGATATTGGTAAAATGTTAGATCCTTTTTATTTTACTGAAAATCAATCTACAAGCGTGAATCCACATAACGAATTGTCGCCAAAAGATAGTGCTAAAATTATTATAGGTCATGTTATAGAGGGAATAGAATTGGCAAAAAAACACAGGTTGCCAGATAGAATTATTGATTTTATCAGAACACATCACGGAACTAGTTTGGTTTATTATTTCTATAAAAAAGAACAAGATGCCAACCCAGATGTAAAAGTTAATTTGGATGATTTTAGATATCCTGGGCCGATTCCTTTTTCTAAAGAAACAAGTATTTTAATGATGTGTGATGCTGCAGAGGCAGCCTCTAAAAGTCTTTCAGAACCAAGCGCAACAGCTATTGATGAGTTGATTGAGAGGATTATTGAGAAACAAAAGTCTGAAGGGCAATTTTTGAATGCAAACATCACGTTAAAAGAGATTGAAAGTGTGAAAAAAGTAATTAAGAAAAAGCTGAAAAATATTTATCATTTACGAATTGAGTATCCAGAGTAAAAAAAAACTAAAAAAAGGTTGTGCGTATTTAACTAAACTTATATATTTGCACTCGCTAAACAAAGTAGTGAAATACTTTTTGGAGAGGTGCCAGAGTGGTAATGGAGCAGTTTGCTAAACTGTCGACGGGTAACTGTCGCCAGGGTTCGAGTCCCTGTCTCTCCGCATTTTAAAAATGATGACCTTTTTTCGGGGTGTAGCGTAGCCCGGTCATCGCGCCTCGTTTGGGACGAGGAGGTCGCAGGTTCGAATCCTGCCACCCCGACAAAGCCTGTAGATATTTAATATTTACAGGCTTTTTGTTGTTTGTACTTCTGATAAAACCATTTGGGTAAACACAACAATTTGTGGATCAAGCCCAAAAGTTGTGTGTGAATTAGGATAGCATTAATTTAGGAGTTTTTAAACTGACTTATATTGGAATT
>NZ_JAUOSB010000246.1 GCF_030548295.1 Wenyingzhuangia sp. 2_MG-2023
GGTAAAAACATACTATTAATTTTAGCTAAAAATCTAAAAAATATTTTTTTCATCATCTTCTTAATTAGAAGTATATTTTCATTAAATATAACAAAAATTCATTTATTATTTATTATTAAAGTGTTGGTACTCTTAATTTTTGGAGGTGATTGGTTGATAAAAGATTCTGTAAGTATCTCAACTAAGTTAAATATTTATAAAATAGTAATTGGAATGACAGTGGTTTCT
>NZ_JAUOSB010000247.1 GCF_030548295.1 Wenyingzhuangia sp. 2_MG-2023
GCTTTGAACTCATCCAAACATGGCAAGCCCGTCTTTTCATCCGGTAACAAAGTAATCACTCGGTAGCCAAGTATTGAGGTGGCAGCTGCATCTACTGGGTGAGAATGTAGCGTTGTAATGATTTCATTTTTATGGGTATTACCATTCGCTTTATGAAACGCACTGATAATTTGTGCATTCGCATAAATGGCGTGACCACCGGAAGCAGGAAGAAATGAAACGCGATCC
>NZ_JAUOSB010000248.1 GCF_030548295.1 Wenyingzhuangia sp. 2_MG-2023
TCCTTACGATGCCCTTGGCGAAATCGCTCAATGGCTTCGGTTCATCGAGTGTGTGAAAGTCAGTTCTCTTGTACATTATCTTGTTGAAGATGTCGAAGTCGAAATCTATCTTTTCCATTCATTTATATTCTTGGTAGCCCCAACTGGATTCGAACCAGTGAATCTTCTCCATGTCAAGGAGATATCTTAACCGACTAGACGATGGGGCCATGTTTTTCTTCTTTGAAG
>NZ_JAUOSB010000249.1 GCF_030548295.1 Wenyingzhuangia sp. 2_MG-2023
CCAATTGGTAGCAAATTGAGAGTCTTTGAATTGAGTAGAATCTTGCCATTCATTTAAAAATGCTTCCCCTTTTCCTTAAGACGGAGCAGTATCAAAATAACGAAAACCAAGGTTGTAGTCTGTATGTAGCATAGCCAATGAATGTGGTTTGAAAGCAATTACACTCTTATCTATTTTTTAATCTTCTTTAAAATTGATGTCTGCTGGTCTTCCCAAAGCCTGTCTCTT
>NZ_JAUOSB010000250.1 GCF_030548295.1 Wenyingzhuangia sp. 2_MG-2023
CAATCCTTGTATTTAGATGGTATTTGTTTTTTCTCCTCTAAATATATCGTTAGACGGTTCTCGTATAAAACGTGTTTTATTGCTTTCTTGTCGAATCCAACAACATCAAAATAATCTAATATTCCGGCTGGTAACAGTAAACTTAATAAGGATAACTCAATGTCTTTTTTCATCTAGGTAATTTAAAACACAAAGAAAGTTAATTTTCAATTTAGACCCAACTTTTG
>NZ_JAUOSB010000251.1 GCF_030548295.1 Wenyingzhuangia sp. 2_MG-2023
AGTTTGGAGCTACAATTAATTTCCATTCTTCTTTTCTGATGACAAAAACACCTTCTTTAGTATGATGAATAGTTGCCTCTCTTGCATATCCTTTTTGCTCTAGTAATAGAGGCAACATGCTATAACTATCTTCCGCTTCACAATCTTTTAATTTGTAATCTACAATGTCTGCACAAGTTGCCATAAAATCTGTAGTACAAATTGTTGCTTC
>NZ_JAUOSB010000252.1 GCF_030548295.1 Wenyingzhuangia sp. 2_MG-2023
AGTTTGGAGCTACAATTAATTTCCATTCTTCTTTTCTGATGACAAAAACACCTTCTTTAGTATGATGAATAGTTGCCGCTCTTGCATATCCTTTTTGCTGTAGTAATAAAGGCAACATGCTATAACTATCTTCAGCTTCACAATCTTTTAATTTGTAATCTACAATGTCTGCACAAGTTGCCATAAAATCTGTAGTACAAATTGTTGCTTC
>NZ_JAUOSB010000253.1 GCF_030548295.1 Wenyingzhuangia sp. 2_MG-2023
GGGGTCGCGGGTTCGAGTCCCGTCCAGACCGCAAGAGAAAAGTTAATCTCTTCCAAAGCCTTATAAACATTATGTTTGTAAGGCTTTTTTATTTGTGGTAATTTGAAAGAAAACCAAAATATTTCGGATCAAGACAAATTGTTGTGTTTACGCAAAAATATTGGTTAATCTAAAAAGGAAGAATTCTAGATTTCTAACGCC
>NZ_JAUOSB010000026.1 GCF_030548295.1 Wenyingzhuangia sp. 2_MG-2023
TTCAAAATATAAATGAAGTGTTTCTTCTTTTTTATGATGTTTTACTAAATCAAAGTGATCAATTAAGAATTCAGGTAGGATCAGTTTTAATAAGTCTGAGGATAGTTCCAATATAAGTCAGTTTAAAAACTCCTAAATTAATGCTATCCTAATTCACACACAACTTTTGGGATTGATCCGGAAAACACAAGAAATGGTGCGTAAAATCATCAATACACAATACAGCACAGCTCCAAACGGATATTGTGGAAACGAAGATTGTGGACAAATGTCTGCATGGTTGGTGTTCTCTGCTATGGGAATGTATCCTATCAATCCTGCAGATGGAGTGTATAGCATTACATCGCCATTTGTGGAGCAATCTGTGGTGAATTTAGAAAGTGGTAAACAATTTAAAATTACTACAGAAAATCAATCAGAAGAAAATAAATACATCCAATCCATGACTTTAAATGGTAAACCTTATAATAAGTTAACCATTACGCATAAAGAAGTAATGCAAGGAGGTGAATTGCACTTTGTATTAGGAGCGAATCCAAAGAGATAATTACAATAAGTAAAATAATATTATTAATAAAAAAAACTCCAAAGCAATTTGGAGGTTTTTAAAATTTAAGAAATAAAAAAAATCATAACATTATTAGTGGTGTTGTGTAGTACGAATGCTATATGGTCACAGTTAAGTTTTGTACGAGTAACCCCATTCTATATCTGTAAAAATGTGCAATGTGTTTTTTATATCAATGTGATAGTAATAGATAATTTAAACAAGGTCTAGTTCCTTTTTTGTCACTGGGAATGTTTTTTATTTTTCCGTTCAACCATAAAACTGAGGAACCACCTCCATCAAGGTTGATCGCATTTTCGCAATTATTTTCTATAAATAATTCAGCTAAATCGTTATAATTAAGTCCGCTTGAAGAATCAGATCTTCCATCTGCAACAATCCAAACGGCAATGTTTTCTTTTTTGTTGACACCAACAGCGGTTCTAGGATGTTTTTTTCCTCTGTATGAATTTGAAATTTCAGAGTTGCTGGTAACCTTAGCATTGTTATAAACTAAAGGAATTCCTCCAGAAATATGAGTTGAAAGTTGTAAGGGTTTGTCGTCCTTTTTGCGTTTAAGAATTGTATTTATGGTAAAAGCTTGTTCTTTTTTTAATTGAGTAACAATAGCACGAGTTGTAGGTGTATTAATGGCTAACAAATAATGGTTTTTCTTTAAGGCTTTAGGAAGTTTAACAATTTCTTTAACAAAGTGAAATGTTTCATCATTCTTTTCTAGTAGTACAAAAGAATGATGATTGTGTATAACAGAGTCTATGTTAACGAAGGAGTTAAATAAAATAATTGAATTTGTAGAGTCTTTGTATTTAAGGGTGTTGACACCTTTAATAGGGTAGATTTCTTTTTTTGTTTTCAAACTTCCTGTAAAATAGACAGAGTCTAACTGAATGTGATTTTTAAAATCAATATTAATACCGTATTTAACTTTATCGATATGTCCATAAGTAACAATTCCATCACTCACTTGGAACCCCTCCAGTTCACCACTCTTGTATGAAAAAAAGTCTCCATTAATAGCAGCAATCGTTTTGTTCGTATGTTGATTATTGGCAACTTTTGGAACGGTTAGTCTTTTGAAATCTGGAATTGTATTATTTGCAAAAACAGCGTTTAACTTATTCTTTTCAGACATTTTAAATTTATAAACGTAGTAGTTTAATGGTATTGAAGGAATGTTTACATGAAAGTATTCATTACCATCTTTAAAAATTTGATGCGAAATAGTATCTCTATCCTTGGTTATTTGAGCACAAGCAAAGTAGTTTATAAATAAAATGATTACAAAATTAGGACGTAACCTACGGTTTGTTAAAAATGACATTGGTGATTTTTTTTAAGAAATTAGAAAAGAAATTTATAATCGCGTAAAAGAACTAAGCTTAAGTAGTATTGAATGTTAAGAGAAGATGAAAATTGTTTTAAATTTTAGGGAGTAAAAGTGTGGTCTGGGAAAATTGTTTTTTATAAATAGGGAGAAAAATAGTTAGTACGAGTCTTTTATTAGGCTAATAAGGATCAAAAGTTGATAAGGAGAAATTTTATCCATGCAGTTTTTTCTAAGAATAGAATATGCTTTTGTGATTTGACCTTCCACCGTCTTGATAGAAATACTTAAGTGTTCAGAAATTTCAAGATTGCTAAGACCTTCTTTTTTACTTAGAGAGAATATTTGCTTGCATTTCGTTGGAAGTTTCTCAATTTCTTCATGAATTAATAACTTTTTTTGCTCTGAAACTTCTATGTTTTCATCAAGAACAGATTCTTCTAAAGCTTCAAAATAAACCTTTTCTAGGCTAGAAATAGATTTGTTTTTGTGATATTGATTGATAAATTCATGATAAGCAGATTTGTACAAAAAACTCTTTATAGAAAAGGATGGGTTGAGCCTGTCTCTAAATTCCCAAGTTTTTAAAAATACATTTTGAACTAGATCTTGAGCAATATCATAATCAGAGGTTAAGGAAATGATATAAGCAAAAATTCTTTTGTGATAAGTTTCTACCAAATGATTGTAGGCTTTTTTATCACCGTTTATAATAAGGGTGATAAAAGCTTCGTCATCTTGATAAGAATTCTTCATGTGTTAAAATTGTTAGAGCAACGCACTAAAAATGCAATTTCAATGATACTCTAATATTCACAAAAGTATAAAGTTTTTTGAGAAAGATTCCTGTTAAATAATAGTTAATAAGTAGTGTTCAGCCTGTAATCCTTTGAATCTTCAATCGTAAATCAGATTGTTGTCAGCCTAGTGTTTCAATACAAATAATCTAAGTAATTATAAAAATTAAATTTATTAAAAGTAAGGGTTTTTATAATTGGTGCTGTAATAGATAGAGTATTCCATTAATATAAAATTGAAACGAAATGAATATAAAGGTAATCCTATTTATGTTTTTATTGCTAACAAAAGCAAATGCTAGTACAAAAGGAGAAGATGATAAAAATCCAGAAAAACCAAATATTGTAATCATATTTATGGATGATCTTGGGTATGGAGATTTTACATCTTATGGAGCAATTGATTATGCAACTCCGAACATTGATGCTTTAGCAAATGAAGGAATGAGGTTTACCAATTTTTATGCGGCCCAGGCAGTGTGTAGTGCTTCAAGAGCTGGAATTCTTACAGGTTGTTATCCTAACAGAATAGGGATTAATGGAGCTCTTAGGCCTAATGTGAAAAAAGGAATACACAAAGGAGAAGTAACAATAGCGGAATTGGTAAAACAAAAAGGATATGCGACTGCTATTTTTGGAAAATGGCATTTAGGGAGTGAGCAGGTTTTTTTACCACTTCAACATGGTTTTGACGAATATGCTGGTTTGCCTTATTCTAATGATATGTGGCCTGTGGATTATGAGGGGAATTACAAACAAAAATCTAAATACCCGCCTTTACCTTTTATGGAAGGAAATGATAACGTAAGAGAAATTAAAACGTTGGACGATCAGGCTGAGCTAACAACTATTTATACAGAAAAGGCTGTGGATTTTATTCAAAGAAAAAAAGACACTCCTTTTTTATTGTACCTACCGCATTCTATGCCACATGTGCCCATTGCAGTCTCAAGCAAATTTAAAGGAAAAAGCAATCAAGGACTTTATGGTGATTTAATGATGGAGCTAGATTGGTCTGTGGGTCAAATTACAAAGGCTTTAAAAGAAAATGGCTTAGAAGAGAACACAATCGTAATAGTGACAAGTGATAATGGCCCTTGGTTAAATTATGGTAACCATGCAGGTTCTACAGGAGGTTTGCGTGAAGGAAAAGGAACCAGTTGGGAAGGAGGCCAACGTGAGCCTTGTATCATTAGCTGGCCTAATACCATTGCTAAGGGAACTGTCTGTAACAAAATAGCTTCAACAATAGATTTATTTCCAACAATTTCTGAGATTATAGATGGAGAACTTCCTAAACATAAAATAGACGGAATTAGTATTCTCTCATTGTTGAAAAGTGAAGAGGAAGCAAACCCTAGAGATCATTTGTATTATTACTACGGAAATAATAATCTAGAGGCTGTTCGAAAAGACAATTGGAAGTTGGTGTTTCCTCATCCACATCGTTCTTATGAAAATAATGCACCTGGTAAAAACGGTTTTCCTGGTAAAGTAATCAAAGCAAATGTTGAGAAAATGGCTTTGTATGATTTAAGAAGAGATCCGGGAGAAAGATATGATGTCATAAGTTTATACCCAAAAGTAGTAGCAGATTTAATGCTTTTAGCAGAAGTAGCTAGAAAAGATTTAGGAGACAATTTAACCAATAGAGTAGGGGAAAACGTTAGAGAAGCGGGGAGAATAGAGTAATTACAAGCAGATAATAATATAATAATTTTAATAAAAATGAGAAAAATATTAACAGGTATAGTGCTAGTGGCAAGTTTGTTTGCTTGTAGTCAGGAAACAGAAGAGAAAATAGAACCTATAGAAGAGAAGGTTTCTAGTGATGTTAAAATAATGACATTTAATATATTCGGAGGTTTTCCAAGGGGAGCTGATAGAAATGATTTAGCAGATTATGATTTGGATGCGATCATTAGAACCATAAAGAGTTCCAATTCAGATATTATCGGGTTGAATGAAATCAGTAAAGGGCACAAAGCAGCAACAAATTATGAGGATCAACCACAAATAATTGCAGAAGCTTTAGGTTATTATTATGATTTTTATGGTCTTGAGGTTAGTGGAAAGTATGGAGTTGCATTGTTGAGTAAATATCCTATTTTGGGAATTAGTCATACAAAATATGAAATTCAAGGAGATCATGAAAAAGGATATATAGAAGCAAAAATTCAACATCCAGAGGGTGACTTGTGGGTGTATGTTACACATTTAGAAAGTGGAGATGAACTTGTTAGGTATTATGAAATTCAGGAATTGAAAAAAGCATCAGCGATTCTTGGAGAGGTACCAAAGCTAATCATGGGAGATTTTAATTTTACGCCAGACAGCGATAATCATAGTTTTATGACGGAGGGAGAATTTATAGATCCTCTAGGAAAAAATTTAAGTCCTAATACGTTCAATTTAGCAACACCTAAACGTATAGACTATATTATGGGGAACTCAAAAATTAAATTTGTTCAAGAACCTTGGGCAGATACTACAGACAAAACATCAGATCACTTTCCTGTATGGGCAGAAATTAATTTTGTGACGAATAAATAATCCATCAAGAAATGAAGTATAATAGAGATAGATTTTTAAGCAAAGCAATTGTTTGTTTTTTGTTGATAATTGGAGTTCAAGCCTTTTCGCAAAAAGAAACAGAAGTAAATTTAGAATATCAGTTTTTAAAGAGTGAGTCTATTGCACAAGACAAGCTGTTTTATTTTTATACCGTGATTCAAAAAAATCCTAGTATTGAAAAAATATTTACAAATAATAAATATTTAAAAAAGGTTTTAAGAGATCAAAAAGAGAGTATATCAAAAGCAGCAGATACTTGTGGTGTAAATTCAGAATGTCATTTTAATAGTTTTTATTGGAGTGAAAAAGCTGTTGATGAGGTGTCTAAGGAATTGAAAAAAATGTTTCTTAAACATGTAGAGCTAAAAAACTTGGTTAAAAATCATTTAAGAGCTTCAGGGAATTTTGAAAAATATGCAGCATTAAACGATCAAGAACTTTTACTGAAAATATGGATAGACACTTGTAAAGGACTAAATAACATTATAGATGTTTACGGAAAAGGAGACAAACCATTGTATGCCAAAATAGATTCAATAGGATATGATAAAACATCTGTTTTTTATAATAGGTTGATGGATGTAAACGTAAATAGTATTGCCAATGATTTAGAGAAAAGCACACTTTTTTTTGAACCTTCATTACAAATGACTTTGAACTTATTAGAAATCAATGATAGAAATGAAATTGAGATTCATGAACCGATGCATGAAAAAGAAAATAAATTGGCGGTAAAACACCTAAAGAATATCAATTGGGAACAGTATAAATATTCGTTGATTTTGGTGCCAGGTTTTGGTCCAGAAGAAGAAAAAGTAGCTTTGAGTCCTATGGCAAGGTTTAGATTGAAATTAGCCGTAGAGCGTTATCAAAAAAAGTTGGCTCCTATTATTGTGGTTTCAGGAGGAGGGGTACACCCTTATAGAACAGTATTTAATGAGGCTGTTGAAATGAAAAAAAGTTTGATGAATGATTATGGAATTCCAGAAAAAGACATACTAATAGAACCCCATGCTCGTCATACAACTACAAATTTAAGAAATACAGCTAGGTTGATGTATAGGTATGGAATTCCGTCAGACAAAAAGGGCTTGATCACAACAACCAAGTATCAAAGTGCATATATAACAAGATCAAGTTTTAACAAACGGTGTTTAAAAGAGTTAGAATACATTCCTGTAGAAATAGGAAAGAGGCTGAATAAAAATGATATTGAATTCTTACCTAAAATCATATCATTACATACAAACAATATAGATCCATTAGATCCATAGAAATGTAAAATAAGAATTCAATAAAAATATATTTAAAAAGTAAGGGTATTTAAAAATTGCTTTGTAATAAAAGAAAAGAGATGTATGATAAAGCCTGAAATAGAGGATTTAATAGTAAAGTTTGTAAATAACAACGCAACTGTAGAAGAAAAGGAAGCGTTAAATGAATGGGTGCAAATTTCTGGGAATAAAAAGATTTTTAAAAAGTATGTTAAAAATCATTATAGAATTACCTACAACAGTCTGGATGATTCTCGTCTTTACAAAATGAGAAAGCAATTGTTGTTAGAGGTGGGAGATGAAAAGAAAGTTAAGGTGTATCCATTTAAATCGTTTGTGAAATATGCAGCTGCAGTTTTGTTAATAGGAATGTTAACAACGGTCTATATTTATAGAGATACTATTGATAATAGAACGTTAACCACGGCAAGCAACACAATTCAACCAGGAACAAACAAAGCTATTTTAACTTTAGAAGATGGATCTGTAGTAGCTTTAGAAAGAGGAGATTCTTATAAAACAGAAAAAGCAGAAAGCAATGGCTCTAAAATTATATATAGAAAATCAATCAATAATAAGAGAGTAAAAACGAGCTATAATTATTTAACAATTCCAAGAGGGGGAGAGTTTTTTGTAGAGTTATCTGATGGAACAAAAGTTTGGTTAAACTCCGAAACACAATTAAAATACCCTACAAACTTTGTAAAAGGAAAAGATAGGGAGGTAGAATTGGTTTATGGGGAAGCGTATTTTGATGTGTCACCTAGTACGGAACATGATGGGGCTAAATTTAGAGTAATCAACTCTTCTCAAGAAGTAGAGGTGGTAGGAACACAATTTAATATCAAGGCTTATAAAGATGAATCACATGTTTATACAACGTTGGTTGAAGGAAAAGTAAATGTGAAAACAGAAAAGGGACAAGAGGTTTTAAAACCGAATCAACAAGCCATACTACTTGTAGGCGAAAACAAAATTAGAGTTAAAGATGTTGATGTAAAACCTGAAATTTCTTGGATAAAAGGAGAGTTTAGTTTTAAAGGAAAAGCGTTAGTAGATATTATGAAAATAATATCAAGATGGTATGATGTAGACGTTGTTTTTGAGAATAAAGAGTTGGAACAAATTAAGTTTAGAGGAGTTATAGATAAAAAACAAAGCATTGAAGAGGTGCTGTTGATTATGAAATCTAGAGCTATAAATAACTATGAAATTAAGAACAACACAATTATTTTAAAATAAGCAAACAACTATAGAAAATAACTAGGCCTATGTGAATAAAAGATAACAAAAGAATAATAAAAAAGGAAGGATAGGGTATTCCTCTACCAAAGTATATATCCCTACCCCCTTTTAGTAATAATTAATTAAAACAGATTTAACTAACTAACTAATACAAATTTATGGAAATTAAATTAACTAGCGCTTTCTTTAGAAGAATAAGAGAACGGCTATTAGTACTAATTATGAGAATATTTATCCTCTTTTTTTGCACAATTGTTTTTGGTTTTACACCAAAGAATGTTGTGTCTCAAAATTCAGAAATCAAAATAGAAGAGGATAAGAAAATAACAGTTGATGAGGTTTTTGACCTGATCATGGATCAAACAGATTATAGGTTTTTTTACGAAGAAGGAATCTTTGAAAATTTTCCAAAAGTAGACGTCAAAAAAGGAGTCATAAAAACAAACAATCTATTACATAAAACTTTAGCAGAAGGAAATCTTGATGTAGAAATAATAGCAGATAATTCTATTGTAATCAGTGAAAAAAAGCTAGATGAAATTGAATTAGCTCAGTTTTTTAAGATATCAGGAATCATTACCAACGAACAAGGAGAACCCTTATTTGGGGCAAGTATAATAGAAAAAGGAACTTCAAATGGGGTCTTGTCTAATTTTGATGGAGAGTATATAATCAAATTATCGAATGAAAATGCAGTGCTTGTAATTTCATATGTTGGGTATACTTCACAAGAAATTAGTGTTACTAATCTAAAAACTATAGATGTTGTTTTAAAAGAAAGTGTATCTAACTTAGATGAAGTAGTGATTGTAGGTTACGGTACAACTAAAAAACAAAATCTTACCGCTGCAGTAGATCAAATAAAAGCAGAAGATTTAGGTAAAAGAGCCAATGTTAGTATTGTAAGTGCTCTTCAGGGAGTTATGCCAGGTTTAAGTATACAATCAAACAACGGAGATCCTAGACAGAATGCAGAAATTAACGTTCGTGGTTTTAACTCTATAAATGGTGGTTCTCCACTTGTGTTGGTAGATGGTATAGAAGGAAATATTAATATATTAAACCCTTCGGATATAGAGAGTGTTACCGTACTTAAAGATGCTGGGTCAGCTGCAATTTATGGAGCTAGAGGAGCTTTTGGGGTAATTTTAGTAACTACTAAAAAAGGAAAAGAAGGAAAAATAAAAGTAGACTTTAATAGCTCTGTTTCTGTAGCAACACCCGCGGTTAGAACAGATTATATTTCAGACCCAGTATTGTACGGAAAAACCATTGATGCTGCTATTTATGGATACAATGGAAGTTCATACACAGGGTATACAAGTGATGAGGATTGGAATAGACTTCAACAAGTAGCTGATGGAGTTGTGGCTCCATGGAAAGAGTTACAGGCAAACGGAACCTTTAAGTTTTATGACAAAACAGACTGGTACAATCATTTGTATGATGACTCAGTCTTTTCTCAAATTAACGATGTTTCTGTTTCAGGAGGAAACGAAAAAATTCAAGCATATCTTTCGGGTAGAATTTTAAAAACAGGAACCGTTCAAAAATTACAAGACGAAGAAGTTGTTAGAAAAAACATCAAAGCAAATATTTCTTTTAAAGTAAATGACTGGTTAAAACTATCAAATGATACTCAGTACAATACAGGGAATCAAATTGAGTATGGAGGTAGAACTGCTGGATGGGGACTTGGTTGGACGTATACAAATAATTACCTGTATGCTTTTCATCCTGCAGAAATAGATGGAGTTCCTTTTGATTATGCTGGACAAAGTACGTTAGGAGCCATTTCAGAAGGAAATAACTTCCAGAATTATGACTACAAACAATTAGTCAATACATTCAATATTTTACTGACTCCTATCGATCACTTAAAAGTGAATATAGATTATAGTAGTCGATTTAGCAATACAAATTGGAACAGACGTTTAAATGAATTTCAATACTTAACCAGTGATAAAGTTTCTCTAGAAACAGTAGGGTTAAATAGGTTGACAGAACAAAGAACGGAAAGTGTGTATAATGTCTTAAACATGTACGCTACTTATACTCAAACAATAGGCGATGATCATAATTTTTCTTTGATGACTGGATACAATCAAGAAAAATTTGAGGAAGATGAAATTATAGCAGAACAGGGTGGGCTTTTTGATCCAAATTACTCTAACCTAAACTTAGGTACGGAAATATTAAGAGCTGATGGATCAACACAATCATGGGCTGTGCAAGGATTCTTTAGCCGTTTTCACTATGATTACAATAACAAATATCTGCTAGATGTAACAGGTAGATACGATGGTTCTTCTAGATTTCCAGCAGATAGTAGATTCGGTTTCTTTCCTTCTGCTTCATTAGGGTGGTTTGTGAGTAAAGAAGATTTTTGGTCAGGTGCTAAAGAAATTGTAAATAGTTTCAAAGTAAGAGGATCGTACGGATTGTTAGGGAATCAAAATATAGGACTGTCAACATTTTCACAGTTGTTGCCAATAGGGAGTACAAACTGGTTGTCAGAAGGAGCTGAACTTGCTTATGTGAGCGATCCCAACCCTTTGCCTAAAGTAGCTACATGGGAAAAAACAGCAACAGCAAACTTAGGAATAGACGTAGGTTTCTTTAAAAATAAATTAACAGCTTCTGTAGATGTTTATCAAAAACAGGTAACAGACATGTATTTGCCTAGTGAGCCTTTACCAGGTGTTTTTGGAGCAAGTGAGCCTAGAGAAAATAACGCAGATTTAGAGGTGCGAGGATTTGAACTGTCTCTGTCTTACAGAAATTCATTTAATGTAAAAGACAAACCTTTAAATGTGAAACTAACAGCTAGTTTAAATAATTCTCAAGGTAAAATTACAAAATATTCAAACCCTAACGGCTTGTTAAGTTCATTTTATGAAGGTCAAGTTTTAGGAGAGATTTGGGGATATCATGTTGATGGACAATTTCAATCTGATGAAGAGGCTTTGGCGTATCAAAATAGCTTTGTTTCACCTTCTTCTAACTTGTCAGGAGTTTATAACTTTGCTCTTAATATTGCTCAGAATAATGAGTTTAAAGGGTTGAAAGCTGGAGATTTAAAATACATTGATACGGATGGAGACGGAAAAATAGACAAAGGAGACAACACATTAGCAGATCACGGAGATCTTAGAGTGATAGGGAATTCAATGCCTAAATTTCCATTCGGATTTACATTGAATTCAGACTGGAATGGTTTTGATGTTTTAGTACAAGGTTCTGGAGTTGTTTCACAAGACTGGTATCCACAAGGGAGAATGTATTGGGGAACTTACGAACGTCCGTATGTTGCTTTTATTAGAAAAGATTTAGTGAGCAATGCTTGGAGTCCAGAGAATACAAGTGGAAAATTTCCACAAATAAGTAGAGCTTATACGGCTCTAGGTTCTAACAGACAGTTAAGTGAAGTGAACGATCATTTTTTAACCAATATAGGGTATTTAAGAATTAAAAACTTAACGCTTGGTTATACCATTCCAAAGGAGATTACTCAAAAAATAAGTATAGAACGTCTTAGAATATACTTTAGTGGAGAGAACCTATATACATTTAGATTTGGTGGACTTACAAAATACTTGGATCCAGAACAAGCAGGTTCAGGAGTAAGTTTGTCTAACCCTAATAATGCAACAAGTAGTTCTAGAGTAGAAGATTATCCAATGAACAAGATTTTTTCATTAGGGATCAATATTTCTCTTTAGTCAAATGTTTAAAATAAATGTAATAAAAATGAAAAATTATAATACATATATACATAAGGCGGTACTACTATTTGTTCTTGTTTTTAATGCAAGTTGTGATAGTGATTTTTTAGAAACGCCACCCAAAGATTTAATAGAAGCTTCAGATTTTTTCAAAACAGAAGATCAGCTAAAAGCTTATGTAAACGGTTTTTATAACATGCTTCCTGGTCAGGAAGTATATGAAGAAGATGCTTCTTCAGACAATATCATTCCTCTGTTGGTTTCAGACAGAGTAAGAGGTCACAGGTTAACTCCAGTAGCTAGCGGAACAGGTGGATGGTCTTGGGGTAATTTACGAACCATTAACTTTTTTTTAGACAATATAGCGAATGTAAATGATGCCGATCTTGAGCTAAAATATGCTGCTTATGCAAAGTTTTTTAGAGCTTATTTCTATTACAACAAAGTAAAAACATTTGGAGATGTACCTTGGTATGATAGTGTTTTAAGCGCAGGAGATGAAGGTTTGTTTAAGGCAAGAGATTCTCGTAAAATTGTAATGGAAAATGTTTTAGAGGATATAAATGCAGCCATTGATGAACTTCCTTCTGAGGTTGAATTGAATCAGATTACAAAGTACACGGCTCTTATTTTAAAAGCAAGAATTTGTCTGTTTGAAGGGACTTTTAGAAAATATCACAATTTAGGAGATTATGAATTTTTATTAGAAGAAGCCGCTAGTGCAGCAGATGAGTTAATAGGTTCTGGGGCTTATGAGTTGTATAACAATGGAAATGTAGAGAACTCCTATCGAGAACTGTTTGATGTTCTAAATCAAAACACCACAGAAACAATATTGGCTAGAGATTTTAATGCGGATTTTATTACGCACAATATTGCAAACTTAGCAACATCACCAACAAATGGTTCTTATGGTGTGGCTAAAGATATGATCAATAGTTATTTGTTGAAAGATGGGTCTAGATTTACAGACATTCCTAACTACGATGTGATAGAGTTTTATGAAGAAATGCAAAACAGAGATCCTCGACTTACACAAACGGTAGCGGGTCCTAATTTTACAGTGTATTTAGAAGAAACTCCAGAAATAGTAAATCTTAGCGGTACGACTACTGGATACAGAGTTATTAAATCTATTTCTACGAGAGACCAGTGGGGAAATAAAGCTTCTGTAAATGACATCGTAATTTTTAGATATGCCGAAGCTCTTTTGATTTTTGCAGAAGCCAAAGCTGAATTAGGAACGATTACTCAAATCGATTTGGATAAATCGATTAACAAATTAAGAGATAGAGTAGGAATGCCTCATTTAATAGCAACCGAAGCAAATGCAAATCCAGATACTTATTTAGCAGAAATGTATCCTAATGTTGAGAGCGGTTCTAATAAAGGTGTGATTTTAGAAATACGTAGAGAGCGTAGAGTAGAGATGTTTATGGAAGGCTTAAGATGGGATGATTTAATGAGATGGAAAGAGGGTAAAAAGCTAGAAAAACCATTTTTAGGAATTTACTTTAGTGGCTTAGGAAATCATGATTTTGACAACGATGGAAATGCAGATGTTTATTTACACGATGGAGGTGCTAGCGGAGCAGCCGGAATTCCAAACATAATCAATGTAAATGAGAGGGAACTTACTAACGGAACTTCAGGTAATTTTATTCCTTTCAATCAAACTGTGGTGTTTGATGAGGATAAAGATTATTTATATCCAATACCTGCAGAAGAACTTATTCTAAACACAAACCTTAGTCAAAACCCTAACTGGTAAATTAATCAACGATAGTTTTAAGTGTTTCATTACAAGGGAGTTTCTCTTTTGTGATTGTAAAACACATCTATATTCAAAATAGAATCAATAAAATTTAAAAAAATGAAACAGTCTAATATATTTTTAGCAATAATACTAGTATGTAGCTTTTTTACAAGCTGTACCAAAGAGGATAAAATTGAACCTATTGTGATTGTACAGACTCCTTTGGTAGAATATTCATATTCTCCAGAAGAAGTAAGAGCTGAGCAAGAAATTAACTTTAATGCCAAATTTTTAACAGGTTCTAGTGTAATTACATCTTGGAATTGGAGTTTTGGAGATGCTGCCGAATCAACTTCAAACAAACAAAACGCTGTTTTTACATATGCAGAAGAAGGAACTTACACAGTAACTTTAACAGCAACAGATGCAGACAATGAAACAATGTTGGTATCAAAAGAAATTACAGTTTTAGAAGCGCTTCAAGGTGCTTTAGAGGCCAATGTGGTTTGGTCTTTTACTACAGAAACTGAAATTTCAAACAACAATGATGGTTCTTCTTCTCCAGTAATAGATAACGAGGGAGTAGTGTACTATTTAGAAAGTTTTGCTGTTGCAGATAGTAAATTGATTGCTGTAAATGATTTAGGGACTTCTGTAACTGAAAAATGGCAAGCTGAATTGGGCTATAATTTAAGAAATGCACCTGCTATTGACTTAGATGGGAACATTTATATAGGTGCATGGCATGCAAATGGTTTAAGAAAAATAAAAGCTACAGACGGAAGTCAACTGTGGGAAGCAGCAACAAATTCGGGTATTTCTAATTCAACAACCGCTATTGATGCTAATGGAAACACTTATTTTGGAACAAGGTCAGAAGGAATTCAATCTTGGGATACAAACGGAGCGTTAAGATGGGCATACAATTCCCCTGTTTCTGGAGCAAGGTATTATATTTCTCCAGTGTTGAGTGAAGATGGATCAACTTTGTATGCATCGATTACAGGAGGACAGTTTTTTGCAATTAATACGGCAGATGGAACTTTAAAATGGAGTAATGTGGTTGAGTTTTCAGGGGATACAACAGGTTCTTCTTTTTCTTTAGATGCTGATGGAACAGTGTACTTTACAACTACAGAAGAGGTCGTTGCAGTTACAGACAATGGAGCCACAGGTAGTGTGAAATGGAGGTACACAACTACAGGTGCTAATAGCTCGGGTGTAGTGGTAGATAATAGCGGAAAAGCTTATGTAGGTTCTGCTTCGGGCTTAATCTCTTTGAATATTGCTGATGGAACCGAAAACTGGACATACGATGCTATCGCAGTTGAGGAATCTGTACCTGCAATAGATTCTGAAGGGAATATTTATAGCGGAACTAACGATGGTAGGCTTGTTATTTTAAATCCTTTAGGTGAATTGGTAAAAGAGTTGAATCTAACAAACGGAACAGTACACTCTCCAACCATTGCAGACAATGGTTCTGTATACGTAGAAGCGTATGGAGATACAATGATTACGTTGTTTAAAATAGAGGTGAAAACAAGTGAGGGGCCTTTAAATTCTTATTGGCCAATGAAAGGAAAGAATAGATACAACAGAGCTTTTTAACAAATAAAAAAAACATGTAGAATTAGAATTCAGAGAGTTTTAAATCTGAATTCTAATTTTAAAACAAGATACATAACCCATTATGAAAACAACAATTTCAGCAATTTGCTTATTGATTACAACAATTTTTTATGGACAATCCATAACGATCACTTCTCCTACAGAAGCAGAGTCGGTTGGATACACTTATGGAGGCTATCAAGCATTGATAGATGTTGATGCATTTACGGTTTCGAATGATAATTCTGGTGATGGTTTTTTACAATACAAAATAGACGATGGTGCTACTATTCATAAATTTGATACCAATGAAATTAGTTTAGACAATTTAGCAGGAGGTGCTCATACCTTGTATGTAGAGTTGGTAGATAATGCTGGAAACCCTTTGTCTACTCCGCAAAGTGATACGGTTACTTTTACAAGAATTAATAACATACAAACATTGCCTTTCTATGAATCTTTTGATTATACGGCAGGGGAATCATTAGTTCAAGTATCGCCTAGAGATTTAATTTGGACAGTTGCTGCAAGTAGTGCTACTTTAGATTTAACAATTAACTCAGGAAACTTATCGTCGTACTCTGGTTTGCCAGAACCTGTGGGGAATTCGTTATATCTAGAAGGTGGAGGAGATGATGCTACGGTTGATTTTACACCAGTAACCAGCGGTCAAGTATATGCTTCTTTTATGTTAAGAGTAACTGATTTAACCAACCTTAGAACAGGTTCCCGATCACATGGATATATTGCACTTTTTGCAAATTCAAATGGACCAGGATACCACAATTCTAAAATTTGGATAAAGTCTGTAGACGATACTACTTTTGAGTTAGGATTGGTCAATTCAGGAACTCCTTCTTATTCGTCAACTGCAACATACAATATCAATGAGGATCTTTTGATTGTATTCAATCAAGATTTTTCAGAGGATACTGTAAATGCTTGGATCAATCCTGTGTTGAATGCTACAATACCGACTCCAGATATGACGGCATCATCTTCGGCTTCTTTACCTACTCAAATAAATGAATTTTACATCAGACAAGATAGTGCTAACGAAACTCCTGAGTTAATTATTGATGAGTTAAGAATTTCCACGGAATGGCTAGGGGCAACTACTTTGTCTACAGGTAGTTTTGAGAAAAATAAGGAGGCTTTTACAATCTATCCTAATCCTGTAACTTCTTCGGAGTTTCAGATCAAATCATCGGATAATTCTAACAAAAACGTAGTGATTTATGATATACAAGGTAGAAAAGTGTATGCGACCACAACCAAACCAAATGAGAGCATCAACGTTTCAAATTTAAGTGAAGGTGCTTATATACTTAAAGTAATTGAAAAAGGAAATGTGGTTGCTAAAAAATTAGTAATCAAATAATACATAAGAGCTTTTGGTTGATAAAAGCAATAGATAAAATTAGGGTTCAGGTAGTTGGTGCAATCTGAATCCTAATTGAACAATAGATCAACTTTTTAAATTGAAATAAATGAATACAAAGATTATCTTTTTATGGAGTTTGATAGTGATTACAGCTTCATCCTGTGTGTCAAAACAAGAAGGAAAACATTTGTTTGTGCTCTCAGGGCAGTCTAATATGGCAAGATTAAAACCTGAAGAGTCTTTCATTCCTGCTGTCAAAAAAAGGCTTGGGTCAGATGGTGTAATTGTGGTAAAAGATGCGAAAGGAGGACAACCGATAAGTCGCTGGTATCAAGATTGGAAACCATTAAAAGGAGAAGAGCCTAACACGCAAGCAGATTTGTACAATGCTTTAATGACCAAGGTGTATTCAGCTATTGAAAATGAAAAAGTGGAGACCGTAACGTTTATTTGGATGCAAGGTGAACGTGATGCAAGAGAAAAACATGGTGACGTTTATGAAGGAAGTTTGATAGGACTTTACAAGCAACTTAAACGTGATTTGAAGCGAAATGATATCAATTTTATCATTGGTAGATTGAGTGATTTTGATTTGCAGAATGAAAAATACAACCATTGGACTAAAATAAGAGACATTCAAGTAAAAGTAGCTGAATCCAACTCTCGTTTCGATTGGGTGAATACGGATGATCTTAACGATGGAAATAATAGAAACGGAAAAGAAATAAAGAATGATTTACACATGTCAGCAAAAGGATATGTGACCCTAGGGAGTCGATTTGCTGAGAAAGCAATTGAATTAATGGAGAACACAAAATAATATAGCCTACCTAAATAAAATGCATTTGTGCTCAAACTCTTTACTCGTTGTAAAATTCTCTCTCAATTAGTAAAGACAAAGAGTAAAACCATTCAGTATTTACAAATGAAAAACCACCCTTGAAATGTTCAAGGGTGGTTTACTAATGCCCTTTTATAAAAAAAAACAATTTCAAAATTCAGATCATGAAACAATATAGATCAAAAAAAATCATACTATTTGTAAGTGTAATTATATGTCAAATCTCTTTTTGCCAAAAAAAAGAAACACCTAAATTAATTGTAGGAGTTGTGGTAGATCAAATGCGATCTGAATACTTATATCGTTTTCAAGACAATTACACCGAAAATGGATTTAAGAGATTGATTCGTGAAGGATACAATGTTAAAAATGCACATTACAATTACGTACCAACAGCTACTTGTTTGGGACATGCTACCATATATACAGGAACCACCCCAACAAATCATGGGATTGTGTCTAATAGTTGGTATAGTAGAACATTAGGGCGAAAAATGTATTGTGTAGAAGATTCAACCGTGTTTTTAGTAGACAATTCAGGAATTGACAAAGAGATTGTAAATAAAAAATATTCACGTTCTCCTAAAAACATAAAAACATCTACCATAACAGATGAGTTAAAACTGTTCTCTAACAATAGGTCTAAAGTAATTGGTGTTTCTATAAAAGATAGAAGTGCTATTTCTCCGGCAGGACATATGGCAGATGCCGCTTATTGGTACAATGCATCTAATGGACATTTTATAACGAGTTCTTATTATAAAGAAAAATTACCTAGTTGGTTGGTGCAATTCAACAATCAAAAAAAAGCAGATTCTCTATTGAATCAAAAATGGGAAACTTTCTTACCTATTGAAAAATACACCAATAGCAATGTGGATAATGATATTTTTGAAAAAGTATACAAAGGAAAAAAAGAAAGTACTTTTCCTTACGATTTAAAAAAATTGAGACAAAGAAACGGAAATTATGCCTTGCTTACAGAAACTCCTTTTGGGAATACAATCTTAACAGATCTTGTAAAAGCAACTATTAAAGGGGAACAATTAGGTAAAAGTAAAAACACAGATTTTTTAACCATTAGTTATTCTAGTACAGATTATGTTGGGCATCATTTTGGAATTCGTTCCAAAGAAATAGAAGATACGTATGTTCGCATGGATCATGAAATAGAAGTTTTATTAAATACCTTAGATAAAGAAGTAGGGAAAGGAAATTATTTGTTGTTTTTAACAGCAGATCATGCTGCTAGCGATCATCCTGTTTTTTTAGAAACGAAGAAGTTGCCAGGGAAATTCTATGATACGAAACAGTTAAAGAAAGAGTTAAATATTCATTTAATTCATAAGTTTGGAGACAATCAATATGTTGCCTATTTAGACAATACACAGGTTTATTTGAATGAAATAGGGACGATGTCAAAAGAAATAATTTTAAAAGAAGCAGTAGCTTATCTAAAGACCGTAGAGGGTGTTAAAGAGGCTTTTGCTCCAGCAATTTCAGAATGGGCATTGTCTAATAGTGTGATGGGAACTTTTATAAAAAACAGTTTCAATCCAGAAGAATCAGGAGATATCATATACCATACCTATTCAGGGTGGATGTACAAAAGATCATTTGGTACGTCTCATGGTACATCTTATACAAGTGACACGCATGTACCACTTTTGTGGTATGGGTCGGGTATTGCTAAAGGAGAGTCGGTTCATCCTCATGTAATTACAGAAATAGCTCCAACTTTATCTATGAAATTAAACATTCCTTTAGCAAACGCATCAAACACAACTCCAATTGTGGAATTGTTTAAAGAAAAGTAAATAGATACCTGATCACTGCTGTGTTTCTATAAGTACTCATTGATTTTATTTCTTAAGTTTGTCCAAACAATATAAAGAGTAAAATGGAAGAGGTTGGTGTTATTGGTTTGATGTCGGGAACTTCTTTAGACGGAGTGGATTTGGTGTATGTGAAATTTACAGGAGCTACCACGTTTGAAATCAACAATACAGCAACCATTCCTTACCCTGCCGTTTGGTTAGAACAATTAAAAAATTGTGTAGAACTTCCTAGGGATTCTGAAAAATTGCTGCAATTAGACAAAGATTTGGGAATGTATTATTCTAAATTGATATTAGATTTTATAGAATCAAATGCAATTCAGCAGGTAGATTTTATTGCTTCTCATGGACACACAGTACATCATCAGCCAGAAATAGGGTATACCTTGCAGATTGGCTGTGGTAAAGAGATTTTTAAAAAAACGCAAATCAAAACAATTTACGATTTTAGATCGCAAGATGTGTTTTTGGGAGGACAAGGAGCTCCCTTGGTTCCTGTTGGGGATCAATTATTGTTTTCAGAATACGATTATTGTTTAAATATTGGAGGTTTCTCCAATGTGTCTTATCAAGAGAATGGAGTAAGAAAAGCTTTTGACATCTGTCCAGTAAATACCGTGTTGAATTTTTACGCAAATCAATTGGGTTTGGATTACGATGACAAAGGAACCATAGCAAGAACAGGAGTGATTTCTGAACAGTTGTTGTTAGAATTGAATGGATTGACTTTTTACCAAAGCTCAGAACCAAAATCACTGGGGGTAGAATTCTTGAAAGAGCAAATGTTTCCGGTATTATCTAAATACCAACTTTCTGTCAAAGATGTTTTGAGAACTTTGGTGGAACACATGGCAATTCAGATTACAAAAAAAATAAGAAAAGGAAACGTTTTGGTAACAGGAGGTGGTGTGTACCATGCTTTTTTGATAGAGAGAGTTCAGTTTCATGCCTTGGAATTGGAAATAATAATTCCAAACAAACAGTTAATTGATTACAAAGAAGCGTTGATTTTTGCTTTTTTAGGCAAATTAAAATCAGAAGGTAGTATCAATTGCTTAGCAAGCGTTACGGGAGCTTCTAAAAATCATGCGTCAGGAGTGGTTGTAACTACAAATGAGAGTGCATAAAAGAGGTGTGTTGTGGTATTTCTTAACAAGAAAGATGAATTTTGTTTGATTCACAAAAATTAACACCATCTATATGTGATTAAATATCTATTATGTTATTTTAGCTTTCAAAATTAAAAATAAGTAATACAATGAAATATTTTTTAGGCTCTAGCCCAAAGTGGTTTAAGATGGTGATGATCTTTTTCCTAATCATCAACATTCCGGTGTCTCTTTTTGCTCCAACAGTAGGAGCATGGTTGTTTATAGCAGAATTTATCTTTACGCTTGCTATGGCATTAAAATGTTATCCATTACAATCTGGAGGTTTGTTAGCAATCGAAATTATTGTTCTAGGGTTAACATCACCAGAAAATGCGTACCATGAAGTAGATCAAAATTTAGAAGTTGTATTGTTGTTGGTGTTTATGGTTGCTGGAATCTATTTCATGAAACCATTATTGATGTTTATCTTCAGTAAGATATTTACAAAAATCAAATCAAAGGTGGTTTTATCTTTGCTATTTGTGTTTTTGTCAGCAATTTTATCTGCGTTTTTAGATGCATTAACAGTAACAGCGGTATTGATTAGTGTGGCTGTTGGTTTTTATGGAATCTATCACAAAATTCATTCAGGATTGGAAGATTACAACGGAGATGGTGTCTTGGATAAAGACGAGTTGAGTGGAGAAACGTTAGAGCAATTCAGAAGCTTTTTAAGAAGTTTGATCATGCACGGAGTGGTAGGTACTGCTTTAGGAGGTGTATGTACCTTGGTAGGTGAGCCTCAAAATTTATTGATTGGAGAAAGATTAGGATGGCATTTTGTTGAGTTTTTTCTAAAAATGGCTCCTATTACCATGCCTGTTTTAGTTTGTGGTATGTTAACAACGGTGGTTTTGGAATTGACTGGGTCTTTTGGTTTTGGTGCCAAATTACCAAAAATTGCAGATCAAATCATTCAAGGGTATACCAAAGAAGAAGATGCTAAAAGAACGGATAAAGAAAAATATGCATTAAAAGTGCAAGCAATTGCAGCGGTATTGTTGATTGCAGGATTGGCGTTACATTTAGCTCCTGTAGGGTTTATAGGTTTGGCTTTGATTATTTTCCAAACGGCTTTTATGGGAATTACAGAAGAGCATCATTTAGGACATGCTTTTGAAGAGGCTTTGCCATTTACAGGATTATTGGTAGTGTTCTTTGTGGTAGTAGCAATGATTCACGATCAGCATTTATTTTCACCAATCATTCACTGGGCATTGGATCAAAGTCCAGAATCTCAACCAGGATTGTTTTACATTGCAAACGGTGTGTTGTCTGCAATTAGTGACAATGTGTTTGTGGCAACCGTATACATTGGAGAAGTACAAGCAGCGTTCAAATCGGGTGCAATTGATAGAGAGCATTTTGAACATTTGGCAATTGCCATCAACACAGGTACAAACTTACCAAGTGTAGCAACACCAAACGGGCAAGCAGCATTTTTGTTTTTATTAACATCTGCATTGGCTCCATTAATCAATTTGTCATACGGAACCATGGTGAAAATGGCATTGCCATACACCGTAGTGTTAGGAGGAGTTGGTTATTTAATGGTAAGAATAATTTTATAAATAAAATTTTAAATAATAATGTTAAAAAGGAATCTTCTGAACAAGAAGGTTCCTTTTTTTGTTGATGAATATGCAATAATAAATTGTATTTTCGTTTTATAAATTAAGAGTTTATATTATGGGTGAAAATCAAATAGATACATTGCCTGCTGAGGCGAGTCAAGAAAAAACGCTTTCCGTAATTCAATTAGTAATGGACGGAGGTGTTGGAGGTCAGGTTATTATGGGGGTTTTATTCCTGTTGATGATTGTTGCAGTTTACATTTATGTAGAACGATTGTTGGCAATCAAAGCGGCAAGTAAAGTGGATAAAAACTTTATGAATCAAATCAAAGAGCAAATCAGTATAGGGAATATTGATGGGGCCAAATCTCTTTGTGCAAAAACAAGTACCCCAGTAGCCAATTTGATAGAGAAAGGAGTTTCTAGAATAGGGAAACCTTTGGAAGATATCAACACGGCAATAGAAAACGCAGGGAAGTTAGAAATTTACAAACTAGAAAAAAACATTAGTGTATTGGCAACCATATCTGGAGCTGCTCCAATGATTGGGTTTTTAGGAACCGTTATCGGAATGATTGTTTCCATACACGAAATTGCCAACGCAGGAGGACAGATAGATATCAAGATGTTGTCGGATGGTTTGTATACCGCTATGACAACCACAGTAGGAGGATTGATTGTAGGGATCATTTCCTACATAGCATACAATCACTTAGTGGTGAAAACAGACAAAGTAGTGTACCAAATGGAAGCAAAAAGTGTAGAGTTTTTAGATTTGTTAAATGAACCCGTTTAAATAAATTTTAAACAATGTCATGAAAAGCTCATCGAGCTAAACCAGAAAGGGTCATCGATCATAGTCGAAATGCGGTCATCGAGCGTAGTCGAGATGTAGAAAAATAATTATCAATAAAAGTAGAGCTGCTATCACGGAGCTACAATAGTAAAGGTCATCGATCGCATTCGAGATGTAAATAAAATAAGATCATCAATAAAACTAGAGCTGCTATTACGGAGTTATAATAGAAAAGATCATCGGTCGTAGTCGAGATGTAGAAATAAGATCATCAATAAAAGTAGAGCTACTGTCACGGAGCCATGCTAGAAAGGGTCATCGATCGTAGTCGAGATGTGAAATATAGTATAAGTTCATAAATCGCAGTCAATATTTGGTCATCGAGCGTAGTCGAGATGTAATTAAAATAAGATCATCAATAAAAGTAGAGCTACTGTCACGGAGCCACATTATAAAAGGTCATCGATCGTAGTCGAGATGTAGAGAAATAAGGTTATCAATAAAACTAGAGTTACTGTCAAGGAGCCACACTAGAAAAGGTCATCGATCGTAGTCGAGATGTAAATAAAATAAGATCATCAATAAAAGTAGAGCTACTTTCAAGGAGCCACGCTAGAAAAGGTCATCGAGCGTAGTCGAGATGTAGAAAAAATAAGGTTATCAATGAAAGATAGAACTGTTGTCAAGGAGCCACAATAGAAAAGATCATCGAGCGTAGTCGAGATGTAAATAAAATAAGATCATCAATAAAAATAGAGCTACTTTCAAGGAGCCACGCTAGAAAAGGTCATCGAGCGTAGTCGAGATGTGAAATACTAAAAAGATAAAATCAATACGATAAAAGTGAAATATGAACATCAGAAGTAGAAATAAAATAAGTGCAGATTTTAACATGTCTTCTATGACAGACATTGTTTTTTTACTGTTGATATTTTTTATGTTAGCCTCAACCTTAGTAACTGTAAATGCAATTGATGTAATTTTACCCAAAGCAGGAGGGAAAACAGAAAATAAAGGTGTAGTAGCCGTTTCAATTACCAATGAAGGTACGTATTATGTAGATGCAGATAAAATTGAATTCAACCAATTAGAAAATACACTACTCAGTAAGTTCTCTTCGGAGAACAAAGGAAAAACTTTGGTAATTCGTGGGGATCAAGAGTCTGCCTACAAAAACATCATGCAGGTTATTGACATAGCAAATCGTAATAAAATCAAAATGATTTTAGCTGTAAAAGGACAATAATATGGTTTTGAAAACAGTACATCAAAGGAAAGCAGCAATCATTACACTATTGTTTACAATAGGAGTGATTTTTTTGTTGTTTTTTGCTGGATTGAGGTATGTAGATCCTCCTGAAGAATACGGTGTTGCAATAAACTTTGGAACTTCAGACGTGGGGTTTGGAGAGCCTCAACCAAACAAAAGCATAAAATCGAACCCAGAGAAAACAGAAACTCCTGCTCCAAAAGAAGAGGTGGCCAAAGCAACTCCTTTGGTGCAAGAAAAAGTGGTGACACAAACTACGGAAGAAGCTCCAGTCGTTGAAGAGAAAATAACACCAATAAAAAAAGAAGTAGCAAAGCCTGTTAAGGAAATAAAAAAAACAGCACCAAAACCAGAAGTTAAAAAGCCAACACCTAACAAAGAGACGCAAAATGCATTGAACAATTTGTTTGGAAATCCATCCAAAGGTGAAGAGGCAAAAGGTGAAGGAGACGATGCTGCTGGTGGGGTAAAAGGAAGCCAGGAGGGAGATCCGAATAGCAACAAATATTACGGAAATGATGGTTTGGGAGGTGATGGGAATTATTTATTGAAAGGAAGAAGAGTTTTGACCAAGCCTATAAGAAAACCAAATTGCAACAAAGAAGGAACGGTAGTAGTGAGAATTGAGGTGGACAAGAATGGGAAAGTAATCAATGCAGTGCCTGGAGTAAAAGGAACGACCAATAACAATCCTTGTCTTTTAGAGCCAGCTAAAAAAGCGGCATTGGAAACCAAATGGAATCCTGATGGAAATGCACCTCCCAAACAAATAGGATACATCAGATATAAATTTACGTTGTCAGAATAAGAATGAATAAATACCAAGAAACGTTAGATTGGTTGTACAATCAATTGCCAATGTACCAAAAACAGGGAGCTAAGGCATATAAGAAAGATTTGACCAACACTGTGCTGTTGATGGAGTATTTGGGACATCCAGAAAAAAACAGCAAAGCAATTCATGTAGCAGGAACCAATGGAAAAGGATCTACGAGTCACATGTTAGCTTCAATATTACAAGAGCAAGGTTACAAAGTAGGTTTGTACACATCTCCTCATTTGGTCGATTTCAAAGAGCGTATCAAAATCAATGGAGAGGAATTGTCAGAACAATTTTTGATAGATTTTGTGGCAAAGCACAAAGTGTTTTTTGAAAACAATTCTTTGTCCTTTTTTGAAATGACCGTAGGATTGGCTTTTGAATATTTCAAAGAACGTCAAACAGACTATGTGGTGTTGGAGACAGGTTTAGGTGGGAGATTGGATTCTACCAATGTAGTAGATCCTGTAGTTGCAGTCATTACCAATATTGGTTTGGACCATACCCAGTTTTTAGGAACCACTTTGCCCGAAATAGCTACTGAAAAAGCGGGAATCATCAAACAAAACAAACCTGTGGTGATTGGTGAGTACCACACAGAAACGTTTCCGGTTTTTGAGAAAATAGCCCAACTCAAAAATGCTTTTTTACACAAAGCTTTTGATTTGGAGCAAGTGAATTATGTTTGTGAAGTGAAAGGTTTTTATCAAAAACACAATCTTAAAACGGTAGTACAGACAATTTTTGTATTGAGAAGTTTGGGGATTCAAATTTCTGAAAAAGCAATGAAGAATGGATTGGCAAAAGTAATTCAAAATACAGGTTTGATGGGGAGGTACCAACAAACGCAAACCAATCCTAAAGTTATTTGCGATACAGGTCATAACAAAGAAGGGGTGTCTCAGGTAGTTGCTCAGTTGTTAACGGAAAGTTACGAAGTGTTGCACATTGTTTTTGGAGTGGTAGACGATAAGGATCTGAGTAGTGTTTTACCAATATTACCCAAAGAAGCTAAATATTATTTTACCAAACCTTCCATTGCTAGAGGTTTGTCTGAGAAAATTTTATCAGAAGAAGCAAAAAAATACCAATTGCAAGGAGAAGCCTTTTTTTCTGTGGAAAATGCAATTTTAAGGGCTTTAAATTGTGCAAACCCTAAAGACTTAGTGTTTGTAGGAGGAAGTACCTTTGTTGTGGCAGATTATTTAACAAAAGTTAAATCTTTAGAAAACCAATCCAATAATTAAAATTATATATTTGTCTCTTAAATTATTTTTTGAATGAAAATTTTAGTTACTGGGGCTGCAGGTTTTATTGGGTATCATTTGTCTGAATTGTTGCTTAGTAGAGGGCATCAAGTAGTGGGAATAGACAATATCAACGATTATTACGATGTCAATTTGAAATTTGCTCGATTGAATCAATTAGGGATTGATAAAGAGCAAGCTGCTGAATTTGGAAACGAAACAGCTTCTGTTTCAAAGGAGTTCAAATTCAAGAGAATCAACTTAGAAGATAAAGAGGCTATAAATGAGCTTTTTGAAAAAGAAAATTTTCAAGTAGTGTGTAATCTTGCAGCACAAGCGGGAGTTCGTTATAGTATAGAAAATCCTCAAGCATATGTAGATAGCAACATCGTAGGCTATGTAAACTTGTTAGAGGCTTGTAGAAATAATGATGTAAAGCACTTGGTGTACGCAAGTAGTTCTAGTGTATACGGTCTAAATTCTAAAATTCCGTTTTCAACAAAAGATACCGTAGATACCCCAATTAGTTTGTATGCTGCTTCTAAAAAGAGCAACGAATTAATGGCTCATACGTATTCACATTTATTTGGGTTTGCAACTACAGGTTTGCGCTTCTTTACGGTTTATGGACCATGGGGAAGACCAGATATGGCAGCTTATTTGTTTGCAGAGGGGATTCGAAACAACACACCTATAAAAGTATTCAATCACGGTAAAATGGAAAGAGATTTCACGTTTGTAGGTGATATTGTAGAAGGCGTGATGAGGATCATAGAAGGAGAGGTGGTATCTAGAAAAGAAAAAGGAGAGCTGTATAAGGTCTACAATATCGGGAACAACAACTCGGTGAAACTGACAGATTACATAGCCAATATTGAAAAGAATTTAGGAAAAGAGGCGAAAAAAATAATGTTAGAAATGCAACCTGGGGATGTGGCCAAAACATGGGCAGATGTTACAGAGTTGATTCAAGATTATGGATACAGTCCAAATACTTCAGTAGAAGAAGGGGTCAAGAGGTTTATAGATTGGTACAAAGAATACAATAATTTAAAATAATCAATACATATGGGAAAGATTGTAAATGTAGTTTTAAGTGGTGGAGTAGGGTCAAGATTGTGGCCTATTTCAAGATTCGATAATCCAAAACAATTTTTAAAAATTTTTGAGGGGAAATCTAAATCGTTGTTTCAGTTTACAATGCTGAGAAACGAAAATTTGGTAGACGACTATATGTTGGTGACCAACCAAAGTCAATTGGTGATGGCAAGTGAGCAAGCAGCAGAATTAGGGATTACTATTGATAAACAAATAGTGGAGCCTGTAGGGAGAAACACAGCCCCAGCAATTGCGTTAGCTGCATTGGCTTTAGATCCAGAGGATGTTATGTTTATTACTCCTTCAGATCACATGATTGGAGATGAGGTTGAATACAAGTTGGCTTTCAAAAATGCATTGAGATTGGCAAAAGAAGACAATATTGTGACGTTTGGAATTCAACCCTTAAAGCCAGAAACGGGTTATGGTTATATTGAATACGATTCAGAAGATGTAAGTTCTTTTAGAGAAAAACCAAATCAAGATTTAGCAATCAAATACATTCGTTCTGGAAATTTTTGTTGGAATAGTGGGATGTTTTGTTTCAAGGCTTCTGTTTTCTTACAGGAATTAAAGAAATACCAGCCTGAAATGTATGAGGCTTCTGTAGTGGCTTATGAAAACAGCGAGGATGGATATATTAAGAAAGGGGATATGGAAAAAATTCCTGAAGATAGTATTGATTTTGCAGTTTTAGAAAAGTCTAAAATCATAAAAATGGTGAAGTCACATTTTATTTGGTCGGATTTAGGTTCTTTTGATTCTTTAATTGCCTATGCCAAAGATTTTGGGGATTATGATATTTTTGAAATGGTCAAAGGTGAAAATGTGGTGAATTCTTATGCTATGTGTTCAAAACCTGTTTTTGCAACCAGAGGAATTGACCATGTAGTGTTGATTGAAACAAATGACTGTATTTTGCTGATTACCAAAGATAAAAGTGAAGAGGTAAAACAGATCAGAGAATATGCTGGAAAAGTAAATAAAAATTTATTGTAAATTTTTAAGAAAAAGGGTTTGAATATTGAATATTAGTTCTATATTTGCACCCGCTAAGGGCAATTAGCTCAGTTGGTTCAGAGCACCTCGTTTACACCGAGGGGGTCGGGGGTTCGAATCCCTCATTGCCCACAACAATTCTTAGTAAGCCTATAATGGGCAATTAGCTCAGTTGGTTCAGAGCACCTCGTTTACACCGAGGGGGTCGGGGGTTCGAATCCCTCATTGCCCACA
>NZ_JAUOSB010000027.1 GCF_030548295.1 Wenyingzhuangia sp. 2_MG-2023
GGCAATTAGCTCAGTTGGTTCAGAGCACCTCGTTTACACCGAGGGGGTCGGGGGTTCGAATCCCTCATTGCCCACAAAAGAATCGTATTAAAAACCTGCAATTTTGCAGGTTTTTTTATTTCCAAATACTTCATTTTGTCACCTTGATTTTTCTATATTTGGTTAGAATTAGCGGATAGACTATCTTCGTTTTATGACACATAAGAAAAATTTTGCGCTGATAGGTGCAGCAGGATATATTGCACCTAGACACTTAAAGGCAATCAAGGATACTGGGAATGTTTTGTTAGCTGCTTTGGATAAGAATGATAGTGTGGGAATCATGGATTCTTACTTTCCTGAAGCTTCTTTTTTTGTTGAATTTGAACGATTTGATAGGCATGTCGAAAAGTTGAAGAGAGAAAAAGGAATAAAGCTGGACTATGTTAGTATTTGTACACCCAATTATTTACACGATGCACACATTCGAATGGCTTTGCGTTCTGGAGCAAATGCCATTTGTGAAAAACCCTTGGTATTGAACCCTTGGAATATTGATGCACTAGAAGCGATTGAAGAAGAAACGGGCAACAAGATTTACACCATCTTACAATTACGTCACCACCAAGCTATATTAGATTTAAAGAAAAAAGTAGCAGAGGCTTCCAAAGACAAAGTTTTTGAGGTAGATTTAACGTATTTAACTTCTAGAGGTAAGTGGTATTATGCTTCGTGGAAGGGAGATGTGGCTAAGTCGGGTGGAATTGCATCGAACATTGGGGTGCACTTTTTTGACATGCTGTCTTGGGTGTTTGGAGAATTGAAAGAAAACTTGGTGTTTGAACATAGCCATGACAGAGCTTCTGGGTATTTTGTGTTTGAAAAAGCGAGAGTGAAATGGTTTTTATCCATCAACTATGATTTGATCCCAGAGGAAATCAAAGAAAAAGGACAAAGAACCTATCGATCAATTACTGTGGATGGAGATGAAGTGGAGTTTAGTGGTGGATTTACAGAATTACATACAGAGAGTTACAAAGAAATATTGAAAGGGGGAGGTTTTGGTTTGAAAGATGCCAGAAATTCCATCAATATAGTACATGAGATTAGAAATAAGGAGTTTGTAGAGCCGAAAGAAGAGGAAGTACATCCTTTATTTTATAGCGAAAAAGAGAAGCATCCTTTTATGTAAATACAAATTTTATTTAACATAAGTTTAGAAGATTTAATATATATTTGTGGCTGGACAAAAAAGAAATATGAGAATTGGTATTGTAGGTTTGGGTTATGTGGGGTTGCCGTTGGCAAGACTTTTTGCAACGAAATACAATACGGTAGGCTTTGATATCAATCAGAAGAGAATAGACGAACTAAGGGCTGGGGAAGATGTAACACTTGAGATAGATCAAGAGACATTATCTTCAGTTTTGGTGACAGCTACGGACGGAGGTGCGGGATTGTTTTGTTCGTCAAATCTAAAAGATTTAGCGGAGTGTAATTTTTACATCATTACTGTGCCAACTCCTGTGGATAGAAACAACAGGCCAGTATTGACTCCTTTGATCAAAGCAAGTGAAACCATTGGAGCTGTTTTAAAAAAAGGAGATATTGTGGTCTATGAGTCTACAGTATATCCAGGAGCAACAGAAGAAGATTGTGTACCGGTGTTAGAGAGAGTTTCAGGTCTCAAATTTAATGAGGATTTTTACGTAGGCTACTCGCCAGAGAGAATCAATCCAGGAGACAAACTACATACTGTAGATAAAATTTTAAAAGTAACTTCGGGTTCTACTCCAGAAATGGGAAAAGTAATCGATCAAGTATACAATTCTGTAATTACAGCAGGAACACACTTAGCACCCACCATAAAAGTAGCAGAAGCAGCCAAAGTAATAGAAAACTCACAAAGAGACATCAACATTGCATTTGTCAACGAATTGTCTAAAATATTCAATCTGATGGATATTGATACTTCGGATGTGCTGAAAGCTGCGGGAACCAAATGGAATTTTTTACCCTTCAAACCTGGTTTGGTTGGTGGACATTGTATTGGAGTGGATCCTTATTATTTGGCACAGAAAGCTCAGGAATATGGATACCATCCAGAAATTATTTTGGCAGGAAGACGAATGAACGACGGTATGGGGGCATATGTAGCTTCGCAAATCACCAAGTTGATGATTCGAAACAGTCTCAAAATAAAAGGAGCCAAAGTATTGGTGTTGGGAATCACATTCAAAGAGAATTGTCCAGACGTTAGGAATACAAAAGTCGTAGATGTTGTTTGGGAATTGGAGGATTATGGAATGAAGGTAGAGGTATACGATCCTATTGCGAACAGTCAAGAAGTACAAAGAGAATACAATATAGAGATTTTAAAAGAATACCCAAATCAAAAATACGAAGCAGTAGTTTTTGCGGTTCCTCATGAGGAATTGTTAGGGGTGGATTTAGAAAGTTTATTAGTGAAAGAAGGCATTGTTTACGATGTGAAAAGTGTGTTAGATAAAGAAAAAGTTAACGGTAAATTATAACATAAAATGAATATTACAGTTGTAGGAACAGGATATGTAGGTTTGGTTACAGGTACGTGTTTTTCGGAAATGGGAAACAAAGTAACTTGTATAGACATAGACCAGAAAAAAGTAGAAGCTTTAAAAAATGGGATCATTCCTATTTACGAACCAGGATTAGAACCCTTAGTGAAAAAGAATTTTGAATTAGGAAATTTGAATTTCAGCACGGATATAAAAGATGGTTTGATCAATTCTGAGGTGGCTTTTATAGCAGTGGGAACTCCTATGGGGGATGATGGTTCTGCAGATTTGCAATACGTGTTAGCTGTAGCTAGAGCCATCGGAAAAGAGATGACTCAAAAATTGGTGATCATAGACAAGTCTACGGTGCCTATTGGTACGGCGGATAAAGTGAAAGCTGCCATACAAGAGGAGTTAGACAAAAGAGGAGTTGATATTGAGTTTCATGTAGTATCCAATCCAGAATTCTTGAAAGAAGGAGCTGCTGTGAATGATTTTATGAAGCCAGACCGTGTAGTGGTAGGGGCTGAGACAGAGGCTGCTTTCAAAGTAATGAGAAAGTTGTATGCTACGTTTACACACAACCACGATCGTTTGATTGAGATGGATGTGCGTTCAGCAGAAATGACCAAGTATGCTGCTAACACCATGTTGGCTACTAAAATTTCATTCATGAATGAAATTGCAAACATTTGTGAAAGAGTGGGAGCAGATGCAAACAAAGTAAGAATTGGTATTGGTTCAGACAATAGAATTGGATATAGTTTTATTTATCCTGGTGCAGGTTACGGAGGGTCTTGTTTTCCTAAAGATGTAAAAGCATTGAAAAAAATTGCAGAAGAGCATGGTTACAAAGCAAAATTAATAGAGTCTGTTGAGGATGTAAACGATGCTCAAAAGTTTGTCATTGCAAACAAAGTGATTGCAAAATTTGGTGAAGATTTAAGTGGGTTTACTTTTGGTGTATGGGGGCTTTCTTTCAAGCCAGGTACGGATGATATGAGAGAAGCTCCAGCAATTTATGTAATCAAAGAATTGGTGAAAAGAGGTGCGAAAGTAAAAGCATACGATCCAAAAGCAATGCACGAAGCGCAAGAGTTTTATTTAAAAGGTGTTGAAAATGTAGAATATGTGGCATCAAAATACAAAGCATTGGAAGGTGCAGATGCTATGATTTTATTGACAGAATGGAAAGAATTTAGATCTCCAGATTTTATGGAAATCAAAGAATTATTAAAGAGCGCTGTTATTTTTGATGGTAGAAATCAATACAACGTATTTGACATTGAAGAAGAAGGATTTGAATATTTTCAAATAGGTAAAGCATAACAAAATGATCAATTATCCAATCAAATTTGCACCCATCCTGAAAGATAAAATTTGGGGAGGGACCAAATTAAAAGAATTGTTTAACAAAGAAACTGATGGAGATTCAGTTGGAGAAAGTTGGGAGATTTCTAATGTGCCAGGAGATATTTCTGTGGTATCCAACGGAGCATTAAAAGGAAGTAATCTAACGGATTTAATCAGTTCTTACAAAGGAGACTTGGTCGGAGGTAAAATTTTTGAATCTTTTGGGGAGAAATTTCCTTTATTGATCAAATTTATTGATGCCAAAGAAAATTTGTCGATACAATTACATCCAAACGATACTTTGGCAAAAGAAAGACACAATTCTTTTGGTAAGACAGAAATGTGGTACGTGATGGACGCAGATTCGGATTCTAAATTGAATGTAGGGTTTACCAAAGAATTGAACAAAGAGACTTATGTAGAGGCTTTGAACTCTGGAAAAATTCTAGAAGTGTTGAATTTTGAAGAAGTGAAAAAAGGAGATAGCTTTTTTATCAAAGAAGGTTTGGTACATGCAATTGGTGCAGGGTGTATGATTGCTGAAATTCAACAAACTTCTGATATTACTTATAGAATATACGATTGGGATAGAGTAGATGACCAGGGGAATTCTAGAGAATTGCACACAGAGTTGGCTTTGGATGCAATTGACTATAAATTTAACAAAGATTTTAAGTGTTCTTACGAGACCATTCCAAATGAGAGTGCGAACATTGCTAGTTGTGAATATTTTACCACTAATTATTTAAAGATTAAAGGACAAGTTGAAAAAAACTATGCAGAATTAGATTCTTTTGTGATTTATATGTGTGTAGAAGGTGAAGCTACAATTATTGTTTCTGGTAATTCAGAAACCATCAAAAAAGGGGAGACATTATTGGTTCCTGCAAAAGAAAAGGAAGTCAGTCTAAAAGCTATAGAGGCTGAAATTTTAGAGGTATATATAAAATAAAAAAGGATGAAAAAAGATACTAAAATTTACATTGCAGGCCATAGAGGTATGGTAGGTGGTGCTGTTTGGAGAGTTTTGGAACAAGAGGGCTACACCAACTTATTGGGAAGAACAAGTTCAGAATTAGACTTAAGATCTCAAAAAGAAGTTGATGCTTTTTTTGAGACAGAAAAACCAGAGGTAGTCATAGATGCTGCTGCTAGAGTTGGGGGGATTTTGGCAAACAATGATTACCCGTATCAGTTTATCATGGAGAACATGCAAATTCAAAACAATTTGATTGATGCAGCAAATAAAAGTGATGTCCAAAAGTTCATCTTTTTAGGGAGTTCTTGTATTTATCCTAAATTTGCTCCGCAGCCATTAAAAGAAGAGTATTTGTTAACAGATACTTTAGAGCCTACAAATGAGTGGTATGCCATTGCAAAAATTACAGGTGTAAAAGCTTGTCAGGCCATCAGAAATCAGTTTGGAAAAGATTTTGTAAGTTTAATGCCAACCAATTTGTATGGTACGCACGATAATTTTGATTTGAAAACGTCTCATGTATTGCCAGCAATGATTCGTAAGTTTCACGAAGCTAAAAACAATGGAAATACACCTGTAGAACTATGGGGAAGTGGAACTCCAATGAGAGAATTCTTGTTTGTAGATGACATGGCAAAATCAGTAGTGTTTGCTTTGGAAAATGTATTGCCAGAATACTTGTACAATGTAGGTACGGGAATAGATTTAACCATCAAAGAATTGGCAGAAACAATACAGGCAGCTGTAGGGCATACAGGAGAAATTGTTTGGGACAGTACCAAGCCTGATGGAACACCAAGAAAATTGATGGACATTAGCAAAATGCACGAGTTAGGATGGAAACATCAAGTGGAACTAAAAGAAGGAATTGAGAAAACTTACCAGTGGTTCCTTGAAAATATTGAAAGTTTCAAGCAAGTAAAAATGTAAATCTTTAGATTTTAAGATATAAGGGAAAGATAAATTAAAAGATAAATTAAAAAAGTATGAAAGTAGCATTAATTACGGGAATTACAGGTCAGGATGGTTCTTATTTAGCAGAGTTGTTATTAGAAAAAGGATACATGGTTCATGGTATTAAGAGAAGATCGTCTCTTTTTAACACAGACAGAATTGATCATTTGTACCAAGATCCTCACGATCCAAATCAAAGATTGAAATTACATTATGGTGATTTAACAGATTCAATGAACTTGACTCGTATCATCCAAGAAAGTCAACCAGACGAAATATACAACTTAGGGGCAATGTCTCATGTAAAAGTTTCTTTTGATTCTCCAGAATATGTAGGGAATGTTGATGGATTAGGGACTTTAAGAATATTAGAAGCAGTAAGAATTTTAGGTTTGGAAAAGAAAACCAGAATTTATCAGGCTTCTACGTCAGAATTATTTGGTGGTTTGGCAGAGAATAAAAACGAAAATGGTTTTTATGATGAAAATTCTCCTTTATACCCTCGTTCTCCATATGGAGTAGCAAAAATTTATGGATTCTGGATCACTAAAAACTACCGAGAGGCATACGATATGTTTGCTTGTAATGGTTTGTTGTTTAACCACGAATCTCCTAGAAGAGGAGAAACGTTTGTGACTAGAAAAATTACCCGTGCGGTATCTAAAATTGCATTAGGATTACAAGACAAGATATTTTTAGGAAACTTAGAAGCAAAACGTGACTGGGGACATGCTAAAGATTATGTTCGTATGATGTGGATGATTTTACAAGCGGACAAAGCAGAAGATTGGGTAATTGCTACAGGAGTAACAACAACCGTGCGTGATTTTGTACGTATGGCTTTTGGTGAGGTAGGAATTGAATTAGAATTCAAAGGCGAAGGAGTAGAAGAAAAAGCATACGTAACAGCTTGTAACAACAAAGAATTTCAGGTAGAAATTGGGAAAGAAGTATTGTCTGTAGATCCTTCTTATTTCCGCCCTACGGAAGTAGATTTGTTATTAGGAGATCCTTCAAAAGCTAAAAACAAGTTAGGTTGGGTACCTGAATATGATTTGGCTGGTTTGGTAAAAGATATGATGGAAGGAGATGTTGCTTTGATGAAAAAAGATGTAGACTTGTTAAAAGCTGGACATCAGATTTTAAAACAACTTGAATAATAAAAAAGGAAATCAGTACATAAGGCTGATTACTGAATCTTAGGCTATTTTTGAATAAGAAATAGAAATTAAAGTGATAAAACCATGACTAAAGTTTATTTTAGCCATGGTTTTATTTTACAGTACAGTTTTGGACGTGGAGTTAGCGCTGAAATAAAAATTAAAAGAATATTTATGTTAAAACCTGGTTTAGTAAGATTCATTTTAGCATCGTTAGTGGTTCTGTTTCATGTGACCAAAAATGTTTTTGTCGGAGGAATGGCGGTATTTTGTTTTTTTATTCTTAGTGGGTATTGGGTTGCTTTGATGTATGAAAAAAAATATAAAAAATGCCAAAAATCATTATTTGTCTTTTATGCAAGCAGGTTATTGCGCTTAGCTCCGGTATTTTATTTACTCAGTCTGCTTAATTTTATAATGATTTATTACTATAAAAAGGAGTTACTTACTAAGATTGATTTGTTAGAAACAAAAGGTGTTTTGTACACTCTGTCTAATGTTTTTTTAATTGGATATAATCAATTAAAAATCCAGCCTTTAGTCCCTGCGTGGTCTTTAGATATTGAAATGCAGTTTTATTTATTAGTCCCTTTTTTGTTGGTTATAATGAATTCTAAAATAAAAAGAATCGCTTGTCTTTTATTTAGTTTTTTATTAATGCTAGTGTTGGTGTATTATTTTGAGGATACTTTTATTTCAAAAACGGTATTAAAATACCTAGTTTATTTTTTAATAGGTATTGCTATTTACAAATCTAAAATTAAGTTCAAAGTTAGAACAGAGATGATATTTAATATAGTTTTTTTTACAATACTTGGACTTCATTACATAATACCAGATGTATTCCATTTAGTAAAAACAACTGAAAATAGTTACAATGAATATTTTAATATTGCAATTTCCTTTCTGTTGATTCCTTTTTTGGCAAATAGTGTTTTAAAAAAGAGTGATGAAAGAGATGCACTTTTGGGAGGAATGTCTTACACACTTTATTTAAGCCATTGGATGTTTATGATACCTTATAATTATTATATTGATGGAATATAAAAAATGCAGCGTATTCCTTATTTACTAGGGTTTATTGCTACAACATATTTATTTTCATATGTTGTGTTTAAATATTTTGACAAACCGATAGATCAGTTAAGAAAAAGGTGGGTAGAAAAAAGAACAAGCAAGTTGATATAGAGATGTAAATTCTTGTTTTTAATTATTACTCTAAAGTAGATGTTAAGTGAATATAATTATGGAAGAAATAAAAGATTCAAAATACAAAAGAGAGATACAGCAAAGAAGCTTGTTGAGATATCTAAAAGGATTGTATCCTAGGTATAAGAATTATCTAAAGTACAAACGTATTTCATCCATTGCTAGAAAAAAAGGAGCTTTTGTGGGCAATAATGTAACAATGCCTATTTCGCTTGCTAAAAAAGCAAATTCAAATTTGACTATTGGTAACAATACATCAATACAAACGGATAAGTTAGATTTAAGAGCTAAAGTAACCATTGGGCACAATGTTGTGATTGGTAAAGATGTTGAAATTTTGACGAACAGTCATAATGTTGATTCATTAGATTGGGAACATAAAAGCTATGGGATAGAAATTGAAGACTATGTATGGTTGGCAACAAGAGTTTTTGTGTTGCCGTCTTGTAGAAAAATAGCATACGGAACTGTTTGTGCAGCTGGAGCTGTTGTCGTGAAATCTACAGAGGATATGGACATTGTTTCAGGTAACCCAGCCAAGTTCATCAGAAAGCGAAAGGTAATTCATTCTAATTTGTGTGTAGAATCATTATTAAGTAATGATTACGAAGCATACGTTGATGCATATAAAGATAAATAAGAAATGTCTTCAAAAAAAAATATTGTAAAAAACGGAATAGCTTCATTCTTAAGGAAAGGAATAAAAGTTTTTCAACAGTTATTTCTAGTGCCATTTTTTATCACGGCTTGGGGAGCAGCTTATTACGGAGAGTGGTTGACATTGACCATTATTCCGACTGTGTTGGCGTTTTCAGATTTTGGTTTTGGAACAGCAGCAGCCAATAGTTTAATTTTATCTTACGCATCAGGAGACAAACAAAGAGCAGCCAATATCAACAAATCGGGAATGTTTATGATAACATGTGCGATTTTGGGGGCTTTGTTGGTGAGTTTTATTGCCATTTTTGTGTTAGACCATTACCAAGTGTTTGAAAAATCGTTGATTGAAAAAAATGATGCCATCATGGCGGTGTCTGTTCTAATTTTGGCAAGATTGTTGAATTTTTACAGCCAATTGTTTGAGTCTTATTTTAGAGCAGCAAGAAAAGCAGCATTGGCTACAAACTTAAATAATATTAAAGAAATTTCAGATCTTATATTAGGTTTACTTGTTTTGTTGCTAGGGTACGGAGTGGTTGAATTTGCACTTTCTCAATTATTCGTAATAGTAGTATTTAACTTATATTTTCAGTACAAAGGAAAAAAAATACTAGATATTTTTAAAAACTACAAAGGAATAAGAGACAAACAAGAATTTAAAGAAATAGGAAATAAAGGATTGGGCTATTTACTGTCTCCAGTTTGGCAATCCATTTACTTTCAAGGAACCACTTTTGTGGTGAGAATCGTATTAGGAGCAGAAGCGGTAGCCGTTTTCAACACGGTACGTACGCTAAGCCGTTCTGTCAATCAATTGTATTCGATGATCATTATAAGTGTATTTCCTGAGTTACAATTTGAAATTGGTTTAGGAAATTGGATAAAAGCACAAAAACTATTCAGAGTTGCTGTATTGGCTACTTTTGTAATTTCAGCTATAGGAGTACTCTTTTTATTGTTATTTGGAATGTGGTTTTATACCTTATGGACACACAATGAATTGATCGTGCCTCCTTATGTGTGGAGTGTAATGGTCTTGGGAATCTTATTCAATTCTGTATGGTGGGCTTCTGCCGAAGTCTTCCGTGCAATAAATGAACCCTATAGATTGGCGATTTATGGGCTTGTTTCTGCTATGATTTCAGTAGGGATTTCTTATTTGTTTGCCAAAACCATGGGCTTGGTGGGAGTTGCTTTTGGTTGTTTGGTTTTAGAGGTTTTAATGGCTGTATTGATTTTACCAAGTGCTTGCAAGTTATTGAAAATGAATATTAAAGAGTTTGTTTCTCATGGGCTATATGATTGTAAAGATGTGTTGTTGTTGGTGAAAGTGAAATTGCGTAAAATCTCTTTTTAAGAAATGAATGAGTTCGCTCTAAGATTGTTATTTTTAGGGTGTATAAAAAAGAGGATGTTATTGCAGGATGTATACAAGTAAAGCATGTATCTAAAAGGAGAGGTGTCTGCAACAAATACCAAAATTTAAGAAAACACAAAATGAAAGTAACACAAATTAGTATTGGTAGATTTCATCATTTTCATTTGGCTCGTCAAATGGAGAAACACGGCTTGTTAAACAAAATTTACACAGGCTATCCTAAGTTCAAATTAAAAGATGAAAAAGGAATTCCAGAACATAAAATAAAATCTTTTCCGTGGAGCCATGCTCCTTATATGATGAAAGGAAAACTAGGACTGGGTAATATAGAATGGTTAAATGACCATTGGAGGTTTTACAATCAAACAATACTAGATAAGTATGTAGCTTCTCTAATAAAAGAACCTACTTTTTTAATTTCTTTGTCAGGGTCGGGATTGATTTCGGGGCAAAAAAATCAGAAAAAAGGAGGGATATGGGTTTGCGACAGAGGGTCTTCTCATATCAAGTTTCAGGACGATATTTTAAAACAAGAGTATCAAAAATGGAAAATACCCTTTAAAGGGAATGATACCAGAATTTTAGAAAGAGAATACGAAGAATACGAAAAAGCAGATTACATTACAGTGCCTTCAAAATTTGTGTACGACAGCTTTGTCGCACAAGGAGTACCTCTGTCCAAATTAAAAAAAATTCCCTACGGAGCCAATGTAACACGTTTTCACAAAACAAACGATCCTGATGAAAATGAATTTTCCGTACTGTGGGTAGGTCAAGCAAGTATTAGAAAAGGATTTTTATATGCATTAGATGCTTTTGAGAGTTTGAAGGTTAAAAACAAAAAATTTACAGTCATTGGCGTTGTAGAAAATTTTGTAAAAGAGAGGTTACGCAATTACGATTTAAGCGGTGTGATTTTTAAAGGAGCTATACCCAATACTGAATTGAAGCACTTTTACAGTACGCACCATGTTTTTATATTGCCTTCTATTGAAGATGGTTTTGGAATGGTAATGGCAGAAGCTTTAGCTTGTGGTTGTCCTGTAATAGCCTCTGTAAACACAGGGGCATATGATTTGTTTCAAGAAAATAAAGAAGGTTTTATAATTCCAATTCGAGATGCAAATGTCATAAAGGAAAGTTTTGAAAAATTGATAGACCAGCCTTTGTTAAGAGCAGAAATGAGTGCCAATGCGTTAGAAAGAGTAAAGTTATTAGGGGGGTGGGATACATATGGAGATAATTTCAAAAAGTTTATAAATGCATCTAGTTGATGAAACTATTAGCAGGATCTCTTTGTACAAGGAGTAGTATAATTAGGAAAAGAAGAGTCTAAAATAATATAGAGTATTTTGAATAGGTTAATTTTGTAACTGAAATATGAAAAGTGTGATAAATAAAAATGTAACTTCAAAATTACCATTGGTGATATTGATGACAATACCATTCTGGCTTTTAGTTATAGTAACGGAATCACAACCGATTTCCTATGTTTCCTCTATCTTTTCTATAATAATATTAGTAAAGTGGTTTTTGAAATTTGTAAAAACACCTGAAAACAGATTAAGTCTTTTAAAAATAGGAGCATGGTTTTTAGTTTTGTACAACAACATAGCTTGGGTGGTTGTTTTAATCATACACCATTTTGTTTTAAAAAATTCATTGTCTCATACTTTTAAAAATGGTTCAATAAAAACAGATTTATACAATTATGTGTTGGCAATAATCTACATAACTATATTTTCATGTGTTTTGTCTTTGCTGGGTGGAATTAAAAAAATAAAAGAAGGAGAGGCATTGTTATATCATAAAATTAAAAAAATAGAAATACTAGATGATAAAAAAATAAGGGTTGTATTAATTTTTTTGTTTGCCATTCAAATGTTGCTCATTTCTTTAGGGATTATTGGACAAAGGACCTTAAATATAGAAAGTTTTCAAGAAGGAAAGATTCCTTTTTGGTTGCCCTTTTTTAATACATCTCTGTTTGTTTATAAAGTTTTTTTAGTGCTTTTTGCTATAAGAATAAAATCGTTTTATAGCAAGAGAATGATTGAAACATTACTTTATTTAGCTCCAATCTTTTTTATTAGTTTTTCTGCGGGTAGAAGACCTATTGTATACTTATTTGTTTTTTTGATTTATTGGTGGTACTTATTTGGAAAAACCATAAAATTAAAAGTTGCAATGATCGCATTGCTTTTGATGCCTGTAGTTAGTGGTGTTTTTGTTTTTAGTCAATTTGTTAGAAATTATAAAATACACTTTAATTCTAGCGCAGAAGGTATTGATATGTTTATGGAGGCTTATGAATTGTTTTCAAATTCACCTAAAATTATGGAGAAATATGAAGATGAATCTATAGAGAACATTGCGTTTAGGCCATTGATAGCTTGGCCGTTGTCTGCTTGTTTTGCTTATGAGAATAAATCCTTTACATATGGAGAAAATATATTCAATTCACTTATTTGGGTTATCCCTGGACCACTAATACCCAATAAAAAAGACTACCCTGTACAGGAAGGGCTACTTTATCAACATTTTAAGATAGGAACGTTAGATACTGCGGATTCTTTATATCTAAGTGCTTATACAGAATTTTCTTATTTTGGTGTTTTAATCTATCCATTGCTTATCTACTTTTTATGGGCTATTCTATTAAAATTCAATTTAAAGTTGAATTTTAATACTTATTTTTTGATCATATCTATAGGAGTGTTTTTTGAACTCGTTGTTTTAAAGTTAGGAGAAAGTGCTCTTACAGGTTGGTTTTCTGGATTTAGAACTTTGGTTTTTTTAGGGATTTGTTTTGTTGTTTTTGATAAAAAACAATATCAAGTAAAAATATAAATACAATTGAGAATGAAAACAATATTATATTTTGGAGATTTAAGCAAAGCTTCTAATAGTTTTTACAGACTCAAAACGTTGGAAAGATTAGGCTATAAGGTAAAAGGAATAGATCCGAAAGAATTCATTCCTAAAAATAAATTCAGTTTTTTAGCAGATAAAATTCACTATAGAACAGGATATGTTTTGCTTCAAAATAGGATGCATCAAAAAGTATCTAAATTGATTGATACCATAGATTTTGATTTGATTTGGGTGAATAGTGGAGAGTTTTTTGGAGCCAAAGTTTTACAGAAACTCAAAACAAAGGGAAAAAAAATTGTACTGTACAACAACGATGATCCAACTGGAGGTAGAGATGGAAATAGATTTATATCCTTATTAAAGGGAATTCCTTATTACGATGTGTGTGCGGTAATGAGAGACATAAATGTAAATGAATACAAACAATTAGGTGTTAAAAATGTCATAAGAGTTTACATGAGTTATGATGAAATTGTACACCATCCGTTTGAGAAAACAAATGATATAGATGCTAAATTCAAATCGGATATTGTATTTGTTGGGACATGGATGAAAAATGAACACAGAGATGAGTTTTTGTTGAAATTAATTGAAGGTGGGTTAAATATCTCTATTTGGGGGGGGCGTTGGGAAAAGTCACCGAATTGGAATATCATTTCAAAATACCACAAAGGCAAACATTTAGAAGGTAGAGATTATGTAGCAGCCATACAGGGAGCAAAAATATGCTTAGGAATGTTATCAAAAGGAAATAGAGATTTATACACGAGTAGGTCTGTAGAGATACCTTATATCGGAGCTGTTTTTTGTGCAGAAAGAACAGTTACACATGAAAAGATGTACATTGATAAAGAAGAAGCGGTTTTTTGGAGCAATCCAGAAGAGTGTATAAAAATATGTAAGGAATTGTTAGATAACAAAGAGTTGTTAGAGAGTATCAAAGAAAAAGGTCGTGAAAAAGTAAAGAAATTAAAAGTAGGTAATGAGGATGTTTGTAGGGAAATACTTATGGCTATTGACAATTAAAGCAGATTTATGAATATTATTTTTTTTACACATCCCTCTTTTTTAAATTCAACAAGCATGCCTCGTTATGCCAACATGTTGCAAAAAGGAATGGAGGACAGAGGACATCAAACAGAAGTATGGTCTCCCAAACCTAGATGTTACCAATTGCCCATAAAACCTTTAAAAAAATGGTTCGGTTACATAGATCAATACCTTATATTTCCTGTAGAAGTAAAGCTAAAACTACAAAAAACATCTAAAAACACCTTGTTTGTTTTTGCTGATCAGGCATTAGGACCTTGGGTACCTTTGGTCAAAAATAGAAAACACATAGTACATTGTCATGACTTTATTGCTCAGAAATCGGCTTTGGGAGAGTTTTCAGAGGCCAAAACAGGTTTTACAGGAAAGTACTACCAACGTTTTATTAGATGGGGATATAAAAAAGGAAAGAACTTTATTTCCATTTCTAAAAAGACACAAAAAGATTTACATCGTTTTTTAGAATCTAAGCCCAACATTTCCGAAGTAATTTACAATGGGTTGAATCAAAATTTTAGCCCATCAATAGATAGATTAGCATTAAGAAATAAGCTGTCAAAACAGTTGAACATCAACCTGAAAAAGGGATATGTGATGCATGTTGGAGGGAATCAATTTTATAAAAATAGAGAGGGAGTTTTAGAGCTTTTTGAGGCTTGGAGAAGCAAATTTAATTTAAATTTGCCGTTACTAATGGTTGGTAAAATTCCCACAGAAAAATTAGTAGCATTGAAAGAAAAATCTTTGTGGACAAATGACATTCATTTTGTGACACAAGTGGAAGATTTAATGTTGAGAGAACTATACCAAGGAGCAAGTGTATTTGTGTTTCCGTCTTTCTACGAAGGTTTTGGATGGCCTATTGCGGAAGCTATGGCATCTGGATGCTTAGTCATAACTACCAACGAGCAACCTATGAATGAAGTGGCTGGAGAAGCTGGTTTTTATATAGAAAAAAAGGACGAAAGCACGGGGGACTCATGGAAAGAAAAAGGGGCAATGTTATTAAATAAAGTTGTCACTTTGGAATCAGGTCAAAAAAATGAGGCTGTAGAAAAATCCATAAAACAAGCAAAAATATTTGATCCAATAGCTGTGTTAGATCGAATAGAAGATGTTTATAAAAAGATATAAGGGATGAAAGTAATTCATGTTGTTGGTTCGATAGACGTAAGTGCAGGAGGCCCTTCTAGAAGTGTGCCACAGACTTGTAAGGAATTGGCAAATTTAGATGTGGAAATTGAAATCATCACAAGAGAAACTGAAAATCCAGTAAAGGTGCCTACTACGGAAAATTTTAGAGTGATATACAAATCAATAGTTCAGTTGTTCTGGTTTGGGTTTTCATTGTCTAAGCAAAAAGTAGATGTAATACATTTGCAACACGTTTGGGATCCTTATGTGCATGTATTGGCAGGGATTGCAAGATTAAAAGGCATTCCATATGTGGTAACACCAAGGGGAATGTTGGAGCCTTGGATCATGAAACAACGTCCTTTGAAAAAAAGGATAGGTAGGTTTTTGTACTTAAACAAAGATTTAAAAAAAGCCAATGCAATACACGTAACCTGTGAGCTAGAAAAAAGGAATATTATAGCATTAGGGTTTGAAACTCCAACCATAAACATTCCCAACGGGGTGTTGTTGAATGCTATTCCAGAACCCAAAGTTAATTATGGAACAAAAAAGGTTGTTTTTCTATCTAGAATACATGAAAAAAAAGGAATAGAGTTGTTACTAGATGCATGGAAACAAATCAAGAATACAGCATGGAGTTTAGAAATTGCAGGAGAAGGAGATGAAAATTACATCAAGTCCATTCATGAAATAATAAAGAAGGAAGAAATAGAGAACGTAAGTTTAGTTGGGGCTCAATATGGTGAAGAAAAATGGACTTTTTTAAAAGGAGGTGATGTATTTGTGTTACCTACCTATAGTGAAAATTTTGGAATTGTGGTGGCGGAAGCTTTGGCTGTAGGGGTTCCTGTAATAACTACGACAGGAACTCCTTGGGAAGAATTAAAAACACATCAATGTGGTTGGTGGATAGAATTGTCTGTAGAAAACTTAAAGCAAACATTACTAGAGGCTATGCAAACGCCTGAAGAAACCCTGCAAAAAATGGGGCAACAGGGAATAAACTTAGTAAAAAAAAACTACGACATTGCTGTGGTGGCAAGCAACGTTAAAAAAATGTATACGCAAATAATAAAAAATAAGGGGTAGAATAGTTGGTAGTTTATTATGTAACTATATTGTAAAAGATAAAACAATGAAAATAACAATAGTACAAGGAGCTTTTCTTCCTATACCAGCAATTATGGGGGGAGCTGTAGAAAAGAGGTGGTTTTTAATGGCTCAAGAATTTGCAAAACAAGGCCATGAAGTTGTGCATATTAGTAAAACACATCCAGGGTTTGATAAAAAGGAATATATAAACGGAGTGTTGCACATAAGGATCAAAGGCTTTATGACACCTAAAAATGCTATTTTATTAAAGTTTTACGATTTAATATATGCATGTAGAACATTAAAGAACATACAGAGTGATATAGTGGTGACCAATACTTTTTGGTTGCCTATGTTGTTGAGAAACAAAAAAAAAGGAGCTGTTTGTGTAGATGTGGCAAGAATGCCCAAAGGACAAATGAGATTTTACAAACACGTGGCAAGGTTAAGAGCCAATTCTTCAGCAGTGAAAAATGCAATTGTAGAGGAGGCTTCATTTTTGGAGTCAAAAGTAAAAGTCATACCCAATCCTTTGACTTTTTTAACAGACAATGTTGTAGGAGTACCTAAAAACAAAGAAAAGATCATTTTGTATGTAGGGAGAATTCATCCTGAAAAAGGAATCAATATTTTGATAGAGGCTTTTATCAAAGCGGAAAAAAAAGGGTTGAAAGGCTACCAATTAAAAATCATTGGACCATATAAAGTAAATCAAGGAGGAGGAGGAGACAAATATGTAGAAATGTTGAAAAAGGCAGCGCTAGGCAATCAAAATATTTTATTTATAGATCCAATATACGATGCAGAAAAATTGAATAAAGAGTACAAGACTGCAAGTATTTTTGCATACCCTTCTTTGGCAGAAAAAGGAGAAACGTTTGGAATTGCTCCTTTAGAAGCCATGGCCTGGGGGTGTATTCCTATCGTATCAAATTTAGATTGTTTCAAAGATTTTATCATTGCTAAAAAAAATGGTTATATTTTTGACCACCGTAGTGAGAGTGCAATAGATGAAGTGGTAAAGTATATTTTTGAAATAGCAGATTTAGAAAAAAAGGAATCAGAGATGATAAGGAACAATGCTATCAAAGTAAGAGAAACCCATTCTGTTTTGTGCATCAGCAATATGTTTTTAGAAGATTTCAAACACATGCTAAATGGAGAAAACTAAAATAAAACAACAACAAACAACCCCTCAAGATTCTCCATGGTCTGTGAACCAAAGAGTAAAAATGTTGGTGTGGGAATATACTTGGATGTTATTGTGCAGTTGGACACCAAAACCATTTAATGCTTGGAGATTGTTTGTGTTAAGGTCTTTTGGAGCAACTTTATATGGAAAACCTTTTGTGCACCAAAGGGCTAGAATACAAATTCCTTGGAACTTGATCATGCACAACAAAGCATGTTTAGGAGATAGAGCAAATGCATACACATTAGGAGTGATTGAAATTCATGAAAACGCAACAGTGGCTCAAGAGGTTTATTTATGCTCGGGGACACATGCTTTTGAAAAAAAATCTATGCAGTTAATTACGAAGAAAATAACCATTGAACAAAATGTTTTTATAGGAGCAAGAGCGTTTGTCATGCCAGGGGTTACCATTGGAGCTCACGCATTAATTGGAGCAGGGAGTATGGTAACAAAAGAGGTGAAGGCAAATACAATTGTGGGGGGGAATCCTGCAAAATGGATCAAAGAAAGAGTATTAGAATAAAATTTGCATGAAGAAAACTACAATTACAGCAGTCATACTTACTTACAATGAAGAACAACACATAGAGCGTTGCATTCAATCCTTAAAACACACAGTAGAACAGGTTGTAGTAGTAGATTCTTACAGCTCAGACAACACAGTCAAAATCGCCAAAAGATTAGGGGCAAAAGTATATCAAAATTCTTGGGTGAATTATGCAACGCAATTCAATTGGGCTTTAGAAAATTGTAACATTCAGTCTGATTGGGTATGGAGAATAGATGCGGATGAGTATATAGAGAATAGTAGTATGGATTTGTCGTCTGAATTGTCAAATTTAGATAAGGATATTTCAGGTATTTATGTCAAGAGAAAAATCGTATTTATGGGCAGAGAGTTGCTATATGGTGGATGGTATCCTGTTTGGCATTTAAAAATATGGAAGTTGGGAAAAGGAACTTGTGAAAATAGATGGATGGACGAACATATTAAGTTATCTGATGGAGAGGTTTTAAAAATGGATATAGTACAAGTAGATGAAAACTTAAATGATTTAAGTTGGTGGACAACAAAACACAACAGTTATGCTACAAGGGAAATGATTGACTTGTTAGATACCAAGTACAATATTTTTTCTAAAAGTGAATTACAGCCAAAATTGTTTGGTTCAAGTGAACAGAGAAAAAGATATTTGAAATCAAGGTATTTAAATTTGCCTCTATTTGTAAGACCTGTAATGTATTTTTTCTACCGATATATTTTCAAACTAGGTTTTTTAGACGGAAAGTCTGGTTTGGTATGGCATGTGCTGCAAGGTTTTTGGTATCGTTTTTTAGTAGATGCCAAAATATACGAATTGAACAGAACATTTGGTGGAGACAAAGGAAAAATTAGAGAGTACATTAGGCATAAATATAGCGTGAAATGACATATGTTTGTCTACGAATTTTAGAAATGCAGTAGTTTTAGAATAAAGTCTTAGAAAACCATGTGTGAAATAAGATTGTTTTGAGAAGAAAAATTAGGGAAAGGAAGTTTATTAAAATAAATAAATAATGAAAATATCTATCATTACGATAGTTTACAATAACAAAGGTTCTATAGAAGAAGCCATCAAATCGGTTGTAAACCAAACTTATAAAGATATTGAGTACATTATAATTGATGGAGGGTCTACAGATGGTACAAATGAAATCATATTAAAGTATTTAGATAAAATTGATTGCTACAAATCGGAACCAGACAACGGTTTGTATTCAGCGTTAAACAAAGGAGTAAAAGCGGCTACTGGTGATGTGATAGGTATTTTGCATTCAGATGATTTATTTTATTCCAACACTACAATTGAGGAATATGTAGAAGTTTTTAAAAACAAACAAGTAGACCTGGTTTATGCAGATGGTATTTATGTACAAAGAGAGGATACCAAAAAGATAAAAAGAATTTACAGAGGGCAGAAATGTGGTAAGTTGAATTTAAAATTAGGATGGATTCCTTTACACACAACAATATTTTTGAAAAAAGAAATTTTTAAAAAACATGGTTTGTATGATGAATCTTTTTCTATCGCTGGAGATTATGACCTGTCCTTAAAATGGTTTCAAGACAATGCTATTAAGAAAGAGTATTTAAAAAGTATAGTGGTGAAAATGCGTATGGGGGGGAAAAGCACTACAGCAGCATTGCAAAAGAAAAAATCAAACGAGGATCTGGTAATTATAAAAAAGAACAAGTTATGGGGAGTAGTGACATTATTTTTTAAAATTTTCAGGAAAATACCCCAATATCTTTTGCCAAAAGTTAAGAAGTATTAAAGTTGGTTATAAATATGTTAATTCTGAGAGTTTTTTAAGCTCTTAAAAAAAAAATATTTTAAGTTTACCTAAAAAAAAAAATATGTTTCAAAACAAAAACAAAGCGATATCCATCACCACATTATCTACTGATATTGTTCTTTTATTAATAGCGTTTTTTACGGCTAAAGAGACTGTTTTTGATTGGGAAATTCCCAATAAATATTTATACAACGGACTTATTTTTGGTTGGATTATATTATGGAGTATCATCGGATTGAAAAGAGACCTTTACGATGTGCCAAGAATTGTGCAGTTACACAAAGTAATGTCTAAGAACTTAGTAGCAATAGGATTGTTTAGCTTTATAAGTACAGGGCTTATCTTTTTTTGGACAGATTATAAGTTCTCTAGAGCATTTGTTGTTGTTACATTGTGCTTGTTTACGTTTTTTGTGCTACTGGCAAGAACACTTTTGGTAATTTGGTTAAAACGCACTAGAAGAAAAGGAAACAAACAGAGCAATATTGTGTTGATAGGAATGAATGCAAATATTTCTAAATTAATCAACGATGTATACGTCAATCCAAATTATGGATTTAAAATTTTAGCTCTGTTTACAGATGCTGTTGTAACTAATGAAATTAAAGATTATTACAAAGGGAGATTGTCGGAGATTACTACCTTCTTAGAAAAAAACAAAGCGGACGAAATCATCATTTCGTTACCATATTCTCAAAGTGAATTGATCAATAAATTGTTTGAGTATGCAGATAACAATATGATCAGAGTTAGAATCATACCAGAATTCTCAGAATACTTGTCTCAAGCCTTTACCATAGATTACGTACAGAATGTGCCCGTAATGAAATTGAGGAAAGAACCATTACAGAGTTTGTCTAATAGAGCTATCAAGAGAATTTTTGACATTGTATTTTCTATGGGAATTGTCATTTTAATATTTTCTTGGTTATTTCCAATCATTGCAATCATCATAAAAGCAACAAGTAAGGGTCCTGTATTTTTCTCGCAACTAAGAACGGGTAAAGACGGAAGGTCATTCAAGTGTTTGAAGTTTAGAAGTATGACTGTAAATAGTGATAGTGATGCCAAACAAGCTACAAGAGATGATAAGAGGATCACAAAATTTGGTGCTATTATGCGTAAAACGAGTATTGATGAATTGCCTCAAATATTAAATGTATTGATGAATCATATGTCATTGGTAGGGCCAAGACCTCACATGTTAAAACACACCGAAGAATATAGAGTATTGGTAGACAAATTTATGGTACGTCATTTTGCAAAACCAGGGGTTACCGGTTGGGCACAAATCAATGGGTTTAGGGGAGAAACCAAGTTTGTAAGAGACATGGCTAATAGAGCAGAAGCTGATATTTGGTACATTGAAAATTGGAGTTTTATCTTAGATTTAAAAATTATTTTCATCACTGCTTGGTCCATGTTTTTCAAGCAAGACGAGAATGCCTTTTAAGGAAAAGAATCGTTTAAGTTTACCTATAATACATGCCAAATAGAGGGGTTGTGTAAAGACATGTATTTAAAAAATAAATTATGAAAAAAACAAGTTATAAATTTTTACTATGCGTTACTCTGCTAACACTGTTCATGTCTTCATGTGCTTCTAGAAAAGATGTAATCTACTTACAAGACTTAACGCAGTCAAGTGGTATAGACAACGGAGGGCAATTGATGTTTTCTTCACCAGTATTTAAAGTAGATGATAGAATTACAATAAATATTTCTTCAATAAACCCTGAAGCCGCTAGACCCTTTAATTTATATATAACTTCTTTCAATACAGGAGGAATTATGTCTTCAGGGCAACAGCAACAACAGTCTTATTTGGTAGATAAAAATGGAGAAATTAGTTTTCCGCAACTAGGAAAATTAAAAATAGTAGGAAAAAGTAGAATAGAATTAGAAAGCTTTTTAGAAGAAAAATTAAAACCCTTTTTACCAGATGTAAAAGCAAATGTGCAGTTGGTGAATTTTAGAATTTCAGTCTTAGGAGAGGTAAGTTCGCCAGGAGAATATACAATCAATAGAGATAAAATTTCGGTTTTACAAGCAATAGGTTTGGCGGGTGATTTAACCATTCATGGAAAAAGAGATGATATCAAATTGATTAGAGAAAACAATGGAAAGTTGGAATATCATAAAATTGATTTGAGAACCAAAGAAATATTGACATCTCCTGTGTACTACTTACAGCAAAATGATGTGATTTACGTATCTCCAAACAAACCACAGGTAAATGCATCTGCAAGTTCGCCAACAGCATCGTATATCATTTCAGCAACAGGTTTGTTAATAACCATAATTTCTATTTTAACAAGATAATCAGTATGAGTCACAATACAAATAGTGAATATTCAAGAGAAGTCAGTCAATCTATCAACTTACGAGCTGAGTTAGAGAAATACCTGATGCACTGGAAATGGTTTTTCTTATCAATAATACTTGCTGGAGCAGTAGCTGTCTTTTTAGTAAAAACAAAAGTAAATATATACGAAACCAAAGCTTCAGTATTGGTAAAAGAAGATGGAGGAGCATCCACGGATTTAAAAATGTTCCAAGATTTATCTTCACTAGGATTGAGTTCTAGCAGTAACGTGTATGATGAAGTAGAAGTTTTAAAATCTAGGTCTTTGGCATTCGCTTATGTAAAGAAATTGAATTTAAATTTTGAGATTTATCAGAAAAAAGGATTAAAAGAGATAGAACTTTACAAAGAATCGTCTCCTATAAAATACCAAGTACTGTCTGATAAGGAAGATTTTTATCAATTGGATACATTCATGGATGTAACCATTTTAGACAATTTTCAGTTCAAATACCAAGCAGAAGAGAGTGAAGAGGAAATAACCGTCAAATTTGGAGAAAAAATATCTTTTGGAAAACATGTTTTTTTAATAACACCTTTCAAAAGTGACTTGAAAAATAAAAAAGGAGAAAAATATAGGGTGGTCTTTAAAAAAATAGACAATGTTGTTGAGAATTATAAGAAAAAGGTAGAAGTAAATTCTATTGATCAAAATTCTAATATAATTGAATTAAATTTAAAGCATGCTAACAAATCAAAGTCTCGAGACATTTTAAATACGATGGTAGATTTGTACAACCAAATGTCTATTGACGATCAAAACTTGGTAGGTGAAAAAACAGACAAATTCATCACAAAGCGTTTAGAGGTTATAAAAGAAGAATTGGATGAGGTTGATAGAAATGAAGAATTGTACAAGTCAGACAAGCAGATTACTGACATTGCATTGCAATCCCAAGTATTTGTAGATGCCAAATCAGTAAATGAACAAGAAATCTTTAAAAAAGAGTCTGAATTAAGATTGGTGGAGTTTATGATTGAAGACATTCAAAAAGAAAAAGAAGATTTTGAATTGCTACCTACAAGTATCGGGATTACGGAAGCCCCTCAATTAAGCTTGTCTGTGAACAACTACAATGAGTTGTTGTTTGAAAGAAATAGATTGTTAAGAAACTCTTCAATGTCCAACCCTGTGGTGCAAAATTTAAATATGGAGTTGAAAAACTCAATAGACAATATCAAAGGGTCTTTGATAGGGACAAAACGACAATTAGAAATTTCATTAAAATCTTTAAACTCTGTAGAAAAGCAATTCGAAAATAAAATATCTGCACTGCCTAAACAAGTAAGGGAGTATAGAGGAATCTTAAGAAGACAAAGCATTATTGCAGAACTATACTCTTATTTATTACAAAAAAAGGAAGAGAATGAAATATCTATGGCAGTAACAGTGTCCAATTCTAAAGTTATCGACAGAGCATATAGCCTAAGTTTACCAATTGCTCCTAAAAAAAAGGTGATTGTTTTGGCTGGATTAATGATAGGTTTGCTTGTGCCATTTTCTTTTATCTATTTAAGAGATCTATTAGACACCAAGTTCAAATCAAGACGTGATTTGGAAGAGGCTCTAACAGCTCCCTTGCTTGGAGACATTCCTTTTGACAAATCAGGGGAGAAAATAGTCGTTAGAAAAGGAAGTAGAACAAGTACAGCTGAAGCCTTTAGATTGCTGAGAACCAATTTAGATTTTATGCTGGCTTCGGTAGAGTCCAAATCCAAATCTATTTTTGTGACTTCTACAATTTCTGGTGAAGGAAAAACATTTGTCGCAGTTAACGTAGCAGCTTCTATTGCATTGACGGGTAAAAAAGTAGTATTGATAGGAATGGATTTAAGAGCTCCAAAAATTACACAATATTTAGATTTGCCAAATAGAAAGGGAGTGTCTAATTATTTAATTGATAAAAATATTTTGCTAGAAGATATGGTGTCTCCACTAGAAGGTTTTGATAATTTGTATCTGTTAAGTTCTGGAGTAGTACCTCCAAACCCAGCAGAACTTTTGTTAAGCTCTAGAATAGAAGATTTGTTTGCAGAGTTGAAAAAATCTTTTGATTACGTCGTAGTAGATACAGCTCCTGTAAATTTAGTAACAGATACATTAATGATTAGCAAGTATGCAGACATGGTGCTGTACACAGCCAGATCTAATTATTTGGACAAACGTTTCTTAGAAGTGCCAGAAAGGTTGTATAATGAAAAACGTTTGCCAAACATGGCGGTATTGCTAAACGGATTAGATTATACCAGAGGTTATGGATACGGATATGGTGGGTATGGTTACCCTAAAGAAAACGAACATAAGAATATTTTTCAAAAAATATTTAAGAAATAAACAAGTTAAAAGCCTCAGTATCAATGAGGTTTTTTTGTGCGAAAAAAACTTTTCATTTTTTAAATAAAAATGTTTGTAGAATTGTAAAAAGCAACTATATTTGCACCCGCAACGCCGATATAGCTCAGCTGGCTAGAGCAGCTGATTTGTAATCAGCAGGTCGTAGGTTCGAGTCCTATTATCGGCTCTTTTTAAAACTCCTTGAAGCAATTCAAGGAGTTTTTTGTTTGGAATAAGATGTAGAACGAGAAGTTTGTCCTAAGCAAGTTTATGGATCAAGACAAATTGTTGTGTTTACGCAAAAATATTGGTTAATCTAAAAAGGAAGAATTCTAGATTTCTAACGCCT
>NZ_JAUOSB010000028.1 GCF_030548295.1 Wenyingzhuangia sp. 2_MG-2023
GGAGAGCATATCAATGTAGCGGAATCTCATCCTGAGAAAGTAAAAGAACTAAAGCAATTGTTAATCAAACAAATTAATGAGGGAAGGAGTACACCTGGAAAAGTCCAACAAAATGATAAGATTGATTTTCCTTGGGTACAGGCTAATTTTGCATTACAATAGTTTAAAGAAAAAAAATATAAAATAAAATAGTTCAAAATGAAACCAATCAAATACTTACAAAGTGTAATACTATTATTACTCGTGGCTTGTTCAGGAGTAAGTCAAAACAAATCTCTTAAAAACACCAAGCCTAACATTATTTTGGTCATGACAGATGACCAAGGAATGGGAGATTTGGCTTGTATGGGAAATCAAGTATTAAAAACCCCTCATATTGATGAGTTTTATGGGAAATCTACCCGATTTACAGATTTTCAGGTAAGTCCAACATGTGCTCCTACACGTTCAGCATTAATGAGTGGAGCTCGACCTTTTGAGGTGGGAGTTACACATACCATTATGCAACGAGAACGTATGTCTTTAGATGTGTTTACCATGCCACAAGCTTTGCAATCGGCGGGGTATAAAACAGGACTCTTTGGGAAATGGCATTTAGGAGATGAAGAAGAATACTTACCTATTAATAGAGGTTTTGATGAGGTCTTAATGCATGGTGCAGGAGGAATTGGACAAACCAGATATGGTGATTTTCCAGCGAATGAAAACAATTTGTATTTTGATAATGTATTGCTTCATAATAACACGGTAGTTCAAACCAAAGGATTCTGTACGGATGTGTTTTTTGATGCAGCAGAAAGCTGGATACAAAAACAAGAAGAAGAGAAACAACCTTATTTTGCGTATGTTGCATTAAACGCACCACATGCACCCTTAGTGGCTCCTGAAAAATATAAAAAGCGCTTTTTAGAATTAGGATATGATCAAGGTACTGCAGGACGTTATGGGATGATTGAAAATATAGATGATAACTTTGGTGAGTTAATGCAAAAATTAGAAGCATGGGATGCCTTGGATAATACCATTGTTATTTTTATGACAGACAATGGAGCTACACATTTAAAAGGTAGTTTAAATGGAAAGTCAGTAACTCATTTTAACGCAAATTTAAGAGGAGGAAAGAATTCTCCTTTTGAAGGAGGAACACATGTACCTGCTTTTTGGTATTGGAAAGGGAAATTTAAAGAAGGATCTGATGTGGATGGGTTGACAGCTCATATAGACATGTACCAAACATTTTGTGAGTTAGCGGGAGTGACACTACCTAAAAAAATGCAAAAGTTAAGTGGGAAATCTTTGGTGTCACTTTTAGAAAACCCTAAGGCAGAATGGGCAGATCGTGAATTGTTTATTCACTGTGGACGTTGGGCAGCAGGAAAAAGAGAGGAATCTAAATTCTCAAAATCAGCGGTTAGAACACAACAATGGCGTTTTGATAATAACAAAGAATTGTTTGATATTTCTTTAGATCCTTCTGAAAAGAATAATATAGCGTCAGAACATCCTGAGGTGATTGCTTCATTGCAAAAATCTTACGATCTGTGGTGGGAAAATGTAAAACCTTTAATGGTAAATGAAGGTTTGCCTAAAGTAGCTCCAGAAGATCAGCCTTTTGCAAAACGTTATAACAAGCAATTAAAAGAACAGGGGATTCCTAATTGGGCTCCTGCGAATACAAATAACTAGAAATAGATAACATTTATGAAAAAGTACGTATTAATTGTTTTCTGTTTTATATTGGGTGGCGTTTTATCTACAGCACATGCTCTAGATATTTACGTAAGTCCTAAAGGTTCTGATGCAAATAGAGGAACAGTAAAAGATCCTCTAGCAACTTTTGCAGCTGCACAACAAAAAGCACGTAAATGCTTAGGTAAAGAGTCTGTTACTATTTATTTTGCAGATGGGGTTTATTATTTACCAGAAACGATTGTTTTTACACCAGATGACTCGGGATCAGAAAAATACCCAATTACATATCGTGCCCAAAATGAAGGAAAAGCTGTATTAAGTGGAGGTAAGGTGTTAAATCTTGACTGGAAACCCTATCAAAATGGTGTTTACAAAGCAAAAACACCAAAAGGAATGTCCATAGATCAGGTTTTTGTTAATGGGTTAAATCAACATATGGCACGTTATCCTAATTACGATGCTACTAAAAAAACAGATGCCTACCAAGGATATGCAGCTGATGCTTTTTCAAAAGAACGCGCTGCTGGGTGGGAAAATCCAAAAGACGGATACATACATGCCATGCATGCTAAAGAATGGGGTGGTTATCACTATATCATCACAGGAAAAGATAAAAATGGAGAAGTTACTTATGAAGGAGGATGGCAAAATAACCGCCAAATGGGAATGCATAGGGATTACCGCATGGTTGAAAATATTTTTGAAGAATTAGATGCCCCCGGTGAATGGTTTCATAATCAAAATACACAAACTTTATACTACAAGCCTGAGACTTCTACAGATTTAAAAACAGCCAAAGTGGAGGTGGTAAGATTAAAACAATTAGTAGATTTTCAAGGAAGCTTAAAACATCCTGTAACGCATATTACGTTGCAAGGGTTTGTGGTAAAACATGCTGCTAGAACATTTATGGAAACCAAGGAGCCTATGGTACGTTCTGATTGGACCATTTTTAGAGGAGGTGCTTTTATGTTAACAGGAACTGAAAATGTTCAGATTCTAGATTGTGAATTTGATCAAGTAGGAGGGAATGCCATTTTTGTAAATACGTACAACCGTAATACCTTGATCAAAGGAAATTATATTCATCATACTGGAGCAAGTGGAGTTTGTTTTGTGGGTGATCCCAATGCATTACGAGATCCATTGTTTGAATACAATCAGAAAAATGATCTATTAAAAATAGACATGACACCTGGACCTAAAACAGAAAATTATCCTGCGTTAGGTACGGTAGAAGATTGTTTAATTCATAATGTTGGTACAGTGGAACGTCAACCTGCTGGGGTACAAATTGAAATGGCAATGGAAATTACTGTTAGAGATTGTTCTATTTACGATTGTGCTCGTTCAGGAATTAATATTGGTGACGGAGCTTTTGGAGGACATTTAATTGAGCGTTGTGATGTATTTAATACTGTGTTGGAAACTCATGATCATGGTTCTTTTAATTCTTGGGGAAGAGATCGTTATTGGAGATTGAAGAATTTAGATTTAGAAAAATATCCAGAACTACCTTTTGCGGATGCAATGAAAACGACCATTATTAGAAACAGTCGCTGGCGTTGTGATCATGGTTGGGATATTGATTTGGACGATGGTTCTACCAACTATGATATTTATAACAATTTAATGTTGGCGGGTGGTTTAAAACTTCGTGAAGGATACCGAAGACGTGCTTGGAATAACATCACGGTAAACAATACCTTTCACCCTCATGTATGGTATGAAAATAGTAGAGATGAAGTGTTTTCTAATATTTTTATGTTTAAATATCAAGGGGTAAAAGTACCTACAGAAAAGAATCCAGGAAAGTTAGTAGATAGCAATCTTATTTTTGGTTCAGAGCTTACTCAAATGTTTGGATGGGATGAACATTCCATTGTAGCAGACCCAGAATTTATAGATCCTGCAAATGGAGACTTTAGAGTAAAAGAAGGTTCTCCAGCATTTAGTATTGGGTTTAAAAATTTCCCGATGGATCAATTTGGAGTTAAAAAACCAGTTTTAAAAGCAATAGCAAGAACACCAGTTATTCCTGCTTTAGGAGTTTCTGAAGCACTTAAGAGTAAAGGGAAATCAAAAAAAATAGGGAAGCCAGTTTGGTTAGGAGCTACTATTAGTGGTTTGTCAGGTATGGAATTTTCAGCCTATGGAGTTTCTAAAGAAGATGGAGGTATTGCTTTAATAACAGTACCTAAAAATTCTAAAGTAGCCAAATTAAAACTTTTAGAAGGAGATTTAATTTTAACTGTAAATGGAAAAAAAGTAATGAATCCAAAACAGTTTTTAAGAATCATGAAAAGAATAAAAGATTTAGAAGTTACTTTAAAAATTGTGAGAGAACAAAAAGAGATGGAGCTAAAAATTTCTTTGTAATATCTTTTCTAAGTATAAAACTAAAATCAATCATGAAAATAAAAATATTCGTAACAGTTTTAATAGTGGTATTCCAAATGAATGCTCAAAACCGTCGCTCTAATCCTATTATAAGCCATATGTTCACGGCAGATCCATCAGCACATGTGTGGAATGATGGTCGTTTGTATGTATATCCTTCAACAGATAATGCACCTGCTAAAGGCTATAAAACGATGGATGGATATCATGTGTTTTCTACGGATGATATGATTACATGGAAAGACCATGGTGAAATTCTTCATTCAAGAGATGTAAGTTGGGGAATTCAAAAAGGAGGATTTATGTGGGCACCAGATTGTGCTTATAAAAATGGAACATACTATTATTATTTTCCACATAAAAATAAAAAAGGAGTATGGGAAATAGGAATAGCTACCAGTAAAAAACCTGCTTCTGATTTTAAATTACAAGGTTATGTTAAAGGGGGGAATGCTTTTTGTGATCCATGTGTTTTTGTAGATGATGATGGACAAGCTTATCTTTATGCGGTAAAAAATACCAAAGCTTATGCAGCAAAATTAAATGATAATATGATGGAGGTGGATGGAGAAATGACCGAGCAAATTGGTGCTACAGGTCATAGAGAGGGTCCATTTGTGGTAAAACGTAAAGGCATGTACTATTTAATATATCCAGATCACTTTCCAAAAACAAACAAAATGGGCTATGCTATGAGTAAAAATCCTTTAGGTCCTTGGGAATTTAAAGGAGTGTTTATGGATCATACCGATGTAATTACCATGCATGGTTCTTTGGTAGAGTTTGAAGGGCAATGGTATGTTTTTTATCACAATGGAAATTTATCTGGAGGAATAGGACCTAATAGATCTGTTTGTTTTGATCCTATTTATTTTAATGAAGATGGAACTATTCAAATGGTAAAGCAAACTTTAGGGGTTGATTTGCCTACTTTTCATAAGGATGTGAATTTTAACGGAATGATGGGAACTTTAGCTTTAGGGAATTATACACAAACAGAGTTGAAAAAATCAGGGATATTTTCAGATGAAATTTCATCCATTGAAGTACCTCAAGGTTATGTAGTAGAGGGTTTTGAACATGATAATTTCAAAGGGAAATCATGGAGGTTTGAAGAAAATAGAATTGATTTAAATGTTATAGGAGCTGATAATATAATTACTTCTTTAAAAATCACGAAATTTCCAGTTGACAATTTAGTGAAAAATCCTTCTTTTGAATTGACGACACAAGGTCAAGTAAAACACTGGTTTAACAAAAGACCTAAGCCATTTGTTCAATTCAGAGATGAAACAGCAAAAGGATATTATTCATTAAAATACGAAGGAAAAGGAAAACCAAAATCTTTAGTTCAAAAAATAGACATTGCTCCAAACACTCAATATGAATTAAGTGTTCAGCTTAAAATAAAATCAGGTACCAAAGGAAAAGTTATTTTTGATACCAATGGGAGTTTTGATAATACTTGTAAGTTTGAGTTAAATGCTACTAGTAAAACGGATGAATGGGTAACCTATAAAGGAGTTTTTAATAGTGGGAATGTTAAAACCGTACAATTACGTTGTATTACTTCTGATGATTTTAACGGTGTAGGTTATTGGGATGATGTGGTTTTAAAGGCTAAATAATCTAATCAATGAAAAAAATATTCATTCTTTTTCTAGGTTGTGTTTTCATACAAAACCACTTGTTTGCTCAACTAATTCATATTAGTACTCAAGAAAATTCATTAATTTTTCAGGTAACCAAACAAAAAAAAGTAATGCAATCGCATTATGGAAAGTTGATAAAAAACACTCAAGGCCTAGAAGATATGGCCGTGGTGTTTAATGAGGCTTATCCTAGTTTTGGAAATGGAAACAATGATGAGGTAGCTTTAATAGCCACTCATGATGATGGAACCATGGCTACGGATTTGTTTTATAAATCTCATCAACAAGAAAAAGAAGACAATATACAAAAGACTGTTATTCATTTAAAAGATGATAAAAAAGAATTGTATGTTGATTTACATTTTAAGGCTTATGCTCATGAAAATGTCATAGAGCAATGGATAGTTGTTCATAACAAAGAAAAGAAAGAAATAAGTTTGTCTCAATTTGCATCTTCTGCTATTGGATTTAAGGCAACAGATTATTATTTGTCACATTTTTATGGAAGTCATTCTAAAGAAATGATGATTTCTGAAGAACGTTTAACCAACGGTATTAAAATCATTGAGACCAAAAGAGGGGTAAGAACAACTGAATATGAAAACCCAACGTTTATGTTGTCTTTAAATGGAGCTGCCAAAGAAAGTCATGGAGAGGTAATTGCAGGGGCTTTGGCTTGGTCTGGAAATTTTAGATTAGCATTTCAGGTAGATGACAAGGCAAGATGCCAAATGATTTCGGGAATCAATTCTTTTGCTTCTACATATCACCTTGCTTCTGGAGAAAATTTTGAAACTCCTAGAATGATTTTAACTTATAGTGATGAAGGAAAAAACAAAGCCTCTATCAACTTACATCGTTGGGCTAAAAAATATAACTTAAGAGCAGGGAATGAGTTAAGACCTATTGTGTTAAATAGTTGGGAAGGAGCTTATTTCAAGTTTGATGCAGACAAGTTAAAGAACATGATGGATGGAGCTGCAGAAATGGGGGTTGAGGTTTTTGTGTTAGATGATGGATGGTTTGGAAATAAATATCCAAGAAACAATGCAAAGGCTGGTTTGGGTGACTGGCAAGTAAATCAAAAAAAATTACCCAAAGGTTTAGACGATTTAATCGATTATACAGCATATAAGGGCATGCGTTTTGGGATTTGGGTAGAGCCAGAAATGGTAAATCCTAAAAGTGAGTTGGCTGAAAAACACCCAGACTGGATAGTGCAAAGACAGAATGATAGAAAAATGTTGTTAGAACGCAATCAACTATTATTAGATTTATCAAACCCTAAAGTGCAAGATTTTGTGTTCAATGTGGTAGATCGTCTTTTAACTACGCATCCTAAAATAGCTTATGTAAAATGGGATGCCAATAGACATGTACAGAATTTTGGTTCTACCTATTTATCAGAAAAAAAACAATCTCACCTTTTTATAAATTACACTCGTGGCTTAGAAAATGTGTTAAAACGTTTGGAGAAAAAATACCCATCCACTATTTTTCAGGCTTGTGCTTCAGGAGGAGGCCGTGTAGATTTTAGTTCTATGAAACACACACATGAGTTTTGGGCAAGTGATGATACCGATCCGTACGAGCGTTTGTTTATTCAATGGGGAACCAATCATTTTTATCCACCCATAGCAACTGCAGCGCATGTAACTAAATCTCCGAATCATCAAACGCATAGAGAAACCTCTTTAAAATTTAGATTTGATGTGGCGATGGCTGGTCGTTTAGGAATAGAATTACGTCCAGATGATTTGGATGAAAAAGAAGTGAAATTTGCAAAAAAGGCAATTGCTTTGTACAAAGACATTCGACCAATTGTTCAGTTTGGAGATTTGTATCGTTTACTTTCTCCTTATGATGAGGATGGTTATGCAGCCATCAATTATGTTGCTCCATCTAAAAAAGAAGCATTGTTAATGGTGTATAGTCATGAACATCATCGTAGATACGAAAGAAATTTTGTAAAGATGCAAGGTTTAGATCCGTCTTTAATTTACGAAGTGGAAGAAATAAATACGGACAGTAAGAAATCACATATAAGTTTTAATCATCAATTAATATCAGGAGAGATTTTAATGAACAGAGGTATATGGGTTGATTTAAGAAGACCTTTAGAAAGTGCTGTTTTTAAAATATCTGAAACCAAATAAAATTAAAAAATGAATAAGTTAAATATTTTATTTAAAGGAGTTTTTTTAATGTGCATTACAACTATGATGGCTCAAAAAAAAGAGAATCAACCTAATATTCTTTTCATTTTAGCCGATGATTTGGGATATGCAGATTTGAGTGTTTCAGGGAGTACATTTTATGAAACCCCTAATATTGATAAAATTGCAGAAGAAGGTACAGTATTTACCAATGGGTATGCTAATAGCCGTGTGTGTAGTCCGTCAAGAGCAAGTATTATGACAGGGAAATTTACAGCAAGACACAATATTACAGTTCACATAGGGTCTCCTTCTGGAGAAGCATGGAGAAAGAGAAATAGATTTTCTAAGATGTTACCAGCAGCATATACACATCAATTACCTACAGATTATGTTACCATGCCAGAAGCTTTAAAGGCTGCAGGGTATAAAACGTTTTTTGCAGGAAAATGGCATTTAGGAGATAAAGGATCTTGGCCAGAAGACCATGGGTTTGATATTAATAAAGGAGGTTTTACAAAAGGAGGTCCTCAAGGAGGATATTTCTCACCTTATAAAAATCCAAAGTTAGAAGACGGAAAAGACGGAGAAAATTTATCACATCGTTTGGCAAAAGAAACCGTAAAGTTTATAGAGGAAAACGATCCTAATAAAACAGGTACCCCCTTTTTAGCCTATCTTTCTTTTTATGCGGTACATGCTCCTATTCAAACTTCAAAAGAAAAATGGACAAAGTATAGAAACAAAGCAATTGCACAAGGAATTGCTGAAAAAGGGTATAGTATGGATAAATACATGCCAATACGACAAGTACAAGACAATCCAATTTATGCAGGGTTGATTGAACAAATGGACGATGCTGTAGGTGAGGTGCTTTCTGCATTAGATGCTTTAGGTCTAGATAAAAACACGGTTGTGGTCTTTACTTCTGATAATGGAGGAGTTGCTGCGGGGGATAATTTTTCTACGAGTAACAAACCTTTACGTGCAGGAAAAGGATATCAGTTTGAAGGAGGAATTAGGGAACCTTATATTATTAAAATACCAGGTGTTTCTAAAAAAGGAAGTAAAATTGATGTTCCAGTATCGGGAGCCGATTTTTATCCAACATTTTTAGAACTAGCTGGTGCCAAACAATTGCCAGAAGAACATAATGATGGTGTAAGTTTGTTACCCTTGTTTAAAGGAAAGTCTATTAAAGAACGTCCTTTAATATGGCATTTTCCTCATTATGGAAATCAAGGAGGAGAGCCTTCTTCTATCATTCGTAAAGGAGATTGGAAATTGATTCACTATTATGAAGATGGTAGAAAAGAGTTGTACAACTTGACTAAAGATATTAGTGAAACCAGAGATTTAGTAGCGAAATATCCAGAAAAAGTAAGGGAATTAAACAAGGAATTGTTTGAGTATTTAACAGAAGTTGAGGCAAAATATCCAACACCTGATCCAAATTATTCTGAAGTTAAGGAAAGGGAATTGTTACACAAAACGGAATACAAAAAAATGCCGTCTTTAGAAAAGCAGAGAAAACAAATGTTATCAGATAAATTCCAACCGAATACTGATTGGTGGGGGAGTATGACTACCAAAGATTAAATTAGGTAGTAAAGATACTAGAAGCATACTACTTGTTTTAGAAAATTGGAGCAATACACATCATATTGCGATAAAGGTGACTTTAAATTTATCAGTATTTATAAAATATTTTATAGGATAAGAAGGCAATAAATAAGTTGTTCTTATTTAAATGATATATAAAATACATGGTTGATTTGGGTAACCTAGGTGCTTAATTCCTTTATAAACAGATAGTTTAGGTTACTCAAATCAATCTGATTGAATTCGGTAATAAAAAGCGCGACAGGAGTAACCTGTTTACTGTAATGTGGTTGCATATTTGTAATTGCTGTTAAAATCAAATTCATAATAATTTAGGTTGTTGGTTGAATTAATAATAATTTAATCTGTTGTTGTGGATGAATAATTTTATAAAATACAGTTTAAAATTACGAAAAGAATGAAAAAGCAATTGATTGTAGTTTTGATACTAATGATTGGGGGTTTTAGCGGGGTTGCTCAAACTGTGGAACCAAAACCACAGGCAGATTTTTTTATATCTACACAAGGTTCAGATGATTGGTCTGGTATGTTGGCAAATCCGAACGAACAAGGTACCGATGGTCCATTTGCAACATTAGAGCATGCCAAAGATGAAGTGCGCAATTTGAAAAAAAAGAAATCATCAGATATTGTTGTGCTAATCCGTGAAGGAGTTTATCAATTAAGAGAAACCGTAGTTTTTGATTTGAAAGATTCTGGAAAAGATAATATGAGCATCACCTACGAGGCTTATCCTGGTGAAATACCTGTATTCAGTTCTGGGAAAGAAATTACAGGATGGGAAAAAGTAACGACAGAACTATCTGGTTTGTCTGAAAAAGCAAAAGGAAATGTATGGGTTGCTACTACTTCTGATAAATTCCTAACACTTTATGATGCAGAAGGAATGTTGCCGCGTACACAATCTAACGCTTTTAATGCTCTAAAAGGAGGTAAAAAGAATAAGTTTCAATTCCCTAAAGGCAAATTAAAAAATTGGTCTAATGTACAAGATGTAGAAATTTTAGTTCGTCCAACTCGTGATTGGATGATGAATGTATTACCTCTAGCTTCGGTTAATGAAAAAACAAATACAGCATTTACGGCTATAGATGCAACATATGGTATTGGTAAAAAAGGAATATGGGTTGAGAATGTGTTAGAAGAATTAAACAATCCAGGGGAATGGGTTTTGAATACAAAAGATAACAAAGTATACCTTTGGCCAAGAAATAAAACGGAAGTAGTAGCTCCTACTTTATTAGAATTTATTCGTGTAGAAGGAAAAATAGATGACAAAGAATCTGGAGACGTACCTGTTCGTAATCTTCATTTTAGAGGGTTAACTTTTAAGCATGGCGAGCGCTACACACTTACAAAAAATGATGTTGGTTTACAGCACGATTGGAATATGTTGGATAAAAACAATGCCATAATTCGTTTTAGAGGAGCGGAAAATTGTGTGATTGACCAATGCCATTTCTTAGATAGCGGGAGTGGTGCTATTCGTGTAGACCTTTATGGAAAAGAAAACAAAATTACCAACAACCATATAGAACAAATGGGAGGAGGAGGAATTCTTCTTTGTGGATATGGACCTGGTACCAAAGATGTAAATAAAAACAATACGGTTTACAACAATAATATTCATCATGTAGGAAAAATTTATTGGCATTCACCAGGAATTTTTTTATGGCAAAGTGGACACAATCTTGTGGCAAATAATTTGATACATCATACCAATTATTCTGGATTGATTATTTCTGGGGGAATACTTCGTTTTTTTAAACATGGAAATGGTCGTGAGCAACAACGTGCACTTCGTTGGGACGAATTAAAAAATCTACCTAAGAAATTAGATCACAAAGACATTCAGCCTTATTTACATAGTCGTTATAACATAGTTGAAAACAATGAGATACACAATGCTATGCAAAAACTAGGAGATGGAAACGGAATTTACATTAGAGGTGCAGGAGAAGGAAATGTCATACGTCATAATTATATACATCATTTGGTAGCAGAAACAGGTAAGCAAAGTGGAATTCGTACAGATGGTGGTCAAATGGACGCTATCATTTCAGAAAACATTATCTATAAATGTAAGTCACAAGGAATGACTTTAAAGTTAAACAATCGATTTGAAAATAATATTATTGCTGATGTAATTGCCCCTCGTGGAATCTATATGAAACTTGTTGAAGGACCGTCACATGGAGCAAGTAATAAGCACAATATTTTTTATTCAACTAAGGATGATTGTACTTTTATTTCTGAGCCATCTCCAGGAAAAGGTTTGGTAGGAGAAGATAGCAGAGGGAGAGAAACGGCAAGAATGAAAGATGTTGATTCAGACTATAATATTTATTATTGTAAAGCCGATAATAGTATTGCGGAAAAGAGATTGAAAGAGTTAAAAAATCAAGGAGTAGATAAAAGCAGTAAAGCTGCAGATCCTATGTTTGTGGATCCTGAAAATGGTGATTTCAGATTCAAACCAGGTTCTCCAGCTATAGAAATGGGAATTAAACCCATTGATATGTCTAAGATTGGTTTACGTTCTAAATAATTAAGTATTAAATAATTCAATAAAAAGAGATAAAGATGAAACAAAAATGGATGATATTTTTAACATTAATCATCGGATGTTTTAATGTTGTAGCTCAAACAACATCAAATTCAACAGCCGATTTTTATGTATCTACAAAGGGGTCAGATGATTGGTCGGGTACATTGGCCACTCCAAACCAACAGGGTACTGATGGTCCGTTTGCAACTCTAGAGCAAGCAAAAGAAGCAGTACGTAACTTAAAAAAGAAAAAGTCAACGGATATTGTTGTCTTAATTCGAGACGGTGTTTACAAATTAAGTAATACTGTTGTATTTGAATTAGAAGATTCTGGTGAAGAAAATAGAACGATTACGTATGCTGCTTACCCAGAAGAAAAGCCAGTGTTTAGCTCAGGAAAAGAAATTAAAGGATGGGAAAAAGTAACAACAGAAATTCCAGGTTTGCCAGAACAAGCCAAAGGAAATGTTTGGGTTGCTGCTACTTCTGATAAGTTTTTAACACTTTATGATGATGAAGGAATGTTGCCTCGTGCGCAGTCTAAAGGGATTATAACAGAGTTGAAAAAGAATGGAAGAAACCGATTGAAATATCCTGATGGATTTATAAAAGATTGGGACAATGTGAAAGATGTGGAAATAAAAGTAAGACCTCATCACGCATGGATTGTAAATATGCTTCCATTATCTTCTGTGAATGAGAGTACAAATACAGCAAATACATCTCTAGATGCTACTTATGCAATGAACAGACAGCACTTTTTACCGAAAGCTGAAAACTGTTGGGTAGAAAATGTAGTAGATGTTTTAGATGAAAAAGGAGAATGGGCATTAAATACCAAAGAAGGTAAGGTATATCTTTGGCCACGTAATGAATCTACTGTAGTAGCACCTACTTTAATGGAGTTGATTCGTGTAGAAGGAAAAATTAAAAAGTCTGGATCTAAAGATACTCCTGTTCGTAACCTTCATTTTAAAGGATTAACTTTTAAGCATGGGGAAAGATATACTTTAAAAGCAGACGATGCAGGTTTACAACATGATTGGGATATGCATGACAAAGACAATGCATTGGTTCGTTTTAGAGGTACAGAAAATTGTGTAATTGAAGACTGTCATTTCTTAGATAGTGGAAGTGGTGCTATTCGTGTAGATTTACATGGTATTGGAAATACAATTGCAAGCAATCACATAGAACATATGGGAGGTGGAGGAATTCTACTTTGTGGATATGGACCAGGTACCAAAGATGTAAATAAAAAGAATACTGTTTACAACAATAACATTCATCATGTAGGACAGATTTATTGGCATTCACCAGGGATTTTTGTTTGGCAAAGTGGTGAAAACCGTATTGCCAATAATTTAATACATCATACAGATTATACAGGACTTATTTTATCGGGTTGTATGACAGACTTTTTTGCTAAAAAAGGAAATGGAAGAGAGTTGCTTCGTACACTTCGTAGAGATGAAATGCCAGAATTTTCAAAGGGAGTAAGTCTTGATGAGGTATTACCTTATTTACATACGCATGATAATATTGTAGAAAACAATGAAATTCATCATGCTATGCAAAGATTAGGAGATGGTAATGGAATTTATATTCGTGGAGCAGGTAGAAATAATATCATTCGTCGTAATTATATTCATCATTTGGTAGCAGATATGATTATGCAAGCTGCACTCCGTACAGATGGAGGTCAAACAGGTACTCTAATAACAGAGAATATAATCTACAAATGTACTTCTCAAGGTATATTAACAAAATTAGACAATAGAGTAGAGAATAATATTGTTGCTAATATTATAGCACCACCAAGAGGTTATTATTTATCAGTGCGTGAAGGTCCTTTAACTGGAGGAGCTATTAAGAATAATATTTTATATTCTTCTTCTGCAACAGATACTTTTATTGACGAATTACCTCCTGGAAAAGCAGGAAGTTCTGAAGATAGAAGAGGACGTGTGTTGGCTAGAGCTATGGATGCAGATACAGATCATAATATCTATTTCTGTACAGAAGATGTAAATAAAGGAAAAGAACTCATAAGAAAGAATCAAAAAGATGGGGTAGATTTGAATAGTAAATCTGTGGATCCTATGTTTGTAGATCCTGAACATGGAGATTTTAGATTTAAACCTGGTTCTCCAGCTATAGAAATGGGTATTAAACCTATAGACTTATCTAAAGTTGGTTTGGTTAAAAAATAGATTGAAAAATATAAATATTGCTTGATAAAGCAGTATTTGGTAATTGTAAAAAAGATCTTTATTCGTTAGAATAGGGATCTTTTTTTGTATCATTTTTTAAGAATGTAATAGGTCTCTTACATAAAGTATATTTTCTAGAAAGGAGTGAAATCATTATTTCTGTTTTGCATGCTCTAGGGGTGTATTTTAATTACCACATTGCGCTTATTTTTTAATATTGAGAAAATTATTCAGGTCATTGTAGCAAGAGTCAAAATAAAATTATAGAGACATCAAAATAATGATAGAATTATAGTGTGTCAAAGAATTTCTAACGTCTAAAAAAGACACTTATTTTAAAAAAATAAGTGTCTTTTTCTATTTGAAAACGTTTCTAAGTTTATCAAAAACAAAATTCTAAAATCGTTACAGTATAAGAAAATAGTAGTTTTTAATTCTGTTGTTTTTTCTGTCAAAATGATTGAATAGAGATAAGGTTTGTTTTTACTGTGCTGTTTATTAGAGTTTTATGTGTTGCTCAAATCAACTCGATGGTAAGAGTAAACAAAAAAAAAGATTGGAGCAAGTCTTTAGAATACATACAGGTAATCTTTGTTGTTGAATTAAATTCTGAATAATGGCTGTTTTGTTATTGAAAATTAACTGAATCTAATTTGTTTTTGTGGTTTTGATATTTTTATAGGTTTTTTGTTAGTAATGGTAGTTGTAGTTTGTTTCTGGTAGAACTATATCATTGTAAAACCAGAACTATAAAAACAAAGAATTTAAAAGGAGCAGTTATTACTATGAATGAATTTTTAATGATAGTCATGGATAGCACTAAGGCTATCACAATAGAACTTAGAAAAGTCTAATCACACAACTAACTATTAAACTAAATAAATTTTTTATAATGAATGAAAAATCAGTAATCAAAGATTATTCAACTTTTATGTTGAAGATGGGAATCCTTTTTAATTTGTTGTTGTTCTTTAACGTAGCACAGGCACAAATATTTTATGATGAAACATCGTCTTACCTAGTAAATTCAATAGAAGGAGGAGCAACCTGGACAAAGAGTGCCAGTGGTGATTTTGTTTACAATAATAATGGAACAATTTCGTCTCAAAGAGCGTTGGTATATTCTACAGACGCATACCAATCAGAAGACGGATTTAAATTAACTGTTGAATATACTACAGGTTCTATAGAAGATAATGAATCGCATAATTTTTCTTTTGGATTGATTAGCAATGAAACAAATTTATCCACATATACAGGGTTCAATCCATTTAAAGCAGAGAGTTCTGTATACAGTATTGGAGCAAACCTAACTACTGATGAAGATACAACGGCAAGAGGATTAAATTTTACAAATGTTATAGAACGTACCAATTTAGATGAGTCTGGTACTAGAGCACAATTTAAAGCAGGAACACTTGTTAAAGTTACAATTGAAATAGCAAAAGGAGGTTATTGGTGTTACCGTATTAATGGGGTTTATGAAGATTCTGGAGTGTTAGTTGAAGGTATTGATTTGACTAAGAGTTATCATGTTGCCGTATATGGACAAGATGACAATGGGGATGGTAAATCAATACAGTCTATTAAATTAGAAAAAGGATATGCAAATGGTGAGCGTGCTCAAGGTTTAAGAGGTACATGGAACGGAGGTTTGGTTGTAGAGCAGGTAAAAGATTTTAAAACCTTAGATGTAATGGGCTATTCATTTACTCATGGTGCAACACAAGCTCCATTTCACAAAGCACCTCAAAAATTATTAGAAAGCTTATGGCAAGGAGATGTTGATGGGAATGGAGACCCAATAAACTTAGTAGTACCATTATGGGGAGATTTAAGTTTGGATGAACCGGAATACGATCCTTACTTAGAAAGAATACTAGAAATAAAATCGAAAGGATTTAAGTTTCAGGCCTACATGAACTGTCAGAATTTTATGGGGAATGTAGCGGAATCATACGATGTTGTGGTTGAGCGTTGGAAAACGTATTGTGATACAACTCCAGAGGTACAAGACTTCATCAACAGCCAGCCATTTCACACAGGTGTATGGAATAGAACTACGCAACAATACGAAGATGCTTCTGAAGCACATCCAGATCGTAAATACATGTTTTGTTATGTAGAATATATTCTTAAAGATTATGCGTTGCGTTATGGAAAATATATTGATAAATGGATTTTTGATTCAGGAGGTGACATTTCAAGTAGAGGAGATAATGCTACTAGTGGTATTTTAGAAGAGCAGAGATTGTATCAAGCATATGCAAATGCGGTACACGCAGGAAACCCTGATATTCCTATTGCTTTTAATAACAGTAGAAGTACAGTAAGATACGGCAGTTATCCTTTTGCGCATGCAGTACATTTTGATGATTTTACTTTTGGTCATGCTTTTGGAGGAAATAACAATCATGCAGAAAAAGTAAATGGGAATCAGTTTAATTTAAATTATAGACATGTATCTCGTATGATGGAGACCAATGGATATGTGCATGATGGTGGAAATTGGGCTTGGGATGACAAAATAGTAGGGAATTTTCATTCTAAATTAAGCACCACTGCTTGGACTACAGGACCAAATCAAGCTTGGGAGGAAGCAGATTTTTTACAATGGAATTTAGAAGCGCTACAAGCTGGTGGTTCAATGACTTGGGATGGATCAACATATGTGGTTGCTGGAGAAACTGTATTGAGACCTTGGGCATATGATTTGTTAAAAGCTTTGGACGATCATTTAAGTAAAATGCAGAATCCTGAAAACCCTAACTGGTCAAAAGCATATACGGTTTTACCAGAAGCTACCATATGTAAGCCCTATTACCACGTGTTGGTAGAGGGAACGGATTTTTGGGATCCAGAAGATGATGAAATAACTGAATTATCAATTGTTGCAGAAGGACCTAGTTGGTTAGATATTAGTGAAGATCCTCTGACTCCTGGAAATTGGATATTAAGTGGAATACCTTCGGAATCTTCTGCGGTTTTACTTGAGTTTGAACTTCAGGCTATCGATTCAGAAGGAAATATAGGAAAGCGTAAAGTAGAGCTACAGGTAAATGAAGTAAATAGCATGGTTGTAAATCCAGGTAATGGGTCACCAGTTTGGAAATCGGATGTTATTGAAGTATCTGCAGCAAAGCACAAAGAATTCACTCTTGATTTAAATCGTTGTACAGATTTTGAAGATTTTGATGGAGACCATTTAACAATTAGCCTTGTAAATGAAGAATCATGGCTTTCTTTGATTGAGGTTTCTACAGATATTTGGGAATTAAGTGGAGTGGTAGAGTGTTCTGGTGAAAATAATGTTGAGCTAGCTTTAACAGATGGTACAAACACAGCAAACACAACCGTTCAAATTAACGTTACTGATGCTCAGTTTCTTGAAATGGAGAATAACTCAATTAACGGAGGTGCAAATTGGAATACTCCAAATGAGGTAGATGAAACTCCAGAATATTTGTATGCAAACACGGGTAGAAATTTTAATTATAGATCCCTATTATATTCTAAAGAATCGTTTCAGTCAGATTCAGGATTAAGGTTAAAAATAAAGTATAAAACAGGAAATGTAGAAGATACAGGAGGTCATAACTTTTCATTTGGTTTGATCCGTTCCGATACGGATGTAGCAACTTATGCTGGATTCAATCCTTTTAGAGTAGATACAGGTGTTTATAGTATTGGGGTGAATTTAACACAAGATCAAGAACCAGAAAAACGAGGACTAAATTTTGCAAATGGAATGTCTGCTATAAGTTTAGATGAATCCGGAACTGTGATAGAGTTTGCAACAGGTGTATCAACAGAAGTAATTATAGAAGTAACAAAAAACGGTGTGTGGGCTTATTCAATTAACGGAGTTGTAGAAGCTTCAGGTGTTATTGATGAAGGATTTGATCTTACTAAAAGTTATTATGTAGGTATTTATGGACAAGATGATAATGGAGGGGGGAAATCAATCCAAGAAATTTCATTATCAGCATGTTTTGATGATTCACTATTGGCTGTAGAAGAGCAAGAGCTAGTAGCGTCAAACGTGGAAATTTATCCAAATCCAGTAGAAACTACATTTAAGATAGATAATCAAGAAGGAGCAAAAATTGAAGTATACAATGTATTTGGTTCTTTACATATTACAGAAGAAATAACAAGTAATAGTCATACTATAAATGCTGAAAATTTAACTCCAGGAATTTATATAGTTAGAGTTATTAGAGATGCTAAAACAGCAAACTATAAAATAATCAAACAATAAAATCAATCACCCTATTTCTAATAAACAGATATGAATTTAATGCAATTAACTAAAGTATCCCTATTACTTTTTACTTGTTTTGTTTTTGGTCAAACTGAAAACAAAATGTCACCCAAACAAATTGATCCTAATTGGGAATCAATGATTGAGAATTATGAAGTTCCAGAATGGTTGGTAGATGGAAAGTTAGGGGTTTGGTTTCATTGGGGAATTCCATCAGCTGTAGATGATGATCGTCCTAATGATGGCTCATGGTATGGACGTAACATGTATGGAGGAGGAAAAGAACAAGCAAAGGTGTTGTCTGCATGGCATACCGAAAGATATGGAGCACCTTCAGAATTTGGATATGAAAAACTAGTCCCATTGTTTAAAGGAGAGAATTGGGATCCGGATGCTTTGGTTGCTTTTGTAAAAGAAAATGGAGCTCGTTTTATTATGCCTGTAGCTACACATCATGATAATTTTGACTTGTACGACTCATCACATCCATGGAATTCAGTAGATATGGGACCTCACAGAGATGTGCTTGGTGAATGGAAAACAGCAGCAACAAAGCATGGGTTGAAATTTGGGGTTTCAACACACTTGTATTGGTCACCAGGTTGGTGGAGAACAGCGCGTAAATATCAAAAAAAAGGAACTTTAGCATGGAAACTTTTTAATATGGATTATGATGCTAAAAACTATGCAAGTCAAGATAGTTGGAATGAGCATTGGTATGAACGCTGTTGGGAAATTATAGAAAAATACGATCCAGATATGTTTAACAATGATGCTCCTTTTCCTAAAGTAGGACCAGGAAAAGGGTTAGGAGTCAAATTGTTCTCAGATTATATCAATCGTGATTTAAAAGAAAACAAAGGAAAACAAACGGTGGTTCTTTCTTTAAAAGATAAAACGGTAAACAAAGAAGCTTTTACTTATAATTTAGAAAGAGGTGGGGCTGGAGAAATTAAAACGGAACCTTGGTTGTGGGCAACAGACTTATCTGGAAACTGGTTTTATCGTAAAAACGCTGTTAATAAAATGAGCGTACCAGTTATGGTTGCCAATGCTGTAGATGCTATTAGTAAAAATGGAATTGTAATGTTAAACGTAGCTCTTAAAGGAGATGGAACCATTCCAGAAAAACAACTAGGTTATTTAACAGCTTTTGGAGATTTTCTAAAAATAAATGGAGAAGGAGTTTATGGATCACGTCCATGGAAAATATTTGGAGAAGGTACGGTTGTCGTAAAAGACAAACGTCAGGGAGAAAATCATCAAGAGTACTCTCAAGAAGACATCCGTTTTACCACCAAAGATGGAAATCTGTATGTCTTTGTATTATCAAAACCTACACAAAATATTGTGATCAAAACTTTGGGAACAGTAGGAGTTTTAAATAAAGAAATTAAATGCGTTGAATTACTAGGCAGTAAAGAAAAAATAGAATGGAATCGCTCTAAGGATGGACTTACAATAACATTACCAAAAGAATTACCTGGTAATATTGTGAATGGCTTTAGAATTAAACTTTCCAAATAGAAGATAATTGAATTTGTAGCAAACCATTTATAGCATAAAAACCTTAATAAAAAATACATGAATATTAAATTAATTTTAGGGGTATCGTTGTTTTTAACGTTTTCATTAAATGCAGAAAGTCAAACAACTACTCATAAAAGTCCTAATATTATATACATATTAGCAGATGATTTAGGAATAGGAGATTTGAGTGTTTACAATGAAAACAGTAAAATTCAGACTCCTCATTTAGACCAATTGGCTGCTGAGGGAATGCGGTTTACAGATGCCCACACCTCTTCATCTGTTTGTACACCTACCAGATATGGAATTTTAACAGGTAGATACAATTGGAGAACACCTTTAAAGCAGTTTGTAACATGGGGAAATTCACCAATGTTGATTAAAAAAGATAGAACAACGGTTGCTTCAATGTTGCAAGAAAATGGCTATAATACAGCCAATATTGGAAAATGGCATTTGGGTTTGAATTGGTCTATGAAAAATAGAAGTCAAGAGTTTGATCATTTATCAAGCATAGAAGATAAAGTAGATTTTAAACAAATAGATTATAGTAAATCTTTAAAAAGAGGAGCTTTGGATGTAGGTTTTGACTATTCATTCATGATTCCCGCTTCATTAAATATGCCTCCTTTTGTCTATTTAGAGAATGATAAAGTGGTAAAAGAACCAACAGGAATATCTGTGCAAAAAAGATCAGAAAATAAATATGCTTATTGGATAAAAGGACC
>NZ_JAUOSB010000029.1 GCF_030548295.1 Wenyingzhuangia sp. 2_MG-2023
CTTAATGCGGGTTCTGTGCTTTCTCAAAGTTTTGTGTATATTTACTAAGTCGCCAAATCTTGTTGATTTGGCTTAGTAAAACTAAAAGAAACAAAACAAAAAGCTTCGGCTTAGTACGTGTTCGTAAATCTTGGCGATTTTCTTCCCGCACTAAGCCTAGCCAAAACCGTAAGCAATGCGAAAAAAATGGAACTTATAGGCAAAATTAATAGAAGAAAAATATTTTACGTTCCAATTATAAATAATTCTGAATGGAAATCTTCATTGCCCAAAAATGATTGGGTTGCTTTTACAATTGCGGATAATGAGGACGAGGAGTTAGTTCCACCAATTGTTAAGTTATGTATGGACAAAAATGTAGCTTTCACTTGTAGTGCTGGAACATTTGCACTCTCGACTGAAAACTATTTTGACGAAGAAATAGCTTTCCGAGCTTTGGACTATGAAATGAGGACAAAAAAAGAATTTGATTTTGAAAATTCACCTATTACAACTTGTCATCAAAATTTTAGCGAAGGATTTTGGTTTTCTGCTATAGCTGCTCACGACTCTGATAAAGAAATTGACACAATTGTTTGCTTAGACTTTACCAAACGAAAAGTAAAAAGACATTTAACAGAATTAATTGAGAAAATAAATAACGGTTGGTTGCCAAATGACGAGGAAATTGAACTAGCAGAATATGACAGCTGACAAAAAAGCCAGCAGGTAACACCGTATATAAAAAATAGCGGTTTTGTTGCTTAAACGTGAATGAATTTTATAAATTTAAAGTCCATACAAATCCAAAAAGTTAGTGCATAAAATCCGCTACTTTTCATCTACGAGACCGTTACCTTTTATTAAAGAAAAAAATGAAAATTCAATCTAAAATAAAACTAACGAATTTAAACAAGAATATTTTAATCGAAATTTTAGAAAAAAACAACCTTAAAGTAACTGTACAAAATGGTTTGAAATTTCAAGAAATAGTAAAACCTAATACTCCAAATGGTTATTATGTCCTAAAACCAATATTAAGTGGTGAATTCTATAGTAACGAATGGAAAATACGTATGAATTCTATTCTGTATAAATCTACTTTAGTCAGTTTAGCTTGTTATATTTTCTTTTGGGTAAATGGTACTGAAATAACAGTTCGATTCATTATTTCAATTACCGTTTTTATAATTAATTATTGGATAAATAAAAATATCATTAAAAACAGAATCGAAAGTTTAGAGTTTGAATTTAAAAAAAAATCTAAAAAAACTATCATTGAAATAAATACAACTCATTAAAAAAACAACAAAAGGCAACACCAGCCAAAATTAATACGGGTTTCTGTCCTTTCTCAAAGTTTTGTGTATATTTACTAAGTCGCCAAATCTTGTTGAAGCCTGTACAGAATTTATCGAAGTATGGCTTTGTGAAAGCAAAGAAACAAATTCAAACAAAAAGCTTCAGCTTAGTCCGTGTTCGAAAAGACTCTGCTCCTTTTCTTCCCGCACTATGCCTAGCCAAAACCGTTGGCTGTAACCAAAAAAAATAAAAAATGACATATAATATATCTGAAAATAGAAATTTATCAGATGTTGAATTTAATTTATTGAAGTACTTATTCAAAAAAGAAAAACCTGAATGGATTAACATAATCAATAATTTAAAAGTTATTGGAAAATGTGGTTGTGGAGAATGTCCAACTATAATGTTTGGAGAAAATTATGACTCTAAAATATTAAAGAATCAAAAATTATTAATTGATTATGTTGGTAAAAACAAAGAAAATAATCTAATAGGTATTATCATATTTGGAAACAAAAAAACACCCACAGAATTAGAGTTTTATTCAATCGATTCTTTGACAAAAGAAATTAAACTTTCAGAAATTCATTCACTAGAAAAAAACATTTAATTATGAATTCTGATTTAAATATTGAATTGCACGATAGCGAAATAATAAAAGTAAAAGAAAATACTTTAGAAGATACTTTAAATTTTATTATAGAATATCCAGTTGATTTTAATAAAAACATCTTTGAAAAAAGAATATTACGTTTCTTTGATTATTTGAATTATTCTGTAAAAGAAATACCTTTTGCTACTAGACCAATCATTTTGAGTTATGAAAATTTTGGGAAAATTAATTATGTAATCGGAACTGGCAGAAACAAAATTAAAGTTTCTAGATATAAAACTGTTATCAATACGAATGCTGGTACTCGAAGCTTAGAATATAACAAATTTGAATTATTAAAACTAAGTTGAACTTCTTGAAAAAAAGGCAACAACTAACACCAGTCAAAATTAATACGGGTTTCTGTCCTTTCTCAAAGTTTTGTGTATATTTACTGAGTCGCCAAATCTTGTTAAAGCCCGTACAGAGTTTGTCGAAGTATGGCTTTGTGAAAATCAAAAGAAACAAAACCAAACAAAAAGCTTCGGCCATAATTCAACACTCCAAAAAGACAGAAAATGCAGAGTTTATTATTTGATTTTATCTCAAAATACATTTCCCTTTCCGAAAAAGAAAAAGAGGTTATTTCTTCCTTAAATATTTTCAAATCTATAAAAAAAGGTTCTGTTTTACTTAAAAAAAACGAATACTCTAATAACGAATATTTTATTTTGAAAGGCTGTATTAGAACCTACTATATAGTAGATGGGGAAGAAAAAACTACAAACTTTTATACTGAAATGGAAGGGTTGACACCAAATTGTGTTCAAAATAAAAAACCTTCAGAATATTATATAGATTGTCTTGAAGATTCTATAATTACTATTTCTAACCCTGATATGGAAACAGAGATGTTCAAAAAATTTCCAAAATTTGAATCTTTGTGTAGAATTTTATCAGAAGAACTTTTAGTCAAAGAAAAAATAAACTTTGACCAATTTAAAATATCTACTCCAGAACAACGCTACTTACGTTTGTTAGAAAAAAGACCTGACCTTATTCAACGCATACCTCAACACCAATTGGCAAGTTTTTTAGGAATCAAACCACAGTCTTTAAGTAGAATAAAATCGAGAATTATGGAAAAAGAAAGAAACAAAAAACTTTAGTAACTTAAGTGAACGTTTTGTAATAAAGAACATATTTAGTTTTGCGGTAAAGCAAACAAAAATAGATATGTTTAAAAAAGTTTTAATTTTAGTTTTTACGGTTTTGATATGTACTTTAAAAACCAATGCGCAATACTCTAAAGATGAAATTGCTAAAAACCCTTGTTTTATTGGAAGTACCCTTTTTCTTTTAGGAAATTTTGCCAAAGTAAATAAGCCTGATTTCGTACAGCTGAATCTAGGCTATCGCTTAACAGAAAAAGACGTAATATCCTTAGAGCTAAAAACATGGAAATATGATTGGCCCTTGGGGATACCTTATGGAAATGCATACCAAGCTCCTAAAGAAAAATTCCCTGGTTATATTAGAGAAAAAGGATTTGCCGTTGCTTACCAACGTTTTTTATGGAAAGGTTTGTATACAGGAGTTCACGTAATGAATGCGTGGCAGAATTTTATAAATGAAGATGGACAAAAAATAGATAATGGTTTTCAAATATTCAATACTTACCGAATAGGTTATCACATAAAATTATTTAAAGGTAATTTTTTTATTGAACCTTCATTAGCTGTTACACATCGTCCGTATCATTCTAAAATGCCCCAATCTTTTAAAGAAATGGATGACAAATGGTCAAAGTTTTCATGGGGAGAACCAGGATTACATTTTGGATATAATTTTTAAAATCATAGAAAAATGAAAAATACGCCTAATGCATTATCCAAGTTATGGGTTTTCTTAACCCTAAATTACATTTTTTGTGATGTTTTCTCACTATACCTTTCCTCTCATTTACAAGAACTTTTAAATGGCGGAATTGGCGAAATAAAATTTACAGAAACCTTTCTGCTTAACTTTGCAATAATCATGGAAATACCTTTGGTAATGGTTGTGCTATCCTATTTTATGAAACTTAAAATCAATCGAATCATCAATATTATTGCAGCTACCTTTATGATTATTATACAAGTAGGAAGTTTAGCAACAGGTAAAAACAGCCTACATTATTGGTTTTTTAGCAGTATTGAAATAAGCACATTACTATTAATAATAGGTATTGCATTTAATGGGTCCACTAAGAAATGAACAGATATATATTACCACTTTGCATTACGCTTCTAATTACTAGTTGCGGTACACACAAAGCTCAATTTAAAGGAGAACCTTTTGAAAAATACAAACCTTTAGAGAATACTAGCTTCACACAACAAAAATTAGATTCATTAACAAATTATATAAAAAACAACCTTGAGACAACAGGAATGTTAATTTTAAAAGATGGGAAAAAGCTTTATGAATATGGAGATATTAAAGAAGTAAGTTATATTGCTTCTTGTCGTAAAAGTGTTTTAAGCATCTTGTACGGAAAGTATGTTAAAAATGGTACCATAAACTTAAAACAAACCATTGGAGAAATTGGTATTGATGAAGACAATGGATTGTTAGAAATAGAGAAAACAGCAACCATTGATCATATTATAACATCTCGTTCTGGTGTGTTTTATCAACCCGTTAATGGCGGATATGATAAAACCAATATTTTACAAAGAGGCACGGTAAAACCTGGAGAATATTTTGTTTACAACAATTGGGACTTTAACGTAGCTGGTGCTATTCTCGAAATGAAATCTGGAAAAACTGTGTATCAAGAAATTGAAGAACAACTTGCTATTCCACTAAAGTTTCAAGATTGGAATATCAAGAATCAAAAAAAGAAATACAAAAAAAGCAAATCAAGATACCCTGCTTATCACATCTATATATCAACTAGAGATATGGCTAAAATAGGGCAACTTATGCTTAATAAAGGCAAATGGAATGGAGAACAACTAATTTCTAAAAACTGGATTAAAAAAATTACAACCACGGTAACTCCAACAAAAACAATAAACAAACGCTATAATCTAGACAAGGCAAGTCCTTTTCAATTTTCTTATGGTTATATGTGGTGGTTGGTCGATAATTTTAAAAACGCCCCTAATTTTGAAGGTGCGTACACAGCACATGGTTGGGGAGGACAATTCATTACTATTATTCCTAAACTAAACATAGTGGTAGCACACAAATATAAAGTTCCAACTCTAGTAAATTGGGGACTAAAACCTGGTGGTGTGGCAAATCATTCTTTTTGGCAATTATTGTATGATTTTATTGCATCAGAAAACAAATAAAAACCATAAAAGCCTTAATTAATAGTACAATTACAATAATTTTAATTCCAATAGTTTCATCTTGCATTACAAATGCGATCTAATGTTGTCAGTAAATAAATCAAGCATCTAACAAAAACAAAAATTAATGAAAAAATCAACATTAATACTTTTCCTTTTTCTAATCACAAAATTAACTTTTGGACAAGAAATTAAAAATCGTTTAAACGGAATTGACCAAGAAATAGAAACTTTACGCAATTCATACAAAGCAGTTGGGCTGTCTGTCTCAATCGTACAAAATGATAAAGTAATTTATTCCAGAGGTTTTGGCTATAGAAATTTAGAAGAAAAGTTACCAGCAACAGAAAATACAGTTTTTCCAATTGGTTCTGCAACAAAAGCCTTTACAGCTTCACTTTTGGGAATATTGGAATCAAAAGAAAAAATTTCATTAAAAGAAAGACCAGCTATTTACATTCCCAAACTTCAATTTTATAACAACAAAATGAATGATTTAATAAAAATCGAAGATTTGTTATCTCATAAAAGCGGTTTAGGTAGCCTTGACGGCTCACTTATTTTGTTTCCAGAAAATAACAAACTAAAAACTATTGAACGTTTAAAATACTTAAAACCAAATGGAGAAATTAATGACAGTTGGATATATAGTAATATGGGCTACACCATTGCAGGAACAATTATTGAGCAAGTAACAAATGAAAGTTGGGATAAAAACGTAAAATCAAAAATATTTAGCCCTTTAAAAATGAACCATTCTTTTACCGACTTAAAAGAAATGAAAAACTCAAATAATTTTTCTTATGGTTACGGTATGTCAGATGGAAAAACGGAAAAAGTACTGTATGAAGACTATTATTCATACAGTCCAGCAGGTGCAATCAAAAGCACTTCTAACGATATGGCTAATTGGACACTGACTTGGTTAAACAATGGTCAATTTGACAAACAGCAGGTCATTCCAGAAAATTACGTCAAAAACGCAACTAGCATTCACAATATTAGACCTCAAGATAGTGCAGATTCTAACGCTTATTTATTTGGTGATGGTTTTGGTTGGCGAGTGCAATCTTTCAAAGGGCATTACAAAATTAACCACGGAGGAAATACTTCAGGTTTTAGTTCTCAAGTTGTAATGTATCCGAATGACAAATTAGGTATTGTAGTTCTAACAAATCAACAAAATTCTATTTTACCCTACATAATTGCCGATGCCATAACAAACAGAATGTTAGATTTACCAAAAACTGAATTGAACCAATATCCTATAATAGTTAATGACATTAACAAAATTGACACGGAAATTAAAGGATTGAATAAAGACAAAATTTCAACTCATAAACTATCAGAGTTTTGTGGCAAATATTCCAATAAAGGTTATGGTACATTTGAGATAATCCAAGAAAACAATTCTTTATTTATTACATTTCCAACTTTTAAATTTAGATTAGAACATCTTTATTATGATATTTTTGTCATGAAACAAATAAATGATATTCCTCAAGTTATGAATCCAGAATTTGCTCTGAATTTTTTGACCGGCAACAATGGGAATATTTCAGCTACCAAAATAAAATTACAATCTAAACCTGTGGAATTTATAAAACATACCGAAGAATAAAACTACTGCTAACAGCATATATAACCGTAAATAATGCCAAACAAAAATTTCCTGCCAAATCAAAATTAGGCTGAATAAAGAGAATGGACAGTAATTTGAACCAAATAAAAAGGGAAGTTTACGAAAAAAGTGGACTGAAAATAACGGACTTTCAAACCGAAAAAGAAAGCAAAGAATATGCTGCGTGCCGATTTGAACTGAACGGACGAAAAATAATAAGTCGGAATTCTAAAATTACACCTAAAAAAGTTGGACAGTTCGTAACATTCTGGAAAAGAAACGGAAATGGACCAATTGAACCGTTTGATGAAAATGACCTAATTGATTTTTATACTGTGAACGTAAGGTCTGAAAACAAATTCGGACAATTTGTTTTTCCCAAATCCGTGTTGATTAAAAAAGGAATAATCTCAACAGAGAAAAAAGAAGGGAAAAGAGCATTCCGAGTTTACCCAAATTGGGACATTGCTAAAAACAAACAGGCAGAACAAACGCAAAAATGGCAGTTGAACTATTTTTACTTAATTAATAACGCAACAGACTTTAAAAAGGTGGCGGAATTGTATAAATCTGAATAAACATTTTACAACAACACATATAAAAAAATAGCTCAGTAAGTACAAAACTCAAAGTTTTACACATTTTTTTATTACTTTAACTCCTTGTACATTTGGGGATCTTAAAAAACCTAAATGTCAGTTTGAGTGCTTTTGAGGTACGAAAAAGTATATCGAGAACTATTTCTGATATTAAAATTCTCATTCTCTATAAGACAGAATTTCACCCAAATACACAACGGGTAATATTATTTTCTAAAGTACCTACTCCCATACACAGTTCCTATAAATTTATTTTACAAATAAATCAAACACCACTCATTGCTATTGCTTATCGCAAGTAATTTACATCTAGCATTTGTTAAGAACTCTTGTATTTTGTGGAAAAGTATGCATAGGAACAACATCCTTAAAAAACTACCTTTATAAATAAATTAAACATTGATAACGTATTTCTTTTTTTGGAGGGAATGTTACCCAACATTAGCAGCAACCCTACCAGACCATCACACAAAAATCGAAAGCTAGAAAATGACAGAAAAAGAGGAAAAATATAGAAACTTTAAAATAACTGTACCAACAGACTATCAAGATATTTTTTCTCATTTTTATTTTGCCGAAAATAAAACCACTAAAGCCATTACCAAAACATTACTTCCTTCTTATCAAACCATTTTAATTTTCAATTTTGGTGCAACAACTATTCTTTATTCAAAACAAAAAACAAAAATCAAAGTTGACAAATGTCTTGTTATGGGACCTATAAAGCATTCTTTCGATTATTCGTTACCGCCAAAATCAAAAATATTAGTTGCAAATTTTAAAGGCGATGCATTTTACCGTTTCTTTGGAAATGCTTCGGTTGCAGAACATTTACCTACCAATCCAGACGAGTTATTAGGCGAAAATTGCTTTACTGCTCTATGGGAAGAACTTAATAAAATAAATAATACAAATCATCAGTTAACCTATATTCTGAATTTTTGTAAGCCTTATTTAAAACAGAGAAATGTTATAGCGGAAAAGTTGACAAACTTTAATGATGAAATTTTAAACCCAATTAAATACGTTGCAAGCCAACAAAATCAAACAGAAAGAAATATCCAACTCAACCATAAGAAACATTTAGGATATACTTCAAAAGAAATCAACCGATACCAACGATTTCTAAAAGCTATTGAGTTGATACAAACTTATGCAACTGTATCATCTAAAATCGATTGGTTTGAAATCATTAGCGAATGCGGCTATTACGATCAAAGCCAGCTCATTCACGATTTTAAGCATTACATCAACATTAGCCCAACTAAATACCTGAAATCCCAACAAGATATTTGTAATCCAAAAGTAGAATAACCTACATTTCGTTTTCTTACAATTTTAGCAGAAAGTGCTACGCTACATTTGTGCTATCAAACTAAAAAAATAGAGAACAATGAAACATTTAATTATTTACGCGCACCCAAATAAAGGTAGTTTAAACCACCATTTATTACAAACAGTAATAGACAGTTTAAAGACTAAAAATCACGAAATAGTGATTAGAAATTTGTATCAATTAAACTTCAATCCTGTGCTTTCATTAGAAGATATGGATGGACAGCGAATGGGAAATGTCACAGACGAAGTAAAACAAGAACAGCAATATATTTCCTGGACAGACCACATCACATTTATTTATCCAATTTGGTGGACAGGAATGCCTGCCATGATGAAAGGATATATTGACCGTGTTTTTAGTTATGGTTTTGCATATCGTTACGATCAAGGTGTACAAAAAGGCTTGCTCACAGACAAACTGACAACTATCATTAATACACACGGAAAATCACAAGCCGAATATGAAAGTATTGGGATGGATAAAGCACTTTCGCTTACGTCTGATAAAGGGATTTTTACTTATTGCGGTCTTGAAATTAATCAACATTTCTTTTTTGATAAGGCTGACAAGGCTAATTCAGAAGAAATTGAAGAATGGACTGCCAAAATAAAGACACTCTTTTCAAAATGATATATGTCTTCAAAACTTCAGTTACAACTAAAAAATTAGCAAAGCAACTAAAGCCTCATCTTGACGAAATTTGCATAAAAGGAAATTGGAATTTTGACCTTGACGACTGCGACAAAATTTTACGTTTAGACGTAACCAAAGAGCAAAAGAAAGAAACCATATTATTACTAAAATCACAAAATATTCTTTGTAAAGAATTGTATTAACTCGTTGTGCATTTGGGAATTTTAAAAATCCTAAATGTCAGTTCGAATGCTTTTGAGGTACGAAAAAGTATATCGAGAACTATTTTTGATATTAAAATTCTCATTCTCGATAAAATTTTACTTCATTTCATTCCGAAAAACCACTCGAAAAGACAGAATTTCACCCAAATGCACAACGGGTAATATTATTTTCTAAAGTATCTACTCCCATACACAGTTCCTAAAAATTTATTTTATAAATCAAACACCACTCATTGCTATTGCTTATCGCAAGTATTTTACATCTAGCATTTGTTAAGAACTTTTATCTTTTTTACAAAAGTATGCATAGGAACAACATCCTTAAAAAACTACCTTTATAAAAAAATTAAACATTGATAACGTATTTCTTTTTTTTGAGGGAATGTTATTCAACGTTAGGTGCAAGATGCGAATGAAAAAATCGAAAATAGAATTGAATAATATTTTATCACTTTCTAGGCTTTTTCTTGGAATAAATTTTATTCAGTTCATCTTCCCAATCCAAAGACCAGTCGAATAGTAATGATAGAGGTTCAGATAAACTTCTGCCAAATTCCGTGAGTGTATATTCAACTCTTGGAGGTACTTCAGGAAAAACTTTACGTTCGACCATTCCATATTTCAATAGTGTTTTCAATGTTTGAGCCAACATTTTTGGTGTAATGCCTTGAACTTGTCTTTGAATTTCACTATTTCTTTTTGTTCCTTGTAAAAGGGACATAATAATCAGTAAAGTCCATTTATCTGCAATTAAAGAAAAAGACCTATGCAGAATACAATCTTCATCAAAAACCTTTTTTTTTGTTACAGATTCTTCAAACGGAATTTTTATTTTATTTTTTTTTAACGCTTCCATTAGTATTGTTTAGTGAATTACTACCTAAAAGTAAGTATTGTACTGTTTAGTGCCTTCTTGTGAGGTGCAAAGGTATTACATAATTTTGCGATTAATAATTTAAAACAATAGAACTTTATGAAATTTACACTTTTTAGATTGGGCAGGATATTCTTAATAATCCTTTCATTAACGTTTATAAACGAAGCTCAATCGCAGGAAAAAATCTTAAATCAAAAACGAATTGATGTAAGCAAACACAAAGCAATTGTGGATGATTTATTGAATGGTTTCAATACTGGAGCAAGTGCAAGCATCAAACTATTTCACGAAGATGCAATTATTGAATATCCTTATGCTTATTCATTGGGAACTCCATCAAAATTGAACAAAAAAGAGTATGAAACCTATTTGGAAAATGCGTTGAGTAATATGCCTAATATGGAATTTACCAATGTGAAAGTTTACACAGTAAATAAAAATATCTTTTGGGCGGAGTTTCACGGAGAATTTACCGTACCAACCACCAAAAAAAGATTTAAAAGTGATTATGTAGTTAGAATCATATTAAAGAAAGGTAAAATTTTAAACCTTAAAGAATATTGGAATCCATTAGCTGCATCAGCATTTAGCGAAGAAAAAGACGTAAAAAATATATTTAAAAAAGATAAGTAATATGAAAATAGCAATAGCAGGAGCAACAGGAAACGTAGGAAAAATTGTTATCAAAGAATTAGCAAAAACAGACCACGAACTTGTATTGTTGGTAAAAGACATTAATGCGGCAGCAAAAGTATTAGAAACATTGAATACAGATAAAACAATAATTCAACAAACAAATATTCTAAATACGGATGAAGTCGTATCGGCAACAAAAGATTGCGATGTACTGTTTTGGATGGTGCCACCAATAGTAAGTTTACCAAGTTTAAAAGAGGTTTACGACAAAGTAATTACGGCAGGTACAACAGCAGTAGCCAAAAACAACATTAATAGAGCTGTCATCATATCCTCGTTGGGTGCTCATAGAGGAAGTGGTTTGGGAACAATATCCTATGTTGGAATTATGGAAGATGAATTTAAGAAAGTTACTGACAATGTAATGGCAATTCGTCCAGGTTATTTTATGGAAAATTTTATACTTCAAAAAGAGTCTATTTTAAATAAAGGCTTTTTTACATTTCCGTTTGACGATGACCATAAAATACCGTTTGTAAGTTCAGACGATATAGGATTTGAAGCTGCAAAACATCTTGCAAACGGCAATTGGAAAGGTCATTTAATAAAAAGGGTTATGGGACCAGAGAATCTAACTTGTAAACAAATAGAGAACATTTTTACAGAAACTTTGAACAGACCAGTTGTATATAAACAGGAAAGCTACGATGCTGTGAAAAAGACCTATGCACAATTTGGACTTAATGAAGCGATTCAAGAAGAATTTTATGATTTATTAAAAGCACTTGGAGACAAAAATGGAGCATATTCCATAGAGAGAACAGCAGAAGACTCTACACCAACAACATTGGAAAGTGTAATTAAAAACAAAATTTTGCCGACAGAATAAACACTATACACAACAATGAACTGAGGTAAAAACAACACCATTCTTCATTAAATCTAAACACTTTTATCATACTGAGCTTACAAATCCATCAACGGATTTTGTAAGCTTTTTTATACTATTATACTCGTTGTGCATTTGGGAATTTTAAAAAACCTAAATGTCAGTTCGAGTACTTTTGAGGTACGAAAAAGTATATCGAGAACTATTTTTGATATTAAAATTCTCATTCTCGATACACTTTTTCTTCATTTCATTCCGAAAAACCACTCGAAAAGACAGAATTTCACCCAAATGCACAACGGGTAATATTATTTTCTAAAGTATCCATTTGTATACACAGTTCCTAAAAATTTATTTTACAAACAAGTGAATCAAACACCTCACATTGCTATTGCTTATGGCAAGTGTTTTCTATCTAGCATTTGTTAAGAACTTTTATCTTTTGTGCAAAAGTATGCATAGGAACAACATCCATAAAAAACTACCTTTATAAAAAAATGAAACATTGATAACGTATTTTCTCTTTTGGGGAATGTTATTCAACGTTAGCGATAACCCTTAACAATATATAAAAGAAAGAAATATGTATAGAACTATTTTACTTTTTATTATTCTATTGACTTCAATTCAACTTTCAGCTCAAAATAGTAAAGTAGAAGTCACAACAAGACATGGCAAAGTATGCCTAATAGTTAAATCTGTTGTTCTCTCTACTCAAGGAGACGTTTTAAATATCATATCTCCAAATAATATAGATAGTAAAAGTGTTATCAACGTAATCCAGACTGTTAATGAATGTAGAAATATTCAAGAAAATTCATCAAGCTCAAGGAGTACCAATCAGGGAATCGAAAACATAGAATCAGGAGAGTATTCTTATGACATACGTGGTAGAGTTGTTAGAAAGAGTTCTTATGATATTTCATATGACATACATGATAGAATTGATAGAGTTGGCTCTTATGATATTTCATATGATATACATGGTAAAATTGATAGAGTAGGTAATTTAGATATTTCATATGACATACATGACCGAATAGATAAAATAGGTTCTAAAGACATCTCATATGATATTCACGGTAGAATTGATGAAGTAGGCTCAATTGATATTTCATATGACATACATGACCGAATAGATAAAATAGGTTCTACTGATATTTCATATGATATTCACAATAGAGTAGATAAAGTAGGCTCAATTAATATTTCATATGACATACATGACCGAATAGATAAAATAGGTTCTAAAGACATCTCATATGATATCCACGATAGAGTAGGTAATTTAGGTATTTCATATGACATACACGGTAGAATAAAAGAGATTAAATAAATTTTGAACATTTCTAAATAGAATATGGGCAACCGCTAACAATGTATAAAAATAATAGCCGAAATAGTAGTAAATTCAAGGGGTGCAGCCCGCTTCAACTTTTCTGTAACTTGACAGAAAAGTGCCACGCAGTCGGCTACTATTCTTATACTCAACGTTGAACAATTAATAACATTTTTAATATTATAACATGAGTAATATTACCTTAAAATTATTATTGAATACTATTTTAATAATTAGTTCTGTATTTAAATCTTATACTCAGGAAAATTTAAATTTTATAAATAAGGTTAAGTATACTATCTTAGATTCAGACTCTAAAAGTTTTAGACCATTTTTTGGAACTGACTCCCGTGATATCACGTTTAAGCTAATTGAATTAAAGAATCTTAAAACAGATTCAATTATATACGGTGTAGAAGTTAATATAAATACTAATGAAATTATACAATCTGGAAAATCAATCGCATTTACAAATGTTAGTAGTTTGTGGGGAGTGTCAACAAATACTACTTATGATAATATTGAAAAAAGTGGATATATCTTTCTGGATAAAAATGATATGAGTGATATTTTAAATTTCCTTAATGAGATTATTAAGTTTTCGAATCAACCACAGGAGAAATTCACGCTTTACAAGATTTCAATTAGGGAAAAATTTCAAATAGGGATGGTATATGACCCTGAAAATAACAATAGTAATAAATGGGAGTTTGTTTTCAAAGCTAATGATGCTGTATACAGAATGAAATATGATAAAGGATTTTCTTTGTTATTAAGTTTATCAAAATTTAATAAGTTTTTAAATGAAAATTAAAGACATTAAAAGTGTCTAACAAAAAACTGAGGTAAAAAACAACACCATTCTTCATTAAATGCAAACACTTTTATCATACTGAGCTTACAAATCCATCAACGGATTTTGTAAGCTTTTTTTATACTATTATACTCGTTGTGCATTTGGGAATTTTAAAAATCCTAAATGTCAGTTCGAGTGCTTTTGAGGTACGAAAAAGTGTATCGAGAACTATTTATAACACTAAAATTCTCATTCTCTATAAGACAGAATTTCACCCAAATGCACAACGGGTAATATTATTTTCTAAAATATCTACTCCTATACACAATTCCTGAAAATTTATTTTACAAACAAATAAACCAAACACCACTCATTGCTATTGCTAATGGCAGGTGTTTTACATCTAGCATTTGTTAAGAACTTTTATCTTTTGTGGAAAAGTATGCATAGGAACAACATCCTTAAAAAACTACCTTTATAAATAAATTAAACATTGATAACGTATTTCTTTTTTTGGGGAAGAATGTTATCCAACGTTGTATACAATTAAAAATCTTCGATATGGACTTAGCAATAGCTATTGTAATATTTATAGTCTCTTTCTTGTTGGTTCTTTTACTCAGAAAGAAAATTGGAAAGGAATATGAAATTAAAAACACTGATATCCTAATTGGAATTATACCTTTAGCTCTGTGGCTCCTTTTGACGGGAAAAATTACAAACTTTGAATACGGAGACCTGAAAATAACAAGTGCTTTTACTCAAGCAAAAAACAAACCAATTACGGGGACTATAACTGATATCTATAAGAGTAATTTGCCAAGTGCAGAAAAAGGGTCAATTTATGAACTTGAACGTACGCTGGAATCTAAACCAGAAGCACTTATATTTTACTCTGGTCAAAAACGGTATGCTTCTGAAGTAATCGAAGAGTATTTAAAGGCGTTATCGACATCTACATTGAAATACCTAATTATTAAAAATACAGCCGATGACTTTGTAGGAATGGTATCTGTTGACCAATTCATGTCCCAGACTCTCTCCGAAGACCCTATAATTGAACCTTATCAATTTGCTCAATGGTTGAATAATGGTGAAGATGACCAATATTCTCTGATAAAGGGATTTATTACTCTCGAACAGTCACTTCCTGAAACAATAACAAAAATTGAGGCACTAGAGCAGATGGAAAAATTAAAGACCAAATTCTTACCTGTCGTTGCTGAACGGTCATTTGTAGGTATAATAGAAAGAGATCAACTATCTACAAGTCTTTTGATGGACATTTCTAAAAATATTAATGAAAAGTAAAAGAATACAACACTGTATAAACGGCATTAAAACGACCGTTTATACTTTACGCTGGGTATAATTATATGGAAAATAGAAAATGTAACATAAAATCATGTAATAATAATCATTATGATTTATTACTCTGTTCTTTTCATTTTAAGTGTTACATTGTAGACAATAATATTAAAAATAAACTTTCTAGACTGCAAAGAATAGTTGAAAAAAAAGCTAATACTAAAGACATAATTATTTATCGGATTCATGTTTTATTCTATCTTACAACAGGAATTAATGTGTCATATGTAGAGCGTTTTCCGTTAGAAACTCTTTATCTTCATTTTAAAAATAAAATTTACACTGAAGAAAAGTTGAATTTTTCTATTAATCAATTTTTTTCAAATTTTGAATATGAAAAAAATAGAGAATTGAATTTAATAAAGAATCATTTTTTGAAAACTGAGAAAAATCTAACACCAATTAAAAAATTTACTTTTAACAAAGAAGCAAAAAAAGAGACTATATATTTTATAATAAATACAATAGTATATTTATGCACATATTATTATACTAAAGATCAACTACATGATAATCAATTATACTTTGATAATTTTTCAGTATTACTTGTATTATCAATTGCAATTATTCACTCAGGTATAATATTCTCTAATTCAGCAAAAGATCTTATCAATCAAAGTATTAATAAACAGCTTTTTAATGAAAAAAATGAAAATGAAACTTTCTTAAAAGACGTTAATAAATATCTTGCTCATAAGAAGCTTATGGAGAAATGGCGTATAACATCTATCATTACAATAATATTAGTTAATCTGAAATTTTGTTTTAATTTAATAATTAATAATAACTTCAATATTACGATAGATATCATTTTAAATTTATATCTATACCTATCATCATTACTTTTATCCATAAAAGTTTGGAATTTATTATGGAGAAACAGTTATACTTTAGGTATTATAAAAAAACTTAAAAGTTTTAAAAGTTTTAAGTTTGAACTTTATGATTTAGATAAAAACTTAGGTATTGGTGTTATTAAATCATTTGTGAAATCTGTGCTAATTTATAATATGGTAGTAATTTTCACGTTTTTTATTTTCATTGAACAAGGAAACTTAAAAAGTCATGAAAATTTTATCGTAATATTAGGTATACTATTAATCTTTTTAGCAATATATATTTATTCAAGTATCGAGATATTTAGTTTAATTAAAACCTTGAAATATCAATTTCAAAAATTACAAAAAAATGAATTGAATAATTTATCTAAAAGTAATTCTGTATCTAGAATAACTAAGTATGAATTTATTGAAAAACTTAAATTAGATTTTTTTTTAAAAAACAATACTGTCTTAAAAACTACATTATATATAATTCCATTTATCATTTCACATTTTATTTCTGAATTTAAAAATGAAATTAATTCTTCATTTTTGGAGTTTATTAAATATATTAACTCTAAAATAAATTATTTGCAATAATATAACTACACCTAACACCTACTAAAACTTCATACAGGTTCTGTGCTTTCCTCAAAGTTTATCTATATCTACTAGGCAGCCGCCAAATCTTGTCAAAGCCTGTACAGAGTATATCAAAGCATGGCTTAGTCAAACTAAAAAAATCAAACACAAACACCTAAACTTGTAACCCCTCACACAACAACAAAATTTCAAATCAACTCACAACCTTCAAACTTTGCCCAAACAGTTTTTTTTATGTTTTAACGTTCACTTTACATAAAAAACACACAAGCAGACACCTCGTTACCAACACCTTAGCATTGTGTATTTTTTAGCATTAAAAAAAAATAATTATATTAGTAGTATAAGCACCTCTATTTCAGGGGTGTGTATACCTTAAATAAGCTATTATGAAAAAAGAAAAAAAGAACAACCCTGTTCTAAAACACACCCTTTTAGAGTTTGATGCCCAATTGTTAGAAAATGAAATATGGTTAACTACAGAAGAAGCCATGTCACACTTAAACCTAAGTAGAAGTACCATTTACAGATTAAGAAAAAATCAAGACATTCCTACTTTTAAACTAGGTCGTATTCCCATGTATCCAAAACACTTTTTAAACAAGCTGTTCATACAAAAATCTATTTGCAATCTAGAAAAGAACGCAGTCGGTAGCTAAATCTCTAACTACTTTTTTAAACCACAATCCAATTACAAACACATAAAAAAAACGTATTAGCGTATAACACAAAAAATGTTACACGCTAATACGCTTTACAGAGGCTATACACAGCTTGCCTTATTTACACCCCTACTCTTACAGCACCGTAATAGCACCCATATAAGTACTAGTGGCAGCATAATTAGTGTTTGGTTTGCTAAAAGAAGCCCATACTTGCACCTCAAAACCAGCCATAAAATTAGGCAAAGTAACCGTTGCCGTAGTAGCATCTCTCGTAGCCACTAACACATTACTATAAAACAAATTAAGATCAGGAGCATAAACCACCACCATCAATTCATCCGTGGCAGTAGCTTTTCCCTGTCCGCTATTGTCTTGCCATCCAAAAACAAGCGTTTGTGTAGCACTCGCCGTTAACGTACCTGCATCAATACCTCTTAAATCACCCTTACTTATCAACACCTTGGCATAATCCATAACCATGCCCGTTGGGGTAGGTACCACTGCATTTTTAAGATGATAAGAAGTTGCCAAATTAGAACGAGATTTATCTCCCTGTGGACTCCCAAAATAAAGGGTCAATACATCCACAATAGGACTTAAAAACTCAATAACAGTTTTAAATTTCTCTCGCTGTTCTTCCTGTTTCGCTGTAGGCATACGGCTGGTACGTTGTGGCAAACTACGCATCACGTTTTTACCACGCCATCGTGTACCCACTACATTACCAACTTTACCAGAAAACCCACCAAGAATACCTTTTTCAAATGTTGCCATAACTCTTTTTTTTAAATTAATACACTACAAACATAAAACCTAAACACCTCAAAAACAACACCCTGACACATACTGACCGCTATTGACACAAAGAAACACCCCCTGACCTCTCATGACCCATTCTGACACATCCTGACCTGTTATGACCTCTTGTGACCTGTCATGACCTCTCCTGACCCACAAGTCGGGTTTTTAGGGGGTTTTGTTCGGGTTTCCTTCGGGGATCCTTCGGGAACGCTTAGGCTGTATTTTTAAAAAATGGACGTTTTTGGGAGAAACCCCGAACAAACCTCGAACAAAAGTCTTTGAGCACTGCCATAAGCTTCGAGTCTGGTTGCTAATTACATTATTTTTATAACTTAATATATGGCTAGTTAGGGTCTTCGAGCGTGGTTGCAGAGCGGAATCGAAGTAGAGTTCAAAAGCATCACGGTCTTCGAGCGTAGTCGAGAAGCACAGTATCCCGAAGTATTTCAACTAAAAATAAGCATTACAAGTTCTCGACTGCGCTCGAACACCGTGTAGGTATAATCTTAAATACCGAAGAAAGGGGCATCATGAACTGTTATGGTCTTCGAGCGTGGTTACTAATCACATCGTTTTTATAACTTAATATATAACTAGTAGGGTCTTCGAGCGCAGTCGAGAAGCAAAGTGTCAAAGGAGAATAAAAATACAAAGAAGTATTAAAGGTTCTCGACTGCGCTCTGCAACCACACTCGAACACCGTGTAGGTATAATCTTAAATACCGAAGAAATAGTCATCATGCACTGTTATGGTCTTCGAGCGCAGTCGAGAAGCAAAGTGTTAAAAGAGAATGACAATACAAAGAAACATCACCAGTTCTCGACTGCGCTCGAACACCGTCTAGGTGTAACCCTAAGCACCTCAAAAAAAAGGGGCATCATACCCTCTAGGGTCTTCGAGCGCAGTCGAGAAGCAAAGTATCAAAGGAGAATGACAATACAAAGAAACATCACCAGTTCTCGACTGCGCTCGAACACCGTGTAGGTATAACCCTAAGCACCTCAAAAAAAAGGAGCATCATACCCTCTAGGGTCTTCGAGCGCAGTCGAGAAGCAAAGTGTCAAAGGAGAATAAAAATAAAAAGAAGTATTAAAGGTTCTAAGCTACACTAAAACATCCTCAAGTACAGGTTTTCAAAACACCCTACGAGCGTAATACTCTATAAATCAAAACCAAAGAAAAACAAGTAAAATAGAACATCAACAAAAAAGTCTTAACTTAGGATAAAAAATGGCTGGTTACTTATACATTTTACAATGTTCCGATGGTACATATTACACAGGAAGCACAAGAGATTTAGAAAAAAGATTAGCAGAACATCAATCTAAAAAAGGAGCTAATTATACCAAAACTAGATTACCAGTTACATTGGTTTTTCAAGAATCATTTTTAAATATTGCGGATGCTTTCTATTATGAAAAGAAAATTCAAAAATGGTCACACGCTAAAAAAAAAGCACTGATTGATAATAACTGGGAACTTTTGCCTAAGCTCTCTGAGTGTAAAAATGAGACACATTTTAAACGTGAAAAGTAAAGAGATCTTTAGGTTCTCAAATTGGGTAACAAGTTCTCGACTCTACTTCGACTCCGCTCTGCAACCACTTCAGGGTCTTCGAGCGTAGTCGAGAAGTAAAGTGTCAAAAGAGAATAAACAATACTAAGAAGCATTAAAGGTTCTCGACTCTACTTCGACTCCGCTCTGCAACCAAACTCAAACACCGTGTAGATATTATATAACTTCGTATTGT
>NZ_JAUOSB010000003.1 GCF_030548295.1 Wenyingzhuangia sp. 2_MG-2023
ATATGATGATGGGTATAGAAGTGTTTTGGTAAGAAATTAATAAGTTTTTACTTGTTTTTTACCACAGTACTTTGTTGTACACTGGCTAATTCAGTTTTTTAATGATGAATTTCTTTAGTTTTATTCCATAATTAATTCTCAAAAACATTAATATTTCGAAAATACTAAATATTGAAATTACCCAAAAACCATATATAGGAATCCTTTTCGATTGATTTAATGAGTATAAAACTTTATTGTCGGTTGAAATAATTTTATAAACATAGGGTTCTTTTTCTTCAAGTTCATTGGTATTTATAAAAATAGAGATTTCTTTAATTTTATTTATTTGTCGGTTAATTGTTTCGTAGGTATAACTATAACATTTAGAAGTATTTTTCGGAAATTTCAAAGTAGATTTTTCGTTATAATTTAGTTCATTATACTCAATTTGTTGTGTGCTTTTAAAATCTGAACATTGTCCGATATTTTCTCTCATTGCATAGATTTTATTATCGTTTAAAAGACTAATTATTAAAGTTGCTCTTACTGATTCAGCACCATATTTATCTTTTACTTTTTCATAAAATACTTGTGAATTATTAACTGTTCCTTTTTTTCAATTAATGAGTTTTCTGATGTAAATATTTGAGATCCAAAAAAATAAAATGCAACTAAAGGAAATAAAACTCCAATAAATAAATGCTCTTTTTTTTTTATTTTTTGCTTGTGTACAACGGTCTCGGCTATGAGTGGTTGCGTGGTTTAGCACTTAACTTTGCAAGTACACACCAAGCTGAAAATCCGCGAGGATTTTCAGAAGTAGGCGAGAACAAGCAATTACTTATAGCCATTGTTAGCTTTAGTTTTTTAATTCATATGCATATTTAGCTCCTAATTCTCGTAAGTCAGATATAAGTGAGTTTAATTTTTTTTCAAATTCAGGAGTGACACCTTTATCTATTCTCAACTTAATAAAATCTAAAAGCGTTTCTGGTTTTCCATTTCTAATTTGAACCATATTTAATTCTACAGGATATTCATCATCTGTTAGAAGGTCATAGAAAATTTCAAAATTAATTTGAGAAACAGCCCGTTTGTAAAATTGCTCGTTGTCAAAAAGTGCAGTTGTGTCTGCTTTAGAGCATATTAATATCTCTCCATATTCGTTTAAAAAATCAATAACAATCTTTTCCCAAGGTTTGTAATCTTCAGGGTAACCTTTTAGTTTTAAAACAAATTTAGTCAATTCTTCTAGTGGATCTTTTCCTTGAATAGAAGCACCTCCATAAGCTCTACAAGCGCAGCTCACTATTTCTCTTTCGGATAATTTTGAATAATCAGTTTGTGCGTTTACAGATAAAGAAATTCCTAATATTAAAAGGACTAAAATATTTCTCATAGAACTTGTTTTTTAATTAAAGCTAACTCGTTATATACTCACCAAAAGTTACGTTATCCATTCACATTCACAGACAACATTACTTTATTAGTATTTTTATCAGTTCTAAAAGTATTGTTTTTTAAGGAATTCTAAGTGCTGTTTTAGAATAAAACTGAGGATTGTTATTTTATTTTCATTTTTTAAATGCTACTAAAGACAAGTCATGTGGCAGTTTAGATCCAAAATTCTTTAAAAATGTTGCTGTGTTGGCTATTGATTTTTAGGAATCAAAAAAGTAAAAATGAAAGAAGAATTCTATAGAAAATAGTATCTTTTACTCGTGATAAATCACAAACTATACAAGAATTGTATCAACTGTAAAAAAGAGAAAAAAATGATCATTACAACAACAGAAACCATTCCAAACAAAGAAGTAATAACCATTTTAGGAATTGCAAGAGGAAGCACTGTAAGAGCTAAAAGTGTGGCGAGTGATTTTGTGGCGGGACTGAAAAATTTTGTAGGTGGAGAATTGAATGAATACACCAAACTACAAGCTCAATCTAGAGAGCAAGCAATGCAAAGAATGGTAGACGATGCTGAGAAATTAGGAGCAGATGCAATTCTGAACGTAAGATTAACAACATCTACTATTACACAAGGAGCTTCGGAAATTTTAGCTTACGGAACTGCTGTTAAATTGAATTAAGTATGGAAAAGGGTATCGGTTTTTTTATGCTTTTTGTCTACGGTTCTTTCTTTTTGGTATCCTTAGTTATTGTTATTTATTTAATTGCCAAAAGATTGAAAAACGATGGAAAAGAAGGTTTTGAGGAACGAGACAATTAATTTTTAAGCGCAATACAAAATGACTATTTATCAGGTATATGCTTTTACTCAAGAACTTTTTAAGATTAATCCTGGGGGAGTTATGCTTTTAAAAGTGTTGCATGCAAAATTAAACGGAAATTATGTAGAGATTTCTAGGGAGTGTTGTTGTCTTTTTTAAATCAGAATTCAGTTTGTAACTATTTTTAGAACTAAGAAAATATAACAGATATTTCTGGAAAAATGTTTGTTAACACAGAATTGTGTAACAAAAAAAATACTCTTCATTTTTTTAATGATGAGTTTATACTTGATAAAAGGAATCAAAATAGTTAAATAAGATATAGAGTTATGGATAGAAACGTTATTTTTCCAATTCTAGAAACCGATAGATTGCGTTTAAGACAATTTTCTGAAAAGGATATCGATAATATTTTTAAAGGATTGTCTCATCCAGATGTGATTAAATATTACGGAATTAGTTTTTCTACTTTAGAAGCTACAAAAGAACAATTGGAGTGGTTTCAGAACTTAGAGAATGACCAAACGGGAATTTGGTGGGCAATTGAAATAAAAACTACAGGTGTTTTTTGTGGAGCAGGAGGTTTTAACAATTTAGACAATTTGCATAAAAAAGCTGAAATAGGCTTTTGGTTGCTTCCTGATTTTTGGGGTAGGGGATATATGAAAGAGGCAATGTCAGAAATTTGTGATTTTGGTTTCAAAAAACTCAAACTACATAGAATTGAAGGTTTTGTAGAAACAGAAAACTCCAACTGCAAATCGGGATTGAAAAAACTTGATTTTCAATACGAGGGAACTATGAGAGATTGTGAAATAAAAAAAGGAGGTTATATCAGTTTAGACCTATATTCCAAGCTTAATTTGAGAACGTAATTTTGTGAAATGTATTTATTTTTAGAATAACTCATCAAACAATAATTTATATCTTTCAAGAAAAAAAATGTATGAAGAATTTAATCTTAGCAAGTTCAGGAAGCGTTCATGGTTCTGAGTATTTAGAATATTTGTTGCCAAGTATAGATAAGTTGTACAAAGGAGTAGAAAAAGTATTGTTTATACCGTTTGCTCAACCCGGAGGTATTTCTTACGATGCATATACAGACCAGGTTCAAGCAGCTTTTAACGGTTTGGGAATTCAAGTAAAAGGGATTCATGAATATAAAAATTACCAAGAAGCCATTCAACAATCACAAGGGATTTTTGTAGGGGGAGGAAATACTTTTTTATTGGTTTCTAAGTTGTATGAATTTAAATTGTGGTCATTCTTAAAAACTGCAATTAATGAGGGAATTCCTTATTTGGGAACGAGTGCAGGAACTAATATTGTAGGATTGAATATGAAAACAACCAATGATATGCCCATTGTATTGCCTCCAAGCTTTGAAACTTTAGGAATTGTACCCTTCAATTTTAATGCACATTATATTGAGCCAGAAACAAATAGCAAACACAAAGGAGAAACTAGAGCTACTAGAATTAAAGAATTTCAAGCTTTGAACAATGTTTCTGTTATGGGGTTGAGAGAGGGGAGTTGGTTGCGAATTTATGGAGAAGATATTTTTTTAAGAGGAGGATTGCCTGCTGTTTGGTTTGTAGATGGAACCTCTAGAGTTGTAGATGCAAATACAGATTGTAAAGATTTATAATAGCTACATAAAAAACAAAAAAGACTGCTTTTTCAAGCAGTCTTTTTTGTGATGGGAGTATAGTTTTTTTAGTAGTTGATTCTCTCAATAACTTCCAAACCGTATCCTGTAATTCCTACACGTTTTTTACTAGCAGGAGAATTGGTTAATAATTTTAGTTTGGTAATATCAATATTGTGTAAAATTTGAGCTCCAATTCCAAAATCTTTTTCATCCATAGGAGCAGAAGAATCCTCTTTCGTAGCAATTCCTTTCTGCGTGTTTTTCAAATCTTGCAAACGTTTTGTCAAGTTAAAGGTTAACTGCTCTTGGTTGATAAAAACCACAGCTCCTTTTCCTTCTTCATTTATTTTGTCAAAAATTCTAGTCAACGTATCTCCTGGTTCTTTGGTCAATGTATTCAATACATCGTTTCCAAAGGCATTAGGTGTTACTTTACAAAGCACGGTTTCATCTTTGCTCCAAGATCCTTTGGTAAGTGCAATGTGAATTTGATTGTTGGTGGTTTGGTTGTAAGCTCTCAATCTGAATTTTCCAAAACGAGTATCTACATCAAAATCTTCAATTTTATGAATCAAAGAATCGTGTTGCATGCGGTAAGACACCAAATCTTCAATAGAAATCAATTTCAAATCAAATTTTTTGGCTACTTCGGTTAGCTGAGGCAAACGAGCCATGCTACCATCTTCGTTTAAAATTTCTACTAAAATCCCAGCAGGTTTTAATCCCGCCAAACGTGCTAGATCTACACTTGCTTCTGTGTGTCCAGTTCTTCTTAAAACTCCACCTTTTTTAGCTTTTAGAGGGAATATATGTCCAGGTCTTCCTAAGTCAGAAGGTTTGGTTTCTTTTTGTGTTAAAGAGTAAATGGTTTTAGCTCTATCTTGTGCAGAAATTCCTGTAGTACAACCGTTACCAATCAAATCTACAGAAACTGTAAACTGAGTATTGTGCAACACGGTATTGTTGTTCACCATCATGTTCAATCCTAATTCATCACAACGTTCTTCTATCAACGGAGCACAAATCAATCCACGACCGTATTGTGCCATAAAATTGATCATTTCTGGAGTTACTTTTTCTGCAGCAGCAATAAAATCTCCTTCATTTTCTCTGTCTTCATCATCTACTACAATCACCATTTTACCATTTCTAATGTCCTCAATGGCTTCGGGTATGCTATTCAATTGTATTTTATTTTGTTCTGTACTACTCATCTTTTTTTTTCAATCTGTTGATTAATTTTTTAAATGGGGTTAAAATTACACCAAAATTTAAGAACCCTCTATCTTTTGATGCGCTTATCGTAAAAAAGATCGCTAAAGGACTCATAATAAGTGTTCCTAACCATCCACCCATAATAGCGGTTATACTGCTTTCTTCTGCCATATTTTTCCCAAAGGTGTTGGTAAAATGATAAGCCACATAAATAACAATGGCAATCACCATTGGAAATCCAAAACCTCCTTTTCGAATGATAGATCCTAAAGAAGCTCCTACAAAGAACAACAAAAGACAAGAAATAGAACTGGTCAAGATAAAATGAAATTGATAATCGTGATTGTTGAGTTCTTTACGTTTTCTCTTAAAGTAGTCTTTATAGCTTTGAATGTTAGATAGTTTGCTGTTGGCTGTGTTTTCAGCTTGCTGCAAAATATTTATTTGCATAACAGTTTCAAAGTTTTCTAAAATGTTTGGGTTGATGGTTTTTACAATTGTACTGTCTATAGGTTCTGACATTTTATCGGCTAGAATTTGAGCCTTCATAGACTTGTATTTTAAATCTACATAATTGTCATAAGAAGCTTTCAAACTGTCTGAACTTGCTTGCAATTGTCCCATGTTTTTCATGGTGTAATGGTATTTGTATTTCTCTTCTTCTAAATCTGCACTGGTCAAATCTGAAATGTCAATATTTACCGTATATTTTTCAAACTTAGCCATAGAAGCTGGCATTTGTTCTTTGTCTTTTCTTTTTTGTTTGGCACTAGTATGGTCTTCAAAATAATAGCCATCTTCCAAAATTAAGGTCATGTATTTACTACCTTCTTCGGTGGTGATTTTTCCTCTTTTTGCAGTAATGTTAATGTGGTCATCTTTATTTCCATCGGTGTCAATAATCAAAACATCTTTTAACAAGTTGTTTTCTTCTCCGTATTTTTTAGCAAACTTGATGCTGTATCCTGGAATTTCATCGTTAAAACTACCTTCTATCAAAGCCATCGTAGGCTGTGTTTTTTTGATGTTTAGAATCAAATTCTTTTGTTTCAAACTAGCATAAGGATAGGTGTAGTTGATCAAAAAGAAATTGGCTATAGAAATAATTCCTACAGTAATCATTAAAGGTCTTAAAAATCGGAAAAAAGAGATTCCAGAAGATTTGATAGCAGCCAGTTCATAATTTTCACCAAGATTTCCCATGGTCATAATAGCAGACAATAGTACGGAAATTGGCAAAGCTTGTGGTGTTACAAACAAACACATGTACCACAAGAATTTAAAAATAATGACGATTTCTATTCCTTTACCCGCAATGTCGTCAAACACCAACCATAAAGCTTGCATAACCAATACAAACATTACAATAAGGAAAGAAGCTGAAAAAGGAATTAAGAAACTTTTGACTAAATATTTATCGAGTGTCTTCAAGGAAACGTGGTACTATTCGTTAATAATATAACCCAAAGCTTTGTATTTAGCTTTGTCAAAAACAAATGTATTTGCGGCTAAATCTTGATTGGTTTGGTAAGAAGTAATGGTAAAACTAGTATTGGTACCGTTGTTTCCAACTTCTAACAAAGACGTAATTTGGTATTTATTTGTGTCAATTCCTAACAGTATGTGAGAAACTTCATCAGATTCTTCAGTAGGAATCAATTTGATGTATTGAACAACTCCTTCTTTTTTGTCTAACTGATACGTATATCCTTTTTTGTAAAAAGAAAGCATTTTAGAAGGTGTTAAACTTTCATCATCTATATCTTTTACAGGAGTGATGTTTACTTCTTCATTTTCAGGAGAAATTACATAATTGTTCACTTTGTCAAACAGAATAACATTGTCTAAATAGTTGACCAAATAGTTATCTCCTTGAATAATTGCAGATCCTTTGCTAGATTGTTTGATGTTGACCATCTTGTTTTCTAGAGTATGGGTAAATTCTAAGCGAATGTTCTTTTGCTGTGCTAAGTTCTCGCTTACTTTGTTTAAAATGGTTTCTGCTTTGGCATTGTTTTGACCAAAACTAAAAGAGGTTACTGCCAAAGTAATGGCAAAAATTATTTTTTTCATCATGTTATTTGTTCTTTTCGTTGTCTAACAACTGTTCTAATGAGGTCAAATCGGTAATCAATACTTGTCTTGCTTTGCTTCCTTCAAAAGGTCCTACAATTCCTGCAGCTTCCATTTGATCAATCAATCTACCTGCTCTGTTGTATCCTAATTTTAATTTACGTTGTAATAAAGAAGCAGAACCTTGTTGCGCTATTACAATAGTTTCTGCGGCTTCTTTAAATAATTTATCTCTATCAGCAATGTTGTTATCAAGTTCTGTACCACTTCCATCTTCACCTATGTATTCAGGTAGTTGGTAAGCTTCTGGATACGCTCTTTGTGAGCCAATAAAGTCGGTAATTTTTTCTACTTCTGGAGTGTCTACAAAGGCACATTGTACACGAATCAAATCGTTACCACTAGAGATCAATAAATCTCCACGTCCAATCAATTGATCTGCTCCAGGAGCATCTAAAATGGTACGAGAATCTATTTTAGAGGTTACTCTAAAAGCAATTCTTAATGGGAAATTGGCTTTTATAATTCCCGTAATTACGTTTACGGATGGTCTTTGCGTAGCCACAATTAAGTGAATACCAATAGCACGAGCTAATTGTGCCAAACGTGCAATAGGTGTTTCTACTTCTTTACCCGCAGTCATAATCAAATCTGCAAACTCATCAATTACCAAAACAATGTATGGCAAAAATTTATGACCATCGTTCGGATTCAATTTACGAGCTTTGAATTTTTCGTTGTATTCTTTAATGTTACGAACCATGGCATCTTTTAACAGGTCGTAACGGTTGTCCATTTCTATACACAAAGAGTTTAAGGTATGCACAACTTTGGTGGTATCGGTAATAATGGCTTCGTCTGTATCTGGCAATTTTGCCAAGTAATGACGTTCTATTTTGTTGAACAAAGTCAATTCTACCTTTTTAGGATCGACCAGTACAAATTTTATTTCAGCGGGATGTTTTTTATAAAGTAGAGAAGTCAATATAGCATTCAAACCTACCGATTTTCCTTGTCCTGTAGCACCTGCCATCAATAGGTGAGGAGCTTTAGCCAAATCAAACACAAAGGTTTCGTTAGAAATGGTTTTTCCCATGGCAATAGGCAACTCCATTTTAGATTGTTGAAATCTGTTAGAAGCAATAACGGAATTCATAGAAACAATATTGGCATTCTGATTTGGAACTTCAATACCAATGGTTCCTTTTCCTGGAATAGGAGCAATGATACGAATACCCAAGGCCGACAAAGACAAGGCAATGTCATCTTCTAAATTTTTAATTTTAGAAATTCTAATACCCGCTTCTGGAACAATTTCATACAATGTAATGGTAGGCCCTACAGTTGCTTTTATTTGTGCAATTCCAATTTTGTAATTGTTTAAAGTATCAACAATTCGGTTTTTGTTGGCTTCTAATTCTGCTGAATCTACAGAAATACTCTCATCGTATTCTCTTAATAAGTTTAATGTAGGGAATTTAAAATTACCCAAATCTAATGTAGGATCAAACTCTCCAAAATCTTTGACCAATTTATCGGATAAATTTTGTGTGCTGGTTTCTTCCTTTTTAATTTGTTCAACGGTCAATTCTCCTGATTTTTCACTCTCTTTTATAGTATCTTCCTTAGAAGTTTCTTTTTTAATAGTTGAGTGATTTTTGATCGTAGGAGTTACATTTTTAACTGCCATTTCAAAAGAAGTCAGCGGTTTGTCGGTTTCTTCAAATTCATCCAAAGAAATAATTTTTTCTTCTACCAATTCCCCTTTGTCATCAATCGTGTTTTCTTCTTCAATAGGAGTGTTTTCTTCTATAGTTTTTGCAGTTTCTTTAACTGCCGTTTTAGGAGTAGTGCTTTGCAAATCAGATTGTAGATCTTCAAAAACTTTTTTCTCTGGCAACCAACTTTTTATTTTTTCTGGAGTGATTTTAAAACGGATGACTAAATAAGTTACGTAACCAAACAAGAGTATAATAATCAACCCAAAAGAAGCTAAGTAAGGAATTAAAAATTTGTTGAGTTCTACACCTACTACACCTGCAACAAGAGGATTTTTGTCTGCTAAAAAACCAAAGGATGTAGCGTTCCACAGCAAACCTAGTAATGCCCAATTCCAAGATTTCACTATTTTTTTAATAGGTTTTTTTACGAGTATATAGATTCCTGTAAAAAACAAAAGGATGGGAATGACAATGGCAGAAATTCCAAAACCACGATAAATAAAAAAGTGACTGATATTGGCACCTATTTTACCTAAAATGTTTTTAGCAATAACTGTTTTGTCTCCCAATTGGGAAAGTGTGCTTTGGTCTGCTTTCCAAGTAAAAAAGAAAGATAAAAAAGAGGTGAATAAATAAATACCCAACAAGCAAATAAACAAACCAACAACTGTTTGAGTTTGTCTGTTGTTGATAAACTCTTGTAGTTTCTCTTTTTTAGAAAGTTTCTTTTCGGTGGTTTTTGCGTTACTTTTTCTAGGCATCTAAACATTCAATTGGAGTGACCAAAGATACAGAATTACAGATTGAAGTAAAGTATAATTTTGGGGATATAAATAATTCCGACTACAATAGCTCCAAATACTCCCGAAAACAAAACTGCTCCCGCACTTACATCTTTGATAGTTCCTATTTTTTCATCAAAATTGGGTTGGATAAAATCAGCAATTTTTTCTACAGAAGTGTTCAATGCTTCTATACTAATAACCAAACCAAGGGTTAAGAATTGGAACATCCACTCGGTTGCGTTTAGCTGAAATATAAATCCTATTATGGTTAATAAAATAGTGCTGAATGCGTGTACTTTGATAGCGTTTTCGGTTTGTAATAAAAGCAATAGTCCTTTAATTGCATAGCCTAAACTGTAAATTCTATCAACAACAAGATTGTGTTTTTTTGTTTTCATAAGAAAAAAAGAAGACTTGCTAAGTAATTAGCAAGTCTTTAAGATAAGTTTTATTAAAGAGCATCCAAAGCTGATCCGTAATCAGGTTCATCTGCAGTTTCGCTAACTTGTTCAGTATAGACTACATTTCCTTCGGTATCTACAACAACTATAGCTCTAGACAACAACCCTTTTAAAGGACCGTTTGCAAAGGTAAGTTCGTAGTTTTTTCCAAAATCTCCAGAAATATCAGACAAGCTTAACACGTTTTCAATTCCTTCAGCACCACAAAAGCGTTTGTGGGCAAATGGTAAATCTTTAGAAATACATAAAACTTTTGTGTTGTCTAAAGACGCTGCTTTTTGGTTAAATTTTCTGATTGAAGTAGCACAGGTACTTGTATCTACACTAGGAAAAATATTTAAAATTAAATTGCTTCCTAACAAGTCTGTCGATTTAACTTCAGATAAATCTGTATTTGTCAATGTAAATTCAGGAGCTTTGGTCCCTATTTTAGGTAAATCTCCTATCGTTTCTATAGGATTTCCTTTTAAAGTGATATTTGCCATTTTGTTGTTTTTTTGAAAACTAAATATATAAAAAATGCCTTTAACAAGGTTAAAGGCATTCTAGTTTCTGTATTAAATTTTCTACAATTCTATCAATGAGTTTTCTGCATTTGCAAACTCATTAAAAACCAAAGCTTCAGGTTCTTCGTCGTTCACGTAAGTTCCGTCAGCAATGTATTTGTATTGATATGATTTTTCTATTTCTAAATCTACAACAACCTTAAATAATCCACTTTTTAATTTTTTAAGCGGTGTAGCAGTAGCATCCCACTCATTAAAGTCTCCAACCAAAAACACTTCTGTTGCCTCTGGAGCCATATGTGAAAATGTTACTTTACATACAGGTTTTGTTTTTAATTTTTTTTTCGTGATAGCCATAATTTTATTTATTTATTGTACAAAATTAATAATAATTACAATACAAATCCCTCTTTTTCTTGGGAACAGATTGATTTTTAATAATTTGATAATTTAGGTATGTTGACATTCGTTAATTGTTAAATCTGTATGTCTTTTTTTGGTTAATGAATAGAAATAAATAAGCCTTGAATCTTTATACAATGAACTGTTGTTATTTTTTTATCTTTAAACGACAAAACAGGAGTAAAATCGTGAAAAAAACATAAATGATTGAGGATATTGTAAAAAATTTAGAAAAAGGGAAATATTTATTAAACAACATTACAGACGATAAATATTCCAACAAAAGCATTCCGCCATATTACTCTAGTATTGGAGCTCACACCCGACATGTATTAGATATGTTTCAATGCATTTTTATAGGGGTAGACAAACAATATGTAGATTTTACCAAAAGAGAACGAAATTTAGAAGTAGAAACTTATACTTTAAGCGGTATTGAGTATTTTGATAAGATTATCAATTGTTTGAAAAAGTTGCAAGAAAGTGAATTAAAATTAACATTAGAAGTTGCAGATGATTTAGGAAGTGGAAAAGTAGTAGTGACAAGCACATTAGGAGCAATGTTGTCTCAAGCCCATTGTCATGCTATACATCATTATGCTTCTGTAGGTTACCTTATGCATATTTTAGAGATTTATTTGCCTATTGATGGTTTTGGAATAAACGCTACCACTCCTAAAGAAAAGCCTTGTTTGCATAAAGACAAGTAAAAGAACGTTTCCAAAATTGACTGAAAACGCTCTTTGTGTAATTTATTTTATTCGGATATAATTTTCTTTTTCTTTGGTTTCCATTTGTTTTATTTCACTGTATTTTTTGCCTTTGATGGATGTTTTGTCGTCAATTTCAAAATGCATGTTTTTAGAATTAAAAGTATTGATTCCTTTATTTTTTGATAAGATGGTGTTGTTTCCAAATATTTTAAAATAACCTTTTCCATAACCTACTGAGATAGCAGCATCTACATTTCCGGAGGTTATTGTGTTGTTGTCTAAAGTAATATTTCCTGAACCTGACTCTGTTTTTTCTGCTTCTGTCAAGCGTCTACCTGTTCCGTGACCAATTTTGTCGGTAGCATACAGTAATATTGCAACATCAGCCAAGCATTTTATTTTATTATGTACTACCCATACGTTTTTTGTTCTGTCTTCAAAATGCAAAGCCTGTGAGTAAGGTCCTGTTCCTCCTGCAAAATTACAATTAGAAATAGTAACATTTTGTGTGTTTGCCAAAGCAATGTTAAAACGTGTAGATAGGTTAAAAGTGGTGTTTTTTATCACAATGTTTTCATGCTCTAAATTGGTAGCATGTGGGTTGTCTAAACTGATTTGATGATCTCCTTTGTAGAATATACAGTGATCTACAGTAAAGTTTTTTAATATTCTACAATCCATAGTTTGCAAGCTGAATTTGCAATTTTCAAAAGAGGTGTTTTTAATTTCAGTGTTTTCAAAATTACCTCTAAAATCAACTCCAGTGTATTTTCCGTTTTTAAAATAACAGTTGATTATTTTACTATTTTTAATACTGATTTCTTCTTTTTTTCCAAAAACAACTTGTTGAGTTCCGTTTGTGAAAAGAAGGTTTTCTAAGGTAATATTAGAGCCTGTAATTCGTAAATGAATGTTTTTATTATTGGTTCTTTCTAGTTTGTACTTCCCCTTATTTTTTATCTTTCCTTTAAAGGTAAGGTTTGATTTGTTAATTGTAAGTGGATTGTCACTTTCTTCAAAAATAACATCAATATCAACTAAAATTACATCACCAGATTTAGCTTGATTGTATGCAGTAACTAGTTTTTCTTTGGATGAGTTTGCTTTTTGTTTGGATACATAAATATCTTTAGCAACTAAAGTTTGAATACCTAGAATCATCATTGCAAAAGCAATAGAAAATAGCGTTGTGTTTTTCATGGAGTTTTTTATTTATAGGTTCCATGCATAATTACGTTCTTTTGATTTTTAGTACAAAAAAAGAGGAGATAGTCTAGATTTAAAACACAACACAAATGTTTTAAAAACACTTATGTTTTTTGATTTTAGTTGGTTGTTTTTACTTTGTTGATGGTAAAAGTCAATTCATTAAAGCGTTCTTTGGTTTCGTTAATTCTAGAATTGGTGTAATACAATTCATCTTTGTAAATGCTAAAAGTATCTGCCCATTTTACGTTGTCTCCTTCTACAAAAACTTCTAAAACACGAGTTGAAATATTTAGTTTCATGATGCGATTGTTTTCCAAATCAGCAAAATAAAGATTGCCAAATTTGTCAAAAATCATTCCGTCTGGAGCAGCTGTTTTTTGTATAAATTGCACGTTTTTTTCAATTTCAGCATTAGTACCGTTGATAAGAGTTTTAGTAGGTATTGCGTACAAACTATATCCTGTTAAAGCATGGTAATAAAGCATGTCATTGGTAGTGTCTAATGCAATTCCGTCTGAATGAACGGTTGCATTCCATTTGCTTTCTCCAAAAGTTAGTCCATCTGTTTCAGCAAGGGTCGATGGATGATTGTCCAACACTCTTTTTGAATTTCCAGAATCTAAATCTAACACTAAAAGACCTGCATGTCCAGAATCTGTTAAGTAGGCTTTGTTATTTTTTGAATCAATTCTTAAATCGTTGATGTAAGAGTTGTTGTGATAGCTACTTTCGGAAAAAATATAAATTCTTTTTAAAGTATTTGTAACCAAGTCAAAAACAAAAATTCTAGGAGCATCTTTTACTCCTTTAAATAAAGGGTTTCGGGTGTCTAAAACGTACAAATTATTTTTAAAAGCAACTACAGATTGTACAGCAACAAAAACGGAATCATTAATAGAATTGTTTATTTCCCAAGAATTCCATTTTTCATTAGGATAAGATACTGATTTTCCATTTTCAGACACTTCTACAACAGAGTTTTTTACTCCTTCTCTCCATCTAGGAAAGTTTGCAAAAATTCTTCCATTACTACTAACGCTTACTCCCGTAACTTGCTGTTGATGGAAAGCAGCAACGGTCTTAATTTTTTGTTTGCTAGGAGTACAGCTAGCTATGGTAACGATGCAGAAAAGAGCAAATAGATTGTTCATGATTTGTGTTTGAAAGAGATTGAATTTATGGTTGTGAACAGTTGGTCTACAAGATTTTTTTCTTGCTTTTCATAACAGCGTTACCAATACGTTTGTAGGCTACTTTTTTACCATTTGCACAAAAGTGATACAAACCACGTTCTTTTTGTTCGGAAACAAATAGTAAAATAACCTCTTCTGGATTACAGTTTAGGTCTTTTGCCACACGTTTTTTAATGTAAGGTATGGAAGATTTTCCACGCTTTAGCTGATTCTGAATTTTACCATTCAACGCAGGTTCTTGGTAATTTGCACCCAAGTTGCAAGCATCTGTTTTTATCTCAGGAAGTTGAGATTCTGTTTCAGTTTTTACCTCTTCAAAATTTATATATTCCCAAGTGTGATCTGCTTTTAACAAAATAGATTTTCCATCAGCTGTTTTTATAATGGTGTTTTTTTGTGAAAAACCAACGACAGAAATCATAAAAAAGAAAAACCAAAAATAGTTAAACATAAGAGCAATGTTATTAAGTTCTCTTCAAAAATACAATTTATTTTAAGCAATGTGTGCTTGTGGCTTTTTGATTGTTGGAAGATTTATGAACGGATTGTGGACAAAAAAAAAGAAAAAATTTAATTTTTTAATTTCATCAAACCAAAGCAATAACATCTGGTAATTTGTAAATAGAAACAAAACTATAGGCAAGCACTAAAATCCGTATTAATTTTAGACATATTGGTCGTTTTTTAGAAACTTGAGGCAGTTAATATAGGAATAGAAATAATGACTGAAAACTTCTTTCTAAAAGAGGTATTAAAATAGGGGTCTATTTTACGTGTTATCTTAATCATTTTTATTTAGCAAGATATGGATTGATAACTATTTTTTACTAAGTTTTGGAATTTTTGATAAAATCCAGAACACTTTGAAAAGCCTAAAACCTGCATTAAACTAAATAAGGTGTTGTGTGGCTAATGTCGGTAATTAGATTAAATACTTGTAGAGCAAACCTATTAGTATTGAGAGTCCAAAACTAACTAATGATCCAATAAGCATGTATTCTGTTAATTTTCTGTCTTTTGCTCTAGAAAGATCACCAAATCTAAATACAGATTTAGCGGCAATCAGCAATCCAATAGCACTCCATTGATTTAGAATTATAAAACTAAAAACAAAAAGACGTTCTAAAATTCCAATATACATTCCTGCATTTTGTAGTGAGTCATCAGAATTATCTTCTTCTAGCTCCCACTTACTCATGATCATTTTCATGATGATTGATGATACGAACGTAACAGAGAGTAGTGCTAGTAGCAACAATAAAGACTCTTTAGAATATATCTTCTCTATGTTTATTCTGTACGGATGTTGTAGATAGACGACACTACTTATTATAATTAGGTGTACTATTTGGTCTATTACAAATAGTATTCTGTTATTAATCTTGTCAATAAGATTTAATTTGATCAGATCAATGATTAGATGACTAATAACAATAAATAATACATATGGCCAATAAGACCAATTAAATTTTAGGAATACAATTAGGGCTATAAAGTGAACTAAGCCGTGTATGTATAAAAATTTTGATTTATGTTTTTTCAAATTCTTGTCTGCAACCCATTTGTCTGGTTGTAGTACAAAATCACCAATTATGTGTGCTATTAACAATTGAACAATAAAAATAATCATAACTAAAATAATTGGTTTTTATAATAATTATTCATGTTCATAATCTCATCAAACCCTCCTCTTTTTAGAGCTTCACTAATACTACTTTGCGACTTATTTAGAAGGTGTGCAATTTCTTTTTGCGTAGTGTTAGAGTTTTCAATCATCTTTTTTACTACTTCCGAAACCGTATTGCTCCAATTATTTGCAGATAACAATGCCAAGCTTAGCATTAGATTTAATGTGGTGTCTAGTTCAGAATTGTGTGATTTTATTGCAAGAGTTTGTTTTTTTAACGATTCAAAACATTCTCCTGACCTTATGTAGGCGGAACCATTTGACTCTGTGGTTTTATTGGAGTTGTATTTTATTTTACCAATACCAATTCCCATTCGAACATCTTGTGATTTTGTTTGTTTGATTGCTGATTTAATATGAAAAGCTGCTAATATAGCCTCTTTGGGAGCAATTGATAATTGAAAACTATCACCTCTAAATATTTCCCAGTCTGCGGGTTCTTGTCCGTATTGGTTTAAAACTTCTTTTAGAAGTGGTAGCCATGTTTCAACTTCTCCTTTTCTAGAGTTTATAATGTCTCCTGTTATGATTGCTATCATTTCATCTTTTTAACAAATATATCGTATTTAAACCCGATAATCAATAATATCGGCTCTAAACCCGAATTTGGTTGTTATCGGCTCTATGTCCGAATTATCCTTTTTCACAATATTTCTTCAAATTTATTCTCTTTGCTTATTTCCTAATTCTACTGCTTTTTTAAAATCATTACAAGCTTTATTGGGTTCATTTAATTCAATATATGATTCCTCTGTAATTGTATGCATTAGAATGTTTACATGACAAAGAAATTACTTTAGTTAAATGTTGAACAGCCAAATCTAATCTGCTCATTTTCTTGTAAACAGTTGCTCTATGATAATAGTTAAAATAATAATTTGGCTTAGTTTTTATTAATGAATTCCATTCTTATAATGATTCATCAAGCTTAGTTTTTAGTTTTGAACTCTTGAATCATTTCTAATGCAGAAATGTGTTTTCTTCCAGTTGCTTTTTCAAAATCAGAAGAAATATCATTAGCTCCATTTTTAATTCCTTGATAAATTCCAGCAATTATAGTTCCAATAAAATCACCTAATTCGGTTTTTCTTTCAACTAAATAATCTTTTTCTGAAATTGAATTGAATTTTAATTCAGTACCATATACTTGGTTGATATAATCTGCCAGTTGTGCCTGTGTTATTGGTTTGCCCACTAAATTATAAGTTTGTCCATTGTGTTTATTTTCTATCAATATTTTAGCGTAAGCATAGCCTAATTCTTGACGACTAGTGTAGGTACATTTACCTTCGCCTGCACAATTTCTTATTTCTCCTTCTTTTTTATAAGTATCCAAATATTCTAAATCGGGTTCAATGTAAATTCCATTTCTACCAATAACATAATCTAATCCCGATTCAATAACGTCTCGTTCAGTTTGCCTATTGGTTTGTACTATCGGGCTAAATGCATTGCCTTCTTCAGCTCCCACAATACTAGTATATACAATTTTGGCAACTCCGTTATTTTTTGCTGCTTCTATTACATTTCTGTGTTGTTCAATCCTTTTTTGGGGTTCGTCCATTCCAGAAATCAATAAAACTTTGTCTATGCCTTGTAAAGCTAAATTAAAATCTTCACGACTGTTGTAGTCGCCTTTTCTAATTTCTACACCCAAGAATTGTGCTCGTTCTGGAGTTCGTGCAATTCCAATTACATTTTCTTTTCCAACTTCTTGAATTAAATGCTGTACAATGGAAGCTCCTAATTTTCCGCTTGCTGATGTTACTGCTATTTTCATTGAATGTTTTTGTATTTAATAGTATGTTTTAAAACCGTTTTTACGGCTTCTTTAATTTGTAATTCTACCATGTCTAATACATCTTTTTTGTTAGGTTTAAAGATGGATAATTCTGTACAAGCCAATATTACAGGATAATTTTCTGTGTATTTTTCTATGGTTGAATGGTATTTTTTGATCAATTCATTGGTTTGTTTTTCAGCATACACATCTTTCCTAACTTGATCTATAAATTGCATATCTTCTTCCGAAGGAAGTATTATTTCTATATTATTTTTAGCAAAATTATTTCGAATATAATGAGATTTCATTGTGTGAATAGAACCGAACAGAGTTACCTTGTTCCAGTTGTTTTCTTTCAACTTTGTAAGACAAATATCTAACGGATGAAGTATAGATGTATTCAATTTTAGTCTGTCAATTGTTTCGTGAAGTGTGATGTTTGGAATTAAAATATATTCAATTTCACTGTTTTCAATTTCTGAAATAGAAGCTTGAACGATTTCATTTAATTCTTCCGATACATTTGGTAAAAGGGAATTAATGGTGTCAAAATTGGTGTTTAATAAAACAAACGGACAAGTACTGTAACCACCTTTTATTTCATTAAAAACACGATTCAACTCTTTCAAATAAAAAGCTGTAGTTTGACTACCAAGTCCTAATATGCCAAGTGTTGTTTCTTTCATTGTTTAGTTTCTTTCTAGAATATAATCGGCAAAATATTCTTTTTCATCCGTTATTTTATGTTGCAATACAAAATCTGTGTTTTCAATGATTTTATTCAGAATTGCATCGTTATATTTTCTTGAAATCTCTGTATGAATTTTTTCTCCTTTAGTAAATGTATACGATTTTCCAGTTGCTTTTATAGTGACCGTTATATTGGCTGTACTCACAATATAACTTTTGGCAATTCCTTCTTTTTGGGTGTATTCAGGTTGATGCACAAAATTACTTAGATCAAAATTAGCTCCCAATTCATTGTTAATTCTATCCAGTAAATTTAAATTGAATTTTGCCGTAATTCCTTTGCTATCATTGTAGGCTGGCAATACAATGTCTTGCGTTTTAATCAAATCTACACCCAATAAAATTTTATCACCAGCTTGTAAGTTAACGCCTAAATTGTAAATAAACGTAGAGGCCAAACTATCATTCATATTTCCAATATTAGACCCTAAAAACAAAACCACTTTTGGTTGTTTGCTGTTTTTTAAAGATGCTAATATTTTAAAATAATCACCTTCTTGCGTTTGTACATTTAAATTAGGGATTTCAGTATTTAAATCTTCTTTTAAAAGTGCTAAAGCATTAGCCGAGATATCGATAGGGAAGTAGTCAAAATTGTAATTTTCTTGGTCTAGAACCTTCAGTAATTCTTTGGTTTTTGTGCCATCACCGGCTCCCAATTCTATCAATTCAAAATAGGAGTTTTTTTGTACACCAAAGGATTCAATTAATTCTTGGGTTTTATTCTGAAAAATATCTAACTCGCTACGCGTTAAGTAATATTCGGGTAAATTCATTATTTCTACAAAAAGAGCATCTCCTTTTTTGTCGTAAAAATATTTAGAGGGAAGCGTTTTTGGATCAGACGATAATCCTTGGTGAATTTCATTTTTAAAAGTACTATTCATATTATTTTGTTAATCGAATTCCAGTAAATTGCCATCTTTCTATAGGAGTGAAAAAATTTCTATAGGTGTTTCTACTATGATTTTTTGATGTGGCTACAGAAGCTCCCCGAAGCACCATTCGGTTGCTCATAAATTTGCCATTGTATTCGCCAACCGCTCCATTTTCTTTTTCAAAATTTGGATAAGCTAGATAGGCACTATTTGTCCATTCCCAACGTTTTCCCCAATTAAATTTTTGTGAAGCTACTTCCCATTCAAATTCAGTTGGTAATCTCATTCCTTTCCATTCGGCAAAGGCATTGGCTTCGTAATAATTGATGTGGCTCAATATGGCTGTTCTATCTACTTTTTGCAATCCTGCAAGGGTGTAATAATGCCATTCTCCTTTAATTTTATGCCAGTACATTGGTGCATTTATGTTGTTTTTATTCACCCAATTCCAACCATCATCTAACCAAAGGTTAAAATCTGAATAGCCACCAGCTTCCATAAATTCAAGGTATTCTCCATTAGTTACTAACTGTTTGTTTATTTCAAAATTAGGTACATAAACTTTGTGTACACCTAATTCATTATCGTAACAAAAATCAGTTCCTTGATAGCCAATTTTATATACTCCTTCCGCTATTTTTACGCTATCGGTTTCAGAATTGATAGCACTCACCAAGTTATAATCATGATGAAAAACAGGGAACAGCGGATTGTGTCCCAGCATATATTTCACGTCCGTAATCAGTAATTCTTGATGTTGTTGTTCGTGATTTAAACCTAAAACAACCAAATCTAAAATAGTTTTATCGTTTGTGACCGCTAAGAAATTTTGCATTTTCTCATCCACATATTTTCTGTAGGCAAAAATTTCATCGGTACTAGGACGAGACATATTTCCACGGTTGGCTTGCAGAATTCTATCGCCAACATTATTGTAGTAACTGTTAAACAAAAAGTTGAAATTTGCATCAAACTCCTTATAATTATCATTGTAATTTTTAAGAATAAACGTTTCAAAAAACCAAGTGGTGTGTGCTAAATGCCATTTGGCAGGACTTGCAAATTTCACCACTTGTATGGTATAATCTTCGGGCTGTAAATGTTTGCAAAAAGTAACTGTTTGCTGTCTTATTTGCTGATATTTTATGCTTAATGCCATTATTCTAATCCTTTTTTTAATGGATTCCAAAACGGATTAATTTTTAGTTGTTTTGGACTATAACCTAATACTTTTTTAAGATACTGATTTAAATTTACACAAACTCTGCTATCTCCTGATATGTATATTATTATGGAACCATTAAACTTTGATAATTTTTCTTTTACAATTATTTTTATTTCTTCTGAAGGATGCTCTTGAAATTCATAAAAACTCAACGGTTGCGTGTTATCAATATCATTAAACAAATTCGATGCATTATTACTATAAATGACACTTTCTACAGATTTGTTTTTAGGAAGATTTCTATTAATTACATACAAATGTGATAAGGCGGATAAATCACCAATCATTAGGTAATTGTCTGCAGAATTATCTAGCAAAAAATTACCTTTCTTCCATTTATAATATACCAAATCACCTAGATTGCAATTCATAACCCAATTAGCACCAACACCATTGCTTTCTGTAGCAATTGCTAGATCTAGCCAGCCTTCTTCTTTATTAATATTCCAAACTGAATAACTTCGTACTTTATCTTTAAAATCGAGATCTTCTTGACCAATACCTACACCTAATCTTAAAAAATATCCTGGTATAAATTCGGCTTTTTTAATGCTATCGCCTTTTAATCTAACTTTATAAACAAAAGCTGATAATTGCTCTTTTTTTATAATTGTGGCTTGATCTAAAACTACTTTTTTTAATACGTTTTCTAATAAACTCATACAGCTTTACGGTTTTGTCTCCATTGTAAAATATTATGCTTGATAAATGGAATTCTTATGATAAATCCAATCCCTACTATGATGGCATAAATCAACCAAGTCTTGTCTAAAATAGCAATATGCAATAAGCTCAAGAATATAATTAGGTAGGCAAAGCGTTGTAATTTTTTCCAATTAGTTTTTAAAAAACGCATGGATATTCTATTGGAGGTAAGTAGTAAAGGAATCAATAGCAGTACAGCCACAAAACCGGCTACGTAATTAAATTGTGTAAATGTTTCTAAAAAACCTTCTGCCCAAATAAACAAAATAAAATGTAGTAAACTCCATACGGCTGTGGCAATTCCCATAGCTTGTCTTACAAACAAATTAGTTACACCAAAAAGAATAAAAAATGGTGTACAGGTAAGTACAGCAGTCATCCATCTAATGGAAAATTCCCCTGAAATATGATACAACATATCTATATTTTCTTTACCTCCATCAAAACCAGTTTTTACTAATGGAATTAAAGGTAGTGTTGCTAAAACAGATACAATAAGCCATCCATAATTTTTTTTGAAAAATGCCATTTACGATTTGTTTTTCAATTCGTTCACTTCTTTTTCTAAGGCTTCGGCTTTCTCTTTAAACTTCTCCATCGCTTTTTTTAGTTGACTTACTTTTTTCAAGATTTCATCATCTTGAATGGCTTGGTAACTTATTTCACCATTTGTTTCTTTAATCTTTGATTTTCCGCCACATTTTGGGCAATTTGCTACTTTACTCATTTTATTTTATTTTTAAATGATCAATAACTCCTGTTTGAAATACAGTTTTTAAAGTTCTTTCAGGTTTGTTTTCGTAACCTACGATGATTGAGCTATGTACAATCATTTTTTCGAAATCTACAACAAGAGTTAAATAATCCTTTTTATCTGTCTCATGCCAATTTATTAGGAACAATTTTTTGCCTATTTTACGTGAACGATAGGGGATATCTGAATTGCCTCTACCTTTTCTAGGTCCTAGAATCCATTCGTAATTAGCTTTACCTTTGTCAAACTCCATATGAATGGCTTTACCATCTTGGTATTGAAAGTTGAACGAGTATCCGTCAAGAAAGTGCTCCGCTTCACCAAATTGAAATTTGTTGTTTTCTGCTTGATCTTGTGCAAAAAGATGACCAAGACTTAATAGTCCTAAACAAATAAATGCGATAAATTTTGATTTCATTTTTATTGATTTTTAAAGTCTGTTATTAAAAATTATATTTTCAGTTTTCTTTTTTATTTCTGATGGTTCTATAATGGTAATTCAATACTTATACCTCTTTAATTTTCCACCATATTTTGGGCAATTTGCTACTTTACTCATTATTGTTTTATTTTTATGATGGCTGTTTTTCCGTTAAACTTTGATTCAATTTGATATTTTTCTGTAGAAACAGAGGTTAAAAACTTTTGACTGTCTACAGCATTTGCATTATCTACATAAATAATGGTGTTGTTATTAAAATTAGGTTCAAGTATTTGAAATAAGGGATGGTACAAATCCATCCAGCCATCTAATAGTAATAAATCTATGTGGTTAGAGTGGCTTTTTAAGGTTTCTAAAGCATCACCTATTCTTACATCAATATGATTTTCTACACCAGCTTTTCTAAAGTTTTCGATAGCTATTTTGGCTTTAGACTCCAACAATTCGGTAGTAATGATATGTCCATTTGTTTCTAAAATTCCTTGAGCTAAAAACAGTGTTGAAATTCCGAATGATGTTCCAAATTCCACAATGTTTTTAAGATTGTTTTCTTTAATAATCTGCACCAAATCTTCTCCCTGTTCTTTTGATATAGCAAGATATGCTTCCTCAAAATTTTCGGGTTTAAAAGACTTGAAAAAACTTTTTGCAGCACCCTTTATCATTTTTAATTTGTCATATTTAGCATCTTCATAAAGTGCATGTGTTATTGCAGTAAGTTTCTTTTGTTGCTCAATTATCATTTTAGATTTATTTTATTTCAATACAAATTTGCACTGATTTTAATCTAAACAGGTAATACAAATGAAGTTAAAAATGGTAAATATGGGAATTACTGATTTTGTGTAGTTTTGAAAACCTTAGGACTAACACCCGTTTTCTTTTTAAAAAACTTAGTAAAATTGGTGACCTCGATAAAGCCCATTTCAAATGAAATTTCTTTGATGTTTTGGTTGCTTGTAATAATTCTTCGTTTGGCCTCTAACACCAAATAATTATCAACAAACATTTTGGAGGTGTTCAGGGTAAATTCTTTGACTATTTGGTTTAATAACTTTCTAGAAATAAGTAGCATTTCGGCATAGTCTTTTACATTTCTGGTGTTTGTATAATTTTTTTCTACCAGGTTTTTAAACTTGATAAAGATGTCAAAATGCCTTTGATTGTAATTTTTTAACGTTTTATTCTTAGTTTGTCTTTCTAGCTGTAACAAATAGATATTGATGAGGGAAGCAATGATGTTTTTTTGTGTGATTGTACTCTCTTCCGTCGTTTCTTTTTTTAATTGATTTAAAAATGATTCATTTAGGTCGGTTTCATTAGAAATAGGAGAGGTAAGGTGGTAGTTATACAAATGTGAAATTAAATTGATGGAAGACTTTGAAAAATAATGAATCACAAAATCTTCGGTAAAAATTATCAAATAACCTTCATAAGTTGGATTCTTTTGAAAAGCATGTACTTGACCTTTGGCAATTTTTAATACAGTTCCTGCCTTTAGTTCATAATTTTTTAAATCTATTTGATGGTATCCCGTTCCTTTGATAACAATTAATAATGAGAAAAACGAAATTCTATGAGGTTGAGTAGGGTTGTGGTCTTGTATGTTGGGCAATTTTGCAAATAAAGAACGAAGGTTCAACAACTCAAAATCTTTTGTATTTTCAGTGCTTTGAAACGATATGTTGGGAATGTTTTTCAAATGGTTAATTTGCTTCTCTAGTTTGGTTTCTTTGTTGGGAGTAGCGTTATTCGTCTTCCTCTACAATATCTTCATTTTCATCAATCCATTCTATTGAATTCATTAGAGAATCTATTTCTTTATGAGTTAATGATTCGAGACTTGCTGTTCTACCAGTTGCACAGATTACTACTTCTTCTATTTCAGGAATTTTAGCTTCCATTTTTATTTTTAAATCTTCAGGTAAGGGTTTGTAATTTATGGTATTAGATTTAAAACCCACAAAGTCAAAATGAATAAAGATAGCTGTTATGTTGTGTTTTTTAGTATCAATCTCTAATTTAAAATTACCATTAGAATCACTAGTTGTTGAATAAATAACTTTTTTATTTATTGTTGCTGTCACTTCAACGTGTGCCAGGTTTTTACCAGTTTTATTGTCTATTATTTTTCCTTCAATTGAAGTTGTCTTATTTTGATCAATGATATTTGATTGATTATAAATTTCATTTGGAATTTCAGCTTTTATATCCGTTACTACTAACCCCAGAAAAGCAAGCAACGTTATGGGTTTAGAATAAATGGACGTTTTGTGAATTCTTCTAATGTAGTCTAGTTGGCTCAAATTGTATCTTCCACAACCTGTTTCATTTATGATGTTTTTAGACCTTGTATAATCTTTAACATTTTCGTTGCATTGGGAACAAAATTTCATATCAATTCCTATGTTTGTCATTGAATCAAATGACTCAGAGCAGCAAAATGACAAAGATTTTTTTTTCGTTTTCATAGCAACAAACAACGGTTTTGGCAACTCATGTAAATATATACAAAACTTTGAGTAATAACTAAAATCCGTATTGAGTTTAGTTGTTTTTTCGTGTTATATTTCTGAGGGTAATTTCCCTTTTTTTTAACATTATCCAAATAAAACACTATATTTGCAAGGGTAAATTCTCTTTTATGGAAAATTCTAATATTGATGATATTTTAAAATCTATTTTTTCAGAAAGCAATTCTCTTAATGTACGAGAAATGTTCGATGAAAAATTGAAAACAATAAATGTAAGTAAAACTAAGGTTTTAAACTTATTAAAAATAGATAAAGATGTCTTTGAACAAATTATTAATGGAACTGCTAAACAGCCTAATTTAATTCACGTTATAAAGATAGCTGATTTTTTAAATTTATCTATTGACAGATTTATAGAGGCTGTATTAAAAAATCAAAGCGTAGAGAATATACGTTCAATAGAAAATGCTCAAAATGCTACTTTTTTACTGAATAATTTTGATGTTAAAACGTTAACAAAGTTTGGTTTTTTCGAAAGTAAAGCAGATACAAATGAATTAGTAAATAAAGTATTAACATTTTTTGGATTTGAATCAATACGTGATTATGAATCCGAATTAAATAGTCCTTTGTATAGTAGTTCAAAAAGAAATTTTTCAGATAAGATGAAAGATTTTTGGATTAAATCAGCATATCAAACTTTCAGAATAATTAATAACCCAAATGATTATAATAGGGCTAGATTAAAAGATCTGATAGTTAAAATTAAGCCTTATTCTCAAGATCTTAAAAATGGTCTTTTTACAGTATGTAAAGCTTTGTATAATGTAGGTGTTACTGTTGTTTTTCAAGATTATTTGTCTACAACTCAAGTAAGAGGAGGAACCTTTATAATTGATGATAAACCCTGTATTGTTCTAACAGATTTTAATAAAAGTTATCCTACTTTATGGTTTACATTATTACATGAATTACACCATGTTTTATTCGATTTTGATTTAATAAAAAGCAATAATTTTCATTTAACGGGTGATGCTGATTTATTTTTGATTGAAGAGAATGCTGATTCTTTTGCTAGAGATTTTTTTATGTCAGAAGAAAAATTTAACTACATAAAAATGTACATAAAAAATCCTTTTCTAGTTTCTAAGTTTGCTATTGAAAATGAAATACATGTTTCAATGGTTTATTCTTTTTTTACTTGGTATCAAGATAAATTATATGGTAAAAAATATTATGGAGCTTTTAAAGAGTTTTATCCTGACTACAAAACTTCAGTAAGTAAATTGAGTCCGTTATCGTGGAATGACGATAGTATTAAAACAGCAGGGTTAAGAATTAAGAAAATTTTAGAAATAAATTAAATAATAAAATATGTCTGAGAATAAGAAAATTAAGAAAAGTGTCGAGCTTTCTGAAGCAGATATTGAGAGATTAGAACTTTTGCAAAAGGCTAATGAAAAAGTAGGTAAACAATTATCTATTAATTCTGAGCTGGGAAGTTTAGAAGAGATTGATGAATTAAGAGAGATTGTAGGAAAAGAATTTGAGAATCCTGAAGAAAAATATAATATTTATTATAAAGGAATTAGAAAACTTTTAATGGATTTCTTACCTAAAGGAAAAGAATTTAAAGAAGTAAGAGATATAATATATGATGAAAAAAATATTTTTCTAAATCTAGGTAAACGTAAGTCTGATAATAATGGAATTAGGGGAGGAGATAGTAGAATGACTTTTCAACCTGTAATGAATGAAATATTAGATATAATAATTAAATGGGTTGCTGAGTCTCAAAATCCTTTTGATATTTATAGAGCTTTCTTTGATTTGAATGAAAAATATGGATACGGACATGAGGAATATGATAAATCTGCTTTAAGTATTTCTAAAGCGATGATGGAACTTAGTAAAAAATAATTTCCACAATTTTACTCAGCGGTTTTGACTAGGATTAGTGCAGGTAAAAATCGCCAGGATTTTCGGGCTGTTACTAAGCCGAAGCTTTTTGTTTGGATTTATTTCTTTTAATTTCACAAAACCAAATCAAAAAGGTTTTAGCGACCTAGTAAATATACACAAAACTTTGAGATAGCACAGAACCCGTATGAAGTTTAGCCAACTTAAGTTTACAAAATAATAATTTTAATATATAAACGAGAAAGCACATAAGAGAGGCCTAATTCATATTTGTTTTCAGGTTTTGAGTAAATAAATCTAATAATATTTAATATGTTCTGCTCAGAACTCTCCGTCTTTAATTTTAATATAAAAGTATATTACTCCAACAAGAACAACACCTTGCAAAATAAAATATAAAAAATATTCACCAAAACCATCTACGGATTTACTACCATACCATCTTGGCATGAACATAACAAGTGCTATTATAAAAATTATTAACGCAACAATTCCACAACCTTTATTACTTTTTTCTTTACTCATAGAATTAGACTATTTTTCCCAACTTTTTATCATATGTATTATTTAAATTATAATTTCAATGCTAAAATGTGTTCAATTCGTTTTCCAAAATTACAGTTAACTCGTTATATACTCACCAAAAGTAATGTTCTCCAATTAATCCTTAAGAGCAACACATCTTTAGCTGTTTTTATCAGTTTTAAAAGTATTGTTTTTTAGTCATTTAATAAGCTTGTTTAAATAATAAAAACTGAGTATTGTTATTAAAGAAAAGCAAAAAGAAAATAAACTCAACTAAAATGGAAAGGACATTATCAAAACAGCTATTTGTTTTTGATGACTTTGAGTATTATTTTGTTGAGAAAAAAAACTGTTTTCTCAATCTATATTGATTATAAAAAGGTTTATTTGATTGACCAACTTGGTTTCGTCCAGATCTGCTTGGGTTTTTAATGTACAAAAATCTTCTGTCCATTTAGAAGTTCTAATTCTTAACGGAGGGTTTTCATTTAGAGCTATATGTAAAAAACTCTTCCACTTATAGTCCTGTTTGATAAAATTGTTCATTTCCTTGGCTTGCTCTTTTTTGATTTCCTGTCATATAATTTTCAAAAATTGGTAGGTATTCTTCTGTAGAAAATTGTCCATTTATAGCAGTTTTTCCGATAGCAGAAGTCATAAACTCTGTAGCAATTCCAGCAGGTTCTACAATGAAATCATCATTCCAGATTTTTTGTTTTAAGTCTTAATGGCTTATTTATTAACAAGTTCGTATTGTTTTTCTAAAGGAACTCCATAGAGTCCTTCTAACTCAGACTTGTTCTTTTTGAAGAATTTAGTATCGGGCGGTGAACTCAAAGCTTGCCAAAATTCAGGATGATAAGGCAAGTCTAAAGACCCCATATCTTTATCTATACCATATTCATCGATACGACTTTTCTTTTTATCTGTTTCTACATTCAAAACAAATGCTTCAATTCTATAACTTAGAGTTTCTGCTGGAGTGTTTAAATATTCTTGTGGAATCATGTTTTTTGGATAGCTCCATTCATTTTTAAAATAGCTCAAATGCACTTTTCCACTTTTGTGTTTTTTATAGATGTATAATGTTGGACCACGCTCAATTCTATATATATTGTAACTATCTATACCTACATATAAGATTATTTTTTCCCATTTTTTCTTAGGATTTGCACCTTCCAAAATTAAAACATCTTCCCCTTCGTAAGAAGAGCTTTCTATTTTTTTCCAATCAAATTTTTTCAAATTTACTGCATGTTCAGAATCATTGGGGGTTAATGGGTTTACTTCAATCATATTGTTTATAGAATGTCTCCATTGGGTGTGTTTCCAGTATCTGTAGTCAGCAGATTTTCTCGCTTCTGTAATTTGAATTGTTCCCATCCAGTTTGCAGGACCTCGATCTCTTAGTTTGATGAAATTTTCAACAAAAAATTTTGCTTTTCCTTCTTCAGAGGCTGCTCTTCTGTACAGTATTTCTTTAACATGTGTTTTGCTCAGCGTGTTTTTTCGTAAGTTTTTAATCGCGTTTTCTACATAATCATTGGGACTTAAAAGGACCAATTCGTTTAGACTTACTACATTTTCTATCAATACAATTTTCCTGTTCTTTTTAGCTAAAAAATCTTGAATTTTTATTTTATAGGTATCAAAACCTAAGGAAGATACATAAAGCGTGTCTTGTAGCTCTTGTTGGGTAATGTAAAAAGAAAATTCACCATCTTCTGTACTAGCTGTACCAATGGTCTTGTTAACAACTCCTACGGTTACAAATGGTATGGTTTCGTTTGTTTCATCAATAACAACTCCTGAAACTTCTTTTCTTTGCTGTGCAACTAATGATATAGAAAGAAATAAGGAAAATAATACAATGTGTAGATTTTGAGCCTTAATAAGATTAAACAACATATGTTTTGTTTTAAATTTAATAATAAGAGTAAAACTATGTGTAAACGTTTTATTTTTGGAGCAAAATAAGACAGATTAGTATAACAAAAGGTGATGTATTGATTTATTGATAATTTTAAATATGCGTTAAAACAGAAACAATTAAAAGGATTATTGGTCTAGAAACAGGCTAGTAGTTGTCTATCTATTTTCAGAAGTTTCTTGAATACCTTCAGCAATTAATGTGTTGGTTTCTTTTAGAGTATCAGAATTTATAGAGTTGTTTTTAGAGTTACTTTTATTAGTTATAAAAAACTCAATATACAATGGTAAATGATCAGAACCTATAGGTTTTAATGTTTTAAGACAGCTAATGTTAATGTCTTTTGAGTGGTAAACAAGGTCTATAGGAATTCTAAAAATAGGATAATTGGCAGGAAATGTAGAAATAAATCCACGTCCAATTCGTCCGTCTTTTAAGCCAGATACTTTCGCAAATAATTTGGTAATTCTAGACCAAGCAACACTATTAAAATCACCCACAACAATAGTTGTTTTGTTTTGCTTACTGCTTTTTTTGGCTATTGACATCAATTCCCCATCTTGTTCCTTAGAATTTGGTTCTTCGGTTGGAGTAGCAGGAGGTGGATGAATTCCGTACAATACAAAATCATTTCCGTTGGCAGTTGTAAGATGTACTTCTATAGAAGGAATGTCATCAGCTACAAAAAAATGTGTCTTTAGATTGCTAACCTCTATGTTGGAATAAAAATGCATTCCGTACGTATTTTCTAAAGCTATTTTTTGATGGTATTTGTATTCATTGTCTAAAACAGAAAGTGCATCTTCCCAATCTTTATTACTTTCTATAGTTAAAAAAATATTAGGTTTTACGTTGTTTACAAGTGCAATTAGTTTTTGATATTGTTGGTTGTATTGATATACATTTACGGATAAAATTGAAATGGTTTCTTTTTTTTGAGTAGCAGTTTTTTTAGATTCAAAGTTGATATAAGGAAAAAGAAAAATTGCTTGATATATTGTAGAAGCAAGCAGAAAAAATAATAGTAAAATGGTTGCAGAGGTAAAGCTATAACTCAATATATAAATCAAAAAAGGAAGCGTTAGCAATTGAAGAGCGATGATTTGCAACCGACCAAAATCTGGAATTCTAAAAAACCAATGTTGGTGTTTGACCAATGGTAAAAAAGTTAGCGCACTAAGCAAAATAACCCAGATAAAAACAATAAATTCCATTGTGTAAGTTTATAAAATAAAAATACAGGTATCGTTATATGTTTTACCTGTATTTTTTTATTTCTTTTTATGTTTTAATACCAACGTTTTTTCTTGGCTTTAGAAGCTTCAGATTTACGTCCTTTTTTGTATTTACTACCTTGTTTCTTATGAACTTCAGGTTTTGCTTTAGGGTCTAACGGATAAGGATGATTTTCTTCTACAGGAATTAATTTTCCTATCAATTGTTGAATATCCTTTAAGTAAGGTTTTTCATCTGCAGAACAAAAAGACAAGGCTCTCCCTTCTTTTCCTGCACGTCCTGTACGTCCAATTCGGTGTACATATCCTTCTGGAATGTTTGGCAAGTCAAAATTGATAACAATGTCTAAATTTGGAATGTCTATTCCACGAGCAGCCACATCGGTAGCAATTAAAATATTAACATCGTTATTTTTAAATTTGTTCAATGCTTTGGTTCTTGCTGCTTGTGTTTTGTCTCCATGAATGGTATCTACTTTGTATTTGTTTTTCAACAACGTTTCTTCCAATTTATCCACACCAAATTTGGTACGTCTAAAAATAATGATGTTTCCACGCAAATCGTTACGCAACAAATGCAAACACAATTCTATTTTTTTAGGTTTGGGTACTAAATACAATTCCTGACTAATGGTTTTGGCCGCAGAAGAAATAACAGATACCGAAACTCTTTCAGGTTCATTCAACAATTCATTTGCCAAGCTTTCTATTTTTGGAGGCATGGTAGCCGAAAACAGTAAAGTTTGTCTTTGAGAAGGACACAATTTGGCTATTTTTTTTACATCGTCTATAAACCCCATGTCCAACATCATGTCAGCTTCATCTAACACTAAAACTTGAATAAAATCTAGATTGATAAGATCTCTTTTATGCAAATCTAACAAACGTCCAGGTGTAGCCACCAAAACATCAACACCTTTGGTCAAAATATCTATTTGAGGATCCATAGCCATTCCACCATAAATAGAAGTTGTTCTTAAATTGGTGTAGGTACTATACGTTTTAAAATTTTCTTCTATTTGTATGGCCAGTTCTCTTGTAGGACTGACAATCAACGCTTTTATTTTTTTATTTCCTTTTAAAGCATTTTGTTGTGGAATCAATCTGTTTAAAATAGGCAAAGCAAAAGCAGCTGTTTTTCCTGTTCCTGTTTGTGCACAACCTATCACATCTATACCGTCAACCACCAAGGGAATGGTTTTTTCTTGAATAGGAGTGGGAGTGGTGTAATTTTGTTCTGCTACTGCTTTTAATATTTTAGCGTCTAAATGTAAGTCTTTAAAGGTCATATAGGATATTTACTTATAATGGCAAAGATACGGAAAGTATAGGTTTGATAATTACATAATTTAGACTTCAAGAAATTACACTATTTATCTCTAGATAAAAAATAGATTTTATGTTCAACTTTATTGTTTGTTATTTTCTACATTTTATCAAAAACATAGGCTGGTCTTCTTGTATTTGAATCTTTTCAAAAAGACCAAATTTTTCAAATTCCGTTAATATAGATTCATCATCATAATAAAATATAGGAACCCCTTTATGAAATTCATAACAGTCTTTATAAATAAGAGTTCCTTTTCCGTAATTAGACGCTTGTTTACTAATAGCAGTAAAAAATAGATAGCCGTTTTTGTTTAATTGCTGATAACAATTTTGAATGAGTTTAGCTCTTTCCTCTTTGTTTAGAAGATGAATTAAAGCATGGCAAAAAACGCCATCATATGTAGCATTATCATAAGGCATGTTGTTTACAGAGCCTTGGTAAATGTTTGTTTTGTTTCCATAATGCTTTTTTGCCAACTTAACAGCTGTTTTAGAAATTTCAATTCCTGTTACTTTCATTCCTTGATTTATAAAAACTTGAGCATTTCTGCCATAACCAATTCCTGGAATCAATATTTTTTTAAGACCTTTTTCTGTAAAAAAATCTTTTGTGATTATAGCCGATTTTGAGGGTTTTAATCCCCACATTTCTTGTTTTTGGTTAAAATTAGTTTCCCAAAACTCTGTCATTAGCTACAAATTTTATCTTTCATGATTTTACAAACAATACCTTGGTTTTGAATGATATTTATTATTTGTTGTACGTTTACAGCTATAGTCTCAACTCTAATCACGGTATGACCGCAAGGAAAATCTAAATCAGATTCATTCATGTCATAATCAATAACTAAATTTTTAAATTTCTTTTTAAGTTGATTTGTTATTTTTTTTGCTTCCTGTTCACTTTTTATATTGGTGATAAAAACTTCGATCATTTTATTTTAAAATTTTTCATCTACTAATTCTTTATTTAACATTGCTCCAGATATGGTTCCACTATTGATTGCGTTAGATACGGAGCGCATCATAATAGAATTGTCTCCGCATGCAAAAATTCCATCAACGGTAGTTTTTTGAAAATCAGTTACATTGATATGACCACTATCAGTAAGTTCGCAACCTAGTGATTCAGGAATGTTTGAATGTTGAGTAAATGGTACAACTCCGTAGGCCGCCTTAAAACTTTCTTTACTACCATCTTTAAAAATCACGTTTTTCATAACTCCCTTTTCGTGCACAATTTCTGAGATTTCTTTTTCAATAATTTTTATATTATTTTTTTTAAGTTTTAATATCTGTTCAGCATCTAATTCCGATGTTCCGTTTGTTAGCACCGTAATATCATCGGTAAGATTGTTCACAAGTGAAGCCAAATGGATGGCATGTGCACCATTGCCAATAATTCCTGTTTTTTGATTTCTAATTTCATAACCATGACAGTAAGGGCAATGTATTACCGATATTCCCCAACAATCAGAAAACCCTTTTATACTAGGCATGGTATCTTTTATTCCTGTAGCAAAAATCAATTTTTTAGCGTTAATTTTTTTTCCAGATTTAGTGATGATGTGAAAGTTATTATTGGTTCCATATCCCTCAATAGCTACATCTTCTAAAAATTGTACAGTGCTATATTTTAAAACTTGAAGTTTTGATTTTAACGTAATTTCACTGGGTTTTACTCCATCAAGAGTAATTACATTATGAGATTTTGGTGTTTGTTTGTTACAAGGCAAGCCGCTATCAATAATTAATACTTTTCTTAAAGAACGACCCAAAGCCATTGCAGCAGAAAGTCCTGCATAACTACCACCAATAATGACGACTTCATAATTTTCTTTATTATCCATAAACAGATTCATTTAAATGCGTTTTTGTCGCATTATATTTATTTACAAATATAATATCTTTTTATTTAATGCAACTTTGTTGCGTTAATATTTTTAATGTAAATGAAATGAGTATAAGTGAATTAAATTGTTTTTGTGCGTTAAAACCCATAACTCAACAATTCATTTAAAACAATTCTATTATGAAAAAACAATTACTTACAATTTTAGCATGTACATTCTTTGCTTTCTTTTCTAAAGCAGAAGCACAAACAGATTACAAATTAGCTTTTAACAGCGCAGACGAACAACGATTAAGATATCTTACTACAGAAGATGATATTTTAGAAACTAAATTAAATGGTGCTACAGATTATACCATTGAAATTTGGATAAAACCAACAAGTGAAACTTTTCATAATTCTGTAATTCTTAAAAGATGGAATCAGTTTGCATTGACCTTGTATCAAGATGACAACAAACGTATTTACTTTACACACTACGGAGCTTCAAGCACTTATGTAAATAGTGTCAACAATGCTTTTATTCTTAATGAATGGAACCATATTGTGGTTATCTGTAATTCAGCTACTAATAGTGTAAAACTATACGCTAATGGAGTAGATGTTACTTTAGGAACACAAACGGCTTTAACTTTAGCAGCATCACCTTCAGGAGCAAATTTCTATTTAGGAACTACTGGTTCTGGAGGTGGATATTTTACTGGTCAAATGGATAAAGTAAGAATAAAAAATACTGCTGAAAATATTGCAAGTTTACAAGATGATATTACAGATGCAGACTACGTTACCGATGCAAATACAGCATTATTGTATAATTTTGAAGAGGGTAGCGGTATAGTAACCAAAAATGAAGCAGATAATGAAAATGGAACATTACAATGTTCAAATGGAACTTGTACTACTCAAGTTTGGTGGGTAAATGACGAATCATTATCAAATACCATAGCAGAAACAATAGATTTTAAAATCTATCCAAATCCAGTGATAGATGATGTATTTACAGTACAAACAAGTAGTGACGAAAGCCTATTGAAAATTGAAATATTTGATGTTTTAAGCAAACAAATAAACTCAATTACTTACACTGAAAATACAACTTCAGCTAGTGTTAATATAGCAGATTTACAAACAGGTGTTTATTATGTAAAAGTTCATACTAGTAAAGGAATGGGTATAAAAAGTATAATTATTAAGTAACATTTTTAATGTTTTATCTATCTAAATAATTTTGTAAAAAAGGCCTTTCATTCGTTTGAAAGGCTTTTTGTTTTTCAAGTATATAGTAAAAGGCCATGTTTTATATAAACTTTTTATAAGAGATTTTATTCCTAATAAAGACATTATAAATTAATTAAGTTGTTGGAATACAGAAAGATATGGCTATGGGTTCATGATTAGCTCTCCTTCAATTAAAAAAATTAAACAAAACAATTATTATATTATTGTTTGGAGAGTGGTAAAGGATTTTTATTAGGTGTTTATATATTTTTTGAATGAGAAATAGTTATTCATTCCTAATACTGAGCAAATCAAATGCTTCTTCTTGCCAAATTTTCTCGTATTTGGTGTAGTCTTTTAGGTTGATATCAAATTTATCAGAAAGAATTTTTAAGATCAATTGGTTGTTTACATGATTCACAATTTGCAAGTACATCATACTTGTTTTGGAATCAATCATTTTATTTTCTAAATCTTCTAGTTTCATTAATTTCTATTTTTAGGTTTTATTAAAACTATAAAAAATAAGCCTTAAATAAAATTTTGAGACTTAATTATAATTGAATGCTGTTTTTTAGGTATCATTATTTAGAAATAATCTTCTTGTAACCAATGTTACTGTACAAAGAATAAATAGATTGTAATTTTATATCTTCTGAGAAGAATAAAGAATGATTGAAACAATTAATAACAAAAAGAGAATGTAAAAAGTTCTTGTTAAAAAATGAAAAAAACAGAAAAAAAACTTCATGATTTTTGGGATGAACGATACAGACAAGAGTATTTTGTCTATGGAGAACAGCCTAATGAATATTTAAAAACAAAATTGTCTAACATTCCCGTAGGAAAAGCATTATTCCCAGCTGAAGGAGAAGGGAGGAATGCTGTTTTTGCATCGGAATTAGGATTTATAGTTTCTGCTTTTGATCAAAGCGAAGTTGGGAAGAAAAAAGCTGAATTATTAGCTAAAAAGAAAAGAATAGAAATAAATTACATAGTTTCTGATGTTGAAAACGTTCATTATTTAGAAAATTCTTTTGATGTTTTGGTTTTAATATATGCTCATTTTCATACCAATCATAGAAGAGATTATCATAGAAAGTTAAGTTCGTTTTTAAAAAAGGGAGGAGTTCTTATTATGGAGGCATTTAGCAAGTTTCAGATAAAAAATCAACAAGAAAATCCAAATTCTGGAGGACCTAAAGACATCAATATGCTTTATGATTTAGAAGAAATAAAGTTAGATTTTAATGAGTTTGAATTTAAAGAGGTAAAAGAAAGCACTATCGAATTAAACGAAGGTAATTACCATTTTGGAAAAGCATCAGTTACAAGAATTGTAGCAATTAAAAAATAAAAAGGAGTAGAGCAAATAGTATTGAAAAATAATAAATAAAACATTATAATATGAAAACCCTTTTAAAAAGAAATATTTTAACCTTTATTGGAGTTGGAATTGGTGCCTTAGCAGGGTACCTTTATTGGTTCTATGTGGGTTGTAATAGTGGAACTTGTGCTATTACTTCTAATTCTGTAAACAGTACTATTTATGGTTCTGTAATGGGGGGCTTATTATTTTCAATGATTAAAATACCTAAAAAAACAAATAATGACATTTCAAGAAATCATCCATCAGAATAAACCCGTTCTTGTAGATTTTTATGCAGAATGGTGTGGCCCTTGCAAAATGCAAACTCCCATTTTAGAAGATCTTAAAAAACGCATGGGAAATACAGCAGCTATTATTAAAATTAATATTGATAAAAACCCTCAAGTGGCTGCTCAATATCAGGTAAGAAGTGTTCCTACACTTATTATTTTTAAAGAAGGTGTACTCAAATGGAAACAGTCTGGAGTATTTCTAGCAAATGAACTAGAACGTTTGATGAAGGAGAATCAATAAAAAAATCTCAAAGGATTCAAGTCCTTCGAGATTTTTGTTTTATAATGGTGGCTTTGAATACCAATAATGTGAGAGTCTCAGACACCGTATATAGAAACTACTTCCCGATACAGTAAGTGTTAAGTAGTTGATAGTTAGTTGTTAGTATTGTTTATATTGTAGTATAGGTGTAATTTTTTTGATGGTTTATTAGACGAATTAAAATAGGTGGAAATGATATCAAACTTATTTGTTTTGAAAGTAACCTATCGGCTAATCATATTTGTAGAGATCTTAATAACCATTATATTGGTTCTTTTTATTGATTATATTGTATATTTACCAATATAATGGTTGAATATATGTTAGAAATTATTACAATAAAAGATATCAAAGTAAAAATAGGTAAATCTTGTGTTCTTCATAGAAAATTAAATGGAGTGTCTAGAGAACAGCTTGCTGAGGCATTGGGAGTATCTAGCACAACGATACAAAATATAGAAAATGGTAAGAATACTACATTAGATAATTTATTAAAAGTAGCCAATCATTTTAGTTTATTAGGTTCAATTTCAAAAGAACTAGATAAGTCTATCAATCAACTTAATAATAAATCATTATACTAAATTATGTCTTTTTATATTACAAAATAAACATGCATTTACCACAAGAACAAAATATATCAATTTCTAAGCTTACATCTGTATTTAAAAACACTAGTGCAACATATAAATTTTACTGGTTTTGGGCAATATTAGAATGTGTTGACGAAGGAAAGATTGAAATCAATAAGAAGGAAATTTTTGCTAGAATGCTAACTTTATCTTGGTATACTGTGAATTATTTTCATGTCTCATTTGGTAAACAGGATTTAATACAAGATGCTGTTCGTACAATAAAGGATATTGAGGATCTTAATATTGATTCTAAGAAAAGTACGATTTTGGAGAAACTCTTAAAGTCGAAAAATACGACTACTAATTCAATACTACATCATTTTGACAAAAACGTACCTCATAAATTTTTAAGCCCATGGCTTGGTACAGGATCCAAAGCAGAGGTATATTATAGATCCTTGGATAAAAACATAAATGCTCCATATGTTCTCTTGAAAGACTCAATAATTATATTAGATAGTTGGTTAGAATATTTTAGGGGAAATAGTGGTATATTAAAGACATTCTGTTATTGGAATTTAACTTTGTTTTTACAAGCTAGAAATCCTAATGTACCTGATATTCCAAATAAAATACAAAGACCAATTATAAGAGGAAGTCTAAATAATCACAAAAAAATGTTTTGGGACTTGGTTATAAATGAATTAGGTTATATAAATTGTATTTATACTGGGGAAAAATTAGTATTAGGAGGTTATATTATTGAACATTTTATACCACACCAATTTGTTGCACATGATTTAATGTGGAATTTAATACCTGCTGAGTCTAGTTTTAATTCTAGTAAAAGTGATAAACTGCCCAGTTTTGAAACTTACTTTGATGATTTTTATAAGCTTCAAAAAGAAGGTTACGATATTATTAAAACAATTAGACCTAAAAATAAATTTCTTCAAGATTACTTATCCATATTTCCTAATCAACAGTTTAGTAAATTGAAATATGAAGAACTAATAAAACCAATGCTTACTATTGCTCATAATAATGGTTTTCAATATATGAACTCATGAAAAATTTCTTAAATATTCCTGAAACTGCAATCATTTTTAAAAATAAATACTTTTTTATCATAAAAGATACTTTTCCTGTTTCTCCTGGACATCTTTTAATTATTTCTAATGAGCTACGAAAAGATTATTTTGATTTGACTAAAGATGAAATAGATAGCTTACCAGAAGTTATAAGCCAAGCAAGATTGTTAATTGATAAGAATAATTCTCCAGACGGCTATAATATTGGAATGAATTGTGGAAAATATGCTGGACAAACCATTTACCACTTCCATTGTCATGTTATTCCAAGATACAAAGGAGATATTGAATATCCTGAAGGAGGGGTTAGAGGTGTGATACCTAGTAAGATGAAATATTAAGTTATTCTTTTATTTATCTTAATTCTATTAATAACTCTAAATATAAAAAGATATTTAATGTTTAATAATTATACCCAATAGGGTATTTATTGGTTTGTATATTATCTAAATATACCCTTTTGGGTGTATTTATGTTTTATTTTAGTATATTGCACCCATAAAGGTATAAATATGGAGGAGCGAAATAGAAATAATGACATTGCTTTGTTTGTAAGAGAGAGCCGTAAAAAAGCAAACTTAACTCAAGTTGAATTAGTAGATATAACAGGAGTCGGTTTACGTTTTTTACGAGAACTAGAACAAGGAAAACCTAATTTAATGACTGATAAAATCAATCAAGTATTATTGTTTTTTGGTCACACATTAACTATCAAACCTATAAGCGATGAGACAAGGAGAAGTATGGGTTCATGATCAGTTTGCAGGGCTGTTAACTGAAAACGAAGAAGGTTATGTATTTTGTTATGATACAGATTATCTAAAAAATGACTCAGCAAAAGCTGTTAGTCTAACACTTCCTTTGCAATCTAAACCTTTTGAAAGTAGATATATGTTTTCTTTTTTTGATGGACTAATACCGGAAGGTTGGTTATTAGAAATTGCTCATAAAAATTGGAAATTAAACCCTAGAGATAGAATGGGGTTGTTATTAACCACTTGTAGAGACTGTATAGGTAATATAAGTATAATTCCTGTAGACTTATGATTTGTTTAGCTTGTTTAAAGAAAATAGAACCAAATACTGGAATTGCTAATTACCATAAAAATTGTTTGAAAGAGTTTTGGCAAGAAGATGAACCAGTATTTAATTTAGATTATGAAGTTTCAGAGATTGAGGATTTAGCCAAACAAAATATAGCTCAAAGAGTAATTGTAACGGGGGTACAGCCTAAATTATCTTTAGGGTTTACAGAGGGGCAAAAAGAATCTAGATTGACTATCGTAGGAGCATTGAATGGAAAATATATTTTAAAACCACCTTTCCAGTTGTATCCACAAATGCCTGAAATAGAGGCTTTATCTATGTTGTTAGCTAAAGCTTGTGGTATTGCTACAGTTCCATTTTTATTGATTCCTTTAAAAGATGGTACGTTGGCTTATTTAACAAAAAGGATTGATAGAGGATTAGGAGATGTTAAGTTTCCTATGGAAGATGCTTGTCAGTTTACTGATAGGCTTACAGAGCATAAGTATAAAGGATCTTACGAACAAATAGCAAAAGGGATTATAGCTTTTACACAAAACCCATTAATTCATGTAGTTAAGTTTTATGAGCAAGTATTAGTTTCTTTTTTAATAGGGAATAATGATATGCATTTAAAGAATTTTTCTGTAATAGCTTTAGATCATCAAAATTATCAATTAACACCTGTATATGATATGGTAGCTGTAAATCTTCTAATTCCTGAAGATGAAGAAGAATTAGCTTTAAACTTAAATGGAAAGAAAAGGAAATTAAAAAGAAGTGATTTTGAAATTGCGATGAACAAAGCTCATATTCCCACTAAAGCTATCAGTAACTTGTTTAAGCGTATAGAAAAAGGGATGGAAAAAAGGAGTGAGTTAATCGATGCTAGTTTTTTAACAAAAACTAAAAAAGACCAGCTAAAAAGTATCATAGCAGAGAGAGCTAAACAGATAGAAATAGATCTATTGTAGGTTTTAACTGGATAAAAAATGAAAACAGATGATAAATATTACCTATTGAATGAAAAGTTTAAGGGCTTTATGTTTTATATTTACTTTTTATGTTGAATGCTATTAATAAAAAAGACCTGTCTGAAAGAGACATATGTACCAAATATATCAATCCTGCTATTGAAAAATCAGGATGGAATATGCGTACACAAGTAAGAGAAGAAGTGACTTTTACAGATGGTAGAATCATTGTCCAAGGAAACTTATATACAAGAGGTAGAAACAAGCGAGCCGATTATATTTTATATTATAAATCGAACATTCCATTAGCAATTATTGAAGCTAAGGACAATAAAAAAGCGGTAGGACATGGAATGCAGCAAGCATTAGAATATTCTGAAATCTTACAAATACCATTTGTGTTTACTTCTAATGGTGATTCTTTTGTATTTCATGATAAAACTACAACTGATAGTGTTTTAGAACAAGAGTTAAGTTTAGACAACTTTCCTTCCCCTGAAGTTTTATGGAAAAAATATTTAAAACATCAAAACCTAGATACTCCACAAGCGCAAGAAATAGTTGAGAAAGATTACTATACCGATGATAGTGGAATGAGTCCTAGATACTATCAGCAAAATGCAGTTAATAGAACTCTAGAAGCCATTGCAAAAGAGCAAAATCGAATTATTTTGGTAATGGCAACGGGGACAGGAAAAACCTATACAGCATTTAATATTATCTGGAGACTTTGGAAAACAGGAGTTAAGAAACGTATTTTGTTTTTAGCCGATAGAAATGCCTTGTTAACTCAAACCAAAAACGGTGATTTTTCTCCCTTTGGGAATGATATCATGCATATCATAAAAAACAGAAAGATAGATAAATCCTATCAAATTTACTTTGCCTTGTACCAGGGGTTAACAAGTAATGATGAAGCCAAAAATGCTTACAAAGAGTTTAGCCAAGATTTCTTTGATTTAGTGGTGATTGATGAATGTCATAGGGGTTCAGCATCTGAAGCTTCTGCATGGAGAGAAGTATTAGATTATTTTTCTTCAGCTACCCAAATTGGATTGACAGCAACACCTAAAGAAACCAAAGATGTTTCTAATATGGAATATTTTGGAGAACCTGTATATACGTATTCTTTAAAGCAAGGGATTGATGATGGTTTTTTAGCACCGTACAAAGTAGTTAGAATTACCACAAATATTGATGAAGGTTGGAGACCCACAGCAGGGTTAGTAGACAAATATGGTAACGAGGTAGAAGACCGTATTTACAATCTAAAAGATTATGATAGAACTTTAGCGATTGATGAAAGAACCGAAACCATTGCTAAAAAAATCACAGAATATTTAAAAGCTACAGATCGTTTTGCTAAAACCATTGTATTCTGTACAGATATTGACCATGCCAACAGAATGAGACAAGCATTGATCAATGAAAATGCAGATTTAGTGGCCAAGCATTGGAATTATTGTGTGAAAATTACGGGAGATGATGAAGTAGGAAAACAAGAACTAGACAATTTTACTGATGTAGAAGAACGTTTTCCTGTCATAGCAACAACGTCTAAAATGTTAACTACGGGAATTGATACCAAAATGGTCAAGGTGATTGTGTTAGAATCAAACATTCAATCGGTTACAGAATTTAAACAAATTATAGGTAGAGGAACTAGAATACGTGAAGCGGAAGGAAAAGTATACTTCACTATCATGGACTTTAGAAAAGCGACAAATATTTTTGCTAGACCTGATTTTGATGGAGATCCGGTACAGATTTATGAACCACAACCTGAGGATCCTATCACTCCTCCAGACGAAGCAACATCGTCACAAACAGAGGAAGGTGAAGAACCCGCTCCAAAAGATTTTAAATCTACAAAACCTAATGTTGATATTGTCGAAAATCCAAATGAGGTAAAAAAATATTACGTCAATCAAATTCCTGTTTCTGTGGTACATGAGCGTGTTCAATATTATGGGAAAGATGGAAAGTTAATTACGGAATCGTTAAAAGACTATTCTAAAAAGAACATAGAAAAAGAGTTTTCTTCTCTAGATGAATTTATTCAAAGATGGAATACCTCAGAAAAAAAAGAAGAACTCATAAAAGAGCTTACGGAACATGGAGTATTATTAGAAGTACTCCGTGAAGAAGTAGGTCAAAATTTAGATGATTTTGATTTAATCTGTCACATTGCCTTTGACCAACCTGTTTTAACCAGACAAGAACGTGCGAACAATGTTCGTAAACGTAATTATTTCACAAAATATAGTGATACGGCTCAAAAGGTGTTAAATAGCTTATTAGACAAATACGAGCATGAAGGGATAACTTCTATAGAACAAGGTGCCATTCTTAAAATAAAACCATTGAATGAAATGGGATCTCCTGTTGAATTGGTTAGAGCCTTTGGTAAAAAGAAAGACTTTGATGATGCCATCAAAGAATTAGAGAACGAAATTTATACTATTGCATAATGTTTAGATACACTGATATACAATGGATTCGTAATGTTAAGCATGAAGGTGGTGAAAACGGAGCTTATTTCGATGATGATAAAGATGAAATGATTTTGCATTGGTCATCTTCATATGTAAATCAACCAACACATGCAATGAAACCAAAAGTTGGTGATATTGTTGTCTTGTTTCAGAAATTTAATAATGACGACCAAGTTTACTTCACACATTTATTAACTCCAAAAGATTCTGTTGAGAAAGACTGTTTAGAAACAAGTCCAAAGCATCGTTGGGGTAGAAAAATGATAGTTTTGGCAAGAACAAAAAAAATAATAAAACCATTAAACTTTAATCTTAAAAGCGTTAATCAAGGACATACATACCCTATTGGATTATGTAATAAAAATGCTACAAAAGAAGATGTCCAAAAAATCATTTGGGATGCTTTTAATCCATTTTTTAGAAAAGATGTTTCAAGTAGATTTATTGAAGAATTATCTAGTAACTTTTTAGTAAATACTTTAGATGAATTTGAAGGTGAAGAAGGGAAATGGAATTTTGCAATGCATCGATATAGAGAAAGAGATAATAGTTTAATCAGAAAAAAGAAAGTATCTGTTAAAAATCCAATATGTGAATGTTGTAATTTTGATTTTTCTAAATTTTATCCAAATCATGGAAATGGTTTTATTGAATGCCACCATAAAACCCCAATAAGTAAAGGAGAAAGAATAACGAAATTAGAAGATTTAGCTTTGGTTTATGCCAATTGTCACAGAATGCTACATAGAAAAAACAATCAACAGAACTATTATACAGTTGAAGAACTTAAAGAAATTATAAGTAATGAGTAACATAACAACCAACATAAAAGGAATACGCGATATCATGCGTAAAGATACAGGAGTAGATGGAGATGCACAACGTATTTCACAAATGGTCTGGATGCTTTTTATGAAAATATTTGCTGATAAGGAAGAAGAATGGGAAATCACCATAGACAATTATGTATCCCCTATTCCAGAAAAATTAAAATGGCAAAATTGGGCTGCTGATGAGGAAGGATTAACGGGAGATGCCTTAATGGAGTTTATAGAAACAGAATTATTTCCTACTTTAAAAGACTTAGACATTACCATCAGTCCTCAAGCAAAAATTATACGTGCTGTATTTGATGATACCTATAACTTTATGAAAAACGGAACACTCTTCCGTCAAGTCATCAATGTCATCAACCAAATAGATTTTAATAGTACTTCAGAACGTCATGTGTTTAATGATATTTACGAAACCATTTTAAAAGACTTGCAGTCTGCGGGTTCATCTGGAGAGTATTACACTCCAAGAGCTGTAACGCAGTTTATGGTAGACATGATCAACCCACAATTGGGTGAAAGTGTTCTAGACCCTGCCTGTGGAACAGGTGGTTTTTTAACTTGTACAATTGATGGAGTCCGTAACCAAGTAAAAACACCAAAAGATAGAGAAATACTACAAAATTCCATTCGTGGTATAGAGAAAAAACCATTACCCCATTTATTGTGTACTACCAATTTAATGTTGCACGGTTTTGATGTACCGGTAGTTCGTAGAGATAATTTATTAAGCAAACCTTATGCGGATTGGGGTGCAAAAGATAAGTTAGACATCATTTTGTCGAATCCACCTTTTGGAGGAGTGGAAGAAGATGGTACCGAAACTAATTTCCCTCAAAAATTTAGAACCAAAGAAACGGCCGATTTATTCCTAGCCTTAATCATTAAATTGTTAAAAGACAAAGGTCGTTGTGCCATTGTATTGCCTGACGGTACGTTGTTTGGTGAAGGTATGAAAACCCGTTTAAAGGAAGAATTACTAACCAAATGTAATCTACATACCATTGTACGTTTGCCTAATGGGGTGTTTAATCCTTATACAGGTATAAAAACTAATTTATTGTTTTTTGAAAAAGGAACACCAACCAAAGAAATTTGGTATTATGAACATCCGTATCCGGAAGGAGTAAAAAGTTACAACAAAGGAAAACCCATCCACATTAACGAGTTTGAGACTGAAAAAGCATGGTGGAAAAACCGTGTAGAAAACAAACAAGCTTGGAAAGTTTCTATTGATGAGATAAAAAAACGAGGTTATAATTTAGATATTAAAAACCCACACCAAGAAGCAGATACCTTGGCAAGTCCAGAAGTATTGTTAGAAAAATTTAGAACTACCGAAGCTAAAATTTCCACCATACAAGACAAAATTATAAACGTATTAACCGAAGCTTTAAAATAGAAATTCACAACTGATTGCTGTCAGTTCGAGCACAGTCGAGAACAAAGCAAGCAATCTCTTAATTACATATGAAACTACTACAACATTTTAAAGAACTTACGGTAAACCCCAAAAATGCCCAAGAATTAAAAGGATTGATTTTGAAATTGGCAGTTCAAGGTAAGTTAACTGCAAATTGGAGAAAAGAAAACTCAGATATTGAGCCTGCTTCGGAATTATTGAAGAAAATAAAGAAAGATAAAGCAAAGGGAAATTATGAATTAAGTGAAAAAGAAAAACCGTTTAATTTACCTAACACTTGGGTTTGGAGTTTGCTCGGGAAATTATGCTCAGTTCAAACAGGGAAAAAGGATGCAAATTACGGTACTGACAATGGACAATTTAATTTTTATACCTGTGCCCAAAAACCAATAAAAAGCCCGACTTATACTTTTGAAGGTGAGTCAATAATTCTTCCGGGAAATGGTGCAAATGTTGGTTTAGTAACATTTGTAAATGAAAAATTCGAAGCATATCAGAGAACATATGTCTTAAATAAATTTAATCATTTATATCCTCTGTATATAAAAACAGCTTTAGAAGCTTTATGGAAAGATAATTTAGGTAGACAATATGGTTCTGCAATTAATTATATAAAAATGGGAAACATTACAGAGTTTAAGTTTCCCATTCCACCACTAGAAGAACAAAAAGAAATCGTAAACGTAGTAGAAACCCTTTTTAAAGAAGTAGAACAATTAGAGCAATTAACAGTAGAGCGTATCAACTTAAAAGAAGACTTTGTAACATCTGCATTAAAACAACTCACCACAAATAACACAAACAAAGAATGGTCTTTTTTAGAAGCCCATTTTAAAAGTTTCTTTAATGAAACTACCAACATTAAAAAGTTACGAGAAACCGTTTTACAATTAGCCGTTCAAGGAAAACTAACTGAAGATTGGAGAAATAGTAATCCTGAACTCGTTTCAGGATCTAATCATGCCAACCAACTCCTAAAAAACATTCAAGAAGAAAAAGCACAGCTTATTGCAGACAAAAAAATAAAAAAGGAAAAAGCATTACCACCAATATCCAAAGAGGAAATTCCTTATGACTTACCTGAAGGTTGGGTTTGGTGTAGGATAGGAGAGATTTCAAGTGTTAGGGTTGGTGCAACACCCAAAAGAGATATTCAAGAATATTGGAATGGTGAAATTCCATGGGTATCAAGTGGAGAGGTGGCTAATAATTTTATTCTAGATACAGAAGAGAAAATTACTGAGAAAGGATTATCTGAGTCATCAGTAACAATTTACCCAATTGGAACAGTTTTAGTAGCTATGATTGGTCAAGGTAAAACACGTGGTCAAACTTCAATACTTAAAATTAATGCAGGAACAAATCAAAATGTAGGTGGAATAATAATTTTTCATGATTATTTGATTTCAGAATATTTATGGCAGTTTTTTTTAGGTAGGTATGAGAAAACTAGGTCAAATGCAGTTGGTGGCAATCAGCCTGCTATAAACGGTACTAAATTAAAAATGTCTGTATTTGGGTTGCCACCGTTAAAAGAACAAAAAGCCATAGTAAAAAAAGTAAATGCTTTAATGGGGTTATGTGACAGTTTAGAACAAGAAATACAACAAAGCCAACAACATAATGAGCAGTTAATGCAAAGTGTGTTACGTGAGGTTTTTGAGAACTAAAAAGTATGTCAAAAAAGTTAAAACCTATAACTGCATTAGCAGGAACTATAGATATTCCAGAAGCTCTATACAAGTCTCAATTCGATGCTATTGGTGACAAACTATTAGACGTGAATATGGTACATACTATTGAGCATGATTTTAAAGATTTAAAGAACTGTTTAATAAATAATGAAGCGTTACTTGTTTCAGTAAGTTCAAAGGATATCGTTTATTGTATTTGGCAGACAAATGCAAATGGTAGTTTTGAGAAAACTTATATAGGTCAATCAAAAGCCAAAGGAGCTAGAGCTAGAATAAGAAATCACTTGTTTAAGCAAACAGGTAAAACCAAATCCAAATTAGAGCATGTCAAAAAAGCTATTGGTGAAAAAAAACAAATAGGGTTTACTTTTATAGAAATAAACCCTCCATTTTTTAGAGCTGCTATAGAGGAGTATTTAATCAAAAAATATTCAGACAGTTTACCTTGGAATGAAATAGGGAAAAATAAATAACAAAGATGTATTTAAGAAATACATCAAAAGAACACTGTGACCTGTTAATGTAAAGTTATTTGCAGGTGGTTTTTATTGGAGCAAGTAAAAAAAAAGATTTGAAAGAACAAGAAAAAACAATACATGCCGAAATTAAAAAGGTAAAAGAGGTATTAAATCAAGATTTGCAAATCCCTGATTACCAACGGCCATATCGTTGGACTGAAAAGAATGTATTTCAATTATTAGAAGATATTTATGGTAGTTGGAAACAAGTAAAAAGTGCTTACAGAATAGGGAGTGTTATTTTGTATAACGATATTAAAAAACCAGAAAGTGGGTTTCAAATTATAGATGGGCAGCAACGTATTACTACATTAATTCTAATATTACGTCAATTAGAATCTCCCCAGGCAATAAAATTATCAGAAAAGCTAAAATTTAATCATAGTGATTCCGAAAATTGCATCAGAAGAAATAATGAATATATTACCTATTGGTTAGCTGAAAATGTAGCTCAAGAAAAAGCAGATTTTTTAAACTATATACATAAGTTTTGTGAGTTTGTAGAAGTTAGAGTTACAAATCTATCGGAAGCTTTTCAAATGTTCGATTCACAAAATAGCCGTGGTAAAAGCTTAGAAGCCTATAATCTTTTAAAAGCGTATCACATTAGAGCAATGGAAGAGGAGCAAGCTCCAGAAATAGCTAAAATGAATAGTGATCGTAAATGGGAAAATGCCACACGATTTGTGGTCAATCCATTAAATGCTAACGAACATCCTCAAGATATTTTAAGACAATTATTTAACGAGCAATTGTACAGAACTAGAATTTGGAGCAAAAAACAAGCAGCATACCCATTTCATAAAAACACAATAGATGAATTTAAAGGACATACCCTTAAATCTAATGAAGAAATGGAGTTTCCTTTTTACAATAGTCATTTATTACATTCAGTTGCTTTAAATTATTTTAATAATTTACAAGTGCAGGTTAAAGGAATGAAATCTCGTTTTAACCAAAAACAAATGTCTAATATAAACGATTTTGTTACGATCAATCAACCCATTTTAAATGGAACTTCCTTTTTTGACTATATAGAATCTTATGTAGAAATTTACAAACAGCTTTTTATTATAAAGGATGATTCCTTTTTAAAAGAATTTAAAACTTTTTATGAAGATCACTGTCATTACCCAAAAAGTTATAGAGCAGGAGATCAGTATTTAAGAGAGCTTTATAAGTCACTCATCATGTTGCTTTTCGATAAATATGGAGAAAAAGGTGTTAATAAATTTTATAAAGAATTGTATGCGGTAGTATATCGTTTACGTCTAGAAAAACAACAAGTAAAATACTCTGCTGTTGCCAAGTATCCTTCAGAAATAGAGATTTTCGCGATCATAGAACAAAGTAAAAATTATTTTGATCTAAGAGCGATATCAGAACTTGCCAAAAAAGAAATTATTTGTACAAAAGTAGAAGAAGTGATTATTCGTTTCTTTTTAGATTTTGGAGTGAATATTCAGGAAGGAAAAAGTGATATAAAAATTTCAGAATTTAAGAAAGAAGTGTGATGGAAGTAAAAGATTTAAATAAAAGTATTCGTGAAATTTTTCAGTCTAACTATGTGGTGCCTTTGTATCAAAGAAACTACGCTTGGACAGATGTAGAAATACACCAACTGCTAAGAGATATTTACGAGAATTATATCAAAGACTCAAATAGCTTTTACTTTATAGGAACTTTAGTCGTATTAAAAAGAAAAAATGGAGATTTTGAAGTCATTGATGGACAACAACGGTTAACAACACTTTCATTAATTGCTAAAAAATTAGACCCAACACTTAATACCTCAAAATTACAATACGATTCTAGACCAGAAGTTGAGAGTTTTTTAAATACCTATTACCAAATAGGAGAAGTAGCTACCACCACCACAAATCATTTAGTATCTCATTTTAATGAAGCTATTGAATTTATTGAAAACGTAGATTTAAAAGCAAAAGATCCAAATGAAACATTACGTTTGATTGATTTTATTTCAACCAATGATATAAATGGTTTTAAAGAATATTTTTTCAATCAGGTACAATTGGTAAAAGTGGAGATTCCCTCAGATATAGATGTTGCTCATTATTTTGAAGTAATGAATAATAGAGGTGAACAATTAGAAGAACACGAAATAATTAAAGCAAGACTCTTAGATAAAATAAAAGATTATAAAAAGGGTTCACATCAATTTGCTTTAGTTTGGGATGCTTGTTCACAAATGAACAAGCCTATACAACGTTTGTTTAAAAAAGACAGAAGTCAGTATTTTGGAGTAAATTACGATAGTTATGATTTTAAAATTAAAGAAGAACAATCAGGTGAAAAAAGTGACGAAGCTTCAATTAGCATGAGTGATATTCTTTCGGGGAAATCCATCCTGGAAGAAGATGAAAATATAGTCTTTGATAAAAATGAAGATTTTGAAGCTATCATTGATTTTCCAAATTTTTTAATGCATGTTTTAAAACTATACTTTTTAGATAAAGAGAAAGATATTCCTTTAAATGGTGATGAATTATTAAAGTGGTTTGAAGATGTAGAAGATGAAATTGAGCCGCTAAAGTTTATTGATTTTCTGTTGTATAATAGAGTGGTTTTTGATCGTTTTATAGTTACTGTAGTTGAAGATGAAAAATCTGAGGATAATTCTAAATGGGTATTACATCAGCCTACGATGTACTTCAATAAAAAGAATAATAAAAATTATAAAAGGCTCCAATACAATAATACATTTGATAAGCTACAAGAGCCCATTATTAAATGTCTTTCTATGTTACAAGTCACCTTTAGAACTAAAAAATACAAAAACTACTTACATGAGATTTTAAGTTGGTTTAATACAGTAGAGGATTTAAATATTAAAGAAGAAGATTACTTAAAAAAATTAAATGCTTTAGTGATTAAAATATTTAATGAAAATAGAAATTACGATAAACTAATAAAAGAGCCACATTATAACGAAGGTACAAGTACTCCACATTTTTTATTCAATTTTATAGATTATTTATATTGGTCAGAGAATAAAGATAAGTTCAAGTTTGAGTTTAAATACAGAAATTCTGTTGAGCATCATTTACCACAATCATACGAACAAGATAAAGATGTTTTAGACTGTTTAGGGAATTTATGCTTAGTAAGTAAAAGTGGAAACTCAAAAATGAACAATGAATCTCCAATAGGTAAAGCCGATACTTCAGGTAAGTATTACAAAGAAGAGTTACCAGCTAAACAACTGGTTATGTATAACAAAACGAATGATAAAAAGATATGGGGTAAAGAAGAAATATTAAGTCATTATAATGATGTGCTAGAACTATTGGAAAGAAAGAATGAAATATTGAATATCCCTTTGGATTAATTTGAGTTTAAGTAGATAAATGATAAAATATACAAGACAATTAAAATCGAAAATTTTCAAAATAATCAATTCTCAACCGGTTGCATTTAATGCAAAGGATGGTGATTGGGATAATGACGGAATCATAAGGTTTTTAAATAATATTTGGGATTTAAAAACGATGCCAATAGTATCAGGCGATACACGTTGGTCAAATGCTTACGAGGATGCTGTTCAACATTTAGTAAATAATCCTGATGATTGGTCTTATGAGCAAACTTTTTTAGATTATTTTAAATTATTAGAAAAAGATGAAGATTTTACTAAGTTTTTGGAAACAGTCGTTCACCCTAATTTTAGAAATGATTTAGAAGAAATAAATTTACATGTCTCACTAATTAACCTTGAGTTATCTGCTATTAATTATACAATGGCAGTTTCGGATTATCAGGAGGATTTACCTATTTATACCTTAAGAGAAAGAAAACAAAATGATAGAGTAGATCTATTAATAAACACAATACCTTTTGTAGTTGATGAGAATAACTCTGAATATCCTTATTTTTATCTGTTTTCGAATGATTGGGATGATTACGGGAGTAAAACGAAATTTAAGCTATTATATCATGAAGGTGTTAACAATGTTAAAGAAATAGGTTATGTTAAAATCACTGATGGTGTAAATGACAAAACTATAGATGTTATTGATAAAAAGTTTACTAACCTGAAGGATTCATTTTGTTCATTGGGTACCAATGAGGAGTATTATACAAATCTTCAAAGTATATTTAAGCACAATTTTCAAAGTGTTTTATTTGCTTTAAAAGATTCAGCTTTTTTTATTGATATTAATGATAAATTTAGCTCGAATAGTATATATCAAAATTCATTAACCAGAGATGATAGTACAGAACAGTTTTCAAGAAATATCAAGCATATATTAGAAGGAAGAAGTCTTGACGATAAATATAAGTTTAAATATAGTTTTATTCCTAACTACTCTGAAACTCCTGTAGAAATAGATTTAAATTTTAAAAACACTCTAGAGTTTTCTGATAGAATATTTGCAGTAATTGGTAGGAATGGAGCTGGTAAAACACAATTAATAACTAGTTTGCCAATTGATATATCGGAGCAGAATTTAGGTTCTTTTTCACCTGAAATACCTATTTTCAGTAAAGTGATAGCAGTTTCTTACAGTGTATTTGATAGTTTTAAAAAACCAAATCAGCACAATGACTTTAACTATGTGTTTTGTGGCTTATTGAATGAAGATAATAATATCCCTAATAAAAGGGAGAAAACACAAAGTTTTCTTGAAGCTTATAAGATTATTAAACGTCACAATAGAGTTGATAAATGGAAAAATGTTTTGATGTCTTTTATAATGAATGACGAATTAGATGATGTTTTTATTAGAAATTTCAATAATGATGCTAGTGATTACAATACATTCAAAATAATTGAGTCTGAATTTATTAAACTTATTGATAAACTTAGTTCTGGTCAAAGTATTATGTTAGAAATAATGACTAAAATCATAGCTAATATTAGATATGATTCATTAATACTTTTTGATGAACCAGAAACACATTTACATCCAAATGCAATTTCTCAACTCATAAGTTCAATTTATGAATTAGTAGAACAATTTGATTCATATTGCTTAATCACAACACATTCACCAATAATCATTCAAAATATTTTTGGGAAAAATGTTTATGTAATGGAAAAAGATGAAAACCATCCAATTTTAAGAAAAATAGGAATTGAGTGCTTCGGTGAAAACCTAAGTGTCCTTACTGAGGATGTTTTTGGAAACAGAGACATGCAAAAACAATACAAAGTAATTTTAGACAGAATGATTAAACAATATGGTGACTATAGTCAAATTGTAGAATTAATTGAAACACACAATCTTCCACTGAGTTTAAATGCTAAAGTATATCTAAAGAGTAAAACATTTTGAAAAACATAAAATCATATACTGGTAGTGATATTGGCTTTCACAATGATATAGTTAATAATAGTTTGAAGAAAGGTGATGTAAAAGACAATCTAATTAGCAACAAACATATTATCGAGGCATCTTTTGCTGACTATAAAATTAGATTTGAAAACAAGAATTTATTTGATGTTTCTGCACATGGATTTATAGGAGAAAACAAATCAAACTTATTAAAGCTATATTCTTCACAAAGGAAAGCGATCGTAGAATTAAAAACTGAATTAACAACTGACGATAATAACAGAAGGAACAATATCTGCCCTAATTGTACCATAGAAACAGTTAGTTCTCTTGATCACTTTATTCCAAAAGAAGAATTCCCTGAGTTTTCCGTAAATCCAATTAACCTGATCCCTTGTTGTACTACATGTAACTCAAAGAAAAAGGAATTCTGGAAAAACGATGAGCAAATGTTTTTTTTGAATTTGTACTCTGATATCATCCCAAATGAACAATTTTTGTTTGTTACTATTTATTCTAATATTGACTTTAGTTTTGAGATAAAAAATGTTCACAATATAGATGATGACTTATTTAATGTAATTGAAAGTCATTATGATAAGTTGGAATTACTTCAGCGCTTCAAAGAGAATGCGGATAATGAAATTTCTGAACTAGAATATTTGATAGATAGCTGTGACGATAAGACTCAAGACGAGTTAGCTAGATTTCTTCTTGCTCATTATAAAAACAAGGAAGCTAAGTTTGGTATGAATAATTGGAAGATAGTACTTGTTAAAGCTATGATTGAAAGTGGTCTTTATTTTAGAGATGAGATGATAAATAATTAAAAAGTGTCGAATAATTTTGAACTAAAACTATTCTATATATTTATTTCATCCAATTTAACATATTAGCTTGAAGTCTTATAGATTCATTAATAGTTAGTAAATTTAATCTTGAGTTAGGTGCAGTTTTAACTTTCTTTAAATGAGGAGCTGTAAATATTAAAATACTTTCTTTTGAACTTTTATCATTAGATTTTAGCTTTCTTAATGTGTTTTCAAATACTAAAGCAAGATTATGTTCCATTTCTTTTCTTGTTTTTAGTGGTGGCATACCACCTAAATTTTTATTTTTCATATTCTTGAGTATCTTTTTGGTTTGAGACCATCATAGCTGTGACTCTAACTAATTCATTTATTGTGTTTAAGTCTATTCTTTGATTTGGACTATATCTCACTTTTTTTATTGCATCAATACTCTTTGAAGATTCTTTTGTAAAACGAATTTTCCCATCGATTAATACTTCATGTAGGAGATTTAAATCTCTTTCAAAATCATATCTACTATCTCTATAATTTTTTTTGTTCTCAATCATGTTCTTTAAAATCATTTTGATTTGAAGCCATCATAGCCATATTTCTAACCATTTCATTAACTGTATTCAAGTCTATTCTTTTGTTAGGTGAATATCTAACCTTAGTAATTCCATCTACAGAGTGTCTTAAACCCTCAGCTATGGTTAATTTACCCTGCTCCATTAATTCTGCTAAAAGGTTCAAGTGTCTTTCAAATTCTAGTCTAGAATCTCTGTAGTTCTTTCTACTTTCAATCATTGTTTAAAATTTCAAAAATTGTTTTCAGGTTATTCTTATTTACTACGGAGGTAATAGCTGTATTTAAAGCGTGGTTTAATATATCATCGTATCTACCTCTATATTGTGTTTCATCGTAAAAACTCCTGCGAAGATATTTGTCTGACTTTATAAGGTCAATAGGTTTTAAAGGATAACAATATTCTTTCACTTTTGAGGTTAGTATTTCACAAAACTTCCCGTTTAAAAGTTCTTCATTATTTAATTCTTCTAAAGTGTCATCAATAGGTCTTAGGAAATCTTCTTCTAAGAAAATGTCACCTGTTTTAATAGGTGAATCTAGAATTGTTTTATTTATCTCATTTTCTAGTTTTTTATAACCTATCTTTTGAATATTATTTGCTAATACGATGTAATTGTACTTAATTGTGAAATGAGAGAGCTTAGCTATTTGACTCACAAAACCAGGTTCTGTTTCTAGTGTTTTTATTATTATTTCTGGGTTTATCTCCGAAACCCTTTTTAGTATATGAGAACTTATCTCAGTTGATAATAAAGGGGCTTCAGATAGAGTAGACTCTATTAGCTTCATTATTATTTCTTCTCCTAAATATGTCGCTAATTCTACTAAAGTATTAAATGTTTTTTCTCTAACATTAGTGAAAGGGTGATTAAGTAGCCATATTAAAAAATCAATGATTTGAGAATTGCTACTGAGTTTTTCATTTTCGTTATCTAACCAAGAGTACTTTTCTTTCACAGCGTCATCAGGACGAATAATGTAATGAAAATGGTTATTAACAATTTTATAGATATCTTCTATTTGTGGTTTTGCTATTTTACCTTCTAAAAACCATATTACTTCTTTACAGACTGACCAAGGAGTTTCATTGAATTTTAATATGTCATAACATAAAGTCTCTGTTATTTCTGTATCGGTTTCTAATAGTTTTTTTATATTTCTTTTCGATTTACTATGTTCTCCAGACCAGTTGTTATACCATATGCTTATTTTCTCTTTTTCAAAAGAATTAATCCCAGATTCTACTAATTGTAACCTATTTGTGGTTGAGTTTACAGAGTTATTGAACTTTTCGAATTCTGAAACCTTTTTGTTTTTTTCTAGTGGTTGGCTTTCTATCGTTTTCTCTTCTTCATTTTCTGAACCCCAAGAAATACCTCTGTTAATTAAATGCGATTTTAAACGAATTATGTTCGAGGATGTTAAATCAATGTATAGTTTATTTAAAAGAGCTGCTGTGTCATCTTTATTTAGTTCTTGGTCTTCAATAATTTCGGAGAGGCTTTCAGTTATATTTTCAATGTAAGAATTATCTAAAGCTTCTATTTTATTTAATACTTTAGCAATTTCCTCTCCATAAGAAATTATATATCTAAAGTTATCATCATTAATAGTGAATACTTTACATAACGCCCATTTTAAATAGGGAGATAAATCTTCAATATTTTTTAAGATTTTTAGTATACCACTTTGTTCAACAAAATTTCTTGCACCTAGATTATAACCATTTCCTATTGTTGGAGCATCAAACGCACTTTTCTCAGCATTGTCTATTAATAATGATGGAGAAGGAAGAATTTCTTGTCTAAAGTATTCTAGTGCAGAATCTAGTCTACCGTTTATAATCAGACTACTAATAAAACCTTCTTTTTCATACCTTACATATCTCTGAAAAGTCATTTCTCCTGAAGCATAATCTAGTAAAGAAGCATAGTCTTTAATATATTTGTTAATACTAGTACTATCGTTTTTTAAATAAGAAAGTGTAGAATTCAATAAGTCTAATTGAGCTTCTTTGTACCAAGTAGGTCCCATGGATGTGTTTAAAACTTCTTGAAACGTATCGTCAAATTCTGATGTTTTACCCAAAAGGGCATATATCTCAGTTATTTTTAATAATTCTTCGGTACGTTCCCATCTGTTTTGTACTCCATTTAGGATATGTTGTTTCCATAATTGTGCTAAAGATTCTATTTTTGATGTTTCATAATTTAGAAGTAACAACTGCTTGATTATTTCATATAATACTTCTCTATAGCCTTCTGAAAAAAGTCCCAATTGATCAGTGGTATTTTGCTTAATATCTTCAAGAAAGGAGTCTAATTCATCATTATTGAAGTTATAATATAAGTTGACTAGTTCTTTATATAGTAAAGGAAATACAGCTTCTGGTAACTGATAGCTTCTGTTCCAATGACTTCTTTCTTCGAATGAAAAATTTAAAGAAGATCTAATCAATTGAAGCTGTACTTTGATAGCTTTAAAACCTTCTGAATCATCTTTAGATTTTAAATTATAAGCTTTCCCTTCAATAAAATGAAGGAGAACAATTAGACTCTCTAAATAGTATTCCCAACCATTTTCTCCCCATCTATCTTTGACTTTTGGAAATATTCCGTCTTCATTTATATAGCCTTTACATTTGGATTCGAATTCAATATTTATAAAATCCGGAAAATTAAAATCTACTCCATTTTTGTCTCTTATACTACTTGTGTTTATTTCAAAATCAAAATATTTATTAATAAGCTCCCTAACTAGAGAAATATTCTTACTATCTTCTAAAAGAGATTTAATTAGGATTGTAATTTCTGCTTTATCATTAATATAACCGTGATTAGAAATTAGATATTCAATATCATTCACGATTTTAAAGCAATTGTCATTTTCGTCATAATAATTAGTATTGTATTGATTAATTTCGTCATAATGAAGTCTTGCAAGAGCTATCATTTTTGCCCATTTGCTATCTATGGATACGCCTGACATTTCTGAAGCTTCTATAGATGAAACATGAATATCTCTTGATCTGAGCATGTATGCTTTATTCCAAGATGCACAGAATTCTCTTATTAAATAAAGGTTAGATGTATTATTGTTTTCAGTATCTGCTTCACTTTCAGTCTGCATCATTTTTAACAATGATTTAAACTTCATAAAATTCCCATACCCTATTTCAAAATCTTCAAACGAAGACAATGTAAGAGCATTGGCTTGCATTATGAAAATATCCATAGGAATTCCTTCTTCATTTCCTTGATCACTGCCTATTTCCTTTCTAAACCTTGCATCGATAGCTTCTAGTAATACATTTGCTTCTTTAAAAGCCTCAGCTTCATACAATAATTGCAAAAAGATTATGGCTTGATGATTGTCAACTAATAAAATATTTCTCCTTACGATATATTTTAAAGCGTGTTTATATTTTTTATTAGCTATTAAAGCTAACGCTATATTTTCTGCATATTCATATAATACATAATCGTATCTAAACTCTATACGTTGTAAAAGTAATAAAAGCCTAATCAGTTCTGTTGTTTGTTTTAATTTTAGAGATAAGCTGATTGTATTTTTTATATCTAATAAAACTAGATCTGGTTCAATATGATTCAGGGCTAGTTTATCTGCCCATTCTTGATTACAATTTTGTAATGCATTTTCAGGGGTATTACTTAACGTATAGTGATGTAATCCATTTTCTATTGAGTATTCATTGTCTATATTATTTTCACAGAAAGTAACTATGTTATCATTACAGTCTTTAATAAAAAACTCTACTTTTTTTGTTATGAATTCTTTAAAAGAGTTGTGGAATATTTCAATTTTATTGTGTTGTTCAGTAAATAAATATTTTATACTTGGAAATGATGAATAGAAAGAAGCTTTTACGTCTGTTGGTAAAATATGTATAATATTTTCTTTCTCTAAAGGACTTCTTAATTGAGAAATACTTAGACTTATCCAAAGTTTGTTTTTATCTTCATACAATAAATCCCAAATACTGTTGTAATAGTTTTCTATATCCCCTTCAATAACAGGGATTTTCTCTATCCATTCTTCGAAATTATCTTGCCCCTCTTTTAATTCATTATTATTTTTAACAAAATTTATTAAATACCTTAAGTATAGTGGGTGTCCTTCAGATTTTAGTGCTAGTTGTTGTACGTTTTCAATTTTTAATACTCCACTTCCTATTTCTCTTATAATTAAATGTTCACACTTTGTCAGATTAATAGGAGTAACCTTTATTAATTGCTCTTCAGTATTTATATAATTTTTTATTTCTCTAGGCAATATTTCTTTAGAGGTACAAGAAAGTATAACCTTTATGTTCTTAGGTAGTGTAAAGTTTATAATACCTATGAATTCTTTTAATCCTTCTATTTCATCAAGTCCATCAATACATAAAACTCCTGTTTGTTTATTTTTACTATAATAAACACTTAAATCTTGAACTAAACTTGGTAGCCTTTCTATCCTTTCGTCTATACTTTTAGTCTCTTTAGGAAGTGTACTTCCGTGAACTGTAAAGACGATGAGCTCTTCTAACCATTTCAGAAAAAAAGCTCTAGATGTTCTTAAACTTTTAGGTTTGTCGTCGTTAGGTATTTTAACAAAGTATTTACCTATAATAGAAATAGTATCATTTTGTGGCTTAAATAAAGCTATATTTAAAGATTTACCTGAACCAGGAGTTCCAGTCATTAAAATCCAGTTTCCTTTTTTTAAAGTAGCATTTTCAAGACTATCTAATACAGTTTTGTTTTTTACCGAGCGTTGTATTTCGTTGGTGAATTGTGATGGTAAATCAGTATGGTTTTCTTCTATTTCAAAATCTATGTCGTTTACCGCTAAATAGTCTTTGATTTCATCAATAGAAATAGCTCCTAATTTATCGTCAATTTGTTTTAAGATTATTCCGATTACTTTTTCGTTGCTTACTACCGGAGCTCCTGAAAGTCCTCCATAATCATAAGTACTCTCTACTTGTTCTGAATTTAATATGAAATCGTATTTTTCTTTAGTTTCTTTATGACTAATGGTTCCAAAAAATTTCATAGCATCCTGTTCTCCTTTATTAGGAAATCCGAAGGTTTGCCAATCTTCTTTTATTTTAATACCAGTTGATTGAGAAGGAAGATAGCTATTAAAGGATTCTTCTGTTTTAATTAAACAAATATCAAGTTCATCATCATATGACAATACTTTTCCTATAATAACCTCATTATTTTTTAATATGACTATTTTAGAATTATCAATTTCTGCTTCAAGAAAAATATGAAAAGCTGTTAAAATAACATTTTGAGATACAAAAAAACCTGTACCTTGATTTCCTTTGTATTCAATCTTAATAATACTGTTCTGAATTTGTGAGGGGTCAATTATATTACTCATATTATAAATCAAATTTTATAGGTTTCGAACCATTCATTTCAGTTATCTGATAGTTATATTTTTGCTTTAATTCATCATTTTTAAAAGCTTCAATAGATTCTAATGGATATGTAAAAAACAACTCTTTAACGTTTGTTGTTTTTTGGTGAATTATTCTAGCTATAGTTTCTTTATCTGGATGATTATGTGTTTTTCCATTGGTTGAAAATATATACTTTTGAGACGTAATCATTTTTAATAATTCTAAATTTGTATTATTTTGACTTCCATGATGTGAAACTTTTATTAAATCAAAATATATAGGGAAATCTTCTTCGTTATAATGTGATTTAAGACTATTAATAATAATTGAGGGATGAGAATCTGCTAAAAACAGTAGCTTCTTTTTTTTGTATTCTATAACAAATGCTATTGAGCTTCCGTTGGCGGATCTATCGTCTTCATAGAAAGTAGATTTAGCTAATTCGTCTATATTTAAACCAGTGGTTGATATGTTTTTCTTTTTTAATAATTTTTGCTCTTTTTGAAGTGCCACTAAAGATTCAAAAGCTATTTCACTAAACCCTTCTAAATCTTCTGTAGTGGAGTATCCTTTTTGATATAACTCTTTTTTCCAATCTTTATTTAGAGTAGAAAGCTTTTCATTAGAAGGAGATAATAATTTTAATGTAATTTCGTCTGTTAACTTGATAGTTGTTTTAATGTCTATAGAAATAGCTTTACCATTAAATTCAGCATTCCAATTATATTTATTTTCAAATAAAATTGAAGCTAATGTTGAGCCTTGAACAGAAGAAATATCTTTTGTAGTTTCAGTTTGCTCTTCTTTTAAATTATAATTAACCTGCAATTCTTTTACTGATTTTCCTTTGAATTTTATATTGGGATTAAACTCCTTTATGTGTTTGAATGAATTGTGCCATATATTTTCAATTTGAATAAAAGAAGTACTATTGTTTTCTTTTAGAAGTTTAATAATCCCTGAAATATGATCTCCATCAATGTGAGTAACAACTAGATGATTTAATGACAAATCTAAAGAACTTAAATTAAGAAGTTCAGGCTTAATAAAATTATTAAAAGTGTCTACATAACCACCATCTATAAGCATTGTATAGTCATCGATTTTAATAAAAATAGAATCTCCATTTAAGGAGGGTAAAATACTCACAGAAGAACACATTTGGGAAGCAGTTTAGTACAAGGTATAATATATATAATTCTAGCGAAATTATAAACACCATAAGATAAAGTTATTATTCTATTTAAAGTTTAAGAACTGAAAGTAAGTTTGATATGTGTGCTGTATCTGCATTTTTACTTTGTAATTAGCTTTTAAACCAATGATAAAACAATGAATAAAATCATTATTTTATTTTAAGTGTCTGTTTTATAGTTTAATAAATAATGATTTTCAATGATTAAATCATTAAAAATTTTTGAGTCCAAATCTTGTCATTTATTTGTATCCGTTAACAACTATTACAAGTGCACTTGTTCATTTATAAATTATTAAACGATTATTATGAACAGAAATGAATTTAATTTTGAAGAGAGATTTGAAAGACTTGAAAAACTACTATTACTAAATCAAAGAGTCATTAATTTTGAATTAGCCTGTTTGCTTACTGGTTTTAGTAAATCTAAGATGTATAAACTCACATCTAATCAAGAAGAGAGTGGTATTCCTGCAAAGAGACCCACAGGAGGAGCTATACTTTTTGATAAAAAAGAGTTAGAAGATTGGTGTTTAAGGGATGATGCCTCAAATAGCCCTAAGCAAAAAGCTTTAGACTATGTGTTTAACTCTAAAAGATAGTCGAAAATGAGTTTAAACAAAAAATCCCCCATTACTTCAGAAAGTAATAAAGGAAATCTTTGTAAGTCAGATAACAAAGATATCGAAAAAAGACAATTTACTAATATAAATGATCAAAAATCAGATTTATTTCATAGTGAAAACTCACCTTCTTATTTTGCAATATTACCCGCTAATATAAGATATGACAAAAAGGTAATTCCCTCGGCCAAATTACTTTTTGCAGAAATTTCTGCATTAAGTAATCTACATGGATTTTGTTATTGTAGCAACAATTATTTCATGAATTTATATAATGTTTCAATCCAGACCATAAATAATTGGTTAAAAAACTTAGAAGATAGAAACTATATAAAAAGACATAGATTTTACAAGAAAGGTACTAAACAAATTTTGAATAGGTATATCACAATAATTGGAATACCCTGTGAAATTAATCTTGATAGGCCTATTAAAGAAATTTTGAATGATAATATTAAAACTAATAATAAAAAAAATATTAATTCTAATATTTTTTTTAAAAACAAAAAAGAAAGAGGATGTCTGATTTAAAAGAATTTAAGAAAATATTAAATATTGAATCTAAAGATTATTTTTTACAATTAAATAGAGAGTTTACAGTAGATAATGATAATAGAGAGTTTTTACATAAAATATCTCTTTACTGTACAAACAATTTAGAATTTGAAAAAGGTGATGGTCAATTGCAAAAAGGACTTTTAATACTAGGTAATTGCGGTACAGGAAAATCTTCAATTTTTGATATTATTCAAAATATTAGTAAAAAACACAAAATATCTGAATTGTGGTACAAAAATGTATCTGTTAATGAAATTGTTTCAAAATTTGAAAAGGAAGGTGAATATGTCGTTCAATATCATCAAAAAGGTTGTATTCATTTTGATGATTTAGGAACAGAAAAATTAGCGAACTCATGGGGAGTAAAAGAAAATTTAATGGCTAGGATTTTTGAACTTCGTTATGAAAATTTTAAGGCTTATGGTTTGAAAACTCATGTGACAACGAATCTGACTAAATATGAATTACATAAAAAATATGGGGATCGTGTTATGGATAGATTTTTTGAAATGTTTAATTTTTTGGAATTAGAAGGTGATTCAAGAAGGTTTTAATAATTTATAAGAGATGTGAGTAGAGCAAGATGGATGCACGTACGTACAAATCTTGCTTTTGCTCATTGAAATTCGCAAAAGATGAAAAATTATAGAATAGAAATTAGAGTTTCTCTATATGAGAGAAAACTCATTAAAAAAAATGCAGAATTATGTGGATTATCAGTTAGTGAATTTTGCAGAAGAAGTGTAAATAATCAAAAGATAATAGAGCGCTTTACTGATGAACAAATAGAGTTGTATAAATCTCTTTTACAATACCATCATCACTTTCAGAGGATTGGTAATATGTTCTCAAAAAATAATCCAAGTTTAAGTTTAGAAGTAAGAGAGTTGGCTAATCAATTTAAAGAACATTTAAAAGGATTTAACTAATGATAGCTAAAGGAACGTGTCTCTCAAATACCAAAGCAGCATTGCTTTATGGAGACGACATAAATAAAGATGCAAAAATTATTTTTAGTAACTACTTACATAGTCAAAAACCTAGTGAAATAGCTAAAGAGTTTAAGTTGTTTCAGGATCAAAATACCTATTGTAAGAAGAATACTTTTAGTTTCATTATTAGTCCAACAATAGAAGATGGTAAAAAAATGAATGAAGCTGATTTAAAAAAAATGTGTAAACTTTTTTTAAAAGAGTTAAAACTAGATGAACACCAAGCAGTAGGGTATGTACATCGTGATAAAGAACATTTACATGCTCATTTGTATGTAAATCGAGTGAATTTTTCAGGAGAAGCATTTGATGCCTGGAGGATAGGTAAAAGAGCTCAATTAGCAGCAAAAAATGTGGCTTTACAAATGGGATTAACCACTGTAGAACAAGTTAAAGAACAAAAACAAGAAAACACAAAATTAATAAGAGGAGAAATTAAATCTATTCATGATTCAATGATGAAACAAAGACCAAAATCATTAAAAGATTACATTAAAAAAATGAAAAATAATAATGTGATTGTAAAACCAGTAATTAATAAGCAGAATAAGCTCCAAGGATTTAGGTATGAATACAAAAAACATAGTTTTAAAGGCTCAGAAGTCCATAGAGATATGTCTATCAATAAATTGAATTTTGAAATCCCTAAAGAGCAGAAAAAAGAGTTAAGTAATAATAAAGGACTATTTAACTACAATAATTTATTATTTGACTATTCAGGAGAGTATGAACCAAACAGAAATAAAAAAAGAAAAAACAGATGGCGAAGATAGAAACCATAACAGAAATGATTGTAGATGAAATCAATCATATGGAAGCTTTAGTAAAAGAGTTTAAACAAGAAAAAGAAGATTTAAAGCAAATTAAAATAGAGCCTAATCTTAATAATTTAGGAAAACTTTTAGAAGCTAATATACAATATTTAAATACTCAAAATAAGGAGCATAAAGAGGTAATAAAAGGGACTCTAGTTGAATTAAAAAAACAGAATAAGAAATTTTTATTGTATTTAATACTGATGTCTTTATCAATTGTGATGTTGATGATAGAATTATTTGTTTTTAAAATTTAATATTTTTTCTTGTTTATAATCTTGTAGTCAAGATATAAAGTTTCTATTTTAGCGAATAGAAAATATTAAAATACAAAGCGTTTAGCTTGATTTAGGAACTGTAAAATCGCCAATTTTAATTCCCCATAAATCAATGTTGAGACGCCCACGTTTTGCGTGGGCTGTTTCTCATTTGGGGGAAGGTGTTTGGCGATACCTACAGTCCAATGAGTTCAGTTCCACGCTTTTTTATACGTGAAAAATGAAAAATAATCGCCAATTTAACCTCAAAGAAATTCTTGCCAAAGAGTTTGGGTTCACATCTACAGATCTTGATAGATACCATGAAACTATCCATGATTTAACTAAAACTGAAATACTAAAAGATTCAGTTCTTTACGTTAAATCCAATCCTCAAATTTTTAAAACAAAAGAGCACAAGCGTAATACACTACTTAAAAAGTGTAGAGAATTAGCTTATGAAGTTAACACGCACAATACCACAACTATTAAAGATTTTATTAACAAAAACTTCAATAAATAATTAATTAAAAACCAATATGATGAAAAAAAAGATACTAAGTATTTTTATTACCTCAATGATGTTAATCAGCTGTGGTAAAGATGAATCTATTAAAGAAGAAACAAATAATGCTGAAAAACATAATTATGAGGTAATATTTACTCAGGAAGGAGATCTGAATGAATCAATAGTTGTACTCTCATTAACTTCTATTAATGATGGTATGGTTGCTTCTAAAATTATAGATGTTTCAAGTAATGAAAACCTTGGAAACCCTGTGCTTTTAAACATGCAAGAAAAAGAAGAAGGTCAATTTTCATATACCAATGAAGAAGACACAAATTCTATCCATGTTGTTGTAACTGTAACTGTAGATAAAGATGCTGAAAGAGATTATGAGTATGATTTAATGATTTTAAAAGATGGTGCTGAAGTTTATCATAAAAAACATGTCAAGACTCCTGGTACTTCTATAGAACAGCTATCATTATCATATTAGGGATTAAAACAATGAGAATAGTTTTAAAACTTTATTCTCTTTAGTAATGTATAACTCATATAAGCATTTTAGCTATCGTAGCTGTGTTTGATTCCTAAGTATAATTTTACTTATATGAGCTACACATTTATCAATTATTACAAAAACAATATGAAAACATTTATATTATTAATAGTGACTATAATGTTATTAAACAATGATTTAATAGCTCAGTCAAAAGAAAAAGAAACCGTTAAAAAGCAACTTGAGACCATAGATGGTGTTAGATACGATTTTAAAATAAAATTTACTCTTTTTGAAGTAGAGGATATTACAGTTGGTGACAGTCTTAAAATTTTGAAGGAAAATTTTAAAAAGAATAAAACCTCCAAGATTGAAGCATTCAATAAATCAATTGCATCTTATAATAAAAAGATTCTTGAGCAAGATCAAAAGACAGGAATTAGAGCTATTAGTGCAAAAGCCTTGAAAGAATTGTTTACCAAAGAAAAAACAAAGTACGAAACTAAATTACAAGAAGTAGAATCATGGCAATACCAAGTATATAAACCTTATACGGTAAAAGATACTACTGAAATCTTGAACAAATATGTAAAAACCCATTTTACAGCATTAAAACCAGGAGAAAAAACGGAATCTCTTTATAAAGGAGAGTTTATTTTGGATAAGCTATCAGAAAAATGTTTAAAATCTAGAAATCTTAAAAAGGTTAAGGTTTCATTTTAAAATAATAAGCGCATCTTTATAAGATGAAAAATGTTAACGAGTCTATTATATTTAAATAATAAAAAATTATGAGTAGATCTTATAGAAAAACAAAAATTCAAGGAAACACAGTGGCTAAATCAGAAAAAGTAGATAAGCAAAAAGCCAACCGAAAATTTAGAAGAGTTGTGAAAGAAAAAGTAAACCAACTTGACAATGAGTTACCAGCTCGTAGAGAAGTCTCTAACGTTTGGGATTTTGCCAAAGATGGTAAACGTTATGTTGCTGGAGGTAATACAAAGTATATTCGAAAATAAAGTAAGCTCCTTTAAAAGATTGTCGATTTCATATCGATAATCTTTTAAAGGAAAACTTTGGAGTGTCTATTGAATTATCGTTTTTGATTATTAACTTATTGATTGTTAGTTGATAACTTTATTTTTTTTTGAAATGTTAATAGACTTAATGTTGTTCCTTATTATTAACTCTAAATCGGATTCAAGATTTTTATAGGTATCTTTTTTATGTTTAGTAATAAAATTTTCTAATTTAAATTCTGAAAAATATTTTTGTAAATTATCTTGTCCTATTTCCCTTTTACCTTTAATAATGGAGTATATATCCAAAGCTTCATTCTTTTTAAGAATAGAGTTTTTGTTTAAAATATATAAGATAAAACAAAACTGTTTATGATTTTTGTAAAGTTTTATGTCGTTTTTAATTGCATTTTTATTTAATAAAAATAAGTTTATTATGTCTTCTTCATTTGAATTTGTTTTTTGAAAGAAATTTTGAAACTTATCAGCTATTTGCTCAATTATTTTAGATTTAATTTCAAAAGGTACTACTTCTTCTTTTATGGTTTTTTCTTTCTCTTCATAAAAAGAGTTATAAGTGTTATTCGTTTCTTTTAAATTGTGATTATTATTAATCTCTTTGAATGAAGTATGAATGTTATTATTAATAATTTCTTCTTTGTTTTCTTTATAAGAGTTATAGGTATTGTTTATTTCTGTTAATTGACTATTATTGTTTACTTCTTTAAAAAAAGAATTGTTATTATTTTGAATGTTTAAATTTAAAGTAGTCTCAAAATTGTTGTTCTTTATTAATTTATTTAATTGTTTTTCACTATTTGTTGTTTGTTTTGTCTCATTATACTTTGAAATATCAGCAGGTTTAATTTTTAATAAAACATTAAAAAACATTAGCATAGCAATAAAAATAATGAAAACATAAAAAAAAGGAATTATAAGGTTTATTTGAGTTAAGATTAAATTATTATTTATTGAAAACAAATAATTTATAAATGGTACAGATATCCTACATATATATTCTAACAGAGTAAAAACACCTATAGTAGCCCCTAAAAGAGGTATGATTAAATTTTTATATTTTTTTAATATTAATCCTGGTTTAATAATTAATGAAAAACATATTTTATCTATTTTAATAACAAAAGACCGTAGTTTATTTAATTTCATTATAATGTCAATTCTGGTATTAAGTTAGCAGCTTCTTTCATCTTAGAATCTATGATTTTTGCGTAGATCTCAGTGGTTCTTAACTCTTTATGTCCTAGTCTTTTAGATACTGTGTATATATCAGCTCCATTTTCTAATAATAGGACAGCATTTGAGTGTCTGGCACTGTGAAATGTGATGTGTTTTGTAATACCTGCTCTCATACACCATCTTAAAATTTCAGCATTAAAATGAGCACCATATTTTAAGCCTTTAAAAACTTTGTCACTTGCACTTCTTCTATCACCTAATAACTTTCTTGCTTGATCAGAAATGTATAAATATTCAAGACCATCAGTTTTTTTCTGTTTAAAAATAACTCTAAATGTTTCATCTTCATCTCTAACCTCTGACCATACCATTTTATCAATATCACTCCAACGAATTCCTGTCAAACAACTGAATATGAATGCTTTTTTTAATATTGGATATTTACATTCTGCATCTGTAAGACTCTGTAGTTCTTTATAAGTAAGATATTCTCTTGTTGACTCCGCCATAGCAAAGCTTTTAACTCCTTTAAGAATATTTGTATCTATATAACCTTCTTCATAAGCATTTCTTATAGCTGCTTTAAATTTATTGAAATAAGTGTATTTTGAATTTTGAGATAATGGAGTTCCGCCTTTAGTTAAAGCATCTTTATCTAAGTATTTTCTAAATCCTTTGGCAAATTTCTCATCTACGTTGTCAAAAGTTAGAGAAGGAGTACAATATCTAGAGATATGTTTTTCAGCAGCATCCCAGTTATCGTAGTTACTTTTGCTATCGTAACGATCTTCTTTTAACTGATTATAGTAATTAAGAAAGCTTCTATTGCTTTTGTGAGAATTTTTTAAATTAAATTTACCTTGAAAATATTCAGCTTTTCTAATGGCTAATATTTGTTCAGCTGTTTCAAGTGTTTCTTTATTATCTTTTTTTTCTTTTTGAGTTTTGGGGTCTAAAGTCAAGTACAGCTCTAAGTGTTCGTATTTACGATCATGTTTTTGTTTGCCATGTTCATCGGTAATAGTCCCATTGTAATACTCAATTGAAAGACTTTCTCTTCCTTTAAGTTTTTTTCTTCTTAAGTGTATTTTCATTTTTCTGCTTTTACAGGTGTAAAAATTACCCCTATAAAATTAAACAGGTGTAATTTAAGAGCAGTAAAAGTAATAATAAATGAAAAAACATGAAAGTAAATAATAGATGCTTTCACTTAAATTGTTGATTATAATAATTTTAATTTCATTTATTTGTTTTTGTTTTCATTCATTTTCATAAGTTATTTACCGATACAAAAATTAGCAAAAATATTCCCTAACAATTCGTCGTTGGTAACTTCACCGGTAATGAGTCCAAAATAATATAAAGTTTCCCGAATATCTATAGCCATTAAATCGCTAGACACATTGTTGATGATCGCTTCATCTACTTTGTTAATTTCTCTCAAGGCTTTTAACAAAGCATCGTAATGGCGGGAGTTGGTTACAATAGTATCATTGTTGTTCAATGCACCAATGTTTACCATTTTAGTTAGTTCGTTGGTCAAAGATTCAATCCCCGATTTTTCTTTGGCAGAAATGGTTATAAGTTCAGGAATTTCTGTTTTTAGATAAGCAGTTTGCTCAGGGCTAATGGTGTCTGCTTTATTTCCGATGACAATCAATTGTTTTTGTGGATATTTGTTTTTGATGACACTGATTTCTAATTTTAATACAGAACTCTGAGTTTTGAATTTCTGAGCATCAAATAAATAAATAACCACTTGCGCTTGATTGATTTTTTCAAACGTTTTTTTAATACCAATGCTTTCTACCACGTCTTTAGTTTCTCTAATTCCAGCAGTATCTATAAATCGATAAGTAACACCATCAATAATCATTTCATCTTCAATAGTGTCACGTGTAGTTCCAGCAATTTCAGATACAATGGCACGTTCTTCGTTTAACAAAGCGTTGAGTAAGGTAGATTTCCCCACATTAGGTTCTCCTACAATAGCCACAGGAATTCCATTTTTGATTACGTTTCCAACCGCAAAAGAATCAATCAATCTTTTTAACACCAATTGAATTTTAGCGACTAAATTTTTAAATTCAGTTCTGTCTGCAAATTCCACATCTTCTTCGGCAAAATCCAATTCCAATTCTATCAAAGAAGCAAAGTTGATCAGCTGGTCTCTTAGTAGTTGAATTTCATTAGAAAAACCACCACGCATTTGTTGCATGGCTATTTGGTGCGAAGCTTCAGAATCTGAAGAAATTAAATCTGCAACTGCTTCTGCTTGAGATAAGTCCAATTTACCATTAATGAAAGCACGTAGGGTAAATTCACCCGCATCAGCCATTCTAACTCCTTTTTGCAATAAAATTTGGATAATTTCTTGCTGAATGTATTGAGATCCATGACAAGAAATTTCAATAGTATCTTCACCCGTGTACGAATGTGGATTTTTAAAAACAGACACTAAAACTTGATCAATTACACGTTGTCCGTCTAAAAAATGTCCTAAATGTAAGGTGTGAGATTTTTGATTGCAGAGAGATTTTTGTTTGTGTATAGATTGAAAACAAGCATCAGCTATAGCAATAGCTTCAGGTCCTGACAAACGAATTACAGCAATGGCTCCCACTCCAGAAGCTGTTGCCAAAGCAACGATGGTATCTTTTAAAATCATGTGGCAAAAATACTTATTGTTATCAAGGTTGCAAACTTTTAATTCACAACGTTTGTAGAAGAATGAAAATCAATGTTGTGTTGTTGTTTTTGGTTATTTATTAGTAAAATACTTTGTTCTTTGAATTATTCATGTGTTTAATAGGCTGTTTGTAGTCAATATAGTATTTGTATCATTCCTGAATAGTGTCTTAATTTTGCATTAGATTTAGACAAGTAAATAGCTTGTCAGATAATCCAAATTAAAACATTAAAATAAATGAATAGAATTCAAACTTTATTAGTAGTTCTTTTTTGTTCTTTAGGACAAATAATTGGACAAACAAAAGGAACAAGGCCTAATGTTATTATAATTTTAGCAGATGATTTAGGTTATGGAGATGTAGGTTTTAATAGAGGGGGAGATTATCCTGCTGATAGAGGAATTATTCCTACACCAAATATTGACAAATTAGCCAACAGCGGAATTATATGTAGCAACGCACACGTAGCACACCCTTTTTGTGGACCGAGTAGAGCAGCTTTGTTAACAGGAGTAATGCCTCATAGAATTGGAGCGCAATACAATTTACCTAATGATATTACTTCTCCTTTAGGAATACCAACAGACGAGACTTTCTTTTCTAAAATATTGCAAGACGAAAAGTATAATACAGCTGCATTTGGTAAATGGCATTTGGGTTTTACAGAAGGTTCTTATCAGCCATTGGATAGAGGATTTGATTATTTTTTCGGTTTTTTAGGTGGGGGTAAAAACTATTTTGAAAGTGAGTATGAAGATTCTTTTTATAGAAGACAAGGAACTAGCAACCCCGTCATTAATGAATATCAAGATCCTTTGCAAAGAGACAGGGCATATGTTTCAAAAGAAGAGTTTGAGCAAGATGAATATTTAACAGACATTCTTACAGATGATGCTATTTCTTATGTAACCAAAAACAAAGACAAATCAGATCCTTTTATGATGTATTTGGCATACAACGCTCCACATACTCCGTTACAGGCTCCTGCGGATGAAATTGCTCAATTCAAAATTGACAATCCAAATTTTGAGGATTTGATTAGAAATAGTCCTTACATTACAGAATCTACTCCTGTAAATAAAGAGTCTGACGCTACAAAAAAAGAAGAATTAATTGAGAAATTTGTGCAAGCACGTATTACTTATGCTACTATGGTAACCAATTTAGATAAGAATGTAGGTCGATTGGTTGCTGAATTGAAAAAAGATATGAATGTATATAACAATACAGCCATTGTTTTTTTGAGTGACAATGGAGGATATACTTACAGTAAAGGTGCAGTGAACTATCCTTTATACGCTTTAAAAGGAAGTGTTTACGAAGGTGGACATAGAGTTCCTATGTTTGTGCATTGGCCTAATAAAATAAAATCATCGGGAAGTTATAAGTATCAAATTAGCTCTTTGGATTTGTATCCTACTCTAGTAGATTTGGCTGGTGGAAGTATACCTGAGGGGAAAATTTTAGATGGAAAAAGTTTTATGGATAAGTTGATATCTAACGAGGAATTAAGACCTAATGAACCGTTGATTATTATGAGACCACAAAATGGATTTCACAATGCATCACTTTTTAGCAACCCTTGGAAAATTGTAAAAACTGGTGGAAATGGAAAATGGAAATTATTTGATATAGAAAACGATCCAGGAGAAACGAATGACCAAAGTAATTCTGAGCCAAATGCAGATGAAATCATTCAAGGTTTGATCAACAAAGGAATAGAAGTAACCAAACAATTTAAAGATGTAAAACCAGGGTGGTTTGATCACGAACGAGGAGACGGACATCCACACAGAGCGTTGTGGTTTGCCACAGAAGAATTGCCACAATATGATAAACTATTTGGTACAGAAGAATTGTCTACATCGTTATCCGTAAAAAAAAAATTAAAAAATAATAAGTTGAAAGTGTATCCAAATCCATCAGCAGGTCTTTATCATATTGATTTTGATGCTGATTACGATAAGTTGAAAGTAGATGTAATTTCTATGACAGGACAGTGGATAGACACTATAGAATTAAACAAAGAAACTCCTTTGTTAAATATGACAAAATTGTCTAAAGGGAGTTACATTTTAAAATTTGATACAGGAAAAGAAGCTTCGGTGGAGCAAATTGTAAAGTTATAATAGGTTAAAGTTAGTTTTTGTAAAAGGGTAGTTGTAATTAGTTACTACTACTCTTTTTTTAGTGATTTTAGAAATAAAAAGGGAGAGACTCAATTTGAGCCTCTCCCTTTTTTTAAATTAAGGGATTACCATAGAACTAACTTAAAATTTTGTTGATTTTGTCTAATTCCTCAGAACTAAAAATAGTATTGTCTAGTGCTTTTACATTTTCTTCTAGCTGCAGAGGGCTACTTGCTCCTACTAAAACTGTAGTGATGGCAGGTTGAGTTAAAATCCAAGAAATAGCCATTTGAGACAGTTTTTGACCACGATTTTGAGCAATTTTATTTAGTTTTTGAATAGTTTCTATTGTTTTAGGAACTTCATCAGCTTGCAAATAAGTATTGTCTTTAGAGGCTCTAGATCCTTCTGGAATTCCTTTAAGATATTTGTCTGTTAATAAACCTTGAGCTAATGGAGAAAATACAATACTCCCAATTTTTTCATCTAGTAAGGTGGGCAACAGCTTAGGTTCTACGGAACGTTCTAACATAGAGTATTTAGATTGGTGAATCAAAACAGGGGTTCCCAAGTCAGACAATATTTTTTGAGCTTTGATAGTTTCTTCTGGACTGTAACGAGACAAACCAATGTACAATGCTTTTCCTTGTTTTACCAACAAATCTAAGGCATGCATGGTTTCTTCCAAAGGTGTTTCTGCATCAGGTCTGTGATGGTAAAAAACATCTACATAGTCTAAGCCCATTCTTTGTAAACTCTGATCTATGCTAGCTACTAAATATTTTTTAGAACCGTTGTCTCCATAAGGACCAGGCCACATATCAAAACCAGCTTTAGAAGCAATAAACAATTCATCTCTATGCCCTTTAAAATCTTTGTGTAAAATTCGTCCAAAATTTTCCTCTGCGCTTCCATAAGGAGGTCCGTAATTATTGGCTAAATCTAAGTGTGTAATTCCCAAATCAAATGCTTTTTTTAAAATGTTTCTTGCATTTTCAAAAGAATCATAAAAACCAAAATTGTGCCATAATCCTAGAGATATTTGAGGTAATAAAACTCCACTATTCCCACAACGGTTGTATTTCATAGTTTTGTATCTATCTGGACTAGGTACATAGAATTTTGGATTCGATTTGTCATTGATATTCATAAAAGATGATTTTAGAAGACTAAAATACAAAGAGATTTTTTGAATCAACTTTTTCTTCAGAAAGAAATTATTCAAAAAAGACCAAGTATGATTAGCTCTACATTAAGGGAGTTTGAAATGAAGGCATTAAAATCATAAGAAAATCAATTTTGAACAGGAAATATACGTTTTGAAAATCAGTATATTAACTTAATGTGTTTTGGCAGAAACTTATACGTTAAAAAAGTGTATTCATTGTAATTATTGTTAGCTTTGTAGCATAATTTTCACTAAATTATTTAAACCAAGAAAGGGATAAAGATATGAATGCACTATTTACAGATGCTAGTTTTCAGAACATCATCAATGTAGCAAATCGTTATGGAATAAGTGTAGATGCTGTTACCAACCTAACGCACGCACTAATGAGAAGTAATGGAACAATGGCACAATTTAATATTCCTGAATTAGGTGGTGGAGGCCAATGGATGCAGGGAGGAATGACAATGGTAGGTGATATGTTTAACAATCAATTGAAAGCTACTGTTGATGGACTTTGTATACAGTTGTCAAATTTGATCAATCAAGGGGGAATTCAATACAAACCATTGCCTAAAATAGAAAATCAAAATGGTTCTCAATCTGGTAACTGGTGGGGAGATTTAGGATATCCTAATTCAACAGGAAGTCAAAATGGAACTAGTTATGCTATCTTTTCAAACATAGGACGTTTGGCCATTCAACAAAATGGAAAAGTTACTATTTTTAATACTTTAGATCATCAAATAGGAGGAGTAGGGCAACAGCAAGGAGGAAATTATTCGGTAACATTTACCAGCCAATACGGTACGGTAAATTTAAGTTCTTTACCTATTGTTTCAGGTGTACAAGAAGAATCTAATTCTCAACAAGTCAATAATAATAATCAATTACAGGCTCCACAAGCTCCAGTGGTTTCAGAACCTGCTCAAATTATTGAAAACAATAATAACAATAGTGAGGCAGAAGGAGATATTTTTGGTAAAATTGAAAAATTGGCAAATCTAAAAGATAAAAACATAATTTCTGTAGAAGAGTTTGAAAGTAAAAAATCAGATTTGTTAAGCAGATTGTAAAACAGTATAAATACAAGTCAAAGCCCAACTACAATATTGTGGTTGGGCTTTTTGTTTAAGAAATCTAAGAAATAAGATGAGAAGCATTTTCTATATGTAAGAAAGCTTTACCTAAATACGCTACAAGCTCACTTGCTACTAGAGATGCCTTTCCCATTTCTTTTACTGCTAAATCTCCAGACAATCCGTGTATGTAAACTCCTAAAATTGCCGCATTTTTAGGACTGTATTGTTGAGCGAGCAAACCTGTAATAATTCCAGTCAAAACATCACCACTACCGCCTGTAGCCATTCCTGCATTTCCTGTACTGTTGATGTATATAGTTTCGTTAGGAATTGCAATTGCTGTATGCGCACCTTTCAAAATCACAATACAATTGTGTGTGTTTGCAAATTTTTTTAGTTTCTCTAGTTTATCAGTATCATTGTTGAAATTGCCTACCAAACGTGAAAATTCTTTAGGGTGTGGAGTTAGAATACTTTGTTGAGGAATTTCGGACATCCAATCTAAATTCGCTGCTAAAATATTAAGAGCATCTGCATCTATCACCATTGGTTTTGTTGTGTTTTTGAGCACCTGTTGTAAAAAATAAGCTGTCTCAGTTTGTGTACCCATACCAGGTCCAATCCCAATCGTTTTTTGTGTAGAAATATAATCTCCCCTTAAAAAATGATCTGAGTCTGAATTGTTTGTCCACATAGCTTCTGGCACTGTTATTTGTAGAATTTGCATACCACAATTAGGGGTGTAAGCTGTAGCCAATCCTGCTCCAGATTTTAAAATTGCTTTGGTTGCCAGCACCACAGCTCCCATTTTTCCATAACTGCCCCCAAGCATTTCTGCATGACCATAGGTTCCTTTGTGTGAAAAAACATCTCTAGAAATCAGTAGATTGTGAATTGTTTTTTCAGTAACAAATGTAAAATCACATGGAGTAATTTCTTGATAATGAGAAGATAATTGTATGTCTAACAAGTGCCAATTACCAACGTAATGAGCTGTTTGAGGTAGTAAAAAAGAAAGTTTAGGATAATTAAAAGTCAATGTGTAATTTGCTTTTAAAATACTTTGTGTTTCAACATGTTGATTGTTTTCATACTGCAAACCAGAGGGAATATCTATTGATATTTTAATGTTTTGACAATTGTTGAGATGCGTAATCAAAGTTTTAGAAATTCCTGTTAAAGGTCGATTCAAACCAGCACCAAAAATTGCATCAACCACAATGCTTTTTTTGTCTATTTGAGGAATTTCATATTCAGAATGGATGATTTTTATGGAGGTTAATTTTATCAACATTGTAAAATTTTCATCAAAATCATTACTCGTTTTCGTGCTGTACTTTACAACAAATACCGAAATATTATAGTTTAAATAATACAGCATTCTTGCTATGGCCAAACCATCACCTCCGTTGTTTCCCAAACCACAAAAAAGAACAAAAGGTGTTGTGTTTGCATATTGTTTTGTTAGCCAAGCAGTACATTGTTCTGCAGCACGTTCCATAAGTTGTAGTGAGTTGATGTGCTGCTCTTTTTGTGTGTATACATCTAAATTCTTACTTTGTATAGCATTGAATATTTTCATGGTTGGTAAGCTTTAACTTAAAATTAAGTATTTGTTTTAAAAGAAAAGATTGAATGTTCTTTGATTTTACAATTTATCAATCAATCTTAAAATTATTATAACATTGAATCCAAGAAATAAACTAAGAAAAGAAGATAATAAAAACGGAAATATTAAGTTATAGATTATAACTCGTTGTGCATTTGGGAATTTAAAAAAACTAAATGTCAGTTCGAGTGCTTTTGAGGTACGAAAAAGTGTATCGAGAACTATTTTTGATATTAAAATTCTCGTTCTCGATACAATTTTTCTTCATTTCATTCCGAAAAACCACTCGAAAAGACAGAATTTCACCCAAATGCACAACGGGTAAATTATAACCTTATTTCTAGAAATAAATGTAGGCTTGTTGTTTTTTAGGTTTTAGAAGCTACAGGAAAATAGATAAAGATTAAACTGTTTCAATTCTATTTAAATGTAAAACGGACCATATAAAACCACTATAAATTAAGAATGTTATTATATTTGACTCCATGATAGGTCAATCCAACGTAAAAATCATTGAATGTCCCAGAGATGCCATGCAAGGCATCAAAGAATTTATTCCTACAAATTTAAAAGCAAAATTCATCAATGCTATTTTACAGTGTGGTTTTGATACCGTTGACTTTGGTAGTTTTGTATCTCCCAAAGCCATTCCTCAAATGTCAGACACTGCAAAATTATTATCTCAGTTAGATTTGTCAGAAACAAATAGCAAATTGTTAGCTATTGTGGCCAATGCCAGAGGAGCAAGTGATGCTTGTCAGTTTGATGAGATTCGTTATCTAGGATATCCTTTTTCTATTTCTGAAATTTTTCAAGTACGTAATACACACAAAACAATTGCAGAAAGTTTTCAAATTTTGCAAGATATTTTAGAGTTGGCACAAAAACATAACAAAGAAGTTGTTACTTATTTGTCTATGGGATTTGGAAATCCATACGGTGATCCATGGAATTTGGAAATAGTAGGGAAGTGGGTAGAAAAATTATCATCTATTGGTGTACGTATTTTGTCTTTGTCTGATACCGTAGGAACTTCTACACCAGAAAGTATTGAGCATTTGTTTTCTAATTTAATTCCTGCTTATCCTAAAATTGAATTTGGTGCACACTTGCATACTACTCCAGACAAATGGCACGAAAAAATAGATGCTGCTTACAAAAGTGGATGTCTTAGATTTGACGGGGCAATTAAAGGGTATGGAGGTTGTCCTATGGCTACCGATGCGTTAACAGGGAACATGCCTACAGAAAAAATGTTGTCTTACTTTACGCAACATCAAGCAACTACAGGAGTCAATTCTCTACGTTTTGAAAGTGCTTACAACGTTGCTTTGCAGGTTTTTTCATAAGAATTCCCATGTTGGTTTATTTATAATAAATTAAAATAATGTTTGCTTATTTAGAATAGGTCATTATATTTGCACGGTTATTAAAATAAATTGAAACAAGTCTAAATAAAAAGCAATGAAAATTACAAAGTTAACATTAGCTGTATTAGTAGCAGTAGGAGTAATGTTTACATCATGTTCTAGTGATGATAAGATTGAAGAAATCGTTGATAAATTAACCGAATATAAATTTACTAGAGATGGAGTATCTACGGTAGATTATTCTGAACAAACTATTTTATTAAAACAAGCATTTGAAATTGGTGCAAAATTATCGGCTCCAGAGGATCCTGCTATTACAGTAGACGATATTAATAATCGTTTTAAAGAAGGAACAAATTTTAGTGATTCAAGTTTAAATGGATCTAAATTAGTTGAGTTTGTGGCAACATCTTCTCATACAGATTTTGATACTTATATCTCTGGTCAAATAAATGATGTATTTGCTAGTAGTGAAACAGCATCCGAAGGAGTTGCAGGATCATATACATCTAATGGTAAAACTCGTTATTTTAATGAGAAAGGATTGGAATATTCACAAGCTTATTACAAAGGATTGATTGGAGCTTTTACCTTAGATCAAATTGTAAATGTAATTCTTAGCGATGTTAAAACAGCTAGCAATACTGTTATAGAAGGTAAAAACTATACAGAGCAAGAACATTTATGGGATCAAGCATATGGATTTTTATATGGAATATCTGAAGATGATACTACGTATAGCGATCGTTTTTTAGGACATTATTTAGAAGAAATTCAAGGACAAGAAAACTTTAAAAAAGTAAAATCTGTTGTAGATGCAGCACTTATTTCAGGAAGACAAGCTATTGTAGCAAATAATGAAACAGCATTAGATGCTGCAATTAACACCTTAAGAACACAATTGTCTATAGTACCTGTGGTTAGAGGGTTGTATTATTTACAAAATGCTAGAGCTACAGCAGGAGACAAAGAAAGTTTTCACGCTTTATCAGAAGGATATGGATTTATTCATTCTTTACAGTACACTTATAATGTAGCTACTAACAAGCCCTATTTTACGGCTCAAGAGGTAGCTAGCTATATTGCTATATTAGAAGAAGGAAATGGATTTTATGACTTAACTACAGACGATTTGGTAACTGATTTAATGACTCCAATTTATGATAAAATTGCTGGAGACTTAGGAGTTAGTACTTTAGCAGATGTAGTAGAAAAAGCTGTAGAATAATTTTTTAAGCAACTTAAAAAATAGATAAAGAAGATAAATTTGTAAACCAAATTTATCTTCTTTTTTAGGTTAACGTTTATAAAAACCTAACAATATACATAGTATGAAAAAATGGATCGCCTTAGTAGTTATAGTTAGCACATTATTCTCTTGTGTTAAAGAAAATACAAACGGAAATATAGATAATTATAATCGACAAAAATTATTAAGTAATTGGGTAGAGCATAGTATTATACCTTCTTTTATTGCTTTAGAGACTGAGGTACAAGCAATGCAAACTATTAAAAATAGTTTTGCAAATTCTGCTACCCAAGACGACTTAAACAAGTTGAAAAATAATTTATTTGAAGCACAAAAAGCATGGCAATACACTGCTATGTTTGATTTAGGTCAGAATTTTGAAGACCTTGCATCCTTTCGTTTGTTTACAGGGAATTACCCTGTAGATCCTGTATTAATTAAGGAACAAATATCTAATATAAATACAACTGTTGATGTTAATTTTAACTCATCAGCCTCTATTCATTATCAAGGATTGAATGCCATTGATTATTTAGTAAATAGTGACACCTTTACTAGTTTTGAAAATAAAGAGAATTATCAATTATTTTTAAGCAAGGTGATTGATGCTCTTTTAACAAGAATTAGTCAAAGAAAAACGTATTGGGAAACCAACAAAGAAACTATTATTAATAACACTAATAAGACAGCTACGGGTTCTTTTAGTGTTATGATTAATGATTATATTTCATATGCAGAACAAGAACTAAGGACTGCTAAAATAGGAAATCCATCGGGAATATTTCCTACTTTTACGACCTCAAAAAATCCACAAAATGTTGAATCTTATTACAGTTCTGAAAATTCAAAAGCTTTATTTATAGAAAATTTAAAAGCTTTAAAAAACTTATTTTATGGTGCTTCTTACGATGGAAGTATTGTTAGTGGGAGTGGAATACAAGAATATTTAATTTTTTTAAATTCAGATATTACTATTGGGAATCAAACAGTTTTGTTATCTAAGTATATAGAAAAAAACTTTGATGATATTGATGTGGCTGTTACTATTTTAGATGATGATTTTGCTAAACAAGTAGAAACAGATAATGCTAAAATGATAGCACTTTATAATGTATTACAAGATTTTATTCCTTTGTTAAAAACAAATATGATGCAAGTCTTAAATATAAATATAGATTATGTAGATTCTGATGGAGATTAATTTATGAAACTTTTACAAACATACATATCTACACATAAAACAAAAGCAGCTACTTTAGCTGCTTTTCGTGTACTATTTGGAGTGTTAATGTTGGTTAGTCTCCTCCGTTTTATTTCTATGGATTGGGTGGAACAATTTTACATAGCTCCCCAATGGCATTTTACTTATTACGGTTTTGAATGGGTACAAACTTTAGGAGTCTATACCTATGGACTATTTGCCTTAGCACTATTCTCTTGTGTGGGAATTATTTTAGGTTATCAATACAGAATTTCTATGTTGTTGTTCTTTTTAAGTTTTACGTATATAGAACTGATTGATAAAACCACCTATTTAAATCACTATTACTTTGTTAGCTGTCTTAGTTTTTTATTGTGTTTTTTACCCTTACATGCTACTTTTTCTTTAGATGCTCGTAAAAAAGGAGTACAATATACCTTTGTACCTAGTTGGACAGTAGACAGTATTAAACTGCTATTGGCTATGGTTTATTTTTATGCCGGTTTGGCCAAACTAAATTCCGACTGGTTGTTTAGAGCTCAGCCTTTAAAAATATGGTTGTCTACCAAAACAGACTTGCCTTTGGTAGGAAGTTTTATGAATCAATCTTGGTTTCATTATACCATGAGTTGGAGTGGTGCTTTGTACGATTTGACCATTCCTTTTTTATTACTTATGCGCAAAACCAGACCCTATGCTTTTGTATTGGTAGTGGTGTTTCATGTATTTACCAGAATCCTTTTTAACATAGGAATGTTTCCTTATATCATGATATGTGCTACGCTTATTTTCTTTGATAGTTCTCTACATGAAAGGTTTATTTATATGCTTAAAAAAATCATCAATAAGCCCTTAAAAGCAACCGTTTTAACTCGTGAATTTTACACCGTTAAAAGCGCTAAAAATATCTTATTTATAATTAGTCTATTTTTTGTATTTCAACTATTTTTACCGTTCAGAAATTTGTGTTATCCTGGTGAGTTGCTTTGGACAGAGCAGGGGTTTCGTTTTTCTTGGCGAGTAATGTTGATGGAGAAAGTTGGCTATACTACTTTTACAGTAAGAGATAGCGTATCGGGAAAGCAGTTTCATGTTAAAAACTCCGATTTTTTAACTTCTTTTCAAATCAAGCAAATGAGTTTTCAGCCCGATTTTATATTGGAATATGCCCATTTGTTAGGAGATCATTTTAAAAGTCAAGGACATCAAAATATACAAGTTTTTGTAGAGAGTTATGTAGCCCTAAATGGACGATTGAATCAACTTTATATAGACCCTAAAGTTGATTTGTACCGAGAAGAAGAAGGTTTTCATAACAAAAAATGGATTTTACCCTTAAACGATGAAATTAAAGGATTTTAATATACTTGTTGTCTGTTTGTTATTTGTGCAACTTACGTTTGCTTATGAAATAACATTTAAAATACAAAATACTCAAACGCAACAAGCTTTAGAAGGAGTACAGGTGGTACAAGGTAGCAACACATTTGTGGGGCTTACCAATCATCAAGGAGTCTTACAAGCTAATTTTAAAAGTTCTAAAGTACATCTAATGTTCTTTTACTATGGTTATGCTGTGGTAGAACAAGATTTTGTTTTTACAGGAAACCAGCATATTACGGTAAATTTAACCCCGCTACAAGAAGAATTGTCTGCCGTTGTTTTAAATGCTACCAAAAGAATTAATTATGGGTTGACTACTTTAAAACCTGTAGAAGGAACTCATATTTATGCTGGTAAAAAAACAGAGGTTGTGAATTTGGATTTGGTGAGTGGAAACAAAGCCAACAATAACCCGAGACAAATTTTTGCCAAAGTAGCAGGTTTGAATATTTACGATAGTAATGACGGTGGCTTGCAATTAAATATTGGAGGTAGAGGCTTAGATCCTAATAGAACAGCCAATTTTAACACTCGTCAAAATGATTATGATATTAGTGCGGATGTTTTAGGCTATCCAGAAAGTTATTATACACCTCCTACAGAAGGTTTGGGACAAATTCAAGTGATTCGTGGAGCCGCTTCTTTGCAATACGGAACTCAGTTTGGTGGTTTGGTTAATTTTATCACTAAAAAACCTGTAGACAAACCTATAGAAGTTATTACTCGAAACACGGTGGCTTCTTTTGGAACTTTGGCCAATTTTACTTCTGTATCTGGAACTTATAATAAGTTGAGTTATTATGCTTACTACAACGGAAAACAAGGAGATGGTTTTAGACCCAATTCAGACTACGATTCTACCAATTTTTTTGCGCATTTAGGGTATCAATTTACAGACAATACCAAAGCTAGTTTAGAAGTTACATCTTTTAAGTATTTAGCACATCAACCAGGAGGTTTGTCTGATGTTCAATTTTTAGAAGATCCTACCCAAAGTTATTTGAACCGAAATTGGTTTGGAGTAGATTGGAAATTGTACAATTTAAAATTAGAACAACAATTGACCGATGTTTCTAAATTAACAGTAAGTGTGTTTGCTTTGGATGCTTCTAGAAAAGCACTTGGATTTAGAGGAAATCCTAGTAATATTGGTAGTATTGTTTTTAATCCTGTTGGAGATGAACAGGATGCTAATGGTAATTACGTATTTAATAGAGATTTGATTGTAGGTAATTTTAAAAATTACGGAATAGAAACTCGTTTCTTATCTAGTTATTCCCTAGGAAACAATACCAATTATTATTTATTAGGAGGAAAGCTGTACAAAGCAAACAATAGCCAAAGACAAGGGGCAGGAAGTAAAGGTATCGATGCTAATTTTTCATTTGATGAAAGTGCTTCACAGTATCCCAATCAAAATGAATTTAAATTTCCAAACTTTAACGCTTCGTTGTTTGGAGAACATATTTTTAACCTAAATCAGCACTTAAGTATTACTCCAGGATTTCGATTTGAACATATTAATACACAATCTGATGGGAATTATTTTGTATATAATTTTAACCGACCTTCTTTAAGTTTTAATGTGGATGACAATAATGAGTTTGTCCGTAATTTTGTGTTGTTAGGCTTAGGAGTTAGTTACAAACCTAGTCAGGTTTTTGAATTGTATGGTAATTTTTCTCAGAATTATCGATCAGTCACTTTTTCTGATATTAGAACAGTAAATCCTACGTTTAAAATTGATCCAAATATTACCGATGAAACGGGTTACACTGGAGATATTGGTGTAAGAGGTAAGATTGATAAAAAATTCTCTTATGATGCTAGTGTGTTTACCATGGTTTATGGAAATAGAATAGGACAAGTGTTGAACAATAGAGCACAATGGATTCGTAAAAACATTGGTACTGCTTTTATTTATGGATTGGAATCTTTGTTGCAATGGAATCTTAAAGAAACTTATTTTAAAGATTATAAAAATTTAAAGTTAGATGTGTTTAGCAATGTTGCTATTACCCGATCTGTGTACTTAGAATCTGAAGAAAATGGAGTTGCTGGAAACCAGGTTGAATTTATTCCGTTGATTAACTTAAAAACAGGAGCTAGTTTTGGTTGGAAAAATTTATTAACGAGTATTCAGTACACATTTATTAGCGAACAATTTACAGACGTAACAAATTCACCTTATAATGCCGATAATCAATCTACCATTATAGGAGCCATTCCTAGTTATGCTATTTTAGACTTTTCACTTTCGTATAAGTTTTCTAAAAACTTTCAGTTAGAAACAGGAGTTAGTAATCTTTTAGATAATAGTTATTTTACCCGTAGAGCTACAGGATATCCTGGTCCGGGAATTATACCCGCTGCCCCAAGATCTTATTATGCCACCTTACAAATAAAGATAAATTAATACAAAAAAGCCTCATCAGGATATGATGAGGCTTTTTTAGTGATTATATTCTATAGGCTTTTAATCCCCATCATTATCAGTAGGCAATACGGTTACAGATAATAAACTAGCTCCATCTACAGAAAAGTGATTGTTTAATGTAGTAAAAGAATTGTATAATGTTTCTACTTTTGTAGGTTCATTCTCAATAGCTGTATACAAACTTATTTCAATAGCTTCTATATTGGTGTTTACTTCTGAAAAATTAAGGGAAATTTGTTTAGACAATTTTTTACTGCTATCAATCCCATCTATAATACTGGCAAAATTAACATCGCTACCGCTATAAACATATGCTACTTCTTCTAGACTTGCTTTAATCAAAGCCAAAGAGTTTTGACTTCTATAAGCTTCTAATAATGTTGGGTTAATATTGTCAGATTTTTCTAAGCCAGCAGGCTTTCCAATTTTAGTTACTTTGTTTACATCCAAAACATTAATGATTTGATTAAAGGCTAAACAACGAGCATTTTCCAAACAATTATTTCCACTAGAATTTGAAAATTCAGTCTTATATCCACTTTCCCAAAAATTAATTAATGCATTTATTTGATTCAACACTTCTTTACTAACGGCTAATAAATAATCTGTTCTGTAAGAATTTTCTTCTAAAAGTTCTAATGCTTTTGTAGTGTCTTGATTATTGAATAACAAATACTCCATAGTTCCTAAGCCAACAACAGTACTTGATTTAGTACTTAAGTCATTAAGAATTGTTGGATCTTGATTCTGGATAAGAGTTTCAATATTTGTGGTATTCACAGGAAAGTTATAAATTTTCACATCGTAAAAGTTGTCTTTTACAAGACCAAAATTATACACTCTAGTTTTTGCATAATTAGTAGCAGTAATTTTCCATTGATTTTGTAGCGTTTCTAAATTAGACAAGGTTTTATCTTTTTGAAACGTTTCTGTATAGTCTATTTGAGTTTCAATTTGTGCTTTAAAATTAGTTAGCGCAGGAAGTATGTTAGCTTCATAGTAATTTTGATAAAAAGTGTCTAAGGGTTTATTTTCGTCTTTTTCACAAGCAATAACTACGATTGCTAAACTTAAAAAAGAAAGTATTATTTTTTTCATATTATAAAGAGTTTAAGAATTGTATCAATTGATTTCGTTGTTCTACGGTTAAATCCATGTAATTGTTTTTAGAAACTTCAGCTTCACCACCATGCCATAAAATAGCTTCTTCAATGTTTCTAGCTCTACCATCATGTAATAAATAAGTATGATCGTTTACCATTTCTATTAGTCCCAACCCCCATAAAGGTTGTGTTCTCCATTCGTTACCATTTGCTAAATAATCACCTCTATTGTCTGCCAAATCATCTCCCATATCATGCAATAAAAAATCAGAATAAGGTCTTATCGTTATATTTTCTATTTGTGGTAAAAAAGAATATTCTCCTGTTGTATAATGATCTACATGACATTTTACACAAGCCAAATCATTGAATAATTTTTTTCCATTCAGTACATTGATGTCTTTATAATCTCTACGGATTGGCACTGAAATAGCAGCTTGGTAAGTCATAATTCTACTAAATTGTGTGTCTGGAACTTCTACCAAATCTCCTTCATTGTTTCCATTGTATAACTGAGAACAATCTATACCATGTGGGCAATTTTCATCAGGAAAAATAGTAGTTGTCAAACCCATATCTCCACTCATAGCACCAGCTACTTGTTGTTCTAACGTAGGTTGATTGGCTTTCCATCCAAATTTACCAATGGTATTCTTCTCCTTTTTTACATTCCACACATAGTTGGCTTTTCCAGAAATTCCATCACCATCAGCATCGTCTATGTCTTGGTATTTTAAAATACTTTCTTCGGTCAATGCATCGATAAAACCCAAACCAATTACTTGGGGTCCAACCCTTGGAGATTGTTTTGCACCAGACAGGCTTCCATAATTTCCATCGACCAATGTGTATGTTGGTTTTCTAAGCTCGTAAGCAGTACCATCTGGATACGTTCCATTGATCAATTCAAAATCCACATGAATATTTCCTTCTGGATTGATGTTTAAATTGGAAGCATCTTGAAATTGTCCTCCGTAATTAGGAAAAGGAATGGGACCCTCTGTAGGACTGTTTCCTGCACTTAATCTTATTAAAAAACCGTTGGAACCCGCTTCGTTTTCTAGTAAAGGTTTTCCTCTACCATCTCTTAAATGACATGCACTACAAGCTCTAGCATTGAACATAGGCCCCAATCCATCTCTAGAAGTAGTGGTGGCAGGAGCAGAGACCCAACTCTGATCAAACATGGCATTACCAACACCAAAAAAAGAAGCTTCTAATTCTGACAGATTTGGAATTCCTCTACCAAATGCTTTGTCAGCCGTAAAAGCTTCTATGGATAATTCTGATACCAAATTTTCTTCACCTTCTGTATAATTTAGTTGAATGTATTCATTGTCTTCATCTATAGGATTTGTTTCAGAAGAACAGGCCACCAAACCAAAACACAAAAGGATTTTACTTATTTTATTCATCTTATTTTTTTAAACTCAAAAAACTGAAGCTATCCTTAGATAACTTCAGTTTAAAATAAATTGTTAAACTCTGTGTACAATAATTAGTTGATGCTAATGCTAATACCTAAAGCTGTTGAAGCTTCTGCAATTGCGGTTCCTTGAGTTTTTAAAGCAGAAGACAATTGTCCAGCAGGTCCGTTAGAACCTAATGTTTCTTCGCTAATAATTTCATCAAAATTCTTGTTCAATGCTAACAATGCATCTAATTTCTCGATAGTAATGTCAGCTTTTTCTTCTAAATTGGTAGAAATTTCAGAATTAGATTTAGCAACCAATTCAATCAATGAAGTTCCAGAAACAATAGTTCCATTTTTAGCAGTATAAGTTCCCTCAATTACATTGTTGATTCCGTGTACATTTGCCCACATATCTTGGTTGGTATTGTCAGAAAAACAAGAATGTTCATTTTCTTGATCTTCATCAATAGCAGCATCTAATCTTTCCAAAGCAACTTCTCCATTAGAAATAAATCCAATTCCGTTTAAAATGTTTGTCAAAGCTGTTTCAGTATCCATAGTTTCAAAAGTTGTTCTATAAGAACCACCATCAGCCCAAGTATCACGTAAATCTTTCAAATCATTGACCAATAAATTGGTTACAATTTGTAAATACTCTTTTCTTCTAGTTGCGTTTTCTTCTGTTGTGTAGTCTGTGTAATCTCTGTTTCCACCATCGGTAAAAATTCCATTCGCATTTAAGTCTTGTCCCCAAAGTAAAAACTCAATAGCGTGCCAACCTACAGAAATAGAATCATCATTTGGAGTTTCGTTGTTGTTGATTAAATTTTCTTCTGTTAATTCAAAAGTATCATCTCCAATAAGACCGTTTTGAACCTTTGTGGTTCCATCAGATACATAGTCTATATAACCTTCATCTAAAGGCCAAGCATTGATCTGTCCTTCTGTAGCTAATAAACTTTCATTGTCTATTGGTCCATTTGCTTCTCTAAAAGCTTCTGTCTGACCGTAAAAATCACGAGCATACAACCATGCATCTTGTGCTTCTGTTAATGTAGCTGCAGATGGTGAAGTAATAAAATCTTCTATTGCAGTTTGCATTGTTGCTGCAGTTGTGTACGCATCATCGTAATTAGTTGCTGCAATAGTAGCATAGTTAGAAACAAATAAATTTGTGGTATTAGACGTATTATCGTCATCACTACTACAACTGGTAATAACCAATGTAGCAGCTATCATAGATTTGGTTAGAATGGTAGATAAATTTCTTTTCATCTTAATTGGATTTATTATAAATAATTTTCTTGGCAAACATATAGTTTATTTAGACTTTATAAAAATTATTTTATAAAATTTTAAATTTATTTAACACAGTCTCTAAAGACAATTTAAATTCAGTTCCCTTTAATAGATCTTTTAAATAGAATAATTGATTGTAACTTAACAACATCCTTATTTCTATTTGTTTTGCTTGGTATACTACCATTTTGTTTTCTAAATCCGGAGGACAAGTGCATTGTGAGTGATGGTTAATAATGATTTCTGTTGATTTCACAAAGGCTTCAAGTTCACTTTTGTTTATGTAAAAGGATATTTCATTAACTTCTAAAACTAAAAATTTTTCATTTGAACCAAATTCGGATAGTTCATAACTCGTACCTAAATTGTTACTGTATATTTCTGTAAATGTTTTCATATGTTTTTTTTATACCACAAAAATATAATTTATTTTTATTTAGAATTAATAAAAATAAATTATATTTGTAGATAAGATTAACTTTTTAGAATTTTGGTCGGATTCTGAAAAATAGATATTATTTGTTTTTTGTTCTTTAAACTAAACCTTCTTTTTGTAGAGGGTTTGGTTTTTTTAGTTTTTCAAATGCTTTGAGTCTTTTAAATAAGCAATTAATTATTTTAAATAAATCTAAATAGTTTGTATGTTTGCACCTTATTTTATGCACCTTATTTTAACAATACTTGGTATTTAAGGTTTGGGATTTGTTTTTTAAGCATTCCAAAAAGATAAAATATAGATATTGAAATTTGTAGTGTTTAGTAGACTGATTTAGATGTTAAAGAAGTTAGATTTTACAAAATTTCATGTAATTAAGAAATTGAATGAAAGCAAATACAATTGCAGATTTACAGAGAGGGGAGAGAGCTATTATCAAATCATTTATGGAAATTGATGTTCCTTTAAAATTGATTGAAATGGGATGTATAGAAGGAAATTATGTAGAAGTTTTGCAAAGAGCTCCCATGCAAGATCCTATTTATTTAAATATTAGTGGTACTTATTTGGCAATTCGTTTAGAAATAGCTTCCAAAGTCTTAGTAGAAAAATTATGAGTAATATAAAGGTTGCGTTGGTCGGAAATCCTAACACAGGGAAAACATCTTTGTTTAACCGATTGACGGGATTGAACCAAAAAGTTGGAAACTATCCAGGAATTACGGTTGATAAAAAAATAGGATTTACAAAGCTTACATCAGATAAAGGTGCAGAAATCATAGATTTACCAGGAACTTATAGTTTAAATGCAAGTTCTTTAGATGAAGATGTAGCCGTAAAAGTACTTTCTGACAAAAACAATGAAAATTATCCTGATGTTGTTGTGGTGGTGGTAGATATTGAAAATTTAAAAAGAAATCTTTTTATTTTTACGCAAATCAAAGACTTAGGCATTCCTACTATTTTGGCCATCAACATGGCAGATCAAATGACAGTACGAGGAATTGATATTGACATTCCTAAACTAGAAAGTGTTTTAGAAACAAAAATTGCCTTAGTCAGTTCTAAACAAAATAAAGGAATTTCACATCTAAAAAAATTAATTACATCTTATAAATTATTGAGTGTTTTGCCGTGTTTTGTAGAGCAAGATTCAGTCTTTTCTCAATACGCTAAAGACGACAAAAAGAAACATCATTTAGAAACTGTAAGACGTTATCAATTTTTAAAATCAACACTTGAAGAAACCTACACGCAAGACCCTCAAAATGCGAAAGATATACGCACGCTCTTAGACCGAATTCTAATACACAAAGTATACGGTTATTTGATTTTTTTCACGATATTATTTACAGTCTTTCAAGCCCTTTTTTCATGGTCTGCAATACCAATGGATTTTATAGACAGTACATTTGCTACTTTGTCTGAAAAAACAAGAGAGTATTTGCCTTCTGGAGTTTTTACAAATTTATTGGCAGAAGGAATTATTCCTGGAATAGGAGGGGTCGTGATTTTTATCCCTCAAATTGCTTTTTTGTTTTTGTTCACTTCTTTTCTAGAAGAGAGTGGTTATATGAGTCGTGTGGTATTTTTGATGGATCGAATAATGAGACGTTTTGGGCTGAGTGGAAAAAGTATTGTTCCATTAATTTCTGGAACAGCTTGTGCCATTCCAGCAATTATGGCAGCTAGAAATATTGAAAATTGGAAAGAAAGATTGATTACCATTTTAGTAACTCCATTTACAACATGTTCTGCGCGTTTGCCTGTCTATGCAATAATCATAAGTCTAATAATTCCTACAGAAGCAACATTCTTATCTTTCAATGTACAGGGGTTGTTGTTGATGAGCCTGTATTTACTAGGTTTTTCTACAGCAATTCTCGCGGCTGCTTTTTTGGATAAAATGTTAAAAATTTCTTCAAAATCGTATTTTGTGATAGAAATGCCTAATTACAAATTGCCTTTGTTTAAAAATGTTGCTTATAATGTTATTGAAAAAACAAAAGCTTTTGTCTTTGAAGCTGGTAAAATTATTTTAGCTATATCTATATTGTTATGGGTTTTAGCTTCTTACGGACCTGGAGATCATTTAAAAAATGCTTCTGAAATTGTCCAAAAACAACACCCTACACACCAAGGAGATTTGTTGCAAACAGAAATAGCTTCCTACAAGTTAGAACATTCTTATATTGGAGTAATGGGTAAATTGATTGAACCTGCAATTAAACCTTTAGGTTACGATTGGAAAATTGGAGTTGCTGTAATTACCTCTTTTGCTGCCAGAGAAGTTTTTGTAGGGACACTGGCAACTATATATAGTGTTGGAAATGAGCAAGAATCTACCATTAAGGATAGAATGAGAAATGAAGTATACCAAGATTCTAAAAAACCGGTATATTCTTTTGCAACAGGAATTTCAATTTTATTATTTTATGCTTTTGCGATGCAGTGTATGAGTACAATTGCAATTGTAAAAAGAGAAACCAATGGTTGGAAATGGCCCATGATTCAGATGTTTGTAATGTCTGGAATGGCTTATGTTACTGCTTTTATTGCTTACCAAACATTGAGTTGATATGGAGTGGATTCAGAAAATATTAGTGATTATTACGGTGGTACTAGCTGTTAGATTCTTGTATAACAAATTTTTAAGAAAATCCTCTGAAAAATCTTGCGGAGGAGACAGTTGTAACTGCTAATACGCACTTTTTATTATTTTAGTTTGCCTACTTTTATGGCTTTTAATTTAGATAAGTGTATATGAAAAAAATAGAGTTACATTGGAAAATTATTATTGGACTTGTTTTAGGAGTTGTCATTGGGCTGTTGTTGAGTCAAGTGCCATCCGGAAAGTCGTTCACTGTTAATTGGATCAAGCCTTTTGGAACTATTTTCGTGAATTTACTAAAGTTGATAGCAATTCCTTTAATTATGGGATCTCTTATCAAAGGGGTTTCAGATTTAAAAGACATTTCTAAATTCAAAACCATGGGAATTAAAACCGTGGTTATCTATATTGGAACTACGGTTGTGGCTATTGTAATAGGTTTGTCTTTGGTAAACTTTTTTAAGCCAGGTGAGGGGATTTCTCCTGAAACTGTTCTAAAACTGAAAGAAACATATTTAACAAACGGTTCTTTACAAAGTAAATTAACCGAAGCTCAGTTTAGAAGATCTCAAGGACCTTTACAATTTATAGTAGATGTTGTTCCTAGCAACATTATACAAGCAATGGGAGATAATAAAAGTATGTTACAAGTAATTGCTTTCACATTATTTTTGGGAGTTTGTTTGTTGTTGATTGACGAAAAAAAAGCAAAACCTTTGAAAGATTTTTTTGATTCTCTTAATGAAGTCATTTTAAAAATGATAGACATCATTATGCTGTTTGCACCCTACGCTGTTTTTTCTCTTTTAGCAACAGTTGTGGTAACGTCTGATGATATGGATGTGCTTATTGCTTTGTTAAAATATGCTTCTGTAGTTGTTATAGGTCTTGTTTTAATGATTGTATTTTACTGTTTCTGTATTTCTGTATTTGTTAAAAAATCTCCTTTTTGGTTTTTAAAAAATATATCACCAGCACAATTGTTGGCTTTCTCTACAAGTTCTAGTGCTGCAACACTACCTGTTACTATGGAGCGTGTAGAAGAGCATTTGGGAGTTAAAAAAGAAGTATCTAGTTTTGTGTTGCCAGTAGGTGCAACTATTAATATGGATGGTACTAGTTTGTACCAAGCAATAGCAGCAGTATTTATCATGCAGGTTTTATGGCCAGAAGGATTAAATTTTCAAAATCAATTGATCATTATTGTTACGGCTCTGTTGGCTTCTGTAGGATCTGCAGCTGTTCCTGGTGCGGGAATGGTAATGTTGCTAATTGTTTTGGATAGTATTGGTTTTCCTAAAGATTTGTTACCAATAGGGTTGGCATTGATCTTTGCTGTGGATAGACCTTTAGATATGTTAAGAACTACTGTAAATGTTACTGGTGATGCAACAGTGGCAATGTTGATAAATAAAAGTGAGAAGTAATTACTTATAAATTACTTCTCACTTTTAAAATTTGTTTATGTCTTAAAGTTAAATCAACAAAGTCAAAACTGGTTTTTTCAAATGGTTTGCAATATCTAACGAAATACTGTGGTTAAAGAATTTAGAAAGTGATGATTTTCCATGTGTAGCTATAGAGACTAAAGAGATGTCATTCTTTTCTACAAAGTAATTCACACCTTCTAATACGGTGTAATCGTCGTAGTTTTCAAAGTACTCTAAATTGTCTAAATTTCCGTGAGCTTCCATTAAAAAATCCTCAAATCTAGATTCCATTTCTCTACTAGAAACAAATCCACCATCTGATTTGTTAACAAATAATAAAGTAGGTTTTACATCAATCATGTTAAAAAATGCTTGTGCTTTTAAGTAAGCTTCTATAGATTCTAGCTTAAAATCACTTACGTATACACTATTGGTAAATTCAATATCGTGAAGTTCTTCTTTAATTACTAAAACTGGAATTTTAGAAGTTTTTACCACTTTTTCAGTGTTAGAACCTAAAAAATAATCATTGTGGTTACTAACACCATGAGATCCCATTACAATTAAATCGGCATTTTGCTCTTCTGCCAAAGTTCCAATTTCTGGAAACAAAGCATAGTGTTTGATAATGATGTTAACTTCTAAATCTTCTAGGTAATCTTTGTCTACAAATGTTTCAAACTTTTTTTCAGCGAATTTTAACATAAAAACCATCGCTTTGTTATGGTCTCCTCCATTGTCAGAATAACCAGTAGGCATTTCTAGCATGTGAACTAAGGTCAAATTACCTGAATGCTTTTTGGCAAGCATGGCAGCTGCTTTTACTGCGTATTCAGAATATTTAGAGAAATCAACAGGAATTATAATATTTTTCATGATTTTAGTAGTTGTATTGGTCAATATAGATTAAGTTTTTGCACATATTAAATTTAATGAAAAAGTGCTGTTTGTGCAAAAAATCAAGGTTATAAAATTCTTTAATTTATAGAGATACGTTTCTTTTTATATTTTGTATATTTGCATGCAATTAAATTATATCTAATTGCAAATGTCTACAAACAAAGTTATTTCTGAAGGACTTACTTACGATGATGTATTATTAGTCCCAGCCTATTCAGAAGTGTTACCCAACACCGTCTCCATAAAATCAATGTTTACGAGAAATATTTCGTTAAATACTCCTATAGTGTCTGCTGCTATGGATACTGTAACTGAGTTTAGAATGGCTATTGCTATTGCTCGTGAAGGTGGAATAGGGGTGATTCACAAAAACATGTCAATCAAAGAACAAGCAAAACAGGTCAAAAAAGTAAAACGTTCTGAAGCTGGAATGATTTTAGAGCCTGTTACCATTTCTGCAAGTCAAACTGTGTTGGATGCTAATAAGTTGATGAATGAACACAAAATTGGAGGTATTCCTGTTGTAGATTCAGACAATGTTTTAAAAGGAATTGTAACCAATAGAGATTTGCGTTTTGAAAAAGATAGTGAAAGAAAAATTCAAGAAGTAATGACTTCTGAAGGTTTGGTAACTGTATCTTCGGGAACATCACTAAAAGAAGCGGAAGTAATTTTACAAGATAACAAAGTAGAAAAACTACCTATTGTAGATGAAAACTTCAAATTGGTAGGATTGATTACTTTTAGAGATATTGTAAAAGTAAGAGAAAATCCAGAAGCTAACAAAGACGAATATGGTAGGTTGCGCGTTGCTGCAGCTATTGGAGTAACTGATGATTGTTTGGATAGAGTTGCGGCTTTGGTAAAAGAAGGTGTAGATGCTGTGGTTTTAGATTCAGCTCATGGACATTCTGTAAATATTTTAAACAAATTAAGAGAAGTAAAAGCTGCATATCCAAATGTTGATGTTGTTGCAGGTAATATTGTAACTGCAAAAGCTGCTTTGGATTTAGTTGCTGCAGGTGCTGATGGTGTAAAAGTAGGAATTGGACCTGGATCTATTTGTACAACACGTGTTGTTGCAGGTGTTGGTTATCCACAATTGTCAGCAGTCATGCAAGTTTCAGAAGCATTGGCAGGAACTGGTGTTCCGGTAATTGCAGATGGTGGTGTACGTTATACAGGAGATATTCCTAAAGCTATTGCAGCTGGTGCAGATTCTGTAATGTTAGGTTCTTTATTAGCAGGAACCAGAGAAGCTCCAGGAGAAGTAATCTTATTCAATGGAAGAAGGTTCAAATCTTACCGTGGTATGGGGTCTGTAGAAGCAATGAAAAAAGGATCAAAAGACAGATATTTTCAAGGAGAAGAAGACAATAGTAAAAAATTAGTTCCAGAAGGAATTGAAGGTAGAGTTCCTTACAAAGGAGAATTGTACGAAACCATGCATCAATTTATTGGAGGGTTAAGAGCAGGAATGGGATATTGTGGTGCAGCTACCATTGCTGATCAAAAAGGATCAGAATTTGTAAGAATTACTGCTTCTGGAATTGCAGAAAGTCATCCACATGATGTAACCATTACCAAAGAAGCTCCAAATTATTCTAGATAAGACTTAGCTTTAACATATTTAAAACCATCTAACACATGCTTTATGTTAGGTGGTTTTTTTATATCTTTTTAGCAAGGAATAAATGATACTCAAAACATACTAAAATATGAATTACATTCTTTACGATGGTTCTTTTAGAGAGGCACTTTTACCGTTTACTTACACAAGACCCGTTGCAGATATTAGGATTGGAATTTTAACCATTCGAGAAAAATGGGAACATTATTTAAGGTTGACAACCACTACATTGACAGAAGAATATTTAGAAGATAAATATCCAATATTAGAGTTGGAGCAGAATATTTTTATCAACGCAGGCTACATTCCAAATACAAGTTTTGTTGAAGCCGTGAAAAATTTAAAACCAAATCAAAAAATAACATTTCAGGAAGATACAATTGCTTTTTACACAACAGATGATCAAGAGGAAGTTGATTTTGAAACGTATGAAACTATTGATTTAGAATTAGTTGAAGCCATTGAGTACAAATGGGATTTATTTCTTAAAAATGAGTACGCATTAAAACAAGATTTTGATTTGCTTACTGCCGATGAAATTTCTGAACCAATTCCAGAAGGCGTTCAAGCAATTGAGAAGGAGAATATTTTTATTGAAGAGGGAGCCAAAATTAGCCCTTGCATTTTAAATGCTTCATCGGGTCCAATTTATATTGGTAAAAATGCAGTGGTTTTAGACGGAGCTATGATTAGAGGTCCTTTTGCACTCGGAGAAAATGCCGTGGTAAAAATGGGAGCAAAAATTTATGGAGCTACCACAGTTGGACCGAATTGTAAAGTTGGTGGTGAAATAAAAAACAGCATTCTTTTTGGTTTTTCTAACAAAGGACACGAAGGTTATTTGGGGAATTCTGTAGTAGGTGAGTGGTGTAATTTTGGTGCAGACACCAATGTTTCCAATTTAAAAAACAACTACAGTGATGTAAAGGTTTGGAGTTATGAAGAAGATGATTATGAAAATACAGGTCAAACTTTTTGCGGTTTGATGATGGGAGATCATTCCAAAACGGGAATCAATAGTATGCTAAATACTGGTACAGTTGTTGGTGTGAACGCAAATATATTTGGCTCTACCATGCCCGAAAAATTTGTGCCTTCATTTAGTTGGGGAGGAATCAAAGAAAAAGAAGAGTATAATTTTGACAAGGCTATGGAAACTGCGACAAAAGTAATGAACCGTGCTTCGCAAGAATTTACAGCTCAGGATAAAGCCATTTTAGAAGAAGTTTTTAAACAAACCCAAAAATACAGAGACTTATAATATGTTTAGTGATTTAGAAAATAAAATAAAATCAGCAATTAGAGACGTTCCTAATTTTCCAAAACCAGGAATTTTATTCAAAGACATTACTCCAATTATGTTGGATGCTGTTTTGATGGATGAAATAGCGGAAGCAATTGTACTTCAATTCAAAGAAGCTAAAATTGATGCCGTTGCAGGTATTGAATCTAGAGGATATTTGTTTGGAGTTTTGATTGCTCAAAAATTAAAAGTTCCTTTTATCATGATTCGTAAAGAAGGAAAACTACCGGCAAAGACCATCAAACAATCCTACGATTTGGAATACGGTACTGCAACCATAGAAGTTCATGACGATGCCATTGTTACAAATAGCAATGTTTTGATTCACGATGATTTGTTGGCAACAGGCGGAACAGCAGTTGCAGCAGCCAAATTGATTCAACAAAAAGCCAACGTTGTTGGGTTTAGTTTTGTGATTGAACTTGCCTTTTTAAACGGGGCAAATCTATTGCAAAATATCAACAAGAATGTTCAATCTTTAATTACATATTCATGAAAATAAAACACTTTTCATTTCTATTCCTATTTGTTTTTATATCGATATCTACAAATGCACAACGCTTGTATCGATTTAATGACAACGGAAAAACAAGTACCAAAGAATTTGATTTGATCGATACTAAATTAAATCTGAGTTTTGACTTTAGCGATCAAACAGTAAACGGTGAAGCATGGTTAACTTTAAAACCTCATTTTGACAGTACAGACAAATTGCAATTGGATGCAAAAAAAATGAACATCTATGAAGTGTCTCAAAATGGAAAAGCTTTAAAATTTTACAATTCTAAAGAAAAGTTAAACATCGATTTGCCAAAAATTTATACCCAAAATGATACGGTAAAATTGTACATCAAGTACAAAGGAAATCCCAATAAGGTTGAAAATAAAGGGGGAGTTGCTATTACTGATGACAAAGGTTTGTACTTTATAAATCCTAATGGATTGGATAAAAACAAGCCAACACAGATTTGGTCTCAAGGAGAACCTGAGCAAAATAGCGTTTGGTTTCCTACGATAGACAAACCAAATCAGAAATCTACTGAGCAAATTACCATGACGGTTCCTTCTAAATACAAGACCCTGTCTAATGGATTGCTTATTTCTCAAAAAGAAAATGAAGATGGAACTAGAACTGATGTTTGGAAACAAACGTTGCCACATGCTCCGTATTTGTTTTTTGTAGGTGTGGGAGATTTTGAAATCATCAAACACGAATGGAGAGGAAAAGAAGTGAGCTATTATGTAGAACCTGCTTACAAAGACAATGCAGAAGAGTTGTTTAAAAACACAAGTGAAATGCTAACGTTCTTTTCAGACCTGACAGGTGTAGAGTATGTTTGGGACAAGTACAGCCAGATTATTGTAAGAGATTATGTAAGTGGTGCTATGGAAAATACTGGAGCTGTAGTTCACGGAGAAAGTGCAATGTTGTCTAAAGGAGAATTGTTAGAAGATAATTCTTGGGAACCTGTAATTGCTCATGAATTGTTTCACCATTGGTTTGGAGATTTGGTAACCACCGAGAGTTGGGCAAATCTTACAGTGAATGAATCTTTTGCAAACTATTCAGAGTTTTTGTGGATAGAACACAAATACGGAGCAGACAAAGCTAATGAATACATGATCAAAACTAGAAGTAGGTATTTGGATAAAAATGCTTTGGCAGAAAATTATGGTAAACATTTGGTTCGTTACAATTACAGCAAAAAAGATGACATGTTTGATGTGATTAGTTACAACAAAGGAGGAATGATCCTTCACATGCTTAGAAAATATTTAGGAGATGAAAAGTTTTTTGCAGGAATTAAAACTTATTTAAAAGCAAACAAATTTAAAGCTGCAGAAGCACACCAATTGCGTTTGGCTTTTGAAGAAGTGTCTGGAGAAGATTTGATGTGGTTTTTTAGCCAATGGTACTATAGCAATGGACATCCTAAGTTGAATGTTACTTTTCAAAAAGATTTGTTGACGAATAAGTTGAAAGTAAAAGTGACACAATCAGACAAAGAATTTGATTTTCCTTTAAAAATATCAGTTTACAAAAGTAAACTCATAGAAGAGTATCCTGTTTTTGTGGATGGTAAGGAAAAAATATTTGAGTTTTCTTTTGATAATGAGAAAGATATCAAGTTGATCAAAGTGAATTCAGATCATTCTTTGTTGGCAGAAATCACGGTTCCAGACTTAACCACAGAGGAATTGATTTACCAATATGAACATGTAAAGCATTTTGAAGATAGAAAAGATGCTTTGGAACAATTAAAAGACAAACAAGAAGATAAAGATGTATTGAAAGTTTTTGAAGCAGCCTTAGAAGATCCTTATGCGGGTATTCAAATTTTTGCGTTAGAAAACATCAATCTTGCTGAAAAGCACAAAAAGAAGAAGATTATTCGTGAAATAGAGAAGCTTTCAGGTCATAAAAACCCAAATGTAGCTGCAGCAGCTATCTCTACGTTAGGAAAGTTGGTCAATCATGACTATATATCTATTTTCAAAAAAGGTTTGGAAAGTGAATCTCCTAAAGTAAAAGGAAACAGCTTGTTAGCCATGTTTTACGTAGACAAAGATCTTGCTAAGTCTTATGCAGATGGTTTGTCTAATGAGATTAAGGATGTTATTTATGTACCTCTTTTAAAAATGTACTTAGAAGACCGTAAAGACATTCATGTGAGCTTTGTAGCTAAGTATTTATTAACGGGTATGTACTTTATTCAAGACGAAAAATTGAAAGAAAGCTTTAAAGATGCTTTTGACTGGGTAGCGGCTACAGATAATGAAGAAGCTATCAAAGTTTTGGTAGATGATTTTGTTAAAAATGGAAATAAATATAGAAAATACAACTTTAATTTTGAGTGTATTAGACTTTTAAGACAGATTATAGACGTTCAAAATAAAACCAACAATGCGAATAAAGCTACTATTATAAGCTTGTTAGAGCAAGGTATTAGCGAATTGGCTAGTGAATAGTAGTATCTTATATAAATAGTCCTTTAAGGGTTTGTGTACTCCTTAAAAGTACCATTCTTATAAAAAATAACAATCCTTTCTATTGATGAAGGGGTTGTTATTTTTTTGTCTTCATCCCAAACAGTCTCTTTTTGCTGTACACTTTGTTCTGCGGCTGGTTCTGTACTGCTAAAAAGGTTTTGTGGATTCTTTTTAGGAGGTAGATCAGCAATTACTTCATTTTCTTTCTTAGGAAAACTTCCTTTCCCATATAGCAACCAGTCTAAAGTGATTTCTTTATAGGTATTTGCCATTTTTAAGACAAACTCTAAGCTAGGTTTGTTTCTACCTGACAGTAAATGTGAAATACTAGAACGCTGTACTTTGATCTCATCCGCAAATGTAGCAGCAGTCAAATTGTAATAATCAAAGACTTTGTGGAGCCTCGTAATAAAGTCATCATTGTTTAACATTGTAAATTAAGGTTTTAGAATGGATTAGAACAATACTAGTTACAAATGTAATCAATCTGTAATTAAGATACAATAGATAGGAGTAATTCGGTTGATTATGGCTCTATTTAACACTAATTAACATACTGTAATATACTGTTATATAACTTATTAAAGATTGTTAACTGTATAATTATATAGTCTTGTGTTTTGCAGTCAATTCGTGTAATCCTATGTCTAAACCAGTAAACACGTAATATACTTTTGTAAGAAATAATTCAACCCAATGGTTACTTATGTAAATTACATTTGTAAACAAAAGGTTGATTACTTTTGTAACATGAATGCAATTGAATTGAATACTATAGAAAATTGGTACGGTACTAATTTAGAAGACAAATTAAAAGGCCGTAGAATTGTTTTGGAAGACATTGAACCGATTCTGAAACAATTAAAGACTCCTTTTGAACTTTCAAAAATTGGAACGTCAGAAAGAGGAAAAAATATTTATCAAGTAAAAATTGGTACAGGACCCAAAAAAATTCTTTTATGGTCTCAGATGCACGGAAACGAAAGCACTGGAACCAAAGCTTTGTTTGACTTGTTTAAATACTTAGAACAACATCTTAATAATAAAGACTCTTTTGTGGATGATTTGTTAAGTACATGTACGTTGGTTTTTATTCCGATGTTGAATCCTGATGGGTCTGAAGCTTTTACTAGAGTCAACGCTAATGATGTAGATTTAAATCGTGATGCTGTAGCTTTAGAAGCTAAGGAAAGTCTTTTGCTACGTAATGTATTAGACACCTTTGCACCTGAGTTTTGTTTCAACCTACACGACCAACGAACCATTTTTAATGTTGAGGGGTTTAAAAATCCTGCTACTGTTTCCTTTTTAGCTCCTTCTATAGATGTAGAAAGAACGCTTACAGAAGGGAGAAAAGAAACCATGTCAGTTATCGTAGCAATGAACCAAATTCTGCAGAAATTGATCCCTAATCACGTAGGAAGGTACACAGATGAGTTTTATCCAACGGCAACAGGAGATAATTTCCAAAAGCTTGGTTACAACACCATTTTAATAGAGGCTGGACATTATTTGAATGATTATGATAGAGAAATCGTAAGGAAATATAACTTTTATTCGATTTTAAGCGGTTTAAACTACCTAACCTACACTCAAAAACATACCAATTATGAGCCTTATTTTGACATTCCAAACAATGGAAAACAAAATTTTGACGTAATTTTAAGAAATTTTAAAGTTGACACAAATCAACATGAAGACGTTGCTTTTCAATATGATTATGAGGTAGTTAACCATAAGTTAATTACAAAATTAGTAGAGTATAAAAGAGGAGATTTATCAAAATATAATGGATATAATGAGTTTTAGTTTAAATTTTCATTAAGAATAGCTATATTTAAATTGTAAATACACAATAAACTTTGAAATTATTGTAATTTTGTAAATTGAAAACAAAGTAGTAAGCATCCCAAGCCATGAAAAAACATCATTTAGACGAAATAGATCATCAGATATTAGATATGCTAATTGACAATGCAAGAACTCCATTTACGGACATTGCGAAAAAATTATTAGTATCCGCAGGAACCATACACGTTCGTGTGAAGAAAATGGAAGAAGAAGGAATCATTAAAGGTTCTACTTTAACCTTAGATTATGAAAAAATGGAATACAATTTTATAGCTCACGTTGGGTTGTATTTAAATAGTAGTTCCAAAATTAGAGAGGTGTTAAATGCTTTGGAACAAATTCCAAATGTAACTGTAGCTTATATTACAGCAGGTAAATACAATATTTTCTGTAAAATTAGAGCAAAAGATACCAACCAAGCAAAAGATATTATTTTCTCTATAGATGCTATTGACGGTGTGAATAGAACCGAAACAATGATTTCTATGGAAGAAAGCATCAATGATAAAAAACGTATGATGCACGCAATTTTTAAAGATTATTAAAATTCGGCACAAACTGTAAGAAACACCTTGGCAATACTACTAAGGTGTTTTTTTATGTCGTATTTTAATAAAAATGAGTAAAGAAGATCCTACAAACATTCAAGTTAGTGCTAATCTCTCCTTTTGCTATTCTTTTGGGTTGTCCAAAATAGAGCAAGACTGGAGCAAGGCTTGTGGTCACAATACATATTTGTCCGTTTCTTATCTAAAAGCTTTGCAAGAGAGTGCTATTTCTTATACAGAACATCTATATGTTGTGTGTTATCAAGATCAGCAGCCCATTGGTGTTGCTTATTTTCAACGAATAGAAGTTAAGGATACCTTTTTCTCACAAAAAAAATTCCCTCATAAAATCAACGCTAGAATGCGTTCTCTTATTTTGAAAAAAATGAAAGGGAATTTGTTGTTGTGCGGAAATTTTTTTGCGACAGGTGTCAATGGTTTTTATTTTAAAGAAACTAAATTATCGGAATTATTGCCCAAAGTGGTTGACAAACTGATAGCGCATCTTCAACAAAACAACCAAAAGGTCAACTTTGTGATGTACAAAGAATTTTGGATGGATAAAAACACCTCATTCCAAAAATTTCTAAACAAAAAACACGAACGTTTTCAGATTGATGTAAACATGATTCTTTCCATCAATCCTTCTTGGACTTCTTTTGAGGATTATTTAAATTCTATGACCACCAAATACAGAACACGTGCCAAGGGAATTTATAAAAAAACCAATCATATTCTTTATAGAGATTTTTCTGCTTTAGAAATTTTACAGTATCAACTAGAAATAAATGAACTGTTTGCTTCCGTACTAAAAACGTCTAGTTTTAATATGGTACAGCCCAATGTCAGGAGTTTTTACGAACTAAAATTAGCGTTAAAAGAAGCCTTTGTTTTTAGAGGTTATTTTGAGCAAGATACAATGGTGGCTTTTAGCATTGCTTGTAAAAATCTGAATTATATAGATGCCAGTTATGTTGGAATTGACTACAGTGTAAATAACAAAACACCAATTTACCAAAGACTGCTGTACGATTATGTAGTTTTGGCAATAGAAAATAGAGTAGAGGAGTTGCGTTTGGGTAGAACCGCAGAAATTATGAAAAGTAGTTTGGGAGCGTTGCCTGTACCTATGAATCTCTACGCAAAACACACAAATCCGTGGTTGCATGCAATTCTAAAACCTTTGTTGGTATATGTACAGCCCAGCACCTTTGAAATTAGAAGACCCTTTAAAAATTAAAACTTCAATTTTTAAAATTGTGTAGACTATTGATAATAAGATTTTTAAGTTCGTGTACATTTGATGTTCTTTTGCCTAACTAACTTTAAAAATATTTTTTGTAATACCAAATAAAGCAGTTGAACAAGAGAACCAATACAGAAATTAGACAGGTCATAAAATAGAAAGACATGTTTATTTAACGCAAAAACTTGTCTTTATAGAGGTAATATTATTCGTTCATAAATTCAAATCAATTCTAAATACAACATTTGTTTGTTAAAAGTTGCTCAATAATTTCGTGAAACTTCAAAAACTGCGTAATTTTGCAAAACTCAAAAACAGTATATGGAATTGGATGTAACCAAGAAAACCCCCAAAAAGAAAGAGCTATACGATTATCAAAAAGAAAATATTGATAAGGTTTTTGAAAAAATCGAAACAAAAGATTCCAATTATAATTTAGTCTTTCAGTTGCCTACAGGTGGTGGAAAAACAGTTATATTTTCGGAAATTGCCAGACGATTTATCAAAGAAAAAGCAAAGAAAGTTCTGATATTGACCCATAGAATTGAGTTGAGTAGTCAAACCTCTAAAATGCTGAATGAGTTTGGAGTTGCCAACAAGGTGATTACTAGTGATGTAAAGTCATTAGACGATCAGTCTGAGTTCAATTGTTTTGTGGCGATGGTTGAAACTTTGAAAAACCGATTGAATGATGATTTGCTAGACATGAAAGATGTTAGTATGGTTATTATTGATGAGGCTCACTACAATTCTTTCCGTAAATTATTCAAATACTTTCAAGATTGTTTTATTCTTGGAGTTACCGCTACACCTCTGAGTTCAAACATCAAATTGCCGATGAATGAAATATACAATGAGTTGTTGGTGGGAGAACCTATTTCTACATTGATAGATCGTGGTTTTTTAGCAAAAGCAACTACCTATACGTATGATGTGGCTCTTGGTGGTTTGAAAGTGGGAATTAATGGAGATTATACTGTAAAATCTTCGGACGATTTGTACACCAGTAACATTATGCAAGACAAGTTGTTGAGTGCTTATCTTGAACAATCTTTGGGAAAGAAAACGTTGATTTTCAACAACGGTATCAATACTTCTTGGCATGTGTACGATACTTTTAAAGCCGCTGGTTATGACAATGTTCGTCATTTAGACAACACCTTTTCTAAGCAGGAGAGGAGCGACATTCTAAAATGGTTTAAGCACACACCTGATGCCATTTTAACTTCTGTAAGTATTTTGACTACTGGTTTTGATGAACCTAGTGTGGATACCATTATTTTGAACAGAGCAACCAAATCCATCACGTTGTATTACCAAATGATTGGTCGTGGATCTCGTGTGTTTAAAGACAAAAAGAACTTTAGTGTGATTGATTTAGGAAACAATGCTGCTCGTTTTGGTCTGTGGAGTGCTCCAATCAACTGGAAACGTATTTTTAAATCTCCGGATTATTATTTAGACAATCTGATCAATGACGAAGAAATAGAACGTCAGTTTGTGTACGATATGCCTAAAGAAATTAGAGAAAAGTTTAAAAACTCTAAAGACATTTCTTTCAAAGTAAAAGAAGAATACGACAAAGCAATCAAGAGAGGAATCAAATCTAAAATTGTGTTGGACAAGTCTGTAGAGCAACACGCACAAATGTGTTTTGAAAACGCAGAAGATGTTTTTGATGCTAGAGATTTGGCTATTTTGTTGGAAGAAGACATTAAGGATAGAATTAAAAAATACTCTCACTACATGATCAAAAGTACCAAAAACTACATCATGTGGCTAGAAGAAGATTACAAGCGAAAGCTGAACACAGCTATCAATATGAAGTTTAAAGAATAATCTTCATATTTTTCTAATATAATTGAGAGAAAGAAATTTTTATACACCGAATCTTATTAATTTTATAAGACATAAAAACAAAATAAAAATGAGAAATTTTTTTAGAAATACACTATTGGTGTGTTTGAGTGCTAGTATGTTTGTAGGTTGTTCTAGTATGAACAGCACAACCAAAGGAGGATTGTTAGGTACAGGTGCAGGTGCTGCTATTGGTGCCGGAATTGGAGCTTTGATTGGTGGTAAAAAAGGGGCTGCTATTGGAGCTATTGGTGGTGCTGCTGTAGGTGGAACTACAGGTGTTATTATTGGAAAAAAAATGGACAAACAAGCTGAGGAATTAAGAAACTCTATTCCTGGTGCTCAAGTTTATAGAGTTGGTGAAGGAATTGACGTTGTTTTTGATGAAGGAGCTGGAATTTATTTTGCTTCTAACGGAACAGTTATTAACCAAGACACCAAAAACACTTTGACAAAATTAGCTGAAGTATTGACCAAATATCCTGAAACAAATTTATTTGTAACTGGACATACTGATGCTGATGGTGCGGAAGCTTACAATTTAACATTGTCTAAAAAAAGAGCACAATCTGTAGCTTCTTACTTACAAACTTTAGGAGTTCCTGCTGATAGATTTACTGTAAAAGGTGAAGGTGAATTGTTACCAATTGCTGACAATTCTACTGCTGTAGGTAAAGCTAAAAACAGAAGAGTTGAATTGGCTATTATTGCGAACGAAACCATGATCAAACAAGCTGAAGAAGAAGCTAAAAAATAACATACAAAGGACTGTGATTTTTGCAGTCCTTTTCTTTAATAAATTCTATTTAACATAATATAAATTATAATACATATGTTGTCATTGTTATTTTATAAGAGAATTCCATTTGGTAGCTATAATAATGTAAAATTATCCTCTTGCTAAAATCACTCGTATTATTTTTAAACACAATTTTCCAACGCTTGCAACCGAACAAAAGCTCACTTCTTTAATTTTAACTTCTATTTAATATAATATTAAACATCAATAGGTATTGTTACTTTTATCTGATTTAAAACGTCATTATATATATCAATATCGGCTTCATTTGTTTCAATCGAGATAATCAAGCTATACCTAACTGATGAATCATAACGATTAAGCTTCTTTCTGTTTTTCCACCAACCACCAACAGGATAAATTGCTATTTTGTTTCTTAATGCTAAATCCGCAGCTGCACCAACCCAAATATCTTTGTGTATACTTCCTTTGTCTCTAACTTGACTTCCCAATATCCAATTCTCACTGCCTTCAGCTACATAATCACCTTGTTCTTCTTTTATGGCTTTACTAACTCGAGCTTGAAAAGCTTTTATACTTTCATTTTTATCAATCATCTTAAACCTTAAACCATGTGATTTATATGATTGGTCACTGGCATATCTTTTATTTCCAGGATTTGGTTCTATAAAATATGATAATGTCACTATTAATTTCACATCTAGTTCAGCCAAATCGGATAAAATATCAGTTGGCCACGGTAAATCAAATAAATGAAAAATATTAGTTTTAACTCTACTTTCTTCAAACTTGAAAGGCTTCAAAGTTCTTTCAGCAATAATACTTAAAGAATTTTCAGCACTGTATTTAGCTTTATTTAAATTTGGAACTCCATAACCCACTCTTGCTAAAAGTTTAGATTTATCTTCTGAAGACAAACTACTTAAACTCCTATTATTAAGCATTATATTATTCCAATCTGCTGAATGAATTATTAAAGCTCTAATAGTTTCAGGTAAGTAACTTGGATATTTTTGATATAATTCAGCAGCAAATCTTGCAGCTAAGGCTGTAGCAGCACTTGTATCTGCTATCGTTGAAAGCCAAGACCTTCCAATACCTCCTACTCCAGTTGATAATAATTTTAATGATTCTTCATCTAATATACCTGTATTAAATATACCATCATTTCCTCCTTCAAAAACAACATCTGGTTTCTTTGGCCATGTTTTATTCCAACTAATAGAAGTTGTATTACATGGAGACATCTGACCTCTTTGTGCTAGTAGTTCAGCTCCTGGATAAGTCGTAACATCTAATCTATCTTTATTAGTATAAGCACCTATAGTGATAGCATTAAATGCTTGAGCAGGATCTTCTATTGATAGGTCATCGTTAGCAATAGGATAGCTCAACCTATCTGCGTAAGATAAATTTCCGCTTGAAACTAAAATAATAGTATTATCGTTTCTTTCTTCAATTGAGCCAAACATTTTTTGATCAATTGCTGCTGACCAAGAGGATGGTCTTCCTAAATATTTATTATCTGGAGAAGTAACGGCTAAACAAACAATTCTTTTGTTATCAGGATTCATAATCTCTCCAATAGATATTGCTTCAAGAGTTATCTGTCCATATAAATCTGGATCATTAGCTGTGCGATCAATAATTTTAATACTCTCTATATTGTTAGAAACATTAATTTGTGTACTAGAACTCAATGGCTCATTTAAATCTCCATATATAATAAGACCAGCCATTGGAGTTCCATGTCCATGTCTATATGAATCAGAGTTTGTCCAAGTTGGATTTACTGAATCTAAGTTTCTTTCTGGAATTAAATCTATTAATAATGGATTGACTCGATTGACTCCAGAGTCTAATAAACATACTGAAACATTATTTTGTTCTATTTGATTATTAATTCTATCACGTAAATCATTTATAAAATCACCTTCCCAATCTTTATCAAGGTTTGTGAAAAAATTAGAAGTTTCAACTGGTTTCCTAATTTCTGCTAAATTATTAATATAAAGCAATTTTTCTGATAGTTCTTCAGGAGTAGCTTTAATTAAACCTACTATGTTTTCAGGAAAAACCAGGAGTCTATTACTAGTTTTAACACTATCTGAGACTAGAGAGTTTAAGGTTCCTTGTACAACTTCTTTATTAGAATCACTAAACCAAACTTCCCACCATACACTTACATTTGAGCTTGGAAAATCTATTTCTGGTTCTTGCCAAAAGCTTTCCAAAGTAGCTGCTCTAATATTTTCAATATTAGCAATTAAATTCTGGTTTTTTGGTTTACCTGTTATTGTTTCTTCTGTTAAATATTTTTCAACTTTGTTTAAAAAAATTGAAACGGCTTTTTTATTTAGATAAACCGCAATTTTATATACAATTTGTTGATTGTTATCAAAGTCTGTAATGAATTCGGCTCTGCAGGACGCTAGTCTATAATTACCAGCTACATCTTCAAAACTATCGAAAGCTAGTTCAAAATTTAATGCAGATTCAAACTCAATATAGACAAATTCATATTCTTCATTTCCATCAGTAAACTCAGAAACTGCAGACCTAAAGGAACTTTTTATACTCGATCCGTGTCCTCTTCTATCTCTGTCATCTTTATGATGAAATTTTCCGCCACCATAGGTGCTATATGGTAAAGAAGAATTATTTCCATTAAGAAAAATGTGATTTAAGTCAGACATACACTGTTAGAAAGGTCTTTTTCTAGAATTAATAGTTTCAATTAAAAATTCTAAATTGGACTTTTCCTTTCCATAGATAATAATATTCTTTAAAAAATCTTGACATATTTTTTCTAGGTCAGAAAAATTTAGTCCAATAGATTTTTTAGAAAGTTCTAATAAGACATTATCACCTATTAAATCACTTTTTAAAAGCTCTCTTTTATAATATTTAAATATTTGTTCTTCTGTTGGTATAGGATAAGTTATAATATCATCGAATCGTCTAAATAAAGCTTCATCCAAATTTTCAGGCATATTTGTTGCTGCAATTATTAAACTATTTGAATCATCTTTTTCAATTTGAAGTAAAAAACTATTAAGAACTCTTTTTATTTCTCCAACCTCGTTTCCCTGATTTCTAGTTGTACCAATACTATCAAATTCATCAAATAAATAAACTGCTCTAAATTCTTTCATTGTATCAAAAACTAAACAAAGTTTAGCTATTGATTCTCCCATATATCTACTTATCAGACCATCAAGTCTTATTACAAATAAAGGGATACTTAATTCACTTGATATTACTCTAGCTGTCATTGTTTTACCACAACCTGGAGGCCCTGTTAATAATAATTTTTTTCTAGGAAATAAATTATGCTGTCTTAATTTTTCTATTTGGCGTTGCTCATCTAAAATTCTTTGAATTGACTTTTTTAAATGAACAGATAAAACCATATCTTTTAATTTATCATCAGGTCTTGTAAATTCTAATAAATCATTTAATTCTTTATGAGCAGAATTTATAGGAAGACGTTTTAAAGCACCTTCATTAATTTTTGATTTTTTTGAATCTTGAATTATTTTTTTTAATTCCTCAGCAAGTGCTTGATGCCCCTTTCTCGCTTCTGCAGCAGCAATTTGCATAGCAGTTGCATAGAACCGAGAATCATCTCCTTCACTAAAAGATTTTATTAAGCTTTTTATTTGTTCAGCTGCTGCCATTATAATTCTTAAAACTATTTTTCCGTAAAAATATACAAAAGTATTCTCAATTAGTTAAGTAAAATCATAATTTTAAAAAGAAACTCTAAACTATTTCCCACTCCATACACATTACCACTTCTTTCCTATCGTCGTTTCGGACAAAGTGTATTCCATTACATTATTAGAGAAACTTTTAGGAAGAAAAATAAAGAAAAAATAATAATCTCTCTTTTTTCTAAGTGTTTAAACAGAAACTTTTTTTAAAAATTCACGAGAATTTAATATTCTGTACAATTGTACAAGTATTTTTAAATACAAGATTCTTAGTAACCCTTATAATTGATAAACTTGTTACTAAAATTAAACATAGAGTTTATAACTGAGCTTTGCCTTAGTAATACAATCTAAAATCCAATAGTTTACAAGCTTTGTAATGTCTTTGATGCAATTCTTCAACAACATCTAACATATTTTCATCTTCTTTAAATAAGTTAAAGAATACGATATCTAGATTTGTACTCGTGATTCCATTAAATTCATGACCGTACCCAGAAACACCTTTTGCACCTGTGATATCCAAAAAATATTGTGCTTCTTCTTCATCTAAGTCTAGCACTTTTGAATTTGAAAAATGCAAATACTTTCCTTTTAGTCTTCCTTCAAAAATTTCTGCAATTTCTTGAAGACTGTAATAGTAACCATTTAAACAAATACTATTTGCTTCACCTGTCATAATCAAGTAGATGATTTCATAATCTTTAAAATAATGATCATCCAAGACCAATGCGTTTAGGCTAGCTTCTAAACCTTCAATGGTATCGCAAGTTTTATAAATACTGGCTACCCCATATTGCAGGGTCAATTGTTGTAAGTTTTTTTGTGCTTCGGTAACTTCTTCCGTTTCTATATCATGTACCGCTTCTAAACAGTAAATAAAATAATCTGGATCTATAAATGGTTCTTCGGAGGTTGGTGGTCTTTTCTCTAACAAAATTCAGAATTTATGCAAAGTGTATAAAACATAAAAATAGTAAACAATTTTAAAATCAAATCAACAAAATTCAATGTTCCACTCCTCCCCTTTTTTCTATGTTTAAATTACACTAAAATAGTTGTTCCTGTGGATGTTTTATGATTGTGTTCATCAAAGTAAAAATCTACTCTTCCTAGGTTTATTCCGTAAGCCCCTACTTGATTTACAAGTGTATTTTTTCCAACTATATTTTTTACAATGGTTGGTTTTGGTAAAAACGTATGTGTATGGCCACCTATAATTAAGTCTATATTTTTGGTGATTTTGGCTAAATTTAAATCGGATATTTTATCAGGGTTATTTTTATAATAATACCCCAGGTGAGACAAACAAATAATCAAATCACACTGTTCTTCTTCTTTTAGTTTGGTAGTAATATCTTGCGTAATTTCTACAGGATCTAAATAGCCGGTTTCTTTGTACATTTTTTTATTTACCAAGCCTTCAAGTTCAATACCCAAACCAAAAACACCAATTTTAATTCCGTCTTTAAAAATAATTCGATAAGGTTTTACATGTGTATCTAAAACAGTGTTTTTAAAATCGTAATTAGCCGAAACAAAATCAAAATTAGCATTGGGCAATTGCTTGTACAACCCTTCTATAGAATTGTCAAAATCATGATTTCCAATAGTAGCCACATCGTATTTTAGCATGCTCATCAACTTAAATTCCAGCTCGCCTCCAAAATAATTAAAGTAGGGAGTTCCCTGAAAAATATCGCCAGCATCTAACAACAAGGTGTTTTCATTTTCTTTTCTAATCTGTTCAATTAAAGTAGCACGTTTTGCAACACCGCCTTTGTTGGCATATTTATAATGATTGGGATCAAAAGATTCAATATGGCTATGCGTGTCGTTGGTGTGTAAAATGGTGATATGACGTTGTTGTTTACCTATAAATGAAGGCAAAGTAAGTCCGCCAACCACAGTTAATGTAGAGGCAGTTCCTAATTGTTTTATAAAATTTCTTCTCTTCATTACTTAATAATTATACGATTGTCTATATGGGCTTTTAGCGTATCTGTTTTTTTGAAATAATCAATAATGGCATCTCTTAATTTGTAATCTAATTTTGTAAGTTTTTTAGGATTTTTAAAGAAATTCATACTGTCTCCACCACCTTGCAGATAATCGGATGTCAACACAGCGTAGGTTTTGTTTTTGTCAAATGCTTTGCCGTTAATTTTTAGAGCATATCCGTTTTCTTTAAGGGTCAATTCTATGTTTTTAGACAATGGATGGGCTTTTTTATTTTGAACAAAATAATCAACTAATTCTAAAATTTTTGTACCACTAAGGCTCGTTACCACAAGTTCATTTTCAAAAGGCATCAACTCAAAAGCATGCTCTGTTGTAATGGCTCCAGCAGGCATATTGGCTCTAATTCCACCATGATTGAACATTACAAAATCAATAGCTTCATTTGTTTTTTCTTTGTAAATAGAATTCCCCATTTCATAACACATATCAGCCATTAAGTTTCCTAAAGAACTTTGTAAGTTTCCATCGCTTTTCACTATTTCTGTTGGAGAAAAACAAAGCACTTGTTCCATTTCAACAGTAAGTTTTTCTTTGTAAGGATTTATCACACGATCTATTTTTTCAGAAGAGGCAATCGTACGATCAATAGCAATGTTTTTTGCTGTTATTTTGCTAAGGTGTTTTTCTGTTTTTTGACAAGAACCAATAGCCAGAAAAAGGATAAGTAAATAGGATAATTTCATTGTTGTACTATTTTTTAACGGTTGATGATGTTTGATAACACGAGTGTTTTACTTCACTAATTCTCCCTTACATTCTGTAAAAATATAATTAAAATGTTCAACATCATCTTTGTTTAGTTTTAATGTTCCTGTTACCCTTACAATGTTGTCGGTTTCAAAGTTTTTTGTATTTGAAAATTGAAGTTCTATTGCTGTTTCAGGACCTCCTTGTCCACAAAAAAAACAAGCAGACATTGGGCCTTTGGATAAAATGTATAATTTTTCTTTAGGATCAACACTTAAAAAATAGCCAGATATGGTGATTTGTTTTCCCTCTAGATTTTTTACAAATGCTGAAAATTCTGGATACATAAAATATTCATCATAAGTTGGGAAAAACTTTTCTGTGTAAGTCACTTTGGCTAAATCGTCCCAAGTTATTTGTTGTTGGGTATAGCCTAGTGAATATGTTAAAAGAGTAATTGCGATTAAAATTTTATTTTTCATTGCTTAAAATTGTAGAGATGTCCATCTTTAAAATTGGATAGATAGCTAGTAAAATAGATGTTGTTGTTATGGTAAAAACAGAAACTCCAATAGTTAGGAGGTCTTGATAAGGAAGTTCTTGAAGCATGTACATTTTATCGTCTGCATTCATCATTTTAAAAATGAGTTTGAAACCTATTTTCACGAACAAAAAACCAAAACCAAAAGCGCACAATGCTACTGTAAAACCTTCATAAGCAACTATTTTTATCAATTGAAAATTACTTGCTCCATAGGTACGTAAAATGGCCAAATCAAAACTACGTTCTTTTACCATTTTGTACAAACTAGTAAATATGATAATTCCTGAAATAGCAAGTATCAAGTAAGCAATAGCTGTAATTGTTTGAAATCCAACACCTGTATATTTATACAATCGGTCCAATTCAAACTTAGGTAAAGCCGCTTGCATATTGGTTGTTTGGTTGATTTTTCTTGGAATTGTTAAAAAGGCTGCGGGGCTTCTAAAGGAAATTAATAACGATGTAATTTCTTTGTCTTTATCCTTGTGTTCATGTTCGTGATTATGAGAATCGTTATGATCTGCATCATGGTTATGAACATCCCAAATACTTTGTAAATGGGTGATAATTAAACGATCTATGACTTTTTGTGTTGGCTTTAAAATTCCCACAACAGTCAATTTATCAGAATGGACATCTATATTATTTTCTATCAATCCATGAGAACTGATAAGCGTATCCCCTATTTTAAGATGTAATTGTTGCGCAACAGCATTTCCTAAAACAACTTCCATAGGTTTTTCATTACTACGTCCCTGCTCTATTTGGGCATTGTAAAATTTGGCAAAGGTATTGGTTGTTCCTATTATTCTAAATCCTTTATAATTATCTCCATACGAAATCGGTACTGCGGATTCAATCAAAGGATTTTTGCTTATTTTTTTAGCTTCATTGTATGAAATATTTCCTGTTGGATTGTCTAAATGTAGCACCGAAGCTAAAACCAATTGCAACGGACTTCCTTTAGCTCCTATAACCAGATCAATTTCACCCAAGTTATGTTCCATTTGGTATTCAAAAGATTTTTTTATTTGTTGAATACCTAAAAGAAGGATACTACTTAAGGATAAAATAAAGACACTCAAAAAAGTATAAAGTGGCTTAGATTTGATGTTTTCGATGCTAATTTTCCAAATTTTCATAAAGTAATGGTGTTTTGGAAGAAAGGTTTGATTCTAGAATCGTGAGTGATTACAATTAAGTTTGCCTTGGTTTTTTGAGCTTGTTCAATTAGAAGTTTCATCACAATTTTGCAATTTTCATCATCTAAACTTGAGGTAGGCTCATCGGCTAAAATAACTTTAGGTTGATGTATTACGGCAGATGCAATGCTTAACCTTTGCAATTGACCTTCACTGAGTTTGTTTACTTTATTGTGTTTAAACTCGTTTAAATCTAGTTGTTTCAATACGGTTTCAATGGCTGTGTTTTCAATCTTTTTTTTACTAAAATAAAGTCTAGCTTGTAAATTTTCTAAAACATTTAAAGATTGTATGGCATGTTTTTTTTGAAAGACCAAACCAATATTTTCTCCTCTAAATTTGTCTAATTGTTTTGTAACTAATTTGTTGATAACAACATGATCAATCATTACTGTTCCGTTGGTAGGCTTTAACAAACCTGCTAAAAGATGCAAAAGTGTTGTTTTTCCAATACCCGATTTTCCTAAAACAAGTAAGTTTTCTTGCTGATTTAATGTGATGTTCGGAAAACTAAAAACATTTTCCTTTTTCTTATATTGAAATGTAAGATGTTCTGTGTGTATCATCTTTTAATTATTTAAATGAAGCTACGGCTATACTTTTTTTGATTGCATTTTTAAGTACAGAAGGTTCACTACCTGGACCAATGCTTAGTAATTTAGAACCCGTTATAGGAACACCATTAAACGGACGTATGAACACTTCACCATCCGGAGTACGTTCAAAATAAGTGTGATTGATGTCTTTACCAATTATAGTACAACCTTTTATTCTAAGAATGCTTTTGGACAATGCGGAACAAATAGTATGTATGCAAGTTGAGTTTGGTAAATTTGGCAAATCTACAGAGCACGAAGCCCAATGTGCTTTCTGATGGTCTAATTTTACAGCTGTGTTTTTAGAAGGAAGCAATTCTGGAAGTAATAAAACATCCAAACAATCCATTGGTATTATTTTAGCAGTTGGGTTCAGTTGTTTTAGTTGATGGATGACTTGATTTTTTCGGTTTTCATTAACGTTTTCAAGATGTGTTAAAACCAACAACGATGAAACCTGAATCTGGTTTGCTTCCAATTCATTATGTTCACCGCGTTGTTGCCAATTTTTAACATCCACTACCGAAATTTGAATTGGAGGTAAAAATCTATCGTTTAGACCTACACCCAAAAATTCCATTAACGAGCAAGCATCAGATGTTCCGTTGGCTTCAATAAGTGTAATTCCATTTTTTCTTTCAGGAATTCTATTTACCGTATTTCTAAGCTCCATAATACCGCTACAACAAATACAACTACCGCTTACAGGTTTGATACAGTTCATTCCAATTTGCTTGGAAAATTGCTGGGCATCCAAATTGGCATTTTCATAATCGTTAAGAATCACAAATGGATTCCAATCGTTATTGTTAAAGTTTTCTAACAAGTACTTTAGCAATGTTGTTTTACCTGCTCCTAAAAATCCAACAACGGTGATAATAGCTTCCATGATTTTCTATACAATATTTTGTGATGATGCATTTTGAAACAAGCACAACTAAATTCATTTCTTAGGTCTGAATGGTTTCATAACAGCTTCATTACATTCTAAACAGGGCCCGTCCATAAGGTCAATACAGTAAGGAACTGCAGGAAAAACAGCATCTAGACATTCTCTGATAGATTTTGGTTTTCCTGGTAGATTGATGATCAAACTACGACCTCTAAGTCCTGCTGTTTGCCTTGACAAAATAGCTGTAGGAACAAATTTTAAAGATTCTGCTCTCATAAGTTCTCCAAAACCTGGCATCATGCGGTCACAAACAGCTTCAGTTGCTTCTGGTGTAACGTCCCTTTTAGCCGGACCTGTACCACCTGTGGTCACCACCAAGCAACATTTATCTTTATCAACCAATTCAATTATTATTTTTTCAATAATGTCTTGTTCATCAGGCACAATTTTATAAATTTCTTTCCATTCTGAAATTAAATAATCGTTTAATGTACTTACAATTGCTTTACCACTAAGGTCTTCATAAACACCTGCGTATGCTCTATCACTAACTGCTATGATTCCTATTTTAATCATTTAGGATTCAATTTTATGAAGAAAATTCATTTTTTCAATCAAATCTCCAGTAATGGCAACTACAGCAGGTTTTGGAATGTTGTCCTCATCAAAAGGCCATTTGCTTGTTAGATTTTTTAAGTCTGTAGACTGTTCACCTGGATGTTGCACACTTAAAAACAGTGTTTTTCCGTCTGGAGAAAACCAAGGTCCTGTAAGCTCAGCATCTTTTGGAGCTGTAACAACACGAATTACTTTACCTGCGTCTTTACCATACCTCGGAATTAGGAACAAACTGTTGTTTTTAAACGATGTATATGGTTTGTCTTCTCTATTCATTTCACTACCAGACATGTCCGTGGTCATCCAAAGATTTCCTGATAAATCAAATGCCAAATTATCAGGACAAGAGAATCCGTTTTCCTCACCACCTGCTATGTATGTTGAAGCTTTAAAAGTCAAAGCATCATAAGCTCCATTTTCTTCTTCTATCTTTAAAATAGAACCGTGCCAGTCCTTTTTACTCTTGTTATTAGTTAGTGACACAAATATATTTCCCGTAACGGGATCAATTTCAATATCTTCGGGTCTATTTAACTCTGTAGCTCCCAATAATTTTGCAGCTTCTCTTGCTCTAACAAGAACTTCGGTTTGATCTTTAAATTTTTCTTTTAGAACTGGTTGGTTTTCCCAATCTAAAGCCAACCATATTCCATTTATAGTATCTGCCACATACAACGTTCCTTCTTTTAAAGAGCCTGGTTTAGAAGATATGAATTTGTACAAATGTTCATTATTACTATCATCACCAGTATATGCAACCACGCGTTTGTCTTCTAATTCATATAACGTACAACATTCGTGAGCAAATCGTCCTAGGGCCACATGTTTTTGAGCGGTACCTTCTTTTGGATTCACTTCTACGACCCAACCATAATGTTCTGGTGGATAATTGTAAACGTTTTCCCAACCTTGACTACTAGGTCTGTGGCTGGCTATATTATGGGTATCGTATTCCGTTTCCCCATAAAAACTATCATAATTTTCTTCACAAGTAATAAAGGTGTTCCAAGGAGTAATACCTCCCGAGCAATTGCTATGCGTTCCAACAACTGTTGTTTCTCCTTTAATTGGATGGTCCCAGTTTAGTTGTATTGGAGTTTTAGCAGTAATACGCCTATTGCTCGGATCATTTTTTACCACATTCCAAACGCCATTCTCTTCTTTTATTCTAACAATACTACCTCCAACATTGTACATTTCCTTATCTATCTGTTCTTTTGTACGATGTTGTTTTGGGTTTTTAAAATCTCTATAATTGAAATCTGAAACAAAAAGTGGATTTACATACTCGTGATTTACCCACAACAATCCATCTTTTGGATCCTTTTCATCTAAGGGTAAAAAGCAAGTAAAATCATTATTAAATCCAAAAGTATCCTGATTGTTTATGTAATCTCCCCATTTTATCACTGTATGATAATTCAAACCATTGGTTAATAATAAATCATCCTTGTCTGAAGCTTGTAAAGCTTCAATAACAACGTTTTTTAGTTGTTCTATTCTTTCTTTAGAAAGGCTTTCTGTTAGCGAAGGAGTGGTATTGCTACCACAACTAATCAAAAACTGGGGAGTTAAAACAGCTCCCAAACTTGTTTTTCCTAAGAAAGAAATAAATGTTCTACGATTGTATTTCATGAGGTTATTTTATATGATATAATAGAAAGTCTTTCTAAAATGAGGTTTCAATATTTTCTTATAAATTTTGTTCTCCTACTATTTTAAAGAATTCATTTCGGGTTGCTCTTTTTAAAAAACAACCTCCATATTCTAACGTTGTTGTAAAACTATTCTGATCTTTGATACCTCTTGACGATACACAAAGATGTTTCGCATTGATAATTATAATGACATCCTTTGTTTCTAATACCTCTTGTAAATCGCTTAAAATTTGAATAGCTAGACGTTCTTGCACCTGTGGACGATGCGAATAATAATCGACCAAACGGTTAATTTTAGACAGTCCAATTACTTTTTTTGTAGGAATGTATCCTATATGTGCATGGCCAATAATAGGTAGAAAATGATGTTCACAAGAGGAATCTATATTAATGTGTTGTTCTACCAACATTTTTTTATAACCATACTTATTTTCAAATGTTGAAAGTTTTGGTTTGTTAGCAGGATTTAACCCATAAAACAACTCTTTTACGTACATTTTAGCAAAGCGATACGGGGTTCCAGACAAACTATCATCTGTTAAATCTAGTCCCATTTCTTGCATAATCATTTTAAAATGATGTTGTATGTTTTTGATTTTTTCTTCATCAGATTTATCAAAAGCATCCGCACGTAATGGCGTTTTTATATTTGCAGAAAAGTGGTTGTCCCCCTCTATTATAATTTGTTCTTTATCCTTCATTTGTACAGCATTTACCTTGGTTGCATTGGCAATATTTTTTATTGTATAAGTGTAGTCCTATCAATGCTACAGCTGGAACATATATAAATGTTTCATCTAAATAAAACCAAGCATTTTTTTCGTTTGTTATGATTATGAATAATGTGAAAAAAGCAATCCATAATAAAGTTTTCATCCATTTTTCAGAAGTTGTTTGTGTAGATCTGTACACTGCAAAAAAGGAAATTACTAAGAAGAAATAATCTATAAATCCCCACCAAGTTGGTACTCCATTACAATTGGTAATTGAACAACTTTGCACAATAAAAATAAAGGGTGTAGCAATACAATGTATCAAACAAAGTGTGCTTGCCATTGCTCCTATATAATCTGGTTTTTGTTTTATGAATATCATTATTTATTTGAATACAACTAGGTTGCAAATATAACATTATTGGTATTAAATGCAACAATGTTGCATTTAATATTTTATGATCTGAAATATGAAGACATTTAGTCCATGAATCAAAAAAATATAGAAACAAAAAACAACTCTTTTAATTGTATATTTGCATTTATACAATACACATATATGTCTATACTTCCTATGCCTTTTAAAAAATTACATTTGGATATCAAAGAGGTCTTACAAAATTTAGAAATTACTATTCCCACAGAGTTTCAGAAAGCTAGTATTCCTGTTATCAAAAGTGGTACAAACGTTTTTTGTACTGCTCCAAAAGATCAGGGAAAAACAACCACATTGATATTGACTACTTTGCAAAAATTAAAATGTGAGGCCGTTGGAGACATTCCCAGAGCGTTGGTTTTGGTAGAAAATAATGAAAAAGCATTGGCATTGTACTCAAGCTTTTTAACCTATACGAGACGTACTTCTTTACGAGTTTATGTGGCCAATGAAAAAGAACATATAGATTTGATAAAGTCAGAAATATTTGAAGGTGTAGACATTCTGATTGCCACCCCAAAGAGCATTAGCAAATTGTTGATGTTGTATGGTGTAAATATCTCTGAATTAAAGATTTTTAACATAGAAGATGCTGATTTTTTATCGCAAACAAATGCTTACAATGCCATTTTATCTATTACGCAAAGTATCAGCAAATGTCAATATGTACTTTATGCAGAAAAAATGCACCCTAATTTGAAACGTTTGGAATCTTATTTTATGGAATACTCCACTATTGTAGGTGTTTAGTAACATCACAAAGTAAAATCTTCTTATTTTTTATTGATTTTTTTACGAAACTTTGCAAGTAATCTTAACAATTAGCTAATATTAAGCAACGTACATTTGCAAGCGTTAAAACCAACTTAAAACAAGGTTTTACTTTTAATGATGATGAAAAAAACATTTTTTTTTACATGCTTGTTTTGTGCTTTATTTGGATTTTCTCAGCAAAAACCTCCTTTGTTTATAGGACATAGGGGTGGTTTGTTGCCTAACATTCCGGAAAATAGTTTGATGGCTTTCCAAAATTGTATAGATGAAGAAGTAGCAATGATTGAAACCGATGTACAGCTAAGTAAAGATGGAAAAATGGTTTTGTTTCATGATGCTTCCCTCCTACGAATGACAGGAGTTTCCAAAAAATTGAAAAATTGTACTTTAAAGGAATTGCAAAAATTAAGTTTGGGAGCAGAACAACAGATTCCAACCTTAGAAGCAGCGTTGTCTTTATTAGCATCTGACAAAATTCAATTGTTGTTAGACATCAAAGCAGGACCGGAACTAGACTACTCAGAATTATACAAACTACTGGAACGCTACCACATGAAAAGTCGTGTTTATATAGGTGTAAGATCTTTAAAAGATTTACAAATATGCAAGTCTTTAGATGCTAAAGTCAAAGTATTAGGATTTGTTCCTGGACCTGAAAGTATTGAGAACTTTGTAACAAATCACGCAGATGCAATTCGTTTGTGGCCTAACTGGTTGGAAGAACACCCTACTCTAATTTCAAATTTAGTAAATAAAAACATACCTATTTGGATGACTGTTGGAGCGTTAAGCACAACTGGAATTAAAGCATGGGTACAGCAAGGAGTCCATGGTTTTATTCATGATACTCCCAAAAAGGCAGCAACCGAATACACGATGTCTTTCAAATAAATTTAAGCTGCTGTAACTATTGATAGATTGTAACAACCCGTTGTATATTTAGGCAATATCAATCTGATTTCTTTTCTTTCATAATCACTTCACCTGAATAACTTATAGAGCTTCTGAAGCTACTATTGATAAAAATAGTACTTTTTAAGTTTGGAAATAATTTTATGGAAACATCAAAATTTTCTCTGTTGGTATTGTTTTTAGCTGTAAAATGAATATGATAAGAATTGTCTTTGTTTTTTTCTACAGAATACTTTTCCACAACCCCTTTAAGAGCAATGGCAGCATCTCCTCCTCCGTAAGAAACATTCATTTGTCTTTCTCCAAAATAGGGCAAATAAGAAGAAATGCTATCATCTGAAATGGTTAGATAGTTATAATTTCCTATTAAGTTGACATTTCCTGCTGCTCCTATATTTCTCATTAAGTAAGAGTTCAATACTTGTTGCATGGCATTGGAAATTTGTGGATGTGCACGGGTTGACTCAATGGTAAAATGTTTATTTACCACCAAGCTATCTAGAGTTTTAATTTGTGCTTGTAGATTTATTTTTTTGTGAGAACTACAAGAAAAAGTTACAAATGCCACGAGAATACTTATGGCAAAATATCTTAATTTTTTCATACTTAAATATACAAAACCTCTGATATATTTAAAAGAGTCTTTTGAATACGAACAATAACTACTAAACATTTTTTTTGTGTAAAAAATCCACTTGTAGTAGTGTAAACTTAAAAATATATTTTGCAATTATATTTTATCTTTACTGTTATGATTGAGATTATTTACGAGGATGATTTTATAGTTGCTATTAACAAACCAAATAATGTTTTGGTGCATCATTCGGTGATGGCAAACAATCAGTTAGATGAACTTTCTTTAATGCAGTTGATGTTTGCACAAACAGAAACTAAATATTATGCCATTCATAGATTGGATAGAAAAACTTCGGGTATTATTTTATTGGCCAAAAAGAAGGAGTTTGTTTCTAAATTTCAAGAATTGTTTGTCAATAACCAAATACAAAAAAAATACTATGGCTTGGTGCGTGGATTTGCTCCAGAATCAGGAAAAATAGACAGCCCAGTAAAAGGTCGTGATGCCAACAAACACAAAGAAGCACTTACTTTTTTTGAGCGATTAGAAAGGTTTCATATTGATGTGCCTGTGGGTCCGTATCCAAGTGCTCGCTACAGTTTGATAACATTGACACCCAAAACAGGGCGTTTGCATCAATTGAGAATACACCTGAATAAAATTAGTTATCCTTTGGTTGGAGATCCTAAATATGGAGATCGTTTTCACAACAGAATGTTTGAAACTGAGTTTGATTGTTCTAAACTTTTCTTACATGCATTTCACTTGGAGTTTGTACATCCTTTTACTCAAAAAAACATATCAATAACAGCAAAAAAACCAACTCATTGGGAGTTGGTTTTCAATCTAATGAGACAGAAATCTTTGCCTTTTTAAAAGTCTAAACAGTTAAACACTAGTCTTCATTTTTTGAAGCTCTTTTTTCAGGTTTAGGAGCATTCTCAAATTCTTTTTCACTGATAAAACCATCTTCATCAGTATCAATATCAGAAAAATGTTTACTCAAAGGTCCTTTCGTTTCTTTCTCAGAAAGTTTACCATCTTCATTGGCATCCATTTTTTCTAACAATTTTGCAAATGTAGGTGGTTTGTGTTTACCTCCTCTTTCTTCTTGTGCGTTTGCTCCTGCAATTCCAAAAACAGCGATCATTACTGCTACTACTTCTTTTTTTAATGCTATGTACTTCATGATTTTATATAATTTAAATCGTTATTGATACCCCAAAGATGGACATAAGAAGCATACAAAAAGTCAGTTTTCAGTAAACGGGATCTATAACTCTGTGAATGCTCTATTAGAATCTGTAAACACTTAATTCATCTGGGCAAACAAGCCCTGTTTTGGTGATTGATTGAATATTTTATTCCTTAATTTGCAGTATGAACACAACAAAACGTTTTATTTTACAAATTCTTTTTTGGTTTGTAATATGGTTGGTGCTTTGGTCACAACAATCATGGGAAATTTCTTTTGTCAGAGAAAATGTATTGGTATATGTAACACAAATATCAATTGTATCTATATTGGTGTATTATTTGATTCCTAAATTTTTATTCCACAAAAAATACATTCCTTTCATTTGCATATCAATCCTTGTTCTAACTTTGTTTTCTTACATAGCTACACAAGTACCTAAACAAGATATTCCCATTCATCAAATGGAAAAACAAGTCCGCGGTATGCGCTTGCCTCCAAAAATGGAGAAAAAAATAAGTACAAGGCCTCCTTTGCGAATTTTTACCATGTCATTGTTGTTGTTTGCTTCTTACAGCTTAACGGTGGTGATTGAAATTATTTTGTTTGCACAAAAAAAGGAAGAAGAAATTGTGTTGAGTAAAAATGAAAATTTACAAACAGAATTAAAGTTGTTAAAATCTCAAATCAATCCTCATTTTTTATTCAATTCTTTGAATAACATTTATGCTTTGTCAGGGATTGATACTCAAAGAACTCAACAAAGCATCACGTATTTATCAGACATGTTACGCTATGTTTTGTACGAGTGTGAAAATGCTTTTGTGCCTATTAAACATGAGGTCACTTATATAGAAAATTACATCAAATTGTATGCTTTAAAAAGCAGTAAAAAATATCCTATTGAAATAGTTTTTAACAATTTAAATGCTAATGTTACTATAGCACCAATGTTATTGATTCCTTTTGTGGAAAATGCTTTTAAGCACAGCAATATTGAAAAAATAAAAGATACTTTTATTAAAATTAGTTTGGATACACGTTTGGATGTTATTGTGTTTAAAATAGAAAATACGTTTTCTAAGACTCTCGTTCAAAAAGATACTATAGGAGGTATTGGTATAGAGAATACCAAAAGAAGACTGGCTATTTTGTATCCCAATCAATATGCTTTGACAATAGATGAAAAAGAAGGGGTTTTTAAGGTTGAATTAAAATTAAATCTACATGTTTAAATGTGTTGTAATAGATGACGAAGAACTGGCTAGAATGCTCTTAAAAAGTTATATAGATCAATTGGATTTTCTAGAGTTTGTAAAAGAATTTGAAAATCCGTTAGAGGCTATGGCAACTTTAAAATCAGGAACTATAGATGTCGTGTTCTTAGACATTCAGATGCCAGAAATTAAAGGAACTGATTTTGCTAATATGATTCCTCAAAACACCAAAATTATTTTTACCACAGCGTATTCTGAATACGCAATAAAAGGATTTGAGTTGAATGCATTGGACTATTTGCTAAAACCGATAACTTTTGAGCGTTTTTTAAAGGCTGTTAGTAAATTAGAGTCTAACATTGCTAAGAAAGAAATCAACAACAAAACTACGCTTACCGTTAAATCTGGCTATGATTTACACAAATTAAATATTGATGAGATTTTATACATAGAAAGCGATAGTGAGTATGTTATTTTTCATACTTCCAACAAAAAAATAATGAGCAATCAGTCTCTAAAATCTTTAGAAAAAACTTTGGATGCTGCTATTTTTATGAGAGTTCATCGATCTTTTATTGTAAATATAACCAAGGTTACTACACTAAAAGGGAGAGATTTGATATTGACAGACATTCTGATCCCAGTAAGTGATTCTTACTACGAAAACGTTAAAAAAGAATTGTTTTAAAAATACTAGTTTCTTATGTTTTAGAGACCAAATAAGGAACAAAGTAGTTTACACATAAAAAAGCTGCCTATTAAGAATAGACAGCTCAAAAAAAAAAATTGAAAAAGGAACGTTAACTTGCATTATAACGTATTATAAATGTAGTTGATACACCAAATAGTAACAATAAAGATATACCTAAGTCTTGTATCTATAGACAAACCAATGTTTTTTAACTATCAAATGATTTTCTATAAGTAGATTTTGACTTTAAAAGGATACTTTTTAGGTTTTATTACTTGTGTAGATTGTATCTGATAAGACTCAATATCAATCCAAATAACTATCAACAGCTGATTTTCTTGAAACAACATGTGATTTAAGTGTTGTTATTGCGGAATAAAAATCAGAGCTTGAATTTAGGAACGTATAACCTCTATTTTCTGAAGTTGCATACGGTTCTATTAAACTAGAATACGTATTGTATAATGCCTGTATGGTGTCAACATTAAAAGCTCCATCAACAACTTCTTGAAGATAAGCATCATATTTAGCTTTGTAAACAGCATCTTGATACATATACCCAATCAATGGCCATTGAGATGAACTTAAACCTGAAAAATTCAAAGGTAGAGCTCCTCCCATGTTTCCTGTTTGTAACGCTTCGTTATTGTCCCAAGGAATCCAAGTCAATTTAGAGGTGTCAGGATTGTTGTATAAAAAATAATTGTGTGTCATTCTTCCATAAGTATCCCAGTTTTGAATGACAGTGTTTACTGCTAAATATTTTAAAAACACATCTGTATCTAATACCGCATCTAAATTTGTTCTCCATGTTTCAGCATCGCTAGTTCTTGTACTTGAGTTTATGATAGATAATAAGTTTGATACGTCTGAAAAATCTGCTTCATCTTCATTTGTTTTTTTTACATATTCGTCTTCATCGTAAGTATTTGATGCAAAAGTCGCTGCACTTCCATCGGGCTTGTACAAATTACCGTCATTACTAGAAAACTGTGTATCAATAACAGTGTCATCTACTTCTTCTACCAAAGTGTACAGTCCAAAATAAGTAGGTCCATCACCATTGTCTATATAAACGGTATAAAATGCTGTGTGTGATACTGCCAAACCTGCATTTTTAAACACATCTGCAGCTACTTTTTCACGCAACATAGATTTGTCATTGTAATTGTTTTTAAGACTTAGTTTTTTGAAACCGTAAAAGCGTTGGTTTTTTATTTGTGGGTAGTCATCTTCAAACTCGTCAAAATCTAACTTAAAGGATAGTTTTAAAATTCCCGCCCCCCATGTGCTAGATAGGCTAGAGTTTCCTTTAAAACGGACTCCTACTTTGTACCATTCTGTTCCCTCATAAAAAACGGATGCAGGTACAAAAACAGGATCTTCATCAGAAAAATTTCCTCCTCTAGATCTCCCAAAGGTTCCATATAAACTAGTCATGTCGTTTAACATAACGTCCCAATTATCATCTGATATAACAATGTCTATTCTTTGTACTTCATCATCTGGAAAAATTTCATCAAAATTAGGATCTGCATCCTTACTATGGGTAGCAGTTGTCCAGTCTGTAGGGTCAAAATCTGTTTCCTCTATAACAACTTCTTCCTCCACGGTCTCATCAACTGTTTCTTCAACAACAACTTCTTCGGTAGAACAAGCAGTGAATACAAAAGCCATTACTACTGCAATATTTAGAACTATGACTACGGGTAATTTTAAATTTATTTTTTTCATGATTAAATGTTTGATAATGTAATGTATATTATAGAAACATTGTAAATGGATTTTACCCTACCTTTTTGATTAAAATAAATTAGAAGTTATAGCTATCAATTCATGTGTCAATTTTGAATTGATAGCATCTTTATGATCTAGTCCAAAATCTCCCTGATCGTTGTCTAAATACGTTCCTGAAATAGCTTCTTTTTTTAGTGTAGAACTATTTATTTCCAAGTAACAATATCATCAAAATTCCTTCTAGATTTTGGGAATTCTGGTGCTGCTTTTCTATGACCAAATGCCACCATGTATGACAATCCATATTTATCTGTATCAATATCAAACTTTTCTCTTAACAAAGTTTCTGCTTTTTCTTGGTGAAATCCTTCTATAGGACAACTATCAATTCCAGTTAATGCAGCCGCTGTCATCATGTTTCCTAAAGCGATGTACGTTTGTTTAGAAGCCCAATCAAATAATTTCTGATCGTTGTCTAGTTTAAAATCTCGCTCTTGAAATTCTCTGTAAAATTTAGAGTACATTTCTATCACATCAGCAGGTAATTGTTTTACATCTTTCATCATAGACATAATATAATCAGTATCGTACTTTACCATGGGTGCTTTCATACTCAATCCTAAAATAAAATGACTTGCGGTGTCTAACTTCACAGGAGCTCCCCAAGCAACTGGTTTTAACAATTCTCTTAATTCTTTGTCTTGCACAACAATAAAGTGCCATGGTTCAAAACCAAAAGAACTTGGTGATAATTGTGCTGTTTGTAGAATAAAATGAATTTCTTCATCTGTTAATTTCTTACGATCATCAAATTCTTTGGTAGCATGCCTAAAATTAAAAGCATTGATAATTTCTTCTTTTGAAATGTTGGGTGTATTCATTGTTATATTTTTTTCGTTGTATTAATATTTTGACTACAAAATTAAATCAGTAGGACTTGTATATAGAGGTATAAAAAAAGGGAATATTGGTATAAATAAAGGTTTTGTTAACTAATACAAAGTATTCAACAATATTTGCTGTGATTTTTTGATTAGGAAAGGAATGTATTTTAAAAGAAAGAATCCCCTTGGGATTTCCCTACAAGTGTAATTTGCATAAAAACCAAATCACTCTCAATAAACTGATGTTTAGTTTCTTAAGATGGAGTTTGTAGTCGTGGTAAGTACAATAAAAAAGAGGTTTCATCCTTGCTTCTAACGGTGGATATTATTTAATAAATATTCTTTTTAATAAAAAAAGCACCCCAACTTATCCATAGTATAAGATTGTGGGGTGCTAAATCAAAAAGGGGTTAATTTTAATAAGGTAGCGCAAACTTAATGAAAAGTTATAGATAATTTATAGTTGATTATTTTATGAATTTGACATTGTTTAATTTTCTCCCTTGTAAATGATTTTAAATGGTTCTTTAAATACCTTTTAATGAAAAGTATAGGTGCAAATTCAATTCCATGAGAGCATCTTTATTTTTTTATAGATTCTAACATTTTTTATTAAAATATTTATTCCTTATACATAAGTTGCTCAATCTCTTTTTGTTCAATTTTAGGATTGGCTCCTGCTTTACTTGCTACAATAGCTCCCACTGCACAAGCAAAATCAATTGCTTTTTGTGGCTCAGTGTCTTTTAGTAGTTGATTTATCAAAGAAGCTAAAAACGAATCTCCTGCTCCCACAGTATCAACTACCGTAACTTTGTAGCCATTGTTACTGTAAAAAATACCATCGTAATACAACACTGCTCCTTTTCCTCCTTTGGTCACACAAATAGAGTTTGTATGGGTTTGTTTGGCTATAAAAGGAATAGCCTCTTCTACAGTTGTTATTGCTGATTCGTAATTTTTTACAATCTCTAAAATCTCATCATCGTTAAACTTTATAAAATCAGCTTTGTTCATTAAATGATCTAAAACTGAAGCTGTATAATGTGGTTTTCTAAGATTGACATCAAATATTTTATACTTCGCTATTTTCAACAGTTCATACAAGGTGTTTCTAGTAACTTGATCTCTAGAAGCCAAGCTTCCATAAATAAAAGCATCTGATAATTCAGCTATGTTTTTTGCTTTTTCTGTCAAATTAATATAATCCCAAGCTCTTGGAAATTCAATTTCATAGGTAGCAGAACCTTCAGTATCCAATGCTACTTTTACACTTCCTGTTTTTAAAACAGTATCTATTTGAATGTTGTTTGTGTCTACGTTATTTTCATTTACAAAAGTTATAATCTCATCACCATCAACATCCAATCCAACACTACTAATCATGCTTACAGTATTGCCCAAGGATTGTAATCTAATGGCCACATTTAATGGAGCTCCTCCTATTTTTTTATGCTCAGGAAAAACATCCCACAGCACTTCTCCAAAACATACTATGTTTTTCATCTCTTTATATTTTATAAGGTATTGTTGATGGCTACCACACAATTTTCTACTCCTTGCTCTACAATACTTTTATAAGCGTTTTCAAACGCCTTTACAAAAGCTTCATTTTTACTTAAATCACCAAAAACAGTTTCTATTTCTAAAAATACTTTTGGGTTGTTTTGTGCCTGGATAGCTTTTTCTTGTAACGTAATTTTTAAGGCATCTTTAATACTTAAATCATTGCCTTTTTCATCTTTTCCAATGCTGTAAATAGCCCATGCAGCCAATACAAAAGCAGCATGTTTTATCTTGACTTTGTCCTTTAACTGAGCATTTACTGTAGGTAAAATAAAAATGGGGATTTTAGCAGAACTCTCTGAACAAATTCTGTCTATCTGATCTTTGATGTTGCTATTTCCAAATCGTTCTATCAACGATTTTTTGTAAACTTCCAAATCCACTCCTTCTAAAGTTCCTAAAGTAGCTGTTACTTCATCATCCATATACCCTTTTAAAAAGGTGCTGATATTTTTGTTGTGAACCACTTCATCAATCGTATTATATCCTATTAAAGCTCCTAGAATTCCTAAAACGGAATGTCCTGCATTTAACAAGCTTAATTTCATTTTTTCATAAGGAACCACATCTTTAGCAAACTGTGCTCCTACGGTTTCCCAAGCAGGTCTTCCGTTTACAAAATCATCCTCTATCACCCATTGTTTAAATGGTTCACATACTACTGGCCAAGCATCTTCTATACCAGAAGTTTCTTTTAAACTTTCTATATCCGTTGGTGCAGTTGCAGGTGTAATTCTATCCACCATACTGTTTGGAAAAGACACATTGTTTTCTATCCAGGTCACCAAAGTTGGTTCGGCCAATTGTACATAACTCAATAACATTTTTTGAGTCATGTGTCCGTTTCCTTGAATGTTATCACAAGACTGAATCGTAATTCCTTTCAATCCTTTTTCTTTTCTTACTTTTAACGCTTGTGTTAAATAACCAAAAATAGTTTTAGGAGCAAACGGGTTTTCAATATCATGCTGAATTTGAGGATTGGTAGCATCAAATGCTCCCGTTGCTTCGTTGTAATTGTATCCACCTTCTGTGATGGTTAACGTGATGATTTTCACTTCTTCACTCGCCATTTTTTCAATCACTTTTGATGGATTTTCTGGAGCGAACAAACACTCTGTAATAGCACCTACAATTCTTTTGGTAAACGTTCCATCTAGTTCTTTTACGACTAAGGTGTACAATCCATCTTGGTCTTTTAACGTTTGGTATATTTTTAAATCAAACTCTAACAAAGCAACTCCACAAATTCCCCAATCTGAATTGTTAGGTTGGTGCAATAATTGATCGGTGTACAAAGCTTGATGTGCTCTGTGAAAACCACCGATTCCTACATGAACAATTCCTGTTTTTACTTGACTTCTGTCGTAGGTTGGAATGGCAACTTGATCTTTAAACTTAGCTAAGTTTTGATTATTTAATTGATATGATTTCATCTGATTTTCTTTTTATTTGTTTTCAAAACGTTGTAACAACACTGCAAATACAATAATTCCTCCTTTAACTACTTGTTGTGGATAAGATGGTACGTTTAACAGGTTTAGAATGTTACTAATCAACCCTAAAATAAGCACTCCCATTAAGGTATTGATAGCTGTTCCTTTTCCTCCGTTTAAACTGGCACCACCAATAACTACGGCTGCAATGGCATCTAATTCCCAAGCAACTCCCATGTTTGGAGATCCTAAATTGGTTCTAGAAGCTACAATAATAGCTGCAGTTGCGGCTAATGCTCCAGAAATAGCATAGACTAAAAACTTGTATTTATTGACTTTAATTCCTGACAAACGAGAAGCTTCTTCGTTACTACCAATAGCAATCACTAACCTACCAAACACATTGTGTTTTAGCATCACCATAGCTCCTATCACTATGATAAAAAACACGATAGCAATGTTTGGAATTCCTAAAGTTGAATTATTTGCGAAGTTAGACATGAACAAACCTCCTTTGGTTTCAAAAATAATAGGAGATCCATTTGAGTAAATAAACCCTAAACCTCTAGCAATGGTCATTAACGCTAACGTAGCAATAAAAGGTGCCATTTTTTGATAGGCTACCAAATATCCTGCAATACTTCCTAAAGCAAATCCTATCACAATAGTTCCTAAAATAGCCAAGGGTAAAATAACCAAGTTCACTAATATGGCAAAGGTAACTGCAAGTAAAGCGACCATAGATCCTACGGACAAATCAATTCCTCCGGTAAGAATTACAATCAACATACCAATACTAATAATACCAATTCCTGATACTTGTTTTAATAAGTTTGATAAGTTTACCGATGTGAAAAACACATCTGAAATAAATGCTGAAAAAATAACCAGTAAAACAAAAATAAAAATGGTGTTGTACTTGATTAAAAATTGAAGCCATCCTCCTGGACTGCTTAATTGTTGTTTTATAGTTTGAGTCATAATGATATGTTTTTTAAATGCTTAATTCTTTTAGTGGTTTTCCAATGGCGTAACGTAAAATGTTTTCTTCAGAGAATTTTTCTTTAGGAAGTTCTCCATAAATGGTTCCGGTGTGCATCACTTGAATTCTGTCTGCAATACCCATAATCTCTGGCATGTCCGAAGAAATAACAATGACTCCTACTCCTTTTTCTGCTACTTCGTTAATTAGGTTGTAAATTTCAATTTTAGCTCCTACATCTACTCCTCTGGTAGGTTCATCAATAATGATAACTTTACTATCTATGCTTAACCATTTTGCCAAGGCTACTTTTTGTTGATTTCCTCCACTTAAGTTTTTTACTTCAATTTCAGAACTTGGTGTTTTAATGTTTAACTTTTCTATCAATTCTGTCACATTCTTTTGTTCCTTATCTCTTTTTAAGAAACCAAATGGGTTTGATATAAAATTAAAGTTGGTCACACTAATGTTTTTTCTAATGGACATCGGTAAAAAGACTCCTTCTTCTTTTCTGTCTTCGGATACAAATCCAATTTTATGAGACACTGCCTCTACAGGAGAACTTGTTTTTATTTCTTTTCCTTCTAACAATAAAGTTCCAGATTTCTTTTTATCTACTCCAAAAATCAGTTTGGCCATTTCGGTTCTTCCACTTCCTCCCAAACCAGCAATTCCTAATACTTCTCCGGGTTTTACATCAAAAGAAACATCGTGTACCAAATTATCTTTGGCGGTTAAATTTTTCACTTCAAACACAGGATTTGCTCCAATTTTAGCAGTACGAGTTGGATATAAATCTTTTAATTCCCTACCAATCATCATTTTAATCACATCGTCTGTATTGGTTTCTTTGGTGCTTACAGATCCTGTATCTACTCCATCTCTTAACACCGTAATGGTATCGGCTATTTTAAAAACTTCTTCTAAATGATGTGAGATATAAATAATAGATATTCCCTTGTCTCTTAACTTAAAAAGATTGTCTAGTAACTTTTTGGTATCTGTAGGATCAAAAACGGTTGTAGGTTCATCTAACACTAAAACTTTGGTATCTTCAGACAAAGCTTTGGCAATTTCTACTACTTGTTTTTGTACTATACTCAAGTTTCTTACCGTTGCAGAAGCATCAATTTTAAAACCTAAAGAATCAATCAATTCCTGTGCGTTTTGGGTGATTTCTTTCCAGTTCATCCAGAATTGGCTACTTCCTAATTTATGTAAGTAAATATTTTCTGCTACAGACAAATCATTGACCAAAGACAGTTCTTGAAACACCACACTAATTCCCAATACTTGACCATCGTGTGTGTTTTTAGGATTGATTTCTTTTCCGTTTAATAAAACAGTTCCGTTGTCTTTTTGATGCACTCCACTTAATATTTTAATCAAAGTAGATTTACCTGCACCATTCTCTCCTAGTAAAGCGTGAATTTCTCCCGGTTTTACTTTTAAATTTACATTTTTAAGTACCGAAACAACACCAAAACTTTTTGATATTCCTGACATTTCTAGTCGGTATTCATGTTCTAAATTTTGCATATCAAATAAGTTTAAGGGTTAAAATAAGGCCTTAGGATTGTAGTACTGTGCTGCATTTTTCTTTGTGATTAACAAAGGCTCTGTAAATGACGTTTTAGAAAAATCGTTTTTTCCGTTCATGTATTGAATGGCATAATGCACCGAATTGATTCCGATTTGTACAGGACTGTTCATAGCTGTACATCCATAAAAATCAGTTTCCATTATGTATTTAATCGCTTCTTTTTGACCATCAGCACCCGCAACAATTAAAATATCATCTGTTTTTCCTGCTTGCTTAATGGCTTTGATAGCTCCAAGTACACACACATCAGATTCTGTAATCACTACATTAATATCTGGGTGAGCTACCAAAATATCCTCCATTGCTTTTAACCCTCCAGCATAAGACCAGTCTGTATACGCTTGTGTTTTTACATTTAAATTAATGTATCCTAAACTTCTTAATTGCTCTTCTGTAATTCCTTGTAACAATCCTTGTTTACGAGTTCTACCTACTGGGTTTCCTGCATTTCCGCTTAACAAAGCAATATTCATTTCTTTGCTTCCGTATTTTTTTGCCAACCACTCTCCTGCCAAAGCTCCGTTAGCTAAGTTGTTAGATTGAATGGTTGTTACATAGTCTGCTTCTGGACTTATAGAACTATCAATAATAAATACAGGAATTCCAGCAGCTTTTGCCATTTTAGTAACCCCAACCAAAGCATCAGGATCTTTAGGGTTTAACAACAAAGCATCTACTCCTTTGGTAATTAAATCTTCTACGGCAGCAATTTGTTTGTTGATATCATCTTGTCCGTCTGCTGACAAAAAGATCATCCCATTTTTTTCTGTAGTTTCTTTTATACTTTTTAGTAATGCTTGGTAATAAGGAGCGTTTAAACTAGGGGTACAATACCCTATTTTTTTACCTGTTAAATCTATTTTACTTTCAATAATAACCCCTGTATTTTCAGTGTCACTATTGTTATTTTCTCCAGAACTGATTTTCTCAGCACAGTTCACCAAACTCAAAAGCAATGCTCCTACCATTAAAGATTTTACCAGTTGCTTAAAAGCGATTTTTATCGTTGTTTTTTTCATGATTTTATAGAGTTTTATACGTGTTGTTTTTATAATGATTGTTCTTAAAAGATAGTGAAATCTACTTGAAGAACTGTTCTTTCTTGTTCAGGATTCCACATTGCAGTAACATCTACAGGTAGTTTAAAGTTTCCTAAATTCACTTTATTACTTAAAGTTGCCCCTATATTAATAATGTTTCCGCTATTGTTGGTGTAAAAAGTTTTGTCTGTAATAAAAGACCAAGCACCACCCGCAAAAAGGGATAAGCTTGTATCATTCTTTTCCCAAACTTTGCTCTTTACTTCAAAATAGTGTGTCCATGAGTTTTTAGTAGATCCATCTACTTGTGTTTCAAAATCTCCTGAACCCCCTCCTATAATAGTTGCTAAATACAGCAAAGTATTTGGGGTAACGTTGTATCCAAAATTAAGATCTACAAAATTGTATCCTTGCGTAATATCATAACTCCAATAATGCAACCCATCTCCTCTTTCTTCTACACCTGTATAGTTGTTGTGTGATACTGCTTCAATAAAAAATTTGTCTGAAAATTTATAAGAAGTATAGATAGAAAATTCTTTATAATAAGAACTAATGTTTTCTCCTGTTGAGTTGTTTGTAATATCTACTCCCGCAAAACTTGCACCTCCCCAAACTCCAAAATTGAATTTTTTATCTCTAGAGTTGAATTCCAAATTTGTAGCAATCATTGCACCAGGATGCACTACAAACCCGTGCCATAAATGCATGTTTTTTAAATGTAAACCCGCATTAAAAGCTTTGTAAGTATCTTCTGTTTCTGCTTCACTTTGTGCAGTTGCAGAAAACAATCCTAAAATCATCATTGCAATCAACACACCTTTGCTTAAAAAAGTTTTCTCCATATTAAAGCTTTTATAGGCTTGTGTATTTTCAAGGTTATTGTTTGTGATTTTCATAATAATTAAATATTAAGATTAGTTAGTTTGTTATAAAACGTATAAATGACGTTTGTTTTACAAATGTATGTATTTTTAAAAGTAGAAAACAAATTTTTAATAGATTTTTTATTGAAAAATTACACAAAACCAATAAAAACAATGCTTTGTGTTGTGATTTTATAGAATAAGTATTCTATATTTGTAGAATATGTAAATGCCTAAAACTACAAATAATGTATTTTTGACGTTTATAAATCTTATCAATGAGAGCTAATAAGTAACTTTGCCTATTATTTACAATTATGGAATTAAAGAAAAACCCAAATATTTCTGTAGATTGTGTTGTTTTTGGATACGACACTACTACAAAGTCATTAAACTTGCTATTGATCAATCGCTATTTAGAGTCAGCATCAGGAAACGAAGTTTTGGTTGATGATTACGTACTCACAGGGTATCATATATACGAACACGAAACGTTAGATGATTCTGCTACTCGCGTGTTGAAAGAATTGACAGGCTTGACAAATACTTACAAGAAACAGTTCAAAGCTTTTGGAGATCCAGATCGATTGAAAAATGAAAAAGACATCACTTGGATTAACAATGAAAAGTTCAATTTCAGAACGGTAACCATTGCTTATTATTTCTTGGTAAAAACAGAAGATGTTGATTTGGAAAAAACAAAGCACAATGCCAAATGGTTTCCTGTTGCTGAATTGCCAACATTGGGGTTCGATCACAAACAAATTATACTAGAAGCTTACGAAGATTTGAAAATTAAATGTTTGGCAGAACCTATTATTTTTGAGTTGTTACCAGACAAATTTACCATTAATGATGTTCAAGATTTGTATGAATCTATTTTAGACATAGAAATAGACAATCGTAACTTTAGAAGAAAACTCATCAATAAAAAATACATTATTCCGTTAGATGAAAAACAGGTAGGCGTTTCTAAAAAACCTGCTCAGTTGTATATGTTTAGCAAAGATGTTTATGAAAAAATGTATCAAAAAAACTATTTAATCAATATTTAAGACATGAGAAACACATTTATTTTTGATATGGACGGAGTAATGATTGACTCTGAACCATTTTGGAGAGTTGCACAAATCAATGCTTTACACAATTTGGGTCATAGCATTACTGTAGAAGACTGTGTGCGTAACACCATGGGAAAAAGAATTGATTTGGTAGCCAAAACCTGGTGTGATTTGTATTCATTGAACATAGATTCCAAAGACCTAGAACAACAAATTTTAGAACAAGTAGCCACTACTATTTTAAAAGATGGAAAAGCCATTGATGGTTTGCTGGATTTGTTACAATACCTAAAAAAAGAAAACTATAAAATTGGATTGGCTACTTCGTCTAGCTGGAAAATTATAGAAGCCGTTTTGTATAAATTAAAAGTAGAAGATTATTTTGATGAAATTTGCAGTGCTGATGATGAAGTTTACGGAAAACCAAATCCAGCGGTTTACATAAAAGCAATGCAAAAATTAAATTCTAAACCCGAAGAATGTTATATTTTAGAAGACTCTGTTACAGGAATGATTGCTGCCAAAGCTTCTATGGCACATACCATTGTATTGACTAGCGATGTTGCTGCACCAAAATTTGCTATTGCAGATACTAGGTACAATTCTTTACACCTAGTGATTGATTTTTTAAAAAATTAAGCATTGTTTAGTTCTTGCATAATTTCTGAAAACAATTTGTAAGATTTAATCCTGTCGTTAACATCATAAATATTGGTCACTGCAATCAACTCATCTGCCTGAGTCTGTTCTCTAAACTCTTTTATTTTAGCTTTTACCGTAGCCTTACTCCCCACAAAAGAGTATTTTAACATTTGATGAATCTGTGGGTTTTTTAGTATTTCTCTAAAATCATCTGTCATCTGGGTAGGTGGTTGTACGTAATCTCGTTTCCCTGTAAACAAGCCCATAATCATACGGATTAGAGAAGTGTACAAACGATCTGCTTCTTCATCCGTGTCTGCAATAATCACATTTAGTCCTACAATAACATACGGTTCCTGCAAAACACTAGATGATTTAAATTCATTACGGTAAATGTTTAATGCATTCCATAAATGTGTGGTTGCAAAATGACTAGCAAACGCATAGGGCAATCCTTTTTTAGCTGCCAAATGAGCACTATCTGTACTAGAACCTAAAATATACATAGGCACATTAACCCCTTCTGCTACTGTAGCACGTACATTAGAGCTGGCATTGTCTGTAGAAAAGTAGGTTTCTATTTTTTTCAATTCGTTAGGGAAAGAATGAGCCGCCTGCATAAAATCAGAACGAATGGCCTCTGCTGTTTCTCTATCAGTTCCTGGTGCTCTTCCCAAGCCTAAATCTATTCTGTTAGGATACAAAGAGCCTAAGGTTCCAAATTGTTCTGCTACAATTAAAGGGGAATGATTGGGCAACATAATCCCTCCAGATCCTACTCTAATCGTTTGTGTTCCTTGAGCTACATAACCAATTAAAACAGAGGTTGCACTACTCCCTATGTTAGACGAATTGTGATGTTCTGCCAACCAGTAGCGAGTATATCCTTGTTTTTCGGCATGTTGTGCCAATTGCAATGTATTGTTATACGTTTCTTGTAAATTTTGACCTTTAGAAACTAAAGCCAAATCTAAAATTGAATAGAGGGTTTTCATAAAAGGAATCTTCTTATCAATGTTATTTTTCTGATACTGTTTTACTTAACAAAAACAACATTATATTATACACTTCTTAGTGTGATTTTTCACCAAAACCTTTCAAATAAAATGCCATAAAACAAAAAACACTTACCATTACTAGTAAGTGCTTTTATAAGCTATGGATGAATCAAGATTTATTCTTCACCATCTTCATTTTCGTCTTCATCATGAGCAGGTTTTGCTTTTTTAGGTTTGTCACCTTCAGCTTTTTTACCTTTACCTTGTTTGTTCATTGCATTGGTTAATTCTTCTAAAGAAATAGTTCCGTTTGCATCTTTATCAATTTTATCAAATCTGTTTAAGATTTTCTTTCCTTCTAATTCTTCTTTTGTAATTTTTCCATCCTTGTCCTTGTCTAAATTCTTAAACATTTTTTCTGGAGATGGTTTTTGTTTTGCTTCTTGAGCGAATGAAGTTGCTGATGCCATTACAGCGATTGTAGCCAAAGTTAGTTTTAATGTTTTCATTTTTTTAAATATTAATTATTGTTTATTTGATTTTTATTTGTCCTCTATTTTATATTAGAACTAAGCTAAGACCCGTTTTATTAAATATAGTTTAATCGTAAAATCAAAAAAAGTGTTTTTTTTTCACTAAAAATCAATATTTTTTTTTAATATATTGTAAATCAACTTGTTACTACTTCATATTTACATTGTTTTATAAATTTTGTTTTAGTCTTTACAAAAAGTGAATGAACGTTCATTTTTTATATATTTGTACTCTAATTGAGAAACAATGCAAGAATTAAGTAAAAGTGAAATAAAAAGAAATGCGCTTATAAAAGCAACCATTTCGTTGGTAATCAACAATGGTTTTCACGCTGCACCCATGTCTAAAATAGCCAAAATGGCTAGTGTTTCTCCTGGAACTATCTATTTGTATTTTGAAAACAAACAAGATCTTATCAACAAAGTGTATTTAGAAATAAAAACAGCATTTGCAACGCATGCATTTGCAAATTACGATGCTACTTTGAATGTTCAAGAAGGATTTAGAAACATATGGTTTCAAATTGCAGATTACAAATTGATGCAAATTGAAGAAGCTATGTTTTTATCTCATTGTGACAACACTCCTATGATTGATGAAGATAGTAAAAAAGAAGGCATCAAACATTTACAACCCCTACTCGACTTATGGAAACGTGGTCAAGAAGAGGGAGTTATTAAAAACTGCTGTCCGTATATATTATATGCTTATACCGTATATCCTTTGGCATTTTTAATGAATGCAAAACAGAAAAAAGACATTACAATTAATGAAGAATATATCCAAAATGCATTTTTACTTGCATGGGATAGTATCAAACAATAAAAATAAATCACAATGGAATTATTAGACAAGTTGAACTGGAGACATGCTGTTAAAGCAATGAATGGACAACAAGTACCAGAAGAAAAAATAGAAAGAATTTTAGAAGCAATAAGGTTAACGGCAACTTCTAGTGGTTTGCAACCTTTTGAAGTATTGATTGTTAAGAATGATGAAATCAAAGCGCAAATAAGACCTGTAGCATGGAACCAATCTGTGGTTACAGAATGTTCACACCTTTTGGTATTTGCTGCCTGGGATACCTACACCGCAGATCGTATCAATGAAGTTTTTGATTTGACCAATAAAATACGTGGTTACGAAAACGAAGGTTTTGAAAACTACAGACAAATGTTGTTAAATACCTACCCTCAAAAATCTGCAGAAGAAAACTTTACACATGCTGCTAAACAAGCATACATTGCTTTTGGTTCTGCTTTAATTGCAGCTGCATACGAAGGTGTAGATGCTACTCCAATGGAAGGTTTTGATCCTGCTGCTGTAGATGAAATTTTGGGACTGAAAGAAAAAGGTCTTAGAAGTGCTATTTTATTACCTCTAGGATATAGAAATGAAGAAAATGATTGGTTACACGGACAAACAAAGGTGAGAAAAAGTGCAGAAACGATGTTTACAACCATTAAATAAGTAAATGATGAATCAAACAATTTTATTAAAACAAAGACCTGTGGGGAAACCTACATTATCAGATTTTGATTTTGTAAATGAGGAGTCTAATGTACAACCTAAAGAAGGTGAAATTCTTTTAGAAACTACCTATATTTCTGTAGATCCTTATTTAAGAGGTAGAATGAGTAGTGCAAAGTCTTACGTAGCTCCTTTTGAAGTAGGAAAACCTATTTCTTCAGGAATCGTAGCAAAAGTCATTGCCTCTAAAAACACTGATTTTAAAGAAGGTGATTATGTTTCTGGTTTACTAGCTTGGAAAACAAAACAAATTTCTACAGGAGAAGGATTAAATAAAATAGATCCTAACAAAGTTCCTTTAAGTGCATATTTAGGTGTTGTGGGAATGACTGGTTTAACGGCTTATTGTGGACTTACAGAAATAGGGAAACCAAAAGAAGGAGAAACACTTGTGGTTTCTGGTGCAGCAGGTGCTGTAGGAACTATTGTAGGACAAATTGGAAAAATATTAGGGCTACGTGTTATTGGTATAGCTGGGTCTGATGAAAAAGTAGACATGTTAACTTCTGAGTTTGGTTATGATGAAGCCATTAATTACAAAACAACCAAAAATATAAAAGAAGCTATTGAAGCTGCTGCACCTAATGGTGTGGATATCTATTTTGACAATGTGGGAGGTGATATTTCTGAAGCTGTTTTGTACAACATCAATCATTTTGCTAGAATCATTGTCTGTGGAGCTATTTCTGTTTACAACAAAACAGAACCACAAAAAAATGAAACGGTTCAACCTTTTATTGTAAAAAACAGTGCTTTAATGCAAGGTTTTATCGTGTCTAATTATGCTAGTAAATTTCCAGAAGCCATACAACAATTGGCTACTTGGATAGCAGAAGACAAATTAAAATACACTGAAACTATTGTTGATGGTTTTGCAAACACTCCCCAAGCTTTCATCGATTTACTAGATGGAAAAAACAAAGGGAAAATGATTGTAAAAGCATAAACTTAGTACAACCCTATAAAAATCAAATAAAAATGAACAATTTTGAATATCAAAATCCTATAAAAATATTATTTGGTGAAAATCAAATAGAAAACTTAAGCAAAGAAATTCCAAAAGATGCCAAAGTTTTATTATTGTATGGTGGTGGAAGCATCAAACAAAATGGTATTTACGAACAAGTAACTACCGCTTTAAAAGAATACAAGGTTATTGAATTTGGTGGAATTCCTGCCAATCCAGAATATGCAATCTTAATCAATGCTCTTAAAATGATCAAAGAGCTTGAAATTACTTATTTATTAGCTGTTGGTGGAGGTTCAGTTATTGACGGAACCAAGTTTTTGTCTGCTGCAGCTTTGTATAAAGGAGATACCCCTTGGGATATTTTAACCAACAATATTAGAACTACCAAAGGACTGCCTTTTGGTACGGTATTAACATTACCAGCTACAGGATCTGAAATGAATTCTGGTGCAGTAATTACCAGAGATGAAACCAAAGAAAAACTAGCTATGGGTGGTCCTGGTTTGTTTCCACAATTTTCTATTTTAGATCCAACAGTAATTCAATCTATTCCTAAAAGACAATTGGCAAACGGAATTACAGATGCTTTTACCCATGTGTTAGAGCAGTACATGACCTACCCTATTGGTGCATTGTTGCAAGATAGAATTGCCGAGAGTATTTTACAAACGTTGATTGAGGTTGCTCCAAAAGTAATCAATGATCCTAAAGATTATAAAGCAGCTGCCAATTTTATGTGGAGTTGTACCATGGCTTTAAACGGGCTAATACAAAAAGGGGTTCCTACAGATTGGGCCGTACATGCAATGGGACACGAATTAACTGCTTTGTTTGGAATAGACCATGCAAGAACTTTAGCTGTAATTGCTCCTAGTCATTACCGATACAATTTCAATGCTAAAAAAGAAAAGTTAGCACAATATGCAGAACGTATTTGGAATGTAACAGAAGGAACTACAGAAGAAAAAGCAAATGCTGCTATTGAAAAAACAGAAATGTTCTTTCACGCATTAGACATACACACTAAGTTATCTGATTACACAGCAAATTATGAAGGTACTGCTCAAGAAATTTCTAGAAGATTTACTGAGAGAGGATGGAACGGTTTAGGAGAACATAAAAAGTTAACGCCTAATGATGTTGAGAAAATAGTAACCTTGGCTTATTAGCCAACAGTATTGTAAAACCTAAAAAATCCAGTAATATATTTACTGGATTTTTTTAGTTATAGCAATGAGTTTTTTTCTACAAATTCTAAAAACTTACTCTTATACTGTTCTGAAACGGTGATTCTTTGTTTGTTGATCACAATCTGACTTCGCTCAATCACTTCTATATTATCTAGGTTGATGATAAAAGATCTATGAACACGCATAAACTTGTTTTCTGATAACTTTTCTTCCAAAGCTTTCAAACTCATCAATGTTAAAATGGGTTTGCTCTCCGTTTTTATCCAAATTTTGATGTAATCTTTCATACTTTCAAAATACAAAACATCCTTTAGTTTTATTTTTAGCTGCTTGTATTCCGATTTTACAAATAAGAAATCATTCTCTTTATGAGCTCCAGATTCTGTCAGCTCTATTGGTTTCTGAACCAAATCAAACCACTCTTTGGCTTTATTGGCTGCAGCTAAAAACTCAGCATAATCAAAAGGTTTTAACAAATAATCCAACGCTTTTACTTTAAACCCCTCCAAAGCATATTCATCAAAAGCCGTGGTAAAAACAACTCTTGTTTTGGGCGGAATCATTTTAGACAATTCAATTCCTGTAACATCGGGCATTTGAATGTCTAAAAACAACACATCCACAGGGTTAGCACTTAAAAATTCCATGGCCTGAATGGCATTGCTAAACGTACCTTCTAAACGTAAAAAAGGAGTTTTTTGCACATAACTTTCTACCAAACTAATGGCAATAGGTTCATCATCAACAATAATACAGGAAATGCTCATTTTTTAATTTTTAAAGGTGTATTTCTAATCTAGCTATAAACTGATTATCTTCTACGGTTGTGTTAAATAAATACTTGTTTGGGTACAGTAAATTCAGTCTTTTTTCTAAATTCTGCAACCCAATTCCAGAACCACTCTTGTCACTTTTTTCTTTAGGATAATTGTCATTTTTAGTGATAAAGTATAAAATGTTGTTTTCTATATACATTTCAAAAACAATGCTGCTTTTGTGTTGCGAAGAAACTCCGTGTTTAAAAGCATTTTCTACCAAAGAAATAAAAAGCAAAGGAGCTACTTTTACATCTAAATTTTTATCAGGAAACGTTGCCAAAATTTGGGTGTTATCCGTAATTCTTAACTCCATTAAAGAAACAAACTTTTTGATAAATTCAATTTCTTTAGACAAACTAATCATTTCTATATTTGTATCATACAACAAATAACGCATCAACTTGCTTAAACTGTGTATGGTGGTTTTGGCTCTTTCGGGAGAAATATCTACCAAAGAATAAATATTATTTAAAGAATTAAAGAAAAAGTGTGGCTGAATTTGATACCTCAAATGTTGTAATTCCGATGCTAATTTTACATTGGTAGCTTCTTTCTTTTCAGCTTCGGTAACAATCCACCTTTTGGTAGTTTTAATAGCTATAGAAAACAACAAAGGAGCTATATAAGACAAGGTTTGCACGTAAATGAACAATGAAAAAGGAGGGCCTTCTCCATTCTTTTTGTTAGCCCCTTTTCTAAGATAATCCTCAAAAAAATGACTCTCAATCTGCTCTTTTAACGTTAAGAATAAAATAATCATTCCCAAATTAATACTTACAAATTGTATTGTTTTTTTAGTAAATAAATATGTATCTATCCATAGAAAATAATTGGAATAAAAAACTATTGCGTAAAAGAATATCGGAATCCAGAAATGCGCTACAACCCTACTGATTTCTATATTTTCATAAGACAGAATATAAGGCATGCTAAACAAGATCAGCCAAGCTAGCAGGTGCGATAAAATTATTATTTTTTTGTTTTTGTACATGCAGTTTTATTTTTAAACTGTAGGCTAAAATTACGGATGCCCCTAGCCTACTGTTCATGTTATACGATTGCTATTTTGAACAAACGCTATAAAGGTAAAACTATTTACCGTGCTTGTGCCACATAATAGATCTTTAGCTACATTATCCATACCAATAAGGTTGTTTTATAGATTGTATTTCAGCAAAGCTCCGCACACGTTTATCTAAGAACATAATGGTATTCTATTTTTTATGTACACGGTGTTCGAGCGGAGTCGAGAACCTGTAATGCTTCTTTGAGATTGAAATGCTTCGGGGACTTTTACTTCTCGACTACGCTCGAAGACCGTGATGCTTCTGAACTCTACTTCGATTCCACTCTGTAACCACGCTCGAAGACCGTTTGGTATTCGATGTTTCATGAAAAGGGTGTTCGAGCGGAGTCGAGAACTTAGATTGTTTTTTTTAGTTTAATTACTTCGGGGACTTTACTTCTCGACTACGCTCGAAGACCGTGATGCTTTTGAACTTTACTTCGACTGCAATTTGCAACCATGCTCAAAGACTTTCCTTCGGGTTTGCTTCGGGGTTTCTCCCAAAAACGTCCATTTTTAAAAAATACAGCCTAAGCGTTCCCGAAGGATCCTCGAACAAAACCCGAACAAAACCTCCTAAAAAATCGACTTGTGGGTCAGGATGTGTCAGGGTGTATCATGATAGGTCAGAATGTGTCACAAGAGGTCAGAATGTGTCAGGATGTGTTTCTTTGTGTCAATAGCGGTCAATACGTGTCAGGGTGTTGTTTTTGAGGTGTTTAGAATTTATGTTTGTAGTATATTAATTTAAAAAAAAGAGTTATGGCAACATTTGAAAAAGGTATTCTTGGTGGGGTTTCTGGTAAAGTTGGTAATGTAGTGGGTACACGATGGCGTGGTAAAAACGTGATGCGTAGTTTGCCTCAACGTACCAGCCATGTGCCTACAGCAAAACAGGAAGAACAACGACAGAAATTTAAAACGGTTATTGGATTTTTAAGTCCTATTGTGGATGTGTTGACTCTTTATTTTGGAAGTCCACAGGGTGGTGCTATTACGGTGCTGTAAAGTAGAGGCTTTTAAGACCTCGATTTTAAGTCGTTGTTGGGTACTGTGCTTTCTGTTAATTCTATATAATATTTTCCAACTAATGATGATTTTATAGTTATCGGTGCTACTATAGGGATTATCATTCCAGCAGCAAATGAAGTTGTGTATGCTTCAAATTTATGTATAGGTTCTCCAAGTTTATTATTTTCAGAATATATAATTATTGTTAAGGGCTCATTTTTCACGGATTCAAAAGTCCATTTTTTATTAAAAGATATTGGGCCTTTTTGATAGTCATATGATATTGTTTCTATTTTATTTTTTATTTCATTGTTATTTTTATCTAAAATTTTGATGTTAGGATTAAAAATATATTTCTTAAACCCAAAACAGTTACAAAGGCTAAATATTTCAACAGAATAGTTTTTTGTTTTATTTGGAGTATATTTATATTCATGATAATAGGACAATACACTATCATTTGACATGACATTATCTTCTATTTTCAGCTCGGCTTTTATTGGATTATTAAGTTCTAGTTCAGTTAATATTAAATTATCTTTTTTTACTTCATTTACTTTTAATTCGCTGTATGCTGTTGTTGGATTTATTTTTCTTGAACAAGAACTAATTACTAAAATTATAATCAGATATGATAGAGTTTTTTTCATGTATAAAACAATTATAATGTTTTGAATATGAGGTTTTTTGCATTGTATCTAACTAAGCCGAAGCCTTTTGTTTGGATTTGTTTCTTTGATTTCACAAAGCCATACTTCGATAAACTATGTACAGGCTTCAACAAGATTTGGCGGACTTTGTAAATAAACACAGACTTTTCGGTTAAGCCATAAATGCCCTATGTTTTTTATACACTGTTGGGCATAGTTTATTCTATTAGTTTTCCAAGAATAAAACCGACCAAAGCTGATAATCCGTTAATTGAAATACCGATAAGAATAGTTTTGAAAAGTCCAACTAAATGCTTCTTATTTTCCTTTGCAACATCAGCAAATTTGTTTTTATCTCCTTTTGTAAACTCAAATATAGGATTGCGTCTTAGTCTTCCTATTTGCTTTCTCATCATTCTGTCTGAATATAAAGAACCTATTTGGTAAAACATAAATAAGACAACAATTGAAGATGTTAAAAAGAGGAATAATTTATGGTTATTATCTGTCGGTAAAAAATCAATTTGTGCCTTGTAAAATATCGAAAATAGGTAATTGACAAGTAATGTTCCGGCAGTTAAAAATGACAATAAAATGAAGTTTTGAAATTTAACTTTATTCTTTAGAATGAATTTTATAATTTTATGGTCTCCACTATTATTGGGTAGAGCATCATACCATTCTGAAACGACTGTTTTTAATTCATTACAAATTTGAGAATTAATAAAATCTATTTTGCAACTCATCTGAGCATTGGCTTCATCCAAATCGTATTCTTCATTTCCACCTTGAAAAACTACTTGAATCATTTCGCTTGGTTTTAGACTATTACCAATACGAACTCTTAGTGTATGTGTTTGCGGAACTTTGTGAGTTTGATTTGGAAGGATTAAGTTAAAATCCCATTCTAAAGATATATATTTTGTGCAAGGAGATATATTCCAATCTGTGTTAACAAACTCATTTCAGCTACCAAATGACTTTATTTCTTTATTGTCAAGACCTACAGTTGTATTTACAATATCTGTGACTAATTGATGGAGTTCTAATTTTTTATAAATTTTAGCATTTAGCTCTGTAATATCAGAAAACTCAAATTGTTTATTTTCAGTGAATAGTTTTATATCAGTGTCTCTTTTTCCTTTTATTAAATAGTATAAAGACTGAAATTGTTTCATTTGATTTTCATCAACTACGGCAACTTGATTCTCTGAATTTGGTTTTATGTTATTTGTCATAAGTTTTTTTAATTATGCCCAACGTTAGATAACATTCTCCGAAAAAGAAATACGTTATCAATGTTTAATTTATCTATAAAGGTAGTTTTTTAAGGGTGTTGTTCCTATGCTTACTTTTGCACAAAAGATACAAGTTCTTAACAAATGCTAGATGTAAAACACTTGTGATAAGCAATAGCAATGAGTGGTGTTTGATTTAGTTGGTGTTAAGTAATGTATAGAATTTTTCAACATTTATTCAAAATACCCCTGTTTCAAATATATAATCGATTCTGTTTTTATGTTCTAAATTTTTTATGTTGATGAAAAAAAAAAATAAAAAGCGTGATTTTTATTTTTGTCTTTTTCAAGGATAATTTATACTCTTAATTAACCTTTTTTACGAATAGGAACTTTATAATTAGGGCTAATCATTAATTTATTTTTAAATTAGTATGTTTCAATTTTTGGATCAGATGAAAAAATAAAACTATAAAATGACAAAAAAACACCCTGTATCCTAAATGAATACGTGAAGCTTTATAACGAAACAACGTTAACCATGAACAGTTACAATCCTAAAAAACATCATCGTAGGTCTATCCGTTTGAAAGGATACGATTACGCGCAAGCAGGATTGTACTTTATAACACTTTGCGTACAAAATAGACAGCATTTATTTGGAAAAATCATCAACGGAGAAATACAATTAAACGCATTGGGCAAGATTGTAGCACAGGAATGGATAGCCACAGAAAGCATCCGGAAAAACTGCACTTTAGGAGCTTTTATCATCATGCCTAATCATTTTCATGCCATACTCTCTATAGACTACGCACTAAAGAAATCTGAAAATATAGGAACTTTTACATCGCCATCTCAAAGCATAGGAGCCATTATAAGAGGATTTAAAGGAGCAAGCACCAAAAAAATTAAAGAGATTATTAGATTAGAAGATAAAAAGGAATTTCCCTCTAGTACGGGCGAATTGCAATTCGCCCGTACAACTGATAGAAAGGGATCCGCCCCAGCTGATAGAGAGGGATTCACCCCAACTGATAGAGAGAGATTCGCCCCGACTGATAGAAAGGGATTCGCCCCTGCTGATAGAACGGATAAGGGATTCCTACCCTCTACGGAGAATATCGATTTATCTAAATCTATCTGGCAACGCAATTACTACGAGCATATTATCAAAAACGAAAAGGCTTTTAAAAATATAGAAAATTACATTCTTAATAATCCTTTAAAATGGGAAGAAGATCAATTCAATAAGAAAAAATAAATTTATTAAAAGAGATTCTTTCTTTAATATGGGCGAATTTTGAATTGGGTGAGAATTGAGAATTGAGAATTGGGCGAATTGCAATTCGCCCCAACAAAAAAGGCTTCGCCTTTTACTCATAACGCAAAGCGGTTATAGGATCTAAAGCAGCTGCTTTTCTTGCAGGATACCATCCGAAGAAGATACCTGTAATGGCACAGACCACAAAAGAAATAACGATGGAATAAAGCGCAACACTTGTAGGCCAATGTAAGAATGTTTCTATAAACACGGTGGCACCCAACCCTAAGAGGACTCCTAAAATCCCGCCGGTAATACTAATTAAAATAGCCTCTATTAAAAACTGCAATAAAATATCAGACCCCTTCCCTCCTACAGCCATTCTTAATCCTATTTCTTTGGTTCTTTCTTTTACAGATACATACATAATATTCATAATTCCTATACCACCAATCAATAAAGAAATTCCTGCTACGGCTACCAAAAGAACCGTTAACATTTCGCTGGTAGAACTAAAGGTGGAAATCAACTCTTCCATAGATCTCACATGAAAATCATCGTCTTCATTGTCTAGTAATTTGTGTTGTGTACGTAAAATATCCGTGACTTGAATCACCGCATTGGGAGCTTCTTCTTCGCTAACCGAAGAAGCTATAATTTGATTCAAATGATCGATGGCCAAAATACGTTTTTGTACAGTAGTATATGGAGCAATCACTACATCATCTTGATCTTGTCCAAAGGTATTTTCACCCTTTTCTTCTAACACCCCAATAATCTTGAAAGGAATGTTGTTGAAACGGATCATCTTCCCCACAGGATCTTCTCCATCTAAAAAAACATTCTCTACTACAGTTTGTCCTATCAATGCTACTTTGGCAGCAGACTGTACTTCTGCATTGGTAAACATACTTCCGCTTTGTAAATCCACCACTTTGATACTTAAATAATCTGGGTTGACTCCATAAATGGTAGATGGCCAGTTGTTGGCACCATTAATTACTTGTCCGCTCCCATTTACCATAGGAGTGATATACGTTAACAAACTTGCTTGGTCTTTAAGCGCTTGGTAATCTTTAAAGGTTAAGGTTTCCATAGCACTGGCATCTTGCCGAACCCCACCACGTACATCAGACCCTGGTCTAACGGTAATCATGTTAGATCCCATGGCAGAAATGGTGGTACGAATACTCTCTTTAGAACCTTCTCCAATAGCCAACATAGCAATGACAGAGGCCACACCAATAATAATTCCTAACATGGTTAGCAAGGTTCTTACTTTGTTCAGAACAATGGCTTTAAAAGCGATTTTTAATAAGTTTAAAATTCTCATAATTTAGTGATTTTCAACAGGCAACTTAGCCAATTCAGCAGCTGCAGATTGTATGTTTTCATTTTTAGAATCTTTGATGACTATTCCATCTTTTAACACCACTGTTCTACTACTAAACATAGCAATATCAGGTTCGTGCGTTACAAAAGTAATGGTGATTCCTTTTTTATTTAACTCTTGAAACAAGGTCATAATTTCGTAAGAAGTTCGGGTATCTAAATTCCCCGTAGCTTCATCAGCCAAAATCATTACAGGATTGTTTACCAAGGCTCTAGCAATGGCCACACGCTGTTGCTGACCACCAGAAAGTTGAGAGGGCGTGTGATGCAGTCTTTCTCCCAATCCCACCAATTCTAAAGCTTTTAAAGCTCTTTCTCTACGTTCTTCTGTAGAAACTTTGCTATTGTACAAAAGTGGCAATTCCACATTTTCTATAGCCGATGTTCTTGCAAGTAAATTGTAAGATTGAAAAATGAATCCTATTTTTTCATTACGAATGGTTGCCAATTCATTCTTACTCAAATCTTTTACTTTTACACCATCAATTTCATAAATTCCAGAAGTAGGCTGATCCAAACATCCTAAAATATTTAGCATGGTACTTTTTCCAGAACCACTAGACCCCATAATGGTGACAAACTCCCCTTCTTTGATGGAGAATGAAACTCCTTTTAAAGCATGCACCACTTCTGTACCCATGGTAAACTCACGCTTTAATTCTTTAATATTTATAATTTCTTTTGTCATGATGGTTTACTTTTTTTTGCTTCCTGGTCTCTGTGGCATAAAAGGACTTTCTTCTGTACCTTGAGATTTAGCTTCGGCTTTGCTAATGGTTTTTAAACTATAGACTAGTTTGTCTCCTTGGTTAATTCCGCTTACTACTTGTACATTTACACCATCACTAGCTCCTAAAACAACCTTTTTGGGACTAATGGCTCCGTTGGTTCCTAATACCCAAACGGTGTTGTCTGTATTTGCTGCTACCGAAGAAGATGTTAATTGTAATTGCTGGTGATACGCTTCCATTTCTGAGGCAATGGGCTTAAAGTTGATGGCTTTGGCTTCTACAGACAACACATCATTTAATTCTAAGGTGTATATAGAGGTGGTAGCGGTGAGTCCTGGTTTTAATTTTAAATCAGGATTGTCTGCCTTAATTACTACTGTATAGGTAACTACATTTGAGGTAATGGTTGGATCTAATCTAACCTGTGTAACCACTCCTTCAAAAATACGACCTTGGTAAGCATCTACGGTAAACGTAACACGCAACCCTTCTTTAACTTCTCCTATATCCGCTTCGTCCACATCTGCTTCTACCTGCATTTCTTTCAAATCTTGTGCAATGGTAAATAAGGTAGGAGTGCTATAACTAGCAGCAACGGTTTGTCCTTCATCTATGTCTCTAGACAACACCACTCCATCAATAGGAGCATAAATATTAGCATATTCTAAATTTGTTTTGGCGGTGGTTAAGTCTGACAATCTTTGTGCTACCGTACCTTTTGCGGTTTGGTAATTGTATACTGCTTCATCATAATCAGATTTGCTAATTACATTGTTGTCGTACAAGGTTTTTTGTCTGTTGTAAATTATCTGTAAGTAGTTTTTTTGACTCAACGCGTTGTCATAAGAAGCTTGTGCTTGTATTTTTGCTTGGTTCAGATTTGTTTTGTCTAACTCAGCAATCAACTGTCCTTCTTTAACAATGCTGTTATAATCTACATATATTTTTTCTACCACTCCAGATACTTGTGTCCCTACCTCTACTTGTGTAATGGGTTCAATGGTTCCTGTTGCGGTAACCATGGTGGTTATGTTTGCTTTTTTAGCGGCAATAGTTTTGGCTTCTATAGCCACGGTGTTGTCTCCATTCATAAAAGTATAACCTACAATGGCAAGCACTATAATGACAACGCTCCCTATAATGATGTTTTTTTTATTTTTCATATTGATTAAAGTTTGATATCGTTTCCTTGATAAAATTGAAGTAATTGATTGTATAAAATGTGCAAGTATTTTGCTTGAATGTAATTTTGTGCTGCTGATGTATAATTGTTTTGAGCAATCACCAAATCAGTAGTACTCAACGCATTTAATTCATGTTTTTTCTGAGCCAATTTGTACGATTGTTCTGCTGCAGTTCTAGCTGCCTCTGCTGCTAACAATTGCTCTTGAGACGATGCTGTGTTTTGCCAAGCAGTTTCAATTTTAGCATACAGTTCCTTTTTAGAAGTATTGTAGGCTAATTCTGATTTTTCGATAGAAATTTTAGCATTTTGAACCTTTACTTTGGTTTCATTTCTGTTAAATATGGGAATAGACAATGTCAATCCTATTTTTTGGTTGAAGTTCAAATCCAATTGATCTGTAAAGTTGTAATCCATAGTGTTAGAATATCCTGTACCCAAACTACCAGACAAGCTTAAACTAGGCAAATAACTACCTTTGGCAATGTCTAGGTCTTTTTTGTTGATGTCTACTTGTAACAAACTTGCATTCAATTCTGGCAACATGTTGATGGCATTTTGATACACTTCTATTTTGTTGGGTACCAAATCAACTGTAATTTCATCATCTGTAATTTCTTCAACTTCTAAGGAATCTAAAGGAGACAATTCTAACAATTGCTTTAAAACCAACAACTGTTGTTGATAAACATTTTTGGCATTGATCAAATTGTACTTTTGAGTAGCAGCTTGTGATTGTGCATCTGTATAATCTCCCAAAGCAATCGAACCCGCATTGTAATTAGAAGCTGCTCTTTCAACTTCTTTGACAGATGCATTTAAAGTATTCTCTGCAACACGAATTCCCTCTTTTGCATACAATGTTTGGATGTAAGCCTCTAACACACTTAGTTCTATATTGTTCTTGGCAGCCTCTACAAAAAAGGAATTCTGTTTGATCAAAAGTTCACTCTGATCGATTTGATTTCTAATTTGATTCCCTTGATACAAAGGCATTGAAGCACTAATAGCTCCATTGGTAGAAGATATTTGACTGGTAACAAATGTGCTTGTTACAGGATCTATAGAACTACCATTGGCTAAATTTTGAGAAACACTACCGTTGATACTAGGCAACCATTTAGATTTGGATAATGTGTAGTTATTTTCTGCCGTATTTTTTGTGAGTTCTGCCGTTTTAATGGTGATGTTATTACTTATAGCATAATCTATACAGTCTTTTAACGACCATTTTTTGATACTTTCGCCTGTTTGTGCTTGTAGGAACAAAGACGAGAATAAGGTGATAATAACGAGTTGTTTTTTCATTTAAAATCTATTTGATACTTCAAAATTGCAACAAACCCATTGTGATTTCTAGCAAATTAGATACTAGCTCTTATTGAATCTGCGGAAACCTATTTTTTACCGATGAAGGTTTTTGGCAGTGAGACTGTGCTTCTCGACTTCGCTCGAAGACCGTAATGTTCCTGTACTGAACTTTAACTGCGCTCAGCAATCACGCTCGAAGACCGTGATGGTATTCAAAGTGCCTATACTTAGGGTGTTCGAGCGCAGTCGAGAACTTAGAATGTTTATTTGGGTTTAAATGCTTATTAAGTAATGCTTCTCGACTGCGCTCTGTAACCACGCTTGAACACTGTGATGTCTTCTTAACGTTAAATTTTTTTAACCATAAAACTTTCAAAATAACTTCCTATTCTCTCTGAGAATATTTTTAATCCGCATATAGATAAGAATGGTGATTACATCGACAAAAAGCTATTTTTTCTTGATTGATATTAACATATGTTGCAATACATTTACTCCTTAATTTATTTTGTTCTTTTAGTTCGGTTTTATCCGAACTAACTATATATTTGCATTCTATAATTGGAAGGTCATGAAAGAAAAGGTTTGTAGTAAAAAAATGAGACTCGTAGAAAAACTAGGTGTGCATTTAGAAAAAAGAGAACAATTGGCACCTGTAGCGTCAAGAATTTTAGCGTACATCATTCTTACAGGAAAGAAAGGAACCACGTTTGACGAAATGGTTTGTCTTTTATGTGCCAGTAAAAGTACCATTTCTACACATTTGAATCATTTGCAAGATTTAAAAAAGATTGTGTATTTCACAAAGACAGGTGATCGTAAAAAGTATTTTACCATTAACAAAGACATGATTCTACAACATATAGATGATATGATAGAGGAATGGAAAGAAGTAAAAGCATTGCATTTAGAAATAAAAAATTACAAAGAAATTATCAACCATAAAATGATAGAAAATGAAGACGAAAAGTTTGAATTGAATTTCCACAACAACTATATCAAGTTTTTAGATGATGCCAGCACATCTATAGAAGAATTAAGAACAAAATTAACAACTAATAAATTTTCCCTTTAAATTAAATAATGATGAAAAAAAAGTTATACTCCATAGGAATTCTAACCCTACTTTTAGTAGTAGAAAGTTGTGGTAAAAGCGAATCAAAACAAGCAGTAGCTCCACCACCACCCTCCATTCCTGTAACAGAAATACAACAAAAAACGGTAACAGGTTACACAGAATACCCAACAACTATAGAAGGAATTGTAAACAGTGATGTGAGAGCAAAAACATCAGGATACATAGATAAAGTGTATGTAGATGAGGGTGAAAAAGTACGTAAAGGACAAGCTTTGTTTAAGTTAGAAACACAATCCTTAAATCAAGATGCGAGTGCAGCAAAGGCACGAATCAATATTGCCCAAGTAGAAGTAAATAAATTGATTCCACTTGTAGAAAAAAACATCATCAGTCCTGTACAATTAGAAACGGCAAAAGCAAATTTGGCACAAGCAAAAGCCAACTACAGTAGTGTTTCTGCCAATATTGGATATGCAACCATCAAAAGTCCTATAGATGGTTATGTGGGAGCTATCAACTTTAGAGAAGGAGCTTTGATTGGCCCTAGTGATGCGACTCCATTGACAAAAGTTAGTGAAATTAGTCAAGTTTATGCTTTCTTTAGTTTTAACGAAGCACAATACATAGATCACCTACAACGTTACGAAGGAAAAACCAAAGCAGAGCGTATTCAAAACTCTCCAGACTTGAGTTTGATTTTGGCAAATGGGAAAGTATATTCTGAAAAAGGACGTATACAAACTAGTACGGGGCAAATCAATCAAAGTACAGGAACCATTACTATTAGAGCAGCATTTGACAATCCTAACGAATTGTTGACCAATGGAAATAGTGGAAAAATAAGATTGCCAATAGAATACAAAAACGCTATTGTGGTACCTCAATCAGCAACTTTTGAACAACAAAAAGATGTGATGATTTATACTTTAGACAAAGACAACAAAGTAAAAGCTACATTGATAGAAATAGAAGGTGCGGTAGACAATTTATACGTTGTAAAATCAGGACTAAAAGTAGGAGATAAAATTGCGGTTACTGGAGTTAGTAAGTTGAAAAATGGAGCTACCATTTCTCCCAAAAGCACTCCTTTTGAAACAGCAATAAAACCTATTGCAACGTTGTTTAAAAATTAAACTCACCTAGAAATTTTATAATCATGTTAAAAACATTTATTGAAAGACCGGTGCTTTCAACTGTGATCTCTATTATTATAGTTTTATTAGGGTTTATTAGTATTACAAGCTTACCGATAGAAGAATATCCAGATATTGCTCCACCTACCATTAAGGTAACGGCAAACTATACAGGTGCAAATGCAGAAACTGTATTAGAAAGTGTGATTATTCCTATAGAAGAACAAATTAATGGTGTGGAAGGAATGACGTACATTACCTCTACAGCATCGAACACAGGAACCGCAGAAATTACGGTTTATTTTGATCAAGAAATGGATGCCGATATTGCCGCTGTAAACGTGCAGAATCGTGTAGCCAGAGCAGCAGCTTTGTTACCACAAGAAGTAACACAAACAGGAGTTATTACGCAGAAACAAGAAACAAGTGCATTGATGTTTATTGCCATGTATTCTAAAAGCGATGATTACGATGCTACTTTTATACAGAATTACTTAAAAATTAATGTGATTCCTGCCATGCAGCGTATCAATGGTGTGGGAGATGTAAGTGTATTCTCTCAACAAGATTATGCCATGCGTATTTGGTTAAAACCAGACAAATTAGCTGCATACAACTTAATTCCTTCGGATGTTTCTGCAGCTTTAGCAGAACAAAACTTAGAAGCAGCCGCTGGATCTTTGGGTCAGAATAACGGAGAATCATTCTCATACCCTTTGACTTATAGTGGACGTTTTAAAAACGAAAGTCAATACAGTGATATTGTGATTAAAGCGTTAGGGAATGGACAATTTTTACGTTTGAAAGATATTGCTACTATTGAATTAGATGCACAATCTTATGCAGCAAACGCTATGAGTTTGGGGAATCCTGGAGTATTTATGGGGATCTTTCAAACCAAAGGTTCTAATGCACAAGAAATTATTGAAAACATAAAATCAACCTTAGAAACAGTGAAGAGTGACCTACCTGATGGGTTGGATATTTTTGTACCTTATGATACAAGTTTGTTTTTAAATGCCTCTATAGAAAAAGTAATTCACACCTTATTAGAAGCCTTTTTATTGGTGTTTATTGTGGTATTTATCTTTTTACAAGATTTACGATCTACCTTAATTCCTGCCATTGCAGTACCTGTATCTATTATTGGTACGTTCTTTTTCTTAAACGTATTTGGATATTCTATCAACCTATTGACCTTATTTGCCTTAGTATTGGCGATTGGTATTGTGGTAGATGATGCCATTGTAGTTGTTGAAGCTGTGCATGCCAAAATGGATGAAGGTGAAAAGAACCCTAAAAAAGCTACGTTGGTGGCGATGAACGAAATTTCTGGAGCAATTATCTCCATTACTTTGGTAATGGCGGCTGTATTTATTCCGGTGACGTTTATTACAGGACCTACAGGAGTGTTTTATGAGCAATTTGGGGTTACGTTGATTATTTCCATCTTAATTTCCGCAGTAAATGCATTGACCTTAAGTCCTGCCTTGTGTGCTTTGTTATTAAAAGAACACAAACACGATGAGGAATTGAAAAATAAAAATCCTTTACAACGTTTTTACACACTGTTCAACCGTGGGTTTAATGCTACGATTCATAAATACGGAAAGTCTCTTGAGTTTTTATACAAGAGAAAATTTGTGTCCGTATTGCTTTTGATAATTGCAGGAGTAGGGATTTATTGGGCAGCCAACACCACTCCTACAGGATTTGTACCCAATGAAGATAGAGGAATTATTTTTGCCAATGTTGAATTGCCAGCTGGAGCATCTTTAGACAGAACTGATGATGTTGCTAGAAAATTATACGATAAAATTGAAGGTGTAGAAGGAATTGTTGGGGTGAACTTTATCAAAGGACGAAGTTTGATCAACGGTACAGGGTCTAACTTTGGAATGGGAATTATCAAATTGGCAGATTGGAGTGAGCGTGAAGATCCTTCACTTTCAGCACAGGCCATTACTGGAAAGTTATTTGGAATTGCTGCGAGTGTTCCCGATGCGAAGATTATTTTCTTCTCCCCTCCTAGTATTCGTGGATTTGGGAATTCTGCTGGATTTGAAGTGAATTTATTAGATAAGTTTGGAGGTGAATTTAAAGATTTAGACAAAGCAAATCAAGATTTTGCTGCGGCTTTGATGAGTCACCCAGAGATTAAATATGCACAATCCGCATTCAACACCAATTATCCTCAGTACGAAATGGAGGTAAACGTTCCTTTGGCAAAAGAAAAAGGAGTGAGTGTGTCTAGTATCTTTTCTACTTTACAAGGATATGTTGGTGGAATTTACGCTTCTGATTTTTCTAGATTTGGAAAACAATTTAGAGTGTACATTCAGGCTTTACCAGAAGATAGATCTGATGTGAATGCTTTGAACAACATGTTTGTAAGAACAGATGCAGGAGAAATGGCACCTATTACAGAATTTGTAAAGTTAGAACGCGTATATGGACCACAAGCGGTAACACGTTTTAACTTGTTAAACTCTACAAGTATTACAGGAGCTACTAATGATGGATACAGTACAGGAGATGCGATTAGAGTGATTGAAGAAGAATTGACAAAATTACCTAACAATTATACCATTGCCTATTCTGGTTTGACCCGTGAAGAGGTAAGTGCAGGAAACCAGACAACGTTTATCTTTATTTTGAGTATTCTGTTTGTATACTTCTTGTTAAGTGCACAGTACGAAAGTTATTTACTACCGTTTGCCGTAGTATTATCTTTACCGTTTGGTGTATTTGGAGCGTATATAAGTACGAAGTTCTTAGGATTAGAGAACAACATCTATTTCCAAATTTCCTTAATTATGTTGATTGGTTTGCTGGCTAAAAATGCCATTCTTATTGTGGAAGTAGCCTTACAAAGACGAAAAAATGGTGTGAGCATTGTAGATGCTGCCATTAGTGGAGCAAAAACACGTTTACGACCAATTTTAATGACCTCATTTGCCTTTATTTTAGGGTTGATGCCTTTGGTATTGGCTAAAGGAGTTGGATCTGAAGGAAACAAGTCTATTGGTACTGGTGCCGTTGGAGGATTGTTGATAGGTACTATTTTGGGTGTTTTTGTAATCCCAATCTTATTTATCTTGTTCCAGTGGTTACAAGAAAAAATATCTAAATCAGCACACGAATTAAACGAAGAAATTGATTAAATCATGAAAAAACGAAACAAATATAAAATTGGAGTTTTGCTTTTAAGTACAACGCTTCTAACCTCTTGTTTGGCTGTCAAAAATTTTGAGCAGCCCACCGTAAAGGAAACACAAGAAAATACATTTAGAACACCATCACAAACAGTATCCTCAAAAGATACTGTTTCCATGGCAACTGTTTCTTGGAAAACTATTTTTACAGATGGGTATTTGCAAGAATATATAGACAAAGGATTGGCAAACAATTTTGATTTACAAATTGCCATCAAACAAATGAATTCAGCTGAATCTTATTTAAAACAAGGAAAAGCAGGATTCTTACCAACGTTTAGTATTGGTGCAAGTTTGACAGATCAAGAAATTTCTAAAAACAGTAGGTTTGGTGGATTGTCTTCTGATAGATCTATACAGACTTATCAATTGAATGGAAACTTAGCTTGGGAAGCAGATATTTGGGGAAAAATTAGAAGTAGCAAAAGAGCTAGTTATGCAAGTTTCTTAAAAACATCCGCAGCTCAACAAGCAGTTAGAACAGAGTTGATTTCAAGAATTGCAACTACCTATTACCAATTGTTGGCTTTTGATGCTCAATTAAAAATTACGAATCAAACTATTGAAACTCGTAAAAAAGGATTGGAAACAATCATTGCTTTAAAAGAAGCTGGACAAGTGACTCAGATTGCTGTAGATCAAAACATCGCTCAATACAACAGTGCGCAAGCTTTGAAAGTGGATTTAGAAACGGCTATTTTTCAATTAGAAAATAGTTTTAGTATTCTTTTGGGAACAGCTCCTCAAAAATTTCAAAGAAGTGCTTTAAACAAACAATCTATTGACACGGATATGAAAATTGGAGTTCCTGCTTTGTTATTAAGCAATAGACCTGATGTAAGATCGGCTCAATACAGTTTGATGGAGACTTTTGAACTAAAAAATGTTGCCAAATCTAGTTTTTACCCATCACTAACATTAACAGCTTCTGGTGGTTTTCAAAGTTTGGAAATTGACAAATGGTTGAGTGTGAATTCCATATTTGCAGATATTATTGGAGGAATTACACAACCTATTTTCAACCAAAGAAAATTAAAAACACAATTAGAAGTAGCTAAAAATACCGAAGCAGAAGCGTTGTTGAACTATAGAAAAACGTTGTTAGTTGCGGGAGGTGAAGTATCTAATGCCTTGTATGCATACCGTGCAGAAACCACCAAATTTCAATTTAGATTGAAAGAGGCAGAAGCATTGACACATGCAGAAATGAACTCGGAAGAGTTGCTTAAGAACGGTTATGCAAACTACTTAGATTTGTTAACAGCAAGACAAAGTTCATTAAGCGCTCAACTGAATTTGGTTGATAGCAAACTGAAACAATTGACTACTGTAGTTGATTTGTACAAAGCCCTTGGAGGTGGAGTGGAATAAAAAAGAATTTTATTTTCATAGTTTATAATTCTCTCAATAGTAAAATCCCCATACAACAATTGTCGTATGGGGATTTTCAATTTTTTAAAAGTCTAAAAAATATACTTTATCTACTTTGGCCATTTGGCATTGTCATCAAAATCCCACTGGACTCCAAATTGTATTTCGGTTAGAATTTCGTTGGTAAACCAAAAAAACAAATTGGCTTCATCTACATCTATCAATTCATGATTGGGCAATTCTGGCGAAGAATAATCTTCAAATTCCATTTCCCCTAATTTATTTTTTTCAATAAAATCTTGAACTTCCTCTATGTTTTTACCTATCAACCCTACTCCATTCAACTCAAAATTGCTAGAATTGATGGTAATGGTCTCCAATCTCCAATCTTCTTCTTCATCAAACGAAAACGAAACACCTTCATTTTCATAATCCCAAGTTTCTACAGCATCACCTGTATCAAAATCTTTTTCAATTTCTTTTTCGGAGGGTTCTCCTAAAATAGCAAAAACCTCTTTTCTAAACATTCCAAATTTAATGTCACCAACACCTATCCCAATCTGGATAGAATTCAAATTTTTATTCATTACAATTTTTTATTTACTGGCAAACAACAACACATCATTTGCACTAATTTCTTTCTCTCCTAAAATTAACAATCTCTCTACAACATTACGCAATTCTCGAATATTTCCTGTCCAATTGTAATCTTGTAAGTTTTTTAAAGCTTCTGCGGAAAACTTTTTAGGAACAATTCCCTGTTCTTTGGCGATGATGGTAGAAAAATGTTGAATCAACAACGGAATATCGTCTCTTCTTTCATTCAACGAAGGAACTTTGATTAAAATAACGGCCAATCTGTGGTACAAATCCTCTCTAAAACGACCTTCTTCAATCTCTTTCATTAAGTTTTTATTGGTTGCCGCCAAGACACGTACATTCACGCTAATATCTTTGTCAGATCCTACTCTACTGATCTTATTTTCTTGCAACGCTCTTAACACTTTGGCCTGAGCTGAAAGACTCATATCTCCAATTTCATCTAAAAAAATAGTTCCGCCGTTTGCTGCTTCAAATTTTCCTGCTCTGTCTTTACTAGCCCCGGTAAACGATCCTTTTACATGCCCAAACAATTCACTTTCTATCAATTCTGATGGAATGGCTGCACAATTTACTTCTACCATTGGAAACACGGAACGCAAGCTCATATCGTGCAATCTGTGAGCTACCAATTCTTTTCCAGTTCCGTTAGGTCCAGTAATCAAAACACGAGCATCTGTTGGAGCAACTTTATCAATCATGTTTTTAATATGCTGAATTGGTTCACTCTCACCAATCATTTCGTATTTCTTGCTAACTTTTCTTTTTAGAATTTTATTCTCTACCAACAATTTCTTTTGGTCTAAAGCATTTCTAACCGTATTTAAAAGTCGATTCAAATCTGGCGGTTTGGAGATGTAATCATAAGCTCCCATACGCATGGTTTGTACCGCAGTATCCAAATCACCATGTCCTGAAATCATAATAACCGGAATTTCAGGTTTTAGTTCTTTTATTTTTTCTAAAACTTCTACACCATCCATTTTTGGCATTTTGATGTCACATAAAATCAAATCATAATCGTTTGCTTTTACCAGATTCAATCCTAAAACTCCATCCTCTACCTCTTCTACTTCGTAGGTTTTATTTTCATCAGCAATGATGCGTTTCAACACACGTCTAATTGCTGCTTCATCTTCTATGATTAATATTTTACTCATAACCTTATATTGAAATCTAATTTTTTTGGAATACCCATTTAAACAATTGCTTGATGCTCGGCTTATTTCCGTAAGTTAAAATACCAATTCGATATATTTTACTAGCAACAAAAACAGTCGCTATAAAAGTTACCAATAATAATGCCAAGGATACCAATATTTGCCATAGTGGTACACCAAAAGGAATACGCATTAGCATGATAACTGGAGAAGTAAAAGGAATGAATGAGAATAACATGGCTGTTTCTCCATTTGGATTTCCATTTACCACCGTTACAATTCCTATATAAACGGCAAACATTAAAGGTAATAAAATAGGATGCACAAATTGTTGTGTATCAGTTTCGCTACTTACAGCAGCACCAATGGAGGCGTAAAAACTACTGTACAACAAATAACCACTTAAAAAGAAGATGATGAATACAATTACAATTTGCAAGTAATTGATTTCCCAAAGTGTTTGAAAAATCAAATTTATTTTTTCTACATCTACCCCTTCCGTAGCAGGGAGAAAAGTATCTATTAAAAACAAACCTCCTAAGAGCAATACTCCCCAAATAAAAAACTGTAACAAGCCCGCAAGTGCATTACCAATGATTTTTCCTAACATCAACTGAAAAGGTTTTACGGTACAAACCATAATTTCAATCACCCTACTATTTTTTTCCTCTATAATGCTTCTCATTACCGAGTTTCCATAAATAATTACAAACATCATTACAATATACCCTGCTCCTATTGCAATGGTTCCTTTTACCCATTTCTGAACAGTTTCTTTTGAATTGTCCATGTTTTGAATCTTAACAGGACTCTCTTGCACAATGGTTTCAATTACTTTAGGGTTTATTTGATGTTGGGATAAATAATGTCGTTTCCAATGTTTGTCTAAAATCTTTTTAAAATCTTGTTTGGGTACTTTTTCATCACCATAAACCTCCAAAACAGTCCACTCAGAATTTGTATACACAAGTCCGTTGTATTTTTTTTCATCTACCAATGCTTTTGCGATAGCATAAGATCTATTTGAGGTGGATTCTAACTGTATGTTTGGATGCGTTTTTTGTAAATCTTTTACGATTTCAGAATTTGTAACCGCCAAAATAGAAACGGTTTTATCTTTTGAAGACTCTTCTTTACTCGCAAAATAAAAGATAGCACTGAACATCCCAATCATTAAAATTGGGCTTAAAAAAATCAATACCAAATAAGCCTTACTCCTTACTTTTGTGATAAATTCTCTCTGAATAATCAGTAATAACTTATGCATTTTCTATCGTTTTAATAAATATTTCTTGTAAACTAGGGATGTATTGTTTGTATAAATGTAAGCTTCCTATTTTCAAAACTTCAGTAAGAAGATTGTCTGAAACATCTTGATTTGGAAGTACTTCTAGTTGTACATTTTCATCATCTTGATGTTTAATTGCTACCGTATATTCTGTATTGGTTAAAAACAATTCCAAGGCAGCATCATTGTATTCAAACAGATTGATTTCAAAAACAGCTTGGGCATGTTTTTTTTGAATATCGGTAATTGTACCATCCAACAAAATAGTTCCTTGATGAATCAAACACACGTGATCACACATTTCTGCTACAGATTCCATTCTATGCGAAGAAAAAATAACTGTCGTTCCATTTTTTGCCAATTGTTTGATTTCGGATGCAATTAAATTGGCATTTATAGGATCAAATCCACTAAAAGGTTCGTCTAAAATTAACAATTCTGGCTGGTGCAACACCGTAATAATAAACTGTACTTTCTGAGCCATTCCTTTAGACAAATCTTGAATTTTTTTCTTTTTCCAATCAGAGATATCAAAGCGATTCAACCAATAATCAAGCTGTAATTTGCTTTCTTTCTTAGTCATTCCTTTCAATTGTCCAAAATACATTGCTTGCTCTTCAATTGTCATATTTTTGTACAAGCCCCTTTCCTCTGGCAAATAACCAATTTTTTGAACATCTTCTTGACGTATGGGTTGTCCATTAAAATGAATAGTTCCGCTATCAATATCTATAATTTTATTTAATATCCGAATCAAAGTTGTTTTTCCGGCACCATTCTGTCCAATCAAGCCATACACACTTCCTTTAGGAATCTGTAATGAAATAGAGTTTAGAGCCACATTTTTTTGATATCTTTTTTGCAAACTATCTATACTCAGAATATTTTCTTGCATAAAATCTTTTTTGTTAGGGAGGATAAATATATCATATACTTAGGAATTAATTTAAAGATTGAAATAAAAAATGCAAGGATTTCAAACTGAATATATCTCAAATTTCTAGCTTTAAAACAAACAATAGTTTATGTTTTTAATACAAATATTATCATATCTCTATTTTTAATTCACAAAACTATGCTAGCATAACTATTTTTTTTAATATCTTTAAACATGAAAGAGAAACCAAATATATCATTTGACTATTTGTATCGATCAACTTGGCAGTCTATCAGTAAAATGTATAATGAAGAGGCATTGAAAAAAAACAGTGTCATGACCGTTGGTTTTGTATTGATCAGTATTGACTACAAACAGGGTACTCCCTCTACATTACTTGGCCCTAAAATGGGAATTGAAGCCACTAGTCTGTCCAGAACTTTAAAAAAAATGGAAGAGCAAGGGTTGATTTATAGAGAAAAAAACCCAGACGATGGACGAAGTGTATTGATCAAGTTGACAGACAAAGGAAAAGAACAAAGAGATATTTCCAAACAAATTGTTCTAAAATTTAACGATGAAGTGGCTAAAAATTTGACACAAAAACAAATGGATGCCTTTCTAGTAGTAACAGAAACAATTCAAGAATTGATTCAAAAAAAATTAATTTTTTAATTATGAAAAGACAAATTAAAAAAATAGCAGTTATTGGTTCAGGAATTATGGGATCTAGCATTGCCTGTCATTTCGCTAATATTGGTTTGCAAGTGCTTTTATTGGACATTGTTCCAAAAGAATTGAACGATAGAGAAAAACAAAAAGGATTGGATTTATCGCACCCTTTGGTGCAAAATAGAATTGTAAACAGCAATTTACAAGCTGCTATCAAATCTAAGCCAGCTCCTTTATACAATACCTCTTTTGCAAGTAGAATTGTTACAGGAAATTTAGACAGTGATATTGATAAAATAAAAGATGCAGATTGGATTATTGAAGTTGTGGTAGAAAAACTAGCAATCAAACAAAAAGTTTTTGAACTGATTGAAAAGCATCGAAAACCCGGAACTATTGTAACAAGCAACACTTCAGGTATTCCTATCAAATACATGAATATGGATCGTTCTCAAGATTTTAGAGAACATTTTGCCATCAGTCATTTTTTCAATCCACCAAGATATTTAAAACTTTTTGAAGTAATTCCAGGTCCAGATTGTAAAAAAGAAGTAGTTGATTTTTTAATGCACTTTGGAACTAAATTCTTAGGAAAAACAACAGTATTGGCAAAAGATACTCCTGCTTTTATAGGAAACAGAATTGGGATTTTTGGAATCATGAGTATGTTGCATATTGTTAAAGAATTGGACTTGACTGTTTCTGAAGTAGACAAACTAACAGGTCCCGTAATTGGTAGACCTAAATCTGCCACCTTTAGAACGGTTGATGTGGTTGGTTTGGACACCTTAATTCACGTTGCTAATGGGCTATATGACAATTGTAAAGACGACGAATCTGTTGCTTTGTTTCAGTTGCCAGACTTTATGAAAACCATGTTAGATAACAAATTGTTGGGTAGTAAAACAAGACAAGGTTTTTATAAAAAAGAAAAAGGACACAAAGGAACAAGTACCATTTTAGAGTTGGATTTGAATACTCTAGAATACAAACCCACAACCAAAGCTAGTTTTGAAACGTTGAATGCAACCAAAACGATAGAGAATGTAGCAGATCGATTTAAAATTTTAATCAAAGGAGAAGACAAAGCCGGGATATTTTACAAAAAAACTTTTGCTGCCTTGTTTGCCTATGTATCTAACCGAATTCCAGAAATTTCGGATGAATTGTATAAAATTGACGAAGCCATGAAAGCTGGTTTTGGTTGGCAACACGGTCCTTTTGAAATTTGGGATGCCATTGGTTTGGACAAAGGTTTAGAACTCATCAAAACAGAAAATTTAACCTACGCTGCATGGATTGATAAGATGAAAGAAGCTAATATTTCTTCTTTTTATACCATTAAAGAAGGTAAAAAATACTTTTACAATCAGATTTCAAAAGAATCAACCAAAGTTCCAGGACAGGATAGTTTTATCATTTTAAATAATATTAGAGAAGCTAAAACAATCTGGTCCAATTCAGAAGCTTCTATTCAGCATTTGGGAGATGGTGTTCTGAATGTAGAATTCCAATCTAAAATGAATACGCTAGGAAGTGGTGTTTTGCAAGCCATTAATAAAGGTATTGATTTGGCAGAAACAGAATACGATGCTGTTATTCTTGGAAATCAAGCAACTAATTTTTCTGTAGGAGCCAATTTAGCCATGGTTTTCATGTTAGCCGTAGAACAAGAATATGATGAATTGAATTTTGCTGTACAGTACTTTCAAAAAACGGTGATGCGCATGCGATATTCTACCTGCCCTACTCTAATTACTCCAAGAGGATTGACTTTAGGTGGTGGATGTGAATTAAGTCTGCATGCAGATAAAGTAATTGCTGCTGCGGAAACTTATACAGGATTGGTGGAATTTGGAGTAGGTGTGATTCCTGGTGGTGGTGGAACCAAGGAAATGACCAAAAGAGTTTCTGACATTGTTTTAAAAGACGATGTAAAACTGAATAGAATGCGAGAAGCATTTATCAACATTGCGATGGCAAAAGTAGCCACTTCTGCTCATGAAGCTTTTGATTATGGTTATTTTCAACCACATAAAGACATTGTAGTGGTAAATGATTTTCAACAAATAGCAACCGCCAAACAACATGCTGTACAAATGCTAAATGACGGTTATTTAATTCCAGCACCTCAAAAAGTAAAGGTCTTAGGACAACAGGTTTTGGGAATGTTCCGTGTAGGTGCAGACAGTCTGGTTGCTGGTAAATATGCTTCTGAACACGATAGATTGATTGCAAACAAATTAGGGTATGTAATGGCAGGTGGAGATTTGTCTGAGCCTACAGAAGTTTCAGAACAATATTTATTGGATTTAGAACGTGATGCTTTTTTATCTCTGTTAGGAGAAAGAAAAACATTGGAGCGAATTCAACACATGTTAAAAACGGGAAAACCATTAAGAAATTAATGGTTTAGGCCTTTAGCTATTCATAATTAGTTATAGGCTTAAAAAAACAAAAGTAATCTAACGCTAAAAGTCAAAGACGAATAGCTAAAAGCTTTAAAAAAATGAAAACAGCATACATCATAAAAGGATATAGAACCGCAGTTGGAAAAGCACCAAAAGGATTGTTTCGTTTCAAAAGACCCGATGAATTGGCTTCTGAAACCATTGCCTACCTGCTAGAAAAAACTCCAGAATTGAACAAAGAACGTATTGACGATGTGATTGTGGGAAATGCAATGCCTGAAGCAGAACAAGGATTGAACATGGGACGTTTGATTTCTTTAATGGGACTAAAAATCAACGATGTGGCAGGAATGACTGTTAACAGATACTGCGCTTCTGGTTTGGAAACTATTGCTATTGCTGCGGCTAAAATTCAATCAGGAATGGCAGACTGTATCATTGCAGGAGGTGTAGAAAGCATGTCGTACATTCCTATGGGTGGGTACAAACCCTCTCCTAACTACAAAGAAACCAAAGATGGTCATGAAGATTATTATTGGGGAATGGGATTGACCGCAGAAGCTGTGGCAGATAAATTTAAAGTGTCTAGAGAGAAGCAAGATTTATTTGCGTTCAATTCTCATCAAAAAGCACTCAATGCACAAGAAAATAGTTTGTTTGACGATGATATTGTTCCCATCAATATAGAAGAAATTTTTGTGAATGAAAACGGCAAAAAACAAACTAAAAACTACACGGTTATCAAAGATGAAGGACCTAGAAAAGACACTTCTTTAGATGCTTTGGCGGGTTTGAGACCTGTTTTTGCAAACGGAGGTTCTGTAACAGCAGGAAATTCGTCACAAATGAGTGATGGTGCTGCTTTTGTGATTGTAATGAGTGAAGAAATGGTGAAGGAATTGAATTTAGAGCCTGTAGCTCGTCTAGTTTCTTTTGCTGCCGTAGGTGTTGAACCTAAAATTATGGGAATTGGACCTGTACTAGCAGTTCCAAAAGCATTGAAACAAGCAGGATTGACCACAAAAGACATTGATTTGATAGAACTGAATGAGGCTTTTGCTTCTCAATCGTTAGCAGTTATTTCTGAATTAGGACTCAACCCAGACCTTGTAAATGTAAACGGAGGTGCTATTGCTTTAGGACATCCTTTAGGCTGTACAGGAGCAAAATTATCCGTGCAATTGATCAATGAAATGAGAAGAAGAAACAGTAAATATGGAGTTGTTACCATGTGTGTGGGAACAGGACAAGGAGCAGCAGGAGTTTATGAATTTTTAAAGTAACAACATCAACCTGAATAGATATACGAACCAAAAAAAACATTAGGTATGAAAAACACAATAAAAGGAGGAGAATTTGTGGTAAAACAAACCCACTACAATGATATTTTTATTGTAGAGGATTTTACCGAAGAACAACAAATGATGCGTGAATCTGTAATAGAGTTTATAGATAGGGAAGTTTGGCCTCACAAAGAAAAATTTGAAAAGAAAGATTACGCTTTTACAGAAGAACTGATGAATAAAGCAGGTGAAATGGGATTCTTGAGCATTGCTGTTCCAGAAACTTATGGAGGCATGGGAATGTCTTTTATGTCTACTATTTTAGTCTGTGATTATATTTCTGGAGCCTCAGGCTCTTTTGCAACCGCTTTTGGTGCACATACAGGAATTGGAACCATGCCTATTGTATTGTATGGAACCGAAGAACAAAAGCAAAAATACGTACCTAAATTGGCTATGGGTGAATGGTTTGGAGCCTACTGCCTAACAGAGCCTGGAGCAGGTTCTGATGCCAATTCTGGAAAAACCAAAGCAGTATTGTCTGAAGACGGTACACATTATAAAATTTCAGGTCAAAAAATGTGGATTTCAAATGCAGGATTCTGTAGTTTGATGATTGTATTTGCTAGAATTGAAAATGATAAAAACTTAACTGCTTTTATTGTTGAGTACGATTCTGAAAACTCAAACGGTATTACGTTGGGTGAAGAAGAAAAAAAATTAGGGATTCGTGCTTCCTCTACTCGACAAGTATTTTTTAATGAAACTATTGTTCCTGTAGAGAATATGTTATCTACAAGACAAAATGGTTTTAAAATAGCGTTGAATATTTTAAACATAGGTCGTATCAAATTGGCTTCTGCTTGTTTGGATGCTTGTAGAAGAGTTATTTCTAATGCTGTAAATTATGCCAATGAACGTAAGCAGTTTGGAACTGCTATTGCAAATTTTGGTGCGGTTCAAGAAAAAATTGCATTGATGACTACTAAGAATTTTGTAACTGAATGTGGTGTGTATAGAGCTGCTGGTGATATTCAAAATAAAATTGATGCTTTAGAGGCTGATGGAATGGCTCATTATGATGCAGAATTGAAAGGTGTAGAGGATTTTGCTTTGGAATGTGCTATTTTAAAAGTATACGGTTCCGAAGTAGGACAATTTGTTTCTGATGAAGGATTGCAAATTTATGGAGGAATGGGATTTTCTGAAGATACACCTATGGAAGCTGCTTGGAGAGATGCTCGTATTTCTAGAATTTACGAAGGAACCAATGAAATCAATCGTCTATTAACCATTGGAATGTTGATGAAAAAAGCATTGAAAGGTGAAATAGATTTGATGACTCCAGCAATGGCTGTAGCAAATGATTTGATGGGGATTCCGTCTTTTGACACTCCTGACTATTCGGCATTATTTTCTGAAGAAAAAGAAATATTAGAAAAACTAAAAAAGACTTTCTTGATGATTGCCGGAAAAGCTGTTGAAAAATTTGGAATGGATTTGGAAAAACAACAAGAATTAGTTTTGTGTGCAGCTGAAATATTGATAGAAATTTACATGGCTGAATCAGCACTTTTAAAAACTGAAAAATTAGCATCTAAAACATCCAAAGAAGAAGCGAGTTTACAAATAGCTATGACAAAATTGAACTTGTTTAATGCAGTTGAAACTATCAACAGAAAAGGAAAAGAAGCTATTATTTCTTTTACTGAAAATGATGAACAAAGAATGTTGTTAATGGGATTGAAAAGATTTACAAAATATCAAAATTATCCCAACATTATTGCTTTGAAAAAACAGATTGCTAAGGTTGCTATTTCAAAAAATGGTTATCCTTGTTAAAACAAACAACTTCATAAGTATTTCATTAAAGCTGTCTTTTTACAAGACAGCTTTTTTATGCTAGAAAGACTTTCTCCTTTTATCTCAATAAATTATTTGTTCTATTAGTTCATTTTTTATATTTGATAAAGCAAAATAAAATCACCATGAAAGACATCACAAAGCAGGCCGAAAGCAACTCTTTGACTCCAAAAGTTACAGGAATAGGTGGAATTTTCTTTTTCTCAGAAAATCCTGAAAAAACAAACGCATGGTATTCTAAAAATTTAGGACTTAAAGTCAATCAATGGGGTTCTAGTTTTGAGTCTCGAAATGCAAATTGCCCTGAGGAAATAAATTATCTTCAGTGGAGTCCTTTTAAAAAAGACAGTGATTATTTTGCTCCATCAAAAAAAGAATTCATGATCAATTACAGAGTTCAAAATATAGAAGGATTGGTCAATCAACTACAAGAAAATGGCGTTACAATACTAGACTCTATTGCAACTTTTGATTACGGAAAATTTGTTCATATTATGGATGCTGAAGGAAATAAAATTGAACTTTGGGAACCAATTGACCGTGTATTTACAGAAATGAATGAAGAAACAACAAAGTAAATTGTAATTAAAACCATCTTCTTTAAAAATGTCTTTTTATAAAAAGAGAAAATAAAACTGGTTTAATTTAGGATTTACAATTCTATCCACAAACTTAAAATCTGAAGTATGTAAGGAGTTAGCAATGCCGTTAAAATTCCATTTACAATTAACCCAATGCTAGACATTACACCATAATTCTCACTAATTTCCATAGATTTTGATGTTCCCACTACATGTGCAGCGGTTCCCATAGAAATACCTTGCGCTAAGGTGCTTTTTACACGTGTAAACTTCATGATTCCATAGCCAAAAATGGAACCAAAAATCCCAACCATAATCACTACAGAAGCGGTTAAGGGTGCTATCCCTCCTATTGCTTTAGAAACTTCCATAGCAATGGGAGTTGTAACAGATTTTGGGGCAATAGATAAGATGATCTTCGTAGGTGCTCCCATCCATTTGGCAATCAATACTACAGAAACTACTCCGGCAACACAACCTACCAATTGAGAAACTAAAATAGGAATTGCCTGTTTTTTTATCTTCCCTAATTGTTGGTACAACGGAACACCCAAAGCAACAATTGCAGGTTTAAGAAAAAACTCTATCAATTTACTTCCTTCATGATATACTTCAAAATCAATTTCTAACAACGACAAACAAGTAACAATAATCAGAATAGCAATCAATATAGGATTTAAAAGAATTAATTTGGTTTTTTTCTGAATTATTTGAGCAACAAAGAAAGCCACAAAAGTTAATGTGATGATGAATATTTTATTTTGAAAAAAAAGCTCCATATTCTATACTTTAGGGTCTATTTCTTTTTGTGTTTTTTTCTTATTGTCTATAAACAACTGATGTGTCCATCCTGTAAAAATAAAAACAAGAATTGTACTAGCTATAGACGCTACAATAATAGGCCAAAAAGAAGCTTGAATCACCTCTAAATACAGCATGATAGCAACACCTGGAGGCACAAAAAAGAACGTCATATTTTGAGTTAAAAAATTAGAAATACCTTTTACGGTAACTATTTTAACCCACCCCAATTGTAACAAAAGTGTTAACAATAACATGCCTATAATACTAGACGGAAGTTTGAAGTCTGTTAGATATACTACCAGTTCTCCAAATAACAAACACCCTAAAATGATGACAACCTGTTTCATTTGTTGACTAGTTTTGTTTTTTGATAATGTCTATCAAATCTAAAGGTTGTTGCAATATGTATGTTGCACCGCTCTTTTCTAATTGCTCTTGACTTCTGAATCCCCAAACAACACCTACAGCTTGCATACCTGCACCAATGGCGGTTTGCATGTCTACTTCAGAATCTCCAACAAATAAAATTTCGCGGGTAGAGATTCCTAAACTTTCTGCTATTTGAATGGCTTTGTTTGGATTTGGTTTTTTCAAAACTTCTGTGGTCAATCCTACAACATCTGTAAATTTCCATTCAGAAACTACGTATTGAACCACTTTTTTTGTCAATTCCTCTGCTTTGTTAGAAAACACAGCCATGGGAATATTTAGAGATACCAACGCATTTAACATTTCTGGCACACCACTATAAAGTGCCGTTTTCTGTACACAATTATCACGATAAACCTGTAGCATTTCTTTAAAATAAATATCTACAAACTCATCTTCCTTATGAGTTTCTGGAACCGCTTTGAATACTAAATTTCTAATACCATACCCTATAAATCGTTCGTAGGTTTCTAAATCATGTGTAGGAAATTCATTCTTTTTCAGAACTACATTCATAGATGATGCAATGTCTTCAATAGAATTGACCAAGGTTCCATCCAAATCAAAAATCACGGCTTTAAAACTCATTTTCTTAGTATTTCTATTATGTAACAAAAATACTTTTTTTAAAAATCTCTATAAATGTTTAAAACAAATCTTTTGTTCCGTTTTCAAACATTTTTATTTAGTGTAATACTTTTATAAATTCATCCCTAATAGTTTTACTTCACATCATAAACATTGAAAAATCAATAATATTCAATACATTCGTTTTATTGAAAAATAAAATAAAAAATGGCGAATCATTATTTAAGTTTTATATCTGACGAACATTTATTTATCTGTATTGAAAATCTTCACCAATCGTATTTAAAAGCTAAGTCAAATGTTAGTAAAAAGAAATTTTATAACAATAAAATAGACACAATCAAGCTTACATTTGATTCTAAATTTAATAATCTTGATGAAGAAACTCTTATCAAAACCGAAATCAATAGACAAGTTGATAAATCTATAAACAATTCTATTGGAACTTTTCACGAACAAATTTTAGGAGGTATTAAAGGTTTTGAAATTGGTAATTTAAGTGGTTTTGATATCAAAGCAACTGATAATACTTTATTTGCTGATATTAAAAATAAACACAATACCATGAACAGTAGTTCATCGGAAAGTTTGTTTCAGAAGTTAGCAAAATATGCGGATACCTATAAAAAATCCAAATGTTATTGGGTTCAAATCTTAGCTAAAGATAGCTTTAACGAAAGATGGTTTGGTGAAATTAATGGTAAAGAATACAGCCATAGTAGGGTTTATAAAATATCTGGTGATCAATTTTACAAACTACTCACAGGAAGAAATAATGCTCTTTTTGAACTGTACCAAGTTTTACCTATTGCAATAGATGACTATCTAAGTAAACAAAAAAATCAAAAATCAAAGAATAATTCTGCACTAGAAGAAATAACCCAAGGATCCCATAAATCAAAAAGAACTATTTTAGATGAAATCACTTTTGAGAATTACCCTTATTATTTAGGCTTTGACAAACTTAAATAGTAAGCATTTAAAAACTTTATAATAGAGTAACCAATTTCTTGACCCAAGTTACAAGGAACTGCATTTCCAATTTGCTTGTATTGTTGAGAAATAGACCCCATAAATTTCCAATCATCAGGAAATGTTTGTATTCGTGCATATTCTCTAACGGTAAAAGGTCTAGTCTCTTCTGGGTGACATCTCTCAGTTTGTTTCTGAGCGGGACTACATGTGAGTGTCAAGCTTGGTTCATCCCAACCAATCCTGCGCGCAATACCCGTTTTCCCTCCTCCTAAATAATAACTTTTCCCCATGTATTCTTTTTGAATATCTAAAGGTAAGTTTCTCCAATATCCTTTTTCAGGCACTAAATCTAAGACCTTTTTTTTATGAACAGGATATTTTGCTCCTTCAGAAAAAGGAACGTCACAATCATATAATTCACCCTTTTTAAGGGCATCTATTAAATTATAAATTTTATTATGAGGTTTTGGATATTCATATTTTAAGTCAATATCTTTTCTTACTCCAACCAATATAACTCTTTCTCTTTTTTGAGGAACTTTATAATTTATTGCTTTTAAAACTTTTACAGGAACAACATTATAACCTATTTCATTTAAAACAGAAATCATTCCTTGAATAGTTTTCCCTTTTTCATGAGAAAGCAATCCTTTTACATTCTCACCTATACAAATCAAAGGATTTACTTCTTTTACAACTCTTGCAAATTCATAAAACAATGTTCCTCTAGCATCTTGCAACCCTAATTTCTTTCCTGCATAACTAAATGCCTGACAAGGAAATCCACCAGTAACTATATCTACTTGATTTTTATATTTTTCAAAACTATAAGATTTTATATCACCTTCTAAAACATTCCAGTGGGGTCTATTTTCTCTCAATGTCTGACAAGCCCATTTATCAACTTCATTTAAAGCAACACATTTTATTCCCGATTTTTCCATTCCAACGGCCAAGCCTCCTGCTCCAGCAAATAATTCTATAACTTTATACTCTTGAGTAGCATTAAGTGAATTATCTACAGTATCTTCGTAGTCTATGGATAATTGCTTTAGTAAAATATTTATCTGTTCTTTTTTGTATATTCTGTATTGGCTGATGGGTTCTCTTACAGCAATAAATTTGCCTTCTCTATCCCAACGTCGCAGAGTCTCTTTACTTTTTCCTAAAATTTCTGAAGCCTCATTTAGAGAATAATATTCTTTTGTAACCATATTACACAACCTTATACATTGGTTACAAATTTATAACAAAAACTTGAGGATTTTAATATTATTACAAGCATAATCTATTTATTTATTAACAACCTCATTTTCTCATAAAACTCTTAGCCAAAAGATTAAAATCTAAACACTTTTGAACGCAAAATTCCAGTTGTGTAGCTATATACAACTTATCGGCATCAATAAATACATTTTATCATCTACTATGTAACACAAACCTTCCATCATTTTTTTGGCTATAAAAAGTATCTTTTCTTCTAAAACTTTATGGATTATTTCTTCTAATTAGGTATCGTATGCTATGGTTTTATTTTTATAAATATTAAAAGTTCTAAACATTCCTGAGAACGCCTTCGACTCTACTTCGACTACGCTCAGTACAGGCTGCTCAGTAGCTGTTCTCTGTATTAAGGTTCTTGACTATGATTTAACTACGCTCAGTACAGAGTTCTCGACTTCGCTCGAACCCCCACAAATAATATAGTTATTACATCAATGCTTGTTTTAAAACTGTTACAGCATGCAAACTTTTTCTTTGTGTTCCATCTTTTATTTGATGTCTACAACTAGTTCCTGAAGCTACCAAAATACTATCCTCATTCATATTTCTAACTTTAGGAAACAAAGTATCTTCACCCATTTGCATACTCACCGCATAATGTTCTTGTTCGTAACCAAACGAACCCGCCATACCACAACAACCTGTATTTAGAAGCGTAACTTTGTAATTAGGCACAATATTTAACATATCAAAAGTATGTTTGGAATTGCTCAATGCTTTTTGGTGACAGTGCACATGAATTTTAACTTCTTTTACATCATTTACAAAACAATTGGATTTAATATTACTTAGTGCTATTTCCTTACTGATAAATTCTTCTATGGTAAAGGTGTGCTTTGCCAATTCTATGGCTTTTTCTTTGTCTATAGCCAATCTTAAATATTCGTCTCTAAAAGACAAAATAGCAGAAGGTTCTATACCTACCAACGGACTTTCTTGATGAACCACTGCTCCGAATAACTCTATATTTTCATTGGCAACTCCTTTAGCTTCTTTTAAAAAACCTTTAGAAATATAACTTCTACCACTCTGCTCATGGTTGATAAAAATGCATCTGTAATTCAACTGAGTTAACAACGTTATCGCATCAATTCCTGTTTGCACATCGTAAAAATTGGTAAATTCGTCATTGAAAAAATACACCGTTTTAATAGGGTTTTCTAACAAATTATTTTCATCGTTATTCTCTATCCATTGCTCTAGTGTTTGCCTTTTTAGCATAGGTAAATTACGTTCCAAACTGATGCCCAACACTTTTTTTGCCAACCAAGTATTGCTAAACATGTTTACAAAGCCTGCAAATATGGATAAATGTTGATTGATTTCTGTAGCTCTTGCAAACAACTTATTACGAAAGCTGTAACGATTTGCTTCTTGGTATTGATACAAAAACTCTGATTTTAACAGAGCCACATCTACATTACTCGGACATTCACTGGCACAAGCCTTGCAACCAATACACAAATCAAAAACCTGTTTTAAAGTTTCACTATCAAATTTATTTTTAGCCGTATTATTCGTTAACACTTCTCTTAAAGCATTGGCTCTAGCACGGGTAGTGTCTTTTTCATTTTTTGTGGCTCTGTAACTAGGGCACATGGTTCCGCCAGCAGCTACAGATTTACGACAATCCCCTGAACCATTACACTGTTCCGCCAAACTCAACACTCCTAAATTCTCGGAAAAATCTAACAAAGTAGTCACTTCGGGCTCTTCTCTATCCATCTCGTAACGAAAGGAGGCATCCATAGGAAAAGGATGCACAATTTTACCTTTGTTGAAAATAAAATGAGGGTCAAAAACTTCTTTCAATTGTACTAGTAAATCATAGTTTTTAGTCCCTATCATCATAGAAATAAATTCTGCCCTTACAATTCCATCTCCATGTTCACCACTTAAAGAACCTTTGTACTTTTTAACCAATTGAGCAACACGAGTGGTAATTTCTCGAAATAAAACAACGTCTTCTTTCACTTTTAAATTTAAAATGGGTCGTAAATGAATTTCTCCCGCTCCTGCATGTGCATAATACACTGCTTGCTGGTTAAACTCTTCCATCATCACCGAGAACTCAGCTATGTAATTGGGCAAGTCTTCCAAACTTACCGCAGTATCTTCTATACAAGCCACTGCTTTTTTATCTCCTATCAAGTTCCCCAAAGCTCCCAAACCTGCTTTTCGCAATTCGTGAACTCCATTTATCTCTGCTCCCACTACTTTTGGATGTGCAAATCCAAATTGGTGTTGTTTCAAATCATAAATCAAACTATCTGCTTGTATAAAAGCATCTTCTAAAGTTTCCGATGCTACTTCTAGCATCAGCACGGCAGCAGGATCACCTTCTAAAAAGCTTCTGTTTTCTTGTTGAGAACGAATGTTTTTAGTACAATCTAAAATCAACTTATCCATCAATTCACAATTGTACAATTGATGTTTCATGGCAATGACAACAGACTCCATACATTCTTGCAAAGACTTAAAATGTGATGCAACCATCACACTATGTTTTGGGGGCAACGTGTCTAACTGTAAAGTAATTTCTGTGGTAAAGGCCAAGGTTCCCTCACTACCACAGAGTATTTTTGCTAAATTGATTGTTTTTTCCGTTCCTCCAAACAATTCAAATTTTAACAATTCGTCTATTGCATAACCTGTATTTCTTCTGTGAATGCTTGGTTTGGGAAATTCCTTTTTAATTTCTTCTTGAACTTCTCTCTGCCTATAAGTTTCGTATATTTTACGATAAATAGCACCCTCTACATCTTTTTGATTTGTTTTTTCTAGAAAGAGTTTCGTTTCTATTTCTTCAAAAATCACTTCACTCCCATCACTCAATAACGTTTTCAAACGAATGATTTTATCCCTGGTAACACCGTAACGAATGGATGTAGTTCCTGAACTATTGTTTCCCACCATTCCCCCTATCATACATCTATTGGCTGTGGAAGTATTGGGACCAAAAAACAAACCATCAGTTTGTATATAACGATTCAAATCATCACGAATCACACCTGGTTGGACCGTAATTGTTTTTGAGAATTTGTCATATTCAACAATTTGTGTAAAATGCTTAGAAACGTCCACAATCAAACCTTCACCAACACATTGTCCTGCCAAAGAAGTTCCCGCAGTTCTTGGCACCAAGGTGATGTTGTTTAGAGTTGCAAAAGCAATAATATCTTTTAAATCTTTAACAGATTTAGGATAAGCAACTCCTAAAGGAATTTTTCGATACACTGAAGCATCTGTTGCATAAATATTTTTATGTAATTCATCCGTCAGAATTGTTCCTTCTATAGACTTAGCCAATGCAGAAATTTCTTTTTCCATAATCTCAAAAATAAAGAAACCGATTGTTTTTCTATATATTTACTAGGGTAAAATAACTTTCATTTGTTTTACTAAAAAACAGACTCAATGAACTATAAGAATCAATACAAATCTTTACCACACTTTTTTCTTTTTTTCTTTTCCTTTTTCTTAATTATGGGCTGTAGTAAAAGCAATGGAAGTTTGAAAGAAAATGAACAAATTAACGAGGATGAAAATGATTCTATCATTGAATTTAATTACAATTTAAACGTAGCCAACCCTAATATTTTGTTGATTATTGCGGACGATATGGGAATGGATGCCACTCCGTATGCTACAGATTTAGCATCTATAAAGCCCAACATGCCAAACCTAGACAAATTAATTCAGAAAGGAGTTCGTTTTACCAATACATGGTCTTATCCACGTTGTGCACCAACCAGGGCTAGTATTTTAACAGGAAAACATGCTGTGGAAACAGGAGTATTATCTCCTGGAGATGCTATCAACACCAACGAAACAACCATACAATCTTTTATAAATAATGGAAACACTCCCTATGCGACTTCTTTAATGGGGAAATGGCATTTGTCTAGAGATTCTACAGATCCGGAAAACATGCATATAGACTTTTACAAAGGAAATACGGGTGGAGGTTTAACCGATTACTACAATTGGACACTTCAAGAAGACGGAACAGATACTCAAATCACCAATTATTATGGAACGACAGCCTATACAGACTATGCTATTGATTGGATCAATCAACAAAACAAACCTTGGTTCTGCTGGTTAGCCTACAATGCTGCGCATACAACTTTTCACACTCCAAAAGATGATACTTTGTATACACATACAGGAAATAGTACGCTTGATATGTATTTACAAATGTTAGAAGCGATGGATGCTGAAATAGGAAGGTTACTCAATACTATTCCCAAAGAAACATTAGCCAACACTACCATTATTTTTATTGGAGATAACGGTACACCTGCTCAAGTAGCACAAACTCCTTTTAGCAGAAGTAAAGCTAAAGGATCTTTGTTTAATGGAGGTGTTAATGTGCCTTTAATAGTTGCTGGTGCAAATGTTTCTAGAGAGAATAAAGAAGAGAATGCATTGATTCAAAGTACTGATTTGTTTGCCACCATTGCTGATTTATGTAAAGTAAGTAATATAGATGCTGATGAAAGTATTTCTTTTAAATCACTTTTAACTCAAGAAAAAACACACTCAAGAAAGTTCTTATTTACAGAAGGACTGTCCAACGGACCTGCCTTTGGAGGATATACGGTTAGAAATGAAAAATACAAATTAATTTATGATGATGATGACCAAATAATCTACCTATACAATGTGCTTGACGATTATGCAGAAACTATCAATTTGTACGATGGAAATTTAACAACTGAAGAACAAACTGCTGTGACAGAATTACAAGCAGAAGCTGAGAGGATTTTAAATTAATGACACTGCCTAAACACAATGGACATAGAACTTCTTATCTTTGAAAAAACATTCCATACGTTTGATGACTCAAAAAGAACTCAAAGCATTTTTAGACAGTAAAGTAAATCAGTACAACAACCGAGATTTTATAGACAGCGATCCCGTACAAATTCCACATCTTTTTTCTAAGAAAGAAGACATTGAAATTGCAGGTTTTCTTGCGGCTACTATTTCTTGGGGAAAACGTCCTATGATTATCAAAAACTGCTTGTTGATGATGGATTTGTTAGGAAATGCTCCTTTTGATTTTGTGATGAATCACAATACTAGCGATCTAGAAAAACTCTCTGAATTCAAACACAGAACGTTTAATGGAATTGATTTTCAGTTTTTCATTACCTCTCTTCAGAACATTTATAAAAATCACGGAGGTTTAGAAAGTGTTTTTGCCACACATGTAAAAGAACAATCATTACAACCTGCAATTCACGAGTTTAAAAAAATATTTTTTGGAATACCACACCCTGCAAGAACCACCAAACACGTTTCAGATCCACTCAAAGGTTCAGCAGCCAAACGCATCAATATGTTTTTGCGCTGGATGATACGACAAGATCAGTTGGGAGTAGATTTGGGAATTTGGAAACAAATACCTCCATCCTATTTATCTTGTCCTTTAGATGTACACACAGGTAATGTTGGTAGAAAACTAGGATTGATTGTTAGAAAACAAAACGATGCAAAAGCTTTACTGGAATTAGACAGCAATCTTAGGAAACTAGATGCTAACGATCCTGTTAAATATGACTTTGCTCTTTTTGGGTTAGGTGTTTTTGAAAGCTTTTAACTCATTTGAGCTCCTCTAAAAGCATATACGCTCACATCTAAACGATATGAGCAAATCCTAACTATACTTACTCCCTACCTTTGTAATAGAAAGATAATCAAAGTGTTTATCTAGTTATTTAATAACCTTAAAAACATTACAAAAATGAATTATTTAAGTATAGACCAAGAAAAATTAACCCCCGTAGTTAGCGAATTGAATTCTCTATTAGCGGAATATCATATTTACTACCAAAAATTAAGAAATTTTCACTGGAACATTAAAGGACAAAACTTTTTTGATTTACATGTCAAGTTTGAAGAAATGTACAAAGAAGCAAGACTTAAAATTGATGAAATAGCAGAACGTATTTTAACCTTGAGAAAAAGCCCTGTTAGTAGATATAGTGATTATTTAACCATGTCTAAAATAAAAGAATCTAGTTCTATGTTGATAGACAAAGAAATGGTGGTTACTTTGATAGACGATCATCAATTGTTGTTAGAACGAATGACTAATGTCGTAAAACGTGCTGGAGAAGCAAATGATGAAGGTACTATTGATTTGATTGGTGCATACATCAGAGAATTAGAAAAAACAAGTTGGATGCTTGAAGCTTGGAATCAAGAAACTGACCGTCAAAAAACATCTGCATAAACATCCATTGTATACTATAGAATGGTGTAATTAAAGAAATTTTATGAAATACAAAATATCAAATATTGCATCAATACATGTTATAGAAAACCATACAAATTCAACCTTTAAACATCCTAAACTGTACCAACAGAAAAGAATGATTACAGGAAAAGAAGAAACCATTGTTCCCATTATTACATCTGAATATCCAAATGAAATTGATTTTGCAATTTGGGGACTTTTACCTGACAAATTTGACCAAGACTGGAATGTTTTTCAAGAGCATATAGATACATTAACGGTAAAAATAGACAACATCCGTAATGATTTTATGCAAAAAGAACTCAACATTAGACCCTGTTTGGTAATTGTTACTGGCTTTTATACATCCTTTTTAGAAAATGGTAAAATCCAAGAATATTACATTACAAAGGAGAATAACACTCCTTTCTATTTAGCAGGTTGCTATAATCAATTAAACGATGGCTTTTTAACATTTTCACTGTTGTTGAAAAAACAAAAGAAAGAATTAAAAAAGTTTCAGAACTTAGACAAATACATACCAATAGTGATGGATGAAACTATGAAACAAGACTGGTTGTCTAACAAAATTAGCATTACCGATTTAAAAAAGGTATCGCTATTACAAACAAAATTAAAAATTTTAAAAAATACCCACGGCATTCAATTAAACGAATGCTAAATTCAAAACAAATTACAAACCATAAAAAATGAACAAAATGAGTACAAATCAAAACACAGCATTAGGAATATTAGCAGGAGCAACTTTAGGAGCAACTTTAGGAATTTTATTTGCACCCGCTAAAGGAAGCAAAACAAGAAAAAAAATAAAAGAAAAAGTATCTGAAACAAGTGAACATCTTGTGAACGAAGCCGAATCTATCAAAAATACTGTAACAGACACCATTGTAGGTAAAAAAGAAACCTTGGAAGAAAAATTAGAATCAGTAGTTTCTGACGCTAGTTACAAAGCCGATGATGTTATAGTAGCATTAGAAAAAGAATTAGAAATTCTAAGAAAGAAAAATAAACAATTTCAAAAATAATCAACAATGAGTCTATCTGAAAACATTTACAAAGCATCAAAAAAAGCAATGACCGATGGTGAAATATATTTAGACGCAACCAAAGATTACGTTGAACTAAGAATGTTAAAAACACTGAGTCTGTTTTTCTCTAAGTTTTTAAAAATATTGATTTTCGGAATCTTGTCTCTATTCACATTTATATTAGCGCTAATAGCTTATGTAATAGAATTGAAAAGAATATTAGGAAGTTTGTATTTGGCATTCTTGACTTGTGCAGGTACCCTATTTTTAATAGGATTGCTATTGTACATCTTTAGAAAACCATTAATAGATCGTGCTGCAATTGCATTTACTTCCAAAACCTTTTTTGAAGCTACAAATTAACCAAAACAACACACGATGAAAAAGTATAGAAGTTTTAACGAAATAGATCAGGATTTAAAAATCCTAAAACTAAAAAAGAACATAGCCTCCGAAGAGATAAAACTCTTAAAACACATGGCTATTGAAAACATGAACCCTTACAAATGGATTCAGCCTGTTCTTATAAGTCTTGCCACCAAATACGGGTTGAGTTTTTTGGCTCGTAAACTTTAAAGGTTTTAAGAACGGATTCATATACTTTTCAATCGTTTCTTATAGAATATCAGATAGGCAATTATTTTTACAATTACCCTCCCCCAGTAAAATTTATTTACTGGGGTTTTCGTTGTTTTCCGAAAAAAAATAAAATATTATTTGTTATGCAACTCCGGTCTGAAGGATTGTTTTTTTCTGTTTTAATTTTAGATATTCACTAGGACTAACTTTATATTTAGATTTAAAAATCTTAGAAAAATAACTTCTACTACTAAAACCAACTGTATAAGCTACTTGTGAGACATTACAATCGGTAGTATTCATCAACTCTCTTGCTTTTTCTAAACGAATATGTCGGATGTATTCTGTAACAGTTCTGCTGTAAATTAATTTGAAGCCTTCTTGTAATTTAGCTTGAGTCAAACCTGTCTCTTCAGATATTGATTCTAATGTATAATTTACGTCTGGAGTTTTAATGATTTTTCTTGAATATTTTCGAATCAATTTGATTTCTTCCTTTAACAAAGTCGTTTCAACTTTTTCTCCTTTTACTTCTTGATTGTGTTGAGAAATGTGCATTGATAAAATTTCATAGACCTTTCCTTCAATCGTCAACATTCTCAAAATTCCCTTTTTCTTAATCTTATAAATCGCATTAATTTTATCAGCCATTTTTAAATTATACGTTCCATAGTACGCAAACTTATTGTCGTGATCTGAATCGTAAAACACCTCATACAATTTTTCATTCACAAACTCCATAGTGCAATCTGTACTTGCTACAAATTTGTTTCTAAGAACCTGAATCACATTCAACTTAACATGTACGTTTTTGGCAAATAATGTACAACTATGTCCTCCATCCTTCCCTGTAACAATTACAGCTTGGTACTGTTCAATTTTAGTTTTAGAATTACTTTTCTCAAAAAAATGTCCATAATTCCCTTCCATACAATAACTAAATCTTATCGGATTGAAAAAAGAAGTATCCCTACTAAAAAGGACTTCTTCATAAAAAACAATATCATAATCCAATAGAGAGACACCTCTATCAAAAGCAATAAATCTAATAGTCCCTTTTGCTTTTTCGTTGTCAATTTTCAAGAAAAACTCTCCCCATTTTTCTTCTATTACACCTCCTAAAACACTTTGTATTTGCTCCAATGTATCAATTGTATTTGAAGCAGTTATTTTAACATTCATCGTCATGATTTTCTTTTTTAGCAGATGGTTACAAAGTTAACGATGAAATAAGTTGTAAACAATGCGCTTTATCAATTTTTGATATTATTTTAAATCAATCGTATTTGCACCTAGAATCAACCTTAATCATGATTAAGGATTTTGTTTTGTGTTCTATAAATTTCAAAAGAGTACACATCTAAATGATTCGTGTTAATAAACTCCTCTGAATCAATGTAATTTTACAATAGAAGGCTTGGTAAAGCAAGCTAATTTATAAACCTTTAAAAATTAAAATTATGTTAAGATGGACCGTAACCTTTATTGTATTAGCTTTGATAGCTGGAGTTTTAGGCTTCACTGGAATTGCAGCAGGAGCTGCTAGTATTGCTAAAATATTATTTATTTTATTTATTATTCTTTTTGTTATTTCTCTATTGTTGGGAAAAAAACCTGTTTAATAAATCTCAAATTAGATTTGTGAGTTAGTGTTATGTTTAACACTAAACTCTTTTAAAAAATAGAGGATGGCATTTATATGGCAGTTGTTCTCTATTTTTTAGTTTCAATTAAAACCACCATGAAGTACAGCTTATGAAGATCTCCCTAAAAAAAACGCAAGAAATTATCGTAGAAACCTACAAACAATGGAACAAAAATGATCCTTTTCAGATGAGTGCTGCCATTAGTTACTACGCATTATTCTCTTTTCCTGCCTTGTTGATCATCATCATTCATTCTATTGGTTTTTTTTACAGTGAATCTCAAGTAAAAACAAAAATAATCAACGAAATAGCCTCTATTTTAGGTAGAGAAACAGCTGTCTTTGTAGAAAACATCTTAGAAAACTCTTACAATTTAGAGCAATCTAAAATTGCTTTAATTATTGGTGTAATTACTTTGTTGTATGGTGCTACGGGACTTTTTATTGCTTTGCAAAAAGCATTGAATAAAATATGGGGAGTTCCCGAATCTACTAAAAGAGGTTTTTTTAAATTGATTAAAGATCGATTGTTTTCTTTAAGCTTGGTACTTATTATTGGTTTTCTACTACTCACGTCATTAATACTAACTTCGGTTATCAACGCACTAACTGATTGGATTCGAACTGTTTTTCCTGAGTTTATTCTTTTGATTTTTCAAATTGTAAACTTTGTAATTCCCCTACTGTTAATCACCGTTTTGTTTGCCTTAATTTTCAAGATATTACCCGATGCCGTTATCAAGTGGACAGATGTTTGGTTGGGTTCTTTTGTTACCAGTTTGCTGTTTAGTATAGGAAAACAAGCGTTGGGAATTTATTTTGCAAAAGCAAATCCAGAATCTACTTTTGGAGCAGCAGGATCTGTTATTTTAATTCTGCTTTGGGTCTCTTATTCTAGCCTTATATTGTTCTTTGGAGCAGAATTCACAAAGGTCTATGCTTTAAAATATGGAGATGGAATTTTATCTAACAATACCTCAAAATCCTAAACCAAATACACTCTCATTTATGTTACCAAGTGTAACACCACAGTTAAACAACTGTATATCAACTAGTAAAAAACGTTATTAAAAAAAATCTAATTTCTAAGTCTTTATGGTGTAAATACAGTTAATAACACGTGGAAATTACTAACTTCGTTACTCGCAATTTAATTTTTGTTTTTTCTAGAAACAAACAATCTGTATAAACAAGACATATGGCTTTAAAAGTAGTTATTTCACACAAAACAAAATACAAGTACGATCGTTCCGTAAGTTTATCTCCACATATATTTAGGCTAAGACCTGCACCACATAGTAGGACTCCTATAGAATCATACTCCTTAAAAATAAAACCTGAAAATCACTTTTTCAATTGGCAACAAGATCCATTTGGAAACTATCAGGCTAGAGTTGTGTTTCCTGATAAGACAACCGAAATGTCTATTGATGTAGAAATCATTGCGGATTTAAAGACCATCAACCCTTTTGACTTTTTTGTAGAAGAAAGTGCTGAAGAGTTTCCTTTCAAATATTCTGACGATACCAAAAAGGAATTGCATCCTTATTTGGAAATTACAGAAAAAGGTCCTTTGCTGATTGATTTTATCAAATCCTTAGATTTTACACCTAGAAAAACTATTTATTTTCTAATTGACATCAACCAAAGAATAAATGAACTTTTAAAATACAACATTCGTTTAGAACCTGGAGTACAATCTTCTGATGAAACGCTAGAATGTGAAACAGGATCTTGTAGAGATTATGCTTGGTTGTTTATTCAAGTAATGAGACACTTAGGTTTTGGAGCCAGATTTGTTTCTGGTTATTTGGTACAATTAACCGCAGATGAAAAATCATTAGATGGTCCTTCTGGTCCTCCCGAAGATTTTACAGATTTACACGCTTGGGCAGAAGTTTATTTGCCAGGTGCAGGTTGGATTGGTTTTGATGCAACTTCTGGACTTTTAACGGGAGAAGGTCATATTCCATTAGCTTGTACACCGCATTACGATAGTGCTGCTGCCGTAACAGGAATGTCTGATGTTTGTGAAACTGAGTTTGAATTTGACAATTCTGTAACCCGAATTTTAGAATCGCCAAGGGTTACCAAACCTTATACAGAAGATCAATGGAAAGCCATAGACAAGCTAGGAAACAAAGTTGAAAAAGAACTACAAGAAGGTGATGTAAGATTGACCATGGGTGGTGAACCTACTTTTGTTTCTATTGATGATATGGAAGCTGATGAGTGGAACACTACTGCAGATGGACCTCAAAAACGTAAATTAGCGGATGATTTGACTCAACAATTGTTGAATAAAATTGCCGTTGGAGGAATGTTACACCATGCTCAAGGAAAATGGTATCCTGGTGAACCTTTGCCTAGATGGGAAATTCAATTGTATTGGAGAAAAGATGGTGAAACTATTTGGCATTACCCTGAATTGTTATCTTGTTTTGCAAAAAACAAAATAGTGCCAGAAGGTAGCGATCTTAAGTTTTTAGAAACGTTGACTACTTACTTAAACGTAGACAAAAATCACATCACTCCTACTTACGAAGATGCTTTTTACATGTTGTGGGAAGAAGGAAAACTACCTGTTGATGTAGATATAACCAAAAAAGATAGCAAAGAACTAATTCATAAAAAATTAGCAGAAATATTAAAACAAGGAACAGACAAAGCTGTAGGATATGTTTTACCATTAAACCATACCCAAAGCAAATGGTTTACTAGTGAGTGGCAATTCCGTAGAAACAACTTATTTTTAACTCCCGGAAATTCTCCTGTAGGTTTAAGATTGCCTTTAGATTCACTAATGGCCAAACCTGAATATGAAATTTTCCCTATCTACGAACCAGATTTGTTTAAAGACAACAACCCGTTGCCTGTTTTTGAAGAAATTGTAGATACTCGTCACAAAGATTTTGTTGAAAATGGATTGGAGGAAGACAAACCAGAATACTTTGTAAGAACGGCATTATGTTCTGAGGTTAGAGACGGTAAATTGTACTTGTTTTTACCACCATTAGATTCCGCAGACGCTTTCTTAGATTTGATTGCCTCAATTGAAGCAACATCTAAAGAATTGAACATTCCTGTTATTTTGGAAGGATACAATCCACCACATGACAACCGAGTAGAATCTATGAAAATTACTCCAGATCCAGGTGTAATTGAAATTAACGTGCACCCAACCAAAAACTGGAAAGATTTGGTAAACAACACCATGACTTTGTATGACGAAGCCAAAAAAGTACGTTTGGGAACTCAGAAATTTATGTTGGATGGAAAACACACAGGTACGGGTGGTGGAAATCACGTTACTTTAGGAGGAACATCTCCTTCTGACAGTCCACTATTACGCAAGCCAAGTTTGTTGCGTAGTTTGTTAACTTTCTGGCAACATCACCCAGGACTTTCGTATTTATTTTCTGGATCTTTTATTGGAGCTACAAGTCAGGCACCAAGAATAGACGAAGCAAGAATGGAAAACTTGTACGAATTAGAAATAGCGTTTAGTCAAATTCCTAAAAACGGAGAAGTTCCTTTTTGGTTGACAGATAGATTGTTTAGACACTTGTTAACAGATCTTACAGGAAATACGCACAGAGCAGAATTCTGTATAGATAAATTATATTCTCCTGATTCTTCTTCAGGAAGATTGGGAATTTTAGAATTAAGAGGTTTTGACATGCCTCCACACCCACAGATGAGTTTGACCCAGATGCTATTGGTAAGAACTTTGGTTTCTTGGTTCTGGAAAAAACCTTACGAACACAATTTGGTAAGATGGGGTACAGAATTGCATGACAAATTTTTGATAGAACATTATGTTCGTGAAGACCTTAAAGATGTTGTAGAACAATTGAATCAAGCAGGTTACGAATTCAAATTAGACTGGTTTGACCCTTTCTTTGAATTTAGATTTCCACAACACGGTATGATTGAAGTCAACAACATTCAATTAGAATTGAGAGCTGGAATAGAACCTTGGAATGTATTGGGAGAAGAAATGACTGGTGGTGGTACTTCAAGATATGTAGATTCATCACTAGAAAGATTGCAAGTAAAAGTAAGTAATTTCACAAACGAACGTTATGTTTTGACTTGTAATGGAATTAAAGTTGATTTAAAACCTACTCCTGTAAAAGGAGAATATGTTGCAGGAATAAGATACAAAGCATGGGATCCTTTCTCTGCCTTACACCCTACTATAAAAGTAGACACTCCCCTATCTTTTGATATTGTAGATACATGGAATGAAAAGTCTATAGGTGGTTGTCGTTATTTTGTTGCGCACCCAGGTGGTAGATCTTACGAGACCTTCCCTGTGAATAGTTTTGAAGCTGAATCTAGAAGAATCAATCGTTTTTGGGATGTTGGAGAAGTACAAACTGATGTAGAAATTATGGAGGAAGCTGCTGCATCCGATCAGGAGACTTCTAAAAAGTCTGTAGAAGAGATGGGAAGTTCAAAAAGTTTTAAATATAAAACCATTCCTAACAACCCAGAATTTCCAAATACACTAGATTTGCGTAAAAAATAGAAATTCTAAATGAGCATTGATTCAAAAAATATTTTTACTGATTATTTTTCCGATTTAAAGAACTATGACGAGGTCTTAAAACCTAATAAACAAGTAAACAAAAGCTGGAATAAATTAATCGAAAATATTGAGGGCATTGGCTTGACAAAACTTCATGATATACAAAGTGAAGTAAACTGGTTGATGGCCGAAAACGGTGTTACTTACAATGTATACAACGATCCTAAAGGTTTGCACAGACCTTGGGAATTGAATTCCATCCCTTTCATTATTCATGAAAATGAATGGAAAGAAGTAGAAAGAGGAATCAAACAAAGAGCCGAGTTGTTAAACTTAGTTTTAAAAGATATTTACGGGGAACGAAAATTGATTAAAAACAAAATCATTCCCCCAGAAGTTATTTACGAACATAGAGGTTTTTTAAGACAGTGTGATCAAATTGAATACACTACATCTAAAAACTTGATGATTTATGCTGCAGAAATAGCTAGAGGTCCAGATGGTAGAATGTGGGTGGTTAATGACCGAACTCAAGCTCCTTCTGGAATGGGATATGCGTTGGAAAATAGGTACGCAATGAGTAGAGTGGGTTCTGAATTGTTTCAGGACATTCATGTAAAACAACCTTCAGAATTTTTCGATCATTTTCATCAAATGTTGTTAAATGCTGCTCCAAAAGAAGTGACCAATCCTAACATTGTTATTTTAACTCCAGGACCTCACAACGAAACTTATTTTGAACATGCTTACCTCTCTTCTCTTCTCGGTTATCCGTTGGTGAAAGGAAATGATTTGATTGTGAGAAATGGTTTGGTGTGGATGAAATCCCTGACAGGTCTAAAAAAGGTTGACGTTATTCTAAGACGAGTAGACGATGTTTTTGTAGATCCTTTGGAGCTAAGAGAAGATTCTTATTTGGGAATAGCAGGATTGTTAGAAGTTGTTAGAAATCAAGATGTAACGGTTGTAAACCCTGTAGGTAGCGGCATCATAGAGAACTCTGGATTGGTTCCTTTTATGAATGCTATATGCAAGTACTTTTTCAATGAAAATTTGATTCTGCCACAAATTGCTTCATGGTGGTGTGGACAAGAAAAAGAACGAAATTTTGTGATGGAAAACCTCCAAAATTATGTTGTCAAAAGAATCGATCGATCTAATAGGGAAAGTATTTATTTCTGTGAATTTTTATCAGAAAAAGAAATTGAGAATTTAAAAAGTGAAATTCTTAACAACCCATACAGATTTGTCGCTCAGGAAAAAATATCTTTTTCTTCCATTCCCAACTTTGGCAATGACAAATTAGAACCTCGTAAAATTGTTTGCAGAACTTTTAGTATTGCTCATGACGATGGTTATAGTGTCATGCCTGGTGGTTTGGTTAGAGTTGCATCCGAAAGAAAAGAATTGAGAGTTTCTAACCAACGTGGTGGAATTAGCAAAGATTTTTGGGTAATTAGTGACGAGAAACAAAATAGCATTCAACAATATACTTGGAACAAACTCCAAAACACTTCTGTATCAGACATGACGGATTTGCCAAGTAACACCGCCGAAAATCTTTTTTGGTCTGGTAGGTATTTGGGTAGAGCTATTGTTACTTCAAGATACATTCGCATGGTGTTAAACACCATGAACAATGAAAAATACAACAGCAGAAAATCTGAATCTGATATTCAGAAATATTTGCTACAAGCATTGACCAACATCACCTCTACTTTTCCTGGTTTTGTAGGAGAAGGTAGTGAAGAAAGATTGGAAAATCCTATAGAAGAAATTGCTTCGTTAATTTTAGATAAAAATCGAATTGGAAGTCTTGCACAAACCTTAAATAGTTTTAACAACTCTTATTATACTTTGCGTAATTTGTGGTCCAAAGATATGTGGAGGGTTTTTGAGAGTATCAATAAATTGTGGAATAACTACAATACTGAAACCGAAACATCCACTATTTCTACACTAACTAGATTGTTGGATAGAACCATTACAAGATTGATTGCTTTTATGGCTTTAATTGAAGAAAGCATAATGGTAAATCAAGGATTACTACTGTATTTTATTGGTTTGCAAATGGAGCAATCTACCATGAATATAGCCAAGTGTCGTTCTATGATTGTGTTTAATTATGAAGAGCAGTTGAACTATGAAATTTTAGAAGCCTTACTTTCTAGTCATGAAAGTTTGAATATTTACAGATATAGTTACCAATCGTATTTGAGTATTGAAAATGTGGTGAACTTAATTGTTTTGGACAAGCAGTATGCAAAATCATTGCATTATCAATTGAAAAGAATTCAGAAAGACATTGCCCGTTTGCCTATTCCTAATAGTAGCATCGGTTATCAAAAATGTCAAGAAAAAATACAAGTTGCCTGTCAAATAATTGAGGATGTAGATACTAGCACACTTTTAGATCTTAATGAAGACAAATCACTTAGAGGTAATTTAGAAGACTCACTTTCTATATTAAGCGATGTATTACACGAAACTTCATTAGCTATATCCGCAACGTATTTTGACCATACATACCAACAAACGCAATTGGTAAAACAAAAAATAAAAATCTAATGTTGTACAAAATAAACCACACTACCTGTTATGATTATGACGAAGGGGTTACCTTTTGCCACAACATAGCTATCTTAAAACCCAAAAATATTATTGGACAAAATTTGGTGAATTACAATTTGGATATCAGCCCTGCTCCTATTGTTTTTTCTGAAAGAGAAGATTTTTTTGGAAATACCGTTACCCGATTTTCTATACAAGAGTATCATAAGCAATTAAAAGTTACAGCCACTAGTAAGGTAGATAGGAACATGGCTTTGGCACCTAATATTGATTTTTTTTCAGATGCTAAAAAAATCACACTTTCAGAGACTTTACAACTCTTAAAACAAGTAGATCCAAAATCTTTAGAGGCTAGACAATTTCAATTAGAATCTGTTTTGATTCACACCATTGGTCAAGAAATTAAAGATTATGCTTTAAAATCTTTCAAACCCAATAGGTCTGTTTTTGAAGCTAGTTATGAACTAATGGAACGAATATTTAACGATTTTGAATTCAACACTACATTTTCTAACGTAGCCACTCCAATTACGGATGTGATGAGAGAAAAAAAAGGAGTTTGTCAAGATTTTGCTCAAATTGCTATTGCTTGCCTTCGCTCCGTGCATTTGCCTGCCAGATATATTAGTGGATACATAGAAACGCTTCCACCGCCAGGAAAAGAAAAATTGATAGGAACCGATGCTTCACATGCATGGTTTTCAGTATACATTCCCACATTTGGTTGGGTAGATTTTGATCCCACCAACAATCAGATTCCAAAAGACCAACACATTGTGGTGGCTTGGGGAAGAGATTATTACGATGTTGCTCCACTAAAAGGAGTATTGTATAGTAGTGGATTGAGTAAATTGTCAGTTTCTGTAGATATTAGACCTGAAGGAGGTTATCCAACGCAACAAAATAAAACCGACACACAACACCAACAACAATCTCAGCAGTCTCAACAACAATAAATGCTAAAAATATTTATTGTTGTTTGTTACATAACAAAATTTCTTAAAATGAGGAAAAGAAACAATTTCTGTTGTCTAAATAAATATACTTAACAACACATTTTTGTTAAATTATACATAAGTAAAAATAAGTTAAATTGACTTTTCAAAAATGTCTATCAAACTTATTCTTTGTTCTTAATTTGCTCTTTTAACGCGTTCAATCGTTCTTTGTGAGCTTGTCCTTTTTCACGAATCTTATTCTTTTTCCTCCCCATTAACTTTGAATGTTTTGATTTATTTTTAGTGTTTTTATTACTTCCTGTTTTTGCCATGAGTATTTATTTTAACAAAACTCTTTAAACTATTATTAGTTTTAAATAAATATAAATAATTACTTCTTAAAAACCCATATAGATTCTTTAATGGATGAAAAATATGGATCTTCTATTAAAATATCAACTTTATGATAACCTTTATTTAGTTTCGGAAAAGTCCCTTTCCAAATATGATTCGACTTAGTTCTTAAATACGGTGATGCTTTACTATTTTTATCCGGACTTTTATTTTCTTTTTGTGATTTTTTAATATAATTAATATAGGGGTCAACTAATCTTTCCTTCGTCATAGAAATAGCTGTATTATCTGTAAGCTTTAGTGAGACTTTGGTTTTATAAGATCCCGAAAAAACATTTATATAAATATTATTGGTTTTATCTAGGACAGATATTGGTTCTGAATTGTAATCTCCCACCCAATAACTAAATTGTTTGGAAGCAGGCAAGTTGATTCCTTTGTACTGAATCTTGTAGTCCTTGTTTTTAAAATTAATTTCAAAATAGCCTCTTGGTGTACCACAACTCATTAAAGACAAAGGGATTCCTTCCCATTTTTTTTGACCTGTCCACCAATTTCCAGATGCAGCACCCGCAGTGAGCTCATGAATTACATGACCTGAAGGCATAATAATTTCATTTTGAAAAACGGTATGGGTATGTCCCGATAAGAACAGTACCTTTTTAAAAGGATTCAGCAGTTTGATTAGCTCCTCTTTGTTTTTCATGGCTACAAAAGGAACGTGTTGACTTATTATTACTTGTTGATCCTTAGGGATTTGTTGAAGTAACTGAGACAGAAAACGTATTTGATTTGGAGGATATTGATTTTTATATCCATATTTTCCTGCAGGAGTAATACTGTTAAGAGAAACAAATAAAATATCGTTCTTAAAAAAAGCATACGTTTCAGGACCAAAATGTTTTCTAAAAAAATCGAATTGCTGGTTTTGTTCCGCATTAAAATTTCGATCGTGATTTCCGTACACCACCCATGAAGGTTTTGGAATGTCGTCAATTAACTTTTTTAGTGGCACAAACAATTCGGGAGCATCATTTACCAAATCTCCTAAATACAGGCTAAAATCATAATCGTTTCTATTCAACAATTCTGTTAAAACCGATTTTGTTGCATACAACAGCTCCTTGTCATCTCCTACCTGAACATCTCCAATGGCTAAAAACTTAAATTCTTTTTTAGTTTTTACCTTTTTAAGCGTAAACACACGCTCTTTGTTAATGTCTTCTAAGCTATGATACCACCATTTTTTTGCATTGCTATGTGTGTAATTTGTTGGTATAATTGGAAAAACTACCTGTCCTTTTTTTACAGGAATCTCAAACCTTCCTTTTTTATCTGTTTGTACAATGGTATCACCATTAGAAACCAACACTTTTTTTAAAACCCTGTTTTTGGCATGTACGGTTCCTTTAATTAAGGTGTATTTTGACTGTGCATTTGAGACCAAACCCAAGCAAAAACCAAATAAAAAGATCCATTTGTGTAGTATATTCATTCTCATAAATTTTAAAATAAAATAAGCGAAGTTTTGCAACTTCGCTTATAAAATATACAATTTAAAGATACATTTTAATTGTCTGGTGAATCATACTTGTAAAGGTTAATTTGTTCGTTTACAAGGTAAGAAGCATACGAAATACCGCTTGGTGCTACCTCTAATCTTAAGCTCGATGAATCTGCATCTGAAAAGACTACTGGAGCCCCCCAGTTATTTACATCTGTATCAAAAGGTAAGAATACTGGATTCTTTGTGTCGTTTTGATAGAATAACATTGGTGTATTGTACTTGTCCACAGCCATTGCAAAATCTCTAGTATTTGTCGTTACAATTAAATCACCTAATGTACTCCATGAAGAAGTTTCATCTTTATACATTTTAACTCTTAATTGATACTCTGTATCAGGTCCATTATCTTCTGCATATGCTACATATACGTTTCCTTCTAAGTCTACATCAATTTCTACATTGTAATAGTACACTATATTTTCTTCACTCTCTTTCATTTTATCAGCAAGTGTTGACCATGTATCATTTTCATATTTGTAAACTGAAATTGACTGTCCTTCTCCATAATCTAATACAGCAAGATATACGATGTCATTTACTACTTTTGTTTTTACAATTCTAGCAAAACCTGATCTACCAGGTATTGTTAAATCTGACCAAACACCTTCAGAGTAAGCTTTACCCAAAACTTCTCTTCTTCTTCCTCCATCAGATCTGTCATCACTTATAAAAAATCCATACACACTGTTATCGCTAGTAATTGCAACAGCGTTAGAACCTGTTCTTAAAACTGAAAATGGTGCATTTCCCAAATAGCTCCAAGTGCTATTTTCGTATGACATGATAGAAGGTTCTCTATTATCTGTATATTCCTGAAAACTAATAAATGGAGTACCTTCAGCACTAAATTTTAAATCTACAGTATTTGCTCTAAAATTAGAAAAGTCAGTTCCTCCTACTCTATTCCAAGTAGTACCGTCATAATTCACCAAGTTCATTTTTTGATCATCGCTACTCTCTCTTTCGCTAATGTAAGCAACATAAGGTACTGAGTTTGTTGGATTGATACGTAATGAAATATCAGTAGCTATGTCATCTATATAAGTAGAAGCTAAGCTCCATACAGAACTTGCTAACTTCCCTACCGAAATGGTGTAAATTTTATTGGTTACACCTTCGTTAACCAACAATTCTACAGGAGCAGCATAACTATTGGCAGTAGTTCCGCTAACTTGTACCGTAGCACCAATTTTTACTATATCTCCTTCTGTAGTTGTAAAACGAGCTACTAAAGAAGTTAAGTCTGTTTCATTTGGCAAGGCTATGGAAACGTCTGTTGTTGTTACGCTTTCAATCACGTAATCTGTAAAAAGGTTCGTAGGATTGTCTTCGGCATAAAAACCAAAGCTTAATAAATTTACTTCAGCAGGAATTTCTATCTCTTGTGCTGGGTCGTCAGAACTACAACCAACTGCCATTGAAAATAAAGCCGTTAAGGCAAATAAATAATAAATTGTTTTTCTCATAATATTAAATTTAAATAATTAATTTTTCTGATTCTTGGGATATAAAATGGCTTCTATTTTAGGGGATTTTAAAAAATATGTTTGAGTTATTTTTTTGATATCTTTCTTTGATATATTGTTTACTAACTGTGGATACGCTGTTACAAAATCCCAATTGGAATATGAATTGAAATAATAATCTCGGATGCTTTTGGTCCAAAAAGAATTTTTCTGTCTACTGATGTTAAACTTTGAAATCAAATTGCTTTTGGTCTTCTCCATATGCATTTCAATATCTAGCGCTCCTGTTGCTATTTCATTAATAATTTTAGCAATCTCAGACTTTATCAAATCCACATCTGTGGGTTTACACACCAAGGCAATAGTTTGTCTGCTTAGTGGTTTTGGATGTTGCGTAGCACTCACCGATACTCTCACTCCATAAATCACCCCAAGCTCTTCTCTCAACCTTTTGTTAAGTTCTAACTTTAAGACATTTTCTAGAATTTGGTTTTTAATCTCTACTTCTGCAATGTTTTTTACCTTTTTGCTTTGTTGATGAATGGCTGTGTAAATTGCCTTAGAAGATTCTTCTCCATAAGCAACCAAACTTTTGCTCTTTTTTTTCAGAGGACGAGGTTGGTATTTATAAGCATTTTTCACTTCCCCTTTAGGAATTCCCCCTATATAGGTCTTAATAAAAGGTAAGAACACTTCTAGCTCCTTATCTGAAATTAGCGTGATAACAAACCCATCTGCATTGGCAAAAAAACTTTTGTAAATAGGAATTAATTTTTCTTTAATCAACTTCTCTTCTACTTGTGCTTTGGTTCGTTTTGCAGTGGTGTAATCTTTTCCACGAACTAAGTATTTAAACTTTTTCTGAAAAACTTCTTTTGGGCTAAGCTCATCTTCTACTATACGTTCTATAGACAAGTCTTTTAATTTTTTAAATGCTGAAGAATCTATTTTTGGCTCTGTAGCCTTTAGGTAAAACAATTGAAAAAGAGTTTGAAGATCTTTTATTTTTGAGCTTCCAAAAAAACCTGCTCTTGTTTTGTCTATTAAAAACTGAACCTTGGCACTATTTCCAGACAAATAATAACTAAGAGCTTCTCTAGAAAACGCTCCATAACCACTTACCGAAATAGCTGGAGCAGCATATTGTGCGCTAACATAATCCGTACTGTCTATGGCATACAATCCTCCTTTTTTAAACCCTGCCAACAACACACTTTCCTTACTTTTTAAAGATTTTTTATAAATTACCGTTGCACCATTTGTCAAATGAATTTCTTGTGCATCGATTTCAGGAATATTTTTGATTTTTTTGATTTCACCTGGCTGAATTGATTGTGTAATTAGTTTTTTAGGCACCTTAAAATGATGTTCATAGGGAACAACCTTTATTGTTTTATGTTCCTGAATTGCTTTAAACAACATACCTTTTGACGGCAACTTGTCCCACTCTTTTTCATTAGTAGTTAGCAGATACCTAAAAGGGCTATTGGTTTCATTTTTCTTTAAAAACCCTAACACCTTATTCTTTGTTAACTCCGAAAAACAGTTTTTCATCAAAGCATACTCATCTCTTAGTGATATGATTTTATTCCCATTAAAAAAATCTTCATACATTTGCCCCATCATTCCCGAAGCCGATACAGGTTTGTTTTCCTTTGCTTTGGCACCAAAAGAAGCCAACATAGTTTTGGTTACCTTTTTAATTTCTAACTCTGTAAAACCATACTGAAAGATTTGCTGAAAATGTTTGTTAAAATCACGAATTCCTTGCAAAGCATTTTCTGGTTTTAAGTCGATGGTTGCCAACAACACTCCTTTAGAATTCAAAAAGTTGTTTAAATTTATACTTGCATTGTTGTATTCGTTTTCTTGAAACGATAATTGTGCAAGTCTGGTAGTTATCAATTTATTTATAACCACACGCATTAGGTACTCTTTGTAAGCTTGTTGGGTATTTACATCTCGCAAAGGTTCATGGAGTTGTATGTAACTTAACTGGGTCTTTTTTGTCAAATCGTCCTTGTAAATCACCAAACTATCATTTGTGTAAGACGCTATTTCTCCAAGTATGGGTTTTGGAAATTGTGTAGGTATTTTCGCAAATTTTTTAATGATTTTATGTTCTACCTCCTCCGCATCCACATCCACATCTCCAGCAATTGCAACAGCCATTAAAGAAGGATCGTACCATTTTTGATAAAAAGCTTTAAGCTCTTTACGCTTAAAATTCTTTAAACTTGTGGTGTCTCCAATAACTGTTCTCTTGCTATACAGAGAATTGTTTAATAAGGTTTGTAAAAAGAATTGTCCTTTTTTGTTTTTAGGAGATTGCTTTGAAAGCCATTCAGACAACACAACACCTCGTTCTTTTTCTACTTCCAGAGAATCTAACAACATCCCATTCACCCAATCTGACATAATAGTTAATGTCGAGTCTATTACTGAGGTGTTCTTTGTCGAAACTTTTAGTTTATATATAGTTTCTTCAAAAGAAGTGTGTGCATTTACATCATGACCAAACTTAGATCCTTTTGTTTCTAAGAATTCTATCAATTCGTTGGCTTTAAAATGTTTTGTTCCATTAAATGCCATATGTTCTAAAAAATGTGCTAAGCCTCTCTGTTTTTCTGTTTCTTGCAAAGAACCTACTTTCACAAATAATCTAAAGTGAGCTTGTCCTTTTACTTTGTTTGTTGGGTAGATATAATACGTTAGGCCGTTGGGCAATTGTTTTTTTACCAACACTGTATCTTGCACCAAGCTTTGAGAAAAACCTGTTGCCATGCACAACGCAACCAAAAAACTTATTATAATACGCATTAGTTATTTACTTTATGAATTACTAACTCACTTTGATTTGCATCCTCGCCTGGAAAACCTATATGAACCCCCAAGTTGTTTGATTTTAACCTGATTGTAATGGTATTGTCTTTGGTGGGATCTAACGTATTTTCTAACCACTGAATCTGAATGGGCCTTTTGTAAATTCCCGTAGGAAAGGTTAAGGGAAATTCAGTTGTTAAAATTTTAAAATCTTCTCCATCTTTTAATCCATCACCTACTATAATATCGTAGTCCAAAAGCAAGTCTTTACTTAGTGGTGTAGTGCTTAAATAGACATAATAGCTCGCAATGTCTTTTCGGTTAGCGTTGATGTTTACCGTAGAAACATTGTTAAAATTGATATGTACAAATGGATTGTCATACACTTTAATTTCTTCTTTTCCACAAGAAATTAGTGTGCATATTGCCAAACCGATTATTAGAATTTTATTTTTCATCATTTTCTGTCTTTATTAATATCCCTCGTTTTGAATCATGGCATTGTTTACATCCATTTCTTTTTGAGGAATGGGCAAAACAAATTTGTTACTCGGATATGTGATTTCTTTAACTGTTGATGTTGTATTGGTATCTCTGGTAAGGTTTTGCTTTGTTCGTGTCAAATCGTACAAACGATGTCCCTCAAAACACAACTCTTTGATACGCTCTTTATCTATCAATGCTTTCAATTCTTCTTGAGTATTTTCGGCAATAGTAACAGCTGCAACGGTTGTTTGATAGTTTCTAGCCATCAAGGTTTTTAAATCTGCTTTGGCTAAGTCCAAATTCGACAATTGTGTATATGCTTCTGCTCTAATCAAATACATTTCCGAAGCTCTAAGTACAATGATATGGTAATCATTATCTTGAATGTCTCCGATATTTGAAAATGGCTTTAAAAACTTCAAACTGGTTAAGGTTTCTACATCTAACAAACCTAAACGAATGTCTTCCGTATTTTCGTTAAGCAAATCCTTCAATTTGGTACTCGCAATGGCTAAAGGAGCTTCTAGCGTGTAAAATTTATTGAGGTAAGGAGTTTTTAAGTTTCCATTTAATTTAAACAGCGATTCGTCATCATTCTCTATTTTTAGAAACATGTCTAAGTAATCTTGTCCTTCGGATAAAGACGTACTATCAATTACCAAACTTGCATAATCTATGGCTTTTTGCCAGTTTTCCATGTACAAATACATGCGTGCCAGCAAACCGTACACTGCATTTTTTGTTGCGTAAAAACTAGAAGAAGTATCTCCAGTATTCTCAAAAATTAAGGCTGATTCTATAAGATCTTTTTCAATTTGCGCATACACCTCTCTAACTGTTTTTCTTGGCACATGATCGTCCGAACTCGGTGTTATTGTCAGCACTGGCACTCCTATATGGCTAGCATCATTGGTAAAATTATAAGGCTGTGCATACACACGAACCATGTCAAAATGAATCAAGGCTCTTAAAAACAAAGCTTCTGCTTTTATTTGATTCAACTCCTGTTCACTTTTAGGAAAGTTGATCAATAAATTCGGTTGGTATTCCAATATGTTATTTACATTCACCAAAGCTTCAAGAGCATTTCTCCATATCATCCCAACAGCTGTAATTTCTTCAGCAGGGTTGGAAGTGAAATTGTATTGAGAAATCATATTATTTTCTACCGCTGTCGCTAATTGAAGCATATCACCTGCTACATCAGGATATAGCAAAAACTCATCTCCATAATAATCATATACTTTGCTATACGCTCCTGGTAAAGCGGCTCTCATCCCATCCATGTCCGAAAAAAACACAGGTATGGTTGTTTGTCCTATTTGATCTACCTCTAAAAAGTCACTACAACTACTTAAGAGACTAACACTTACTATTGTGATTAATGTTTTTAAATATTTCATTTTTTTAAAACTTTACATTTATCCCCAAAGAAATTTCTGTTTCAAGCGGATAACCTTCAATATTATTTTTGTAAGAATTTCTGTCTGATTTGTCATACGGGGTCCACACCAACAAATTGTTGGCGATTAATGAAACCCCTAGTGTTTCTACTCCCATTGATTTTGTAATGCGTTTATCAAACAAATAAGAAAATGATACGTTTCTAATTTTTAGATTGGTTTTGCTGTATAAAAAACGCGTGGAATTACGTACTGACCCAGTGCTTACACCCCAAATAGGCTGCGGAGCTAAGGCCAAATCTCCCTCTTCTTTCCATCTGTCTAATTGGTTTACTGATTGGTTGTCATCCATAATATTTAACCCATCAGAATTAACATCACGAGCAAAAGTGCTAAAACTATATCCTCCTATAGTGTAGCTCATCAAGATACTTAACACATATTGATTTTTATAATTAAAAGTGTTGCTGATACTTCCAAAAAGATCTGAATCTGCTACCTTATCTGCTACTCTATTGTCTACACTATAATCTTTGGTAATATTTCCTTCGGTATCGTACCACATTGGATATCCATCTCTAGGATCTACTCCTGCCCATCTAACTAAGTAAAACGTATTTTTACTCTTTCCTTCTTGAAGCCTGGTGTTTCCGTAGTTTTTTGGAACATTGTTGTACAACTCTAGGATCTTATTTCTATTACGTGAAGCAAGTATTTTTGTTTTCCAAGTAAAATTTTCTTTTTGAATATTGGTAGATTCTAAGGTAATTTCTACTCCCTTATTTTCTATTGCTCCAATGTTTCTCAATACCGTGGTGTCTCCAATGGTTCTAGAAGCATCCAACGTACTAATCAAATCTGTGGTTTTATTTCTATAAAATTCTGTGGTGATGTCCAATCTTTTACCCCATAATGCAATTCTAAACCCGAGATTTGTAATGTAGGTGGTTTCCCAACTCAAGTCAGGATTGGCTCCTGTTGAGATTCCAGCTCCAATAGTTCCCCCGTACTGATAAGAATCGCTGATGCTATACACTCCATCAGGATTTTTGCTCCCATACCTTGAATTCCCATTGGTTCCGTAACTTCCTTTTAAACTCAATATGTCTATGATTCTGCTCTTAAAAAAATCTTCTTTATGTAGGTTCCACGAAGCTCCAGCCGATAAAAAAGTTGCGTATTGTACGTTTTTTCCAAAATTGGAATTTCCATCCTTTCTCCAGTTCAACACCAAATTATAACGTCCGTCGTAATGGTAAGACAACTGTGATAAATACGATGCTTTGGTGGTTGTATATTCACTAGCAGATCCATCAGAAAACGATGCCAAACTTACCAATCTGACATGATCGTTTACAAAACCTGATCCAGAAGACGAGGTGACGTTGGTTTGATTCGATCCTAATTCTATCCCCACAACACCAGACAAACGATGCAATCCCACTTGCTTGTTAAAATTCAATCTATGTATGGTATTCCAATTCAAATACATTGCGTTGTTATCATTAGCATAACCAACAGGAACTCCTGAGTTGGTTCCAGACCAATTTTTCATGGATTGGTATATTTTTTCAGCATAATTGTTATAATCCACCCCAAACTGAGAGCTAAGTTTAAATACGTCACTTAGTTTGTAACTTAATTGAACAGACCCTTTGAATGAAAAAGCTTTTTGTCCGTTGTCATTTTGTTCTCTTTCAGCTAGCTCGTTAAAAAAACGCTTTTGAACCCAGTTAGGAGTTCCATCAGAATTGCTCCCTTCTATAACTTTGTAATACTGTCTAAACGTACCATCATCGTTGTATGGAGAAATGATGGGCAAGTTGCTATAATAATCATCTCCAGGTGTAAACGTGGTGTTTACATTGTAAGAACCCGATAACAAAAAGTTCAAATTTAGCTTGTCATTAAAATTGATATTGTTATTAGTAGAGATTGACATTCGTTGCTGCTTATTCCCTTTTAAAGTCATTTTATCTTCAAAATAAGAACCCGAAATACGATAGACCGCCTTTTGGTTTCCCCCAGATGCCGACAAATTTATTTGTGATGTTGATCCTACGTCAAAAAACTCATCATACCAATCTGTTTCTGTGGTAGAGTAACTGTTCATATCATTATCCGTATATGGAAAATAAGCAGGATCTCCTCCAGAGTTTAGGTAAGACTCTTTGGCAAGGGTTAAGTAATCTTTCGCATTCAATACTTTAAAACGTGTATCTTTATTGATGAATGAAATTCCGTGCCTAACTGAAATTTCCAAATCATTGTGATCGATTTTTCCTTTTTTTGTGTTAATTAAAATCACACCGTTTGCACCATCTGCTCCGTAAATAGTTGTTGCTGATGCATCTTTTAACACAGTAATAGATTCAATATCATTGGGATTTAAAAAAGACAAGGGACTCACACTAGTTTGTATCCCTAAAATAGAATTGGTGGTTCCTCCTGTGGTAATTTGAATACCATCTACAATCCACAAAGGCTCATTAGAAGCTGTTAAAGAAGCATCTCCTCTGATACTAACAGAATACCTTGGTCTAGAACTGGTAGCTCCGTTACTTTGAGAGCTAACTTCTAACCCTGGTATTATACCTTCTAATAATCTATCTACTCTTTGTTGTGGCATGTTTTTAATATCTTCTGATTTAACTTGATAAGCACTTGATACTAAATCAGACTTTTTTTGGACAGTACCATAATTACTTGTAACAATTACTTCCTCTAAAGATTCAATAGCTTCTTTTAATACAATTGTTAGCTTTTTAGATTCATTAAGTTTAATTTCTTGAGTTTGAAATCCCATACTAGATATTTTAACAATACTACCAATAGGAATATCATTAATAATAAATTTTCCATCAAAGCCTGTTATAGACCATTTACTAGAATCATCTTTTAATAACAATGTTACTCCGCTTAATGGGTTCCCTAATTCATCTTGTACAATTCCTGTTAATTGTAATAGTTCTTGAAAATCAACATTTGGTATGCTTTTTTTCTTTTTAAATAGTACAATTTGTTTATTAATGACTTTGTAATTAATGTTTGTTGATTCAAACATTTGTTCACACAAGTTGTCAATTGTTTTCCCTTCTGTTTTTAGCTTTATTTTTTTATTCAATTCTGTATCATCTATACCCGATTGAATAAAAACGTAATCTGTTTTATTTTCTATTTTAGATATACATTCTCTGATTGAAATGTTCTCTATTATTATGGGTAAAGTATGAATTTGATCAATTATTGTATTAGCATACAAATTAACTGATGTACTTATCAATAAATTAAAAAACAACAAACACAAAGTGGTTTTACAACTGTTTGATAATGAAATCCGGTTTATTAGAAGATTTGTTTTCATGTATATATTCCTACTTAATTTTTAATAATTTTTATCCATTTCGAATGTTGTACCAGAGAGTATTGTTAATGTTTCCAATACATCATTTAAATTTGTTGATAAATGAATTTTACCTGTACATTTATTATTCTTAGAGTTTTTACTGATTTCTGAAAAAGAAACATTGTAGTATCTTGACAACTCTATTAAAATATCTTGTAAAGGCTTATCCTTAAATGTTAAATATCCTTTTCTCCATGAGTTGTAATTCTCAGGAACAAACTTTTCCTTGGTAAATTTGTTTTCTTCTATTTTTACTAACTCATTTGGCACCATCATTAATTCTTTATTTTTATTAGAAACACTTACAAAACCTTCAAATAGAAAAACTTGTTTAGCTAAACTGTTTTTATATGCTTTTAAATCGAATATTGTCCCATATACTTTCACGTCAAAATTGGTAGTTTTAACTATAAATGGTTTTGATTTGTCTTTAGCCACTTCTATATAAATTTCTCCTTCTACATAAATTGAGCGATTATTATCATTAAAACTTGAAGGAAATTTCACAGTAGTCCCTGAATTTATCCATAGTTTAGAACCATCAACTAGAGTCATCTGAGTTCTTTTACCATAGGGTACTTTTAAAGTATTATAACTTTCTTCATTCGTATTTTTAATTACGGCTGTACCTAAATTAATTTCACCTGTTTTGGTTACGTTTAAAATTTCATTACTTGCTAAAGTGTAAGATTTCTCATTAGTTATAAGTTCAATTTCATGAGATTCCGAAACTTGTTTTACGTATACTGTTGATTTTAATGGAGTCTCTTTTGTTGTATATCTAAATAAGAATACTATTAAAATACTTGCAGCAACTGCCAAATAAGTATTTAACAATCTTCGTTTCCTTACTAGAGGTTTTTTCTTTGTTTGGTTATTTAAAATCTTGTGATATAATGAGTCACGTTCACTAATAGATAAAACAGAACTATGAAAACGAATTTTTTTAAAAGTACACTTAGCATTCTCAAAAGAAATTTTATCATGTGGATTTTTACGTAAATAGGACTCCCAATATTTTTCACTAACTGGATCTTTTGTTAGCATATAACTTATAAAAGCTTCGTTTTTTAAAAAATCTTTTTCATTCATATTATTAATTATTACACAAGATGTTACTATGGCTATATATACAAGACTAACATGTCTATGTTATATCACCTATCTCAATGTTAAATAATTGTTAAGCCGAATAAAAAGTTAAAATAAGAGAGAAAATATGAACGTATTTAGTCCATTTTTACGAATATGGTTTAAAGCTTTTAAAATAAGATTTCTGCTAGATGCAACTGAAATACCCATAATTTCAGAAATCATTTCATAACTATAATCTTGAGTATATCTAAAATAAATAATTTCACGCTGTCTCGGACTTAATTCTTTTAATACTGCATCTACCTTGTTTTTTAAGGTGATTTTAGACTCGTTGTCCATGATGACATCTTCAATACTTATTTCAATTTCAAAGGGAATATGTTGGTGATTAAAGTCGATTGGTAAGCTTTTGATAGATTTTTTATACTCTGTAAGTAGTTCATTTCTTAAACTTCTATACAAGTAAGCTTTTGTGTTAACAATATCAAATTTTTGTTTATTTAATATTTTTTCAAAAACACTCTGAATAGAATCTTTCACTACATCTTTCTCAAAACCAAGGTGTGTTCCATAATTATATAAATCATTAATATGTAATCTATAAATATATTCTATTTGATTCATTAAAAATATTGAAACATTAACACAAAACGTAGAGACAGGATAAAACGCAAGATACTATGATCTGATTCCCTTTTAAAAGATTGACTTTAAAAGAGTAAAGATAAGAAATATAGAGATAATCAAATCTGTTGTGTAATAAAGTATTTGTTTACAATACTGTTATTATTATATGTGTAAAAAGGAGTTTTTATTTAATACATTTATCAAAAAACTATATATAAATATGAGAAATCAACACTTATGATGCATTAATATTTTCTCGTAAAATGCTGTTATTTTACAGGGCAATAATTAAAATGAAATTTTATTCTTTTTTAAATTTATTTTAGTGTTTTTATTACTTCCTTTTTTTGCCATGAGTATTTATTTAGGAATGATTGCCGTCTATATAACTCCAATGATTGTTTTCCTTTACAAAGCGAGATTCTTCATGAATAACATGCTCTTTTCCATTTTCTAAAAAATAAGCCTTAAATGTTACAAAACCGACCTCTGAAGTAGTTTCTGATGTTTGTACAATCTCCAATTTTAACCATTGAACACTTTTTGCCCAAGTTTCTATTTCTTTTTTCTCTACAATAGGTCTCGTAGAAGAATGATGACTCAACATTAAATATTCAATATTTCCAAGAACATACGCAGTGTATCTAGATCTCATCAAACTAAGTGGTGTTTCTGCCAAGTAGATGTTTTTATGAATAGGTTCACAACACGTTTTGTACGAATGCTTAGATCCACAAGCACACAACACTCCTTCTCTATTTGCATTTGTTTTAGCTTCTAGATTGAAACGATGTTTTTTAGAATCTTTTACCTCTTTTTGTTTCTGAATTAATTTTGAAAATTTAGACACTATGTAGTTAATTTATCACAAAAATACAATAGTATTTGTTTGCTTCTTATTTTTCCAAGCTTATTAAAATAAGTTTCTGTTTGCGTTTGTATTTTTTTCCTTTTAAACTTACACTAGATGCTTCTCTACTGATATAAATAGTAGAATTATCTTTCCATGAGATAGCTTCTGTTTGATTGGCAAGTCCTAATTCTTCAAACAAGCTAATTTTTTTAAAATTCTGACTCTGCGTACCCAAATTATTAATTTGAATTAAATAAGATTGATAATCTCTATCATATGCAGTGCCTAGAAAAACATCATTTACCGAGTTATAGGCTATAGAAGTCAACATGCAATTGATATCTATACTGTTTATTTTATGAGCGACGTGTTTTCCTTCGCTTGTTGGAATTTCATAAATAGTTGTTTTATGATCTCCCCAGTTTTTGGTAAACAAATACAGTTTGTTTTTATAAATGGTGATAGATTCGCAATCAAAATTTGTTTTGTGTTTGTTGATTTCAAAAGATGTTTGATCTTCATATGTATAATAAATCTTTTCAGCTTTTGCTTTTTTACCTTTTTTTAAATCTTTTTTAGCTATTTTATATATCACCAAATTTGTTCTGTTTCCATAATTATTTCCGGTATCTCCAACGTAAATATAATCTAAATCCTGAGTGATGGACTCCCAATCAATATTGGTTGCATTTTTTACTTTCACCGTTTTTTTTAATTTTCCTGTTTTAGCATTCAAAACATACAATTCAGGCTTTCCTCCAGAATCGTTAAACGTGATGATTTCCTTTTTATTCTTTAAATAAACAATTCCCGAAGTTTCATCAATATCATTAGGAATATCTATTTTTTTTTCAATAACAATGTTTTGAGTACATGCAAATTGAGTCAATAATATAAAAACAAATAAAAATCTCATATTCCAGAATTTGGTTAAAACGAATGTATAAAAAAACTCCTTCAATTGCTTGAAGGAGTTGTAGTAATTTTATAGAAAGAATTATTATGCCTTAAAGGTAATTTTTCTCATTCTTAAACTTTCTGGAGTCACCTCTAAATATTCATCAGCTCTAATGTATTCCATACATTCTTCTAACGAAAAGTTTACTTTTGGAGCAATTTTCATTGCTTCATCCGTACCAGATTTACGCATGTTTGTCAACTGCTTTCCTTTAATTAAGTTTACAGCCATATCATCAGATTTGCTGTTTTCACCAATTACTTGACCAATATAAATTTCTTCGTTAATATCAATAAAGAACTTACCTCTATCTTGCAAACGGTCTAAAGCGTATGCAGTTGCTTTACCAGCAGCAGCAGAAACAATAGCTCCTTTTTCTTCTTCAGCAAATTCACCTTTGTAAGGACCATATTCACTAAACCTGTGGTTTATAATTGCTTGACCAGCAGTAGCTGTTAAAATTTTATTTCGTAAACCAATCAATCCACGAGATGGAATAGTAAACTCTAAGTGTTGTAAATCTCCTTTAGGTTCCATAACCATTAAATCTCCTTTACGCAAAGAAACTAAGTTTACTGCTTTAGAAGAAACTTCTTCAGGAACATCAATTGATAATGTTTCGTATGGTTCACATTTTTTACCGTCAATCTCTTTAAAAATTACTTGAGGACGACCTACTTGTAATTCATACCCTTCACGTCTCATAGTCTCAATCAATACAGACAAGTGTAATACACCACGACCAAATACGTTAAACTTGTCTTCAGAATCCGTAGTTTCAACTTTTAAAGCTAAGTTCTTTTCTAATTCTTTAAACAAACGATCACGTAAGTGACGAGAAGTTACAAATTTACCTTCTTTACCAAAAAATGGAGAGTTGTTAATAGTAAACAACATACTCATGGTAGGCTGATCAATTTCTGTTCTTGGCAATGCTTCAGGATTTTCTAAGTCAGCAATAGTATCACCAATTTCAAAACCTTCAATACCTGTAATTGCACAAATATCTCCACATCTTACTGTCTCAACTTGTACTTTACCCATTCCTTCAAAAACGTGTAATTCTTTAATTCTAACTTTTTTAGTTGAACCATCAGCTTTACATAACATGTAATCTTTACCAATATGTAAATCTCCACGGAAAATACGTCCGATAGCAATTCTACCTGTAAAAGCAGAAAAATCTAAAGAAGTAATTTGCATTTGAGGAGTTCCTTCGTTGTATTTTGTTGCTGGAATAGATTCTAATACAGCATCTAATAAAGGTACGATATCTTCTGTTTGATTTTTCCAATCTGTACTCATCCAGTTGTTCTTTGCAGAACCATAAACTGTTGTAAAGTCTAATTGCTCTTCTGTAGCTTCTAAAGCAAACATCAAATCAAACACTTTTTCGTGAACGATATCTGGAGTACAGTTTTCTTTATCTACTTTGTTAACTACAACAATTGGAGTCAATCCTAAAGAAAGTGCTTTTCCTAATACAAAACGAGTTTGAGGCATTGGTCCCTCAAAAGCATCCACTAATAATAAAACACCATCAGCCATTTTTAATACACGCTCTACTTCACCACCAAAATCGGCGTGACCAGGAGTATCAATAACGTTGATTTTTGTTCCTTTGTATTGAACAGATACGTTTTTAGAAAGAATTGTAATCCCTCTTTCACGTTCCAAATCATTGTTATCTAATAATAAGTCAGTACGTTCTTTACGTTCGTCTAATACTTTTGCTTGATCAATAATTTTATCTACCAAAGTAGTCTTACCGTGGTCAACGTGAGCTATAATAGCAATGTTTCTTATTTCTTGCATGGTGTGCTTTAAATTTAAAGCGCAAAAATAGTTAAAAGAACTTAGAAATTAGGATTCTACGTTGTTTATTATACAACCAGAAATAAAAACACACAAAACACTATATAACAACTAATTAGATTAGTTTGCACTGAAAAAATCTTCAGGATAAGGCTCTCCTAGTTCTTTGGGAGTTAGTTTTCTACCCATTTCAAATGCATTTTCTACGGCAATTTCTTCAGTCCATTTTCCGACCACAATTTCTGGAGTTAAAAATTCATAAGCTACAATTCCGTTGTACAACTGTTTGTCAGAAGTATAACTAAAGTGAATTACTAAAATATTGTTAAATACAAATCCATATCCCGTTTGTTCTTGCTCACCTTCTATCAGCCAACTTACTTCTATCTGATTACTAATCAAATCAATTTTCAGAGTTCCTGTGTAATAGCTTTTTTTTAAGTCAGGATTTCCTCCTACAATTTCATAAAGACCACAAATATTTACCATATTAATGGTGAAATCTGGATTTTGCTCTGCATACTCCAACAATTCTAACCTTTTCACCAGTTCCTTTTTTTTATCAGGTCTGTGTTTTAAGACTTGCTTGGATTTTTTATACCAAAATCTTAATGTTTGTTCAAAAGTTTCTGAGTGCATTCTTAACTTTTTTGTTCCAAGGTAATTACAGTAATTTCAGGCCATATTCCTACTCTACCAGGAAAACCTAAAAATCCAAAACCTCTATTTACATACAAATATTGTTCTTTATTTTGATACAATCCTGCCCAACGTTTGTAAATATATTTTGATGGACTCCATTTGAATCCTGGAATTTCTACTCCAAATTGCATTCCATGCGTATGACCAGACAACGTTAAGTCTATAGATTGTGAATGTGGAACTACTTTTTCATCCCAATGTGTAGGATCGTGAGATAGCAAAATTTTAAAGTTTTCTGATAGCGTTCCTTCCAAAGCTTTGTCTAAATCTCCTTTTTGTGGAAAGGGTGGATTTCCCCAGTTCTCTACACCCACAATGTCTATTTCTTCATTGTCTTTTCTTAGCGTAAACGTCTGATTGTTTAACAATTCAAACCCCATTTCTTTTTGATGCACAAACAATTCTAATAAATTTTCTCTTTTTTCTTCTTTACTACTCCAACGTTTGTGTGTTCCATAATCATGATTTCCCAAAGTTGAAAATTTTCCAAATGGAGCCTCCAAACTTCCAAACAATTCTTTGTAAGGCACAATTTCTTTCGCTTCATTATTTACCAAATCACCTGTAAACAAAATCAAATCTGCTTGTTGTTGTTTGATCAAATCTACTCCATGTTTTACTTCGTCAAAATCATCAAAACTACCTGAATGAATGTCTGAAATGTGTACTATTTTTAAGCCATGAAAAGCTTTGGGTAAATTTTTAAATGCAAGCGAAACATTTTTCACTTTGTAATTATATTTCCCTTTGGTAATTCCATACAACATTCCTAAAAAAGGAATACTTGCCAAACCTAAACCTACTTGTCCTATAAATTTTCTTCGATCTGCAAATGCAACTTTTGCATCAGAATGCAAAAACAGTTTCCATACATTTTTTCCTAAATATTCTATAATTCTAAGAATGTCATCCAACAAAGCAGTCAACAACATTCCTAACTTTAACGCAATAAAAGCAAAAGTATACCCAAACCACAAATTCATCCAAAGGCTAGCTTGTGTAGGCCTATTGTCAAATTTTAACACAATTAAAGCAAAACAAGCATAACTTACCAATGCGCTTATTCCGTAAAACCATTTAAATCCTAGTTTTAAATTGGCATTGTTAAAGTAACTTTTAAAACTTGTAAATAGATAAATGTCTAGCACCAATAAGATGGTCACAAAAATTAAAATTCTTTGAATCATTAGTAGGTTGTTCTGTGAGTTAAAAGTAAGAATTTAATGCTAGTCGAAAGACATTAATTATTATTACAAACTAGGTTATGAAAAAAAAATATTTTACTGTAATTTGCGCATCAAATACAAAACTACATGCAAACTATCTTATCTACAAGCTACCCTGTTCATTTTCAAGAAACTGGTTACAATGCGTTGAACGAATTTATTGTTTCCAAGGCTTTTAAAACTATTTTCATTTTGGTAGATGAAAATACACATGAGCACTGTTTACCTATTTTGCAACAAGAAATTACCGCTGAAGTTGTTTTTGAAATAATTGAAATTGAATCTGGTGAAGTGAATAAAAACCTAGGAACTTGTATGAGTTTGTGGCAAGCTTTGACAGATTTAGGTGCAGATAGAAAAAGTTTGTTGATCAATATTGGTGGTGGAGTCATTACTGACATGGGAGGTTTTGTGGCTTCTGCGTACAAACGCGGAATTCAATTCATCAACATTCCAACAACATTATTAAGCATGGTTGATGCTTCTGTTGGAGGAAAAACGGGTGTGGATTTAGGTGTTTTAAAAAATCAAATTGGATTGTTTGCAGATCCAGAAATGGTGATTATAGATCCTATGTATTTACAGACTTTATCTGAAAAAGAAATTACATCTGGAATGGCAGAGATCATCAAATATGGATTGACTTATGATGAATCTCTTTGGAAACAATTTTTAGACGAAACCGAAGAAGTAGATTTGATTGGAATGATTCACCGTTCTATAGAAATTAAAAACGAAGTGGTTCTTGAAGATCGATTGGAAGCTAGTTTGCGAAAAATATTAAACTACGGACATACTATTGGTCACGCAGTAGAATCTTACTTTCTAGAATCTGAGCATAAAGAAACCTTAACTCATGGTCAGGCAATTGCTTTGGGAATGATTACCGAGACCTATATTTCATCTAAATTGTTAGGTTTTCCTGAGGATGTATTGGCTATTATCAAAAAAACTATTACAGGTATTTTTGGAAAAGTACCCGTTTTGCCAGAAGACTACGATGCTGTTTTAGATTTGATGAAACACGACAAAAAGAACGTAAACGGACAAGTCAATTTTGTATTGTTAGAGGGAATGGAAAAATGTAAAATTGATTGTAAAGTAACTCCAGAATTAATTATTGAGTCTTTAGATTATTATTTAGCCTAATATTAAGTTCATCCAACGTAGTCTAGATGTATTGTTCTCAATTACGCTAGAACACCTATTATAGTAGTATAAAAAAATATTCATGAATAACACCGATAACTTTTTTGAGAAACAAGAGGAACCCTACAAAAGTGCATTCTTATTTCTCAGAGACTTTATCATCAATCATGATTCAGACATTGAATTGTTATACAAATGGAAACTCCCTTATTTTTATTTTAAAGGAAAACCATTGTGTTATCTTTGGAAAGACAAAAAAACAAACGAACCCTACATCAGTTTTTCTAAAGGTTTAGAATTACATCACCCTGCATTAATTCAAGGAGACAGAAAAAGATTTAAAATACTTCCTATCAATCCAAATCAAGACATTGATGTTATTTTAATTCAAACAATTTTAGAACAAGCCATAAAATTATATTAAGCGGTTATGAAACAACAAGATATCCTTTTACACAAAACTTTAAAGGACTATTTTGGTTACGACCAGTTTAGGCCTTTACAAAAAGAAATCATCACTAGTATTTTAAATGGAGATGACAATTTGGTAATCATGCCTACAGGTGGTGGTAAATCCATTTGTTTTCAATTACCAGCGCTTTTACTAAAGGGGTTGACTTTGGTTATTTCTCCATTGATTGCTTTGATGAAAGATCAGGTAGATGCTTTAAATGCCAACGGAATTTCTGCTGCTTATGTGAATAGTTCTCAATCTAGTAGCGAGAATACCGAAATTATGGAACAGGTAAAATATGGAAGTATCAAACTTTTGTATTTGGCTCCCGAGAGTTTGACTTTTTTTGAACAACTGTCTCAAGTCACAGAAATTAGTTTGATTGCTGTAGATGAAGCCCACTGTATTTCTTCTTGGGGACATGATTTTAGACCTGCCTACACTCAACTTTCTTTTCTAAAAAAACGATTGCCCAACACTCCATTAGTAGCTTTAACCGCTACGGCAGACAAAGCTACTCGTGAAGATATTGCCAATCAATTGGACATTGCCAACGCTAAAAGAAACATCAGTTCTTTTAACAGAGCTAACCTAAGTTTGGAAGTTCGTCCGGCTCAAGATCGTGTAAAACAAATTGTAGATTTTGTAAAGACTAGACCTCAGGAATCTGGAATTGTGTATTGTTTAAGTAGAAAACAGACGGAACAATTGGCAGAACGTTTGCAAAAAAGTGGTTACAAAGCAGCTGCTTATCATGCAGGATTGCCTGCGGAAATACGAAGTAAAACTCAAGAAAATTTTATTCACGACACAACTCCTATTATTTGTGCTACGATTGCTTTTGGAATGGGAATAGACAAATCCAATGTCCGTTGGATCATTCATTACAACTTGCCCAAAAACATAGAGGGATATTATCAAGAAATTGGTCGTGCTGGTCGTGATGGTATAGATTCTGAAACCATTTTATTCCATTCTTATGCCGATGTAATTCAGTTACAAAAGTTTGCAGAAAATTCTGGCAACAAAGAAGTGCAATTGGCAAAGCTAGAACGAATGCGACAATATGCAGAGGCGACAAGTTGCAGAAGAAATATATTGTTGAGTTATTTTGGTGAAATGGCAACCGAAAAATGTGGAAACTGTGATGTTTGCAACCACCCTCCTACCTTCTTTGATGGAACTGTTGTTGCACAAAAGGTATTGTCTGGAATTTACAGATTGCAAGAAAATGAACCTTTAAATGTGGTGGTAGATTTTTTGAGAGGCTCGCAAAATGCAACAATTGTAGAAAAAAATTACCAACAACTAAAAACTTATGGAGTTGCTAGAGACATTGCCTGGAAAGATTTGCAACAATATGTAGTGCAATTGGTGAATCAAGGGTTTTGTGAAATTGCTTTTCATGAAAACAATGCCTTAAAACTAAACGACCTTTCTAAAGAAGTGTTGTTCAATAGTATGAAGGTTTCGCTAACCAAACCTGTTGATTTTGTAAAAGTAGACGAAAAAACACCTCAAAAAGCAAGTACTCCTAAAAATAATTTATTTGAACGTTTGCGTGTGTTGCGTTTGGAATTGGCTACAGCTAAAAAGGTTCCTGCATACGTAATTTTTAGTGATGCAACGTTACAAGAAATAGCAAAAGAACGACCTGTAACCGATGAAGAGTTTTTGGCTATTAGCGGAGTTGGAAAACAAAAATTAGAGGATTACGGTTTTGATTTTATCACAGAAATCATTCAGTTCAATAAAGAGAAAGTAGTAAAACCAGTCAAGAAAAAAAGAGGAAAATCTGCCACACATTTAGAGACTTACGACTTGTACAAAAAAGGCTTGTCTATAGAAGAAATAGCTCAAGAACGTGGATTGAATGTCAATACCATTCAGAGCCATTTTGTGAAATTATACAATGAGGGAATACAAGTGAACCTGAATGATTTTGTCTCCGAAAAAGAAATAGAAGCCGTACGTGAAGCTAAAACAAAAGTTGAAAACCCCAATGCATTAAAAAGTTATTATGAGTATTTTAACGAACAGTTAGACTATGCAGCCATCAAAATGGCCTTGGTAGTAATTGACAAAGAAGAGTAACAACTCTCTTTTTGTATTTGAATATCAATATTCATAATACATAGAATTGATTCTTACAATATAAACCAACTTCATAAAATCACAAAGTACTAATCAATTTTATCTTTAACTTTCCAACCATTTTTCATAGGAAATAATTCCCAATTCTGGTTTGGGTTCTCCTTCTAAAATTGCGATAAACTCCAAACAATGACCGTCTGGATCGTCAAAATAAATAGCTACTGCAGGCATCCAAGCAAAAACCATAGGTTTTTCCGTTTTGTCCTTTAAAAAGTTGTACGGTTTTAAATCTCTAGCTTTTAAAAATCCTACAGATTTGTTTAGAATATCTTCTTTATCACACCTAAAAGCAAAATGCATGGTTACAATTTCTGTTTTGGGTTTTTCCCATAATCCCAACATATATTCTTGTGGTTTTCCTACCCAAAAAAACGCAATTCTTCTCTCATCGTTATATCCACATTTTTCCAAGCCCAATACATTTTGGTAAAAATCAATAGATTTTTCTATATTTTCAACATTGATGTGGGTTTCGTAAATTCCTTTGATCATGATTTATAGTTCTCAATTATTTCAGAAAGATTAGTGTTTTAATTTGAGAAAAGACACATTGAAATAGAATGATTCACATAATGTTTAAATCATAAATCACTGACGTCTTATATCCGTGCACTAAACACTTGATACAATAATCACAGTTCATTTTTTGATATGAAAGAAAACACCTATCAAATCTAAAAACAACTTTTGTTCATCTTATAACAAAAAAGTAAATTTATTTTTTATTGATTTCCTAAGATTAAAGGTAATCCCTCTTTTCCTGAACCAATCACAATCACTTTTGAGTTTGGAGATTTTGCCAATTCTACCGTAGCTTGAATTCCTTTTTCTTTTAAAATTTTATCAGACAAAGATTCGTTTAAAATTCTGTTGGCAGCCGCTTTTCCCTCTGCATCTATTCGCTGACGCTCAGCTTCTTTTTGTGCTTTCTGAATGGTAAATTCGTACTCTAAAAACTCTTGTTCTTGTTTTAATTTGTTTTCTATAGCAGTTTTAATTGTTGGTGGTAAAGTTACATCTCTTACCAGCACATTGTTCAACTGAATGTACTGACTCTCTAACAACTTCTTAGTCTCATCAAAAATTTCACTCTGAATCACATCTCTTTTGCTAGAATATATTTGCTCTGGTGTGTAACGCCCCACTACAGAACGAGCTGCAGATCTTAAAGAAGGTTTTATCACCGTTTCTAAGTAATTCTGTCCTTTCTTTTGATACAACAATCCTAATTTATCTGTCTGAGGTTTGTACCAAGCAGTTACCTCTAACAAAATATCCAAACCATTAGATGACAAAACTTTCATTTTCTCAAACAACTCTTGTTGTCTTACATCGTACTCATAAACTTTATTCCAAGGAGCAATAATGTGAAAGCCTTCTCCCAAAGCAGGTTTTTCTGTTTCTACACCACCTCCAAACGTTTTGAACAATACTCCTGCTTTACCAGCATCAATTGTAAGCGCTGTTTTGGAAACAAAAATAATTCCTACCACCACTAAAATAATGATGACTGGAAGTCCTTTAGGAAAATTAAATTTTTGTGTACTCATTGTGTTATTCAAATTTTAATTGATTGTTTTGTAGGGTTGCTTTTTTAGCCAACCTCATATAATCCTCTCTACCTGGTATAAAACAACAACCAGCCCTATCTACAGTATATAAAATATGTAGGTATACTACTTCTTCGGAATCTATTTTAACGTGCTTATGAATTTCCACGTCCACAGCATCTATATTAGGCCAACCACCATCTCCAGCAAACTCACTAATTTTAATTTGATGAATATTTTGTTGCACTAATATTCTTATTTCTTCTTTAGTATGCATCAATTCACAAAGTGGTATAAAAATATAATATCAGCATCTAATGCCGTTTTACGCTCTCCTTCTATTTCTATATTGATAGATAACACTGCTTTGGAAATTCCTCTTAAATTATCAATAGATTTCAACTTCGTTCTTAATCTCAATCTACTTCCTACAGATACGGGTTTGTTAAATCTTAATTTTTCAATTCCGTAATTCACTAACATTTTACTGTTATTTACCTCTATTATTTGTTCCCACAAATAAGGCATCAAAGAAAGTGTTAAATATCCGTGAGCAATAGTATTTCCAAACGGTCCTTCTTTTGCTTTTTCTGCATCGCAATGAATCCATTGATGATCTAGAGTGGCATCTGCAAATTGATTGATTCTTTCTTGAGGTACGTCTAAATATTCAGACACTCCTATTTCTTTCCCTTCGTATGCTTTAAAATCTTCAAAACTATTGATTACTACTTTTGCCATTTAGTCGATGTATTTTTATATATTATTTTTTTTATTTAGGATTCTAATAAACCATGAATCCAAGCATATTGCAACAAAATTAAAGTTTTACCATCTTTAATTTCATTGTTTTGAATACTTTTTTTCACGTCATCAAAGTTCATTTCAAAAATCAGAATATCTTCCTGTTCGTCTTCCAAACCACCGCCTGCTGATACTTTCATGCTTTCATCATAAGCTGCTACAAACATGTATGTAACTTCTGTTACCGCACCAGGAGTCATAATGACATCTCCTACGGATTTTACTTTGGGTACTCTATAGCCAGTCTCTTCTTCTATCTCCCTGATTATACACGTTTCAGGATCGTCTTTATCCAACATTCCTGCAGGTACTTCTGTCACAATCCCTTCTGAAACATGATTGATGTATGCTGGCATTCTAAACTGTTGAGTCAGTAAAACTTTTTGAGTCGCTTTGTTGTACATCAAAACTGCTGCTCCATCACCTTTGTCATACACCTCTCTTTTTTGTTCAAATACTCGTCCATCAGAAGCAGTATATTGATATACAAATTCTTTCAAAGGCTTCCATTGATTGGACAAAACTTTTTCTTGAATCTTATCTATTTTCATTGAAATTCTTTTTTATAAATATAAAAAAACTGCTCTTAAAGCAGGAACTTTAGAGCAGTTTAAATTTATTGTTTTTTATGTTTTTAGGCAGTAATCATACCTCCATCAACATTCAATGTTTGACCTGTAATATATGCAGACATGTCAGAAGCTAAGAACACACATGCATTGGCAATATCTTCTGGTTGACCTCCTCTTTTTAAAGGAATCCCTTGTCTCCATCCATCCACAACCGCCTCGTCTAACTTAGCTGTCATTTCTGTTTCTATAAATCCTGGAGCAATGGCATTGCAACGAATATTTCTTGATCCTAATTCCAAAGCAACGGATTTGGTAAACCCTAACATTCCTGCTTTAGAAGCAGCATAGTTTGTTTGTCCTGCATTTCCTTGAACACCCACAACAGAACTCATGTTGATGATAGAACCTGCCCTTTGTTTCATCATAGGACGAATCACTGCTTTTGTCAAATTGAAAACCGATTTTAAGTTGACCTCAATCACCTTATCAAAATCGTCTTCAGAAATACGCATCAACAAATTGTCTTTGGTAATTCCTGCGTTGTTAATCAAAACGTCAATTGTTCCAAATTCTTTTAATACGTCGGCAGCCAAAGTTTGTGCAGCATCAAAATCTGCAGCATTGGATTGGTATCCTTTTGCTTTTACACCAAAAGCAGTCAATTCTGCTTCCAAAGCGTTTGCAGCTTCTACCGAAGAACTATACGTAAATGCTACATTAGCACCTTGTTTAGCAAATTCCATAGCAATCCCTTTACCAATACCTCTAGTAGCACCTGTAATGATTGCTGTTTTATTTTCTAATAACCCCATAAAAATCTTTTCTTAATTATTTAGCTACTGCTGACAATACTTGTGCAATTGCTTCTCCAATTTTAGCTGGTGATGCTACAACGTGTATTCCATTTTCTGCTAAAATTTCCATCTTTGCTTGTGCAGATTCTCCTTCACCACTTACAATAGCTCCAGCATGTCCCATAGTACGTCCTGCTGGTGCAGTTTGTCCTGCAATAAACCCAACAACTGGTTTTCTGTTACCATCTGCTTTTACCCATCTTGCAGCTTCTGCCTCTAATTGACCTCCAATCTCACCAATCATTACAATAGCCTCAGTTTCTGGATCATTCATCAACATTTCTACTGCCTCTTTTGTAGTAGTTCCAATAATTGGATCTCCACCAATACCAATAGCTGTTGTAATTCCGTATCCTTGTTTTACTACTTGATCCGCAGCTTCATAAGTCAACGTTCCAGATTTAGAAACAATCCCAACATTTCCTTTCTTGAAAATGAATCCTGGCATAATTCCAACCTTTGCTTCTTCTGGAGTAATTACACCTGGACAGTTAGGTCCAATCAAACGAGCTTCTTTATTTTGTAAATATCCTTTTACTTTCACCATATCCGCAACAGGAATACCTTCCGTAATACAAATAATCACTTTGATTCCTGCATCTGCAGCTTCCATAATTGCGTCTGCAGCAAATGCTGGTGGTACAAAAATAATAGTGGTATCTGCCTCTGCTTTATCAACTGCATCTTGTACTGTATTAAAAACAGGTTTACCCAAGTGCTCTTGTCCTCCTTTTCCTGGAGTAACTCCACCTACAATATTTGTTCCGTATTCAATCATCTGTGAAGCGTGAAAAGTTCCTTCACTTCCTGTAAATCCTTGAACAATAATTTTCGAATCTTTGTTTACTAATACACTCATAATGTGATATAATGATAAATATGTTTATGTGTAGCCAAATATAGTTATATTTTCTATTCAAAAAAGAGCACACTAAGATTTTATCAGCAATTTAACGAATAACTTTAATCTTGTTAAAATAACAACCTAATCTAACCCTAAAACATGTGAATTTGTTAATCCAACAGAGAAATTTCGCTTTGTATAAAAACAAAATCTTACAAATAATTATGTTTTTTTAACATTCTATATAATGGTTTTCAAAGCTCCTTTATGCTTACATTGTAAACATATACTGTTTCTATATTAATATTTTTTAATACATATAAGCTATATTTATTATGAATAATTCAATTTTTATCTATAAATGAATTTTTTATCACAAAATAATGTTTAATTTTCTTCAATGAAATCAAACGAGCAAAATAAAATATATTACGAAGCAAATGGAATTGTATATCACGCAGACACTTGTTTGCCACTCACTGATGCTTTTGACAGAAAAAAGTTAGATTTTCAAGCACTTGCCAGACATTCTTACCCAGGAAAAAGACTGGATGAAAATACAAAAGGACTCAACAGCATAGGTTATTGGGATGCCAACACTCCACAAGATTGGGGTTTAGATTGGCATCGAAATGAAGGAATTGAGTTTCATTTTTTAGAATCCGGATACATGCCTTATGCTCAAGGAAATTCTGAAACCATGCTCGTTCCAGGAGACCTTACCATTACTCGTCCATGGGAAATTCACAAAGTAGGAAGCCCGATTATTGGAATGGGAAAATTTTACTGGGTGATTATAGATTTAGGGATCCGAAGGCCACATCAAGAGTGGGAATGGCCTGATTGGATTACGTTAACTCCTAAAGATTTGGATAGATTAACCACTGCCTTAAGAAAGAATGACAAACAAGTATGGAAAACAAACCCTAACTTTAAAGACTGTTTCTCAAAGATTTACAAAGCTATCAAACAAGACAACAATGGTAGTAGTGCTTCTTCTATTAGACTATTGGTCAACTATTTGTTACTCTTAATTCTAGAACTAACTGATAAAGAAGACATTCCTCTAAACGAAACTTTAACTGACAGTTCTAGAAGTGTGAGATTGTTTTTAGACGAACTAGAAAACAATTTACAAAACAATTGGACTGTAGAAGAAATGGCAAATTCAGCTGGAGTAGGATTGACTCGATTTACTTACCATTGCAAACAAATTACCAACTTAACTCCTATGAAGTATTTAAACATCCGAAGGTTAGAAATAGCCAAAAAATTACTTATAGAGGAACCTTATTCCAACATCACCAACATTGCTTATAGTTGCGGATTCACTTCCAGTCAATATTTTTCAACCATTTTTAAGAAATATGAAAAATGCACACCAAACGAATACAAATCTAAAAATCTCTCTACCGTTTAAGTTGTTTAATATTTTTCAGTGCAAAATTGTAAACATCTTTTTAAAATAGTTGACTAATTTTACATATATCTCATTAAAAACAGATGTATACAATAGAAACAACAACAAAAATTGTTTTAAAATAAAATTAAATCAACACTACAGATTGTTTTATGCTGCTACAAAAAGCAAAAAACGGTTCAAAAGCTACAACACTATGAGTGCAATCAAAACAAAGAGACTTTTTACAGCAAGTAGCCTTGCTCTTATTACCACTGCAATGACTTTTGCTATTAGAGCAAGATTGGAAACTGTTTTTGGACCCGAAGGTGTCGGTTTGACTTTGGAACAAATAGGTTATGCTTTTACACCAGCTTTTTGGGGATTTACCTTAGCCATGATTATTGGTGGACCTCTGGTAGATACGTTAGGTATTAAAAGAATTACTTGGATTGCTTTTGTAACACATGCAATAGGAATTGTTTTAACACTGATGGCAAACACCATGACTTCGTTGTTTATTGCAACCTTATTTATTGGAATAGGAAACGGAATGGTAGAAGCTGCACTGAACCCCATGATTGCTTCTATGTATACCAACCAAAAAACAAAAATGCTGAATAGATTCCATGTATGGTTTCCTGGGGGAATTGTTATAGGTTCTTTAGTCGGTTATTTGATTATGGATGTTTTAGGATTGGATTGGCAATATATGGTTGCTACTTTATTCCTTCCATTAATGGCCTATGGAGCACTATTTTACGGACAAAATTTTCCATTAACTGAGCGTATGCAAATGGGAATTAGCAACGGAAAAATGTTAGCTAGTTTAGGAAAACCATTATTTCTATTCATGGTATTTTGCATGTTTTTAACTGCCGCTTCAGAATTAGGAACCACACAACGAATAGAATCTTTATTAAAAACCTCTGTGACAGCTCCTTTGTTAGTTTTGGCTTTTATCAATGGAATTATGGCCTTAGGCAGGTTATTTGCAGGAAATATAGTACACAAACTAAAACCTTCGGGAATGTTGTTGTATTCTGCTATTTTAACTTTTGCTGGACTTTGGTTACTAACCATTTCTACTGGAGGAATGACTTTTGTAGCTGCTGCAGTTTTTGCTTTAGGAGTTACTTTTTTCTGGCCTACGATGCTAGGTTTTGTAGCCGAATACTTACCCGAAACTGGAGCTTTAGGACTTTCTATTATGGGAGGAGCAGGAATGTTATCTGTTTCCATTGTTTTACCAATTATGGGAAATTTAATGGACAATGCCAATGCTACCGAAGCTTTAAAAACCATGTCTATTTTACCAGCAATTCTGATTTTTTGTTTTGCAGGATTATCTATATTTATGAAAAAACAACAGAAATAATCAACAAAAATTAACCAAATAAGTATACATGAAAAAAATTAAAATGGGAATGATTGGAGGAGGTATTGGCTCTTTTATTGGAGATGTACACCGAAAAGCTGCCAGTATTGACGGAATGATTGAATTGGTCTGTGGGGCTTTTAGTAGCAACCCTAAAACTTCTATTGAATCTGGAAAAAAACTCGGAATTTCAGAAAATAGATGTTACGCCAATTACACCGAAATGATCCAAAAAGAAAAAGAACTACCTACAGAAGAACGAATGGATTTTGTAGCCATTGTCACTCCAAATCACATGCACTTTCCTCCTGCCAAATTAGCTTTGCAGAGTGGCTTTCATGTAGTTTGTGATAAACCTGTAACTCTAACTCTAGAAGAAGCTATTGAACTAGAACAAGTGATTACAGAAAGTGGAAAACTTTTTGCTCTTACACACAATTACACAGGACATCCTATGGTAAAACAAGCCAAAGCGATGATTGAAAATGGAGATCTTGGAAACATTCGAAAAATTCAAGTGCAATATTTACAAGGTTGGCTAGCAACATCTGTTGAGAAAACAGGACAAAAGCAAGCTGCTTGGAGAATTGATCCTAAAAAATCTGGAATTGGAGGAGCTTTAGGTGATATTGGTACGCATGCCGAAAACTTGACAGAATATATTACAGGGTTAAAAATAAAAGAAATTGCTGCAGACTTGGGTCGTTTTGGAGAAGGAAGAACCTTAGACGATGACGGAAATATGTTGATTAGAATGGAAAATGGAGCCAAAGGAACTATCTCTATTTCACAAATTGCTTTGGGTGAAGAAAACAATTTAGCAATTAAAGTATATGGTGAGAAAGGTGCTATTGAATGGCATCAAGAGCAACCTAATGAATTGATTACACGCTGGCTAAACGAGCCTAAAAAAATATACACTCCTAATGGTAATGGTTTGTATCCGCAAGCCTTGGAAATCTCTAGAATTCCAGCAGGACATCCCGAAGGATATTTGGAAGCTTTTGCTACCATTTACAAAAACTTCACAAAACATTTAACAGCTGTAAACAATCATCAATCTCTAGAAAAAATAGACTATCCTACCATACAAGATGGAATTAGAGGAATGAAATTTATATACGCTGCTGTAAATAGTGATCAAAACAATGCCTCTTGGGTACAAATCTAAAAACAAAAACTATGAGTACAATTAAAGGACCCGCAGTATTTTTAGCTCAATTCATGGGTAACGAAGAGCCTTTCAATAATTTAGACTCTCTGTGTAAATGGGCAGCAAATTTAGGATACAAAGGTATTCAGATTCCAACTTGGGAAACTGCATTGATAGATTTAGACAAAGCTGCAAATAGTCAAATTTATTGTGATGAATTAAAAGGAAAAGTAAACTCCTATGGCTTAGAAATCACAGAACTTTCTACACATTTACAAGGACAATTAGTGGCTGTGAACCCAGCTTACGATACCATGTTTGATGGATTTGCTCCTGACAACGTAAAAAACAATCCAAAAGCTAGAACTGACTGGGCTATTGATACCGTAAAAAAAGCAGGGTCTGCAAGCGGAAAATTAGGCCTGACTTCTCATGCTACTTTTTCAGGAGCTCTGTTATGGCATACTGTATATCCTTGGCCACAACGTCCTAATGGGTTGGTTACAATGGGCTTTGAAGAATTGGCAAAAAGATGGACTCCAATTCTAAATCATTTTGATGAACATGGTGTAGATGTTTGTTACGAATTGCACCCTGGAGAAGACCTACACGATGGTGTGTCTTTTGAACGTTTTTTAGAAGCCACCAACAATCACAAAAGAGCAAATATCTTATACGATCCAAGCCATTTTGTATTGCAACAATTAGACTATTTAGCTTTTATTGATATTTATCACGAACGCATCAAAGCGTTTCATGTAAAAGATGCTGAGTTTAATTCAACAGGAAAACAAGGTGTATATGGTGGTTATAGTGATTGGGTAGACAGAGCAGGTAGGTTTAGATCATTAGGAGATGGCCAAACTGATTTTGCCGCTATTTTCTCTAAATTAACACAGTACAATTGTGACGTATGGGCAGTTATGGAATGGGAATGTTGTCTAAAATCTCCGGAACAAGGAGCTAGTGAAGGAGCTCCATTTATTCAAAAACATATTATAGAAGCAACTCAAAAAACCTTTGATGATTTTGCTGGAGGAGAAATTGACAAGGAACAATTGAAAACTATCTTAGGATTGTCATCCTAACCAATTAAAAGAATCTAACTTTTCCTGTCTTAAATTTTAAACACATGAAAAAATTAAAATTATATTCTCTTTTATTTTTAGCAGTCTCCACGGGTAGTACTTGTTTGGCTCAAGCAAAAATAAAAGCATTGATTATTGATGGCCAAAACAACCATTCTATTTGGCCAAAATCTACCATCATGATTCAACAATACTTAGAAGAAACAGGCTTGTTTAAAGTTGATATTGCTCGAACTAAATTTGTTAATAACTCTAAAAAATTTCAAGATTGGTTGTCATTTGCCAACCTTCCTAAAAGCACAGAAGGACCTCCAAAAACAGACCCCGATTTCCATCCTGATTTTTCTAAATACGATGTCGTTGTTTCTAATTTTGGATTTAAAGCTGCTCCATGGTCATCAGAAACTCAGAAAGATTTTGAAAAATACATGAAAAAAGGAGGAGGTTTTGTAAGTATTCACGCTGCAGACAATTGTTTTCCTAAGTGGGAAGCCTACAATCAAATGATTGGTATCGGTGGTTGGGGAGGTAGAACAGAAAAAAATGGTCCTTACCTTTATGTTGATCACAATAACAAACCTCACAAAGATTACAGTCTAGGTCCTGGAGGAAAACATGCCAAAAGAACTGAATTTGTAGTAACTACTTTTAACAGTAAACATCCCATTACAAAAGGATTTCCTAAAGAATGGCTACATACCTCTGATGAATGTTACACCTATTTGAGAGGACCTGCTAAAAGTGTAACCATTTTAGCAACTTCTGTTTCTGCTCTAAAAAAAACAGAATTGAACCAAAAAGAACCTGTAGTCATGACTATTAAATATAAAAAAGGGAGAATTTTTCATACTACTTTAGGACATGATGAGACTTCTTTTAGCTCTGTAGGTTTGATTACACTCATACAAAGAGGCACAGAGTGGGCTGCAACAGGGAGGGTAACACAAAAACAACTTCCTAGTGATTTTCCAACACCTGATAAAAGTTCATCAAGAACCTTTCAATACATCACAAAATAATTACAACAAAAAAAGGCTTACCAAATTTGGTAAGCCTTTTTTTATTTGTGTAAACTACAATTATTCTTTGATACGTTCTTGGTAAGTTCCTTTTGCCGTTTCAATTTTAATTTTATCCCCTTCGTTTATAAACAAAGGAACATTTACAGAAGCTCCTGTTTCAACAGTAGCTGGTTTAGTCGCATTGGTTGCTGTATTTCCTTTGATACCTGGTTCTGTATAAGTTACTTCTAAAATAACCGACTGAGGCATATCTACAGACAAAGGCATTTCATCCTCTGCACGAACAATAATGGTAACAACTTCTCCTTCTTTTAACAAATCAGGAGCATCTAATGCTGTTTTTTCTAAAGTAATTTGATTGTAGTCATCTGTATTCATAAAGTTGAACGTATCCCCTTCTGCATACAAATATTGATACTTTCTAGTTTCTACTCTAACCTCTTCAATCTTATGCCCTGCAGAAAAAGTATTATCAATTACTTTCCCACTTGTCAAACTTTTCAATTTAGTTCTAACAAACGCAGGTCCTTTTCCAGGTTTTACGTGTTGAAACTCTGTTACTTTGTACGTATCACTATTGTAAACAATACACAATCCGTTTCTAATATCTGATGTTGTTGCCATCTAAAATTTATTTCTTAATTATTAAAATATCCTTTCATTATACCTCTATGAGAAGTTTGTATAAATCTAATGATTTCATCTCTCTCGGTAGTCGCTTCCATTTCAGCTTCTATAATTCTAATTGCTTGAGTATTGTTGTATTTACTTTGGAATAAAATTCTATAAATATTCTGAATTTCATGAATTTTTTCAGCAGTAAAACCTCTTCTTCTCAATCCTACAGAATTAATACCGACATAAGATAATGGCTCTCTTGCTGCTTTTACAAAAGGAGGTACATCTTTTCTAACCAAAGACCCACCTGTTACAAATGCATGATCTCCAATAGAACAAAACTGGTGAATAGCTGTCATTCCAGCTAAAATTACACTGTTACCAATTTTAGCATGTCCTGCCAAAGTACTTCCGTTTGAAAAAATACAATTATCACCTACAACACAATCGTGCGCAATGTGACAGTAAGCCATAATCAAACAGTTATCTCCAACAACTGTTTTCATTCTATCTGCTGTTCCTCTATTAATAGTAACACACTCTCTAATGGTTACATTGTTACCAATAATTGTAGTGGTTTCTTCTCCATTGTATTTTAAATCTTGTGGCATTGCAGAAATTACTGCTCCAGGAAAAATTTTACAATTTTCTCCAATAATTGCCCCTTCCATAATGGTTACATTTGAACCAATCCAAGTTCCAGAACCGATTGTTACATTGTTGTGAATGGTCGTGAAAGGCTCTATCACAACATTACGTGCAATTTTTGCTCCTGGGTGAATATATGCTAAAGGTTGATTCATGAGTTTATTTTATTTTCTTTGATATTTGAGCCATTAATTCGGCCTCTACTACTACTTTCCCATTGGCATAACCAACAGATTTCATATGACAAATTCCTCTTCTAATTGGAGAAATCAATTCTGCTTTAAAAATTAACGTATCACCTGGTAAAACTTTTTGTTTGAATTTAACATTGTCCATTTTCATGAAATATGTCAAATAATTTTCAGGATCTGGAACGGTACTCAACACCAAAATACCTCCACATTGAGCCATAGCTTCTACCTGCATAACTCCAGGCATTACAGGTGCTTCAGGAAAATGACCTACAAAGAAAGGCTCATTCATAGAAACGTTTTTCATTCCTACTACAAAATCGTCTCCCAAGTCCAAAATTCTATCAATCAACAAAAATGGAGGCCTGTGTGGCAATAATTTCATAATTTGATTGATGTCCATCAAAGGTGGCTGATTCAAATCATAATTAGGTACTGCATTTCTCTTTTCTTGTTTGATGATGTTTGCCAATCGTTTTCCAAACAAAGTATTTACTTTGTGACCTGGTTTGTTTGCTATAACTTTTCCTCTAATACGAGTTCCCACCAAAGCCAAATCTCCAATAACATCTAACAATTTGTGCTTTGCAGCTTCGTTTGCCCAATGCAATTCTAAATTGTCTAGAATACCATTTGTTGTTACTTTGATCTCATCTTTCCCAAAAGCCTTTTTTAGCTTTTCTAAAGTATCATCAGAAATATCTTTATCTACATAAACAATTGCATTGTTTAAATCACCTCCTTTTATTAAGTTGTGTTCCAACAACATTTCTAATTCGTGTAAAAAACTAAAAGTTCTTGCTGCTGATATCTCTTTTTTAAAGTCAGAAATGGTATTCAATGTAGCGTTTTGAGTTCCTAAAATTTGAGTCCCAAAATCTACCATTGTGGTTACTTGATATTCATCTGCAGGCATTAGAATAATTTCACTTCCTGTAGCTTCATCTTTGTAAGAAATAACCTCTTTTACTATATATTCTTCTACTTCGGCTTCTTGTTCTACAATTCCTGCTGATTCTAAAGCTTCTACAAAAAACTTAGAAGAACCATCCATTATTGGAGGTTCCGAAGCATCAATTTCAATAATTAAATTGTCTATTTGTAATCCAACAGCAGCAGCCAATACATGTTCCGAAGTATTGATACTGATTCCTTTCTTTTCAAGATTAGTTCCTCTTTCAGTTTCGGTAACAAACTCAACTCTTGCTTCAATCGTTGGGTTTCCTTCTAAATCTACACGAACAAATGTATATCCACTATTTTCAGGAGCAGGTTTAAAAACCATTGTTACATTTTTTCCAGTATGCAGACCAACACCTGTTAACGTAACCTCTTTTTGGATTGTTTTTTGTTTTAGCATTACTTATACTTTTTTAAAGCTTATTTATTTTTTAATTCTTCGATAATAGATGGCAATTTTTTGAAATAGACATACGATTTATTATAATCGTTGTAATTCATAGAAGGAATTCCTCTGATAATAGCTCCGTCTTTTATGTTTTTTGCCACTCCTGTTTTGGCAGAAATTTTCACATTATTACCAACACTTATGTGTCCTGAAATTCCAACTTGCCCACCAATCATACAATTGTCACCTACTGAGCTAGAACCAGCAATTCCTGACTGAGAAGCCATCACTGTGTTTTTACCAATTGTGGCATTGTGAGCAACCTGTGTTAAATTGTCTAATTTTACTCCTTTTCCTATAACAGTTGACCCCATAGTTGCTCTATCTATGGTAGAATTGGCTCCTATGTCTACATTGTCGTGTATGATTACATTTCCTATCTGTGGAATTGTTTTATATTCCCCTGTTTCTGTAGGAGCAAAACCAAAACCATCGGAACCAACTACAACACCTGCATGAATTTTACAATTGTTTCCTATTTCACAATCAGAATATACTTTTACACCTGCATACAAGGTTGTATTGTCTTTAACAATCACATTGTCACCAATATAACACCCTGGATATATTTTAACATTATTTCCTAAAACTGCATTGGCTCCTATATAAACAAAGGCTCCAATATAAGCATCACTACCTATTTTTGCAGTTTCTGAAATACTTACAGGAGATTCAATTCCTGATTTTTGATTTTTATATTCATTGTAAAATTCCAAAATTTGTGTAAAAGCCTGATAAGCATCTTGTACTTTTATCAAAGTAGCGCTAATTTCTTTTGCTGGTACAAAATCACTATTTACAATTACAATAGATGCATTTGTAGAATATATATAATTTGTGTATTTTGGATTGGACAAAAAAGTCATTGAACCTTTTTCTCCTTCTTCTATTTTACTTAATGTAGATACTGTAGCAGACGAATCACCAACGATCTCCCCCCCTAAAATTTCTGCTATCTGTGTTGCTTTAAATTCCATTATTGGCAAAAGTATGAAATTAAATTATATTTAACTTATTTTGACGTGTTTTGGATAGCAAAGAAAATGTTTCACTACGGGTTTTGTCAATGCTTGAATGTTTAATTGATCGGATGCTTTTACAATATCTATAATATCTCCATTTTTATAATACAAGTAAATCTTATTAGACTTGTCATTATATGCTTGATTTTCAACAGTATCTTGAATTAAAAAATAAGTAAAGGCTTCTTCTGTCCAACCTTTTTTTAACATCTGTCTTTTAATTTCTTCGATATCTTTTTCTTTAAAAGGCTCACTATTAATTTTAACTTTTAATAACTTTCTATTAATAATCATCTCAGATAACTTTGAAAGGATCTTGTCATCGTGACTAATCCAATCCTTAATAGCAGATAAAATATCATAGTCATCCAACCTAGAAAATGTCTTTAAAGTTTCTAAATCAAAATTCTCATCTACCTCTCTGTACAGAAAATAGTGCAAAGCTTTGCTAGAAGGCAACTGTACTCCTCTTTGAGCCAAATGTTTTGCTCTTGCCAATAAATTTACCAACATTTTTTCGGCAACTACACTGGTTTTGTGTAAATACACTTGCCAATACATCAACCTACGTCCTACAATAAATTTTTCTACAGAATATATTCCCTTTTCTTCTACAACCAACTTATCTTCTACCACATTTAACATGTCTATCAAACGTTCAGAGCTGATGTTTCCTTCTGCAACACCTGTATAAAAACTATCTCTTTTTAAATAGTCCATTCGATCTATATCCAGTTGACTAGACACCAATTGATTCAGAAACTTGCGTGGATATTTTCCTTCAAAAATTTCTATTGCCAAAGACAATTTTCCTTTAAACTCTTTATTTAGCTCTTTCATAAACAACAATGAAATGGCTTCGTGACTTACACCTTCAACAATGCTATGTTCCAAAGCGTGAGAATAAGGTCCGTGACCAATATCATGCAACAAAATTGCCATGCAAACTGCATTTTTTTCATCATCACTAATTTCAACCCCCTTATTTATCAATACTCTAATTGCTTTTTGCATCAAGTGCATGCAACCCACCGCGTGATGAAAACGTGTGTGATGCGCTCCTGGATATACCAAATTAGACATCCCCATTTGCGTAATTCTTCTTAACCGCTGAAAATAAGGGTGTTCTATCAAATCAAAAATTAATTTGTTAGGAATTGTAATAAATCCGTAGATAGGATCGTTTATAATTTTAACTTTATTGATTGAGCTTTTCAATTTTTGTACTTTTAAGGTAACACAAATATAAAAATCTAATCGCTTTATAGATAGTAAATCCTAGATTCTTACCCTTATGAACAATATAGAGATTCTATGGGTTGATGATGAAATCAACCTTTTGAAACCACATATCCTTTTTTTAGAAAAAAGAAACTACCACGTAACCCCATGCAGCAACGGTTCTGATGCATTGGATTTGGTAAAAGACAATTCCTTTGATATTATATTTTTGGATGAAAACATGCCAGGATTGTCTGGACTAGAAACCCTTACGGAAATCAACAACATTGTTTCCAACATTCCCATTATTATGATTACCAAAAGTGAGGAAGAATATTTGATGGAAGAAGCTATTGGTTCTAAAATTGCCGATTACCTTATCAAACCAGTCAATCCAAATCAGATTTTATTAAGCCTAAAAAAGAATTTGGAACACAACCGTTTGGTTAGTGAGAGAACAACCATTAATTACCAACAAGAATTTAGAAAAATTTCTATGGAATTGGCATCGGTAAATTCTCATCAAGAATGGGTGAGTATTTATAAAAAATTGGTCAATTGGGAATTGGAATTAGAAAACATAGATGATACAGGATTGTTGGGGATTTTAGAAAGTCAAAAACAAGAAGCCAATCAAATATTTTTCAAATTCATCAAAAAAAATTACAAAGATTGGTTTTACGATGAGGATACTCCTATTTTATCTCATCAACTATTTAAAAAAATTGTTTTGCCAGAAATAGAGAAAAATGACAAAACCTTAGTTTTGATTGTAGACAATTTAAGATATGATCAATATTTTATGATTGAAAAAAACATTGCCAATTATTACAAAAAACAATCAGAAACATCATTCTACAGCATTTTACCTACCGCTACACACTATGCTAGAAATGCTATTTTTTCTGGGTTGACACCTTTGGAAATGGCCAAACAAGAAAAAGACCTATGGATGCATGAAAACGATGAAGGTGGAAAAAACATGCATGAAGAAGAATTTTTAAAAAGACAATTGAAACGACTTAGAAAAGATCTTCCTTTTTCTTATCATAAAATTAGCAACTTAAAAACGGGTAAGGAATTGATTCAAAATTACAATCAATACAAAAACAACAAGTTTAACGTTGTAGTTTTCAACTTTGTAGACATGCTTTCTCATGCCAAAACAGACACTAAAGTAATTCGAGAATTGGCTTCTGACGACAAAGCTTATAGAGCATTGACTGATACTTGGTTTTTAAATTCACCTATGTTAGAGTTGATTAAAAAGGCACAAAAAGACAACATTAAATTAGTCATAACTACCGATCACGGAACCATAAATTGTAGCAAACCTACGCAAGTAATAGGAACAAAGGCAATAGCATCTAACTTGCGTTACAAAACAGGGAGAAGCCTTACTTACCAAGAAAAAGACGTATACGCAGAACACGATCCTAAAGATATTTTTCTGCCACAAGAACACATGAATAGTTCTTTTATTTTTGCCAAAGACAATTTGTTTTTTGTGTATCCAAATAATCAAAACCATTACACCAATTATTACAAAGATACCTATCAGCACGGAGGTGTTTCTCTAGAAGAAATGATTATTCCTTGTGTCACTTTTACACCTAAAAAATAACATGGAAAAACCAAAAATATTAACCAGTAACACCAAAATTAGATTTCAAGATTGCGATCCTTTCAACCACTTAAACAACGGTCGCTATATTGATTATTTTCTAAATCAACGAGAAGATCAAGTTTTGAATGCCTATGGAATTGACATCTTTAAAATGATTCGTGAAGAAAAAATAGGATGGGTAGTTTCTAGCACCCAAATTGCATACATTTTACCTGTTTTTACCATGGAAGAAATTGCTTTTGAATCTCAAACCATAGAATTTTCAAAAAAGCACATGAAAGTAGAAATGCGAATGTTTAACAAACAAAAAAATCAATTAAAAGCTTTGGCTTGGATGACTTTTGTACATGTAGATTTGACTAAAAACAAAACCACAGAACATCATTCTAAACTGATGCAATTGTTTAATGAGGTTGTTTTACCCTTAGAGGAAAAATCTTTTGATGCTAGAGAACGAAACGTCCGAATGACTATGAAAAATTCTTAAGGTTTTTGTTTTTCAACATTGGAACAAAAGCACATTCCTCTATCACTTGTTTGTCAAATTCCTTAGGAGAGTTACGCGTAATCAATGTCATCATTTGTTGTTCGTCTCCTACGGGAATTACCATTCTACCCCCCACTTTTAACTGAGCCAACAACGGTTTTGGTAAAAAAGGAGCTCCACAAGTCACAATAATTTTATCAAAAGGAGCAAAATCTGGCAAGCCTTTGTATCCATCACCAAAATACATGTGTTTGGGTCTGTAACCTAATTTAGGTAGTAAGTTTGATGTTTTTTTGTACAATTCTTGCTGACGTTCTATGGTATAAACAACTGCTCCCAAATGCACCAATACACTCGTTTGGTAGCCAGAACCTGTTCCAATTTCCAACACTTTTTCTCCAGGTTGAATTTCTAACAATTGTGACTGAAAACCAACCGTATAAGGTTGCGAAATGGTTTGTTCTGCAGCAATAGGAAAAGCCACATCTTGATAAGCATATTCTTCAAAACTAGCATCCATATACAAATGCCTTGGAATTTCTTTAATAGCAGCCAAAACCTCTGTGTTTGTCACGCCTTTGGTCTGTAAAACAGAAACCAGTTGATTTCTTAATCCTTGATGTTTGAATGTGTCTTTCATAGAGTAAACGTAGGTTGCAAATATAAAAAACAAAAGCCCTAGAATTTTTATTTTCTAGGGCTTGCTACTATTTTTTATAAACAATTTACTTCTGACGCTTTTTCAATTCCGCTGTTATGTCTTTTAATGTAAATCCTTTTGCTTGTAACAACATTAAATAATGGAACAATAAATCTCCGGCCTCATATAAAAACAACTCATCATTGTTATCCATCGCTTCAATTACGGTTTCTACCGCTTCCTCTCCTACTTTCTGAGCTACTTTGTTGATTCCTTTTGCAAACAAACTGGCCACATAAGATTTTTGAACATCTTTATTCTTTACACGATCTGCAATTACATTTTCTAAGGTAGACAAAAAACCAAAATTCTCATCGTTTCCTTCTGCCCAACAAGTACCTGTTCCTTTATGGCATGTAGGTCCTGCTGGTTTTGTCTGGATCAACAACGTGTCTTTATCACAGTCATTTTTGATAGACACCAATTCCAAAAAGTTTCCACTTTCTTCTCCTTTGGTCCACAATCTGTTTTTAGATCTGCTATAAAAAGTAACTTTATTGGTGGTTAAAGTTGTGTCAAATGCTTCTTGATTCATGTATCCTAACATCAATACATTTTTAGTTTCAGCATCTTGTATAATTGCAGGAACAAGTCCTTTTTCGTCAAATTTGATTTCCATTTGAGTATTATTTTTTAATTCTTTTTGCTAAATAAGCCAAATATCCATGTACAAAAGAAAGGACAAAGATACCTTTTCGGTTGATGGCATTGTTAAAAATTTCTTTGATTGTTTTATTAGCCATCAAAGCATTTTTTACGTATTTACTATTGTAATGTATGTACTTTCCTAAAGTGATGTCAAAATAATTGAATTCGTTATATCTTAACATCATTGTTAAATATCTAGGTCTCTTTTTAGTTCTATTCGTTATACTAATTCCAGAATCTAGATATTCTACAACCTTAAGTGCTTTGTTTAAACAATAAACTTCGTATTTCCTTGAAACTCTATTATGTAAGATAGAATAAACAACACTCTCGTTCTTGAAATAAGGTAATGTAAATTCTTTCAATCTAGCAGAAACATAAACTATACCTTTATCTCCCTTAACTTTATCAACTTGTCTAATTTCATAATTATTACTTATTGTCTTCGGGAATTTGGTTCCAATAATACGATCGTCTTTATATTTACACAAATATTGGATATTTGCTATACGATCTTTATTGCATTTTGTATCCCATGTATAAATAATTGTACTTAAAGCATCATCCGTTAAATAATCATCTGAATCAAGTTCTAAAAAAAGTTCTGTACACACTCTACTAATAGCTTTATTATAAGCCACATGTTTTCCAGAATTTTCTTGATAAACATAATTGATTTTAAACGCATTTTTTAAAATCCATTGTTCAATCAACTCCTTTGTATTATCTGTGGAACCATCATCAACCACCAACAACTCAAACTGTTTGTAATCTTGTTCATTTAAAGAACTTAACAATTTGGGTAATAGTTTTGCCCTATTATATGTTGGTACAAATACGGTGATTCTGTTCTCCATTCTGGCTATTTATAGTCTAACAGGAATTCCCTGTTTTTTTAATTCTTGTTTTAAATCTGGTATTTCAATTTCTTGAAAATGAAACACACTTGCAGCCAAAGCTGCATCTGCTTTTCCATCTTTAAATGTATCTACAAAGTGTTGCATATTTCCTGCTCCACCACTAGCGATAATAGGAATGTTTAATTCTTCTGACAAACGAGCCAAAGCTTCATTTGCAAATCCGTCTTTCGTTCCATCATTGTTCATCGATGTAAATAAAATTTCTCCTGCTCCCCTTTCTTCTACTTCTTTTGCCCAATCAAATAAATTTAATTCAGTCGGAACTTTACCTCCTACCAAGTGTACAATCCACTCTCCATCAATTTTCTTGGCATCAATGGCTACAACCACACATTGACTTCCAAACTTTTGAGACAACTCATTTACCAACTGTGGTCTTTTTACTGCTGATGAATTGATAGAAACTTTATCTGCTCCATTTTGCAATAAAATATCAACATCTTCTACAGATGATATTCCACCACCTACCGTAAACGGAATGTTTACTTGAGCAGCTACATCACGAACCAAATTCACCAAAGTCCTTCTACGTTCTTCAGTTGCGGAAATATCTAAAAAAACCAATTCATCTGCTCCTGTTTCTGCATATTTTTTGGCCAACTCTACAGGATCACCTGCATCACGAAGGTCTACAAAATTGACACCTTTTACAGTACGTCCGTTTTTTATATCCAAACAAGGAACTATTCTTTTTGCTAACATAATTTTGGTATCTGGTATCTGGTATCTGGTATCTGGACTTTAAAATTCTTGATACCTGTTACTTGATACTTATTACTTTCTTATTTTTTTATTAACTCTTTTGCATTATCAACTGCCAAACAACATATATTTTCTAATGATTCTCCTTCCATAGATAACTGATAAGCATTTAAAAAATTAAAATATGCTTTAACCGCTTTAGGCTTTTTTTTAGCTTGGATTAATATTTCATAAGATCTCCCTCTATAACCTTCTCTAAAAATATCATCAACATATTCTTTTAAAATAGTATCTGATACATAATTTTCTCTATCTAGTTTTTCATGAAAAATCTTACGCTCTAATTTATTTATACGACTAAATGAATCTTTAACAATTCCTTTTTTTAAAGCAATATAATCCTCTTCATTTCTTTTAGGAAAAGCCATTAATCGATTACCATCTTTATCAGCAGGATACAACCAAAGTTTTCCTTCTAATTTTTTCTTTGTTTTTCTTGGTAATCTAAACTTCATCAAATTTAATTTTATAAATAAACAAAAGTCTTAATACTTGACTCTAGATACTCACTACTATCTACCAATAATAAAATTCTCCAATTGCTTTAAGCTAATTCTATTTTCATAAATTGCTTTTCCAACAATGGTTCCTTCACATCCTAAATCTCTTAAACGTGGTAATTCATCAAAAGTAGAAATTCCTCCACTTGCAATCAATTTTACGTTCGGACAATCTTTGATTATTTTTTCATACAAATCAAAAGAAGGTCCTTGTAACATTCCATCTTTAGCTATGTCTGTACAAATTACATATTGAATTCCTTCTTTTTGGTATCCTTGAATAAATGGAATTAAATCTTCATCAGATTCTTCTAACCATCCACTAATTGCAATTTTTTCATTATTTGCATCTGCTCCTAAAATAATTTTATCCGCTCCAAATTTTGCAATCCAACTTTTAAAAACAGCTGCATTTTTTACTGCAATACTTCCTCCTGTAATTTGATTGGCTCCAGATTCAAAAGCAATTTTTAAATCTTCATCGGTTTTTAAACCTCCACCAAAATCAATTTTTAAGGTAGTTTTGGTTGCAATTTCCTCTAACACTTTATGATTTACAATATGGCTTGCTTTGGCTCCATCTAAATCTACCAAGTGTAAATGCTCTATTCCGTGAGCTTCAAACTGCTTGGCTATTTCTAAAGGATTTTCGTTGTATACTTTTTTGGTATTATAATCTCCTTTTGATAAACGTACACATTGTCCGTCTATAATATCTATGGCTGGTATTATTCTCATTTATAATAGTATTAAGTACTGAGTACAAAGTAGTAAGTTTTAGCTTAAACTTTTTTGAAGAGCATAATTCATCTTCCTTATTTCAGTACATAAATTTAATATTTCTTGAATTTCTTTTTTATCAACTAAATTTAACCTTACAGTTAACAATATTTGAGTTTCTAACTCTGTTGTTGATCCATTTGTGATACTTAAAAAATGTTTAAACTCATTTTTAGAATTTCTTCCTGCTCCTTCTGCAATATTTGAAGGAATTGACACACTACATCTTTTAATTTGACTAATCAATCCAAACTTTTCATCATCAGGTAATAGTTTCATCAACAGATAAGTTTTTTCAACTAACTCCATTGCTTTATTCCATATTTTTAAATCCTGATATTTGTTCATTTCTCTATACTTTGTACTAACTACTCCGTACTCTCAATCTAAAGATTGAGGAAATTCTCTAAAATCTGTGCTCCGTCTGTACTACTTTTTTCTGGGTGAAATTGCACTCCGTAAAAATTGCTTTTTTGCAATGCTGTAGAATATTGAATTCCATATTCCGTAGTCGCAATAGTTTCTTTAGTTAAAGGTGCATAATAACTGTGTACCAAATACATGTAAGCACCTTCTTTAACATTGTTAAAAATCTTAGATCCCAAACCGCTAATTTGGTTCCATCCTATTTGAGGAACTTTTACAATGTTTTCAAAACGTTTTACATCTACATTAAAAATACCTAATCCTGTGGTATCTCCTTCTTCAGAATATTTACACATCAACTGCATTCCTAAACAAATTCCTAAAACAGGTTGAGTTAAGGTTGGAATTAAGGCATCTAATCCTGTAGCTTTTAACATTTTCATGGCAGAACTTGCTTCTCCAACTCCTGGAAAAATAACTTTATCTGCACTTTTTATTTCTTCAACATCATTACTCAAAACAGCTTCGTATCCTAATCGCTCAATCGCAAATCGGATAGATTGTATGTTTCCAGCTCCGTAGTTTATAATTACTATTTTCATTTTTTTTAGTATTTAGTCCTCAGTACAAAGTATCTAGTTTATCGTAGCAACAAAAAAACTCTGTACTAACTACTTTGTACTCTGTACTGCGTTCTAAAGAACGCCCTTCGTACTCGGTAAAAACATTTTATTAGCATCACGCTTTACAGCCATTTTCATTGCTTTCGCAAAGGCTTTAAAAATTCCTTCTATTTTGTGATGTTCGTTATCTCCTTCCGCTTTAATGTTTAAATTACATTTAGCTCCATCAGTAAATGATTTAAACAAGTGTAAAAACATTTCCGTTGGCATATCACCAATCATTTCACGTTTAAAATCAGCTTCCCAAACCAACCAAGGTCTTCCACCAAAATCAACTGCAGCTTGTGCCAAACAATCGTCCATTGGCAAACAAAAACCATAACGTTCTATTCCTAATTTATTACCTAAAGCTTTGTTAAATAATTCTCCTAAAGCAATCATGGTATCTTCTATGGTGTGATGTTCATCAACCTCTAAATCACCATCTACTTTTACGGTTAAATCCATGGCACCATGACGACCAATTTGATCTAGCATGTGATCAAAGAATTTTACTCCTGTAGAAATATCATTCTTACCAGATCCATCTAAATTTAGTTTGATGTAAATTTTAGTTTCGTTGGTGTTTCTTGTGATTTCTGATACTCTATCTTCAAGTTTTAAAAACTCATAAATAGTTTTCCAATCTGTAGAAGTCAAGGCAATACAATCGTGAATTGCTTTTACATCAGCCTCTACTTCATCAACACCTAATTCTGGATTTTCTGATAAAAAAATTCCCTTAGCTCCTAAATTTTTAGCCAATTCCATGTCCGTAATTCTATCACCTAACACAAAAGATTTTTCTAAATCGTATTTTTCTTTATCAAAATACTGCGTTAACAAACCTGTTCTTGGCTTGCGAGTTTCAGCATTTTCATGCGGAAAAGTTTTATCAATATGTACAGCAGTAAAAACGACACCTTCATTTTCAAAAGCCTGAATCACTTTTTTCTGAGCTGGCCAAAAAGTATCTTCAGGAAAAGAATCTGTTCCCAATCCATCTTGATTGGTTACCATCACCAATTCATAATCCAATTCCTCGGCAATTCTTGCCATGTAACGGAAAACCTTTGGATAAAACTCTAACTTTTCTAAACTATCTAATTGATAATCTACAGGTGGTTCTATACAAAGTGTACCGTCTCTATCTATAAATAAAACTTTTTTCATGATTAACTTGTTAATCAATCCTGAACTCGTTTCAGGATATTATTATAATTCAATTGTCAATAAATAAGGATTTGATTCTTTTATCAAGTTCCATTTCCATTCTTTATGCCAATTTTTTAATTGTTTCTCTCTTTTCTTCGCTGTTGATTTATCATCAAACTCTTCATAATAAACCAAATCATGCACATTTTATTTTTTGGTAAATACAGCTCCAAATCCTTTTTTATGTTCATTTATTCTTCGAGCAATAGTATCTGTGTAACCTATATATAATAAGTTTCTACTTTTATTTGATAATATATAACAATAGTATTTCAATAAACATTCATTTTTTTTCCTGAAACAAGTTCAGGAATTCGCTTCTATTGAAGCTCTCTTAAAGCCTTCATCAAAGCAATATTCTCTTTAATGGTTCCTACTGTAAAACGCAAGGTATTTTCACACAATAACTGCGTGGTTCTATTTCTCACCACAATTCCTTTTTCTATGAGTTGGTTGTAACGTTTGGTAGCATCATCTACTTTTACCAATAAAAAATTGGCATCACTAGGATATATTTTTTCTACAAAAGAAACCTCTTTTAAGGCAATTTCTAAATTATCACGTTCTACCAAAACAGCTTCAATCTCTTCTTGTACATCTTCATAAGCCAACAAACGCTCTAAAGCTTTTTGCTGCGTTAACTCATTAACGTTGTATGGAGGTTTAATTTTGTTTAAAACTGCAATAATTTCGGCAGATGCATAGCAAACTCCCAAACGAATTCCTGCCATACCATAAGCTTTAGACATGGTTTGACTCACTATTAAATTAGGATGTTTCTCTAAACGAGCAACCCAACTTGGCTCCGATGCAAAATCAATATAGGCTTCATCAACCACAACCAATCCATTAAAACCTTCTACAATCGCTTTTACATTCGCATAATCAAACAAGTTCCCTGATGGATTGTTTGGAGAACACAAGAAAATCACTTTCGTATTTTCATCAACTGTTTCTAATATTTTAGAAACATTGGGCTGAAAATTCTCTTTTAAAGGAACTTCTTTAATGTTAATGTTATTCAAATTAGCCGACACATCATACATTCCGTATGAAGGTGGCAAAGTGATGATATTATCTTCTTTAGGTTCACAAAAAGCGCGTAAAATCAAATCGATGACTTCATCAGAACCATTTCCTAAGAAAATGTTTTCTTGAGCAACTTCTTTAATTTTTACCAATTCTGATTTTACAGTTCTCTGCATCGGATCTGGATAACGATTCACTCCATTTTCAAACGGATTTTCATTGGCATCCAAAAACACCATATCATCTGTAGCTCCCTGAAACTCATCTCTTGCTGAAGAGTAAGCTTTCATGTTGGCTACATTTTCTCTGATTATATTTTTTAAATCGAAACTCATATTTTCATGTATTTGGTATCTAGTATCTGGTACCTAGTATCAAAAAATCTTGATACTCAATACTAACTACTTGATACTATTAAGCCTTAACGTCACTGCATTTTTATGTGCATCCAATCCTTCTGCTGCTGCCATCAATTCAATAGCAGGACCAATATTCTGAATTCCTTCTGCTGTTATTTTTTGATAGGTGATTTTCTTTGTAAACGCATCTAAATTCACACCACTGTACATACGAGCATATCCGTTCGTAGGCAACGTATGATTTGTTCCTGAAGCATAATCTCCTGCACTTTCTGGTGTTAAAGGCCCTATAAATACAGAACCAGCATTCACAATTTTATCTAAATACAAATCCTCATTCAACACATTTAAAATTAAATGTTCAGGAGCATATTCGTTAATCAATTCATTTTGATCATCAATATTATCAATCAAAATAGCACTAGAGTTTTCAATAGCCAATCTTGCCACTTCTTGTCTTGGCAACTCCGCTAATTGTTTTTCTAATTCTATTTGAACTTTGTCTATTAATTTTTGAGATTCCGTTACCAAAATCACCTGACTATCCGCACCGTGTTCTGCTTGCGATAATAAATCTGCTACCACAAAACTAGCATCAGCATCTTTATCTGCAACTACCATCACTTCACTTGGTCCTGCTGGCATATCAATAGCTAATCCTTGCGTTAAAGCAAATTGTTTTGCTGCCGTTACAAACTGATTTCCTGGTCCAAATATTTTATAAACACTTGGTACAGATTCCGTACCATACGTCATGGCTGCAATAGCTTGAATTCCACCTAATTTATAGATTTCTGTAACACCTACCAACTGTGCAGCAAATAAAATTGCTGGGTTGATCGTTCCATCTTTTGATGGTGGTGTACACAAAACTATTTTAGTAGCTCCAGCAATTTTTGCAGGAACTCCCAACATTAAAATGGTAGAAAATAAAGGTGCCGATCCTCCTGGAATGTACAAACCTACTTTTTCTATAGGCTTCATTTCTTGCCAACAATCCACACCGTTAACCGTAGAAATTACTTTTTTCTCTATTTTTTGAGAAGCATGAAACGTCTCTACATTGTTTTTAGCCAATACAATAGCATCCTTTAATTTTTGAGAAACCAAAGGGATTGCATTGTTTATTTCTTGCTGAGTAACTTTTAAATCAGATAAAATAACTCCATCAAATTTCTCTGTGTAGTTTTTTAAAGCCTGATCTCCATTTATTTTTACATCTTCAAAAACACCTTTTACAGTAGCACCTAACGTATTTGCTTCTTTAGCTGGACGTTGAGTAATTCTTGCCCAAGTATCTTTTGATGGGTTAATGTATGTTTTCATTTTTTACTAGTACTGAGTACTGAGTATTAAGTAATGAGTACTTTAGCTTTTCTTACTTTGTACTTTATACTTTTTACTTTGTACTATTATAAAACCATTTTCTCAATCTCCGTAGTTAAAATACCTTCTGCACCTAAAGCTTTTAACTCATCTAAAATTTCCCAAAATTTATCTTTAGGAATTACCGTATGAATAGAACTCCATCCTTCTTGTGCTAGTGGCAAAACCGTTGGAGATTTCATTCCTGGAATTACTTTAATAATAGCATCAACCTTATCATTTGGAGCATTTAACAATACGTATCTATTAGCACGTCCTTTTAAAATTGCTTGAATTCTAAATTGTAATTTATCTAACAAAGCTTGTTTATCATCTGATAACACAGGTGATTTTGTCAAAACAGCTTCAGACCAAAACATCACTTCTGCTTCTTTCAATCCGTTTGCAAACAAAGTTCCTCCTGAACTTACAATATCACAAATACCATCAGCCAAACCAATATTTGGAGCAATCTCTACAGAACCTGCAATTTTATGAAACGTAGCTTTTATGTTTTTCTCTTTTAAGTACTTTTCTAAAGTATTGGTGTACGAAGTTGCAATGCGTTTTCCTTCAAAATAAGAAATATCCGTGTAATCAACATCTTTAGGCACTGCCAAAGAAACTTTGCATTTAGAAAAACCTAAACGTTCTACTATTGGTAAATTTTCACCTTTTTCAATCAACGTATTTTCTCCCAAAATAGCAATATCTACTACTCCATCTTCTAAATACTGAGGAATGTCACCATTTCTTAAATAAAAAACTTCCAAAGGAAAATTTCTCGCAGTTGCTTTTAACTGTGCATTGCGATGATCAATTGAAATTCCACATTCTTTTAATAATTGTAAAGAATCTTCGTTCAATCTTCCTGATTTTTGAATGGCAATTTTTAACGTGCTCATTTGTATATAGTTTATATCAATTTTTAAAATAAAAAACCCGTTCGAGAGATCTCAAACGGGTATGAAAATATATGTTTACTATTACAACATAATCCTTCCAACTCGCTTAAGCGCAGTATAGGATGTGATGATGATGCAACTTGATTGTATTCATGTTCTTAAATTTCTGCGACAAATATAACAATTCAATATGATTTTAAAAGGATTTAAAAAAGAAAATAATCTATCTTTAAAATTAATATTGTCATAACACAAATAACATATTATTACCTTTACATTCGAAAAAAAATAAATTATAAATGAGTGAATTAAAAATTGTAGGAAACAAAGAATGGTGTCACTTTAACCAACTGAATATTCCTGCTATCAAAGCAAGAGTAGATTCTGGTGCAAAAACATCTTCTATTCAAGCTACTGATATTACAACATATAGAAAAAATAAAGAAAACTGGGTGCGTTTTTACGTTCAGCCTTTGACAGAAAACAGAAGTATTTCTGTAGAATGTGAAGCTAAAATAATTGCCACTAGAATTATTAAAAGTTCATCGGGAATTCCTGAAAAGCGATATGTAATTGCTTCTGAAGTTACCATGGGTGATACTACTTGGGAAATAGAACTTACGTTGGCAGACAGAGATACCATGGAGTTTAAAATGCTGTTGGGTAGACAAGCCATGGAAAATAGAATGATTGTAAACCCCGCAGAAGAATTTGTACTAGGTGATATTTCGGAAGAAGAAATTGATCGTAAGTACGAAACTTTTGTGATGAAAAAGACAGGTTTAAAAATAGCTGTTTTGGCAAGCAACCCAGAATTGTATTCTAACAAAAGATTGATGGAAGCTGGACGAGCAAGAGGACACGAAATGGTGTTTTTAAACGTACAACAGTGTTACATGAAACTAGACACTGTTACTCCAGAAATTCGTTACAGAGGTGGTAATGTTATTAATGATTTTGATGCGGTAATTCCACGAATCAAAACAAGTATGACTTTTTATGGTTGTGCCTTATTAAGAATGTTTAAAACACTAGGTACATATTGTTTAAACGATGCTGAATCCATCAGTTCTTCAAGAGATAAATTGTATTCTTCTCAATTATTCTCAAAAAACGATATTCACATTCCTACTACTGGTTTTGCAAAATCACCATTAGACACCAAAGATTTGATCAACATGGTGGGTGGAGCACCATTGATTATCAAACTATTAGAAAGCACACAAGGAAAAGGTGTTGTTTTGGCTGAAACAAATAAAGCTGCTGAATCTGTAATCAATGCTTTTAAAAGTTTAAATGCAAACATCTTAGTGCAAGAATTTATTAGAGAAGCCAACGGAAAAGATTTAAGATGTTTTGTGGTAGACGGACGTGTGGTAGCCTCTATAGAAAGAACAGCTGCTAAGGGAGAATTTAGAGCAAACATACACCAAGGAGGCTCTGCTTCTATTGTAAAAATTACACCTGAAGAGAAAAAGTTAGCATTAAAATCTGCCAAAATATTAAACTTGCCTGTAGCGGGTGTGGATTTGATTCGCTCAAACAAAGGTCCATTGTTGTTAGAAGTAAACTCTTCTCCTGGATTGGAAGGTATAGAAAACGCAACGGGAAAAGACATTGCAGGATCTATCATTCAGGCTATTGAAAAAAGAATAAAATTCAACGGTACTGCGGAAGCTTAAAACTTGTTGATTTTAACAATTGCAAAAGCATCTTTTTACGTAACTACTGCGTACAAAAGATGCTTTTTTATTTAATTTGAATTCACTTTTACCAACCACAAACTAACAATCCTCAGTTTTATTATGAAAACAGCGTTAAAAACTACTTAAAAAACAATACTTTTAGAATTGATAAAAAAACTAAATGATGTTGTCCGTGAATGTGAATGGATAACGTTACTTTTGGTGAGTATATAACGAGTTGTGCATAATTTAACTCAAACTCAATAATTAATGAAAAAAAGATATTGGCTAATTGGAATTTTTATTTGTCTTTTTATTATTCTTTATAGTTTAAAATTATATATGAATAAGGGTATCATTAAATGTCCTGAATTTAACAAATCATATTCTGAATGGTTTCCTTATAATAAAGGAGATATTTTAAATTTTAAAAATTCAGACTCTATTCGAGAATATACCGTAAGTACTTATTACATTAATAAAACTGACAGTTACAATAGAAATATGAAATGTGGATGTTGTGAAGATGGAATTGTAATTTACCTTACTGCGAAAAAAGACACGATTAAAATTGATTTCGATAATTTTATAAATCCTAATAGTTGTATGGGAAGTAGAAGATTTATAAGTAAAAATGGGAAAGACATAAATGTAAAAGGTACACAAAATCAGAAAGAACTTAATTTAAACCAAATATCCTCTGACAGTCTAATAATTGAAAAAAGTATAGGAATAAAGAAACTTTTTTGGAATGGAAAATTATGGGAATTTGAAAGTATTAAAAAATCAAAAACTGATATTAAAATTATTTCGAATAATGGATGTTAAAAAACTATGCACAACAACGCATAAAAAAAATTGCTATATTTAGAACTAATTTTAAAGGTCGTTGCTCTTTTGCTACTTCTGATTTTCCTACGGAAAACCCTCGCACGCAAAAACGCAACTATTTTTATACAAGACCGTTGCCAAACATTAGATCGGTGTAAAATCCTGAAATAGGTTGACTAAAAATTCATCAATAATTAGTCACTTATGGAAAGTAAACAAAAACAACCCTATCGAAAAAAATCGTACACTAAAGTCGGTTTTGAACTCAAATTATTCATCATTGACCAAATTCAAAATGGTCAAATCTCTACCAATTTTGCTGCTAAAAAATATAACGTTCCGAGATCTTCTATTGATTATTGGATTAAAAAATATAGTACTTTAGACCAAAAGAAAAAAGCAATGAGCAAACAAGATGAAATCAAAAAATTGAAAGAGAAAATTGAAGAACTTGAATT